>JBNKOE010000024.1:0-386894 GCA_050294475.1 Algibacter sp. | reverse complement strand
TACTATTAGAGACTTCTTCAGGAATGTTTTTCTTTTCTTCAAAATACAGGTGAAGTGTTTTTTCTTCTGTATTGTAATTGGTAATATCGAAATGAGTAACCAGTAATTCTGGTAAAATAAACTTTAGTAAATCTAGGGATAATTCCAAGGGATATTCTTTTAACGCAAAGATTATATTTTATATGTTCACACACAACAATTAGTCTTGATCCTTTTTTATACTTGTTATATTTATTAAACAACGGTTTAATACTATGAGTTCTTCCCCTACACAGGAAGTGGAGTAATAGAATTATTAATAGATATGATTTGTGATTTAGTGTAGACTATTTAATAATCATAAAAAAAGTCCCACGGGTATACGCAGGACTAAAGATTTTCATCTACGGCATATAGCCTTATTGTGATAAGATTAAAGATTAGAAATTTTAATCTATAGCAAATATATATAAAAGTTTTTTAATTGATTTACGGTTTTCCTTATATGTAGTACTTTTCTTTTGTTTATATTTAAGCTTTCATCAAAAAAAATATAAAATGGCAAAAATTTTAGGATTGGATTTGGGGACTAACTCAATTGGGTGGGCGATAGTAGATAAAAGTGGAACTGATTTCTCTCTTGTTGATAAAGGAGTTCGGATATTTTCTGAAGGAGTTAATATAGAAGCAAAAACGAATAGCGAAAGTTCCAAAGCAGCAAAACGTGCTGAGTATAGAAGTGCGAGAAAATTAAAGTATAGAAGGAAAATTAGAAAAATTGAATTGCTCAAAGTCCTATCGGATAATAATTTATGTCCAAAGTTATCTGATGAAGAACTTAATGATTGGCGATATAAAAAGATTTACCCTCAAAATGATGAATTTAGAATTTGGTTAAGTACTGATAACCAAAATGATGAAGAAGATAGAAAAAAGCAAGATGAGAACCCTTATTCTTATCGATTTAAATCTGCCAAAGAAAAGCTTAATCTAAACAAAAAAGAAGACAGATATATTTTAGGAAGAGCTTTTTATCATATGGCACAAAGACGTGGCTTTTTGAGTAATCGATTAGATAGTTCAGACAATTCAATTATTGAAGAGAAAAAAGAAGAAATTACGGATGTAATTAATGATGCAACTTCAACGGCAGAATTTTTAGAGTTATTTTCAGATTTTTTATTAAGTTATGATAAAGAAGATACAAGTAATAAACCATTATTTACCCTTTCAAGAGCTTTCAACGCAATTATCAAAGATAATACAACATTAGTTTATAATGATTTAAAGGAAAAATTACTCGAAAGATTAAATAAAAAAGAGTTTCTCGGACCTGTTAAAAGAGCTATAAACGATTTGTCTGAAAAAATTCAAGAGGCAAATTGTTCCACTCTAGGTGAATATTTTTATACATTATATCAAAAAGGCGAAAAAATAAGAGGTGAATATACCCATAGAATTGACCACTATTTAAAAGAGTTTAATTGTATCTGCGATAAACAAAATATTTCAACGGATGTAAGAGAAAAAATTGAAAAAGCAATCTTCTTTCAAAGACCCTTAAAATCCCAAAAAGGGTTAGTTGCTAAATGTCCTTTAGAAAATAGAAAAGCATGTGTGCCAATTTCCCACCCAGATTTTGAAGAATTCAGAATGTTGAGTTATTTGAATAATGTGAAAATTAAATTACCTACTGATGAAAAACTAAGATTGTTAAATGTAGCTGAAAGAGAACTGGTTCAACCATTGTTTTTTAGAAAAAAAATCAATTTTGATTTCTCTGAAATTGCAAAAAAACTCACGCCCAAAAACTTAAAATATGGATATTATAGAGATAAAAATGTTTCAGAATATAATGTTTTATTTAATTATAATTTAGGAAGTAATGTTACTGGTTGTCATACAACAGCAAGTTTAATAGATGTTTTTGGTTTGGAATGGAAGGAGTATTTGTTTTCAAATTTTGTAAAAAACACTAAAACAGAAAATAAGGTTAAGGTTCAAAAGTCAATAGAAGATATTGTTGATGATATTTGGCATGTGTTATTCCGTTTTGATAATGAAGAACTTCTAAAACAATTTGCACTTGATAATCTTAATTGTGATGAAAAAGTTGCGACAAAATTTTCCAAAATAAAACTCAAACAGGATTATGGTTCTTTAAGTTTAAAAGCGATTAGAAATATTCTTCCTTACTTGAGGCAAAATCTAATTTATTCACACGCAGTTTTCTTGGCTAATATGAAAAATATTCTGCCAACAGAAATTTGGAATGATGAAGAAAACAGAATCGTTATTAATAACGAAATCAATTCAATCATAGAAAATTATAAACTTTATAGTAATAATATTGACATAGTTAATGGATTGATTAAAAATATAAAAAAGGAAAATGGAACTTGGAGTTCTGATAATAAATTTGTTGCAGAAGCATACAGAAATGGATTAGAAAAACAAGTAAAAGACTTTTTTGGAACAAAAAAATGGAATGAAACTCCAGAAAAATATCAAAATGAAATTTTGTCGGAATGTTTTGATCTTTTTTCAAATCAAATGCAACTCAATTCAGGCAGAGGAGAATTTGCTAAAAAGCAAACTATTGATGAGAAGTTAAAGACTTTTTTAAGAGACAATTTTGATGTTAAAGAAGATAGTTTAAAAAAGCTATATCATCCGTCGGCCATTGAAGTATACAAAAAAGCAAAAAGAAGTGATGAGGATGGTAAACTGTATTTAGGAAGTCCATTAATATCCTCTATTAAAAACCCAATGGCAATGCGTTCATTACATCAATTGAAAAAAGTTATAAATCAATTGATAAAGGATGGTATGATTGATGAAGATACTCTTGTTCATATTGAAATGCCAAGAGAGTTGAATTCTGCCAACGAGCGAGTTGCAATAAGACAATGGAATGAAGATTTAAAAACCAGAAGGAATAAATATGTTGAGAAAATAAAATCGATTTTTAGAGGAGATATTAAAACAGAAGGCTGTGACGATGCAAATTACAATGACTATGAACCAACTGAAACGGATATTCTAAAATATCAACTTTGGGAAGAACAAAATAAAGTTTGTCTTTATACAGGAAAAACAATTTGTTTGTCTGATTTTATTGGGAATAACCCCAAATTTGATATTGAACACACTATACCTCGAAGTAGGAGTTTAGATAATTCTCAGCTTAATAAAACACTGTGTTGTGCAACTTATAACAGACAAGTTAAAAAAGATAAAATCCCATTTGAATGCCCAAATCATGATGAAATTTTATCAAGAATTAATCATTGGGATGAAAAATATAAAGATTTAGAACGACAAATAAAAGATTTATCCAAAAAGGTTAAAGCTGCTTCTACTAAAGAAAAAAGAGACGAATATATTATTAAAAGAACCAAATTGCGATTTGAACATTCATATTTATATAAAAAATATAAATCCTTCAATATGGAAGAAGTTCCAGAAGGATTTAAAAATAGTCAATCGGTAGATATTGGAATTATTAGTAAGTACGGAAATCTTTTCTTAAAAACGGTATTTAATAAAGTGTATCCAATAAAAGGAAAAACAACATCCAATTTAAGGCAAATGTGGGGGTTGAATGAAAAATCGAGAGAGAATCATGCCCATCATGCCAAAGATGCCGTTGTAGTAGCTTGTTGTACAAGGGATATTAATGACGCTTTGGCAAATTATTATCATGACTTAGAACAGTTTGAGTATTATGGGAAACCAAAACCATCATTTTCACATAGAATTCCATGGGAAGGGTTTCATAAAGACGTGGATGATTTTGATACTAATATTTTAATAAGTCATCATACACCAGATAATTTATCTGTTCAAAGCAAAAAGAAAATTCGTAAACGAGGAATTATTCAAAGAAATAAAAAAGGAGGAATAAAATATAAACAAGGTGATACAGTTAGAGGTTCTTTGCATAATGACACATTTTATGGGGCAATTGCTAATGATATTAATGGAAAAATAATTAGAGATGATAATGATGAAATAATTCCGAACTATGTGGTTAGAAAAGAACTTTCAAAACTTAAGAAAACAGATGTGTCATTTATTGTTGATAAGTCAATAAGAGAAATTGTAGAAAAAGCGGAGAAAGATAAAGTTATAGTGTTTAATGCAAATGGAGCTAAAATAGATGAAGAAATTGGAATTTGGCAAAATAAGAATAAGCAAATCCCACTCAAAAAAGTTAGAATTTATGTAAAAGTTAAAAATCCTATTGCTGGATTTAAAAAACATGCAAAACAGTTTCTATCAACCAAAGTTTATAAACAGCACTATCATGTTACAAATGAAGAAAATTACTGTATGGTTGTTTATGAAGGATTAGATAAAAAAGGAAAAGTTGCTAGGGCTTATGAGTTAATCAATTTTTTAGATGCTGGAAATTTCTATAAATTGAAGAACAAGAAAGAAAGAAAAAATGGGAATCTTTCATTAATTCCTGAAAAGCATTTGGAGTTAGGATATAATATATTAAAATCTAATAATAAACCGCTCATATTGAAAAAGGGATTAAGTGTGATTTTGTATAAAAATCAAATAGATGAGCTAGATTTTTCAAATACTAATTCTTTAATAAATAGACTATATAAAATTACAGGTTTAGATGATGATGGAATTAAGTTGGTATACAATCTTAATGCAAGAAAATCAACTGAAAATATTTCTTACATGAATGAAATTATTAATGAGCAAAAGCTCTATGAAGTTAAAGATGATTTAGATGCTTTAGGTTTGTGGAATCAAATATTTTTTGATTTCAAAAACCAAACAATTAAAAGAACAGATTTTTTTAAGAACCTGAATACTTTATTGAATAAATATTATAAAGAGAATGGCGTATTTGACTCAAAAGGGAAAATAAAAGAAGTAAAAATAAAACAGAGTGGTTTAACAACTCCTAAAGGAGGCAATGTAATTGATAATTTTAAAGAGTTTCCATACATTAAATTTAAAGTAAATAATTTTAACGCTTTAGTTGAAGGATTTGATTTTAATATTTCTTCAACAGGAAAAATTAAAAGAGTATAATTTGTCATTTCTGACAATGCAAAAGTTCATTGACATAAAGATTAGAAAACACGATATTAAAGAAGTAGTTGTGTTATTGTTATTTATGTTGTGGTTTGATTAAAGATTAGAAAACACGATATTTAATCTTGTTTCTGGAGAAACGGTGGAATAGTTGTGGTTTGATTAAAGATTAGAAAACACGATATTTCATTCATTAGCGCCTACTTCGACGTCTTAGTTGTGGTTTGATTAAAGATTAGAAAACACGATATTAATGAATTTTATTCGACGTTGTGTTTAGTTGTTGTGGTTTGATTAAAGATTAGAAAACACGATATTATGTCACGAAAACAAAAGACACCACGCGCGGTTGTGGTTTGATTAAAGATTAGAAAACACGATATTGGTTGTCATCGCCATGAAGAAAACTAATATGTTGTGGTTTGATTAAAGATTAGAAAACACGATATTTTTAATGGTGTTATTTTAGGCTTCGTCATAGTTGTGGTTTGATTAAAGATTAGAAAACACGATATTCTGGAATCAAGCATTTATAGATCAATGCTGGTTGTGGTTTGATTAAAGATTAGAAAACACGATATTTAAAACAGCTGATTGGATAGCGATGTGTCAGTTGTGGTTTGATTAAAGATTAGAAAACACGATATTCACAGAGAGTTGCAAAGATGTATGTGGATGGTTGTGGTTTGATTAAAGATTAGAAAACACGATATTGATGAATCATGCAAAGATTACACTAGATTAGTTGTGGTTTGATTAAAGATTAGAAAACACGATATTTGTTTAATCTTTCACGATAAAGCTTTGCAGGTTGTGGTTTGATTAAAGATTAGAAAACACGATATTAGCGGGGGTATGCAAGACATAAAAGACAAGGTTGTGGTTTGATTAAAGATTAGAAAACACGATATTCTGTTCTCTTGTGTACCATTGGCTCGGTTTGTTGTGGTTTGATTAAAGATTAGAAAACACGATATTCAGTTGTTCTTATAATCTCCTTTTTGTGGGGTTGTGGTTTGATTAAAGATTAGAAAACACGATATTTCCGCAGGATTTTCCCCTTGCTAATTATAGGTTGTGGTTTGATTAAAGATTAGAAAACACGATATTTTGGCTTAAAGAAAATAAGAAACCGAATATTGTTGTGGTTTGATTAAAGATTAGAAAACACGATATTGAAGACGGTTTTGAACACTCAAGGCTTTAAGTTGTGGTTTGATTAAAGATTAGAAAACACGATATTTAGGTATTCCAAGTGATTCACCTTGTTTGTGTTGTGGTTTGATTAAAGATTAGAAAACACGATATTTTTAGCTTCTGCAATGGGGTTAGTCGGTGGGTTGTGGTTTGATTAAAGATTAGAAAACACGATATTATAATATGCAAACCTACTTCTGGATGCACAGTTGTGGTTTGATTAAAGATTAGAAAACACGATATTTAACGAAATGTTGTTGTTTGATCAGCATTAGTTGTGGTTTGATTAAAGATTAGAAAACACGATATTATTTATTTGTGACATTTACTTCGTTTAAATGTTGTGGTTTGATTAAAGATTAGAAAACACGATATTCGCCCTGAAGAAGACCACCCTTTGCGTAAGGTTGTGGTTTGATTAAAGATTAGAAAACACGATATTTTATCTGCCATTAGATATAAGTTGGTCTTTGTTGTGGTTTGATTAAAGATTAGAAAACACGATATTCAGCGGTGGGAACTTGGAAGCGAGGGGATAGTTGTGGTTTGATTAAAGATTAGAAAACACGATATTAATTTCAAAATACTTTTTAAAGTAAGTTAAGTTGTGGTTTGATTAAAGATTAGAAAACACGATATTTACGAATACAATAATAAGAAAGGATTGAATGTTGTGGTTTGATTAAAGATTAGAAAACACGATATTGGGAATTACTGACATATTAGACGTGTTGACGTTGTGGTTTGATTAAAGATTAGAAAACACGATATTAGTTGGCTTGTTACCTTCTGATATTCATATGATTAAAGTGTAATATCGTTTAAAAAAATGCTTCTTTTTTGCAGTGATAAGGCAATATTGAGGCATTTTTTAATTTAAAACAACTCTAATTGTGTCGGTTGTGGCTCTTTTGGTTGTTCTGCTCGTCCCCAAAAATTCATAATATTACCAAATTGTTTATCGGTAATTCTTAAAATACTTACTTTGCCTAGTGGAGGTAATAGTTTTTTAATTCGTTTTTCATGGGCATCAGCACTTTCACTACTTGCACAATGCCGCATATAAACAGAGTATTGCATCATTGTAAAACCATCTTTTATAATATTTTTTCTAAAGCCAGCAGCATTTTTCCTGTCTTTAGGGGTTTCGGTTGGTAAATCAAAAAATACAAATAACCACATAATTCTATATCCGTTTAGTTCCATAGTTTTGGATACTTAATTTTTTTTCTTTTGCCAGAGTAACATTGCTGTAAAGAACTTGCTGTTTTTTGTAAAGCAACCATTAAAGGACTTTTCTCATTTTTAAAATAAACCGTTCTAGTTAATATAGATAGAATCTCTGACTTTATTTCTGTTGTAAGTTCTTGCTCGTCATATTGTAGTATAATATGATGTGTAATTTCATCTACAATAGGTCTAAAGGGTTCCATGATATCATCTGCTAAAGCAAAGGCATTATATTTACTTTTATGGTGAATGCCTAAGGTGTTTAATAATCCACTTCCAGAAAGAGCTCTCGCTGTGGCAGCTCTTAAAATGGCATAGCCATAGTTTAAAAAATTATTAGGATAATTACCAAAGCGTTCTCTTTTAAAATCAATTTCAAAAAAAGACTTCCAATAAAAATTTGCTGCTACTGCTTCCATATTTGAAGTATCTCCACTTAAAACCTTACTTGCTAAATATTCAAACTTATTGTTTGTTCCTGTTATTTTTTCTAGCAGCAATCCTTGATTATTAATTTTTTCAACAATTGTTTGTTGCCATAATTGTTTTTTTAAAGGTATGCTTGCATTTATTTGCTGTTTAAATATTTCTTGCTGAACGTGATGACTGTTTAAATTTAATAGCATACCATTAGGAAGGTGTTTATCATTACAAATAATGCAAGCGCAATTGTTCTTAATTAATTTATTTAGAGCAGGAATGCTTATATATGATTCGTGATGGTCTATTACAATATATCCAATGTCTTCAATTGGTATTGTTTTATTTCTATTTTCTGATTTTATAACTAATTGCTCATTAGAAGTAGTAATAGAGCATTTGTTTGAGAATAGTAAGGTTTTTTTAATCATGAATTATAAAGCATTAACAATTATTAGATGTTTTGCTAATTAATAATTCAATGTAAGGAAGTAATAAATATACAAATTTAGGTGTATAAAAAACAGAAAGTAGGTAATTGTTTTGCTTATAGTGTGTTATGTATAGGTTTTATAATAAAAATCTTCATTTTGAAATGCCAATAAACTTGTCGTTTGTAGAGTGTTTGTTATAACATAAAGTAAGCTTAGTAAAAGCTTTAAATTGTAAGTTTATTGTTGTCTTCTTCCTATTTTGAAACAAGTTTGAATGAGTTATCATTTCTTTTGTAATTAAATCAGAAAAAAGTACTATATTCATGGTTCACAACCGATTGCTTATTGTTGAAAGTTTTTATATTAAAAAGATAAAGTTAATAAACATAGGATTGATAAGGTTTTGAAAAACTAATGGAAAAAATACGTATATATTATATGTCCAATTGGAATTTTAATATAAAATATCTTTTCTTTAAAAGATGTATATTTGATTAATTTTTAGAGTATAAATGAAAGAGCATACAGAAGTTACTATATATGACATTGCAAGAGAACTAAATTTAGCTACTTCTACAATTTCAAGAGCATTAAAGGACCATTCAAGTATTAGTGAAAAAACTATTGAAAAGGTTAAAAAAACTGCTGAAGAAATGGGTTACCGTCCTAATAACTTAGCAGCTAGTTTACGAAACAAAAAAACAAAAACTATTGGTGTTTTATTACCTACAATTGAGCAACCTTTTCTTTCGTCATTGATTAGTGGTGTAGAAATTACGGCAAAGAAATTAGGGTATAATGTTATTATTGTACAATCGCATGATTCATATAAAGGGGAGATGAATTTAGTTAAGTCTTTATATAATAATCGTGTTAGTGGTGTTATTTGTTCGTTAGCCATGGAAACTCCAAATGCTTCACATTTTCAATTATTTATAGACAGTAATACACCTTTGGTTTTTGTTGATAGGGTTCCAAAAGAAGCATTCAATACTTATAAAGTTGTTATTGATAATTTTGATGCTGGTTATAAAGCAACAAAACATCTTATTTCTCAAGGCTGTAAACGTATAGCTCATCTTGCAGCAGGTTCGGAATTCAGTATTTATAATGAGAGAAAAAAAGGGTATTTAGCTGCTTTAAAAGAGTTTAATCTTCCTATTGAAGATGAACTTATCATTAAACTTAATGGTATAACGTTAGAAGAAGCAGCCAGAGCTACCAATATACTTCTTGATTTAAAAAATCCACCAGATGGGATATTTGCCCCTGGTGATATTTTAGGAGTAAGTGCTATACAATGTGCAAAGAAAAGAGGTGTTAATGTACCAGAAGATTTAGCCGTAATTGGGTTTAATGATGATCCAATTTCGAAAATTATAGAACCTCATTTATCGTCTATTACCAATCCCGGATTTAAAATGGGGCAAGCTTCAGCAGAAATTATTTTAAAAACGTTGAAGTCTCAAGAAAAAGATGAGGTTAAAGAAACAAGGATGCTAAGCACCGAAGTTATTGTTAGAGAATCTTCCAAAAGGAATTAATTTACACTTACCATTTTACGAATTTGTAGCAAGTAAGCGTAAATTTATTTTTTATATTTCAGAAAGGGTTTTTATTCCGTTTCAAAAGGTGATGCAGGTAACCCTTCTTTATTGAATAAGTTCGGATTATCAGGGTTATCTGCCCAAGCATATCGAACATATTTTGGATTAGGAACTTGCTCGCTAGAAACTATTACTTTATTGCCTTCTATTTTAGCCTCAGCCCAAACAAAGTTTTTATCATCACTAGCAATAGCAAATTCACTCAATGCTTCACCATCTATAGCAATTAATCCATTACCAACATGAGAGAAAGAAAGAATTACTTTGTTTCCTTCTATTTTATGGTCTTTGTATATAGGTCCTGAATAAACGATATCTTGATTATATGCCAATTTAAGTCCAGCAAGTGCCATACGATTGCCAACGTCTTTTTTGTTCTCTGGGTGTATATCATTCCATTCTCCTAAATCGATATTAACCGTCATAGCTGTATTTGGAACTGATAACGCTTTTAGTTGTGCCTCTCTAAATTCTGCCCAACCACTTTCTATTGGAGAATAAGATACATCCATAAAGTTTGGAAGTTGTGCATATATAAATGGTAATTCGGGGTTGTTAAACACCTCTCTTAAACCAGAAATTAATGCATGCATATAGCCTTCATATTTTTCTGGTTGTCCTGTGTTACTTTCACCTTGGTACCAAAGAATACCTTTTATTGGAAATTGTTTATAAGGTGCTATCATAGCATTGTAAAGTGAGGTAGGTTCGTTTTGCCTATTTATTCTCCTAACTGGTTTTACATTATTTTTGAACTTAGAAAAATTTAAAGCTTTAAAAACATCTCCAACTTTATAACTCCAATAACCTTTTAAATCAACGGTGTCTTTTTCAGTGGAAATATAATAAGGTTTGTCGGAAACAAATCCGCCTTTACCAAAGTTATTGGTAACACGTATAACAAAAGTATTTTTACCAGATTTTAAAAGATTTTTTGGTAGCACATATCTTCTTTGTGGATATTGATAGGTTGTATTTCCAACTTTTACACCATTTATATATAACTCGTCGGCATCAACAATTCTTCCAAGAAAAACACGTGCTTCTTTACCAGCCATAGATTGAGGAATATCAATTTCTCTACGATACCAAACCACACCATTTAAATCTTTAACACCTTGGTCTTCCCAATATCCAGGGATATTGATTCTTCTCCATTTTTTAGGAACAAAATCTACAGCATACCAAGGTTTTTCTCCAATTAAGCCTTTGTCTGTAATTTTTTGTGTTTTTGTAGCAACGGGAAACGTTCTTTTTTGATTATTTACAAAAGCAGTATCTTTATTTTCTTCAATTATTTTCAGGATGTCGGGATAGTTTTTATAACCTTCTTTAGGAATCCAAGCTTCAATAGGAGTGCCACCCACACTTGCATTAATTAATCCTATAGGTTCATGATATTTTTCATATATTTTTTTTGCAAAAAAGTATGTAACTACCGAAAAAGGTCTTACTTCTTCGCCAACTGCTTTTAGCCATTTGCCACCTTTTAAATCTTTCTTTTCTCCAGAGATACTGGTAGTTTTTGGAACTTTATAGTGGCGTATTTCTGGGTAATTAGCTGTAGCAATTTCATTAGCATAAGTAATATCATGTCTATATAATTGGTGTTCCATATTTGATTGCCCTGAGCAAAGCCAAACATCACCAATAAGTATGTCTTTTATTTCGATGTAATTTTTACCAGATATTTTTATGGTGTATGGACCACCAGCTTTCATTTTAGGGAGTTTTAAATTCCATTCTCCTTTGGCATTTGCTTTAGTTCTGTGTTTTTTTCCGTTGAATATTACAGTTACTTTTTCATTAGGACTAGCCCAACCCCAAATAGGGATTTTAGCATCCTTTTGTAATACCATACCATCACTTATTAATTTAGGAAGCTTAACTTGACTAATTATAAGATTAGAAGTAAGCAGAAGTAAGGCTATAATTAATGTTTTAAAAGTATTCATTACTTGATAAATTATTTTACGTTAACTATAATTTCAGACATTTTTGCAGCTCCTAATTCAGAGCTTCGTTTCATTGGGCTAGAACCACCTATGTAAATTTTAAATGCTCCAGATTCTATAGTTCTACTACCATCATTTTTTATAATTTCAAAATCTTTTGGGGTTAACTCAAATGATATTTTTTGAGTATTTCCTGGTTCTAATGTAATTCGTTTTGTATTGATTAGTTGTGAGTTTGGCACACTAACAGATGCTTCAATATCTGAAATATAAACCTGAACAATTTCATCAGATTTCACATTTCCAGTATTGGTAACAGATACTTCAACAGTTAAGTTTTCTTCTTTAGAAATAGATGGTGATGACACTTTAATGTTGGTATATTCGAAAGTTGTATAACTTAAACCAAAACCAAATGGGTATAATGGAGTTTTGTTCATGTACTTGTATGTACGTCCTTGCATTGAATAATCATTAAACGCAGGTAATTGGTCTAATGATTTAGGAAAAGTAATTGGTAATCTTCCTGAAGGAGATACTTTTCCAAAAAGTATATCGGCAACGGCCGTTCCACCTTCTTCACCAGGATACCAAACAAATAAAACAGCATCAGATAATGCTTCTACCTCGGCTAAATTTATAGGGCTTCCACCAATTATTACTGAAACAATGGGCTTTTTATTATCAGGATTTTTGTTGGCCGTTTCTCTTAATTCTTTTAAGTAATTTATTTGATTTTGTGGTAAATTATAATCTAAGCGGTCTCCAGCTGTGTTTGAATCTATCGAATCGCCTTCTTCACCTTCTAACTGACTAGAAATTCCTAAAACAGCAATAGTTACATCGCTATTTCCTGCATGTCCAATAGCATAGTTTATAGGGTTAATTGATGGTTTATTAAGCATAGCACCTAATCTAAATTGTAACTGACTTGTAGGTTCTATTGCAGCACTAATGCCTTCTAATATGGTAACCATTTTAGAATTTACACCATAATAATTTCCTAAGAGGATTTCTATACTAGCAGCATTGGGTCCTGTTACAAAATATTTAGAAAGATCATTTTTTAAAGGTAAAATACCATTGTTTTTTAAGAGCACTATGCTTTTTTGAGCAACTTCTTTTGAAAGTGCTCTGTGGGTTTCGTTATTTACGATATCAATTGAGATATTATCGTAAGGCGTACTTCCTTTAGGATCAAACAGTCCTAGTTTAAATCGTGTTTGTAATAAAATTGCTAATTGTTTGTCAATTTCTTTTTCTGTTATTAATCCATTTTTAACAGCATCATTTAAGGCATGATAAGTAGGACCGCAGTTAAGACTAACGCCACTTTTTACCGCTAGAGCAGCAGCTTCAGCATCCGTTTTTACTCTTCCATGTCCGCCTTCATCTGCTTGTTTATAAAAATCAATTAGTGCACTACAATCTGTTAATACATGTCCTTTAAAATGCCATGTGTTTCTAAGTACATCTGTTATTAAATAATTACTAGAGCAACAAGGTTCACCATTTGTTCGGTTGTAAGCACACATTACAGCTTCAACATTTACATCAACCAATGCTTTAAATGCAGGTAAATAGGTTTCCCATAAATCTTTTTGATTTACCTGGGCATTGAATTCATGTCTTACTTTTTCAGGTCCACTGTGTACCGCGAAATGTTTGGCACAAGCAGCAGTTTTTAAGTAATTGGGATTGTCACCTTGAAGTCCTTTAATAAATGATGCTCCTAAAATTGAAGTTAAATATGGATCTTCACCATAAGTTTCTTGTCCGCGACCCCAACGAGGATCTCTAAAAATATTAATGTTAGGTGTCCAGAAGGTTAATCCGTTGTATTGTTTATTATAGCCTTTTTCATTTGTAGCATTATAAATGGCTCTTGCTTCATCTGATATGGCAGAAGAGACTCTAAAAGCTAAGTCTTTATCAAAAGTAGCTCCTAAACCAATAGCTTGTGGAAAAACTGTTGCAGCACAAGAGCGACCTACACCATGAAGGGCTTCATTCCAATAATCATAAGCTGGAATTTTAAGGCGTTTAATTGCTGGAGTACCATTCATCATTTGCCCTATTTTTTCTTCAAGTGTTAATCTAGACATTAAATCTTGAATTCTTTCATCTATTGAAAGCGAAGGGTTGTAAAATGGAAATGTATCTCGTGCTTTAACTAAATTAGGAC
Organism: Algibacter sp.; assembly: GCA_050294475.1. Classification (GTDB taxonomy): domain Bacteria; phylum Bacteroidota; class Bacteroidia; order Flavobacteriales; family Flavobacteriaceae; genus Thalassobellus. The sequence goes on along the minus strand of JBNKOE010000024.1, from coordinate 372,823 downwards.
TTGTGCTAGAATTATTATTTTTTTCTTGGCTACAAGAATTTATAATTAAGGCAAAAAATATGAGTAGTAAAATTTTTGTTAATATCGTTTTCATAATTAAGTTTTAATTAAAAGCACAAGTAAATGTATCTAAAATTTTTATATTTAAATGGAATGTTTTAGATTTACGCAACCGATTGCAAGTTAAATGATTTTTTTGTTTTCACAATAAATTAAATCAGATATTATTGAATAGTTATTTATTAGAATTGAAATTACTAATATGCTTAAGAAGAATGATGTGTTTTAATATAAGGTTTATAAAGAAGAGGTTTAATTTATTAATAATATTACTGTTTGTTTTTAGCTTAAATAGTTTTGCTAACGATGGTTATAAATTGTGGTTGCAATATAATGTTGTTAAAAATGAAATTTTAAGAAAGAATTACCAATCTCATATTAAAAGGTTAATGCCTTATGGTAATTCTAAAACCATTCAGATTGCTTTAAATGAATTAGAAAGAGGTTTTAAAGGCATGTTAGGAGAGGCTTATTTGTCTAAGGTAAATAAAAGTAATGCTAATAATTGTTTGTTAGTTTTTGGGTCTAAAGCATCTTTAAATCAGGATGTTTTAAATGAATTAGAAAAAGATTTTAGTAAGATAACTGATGAAGGGTTTATTATAAAATCAATAATATTAAAAGGAAAGAAGCAAATAATTATAACAGGCAAAACAGATATAGGTGTTTTATATGGAGTTTTTAATTTTTTAAGATTAATACAAACAAATAAGTCTATTGAAAATTTATCTATTGTTGATGCTCCTAAATTAAAAGTTAGAGTTTTAAACCATTGGGATAATTTAGATAGAACTGTAGAAAGAGGTTATTCTGGATCTTCTATTTGGGATTGGCATAGATTACCAGATTATATAGATCAACGTTATATAGATTATGCAAGAGCAAACGCTTCAATAGGCATTAACGGAACTGTTTTAAATAATGTAAATGCCAACGCTCTTATTTTAACGCCTTATTATTTAGAGAAAGTTAAAGCTTTAGCTAATGTTTTTAGACCTTATGGTATAAAGGTATACTTAACAGCTCGTTTTTCAGCTCCTATAGAGATTGGAGGTTTGGAAACTGCAGATCCATTAGATACTCGTGTTATTCAGTGGTGGAAAGATAAAACAGCCGAAATTTATAAATCGATTCCCGATTTTGGAGGGTTTTTAGTAAAAGCAAATTCAGAAGGGCAACCTGGACCTCAAAATTACGATAGAAATCATGTAGATGGAGCTAATATGATGGCAGAAGCTTTAGCGCCTTTTGGAGGGATTGTTATGTGGAGAGCCTTTGTGTATTCAGAGCATGATGCAAATGATAGAGCAAAACAAGCGTATGCAGAATTTGTTCCCTATGACGGACAATTTAAAGACAACGTACTTGTTCAAGTAAAAAATGGCGCAATCGATTTCCAACCTAGAGAGCCTTTTCATCCCATGTTTGGTGCTATGCCTAAAACAAATTTAATGATGGAATTTCAAATAACACAAGAGTATTTAGGTTGTAGTACGCATACAGTTTTTCTTCCTGAATTATATGAAGAAGTTTTACAAGCAGACACTTATAGAAAAGGAAAAGGTTCTACAGTAGCTAAAGATATTGATGGGTCTCTTTTTAATAAAAAACTAACAGGAATGGCAGGTGTAAGTAATATAGGTGCCGATAGAAACTGGACAGGTAATGTATTTTTACAAGCTAATTGGTATGGATTTGGGCGACTTGCTTGGAATCCGCAATTAAGTTCTAAAGTTATAGCTGATGAATGGTTAAGAGAAACATTTACCAATGATGAAAGTTTTATAAAACCCGTAAAAGAAATGTTACTGAATTCCAGAGAAGCTGTTGTTAATTATATGACGCCTTTAGGATTGCATCATATTATGGCTACTGGTCATCATTATGGTCCTGGACCTTGGGTTTCTAACTTATCAAGACCAGAATGGAATCCTGTTTATTATCATAAAGCAGATAATGAAGGTATTGGCTTTGATAGAACGCCAACTGGGAGTAATGCAACAGCGCAATATGCACCTGAAGTTACTAACATGTTTAATGATATAAATACATGTCCAGAAGAATATTTATTGTGGTTTCATCATGTGCCTTGGGATTATAAGTTAAAAAATGGACTAAGTCTTTGGAATGGTTTGGCATTAAAGTATCAAGAAGGTGTTAATCAAGTTCAATCTATGGTACATACATGGAATGATATGGAAACGTATGTTGATAGTCAAAGATTTAATGATATTAAGATGTTGTTAAACATTCAGGATAAAGAAGCAAAATGGTGGCGAGATGCTTGCTTGTTATATTTTCAACAATTTTCAAAAAAAGAATTACCAGAAGGCGTAGAAAAACCTACTCAAACATTAGAATATTTTAAATCATTAGAATTTCCTTTTGCTCCTGGACACCACTAATTTTAAGCTTTTAAAGTAATAAAAACTAAATGAGATTTTTAAATAAAATTAGAATATTTTCAATTGTATTATTAATTACACTAGCTAGTAATGCTCAAACTATTGATGCCAAACAATATGTTATTAATAAGCAAGTTTCAGGAAGTTTTCCGTTAGCTACAAATGGTAAAGTGGCTTCTATTTTAATGAGTGATAATGATTTTGCTGGTGTAAAACGTGTTGTTGGTCATTTAAAAAAGGATATTAAAAGTGTCACTAATATTTCTCCAAATAGTTTTGAAGAAGGATTACAAGAAGAAGACTATGTAGTTATTATTGGTACTTTAGGTAAAAGTACCATTATTAATCAGTTAGTTTCTAATGGTAAAATAGATAAAACTCAACTTGAAGGTAAACGAGAAAAATTTATAACACAGGTTATTGATAATCCGTTTGCTGGTATTAAAAAAGCACTAGTTATTGCTGGTTCAGATAAACGAGGAACTATATATGGTATTTACAATCTTTCAAAACAAATAGGTGTGTCTCCTTGGTATTTTTGGGCAGATGTTCCTATTAAAAAACAATCGGAGTTACATGTGCTTCCAGGAATTCATACTATGGGAGAGCCTAAAGTAAAATACAGAGGTATTTTTATTAATGATGAAGCGCCTGCATTAACAGGTTGGGTACATGAAAATTTTGGAGAGTTTAATTCCAAATTTTATGAAAAGGTTTTTGAACTCATTTTAAGATTAAAAGGAAATTATTTGTGGCCAGCAATGTGGGGTAATGCTTTTAATGATGACGACCCTTTAAATCAATCTTTGGCAGATGAATATGGTGTTGTGATGGGAACATCGCACCACGAGCCTATGGTTAGATCTCAACAAGAGTGGAAACGATACGGTAAAGGAGAATGGAATTACCATACAAATGCAGAAGGACTTAATGATTTCTGGAGAAAGGGCATACAAAATATGGGCAATGCAGAATCACTTATAACTATTGGAATGCGGGGTGATGGTGACGAGCCTATGAGTGAAGAAACAGCTACAGATTTACTTGAAAATATAGTAAAATCGCAAAGAGAAATTATTGAAGAAGTAACAGGAAAATCTGCCGAAGAAACACTTCAAATTTGGGCGCTTTATAAAGAAGTTCAAGATTATTACGATAAAGGTATGCAAGTGCCAGAAGATGTTACATTATTACTTTGTGATGATAATTGGGGTAACATAAGAAAATTACCAAGTTTAAATGCTAAACCTCGAAAAGGCGGTTATGGTATCTATTATCATTTTGATTATGTGGGTGGTCCTCGAAGCTATAAATGGACAAACACAAACCAAATTGAACGTGTTTGGGAGCAAATGCATTTAGCATATAAACATGGTGTAGATGCCGTTTGGATTGTAAATGTTGGCGATATTAAACCTATGGAATTTCCTATTTCTTTCTTTTTAGACTATGCTTGGGATCCTGAAAAATGGCATGCAAATAATTTACAAGATTATTATCGCCAGTGGGTTGAAGATAATTTTGATGGTCAGTTTACAGAAGGCATAGCTAATCTTTTAAAGCTCTATACAAAATATAATGCACGTAAAACACCAGAGCTTTTAAATACTAATACTTATAGTTTGTTACATTACAATGAAGCGCAAAAGGTTGTTAATGAGTATAATGCATTAGCAGAAAAAGCTAAAGAAATTAATAAAAATTTAAAACCAGAATACAAAGATGCTTTTTATCAATTGGTACTTTATCATGTTTTATCTGGGGCGAATCTTAATGAGTTATATGTTACTGTTGCAAAAAACAAATTATATGCCGAACAAGGTAGAGCATCAACTAATGTAGAAGCTAAAAAAGCAAATGATTTGTTTAAAAAAGTAGCCGAATTTGATAACCACTATAATAAAGTGATGTCTGATGGAAAGTGGAACCATATGATGTCTCAAGCATATATTGGAGCTAAAAGTTGGAGAGCGCCAACTAAAAATATAATGCCAGAAACAAAAACAATAAAATTGTCAAATAATTCTGAATTAGGTATTGCTGTCGAGGGTTCTAAAAATTGGTGGCCTAAAGCAACAGAAGATGCTATGTTGCCAACTTTTACTTCGTTTGAAAAGAATACATTTTATTTTGATGTTTTTAATAGAGGAACTCAACCTTTTAAATTTAAAATAAAGTCTAAATCTAATTGGATAATATTTTCTAAAATAAAAGGAACAATTGATAAAGAAGAAAGAATAAAAGTAACTATAGATTGGGAAAAAGCTCCTAAAGGATTACATAAAACATCATTTATTGTTAAGGCTAATAAAAAATCGATTCCTGTTTATGTGCAAATAAATAATACCGATTTAAATGAGGTTAAAGGTTTTGTAGAGCATAACGGATTTATAGCAATTGATGCTATTTATTTTTCAAATAAATCTGAACCTGAAAATTTTAAATGGGTAGTTGTTGAAAATCTTGGTAAAACAGGATCTTCTATAATCTCATTACCCATAGAAGAAGGTAGAGTTACATTAAATGAGAATTCACCTAAGTTGTCTTATAATGTTAATTTTCAAACGACAGGTACTGTAAAAGTGAGCATGCATTTTTCACCAACTATTAATTATGCTACTCGAGAAGGCATGTATTATGGTTTGTCTTTTGATGAAGAAAAACCTATTCAAATAAATTACGATTCAGATCCTAATATTTTTAATTACAATGGCAAAGTGCCAAGTAATTGGCATATTAATGTTTCAGATAAAATTAAAATAATAACGACTGAATTTGATATTAAAAAAGCAGGAAACCATACACTCAATTACTATAGAGTTGATGAAGGTTTAGTGCTTCAAAAAATCATTATAGAAACAGAAAGTAGTAATTTAAAAGATACCTATTTAGGTCCTAAACAAAGTTTTAAAAAGAATTAAAGATGAGTAAAATATCAAAATGCATAACATTAGTTGTTTTAGTGTTTATTATGAGTTGTAGTAAATCAGACGATACCGAAATATCAGAACCTACTCCAGCTCCTATGCCAACAATAACCTTAAAAGAGGCTTCAAATTTTCCAATTGGTAATACGGTGTCTGCAAGTAGACTATCATCTAGTAGTGATAATTATTTCAGAACCTTGCTAAATAAAGAGTTTAATAGTATTACTGCTGGTAATGACATGAAAATGTATAAGTTTTTTAAAGGTCCAAATACATATGATTGGAGTTCAGGAGATGCTATTGTTGCCTATGCAAAAGCAAATGGGTTAAGGGTTCACGGTCATACATTAATTTGGCATCCTTCATATGCTATTCCAGATTGGTTAGAAAATTTTGCAGGAACCGATGCTGAGTTTGAAGCTCAGGTAGAAGGATATATAAAAGCTGCAGTTTCTCATTTTGCAGAAGCAACTTTTACTGATGGCACTCCTGTAGTTGAAAGTTGGGATGTTGTTAATGAAGCATTTACTTCAGATGCAGAAGCGGGGCCGTTTTATAATAGAATAGGACCTGATTATGTTGAAAAATGTTTTAAATGGGCACGTGAAGCTGATGACAAAGTAAAATTATTTTACAATGATTATAACTTAGGTAGCGATAGCTTTAAAGCAGATAAAGTTATAGAAATGGTTAATAATTTTAAAACAAATTCGGTGCCTATTGATGGCATCGGTATGCAAATGCATATAGATTATCAGTACCCTAATTTACAATCATTAAAATCGAATGTAACAAAATTGGCAGATACGGGTCTTTTAATCCATTTTTCTGAGGTAGATATGACGGTTAACAAAGACAAAACTTTAACTCGTCTTACTTCTGATAGGTCAAATGCCCAAAAAGAAAGATACAAACAAATAGCAATCATATATAAAACCATTCCTGAAGCACAACAATTTGGGATCACCTTTTGGGGCATGAGAGATACCGACAGTTGGTTATTAGATTTTTATAATAATAAAAACGAATGGCCATTATTATTCGATTCAGGATATAATTATAAACCGGCACTATTTGGTTTCTTAGAAGGTTTAACTAATTAAATAAAAAATGAAAAAAACAACCCCTTTTTTAGTAGTTATAGCTTTACTAGTATTAGTAATAAGTTGTAAAAAAGTTGATGAAGTTAAGCCTGTAAAAGACATTTCTTTAAAAAATGAGTTTAAAGAAAATTTCTATATGGGAGTTGCCATTAATAAAAGACAAATAGAAGAACAAGATTCTTTAGAAACGGCATTAATTTCAAAAGAATTTAACTGCATTACTGCCGAAAACATTATGAAATCGATGTTTATTCATCCATTAAAAGATACATTCGATTTTAAGTTAACTGATAAATATATAGCCTTTGGAAAAAAGCATGATATGTTTATTCATGGTCATACTTTGGTTTGGCATAGTCAATTAGCTCCATGGTTTAAAGCAATAAACGATAGTACAGAAATGGCTATTGCTTTAGAAAATCATATAAAAACAATTGTAAGTAGGTATAAAGGAAAAATAGATTCTTGGGATGTTGTAAATGAAGCTTTAAATGAAGATGGCACTTTAAGAAACTCTGTTTTTTTAAACACTTATGGTGAAGATTATTTAGCCCAAGCTTTTAAATGGTCGTTTGAAGCAGATCCAAATGCAGACTTATATTATAACGATTATAATATGACAAATCCAGATAAAAGAAATGGTGCTATTAAAATGATAAAAGCCATTCAAGATAAAGGAATAAAAGTAGACGGTATTGGTATGCAAGGGCATTGGAGTTTAGATTCACCATCAATAGAAGTTATTGAAGAAAGTATTTTAGCATATGCTGCTCTTGGTGTAAAAGTAGCTATTACTGAGCTAGATATTAATGTGTTACCTAATCCATGGGATTTGGTAGGAGCTGAGGTAAGTCAAAATTTTGAAAATAGTGAAAAAATGAATCCTTACCCCAAAAGTCTTCCAGATTCTATTCAAACTAAATTTACAAAACGCTATCAAGATATTTTCAAATTGTTTTTAAAGCACCAAGATAAAATTAGTAGAGTTACTTTTTGGGGTTTAAGTGATAATCATACTTGGTTAAACGATTGGCCTATTAAAGGGCGCACGAATTATCCAATGATTTTTGATAGACAACTAAATGCTAAAAAAGCATATGATAGCATTTTGTCATTAAAAAAAGAACCAACTAACTAGATTTACATAAATACTTATGAATTCAACTTCACAAAAATTATCCATAAAAGAAAAAATTGGATATAGCTTAGGCGACCTCGCTGCAAATTTGGTTTTTCAAACATTAATGACATATCTGGCATATTTCTATACAGATATTTATGGTCTTGAAGCAAATCATGCTTCAGCAATTATGTTAACAGTAGGGCTTGTTGCTGCTTTTGGTTTCAACCCAATAATTGGAGCTATTGCAGATAGAACAACTTCTAAATGGGGGAAGTTTAGGCCTTGGATTTTATGGACAGCCATTCCATTAGGTGTTATTGCATTATTAGCTTTTAGCACACCTAATTTTGAGTATAAAGGGAAGGTAATTTATGCTGTAGTAACTTATACATTATTGTTGTTATTATATGCTGCTAATAATTTACCATATTCTGCTTTAAGCGGAGTTATTACAGGTAACATGGCAGATAGAAATAGTTTGTCATCATACCGTTTTGTAGCTGTTATGTTTGCACAATTTTTTGTACAAGTATTTATGTTGCCTATTATTGAGTCTGCAGGTAACGGTGATAAAGCTGTGGGTATTGAAATTGTAATGACTTGGTTAGCCATTATTGGTACTGTTATGTTGATTATTACATTTTTAACTACTAAAGAGCGTATTGTACCAAAACCAGAGCAAAAATCAAGTTTAAAGGAAGATTTAGGCGATTTATTTAAAAATAAGCCATGGGTTATCATACTTGTTGTAACAACATTAGTTTTTGTTACGTTAGCTATGAAAGGAGGCTCTTATGTATACTATTTTGAGAATTATGTTAATAAAGAAAAGTTAACTCACTTTATTCAACCTATTTTAAATTTTTTATCCTCAATTGGAATTAATTTCTTTGGAGAAAACCCAGTGTCTGCTGGATTTGGATTATTTAATGCAGGCGGTATCATTTTTATGATTGTAGGCATAACGCTTTCAAAAAGATTTGCAGATAAATACGGAAAAAGAGATGTTTTTAGAGTTGCTTTATTTATTTCAACCTTATTCATAATAGCTTTTTACTTCTTTCCACCTAAAGCGGTAGAATTAATCTTTGTTTCACAAATATTACATGGTTTTTTCTATGGTTTAACAATTCCTTTATTATGGGCAATGATAGCTGATGTAGCAGATTACTCTGAATGGAAAAATAACCGTAGAGCAACTGCTATAATATTTTCTGCAATGATGGTGGGCTTAAAAGGAGGTTTAAGTATAGGAAGTGCTTTGTTAACTTGGATTTTAGGTTTATATGGATATATAACTAAGGAAGCTTCCGTTGTTGGAGAATTAGTGGTACAACCAGAAACTGCTATTCAAGGTACAAAAATGTTGGTAAGTATATACCCAGCAATTCCATTTTTATTATGTGTAGTCTTATTGTTTTTGTATGAAATTAATAAGAATATGGAAGTGCAAATAGAGAGTGATTTAAAAGAAAGAAGAAATTAAAAGAATAATAATTATGCCAGAAGATAGTATTGAAGAAATTGATTTTAATGAATTAAATAAGAAAGCTATTTCTCAACCATTAGTTACACATATATTTACTGCAGATCCGTCAGCACATGTTTTTAATGGAAAAATTTATATATATCCGTCACACGATGTTGATGCAGGAATTCCTTTTAACGATAATGGCGACCATTTTGGTATGGTAGATTATCATGTAATTTCTATGGATTCTATTGACAGTAATGCCGTAGATAATGGCGTGGCACTTCATGTTGATGATGTGGATTGGGCAGATAGACAAATGTGGGCTCCTGATGCAGCTCATAAAGATGGTAAGTATTATTTATTTTTCCCTGCTAGAAATAAACAGGGACTTTTTCAAATAGGTGTAGCAGTTAGTGATTTTCCTGTTGGACCTTTTAAAGCTGAACCAAATCCTATAAAAGGAAGTTATAGTATAGATCCTGCTGTTTTTGAAGATGAAGACGGTAGTTATTACATATATTTTGGAGGAATTTGGGGTGGTCAACTTCAAAAATATCGAAATAATGTATACGATGAAAAAAATGAGTTACCTAAGCCTGAAGAACAAGCATTGTTACCATTAGTTGCTAAATTGACTGATGATTTATTAGAGTTTGCTGAAGAAGTTAAAGGAGTTCAGATTTTAGATGAGCAAGGGAATCTATTATTAGAAGGTGATAAAGAACGTCGTTTTTTTGAAGCTTCTTGGTTGCATAAATATAACGGGAAATATTATTTCTCTTATTCAACAGGAGATACGCATTTTATTTGTTATGCCATTGGAGATAGTCCTTACGGGCCATTTACTTATTCAGGAAGAATTTTAAATCCTGTTGTAGGCTGGACATCGCATCATTCTATTTGCGAAGTAGAAGGGAAGTGGTATTTGTTTTATCATGATTCTAGTTTATCTAAAGGAATTACACATTTACGTTCAGTAAAAGTTGCCGAAATAACTTATAATGATGATGGAACTATTCAAACTTTAAATCCGTATAGTTAAGATATCTTAATTTGAATTTTTGCTTTTTTTTGAAAGTGTTTTAAATACTTATAATTGATGTCATTTTTTTGAATATGTATTCTATTTAAAAAAAATAATTTTATTAGCATTTAGCATCTCTCTTTTTTATCGTTCTAATCAAAAAAAAACAAAAGTTTCAGATGAAAATAATCAAATAATACATAATCAGAAAAAAGCAAGCCAGATTAATCAACATTTAAGATGATTCAATCTGTAAACAGGCTGTTTCACTTATTGACGCAGAAAGTAGCAATTAAGTGTAATAATATTTTAGAACATTAAAGTTTGAAGTTTCTTTTACTATATTTTTAAAATGTATGTTTGATTTTTTATTTGAAACCAATGTAAAAAGCGTATCGGTAGTAGTCTCTTTTTTTATTAAAACTTCTTTTTTACAAGTAAATAATAATATAGTAAAGAAGTAGTATTAAACTTTTTATTTTAAATGTGTTTATCGTGGTAAAGATAATTTAAAGTTAATGAACTAACTTTATATAAAAAGTGCTGCCCTTTGGTTGGGCAGCACTAAAACTAAAAACTAAACTAACTAACTCAAAACTATATTGTCTAATTATAGCCAGGATTTTGAAAAGCTGATTTTTCAGCATCAGAGCCTTCCATACTATCCAATTGACCTTGTGGAATTGGGCGTAAGTAATGGTGGGCATCTATAGTCCTTGTAAAGGTTTGCGGTGAATGATCAGCGGCACTAACCCCAGCAATTTTATAACTGGCAGCATATTCACCCCATTTTTGGGTGCGAACTAAATCTAACCAACGGTATCCTTCGCCAAAATATTCGCGAGAACGCTCTGCTAAGATAAAATCTATATCTATAGTAGAAGGTGTGGCATTAACCATGGCAGCACTGTTATCCTCTATTCTTACTTGTTGTTCGCCGTTGTCAAAACGCCATTTACCGGCACGAGCGCGAATCATATTAATCAAATCTCTGGCAGTCATACTTCCAGATGCTCCTTTTACGGCAGCTTCAGCAGCAATGAAATAGAATTCAGAGAATTTAGCAATTGGGAACGGACGTGTAAGACCTGCATTAGGTGAGCCAAGTCCACCAGCATTATCAGTACGGTAAGTCCCTAGCTTCCATAAGCCTGGGTAGAAACGTCTATTAAGATCTCCTAGATTGATTACATAATCTGATCGTCCTGGTATCTCACCACCGCCAAGGTTTGCTTTGGTTCCATCACCATAATCAACAGCAGGATTATCCTCATCTAAGAAACTAACCACAGCATCGCCAGGTACAATTTGCATACCATTAGCGTTGGTGTAGCTTGGTGTTGTATCGCCTCCTTTATCCCAGTTACCACGGTAACTAGTCACAAAAGTACCGTCATAACGAGAATCTAAATCTTTTTCTGCAAATGTATTTGTAAACACATTTATTGTTGGAGCCATTCTGGTCCAAGGACGACCATAACTTTGGGCGGCTTCACGTAATACAGTGGAAGCACCATTACTTCTTATGGTTGTATAGTTTGAAGTTACCATCCAAACGGAAGCATTATCAGCATTTCCTGAAATACCCCAACCTAAGCTTGCTCCATTGTATTTTTCACTCTCTTCAGTATGGTCTGCATACAATAACATTTCACTGTTTCTGTCGTTTGATGCCAAATTAACATCATAAAAGTACTCTTGTAATGAATAAGTCCCTGGGTTATTAATAGCTGTTGTTGCTACATCATATGCTTGTTGGAAATACCATGCTGCATCATGCCCATCAGGATCTGTTCTAGGTGCCTCTGGATAGGTAGGAATGTTATTAGGGTTTTGTAACCACCATGCATATGTTAGGTATGCTTTTGCCAAATATAAGCGAGCCACATTTTTTGTAGCTGTACCTGTATAACGAGGTACATCAGGTAAATTATTTACTGCTTTTACCAAATCTGGAAATATAGCTTTTGTGTAAACTTCGGGAACAGTATTACGTATAGAACTTCTATTTGTGGATGTATTGAATTGTAATTCACCAGCCCCTAAATCTAGAGGGACACCACCGTAAGTCTGCACTAACAAAAAGTAATCAAAAGCACGGAAAAACCTCGCTTCAGCAATCAACGCATCAGATAAACCAACTTCTGTAGCATTTTCAATAATTCCACTAGCAGTATTAATAGCTCCAAAACAGTAATTCCATGGAGCACTTGAAGGTGCACTTTCAGACGTAATTGAACCTACGCCTGATAAATCCATATCCTTAAAGTTGCCATCTGCACTTTCTGCATATGTATATTCATCAGTACCAGTTTCTAAAGAGTTATAGTAGTTCCAATTACCATACAAGAATCTTAAATGCCCGTACAAGGCTGTAATACCACCTTCAACTCCTAGTTCCGTTTTGAAAAAGTCTGGAGTAAAAACACTCCTAGGTTTTTCTTCTAGAATGTCGTTTGTACAAGAACCAACAAGCAATATCACTAATAGTACTGCTATTGATATTATTTTAATTTTTATATTTTTCATATTAATACTTTTTTAGAATGTTAAATTTAATCCTAGCATAAAATTACGTGTAGTTGGCACGTTAGCTCCAATTGTAGGAATTCCTCTGGATACTTGACCGCTAGCAGAGGTAGCGCTGTTTTGTGTGTTTCCATTAGAATCCACTCCAGAATTGGTTTCAGGATCCATACCAGACTCTCTGTGAAAAGGAGAAAACAACACAAATGGATTCTGAACAGTCGCATATAAACGCATATTTTGAATGCCGACATCTTTGATAAAATCTTGATTAAAATTGTATCCTAATGTAATGGCACGTATTTTTAAATAAGAACCATTAAAATAGCCTAGCGTAGTTCCATATTTGGGATTGTCACCACTTTGAATACCGCCTGGTGCAGGATATTTAGCTCCTGTATTGGTTGGTGTCCAATAATCAACATTAACGTTATTTCTTCTACCTGTTAACATATTAAGATAGCCAGAGGCTGAATATAATGTACTTACAGCAATACCTCCACTTTTAAATACACCTACCATGCTTAAATCGAAATTTTTGTAGGCTAAGCGTGTATTGAAACCACCTTGAAAGTCAGGTGTTGGATCCATCACTTGTCTATCGTCTGGACCAATTTGTCTTGTTGGTGAGCCATCAGGATTAAAATCACCTGTGTATTGAACCTTGATCATACCTTCATTTCCACCAGGTTCATACTGTTGAAGGTATTGATAATCAGAATCTGTTTGATTCCAAAGGCCTATTTTTTTGTAGTCATAAATGACATTGATGGGAGAACCTACAAACCATAAATTGCCAACGTTTTGATCTTCACCACTAGCTAATGCTGTAATTTTATTTTTGTTGGCATATATGTTAACGCCAAAATCCCAAGTTAAACCATCTGGGTTATCTAAAATAGTAGCGTTTAATGACACTTCAATACCTTTATTTGAAGTTTTACCAATATTAGCAAGGTAGGATCCAACTCCTGATGTTGATGGTAGTCCTAGTCGATATAGTATATCATTGGTTTTTGTTGTGTAGTATTCAATGGTACCAGATAAACGGTTATTTAAGAATGCAAAGTCTAAACCAAAATTATAAGTTTCAGAATACTCCCATCCTAAAGACGAGTTAGGTAGTTCACTAACATAGTAACCCGTAGCAAAGGTGTCTCCAAAATTATAATCTCTTGTATTCAAAGATCCTAGCGTTTTATAAGGGTCAATAGCTTGGTTAGATGTCTGACCGTAGCCTGCACGAATTTTTAAAAGATCTACAAAATCTAAATTATTCATAAACGCTTCATTACCTATGTTCCAACCAACTGATAATGCAGGATAAGTAACCCATTTGTGTCCTGGCGCTAATCTGGAAGAACCATCAGCACGTAAGGTAGCAGTAAATAAATAACGATTATCGTACTGGTACATGGCTCTTCCCATATAAGATAATAAGCCAGCTGAACCATAATAACCACCATATCCTGTAATATCTTCTTGAAGTACAGACCCTAGGTTGTAAAATTGAAATTGCTCATTAGGTAGGTTTCTAACATTTAAATTAGTACCATCCCACTTACCATTTTGAGCAGAAAATAAACCTACAAAATTTACTTTGTGTTTTTCTGCAAATGTTCTATCATAAGTTATTAAATTTTCTATAACATAATCGGTTGTTAGGCTGCTGCTTACACCTGCTCCTGATGGTGCTTCTAAGTTTTCATTTGCAACACCTTTTCCCGTAAAGTTTCCATCTCTACTCATACGTAAATTTAAACCAAGGTTGATGCGATATTTTAATCCTTCAACACCTGGAATTTTTACCTCGCCAAAGAAGTTATTATAAGTACCAAAATCTTTTTGTAAATTGACTCTAGATCCACCAATATTATTTAAAGTTTCTTTTGTGGTCACAACAAAATTATCCAAAGGCATAGCAGCTATATATTTAAGAGAACCGTCATCATTATATGGGTTCAAAATAGGAGTAGCACTAAGGTTACCATAAAGACCAGTACCTGCAGCGTTGGTAATACTGTAGTTCATAACCGAGTTTAAACCAAACTTAAATGCACCTATTTCTTGTTCAATTTGAGCGCGAAAAGAATATCTTTGAAAGTTTTCCACAGGTAAAACGGAAGTTTCTTTATAATAGCCAATCCCCATGCTGTAGGTACTATTTTCTCCGCCACCAGTTACACCAATGTCATGACTTGTTTGTAATCCTGTGCCATAAATTAAATCTTGCCAATCTGTATTTACAGATGGATCTTCATCTACTCCTGTGCTATATGTTGGGGTACCACCTCTAAAATAGCCAGTGGCTTCCCTTAAGGCATTAAACTGTTCACCATTCATCATTGGGAACTTAGCGAAAACTTTTTTAGTAGAATAATAAGTATTGTAGGTAAATTTTGCTTTTTGGTCCTTTTTACCAGATTTGGTAGAAATTAAAATAACTCCATTTGCACCTCTTGAACCATAAATAGCGGTAGCGGATGCATCTTTCAAGATATCAAGGCTTGCTATATCATTCATATTGATATCATTTAAGCCTCCAGCAAAAGGAATTCCATTTAATACAATTAAAGGATCATTGTCTCCTGAAAGTGAACGTACACCTCGAATTCTAATTTTTGTGTTGTCTGATCCAGGTCTTGTGTTGGTAGTTGATATATCAACACCTGCTGCTCTCCCTTGCAAGGCTTCTTGGAAGTTTGCAGTTTTGACTTCACCTAGTTCACCACCTTTAATTGAAACAACAGATCCTGTTACGGATTCTTTGTTTTGTGTACCATAACCAATTACAATAACCTCATCTAGGGTTGCCGTATCAGTTTCAAGTGTTACATTAATTGATTGTTGATTGTTAATTGCAATTTCTCTTGTTTTATAGCCTATATAGCTAAAAACTAAAGTGCCATTTGATGTTACATTTTTAATGATGTATTTACCATCAAAATCTGTAGTAGTACCAATGTTTGTGCCTTTTAAAATTACATTTACACCTGGTACTGGTCCGTCAGCATCTGAAATTGTTCCAGAAACTGATACTTGTGCAGTCATACCTGCGCTAAACAGAAACATCAAAATTAGGAATCCTAATTTATTAATGCTTTTGTTTTTCAGAATTAAAAAATTTGTCATAAAATTTAGTTTAGAAAATTAATTGGTTTTAATAATTGTCTTTAGTATTTATTTTCGAAATAATATTTTCACTTCATTTAATGTAAAAACACACAATACGCAATCGGTTGCTTTTTCTTGCGATATATTGTATATTATCCCAATAATATTTAATACTGATCCAAATATATGAAAAAATATAAAAAAAACAACCGATTGCGTAAAAAAAACAACCGATTGTGTTATTTTTGATTTTCTTTGGTTTATTTGAGTTTACTAATAAAGCAATTATTGAAGTTTAAATGAATTATATATTATATTTATATTTATGAAAATTCTGGGTATTTCTGCTTACTATCATGATTCTGCTGCTTCAATTATTGAAAATGGTAAAGTTTTATATGCGGCACAAGAAGAGAGATTTTCACGAATAAAAAATGATGCTTCATTTCCAATACAAGCAATTGAATATTGTCTTTACGAATCTGGACTTAATATTGAAGATATAGATCTTATATCTTTTTATGATAAACCTTTTTTGAAATTTGAAAGGTTATTAGAAACGTACTATGCATTTGCTCCAAAAGGGTTTAAATCATTTGTTAAGGCTATGCCAGTTTGGTTAAAGGAAAAATTGTTTATTAAGCAGTTTATAAATAAAAGAATTTCTGAGTTAAGTAAATTTAAAAAAATTAAAATACCTGTTAATTTTCCAGAACATCATCTTTCTCATGCTGCGAGTGCCTTTTATACGTCTCCATATAATAGGAGTGCTTATTTAACAATTGATGGTGTAGGAGAGTGGACTACAACATCTTATGGTATTGCTTCAAGCCAAAAAGGAATTAAAGTTTTAGGCGAATTACATTTTCCAAATTCATTAGGTTTATTTTATTCTTCTTTCACTTATTTTTTAGGTTTTAAAGTTAATTCTGGCGAATATAAAATGATGGGTCTTGCTCCTTATGGAAATAAAAATTCAAAAAGAGTATCTCATTTTATTAAAATTATAAAAGAAAAGCTAATTGATATTAAGCCAGATGGATCTTTAAAATTGAATATGAATTATTTTGAATATGCTGTTGGGTTACGCATGGTAAATTCTAAAAAATGGGAAGCTTTATTTAAAATAAAAAAAAGGTTACCTGAAGAAAAATTAGAACAAGTGCATGCAGATTTAGCACTTGCGGCTCAAAAGGTTACTGAGGAAGTACTTATCAAACTTGTTACATATATAAAAGAAACGACAAAAGAAGACTATTTATGTTTGTCTGGAGGTGTAGCATTAAATTGTGTAGCAAACTCAGCATTGTTCGAACAAAACATTTTTAAAGATATATATGTGCAACCTGCAGCAGGTGATTCTGGAGGAGCTTTAGGAGCAGCATTAGCTTCAGCACATATCAATCAAGATTTAAATTTTAGTGGATTAAAAGAACCTTTTAATATCTATTTAGGAACAAAAACTTCTAATGAGAATATTGAAAGATTGTTGAGAAAATATAAATGTAAATACAAATATTTTGAAAGTTTAGAAGACTTAACAAAAGTAACTGCTCAAAGTATATCCGATAAAAAAGTAGTAGGCTGGTACAGAGGCAGAACAGAATTTGGCCCCAGAGCTTTAGGCAACAGAAGTATAATTGCAGATCCAACAGATCCAGAAATGCAATATACCTTAAATATGAAGATAAAATTCAGAGAAGGTTTCAGACCATTTGCTCCTGTTGTTTGTGAGGAAGATTATGATAACTATTTTGAGACAGGAAAGCATTCTTATTATATGTTATTTACAAGTAAAGTAAAAGAATCTTTAAGAAGAAAATTACCTGAAGATTTTGAGAGTTTTAGTTTAGATGAAAAACGCAAATTTATAAAGTCTGATTTACCAGCTATTACTCATATTGATTTTTCAGCTAGAGTACAAGTAGTTAATAAACAAATTAATCCTGCATTATGGTGTTTGATTCAAGCTTATAAAAAACAGACTGGTGTTGGAGTTCTTATAAATACTAGTTTTAACGTAAAGGACGAACCTATTGTAAATACTGCAGAAGATGCATATTCATGTTTTATGAAGTCTGGGATGGATGTTTTGGTTTTAGAAAATTATTTAATTGAAAAATAAATGGAATTTTTAAAAGAATTTTTACTCTTTTTAAAAGAAAGAAAAAAATGGTGGCTTATGCCATTAATTATTATTTTCTTGCTTTTTGGTATACTAATATTTTTAACAAGTGGTTCTGCATTAGCACCATTTATTTACTCACTATTTTAATGAACAGAGAAAAGTCTTTAGAAACTATTATTGTTTTAGCTTTAGCTACACTTATTTCTAGCTCATGGTTTAACATTAGTTGGTTAATTTATTTATCAATTGCTTTATTAGCAATATCATTTATTTCTAAAGAAACAACAATTCTATTAGCTAAAGTTTGGTTTGCATTTTCTGAATATTTAGGAATTGTAATGAACTATATAATCATGTTTATTATATTTTATATATTTCTTTGCCCTATGTCCTTTTTTCAGCGTTTACTTGGAAAGAATCAAATACTAAAAAAAGAAGAGAATAATTCTCATTTTATTAAGCGAAATCATTTGTTTACTGATAAAGATATTAAAAACCCTTGGTAGATTTTAATCTGTTCGTTTGTTTATATCTATAAGAATATCGTCAAGTTCTTTATCTTTTATCCCGTTTTTTTTTGCTTCAAAAATAGTTTCTTGTGCTAAATCAAATTTGTTTAACTTTATGTATGTCTTAGCCAATTGCTTTGCAGATGCACTTGTTTTATCTAGTTTATTACTTTTAAAAAAGTAATAAATAGCTTTCTTTGGGTCATTCATATTTAAACACATTGTACCAGCTGCATCATATCCATCTCCTTGTTCAGGATATTCAAAAATTAAAGATTGTGCAATGCGAAGTGCCTTATCATATTCCTTTTTACGTTCATAGGCATTATAGGCTTCAATCATTACATTTTTCCATTGAGGTTGATTTATGTATATAGACATGGCTTTTTTTTCCTCATAAGTTGGATTTGTAATATCATAATAAGTTGATGAAGGAAGTGAACCTGACATATTCATGGCATATGGCCAAGATTTTTTTAAATCAGCTATAATAAGTTTTCCTTTAATAGAGTCAATATCAGTTGTAGGGATATCTCTGAAAGCTTCACTATACGAAATGTAATTATCCCAATTTTTCAAATAATTTAATTCTTTTATTTTATTATAGAAGGCATCTGCCATAATAAAGTAACCTTCTATGTTTGGGTGTAAGTGTTCTGTAAGCAATTCATTTCCTATAATCCCATCAGGGGAATGAGATATAAAAGTAGCTTTCATATCTACTAAGGAGCAATTATACTTTTCAGCTAAATTAGTGATGATGTTATTTATCCGTTCGGGAGCCCTAAACCTAAGATAATCTAGTTCTTTAGCTAAGTGTAAGTATTTTTTAGCGGTATCTTGATTTTTTTCAAGATGATAAGTGCCTAGTTTATATGCTGCTAAAGCGTTATTCTGTGCTAGTTTATTTGCTTCAAGATTATTATTATTTAAATCTTCTAAAAACTGTTTTTCATTATTTATACTATCACTTATAAAAGGGTTTATATCTTTTTCGTTAGAAACTATGGTAGAAATAATTACAGGAATATTATATTTTTTATAGGTGTTTAATATTTTATTTAAGTTGTTTTCAAACTGGTTAATTCCTGCTTCATAAACTTCTGAATTGTAAGGTATACGTTGTTCTTTAGCCATAACCTCCATTAAATTCGTTTCACCAAGTTTAGGAGTGTTTGTTTTTTGATTAAATATTTTAGAATAGCTATTATCTAATAACTGAAAAAAACGAAATTTTTTAAGAAACAGATAGGATCTAACTACTATTGGATGGCTACCAATAGAACTGGATGATCCTACTCCTAATGCTCCATAATATTCATTATGTCCTGCATAAAAGATTATTAAATCTGGTTTTTGTTTAATTATTTCATCAGTTAAGTCCCATAACGTATATGAGTTCACAGCGGTTATACCAGTGTTTATTACTTCAATGTTTTTATTAGGAAATGTTTGAGATAATCTATGTTTTAGCATCCGTGGAAAGGTACCCCCATGATAATAAGGAAATCCAACTACAGTTGAAGCGCCTTGAACAAAAATTCTATATGTACTATCTGTTTTAGTTTTAAGAAATATATCAGATTGATTATCAGATTTAAAACCTTCACTTTTGAAATATTTTTTAGAGACATCAGAATTCATCACAAGGTATTCTGGTCTATCTTTAATTTTTAGTGTTTTGAAAAGCTGATAATTTTCACCATAACCAACAATTCTTAATATCATCTCAATACATAGTATCAAAATAAAAGGTAAGGCTATACTGATAATTTTAAAAACTGTTTTCTTTTTCAAAATGAAATGATTAATTGTGTTTGATATTAAGTTATTTTGATGGTATTAAAATTGAATATTCTTAACCTGTTTTAGTTTTTAAAGAGAAGAGGTGCTAAATTGTACAAACCTCTACGCCAAGTTAAAAACTCATGAGCAGTACCTTCAGACACATATGCTACTGCATTTATTCCTGCTTTATTTAGTGCTTCAGACGCTTTTTTAACACCTTCTGGATTTTCTTTACTTCCACAACTTAAAAAAACTAGTTTCAAATTTGAATGTTCTGTTAAATCCTCAGGTTTGTAAGTACCTCCACTTAAAATACCATAATATGAAAATACTTTTGGTTTATTTAGTGTGATTAAACGGGTTTCGAAACCTCCCATAGATAAACCAGTCATAGCACGATTAGCTTGATCTGCTTTTGTGCGGAAATTGCTATCAATATAAGGGATTAACTCATCAACCAAAACGGTTTGAAAACGGGTAATATCAAATTCATTTAACTTGCCCCATTTAACTTCATTAGTCATACCATAAGTCATAACAATAATAAAAGGTTCTATTTTTCCATCTGCAATTAAATTATCCATAATTAAATTGGCATGTCCTTGCTTACTCCATGAAGTCTCGTTTTCTCCCCATCCATGTTGAAGGTATAATACAGGATATTGCTTGGTTGAATTATTGTATCTAGGTGGCGTATATACAAATGCTCGACGTGTAGTTCTTGTACTTTTTGAAGGAAATAATATTTCTTGAACATTGCCATGGGGCACATCTTTTAAGGCATAAAAATCTTGATCTCTTGCAGGAATTTCAACACCACTAGCAAGACGTTCCATTCCGTAAAAGGTATTTGTTGAAGGATCTACCACTTCTGCGCCATCGATATTTAAAACATAATAATGAAAACCTTCGTCTAAAGGATTGGTTGTGACAGTCCAGAACCCTTCATCATCCTTAGTCATATCGTACTTTTTACCAAATTTAACAGATACATTATTGGCTTCTGGAGCTTTAATTTTAAAAACTACACTATTATTTGGTAGAATTTGCGGATAAGCAGCATCATTTAAATTGGTTCTTGAAGGTGTTCCAAGAACTGAATATTTTGTTAAGCTCGACTTGTCTACAGGTTTAAATAAAAATTGAGAGAACATATATAACCCATTTTTCCAAACTTTAAAATCATGATGTCCTGGTTCTAGATAGTAGATATGTGGAACATTGTTTTTAAATAAATAATCGTGTGTACGACTACTAAATGGCAATAAACCATCTTTATCACCACAAGAAATCCATAATAATTTTAATTTGTTTTTAGCTTCTTCTGGGTTTGGCACTAACTCTTTAGGAGGCTTTGTGTTAGGTGCCGAAGAAAAACCACCAACCCATGCAAAGGTGTCTAAATTTCCTAAACCAAAGTTTAATGATTGTCCTCCTCCCATAGACAAACCAGCTATGGCTCTATATTCTCTATCTTTAAGTACTGAATAATTCTTTTCGATGTAAGGAATTAAATCGTTTAATAAATCTTTTTCAAAAGTAGCAAAGGCTTCCACTTTATCTTTAGCCATAATATTACCTGTGGCTCTATCGTCTTTCATAGCTCTACCATTTGGTAAAACAACAATCATAGGTTCTATTTTGTCTTGGGTGTATAAGTTATCTAATATAACTTGAGGATTTCCGCCATTTATCCATTCATTTTCATCTCCTCCTATGCCATGTAAAAGGTATAATACAGGATATTTTTTTGTTTTTATATATCCTGGTGGTGTGTAAACATTAGCTTTTCGAGTTATACCTACTGTTTTAGATTTGTAGCTTATCAATTCGATTTTACCCTTTTTTGTATTTGGGTTAGCTTTATCAAAACCTTTTGGTGCTTCCTTTAAGATGCTTTGACCATTGGAGGTTGCGATAAGACAGATGAAAAAAGTAATCGCTACATAAATATGCTTAAATAAAAGAGTTTTCATAATTTATTTATTTTAATTGTTTTTTATTCAGGTACCGCATCATTTGCTGAAGTAGCATAAAGACCTAATAAAGTTCCTGTAAAACCACCTGCAACATCTGTAGATAGAATATCACCAGAAACAACGCCACCTACATTTACAAAATCGGTTCCATTTATTGAATAGTTAAATTCATATTTGTCTCCATTTGCTTTTATTTGAAGTATTATTGGTTCTTTTACATTAATTTTAGTACTTGCTAAAACTTCAGAGATGATTTCTCCTCTTCGCCTAGGCCAAATATTCTTTTGTAATACTAAATAGTAATCTTTATTTTTTTTAGTTAGACCAAATACGTAGTTGGAACCTTCATTTTGTAACGCTACAACACCCGCTAAATCGGTTGTAGATTTTGGTTTGTAATTTAAAGTTGTTGTAAATGTGAACGTTTTGTGCATTTGCCTGTAAAACAATGTAGAAGTTGGCCTAACTTCTTTAATATTAGTATTTAAAGGTGTGATTTTTAATCCATTTTTAGCTTTCTCAATAAATGCTTCACGAGATCCTCTTAAACCAATCCAACGATAGTCTAATTTATCTGCTGAAAAATCATCTTTAAAAGTGAAGTTTCCATTAGGAAAAAAGCCATTCTTTCCAGTATTATTTTTAACACCTCTTGGCATTTCTAATTTAGGCTCAAGAGGGATTAATCCGTTTTCAAAAACTGGAAACTCTCCAGACCAATCTACTGGTAAAATAAAGGTTTCTCTTCCTGTGTTTACTCTATCTTCTTCATTTGGACGTACTGCTAAAAACACACCATAGTATTGGTCGTTAGGTCCTTTTACTAAATCGGCATGTCCTGCCCAATCTACTTTATTTTTACGATCTTTAGCAAAATATCTTTGTGTTAAAATAGGATTGCTTGGTGCTGGAATGAACGGTCCTTTTGGACTATCACTTTTAAAAATCACTTCACTATGCCAACCTCCTGTACCACCTTCAGCACACATTAAATAATAACTACCGCCTTTTTTATAAAGGTGAGGAGCTTCAATCCAAATTGGTTTCTTTGACAAATCAACACCACCATTAACAATAATTTTATCGGTTCCCGGAATTACTTTATCATTTTCAACATCGTATTCCCAAACTTTAATAACACGGTGTCCATTGTATAATTCTTTCCCTTTGTCTGGTGCATCATTATGTACTATGTAACCCTTTCCGTCATCATCAAAGAAAATAGATGGGTCTATACCTCCAAAATCTAGTTTTATTGGGCTACCCCAACCTTTTTTAGGGTCTTTAGTCTTTACAATTATATTTCCTAAACCTCCAGAAAAAGCAGTTACAATCATATAGAATGTATCATTATGTGGGTTATAAGTAATACCTGGAGCATACACGCCTCCACTAATACCTGTATCGTGAGGATTGAATTCGTTTATATCATCTAAAATACCACCTAAATCGGTCCAGTTAACCAAATCTTTTGAATGGAAAATAGGCACACCTGGAAACATAGCAAACGATGAACAAACCATGTAATAATCATCGCCTTTTCTTGTTATTGCAGGATCTGGATAACACCCTTGTAATATTGGTGTATAAAATTCGTTTTCTTTTAATGGATTATCTTTATAAACTTGATCCTTACCCTCATACACGAAGTTAGAAAATATAGGGGCGTTTTTATCTTTTTTTGATTGTGCATTTACTGCTGTAAAAGCAAGTAATAAAGTTATGCACCACACTATAAATTGTTTGTTTTTCATTGTTATGTTTATTTGTTTTTAAGTTTATTATTCAAATGTTATCCAGTCAATTTCTATTGGGTTATCTGTTTTAGATTGTATAAACAGATTTTTTATTCCCTTAGATTTAGTCTTTATTTTTGTGGTGATTTCTGTCCAATCTTCACTCTTAGGAATTGTAATTTCAGCTATAATTTTGCCTGAAACACTTTCTGTGGTAACTTTAACTATACCTTCTTTACTCGATTTTGCTTTTATTTTTAACTGTTTAATAGTTTTTTTATCAAAATCAACATCATTGTATTGTGTCCAAGCATTTTGTTTATTAAAAACAGTTTTCCAACCTTTAAAAGTGTTTGTTGTATCTATAAAAGCGATTGACGCTCCTTGCTCGCTTAATTCACTATATCTATCAATTTCAATTTTATTAGTGGCTTTAGAAATGCCTATACCTCTTAACGTTGGTGTTACTTTTTGAATAGTACCATCTGGATTGAATAATAGTTTGTCTGCTCTAATAGAACGTGCTTTATCAAAGTTTGGAGAATAATCGTTATGGTGATAAAATAGATACCACTGATTTTTAAAATTGATTATAGATTGATGATTGGTCCAACAGCCAGTTGGAGACTCGTCCATTATAACACCAGTCACTTTAAATGGTCCTAAAGGATTATCTGAAATGGCATATTCTAAGCGTTCCGTTTTATTTTCAACATGTGGATATGTTAAATAATAAACTCCATTTCTTTCAAAAACGTAAGGTCCTTCTTTAAGTCCTTTTACTGGTAAATTATTAATGGTTATTATTTCAGAATCTAATTCAACCATATTATCCTTAAGCTTTGCTACGAATATATTCCCTTGAGACCAATAGAGGAAAGCTTGTCCATTTTTATCAATAAATACATTTGGGTCTATACCTTTTACACCTTTTATTGGAAGTGACTCTGGGATATAAGATCCTTCTGGTTTATCGGCTATCGCCACACCAATGGTAAATCCTCTACCATTATTTAGTGTATTTTTAGCAATTGAAGGAAAGTAAAAATAATATTTTCCGTCTTTTTCAATACAATCTGGCGCCCACATGCTATAGCTGTTTGGTTTTACCCAAGGCACTTTATTTTGAGTAACAATAACTCCATGATCTTTCCAATCGGTTAAATTTTCAGAAGAAAACACATGATAATCTTCCATACAAAACCAACCTTCACGACCTCTATCTTTAGTAGCTAAAATATCGTGGGACGGAAACACATAGATTCTATCTCCAAAAACTCTAGCGGAAGGGTCTGCAGTAAATTGATTTGTAATGATTGGATTTTGCCTAAAAGAACAACCGATTGCGCAAATTAACAATAGTCCGTTTAGATGTTTTTTAATATTTTTCATTTTAATTTACAATTACAATACCGCCGTTACTAGGAATTTCTAATGTAATTTCTTGATTTTTATTAAGTTTAACTGTCTCAATGCCTTGACTGTTTCCGTCTTTGTAAAGCTGCAAATAGTCACTAGCAGGAATCATTGGAAGCTTTACTTTCATGTTAAGTGACTCTTTTTGGGCATTAACCCCAGCCACATACCATGTGTTTCCATGGCGACGCGCCAAAATCACATATTTCCCAGGATAGCCATCGATAAATACAGTTTCGTCCCAAGTGGTTGGTACATACCTTAAAAAATCCAACTGGTATTTTGGGGTATCTTCCAGATTGTTAGGAGTAAGACCAAACATTTGAATTGGGTTTTGAAAAAGAACACTAGTAGCCAATTGGAATATATTGCTCGTTAAACGTTTTTGCCCTTTGGTATTGCCCTTGTTCAAGAAATTATTTAACAAAACGCCACCAAACTCCATGCTTGCCACCGAGTTACGGATAAAAGGATGTAAGGAAGCGTAAAATGATTCTTTGTTTCTAACGTCCTGTGAAAAGATAAGCATTTCTGATGCCAGTACAGCTTCACTACCTACAAAATTAGGGTACATGCGTTCCCAACCTCTTGGAATCGTAGCACCATGGAAAATGACCATCAAACCATAATCGTTAGCATCCGAAAGGATGTCTTCATACAAGCGCATGGTTTCTTGTTTATCGCCACCAAAGAAGTCTACTTTTAAACCTTTTACACCTACTTTTTTGAGCCATTTCATTTCTTTCTTTCTGGCGATGGATGTATTCATTTTATTTCTTGGAGTTTGGAAAGCATCGTTAACAATACCGTTGGAATTGTACCAAAGAAAAACATTCACACCTTTAGATTTTGCGTATTGGATGAGTTCTTCCATTCTATCATAACCAATATTCTTATCCCACCAAGCATCAATTAAAATGTATTCTAGATTCATAGCAGCTGCCAAGTCAATATATTTTACTTGGTCTTCATAATTCATACTATTGTCTTGCCAAACGAGCCAACTCCAAGAACCCCGACCGTATTTATAATCTTGAGAGGCATTATAAAGAGGTTCTACAACATCAAAAGGAATGGTAGTTTCTACAATAGGTTTTAGGGTTTCTCCAACGCTTATTGTTCGCCAAGGCGTTATACCTGGTAAACCCACTTGGGCACCTGTACTGCCAAAACCATTGTTATTGTTTTGGTCTGGATAGGCTAATGTATAAACACCATCGTTATACTCACTTAAATGAGAACCGCAGTACAGACTGGAAACACCTGTTTCCGACACCAATGCCCACCCGTTATTACCAACATGGAAAAGCCCTGGAAAGACATAACCATACTCGGCTGTATTGGTTTCTATAGGAGAATCAGAGGTGTATCCACTTTCATAACTTGGGGCAGTTCTAGCAAAACCAGTCATTGGTTTCATCATGCTTGACAAAAACGAAGTAGTAAAAGAAGGAAATCTAAAACCTGTTACTTCTTTTTCTACCACACAGGCCATGGTTTTGCCCCAAACAGGCAGTTCGTACCTAAAAGCAATGTCGTTGTTGCTTACTTGAAATAAAATGGTTAGCTGTTTTTTATCGGCATTGGCCATAGTAAATTTTAGGCTATTAGCTTTGTAGCTTATAGAAGATTGCTTGATTTTCTCTTGCATGTAATGTCTGTCTACTTTTCCATTGTTCGATTCTACAAAACTCATGTTGTCAACAAAGGAACCTTCATTGGTTACAAGCCCTAAAGGTGAATTTTTAAGTATGGTCTTATCGTTATATGTAACTGAATAGAAGGGTTTGCCATTTTCTATGGAAGCTTTTAGTTTTAGTTTTCCATCAGGACTTAATATTTCTGCATTTTGTGAGACAACTGTTGTTGAAATTAATAAGCAGCATATAACAATTAGTGTTTTCATTTTTTTAAATTTAGTTCAGTAGTTTATTGAATAATAATTTTAGTCATTTTTAAATCTTTAGCATCAGAGCTGTTTCCATAATAAATCTCATATTCACCTGATGTTACATTCATGCCCATGGTATTCCAATCATAAAATTCAAATGCAGTTGATGGTAAATCAACAATAGCATTTTTAGTTTCACCAGCTTTTACTTTTACACGTTTAAAGCCTTTTAATGTTTTTAGAGGTGCATCTTCTGTATCATTTAATTTGCGAACATAAACTTGTACAATTTCGGTTCCATCAAAATCACCAGTGTTGGTTACTGGAATATTTAGTTGAATGCTTTCATCATTTTTAATTGCTGTTTTGTTGAATTTAGCATTGCCAATATTGAAATTGGTATAACTTAAACCAAAGCCAAAAGGAAACAAAACATCTGTAGTATAGCGATAAGTACGACCTTTCATTGAATAGTCTTCAAAATCCCCTAATCTATCTGAATTTTTGTAAAATGAAATTGGTAATTTTCCAGATGGATTGTAATCGCCAAAAAGGACATCAGCAACGGCTTGTCCACCAGATTCACCACCATACCAAGCTTGAAGAATGGCATCACAACTTTTAGTTTCATCTGATAAAGCAATAGCAGAACCAGAACAGTTAACAAAAACGACTTTTTTTCCAGCATCTTTTAATGCTTTTAAACACCTTTTTTGTATACTAGGAAGTTCTATATTGGTTCTGTCTCCTCCTTTAAATCCAGGATAAGATACTGGCATTTCTTCACCTTCAAGCAATGTTGAAAGTCCGCCAACAAACACTACAGTATCAATGCTTTTTAATTTATTTAATAAATTGCTAAAATCAACATCATATTCTTTTCCAAAATCAAATTCAAGGTTTGCTTGCCAATTGTTTGATTGAGCATAGAGAATTTCAATTTTATAAGTTTTACCAGTTTCTACAGCAAAAGGA
The DNA here is from genome assembly GCA_050294475.1 of Algibacter sp. Classification (GTDB taxonomy): domain Bacteria; phylum Bacteroidota; class Bacteroidia; order Flavobacteriales; family Flavobacteriaceae; genus Thalassobellus. The sequence continues at coordinate 344,645 of JBNKOE010000024.1, read as the reverse complement.
ATTCTGCTAGGTAATGTTCTCCAATTAGCATATTTGCTTAAGGATTTCCCATTTACTAAAAGTTCAAAAGCACCAGTAGCTCCAGTTTTAAAAACCAATGTGTCTTCTTTTTTAGCTGTAAAACTAGTTTCATATTTAGCAGAGAAACCTTCTAGTTTAACTCCTGGAGCAAATTCATGCTGTCCAGCGGTAGTAAGTTTTAAAGGGTTTGTAATTTGAGTAGTTGCAATAATATCTCCTGTTCTATCAGATGTGTTCCAATAGGTTGCTTTAAACCCTTTTTGTCCATCGAACATAGTTTGTGGAATATAAGTTGTAGTTACTTTGTCTTCTACTAAATCGCAAGCTTTATCGTAAACAATATTTTTTTCTGAAATTTTAGATTTAATACCATCTAAAATAGTAATGGTTCTCATTGGTGTGCCATTATAATTTCCCCAAAGCATAGGCTCATCATCTGCATTAGGACCTATCACAGCAAGTTTACTTACATCTTTATTTAATGGCAAAATATTGTTTTTGTTTTGTAAAAGTGTCATTGATTTTTGTGCCATTTCTAAAGCAAGTTGCCTATGCTTTTCGTTATTAAGAATTGATGGTGGAATTTGAGTCCATGGCACTAGGGTATCATCATCCATTTCACCCAAATCAAAACGACCAATTAAAACGCGCTCTAAACTTTTATTGACATCTTCTTCTTTTAATAAGTCATTTTTTACAGCCTCTGGTAAGGTTTTATATGGATAATTTTCCCAAACACATTCCACATCGGTTCCAGACAATACCGCTTTAGCTGCAGCATGTTTTGCATCAGATGAAACTTTGTGAGACGTAAAAAAATCTGTAACAGCTCCGCAGTCGGATACCACCATGTAATTGTAACCCCATTCATCTCTTAAAATACGTTGTAATAATCTGGTATTACCACAACAAGGTTCATCATCTAAACGTTGGTAGGCACACATGACTTGTCGCACATTGGCATCTTGTACTAATGATTTAAATGCAGGCAAATACGTTTCGTATAATTCTCGAGGATTCACATCATTTAAATTTAGCTCATGTCGGCTCCATTCTGGTCCAGAATGAACAGCGTAGTGTTTTGCACAAGCCAACAGTTTTCGGTATTTGGCATCTTCTGGACCTTGTAAACCTTTTACAACCGAAATCCCCATTTTTGAGGTTAAATATGGATCTTCTCCATAAGTTTCTTGCCCTCTTCCCCAACGTGGATCACGAAAAATATTCACATTTGGTGTCCAAACAGATAAACTTAAGAAGCGTTTATTTTCGTTACCTTCCTTTATCCATTGATTATATTTAGCACGAGCCTCATCAGAAATTGCGTCAAAAATGTGATATACTAACTCATCATCAAAAGAAGCTGCCATACCAATAGGTTCAGGAAAAACAGTAACATTGTCGTTATTTGCATAACCATGTAATGCTTCACTCCACCAATTGAATTTTTTAATACCTAAACGCGGAATGGCATCCGATTGGTCGCACATCAAAGTAGCTTTTTCTTCAAGTGTTAATCGAGAAATTAAATCTTTAGCACGTTCTTCCGAACTTAATTTAGGATTTTGAAATGGGAATTCTTGTCCATTTGAGCACCCAACAATAATTAAGCAAAATATTAGTAATAAGCACTTTTTATAATAGTTTTTAATTGGTAGGGAACTCATATTATATGTTTTAATCTTTTGAAATTTTATCTGTAATATGGAAATAATCAAAATCTACATAGCCACCTACATTTTTTGTGGCATAGTTGAACAACCCAAATCTGTACCCCATAAAATGTGGTAAAGTGTAAGGCATATTTATAGTGTCTCCAATAGGTGTCCAAGATTTCCCATCTAGACTATAGAAAAAATTAGCTTTATCAATTTTATCTTTAAAATTACATTCAGCCTTGAAATAAATTTTATCTTGATGTAAAGGAATGCTTTGTAATTCTTTGGGTTCTCCTTTTGGCGCACTTACCATGACAATTTTTTTAGTTCCATTTTCCAATTTAACTCCCACTAAACCAAATTCTTTCTGTAATAAACATAGACCAGCAAAATCACCTTCTTTCATATTTGATAAATCAAGAAAAGTAGAACCAGTACTTTCTGGACCAATGGTTCTTTGGGTTAATGTGTTTCTTGCCTGAACAAAACTAGTATCTATTCTACCTGTTTTTAATCTTAAAAAGCCTTCACGTTCTCTCACAGACCATAATGAGTTATCTGGATTATGGTTCCATTGCCAAACTAAAGGTAAATCTTTGTCTTTTTTATTTCTATTAAAATCATCTGAATTTACAATACAAGGAATTAAGCTTTTGTTTGCTGGTAAATCAAGATGTTCAGGTACTTTGCCATTTTCGCCTAAAACAGGCCAACCATCTTCCCATTTAACAGGAACTAAATAAGGAATACGACCAACACCACCATAATCTCTAAATAAATATGAAAACCATCTTCCATCTGGTGTGTCAATTAATCCACCTTGTGCCACACCTAAATTTTGTAAGCCTATACGACCTTCCCAAGGGCCATTAATATTATCTGCACGATGAATAATTACTGTACGCATACCACCTCTTGGCCATGTAATATTGAACAGGTAATATTTACCGTTTATTTTGAAAAGTTGTGAACCTTCAGCACCTAACATAATGTTATCTCCAGCAGGAGCACTGGCATTTTCTATTAGCACCTTTTCAGTACCTTTTTTTACTCCAGAAAGATCTTCTTCTAATTCTGCTATGTTAAGTTTACCAGCTGCCCAAATCATATAAATTTTTCCGTCATCGTTAAAAAAGATAGTGTGGTCGTGGTATGAAGGTTGAAATTCTATTTTTTTCCAAGGTTCTTTTTCTGGGTCTTTGGTAGAAAAAATATAGGTTTTACCAGTTGATTGCGAAAAGGTACTTACATAAAATGTGTTATTGTGATAGCGTAAAGAGCTCGCCCAAGAACCTCTTCCGTACGTGTTTTTTCCATTTTCTAAATCTAGAACATCACTTTTTCCTAAAGTTTCATATGCATAACTAATGAGTTTCCAATTCACTAAATCTTTAGATTTCATAATGGGTACGCCAGGATTCATGTGCATGGTAGTACTACTCATGTAATAAGTATCGTCTACACGAATTATGGAAATATCAGGGACATCAGCAAAAATAATTGGGTTATGAGCGTTGTTGTTTTGTGCACTTATATTTAAAATGAAGACTACATTGGCTAATAATAAGAGTACCGCTTTTTTCATTGTTATTAATCTTTTTAAATTCTTAATTCCTAAGACTGAAGTGTTGGTATGTCATTGGTTAAAGTAATATTTAGGATTACAAACTGTACACTCTTAGTATATTATATTTTTTAATACCTGTACAATTGAAAGATTCAATTAAATATGGAACTAAAAAGCAGTCGAAATCTAATTCAAGAATATATTTCATTTCAATATCTTGGGCATTTTTAAATAGTCCGTTTATTAGTTTTAATACTCGCAATTTGAAAGTTTGAATTTGACTAAAAGTATGATAAGAAATGAGGAAAAAAACCAAATTGCTTAAACTTTACAAACACAGAGTTATCAACTTTTAATTTAAAAAAGGTTATTTCTACACTTATTTTTAAATTTAAAAAAATATGAAATCAATAATTAAAATTTAATTATTGATTTCATAAATATACTAATAACAAATCTAACAAAAAATTTCATAAAATGCAATCGGTTGTGTTAAAAATATGTCGATTAAATTTTAAACGGTAAATTTAGATAACTATATCATAAAAATGATTAATTATTTTCAATGTCTTTTATGTTCATTCTATTCGGAATATTTAAAATTGCATCTAAAACAGGTTTCGCTTTTTTGTTTCTATCATATAATAAGGGATAATTTGTTCTATTAGCTATTGGATAATCATTTTTCCAAGACATGCCATCATGTACACCCCAAAATGTTACCCGATCTATTTTATCTTTTTTTCTATAAAAAATCTCAAAAAGTTCTGAGTATCTATTTGCTAATTCTTGTTGTTGTGCTTCTGGTAAACTATCTGGATATGGATCTAAAAATTCTTTAAATTCTTCTAAATCATATTGTGGATGTAATAATCCTGTACCAATAATTTGACCTTCTTTTGTTAATGGCAATACATCAATATCCAATTCAGTAATCATCACTTTTACACCAAGTGAAGCAAAAGAATCTATGGCAGCTTCTATATATTCTTTTTTTGGATAATTAAGCCCCCAATGCCCTTGAATACCAACACCATCTATTCTAATCCCTTCTTTTTGAAGCATCCTAACTAAACGCATGATGCCATCTCTTTTAGAAGGTCTCCATACATTGAAATCATTATAATATAATTCTGTGTCTGGAGCATATTCACTGGCAAATTTAAAGGCATGTTTTACTAATTCATCGCCACTCCCAACACCTTTAACCCATGTGGTTGGTCTATAAGAGCCATCATTATCTATTACTTCATTAACAACATCCCAAGCGTTAACTTTTCCAGCATATCTTCCAGCTACAGTTTTAATATGATTTCGCATACGTTCAATTTGAGCCTCTGTTGAATTTGGAATCCCATTTTCATCATAGAAAAACCAATCAGGTGTTTGGTTGTGCCAAATTAAGGTGTGGCCAATAATAAATAAGTTGTGTTTTTTACCAAAGGCAACAAAATCGTCAGCTGGTTTAAAATTATAAACTCCAGGTTCTGGGTTTATAGGTTCAGCCTTCATTATATTTTCTGGGGTAATTGCATTAAAATGCTCTAAAATAATACTTTGTGATATTGTGTCAATTCCAGAAGCCATATCTTCATTTAAAGCATTACCTATTAAAAATGCATTTTTATAGGTTTCTTTTAAAGATGCTTTCTCTATATTTTTCTTTTCTGGTGATGAACAACTATATATAAATGATAATATTATCAGGCTCTTTAAAGATATTTGTAATGAATTCATAATTTATTCTTTATGCAATCGGTTGTTTAAATTTACGAATTTAAATTTAATTTCAAATAAAAATCAATAATTGTACAAGAATGTTTAAAAAAACTATACAACATTTCATTTGCGAATAGTCTTTATAATTAGTAATAATTACAAGATTATTTTAACAGGTTGTGTTGTTTTGTGTTAGTAGCTATAACTTATTGTTAGAGGTAAGCAAAATGAATTAATTAATATGCTGTTTAGCAGCTTCAACAACTTTTTTAGAGTTCCCTATAAAAATGGTGTCATTATTTATGATAACAGGACGACTTAAAAAAGTATAATGTTCTAAAATGTAATGTTTAAAATCACGTTCAGTAAGGTTTTGGTTTTTCAAGTCCATTTCTTTGTAAAGTTTAGAACGTTTACTAAAAAGGGCTTCATAACTACCTGCGAGACTTTTCATGTGTTCCAGTTGCTTAACTGTGATATTTTCAGTTTTTATATCTTGTAAAATAAAATCGGAAGAAAGATTTAATTCCTTTAAGATTCTAATACAGGTGCTACATGTTTTTAGGTAGTATACTTTTTTCATAATTAATTATATTTTGATATTTCTTTGAACAAGGAAATCTTCATAATTTTACAACAAAATAAGATTAATTTTCTCTTTTAAAAGTATATTTAACCAAAAATTAAAAACATGCAATTTACTTTCGATGTATTATCTAATATTCGCGTTTTTTCAAAAAAATATCTTGAAAATAATTCTTTAGAAGATTTAAATAAAATTCCTGAAGGCTTTAATAACAATATCATTTGGAATATTGGACATATAGTTGTAACACAACAATTATTGGTTTATAAGTTATCGGGATTACCAATGGATGTAGGTGATGATTTAATAAATAAATACAGAAAAGATACCAAGCCAGAAGGATTTGTTTCTCAAGAAGAAGTTGATGAAATTAAAGCCTTACTGTTTTCTTCTCTTGAAAAATTAGAAGCTGATTATAAAAGTGGCATTTTTAAAAATTATCAAGAGTATACTGTTTCTACAACAGGTAACACCTTAACAAATATTGATGATGCTTTACAGTTTATGTTTTTTCATGAAGGCATGCATCTAGGTTATATTCTAGCTTTAGTAAGAGCTGTTAAAAACTAAATTATCGTTTATTTTCTCAAAAGGGATTGTAAATTCTATGATTCCTGATGAGTAAGGTGCTATTTCATAAGTGTTGTAAAGAAAAACAATACCTTCTTCGTTATAGGCTATATTTGCAGGTAATTCGAAGCTTTCAGAATCAATAATTAGTTCTTTATTTTCAATAGTTTTATCTAAATAAGTTTTAGCGATTTCTTTTAATGTATTTATATCTTTAAATAATTTTTTATTTGGAATTACACTTCCTGTTTCACTATTAAAATTTAAAAAAGTGATATTTAAATTACCATGAGCACCACCAGTATTTATATAAGAAGTTATAACTATACTCGTAATTTTAGGTGACTGGTATATTACTTCTCCATCTATTTGTGCTTCCCATGTTTGAGAGCTTTCAGGAAAATCGGTTTTAAATAATTGATATTCTTTATTGAAAGACATAATACTTTCTTCAATAGAAATGGAAGGGATACTGTTTGAGTCTTCAATATTCAGAGCAGTTACAACGGCTTTATTTATTTCAGAATTTAATTTATTAATAATGGTTTCATTTCCATGAGCCTCTGGAATATTTATAGAAACAATATCATTATTATCTGTTGATATTGTAATTTCTGAAAAGGTTGTTTTTATATCTTCTTTACAGTTGAAAAAAAAGAAGAAACAACAAAAAATGATATATATGTTTTTATTAATCATAGTTAATTTTATAAACTAAGATTAAAGGTAACTATTGTATTTGAATAGACCGAATTAAATAGGAATTGAATTTGTTAAATTCTATTGTATAATAGAAACAAAGAAAAAATATGAGTTAAACCAGAAATATTTAAGTACGTTAATTTAAATAATAAATGTAACCAAAGTTTAGCCAGACTAACCAGTCGTTGTTTTTATTGTAATTTTTCCAACGAGGATTTAAGCCATCAACTATATCACTAAAATAGTATTGCCATCTTAAATCTAACATTAAATCAGATAGTTTATTAAGTTTATAGCGAAAGCCAACACTTGTAACTGTAGACCAAGTGCTTCCTCCATTTACTTGTATTGGATAAGGATCTACTCCAGGAGTATAATCTTCAAACCAATAACTATAAATATTTGAGGGTTCTAATATATTTCCATATAGACTAGGGTCTGGGTTATCAAAAGTTGTACTTGCTTTAGGTGAAAAAGAAGTGTAATGAATACCTAAACTTATAAATGGAGCAATTCTATAACCATATGATTGAAACGAACGAATACTTAAAGGAAAGAATTCTATTTGAGTACCAATGTCAAGGTTATTTGCTTCACCTTTATGAGCCCTAAGTTGATTAGCTTGTAAACTAACTTTATCTGGTTGTACCCAATGACCAAGATGTTCAAGTTTTGTTTTATTAAAAGATATTTCGTTTCGTAATTTAAAGTGGTCGTTAAAATACGTATCTGTTGTATAACAGTTACAATCTGCTCTATATGAAAAGTTTATGTAATGAACAATTCCAGCGCCAAACCCAGAATTACCAAAGTTAGTTTTTGATTCATTACGATTTCCAAAATCAGAACGAAACTGTAAAGGTCCTGCTATAACACCTATTTCATGTGAAAAACCTAACTGAGCATTTGCTATTTGAAAGGTAAAAACTACACAAAAAGCTAGAGCTAAATGTTTCAATTTAAGCATATAAGGTTTTGTTTTTTGAGGCATTATTTAAGACAAATATATAAAAAGAGGATTAACAAACAAACTTTTGTATTTTCATGTAAGTAATGTTAAAAAATTTATTGCGAATTTTTAAAAAAAACAATGTTATTTTTAAAGATAATGTATCTTTGTGCTGATAAATTACATATTCAATAAATCATTAATATAAATAAGGTTAAATGAAAAACATAATTGATTCGTTTTTAGATATTGTAAAAGAGCGTAATGGTCATGAACCTGAGTTTTTACAAGCTGTAGAAGAAGTTGCAGAGACAGTTATTCCATATATAGTTCAGAATGACATTTATTATGGTAAAAACATTCTACTTAGAATGGTTGAGCCAGAACGTGTTATTACATTTAGGGTTTGTTGGGTTGACGATTCTGGAGAAATACAAGTAAATAGAGGTTATAGAATTCAAATGAATTCTGCTATAGGCCCATACAAGGGAGGTTTGCGTTTTCATCCTACAGTAAATATGAGTATTTTAAAGTTTTTAGCATTTGAACAGGTGTTTAAAAACAGTCTTACAACCTTACCAATGGGAGGTGGTAAAGGAGGTAGTGATTTTGATCCTAAAGGAAAGAGTGATGGTGAGATTATGAGGTTTTGTCATGCTTTTATGAGTGAGTTATTCAGACATATTGGTCATAATACTGATGTTCCTGCAGGAGATATAGGTGTAGGAGCAAGAGAAATAGGTTTTCTTTTCGGTATGTATAAAAAGATAAGCAATGGTTTCACAGGAGTGTTAACTGGAAAAGGCATGTCTTGGGGAGGTTCATTAATTAGACCAGAAGCCACAGGTTATGGTAATGTGTACTTTGCTCAAAAAATGCTAGAAACTAAGAATGAAGATATTAAAGGGAAAAACGTTGTTATTTCCGGCTCAGGAAATGTAGCGCAATATGCCGCAGAAAAGACTATACAGTTGGGTGGTAAGGTGTTAACTTTGTCAGATTCTTCAGGATATATTTATGATGAAGCGGGTATAGATGCAGAGAAGTTAGCTTTTATAATGGAGTTAAAAAATGTAAAACGAGGAAGAATAAGTGAGTATTTAGAATCGTATCCAAATGCTAAATTTGTGAAAGGAGAAACGCCTTGGAGTGTAAAATGTGATATTGCTTTACCGTGTGCAACTCAAAATGAGTTAAATGAAAATGATGCGAAAACACTTTTAAAAAATGGTTGTATTTGTGTAAGTGAGGGAGCCAATATGCCTTCAACTAAAGAAGCTATTGCAGTATTTCATGAAGCTAAAATATTATTTGCTCCAGGAAAAGCTTCAAATGCAGGAGGCGTTGCAACATCTGGCTTAGAAATGACGCAAAATTCTTTAAGGTTTAAATGGACAAGAGAGGAAGTTGATAATAAGTTAAAAGATATCATGTCAGAAATACATAAATCTTGTATTGAATATGGTAAGGGTGAAGATGGTTATATTGATTATGTAAAAGGAGCAAATATAGCTGGGTTTGTAAAAGTAGCAGATGCCATGTTAGCACAAGGCGTTGTTTAAAAACAAAATATTAACTAACAATAAAAAGCATTCTAATTTATTAGGATGCTTTTTGCTTTAAAATATATTATTTTAAGGTAAAACTCGTTAGATATAAATATATTTGACTATTAAAATTTTTTATGCTAAAAAGACTATTAATTTTATTTGTTTATATATTTCCTTTAGCTCAATTTGCTCAAGATTATTCAGTACTTTGGGATGGTCATTTTTCATATTACAATATAAAAGATGTTGTAAAGGGTAATAATAAAATATATGCAGCTTCAGAAAATGCAATTTTTAGTTTAAACACGCAAACAAATGAAATTGAAGAACTTTCTACAATTAATGGTTTATCTGGAGAAACTATTTCAACTATATATTACAGTGATGTTTATGAATTATTAGTTATTGGCTATGAAAATGGACTGATAGAAATAGCTTTTGATAATGAAGATGAAATTTTAACGGTAGTTGACATAATTGAGAAGCCTACAATTCCAGAAACAGACAAAAGAATAAATCATTTTAATGCTTATGAAAACTTAGTTTATGTATCTACAAATTATGGTATTTCGGTTTTTAATTTAGAACGGTTAGAGTTTGGTGATACTTATTTTATAGGTAATGGAGGTTCCCAAATACAAGTTAAACAAACAGCTATTTATAATGGAAATATTTATGCAGCTTGCTTTGGAGGTAATGGACTGAGAAAAGCATCAATTTCAAACCCTAATTTAATAGATTATCAAAATTGGCAAACAATTGTTTCTGGAGATTTTCTAGCTATTGAAGCCACTTCAAATAATTTGTACGCAGTAAGAACTAACAAAAGAATTTATGAAGTTGTAAATGATGCCTTAAACGAATTATTTTTATATACAGATATACCAGTTGAATTACAATCTGTAGATGACAATTTAATCGTTACAACAAAAAACAATGTTTTTATTTATGATGCTAATTTCAATTTGCTTTCTGAAGCATTAATTGATGCTAATTTTGATACACAGTATAATTCTGCATTAATAGATTCAGAGTATATATACATTGGTACAAAAGATTTTGGAGTTTTAAAAACACTTATTTCAAGTCCTGTTTCATTTGAAGAGATTCATCCAGAAGGGCCTTTATTAAATACTCCTTTTTCTATTGAAGCAGAGTCAGATGGCTTATGGGTAACTTTTGGTGAGTATACTATATATTACAATCCATATCCTTTAAATAGTAGAGGCTTTAGTCATTTAAAAGACGAAGTTTGGGTAAATAATCCATATAGTGAGGTTTTCGAAGCAAAATGTTTAAATAAAATTGTAATAAACCCATTAAATACAAATCAAGTATTTATAAGCTCTTTTTTTAGTGGTCTATTAGAGGTTAATGATGATGTTCCTACAATATTATATGATGAAACTAATAGTGGGTTAGAATCATTAGTCTTACCTAATGATCCTAATTATATAGATGTAAGAGTTGGCGCTTCTGCTTTTGATGCTAATGGCATTTTATGGATGACATTAGGCTTAACTGAAAATCAATTAAAATCTTATAATCCTTCAAATAATCAATGGAAATCTTTTGCTTTAGATGATGTAATACCTAGTTTTTATGGTAATAATAATGGATTTGCTGATGTTATTATTGGATCTGATGGAACAAAATGGTTAGCGAGTTATAATTTTGGAGTTATTGGATTTAATGAAATGGGAGGAAAGCAATTAATGAAAGGTGTTTATAGAGAAGACGAAAATATGCCAACCGAGTTTGTTACTGCTTTGGCGTTAGATAAAAGAAATCAATTATGGATAGGAACATTTAAAGGTTTGCGTGTATTGTATAATACCTCTAATTTTTTTGAAGATGATAATGTACAAGTAGATGAAATTATTATTGAAGAAGATGGTATTGCAAAAGAGTTACTTTTTCAACAATTTATTACAGATATAGAAGTTGATGGTTCTAATAATAAGTGGGTTGCCACAGCAGATTCTGGCATATTTTATTTTTCATCTGATGGACAAAAAACTATATTTCATTTTACTACAGATAACTCACCTTTGCCTTCAAATGAAGTAAATGATGTGTCTATTGATAATACTAATGGAACCGTTTATATCGCTACGAGTAGAGGTTTGGTTTCGTTTAGTGCTGGTGGATCAGGTACTTTTGAAGATTTACAAGGAGCTTACGTTTATCCTAATCCCGTAAGACCCAATTTTGATATTGTAGAGAAAAAAGTAAAAATCAAGGATATTTCTGAGAATGTAAATATTAAAATTACCGATATTGAAGGTAATTTAGTAGCCGAAGCACAATCTAGAATAAATCAAAGATACAGAGGGTATAATCTTGAAATAGATGGTGGAACTGCTTTTTGGAATGGTAAAAATCTAGCTAATAACGTAGTAGCTTCTGGGGTTTATTTAGTTATGTTATCCGATTTAGATACGTTTGAGACTAAGGTTTTAAAATTAATGGTTGTTAGATAATGATAATTAACACCAATGCTATAGTCTTATCTAAAATAAAGTATAGAGATAACGATCTTATTGTAAAATGTTATACACAACAATTAGGACTTGTTAGTGTTATTTTAAGAGGTGTTTTAAAAAGTAAACGCGGACAATCAAAAAGCGCCTATTACCAACCACTTTCTCTATTACAATTGGTTATAGATTATAAAAATAACAGGTCTTTACAATCTGTAAAAGAAGCTAAACTAAATCATTTATATACCAGTTTGCATACTAATGTTTTAAAGGGCTCTATTGTTATGTTTTTAACAGAGGTATTATCAGATGCTTTAAGAGAAGAAGAGCAAAACGAGATACTTTTTAGTTATTTAGAAACTACTTTACAATGGCTTGATGCACATTCCGAATACTCAAATTTTCATTTACTTTTTTTACTTAACCTTACTAAATACTTGGGGTTTTATCCAGACTTAAAAAATATAGAATTTAATTATTTTAATTTAAGTGATGGTAAATTTGAAAAACAACCAGAAAGTAAATATTCAATTACAGGTGAAAATCTTAGTTTATTAAAACAGCTTTTAGGCACAACATTTGATGCATTATCATTAGTAAAAGTTAATGGTAAGCAAAGACAGTCGTTTTTAAGTATGATTTTGCTTTATTTTGAATTACATTTGGGGAGTTTTAGAACGCCAAAATCTCTACAGGTATTTAATCAAGTTTTTAGTTAAACATGAAGTTTTTTTTTGTTTTTTGTTTCTTCTTTTTTGCTATAGCAATAAAAGCTCAAAATATTAAGGTTCTTAGTAAAGACACAAACGAACCTATTATTGGAGTTGCTATTTATAACATAGATAAATCTAAAAGTGTTATTTCTAATTTTTTAGGAGAAGCTAATTTAGATGATTTTTCAAATTCAGAAATTATCTACTTCAAACACCTATCTCACGTATTAAAAAAAATAAAAAAAGCTGAAATAGGAACTTCAAATCGGGTGTACTTAATTCCAAATACACAAGGTCTCGAAGAAATTATTATTTCGGCTTCTAAGTTTGAACAAAATAAAAAAGATATACCTCAGAAAATAGTGAGTATAAATTCTGAAAACGTACAATTTTCAAACCCTCAAACAAGTGCCGATTTACTCGAAACTACAGGTCAGGTTTATATACAAAAAAGTCAGTTAGGAGGAGGGAGCCCTATGATTCGCGGTTTTTCAACCAATAGATTATTAATTACAGTTGATGGAGTTAGAATGAACAATGCTATATTTAGAGGCGGTAATTTACAAAACGTTATTGCCATTGATCCGTTTTCTATTCAAACAACAGAAGTAACTTTAGGCTCAGGATCTGTAATTTATGGAAGCGATGCTGTTGGTGGTGTTATGAGTTTTTATACACAAACACCAAGATTTTCTTATACCGATTCGTTATTACTTAAATCAAATATTATAGTAAGATATGCTTCAGCAAGCGATGAAAAAACAGGACATTTCGATTTTAATTTAGGGTATAAAAAGTGGGCATTTGTAACCAATGCAAGTTATACAAGTTTTGGCGATTTAACAATGGGGAAGCATGGACCCGACGAATATTTAAGACCCGAATTTGTTTTAGCAACAAATACAGAAGATATTATAATAAAAAACAGCAATCCTTTGAAGCAAAGAGAATCGGGGTATGATCAATTGAATATGATGCAGAAGGTGAGTTATAAGCCTTCAAAAAACTTTAGCTTAGATTTAGGGGTGTTTTACACTACAACATCCAATACACCAAGGTACGACCGCTTAATTCGTTATAAAAAAGGAGCTTTACGATCAGCAGAATGGAATTATGGACCGCAAAAATGGTTTATGTCTAATTTACAGGTTACTAAATTAAGTAGCAACTCAAATTTATATGATAAAATTAAAGCCACTTTAGCTTATCAAAATTTTCAAGAAAGTAGAATGGATCGCGATTTTCAATCGGATATAAGAAATGTTAGAGAAGAAGCTGTTGATGCCTATTCTTTTAATTTAGATTTTGAAAAAACCTTAAGTTATAAAACACAATTTTTTTATGGTGTAGAATATGTTTATAATAAAATTATGTCTCGTGGCGAAGAAGAAAATATTTCAACTAATATAACGCCTTCAACGGTTTCAAGATATCCCAATGGAGCAAGTTGGCAATCGGCAGCAGTTTATTCAAGTATAAAGTATAAACCTAATGTTAAATTTGTATTTCAATCTGGTTTGCGTTTTAACCACGTTATTTCAAAAGCAAATTTTAAAGCAAATAATGTGTATTTAAATTTGCCTTTTGAATCTTCAAAAAATGAGGCAGGAGCCCTTACAGGAACAGCAGGAATAAGGTGGTCGCCAAATAATATCATGCAATGGAAATTAAATGCATCTTCTGCTTTTAGAGCACCAAATATTGATGATATAGGAAAGGTATTTGATTCTGAACCAGGCTCTGTAGTAGTGCCAAATGAAACATTAAGACCTGAATATGCTTATGGAGGAGAGGTAGGTTTAAAATTAAATTTTAATCAAAAACTTATTCTAGATATGAGTACGTATTATACCTATTTAGATAATGCTTTAGTGCGAAGAGATTATAACTTAAATGGCAAAACCGAAATTGTTTATGATGGCGAATTAAGCAATGTACAAGCCATACAAAATGCTTCAAAAGCATGGATTTATGGTTTTGAAGTTGGGTTGAAAGTGCCCATAACAAATACATTAAAATTAACATCGCAATATAGTATCATTGGAGGTACCGAAGAAAATGATGGTATAGAAGTTCCAATAAGACACGTAGCACCTTATTTTGGGAACTCACATTTAATTTGGATTAATAAAAATTTAAAGGTTGATTTTTTTGCTAATTATAATAACGAATTGTCTTTTAATCAATTAGCGCCTTCTGAAAAAGAAAAAGATTATATCTATGCCTTAGATGCTAATGGAAATCCATACAGTCCAGCTTGGTATACAATTAATTTAAGAACCCAATATCAGTTAACTAATTCTACCACGCTTACAGCTAGCCTTGAAAATATACGTAACCAGCGTTATAAAACCTATTCATCTGGTATTGCAGCAGCAGGAAGAAACTTTATTTTATCTTTAAAGTATACTTTATAAGTTTGTTATAAGGTTACTCTTTATTTATATTTAATAAAGCTTACAACAATAAAAAAACCCTCAGGTTTTATCTAGAGAACTTTTTCTTATATAAAGAATTGTTTTGTTAGTCTATTAATTTTTAATACTTTTTTTAGTAATAATAGCCCCATTAGATAATTCAACTTTAGCAATATAAATAGCATTGTTTAAGTTTGAAAGTTTATAAGTTTCAGAACTAGTATTGCCTTTTAAGTTATAAAGTTGTCTGCCTAATAAGTCGAAAATACGAACCGATTTAATGCTTAAACTATTTGAAGTGCTAAATTGAACATGGTCATTATCTAGCTGAACAATTTTAAGCGATTTAGTATCTAAAATAGTGTCTTCAGTAGATAATGCCTCAGCAGTAAAGCCAATTTCAAAACGTTCGTTAAATTCACCAACTTCCGATGTAAATGTATAATCACAAACCTTTAAATTATGAACTTTGCCAGTTAAATTATCTTTTAAATAAACCGTATTGCTATTTAAAAAACTACCTTGTAATTGGGCTATAGATAGTTTGTATAATGTGACAGTTTCTAAAGAAGTATAAAACCCTAAAGGAATAGTTTCTTCTTTAGTGATACTAGTTGAGTTTTTACCTTGAATAGCATATTTTTTGTCAGTTTCATTATCTATTAAAGTATATAATATAGAGGCAACACCACTTGACAAATTTCTTGGAGCATCATAAGCCATTCCATCATTCCCATTTGTTGCACCATCAACATAAGCAATTAATACTTGATTAAAAACACCATTATCAGATGTTAAATTAATCCATAATTTATTGTTCTGAGCATTTGAATTCTTTTTAGAATTATTGTTTTTGAAAAATTGGCTATTACTTGTGCCATCAGCCATTCGCATCGAATTATTAAATGTTACAGTTCCATTAGCTAAACCAGCTATAAAAAATCCTTGTCCAGAAGGAATATAGTCATTGGGAATATTACCATCTCCGTTGTCTGAGTTATTAATGCTACCACTACCAGCTGTTATAATAGCATAATCGTTTTGAGAAAAATTTTGTGCTTGATTACCTCCTGTTGAACTAGATAATGCTGTACGTTGAGACCATAAATACGCTGCACCAGCTATAACGCTAGAATTTTCCGAATAAAAAGCATTAAAATCTAAACCACATGGGTAAGGATTACCAATTAAGTTCCAATCATTATCTCCATTTGCTCCATTAAAAGCTATTGTTGTAGTTATTACTCCATTATTAAATGGACCACTAAAATCATAGTCATATGGGAATGCTCCAATATATCCTATTTGAGAATGCGTTGCAGCAAACCCAACTCCAGGATCCATTGGATATGTATTGTTAGCAGATTGCCAATCATCACCGTTGTCATCAATATCATCTGAACCTGAGTTATAGACTCCAGTGTTTCCGTCTTCGGCTAAAATATCAAGGTAATTAGCTGCATTAAACCAATAACGCCTATCAGAATCAACTAAAGGGCTAGTTCCAATAGTTAGACCTGAAACTGGAGAACTCCAATAGGTGTAATCATACCATTTATTTAGTATTGAGGTACTTTTTCTAACTAAAGAAGTGCCAGACCCAGTAAAAGATGATGCATCATTATTTTGTACAAAAGCACCGTGAGTTTCTACGGTTATATTTCCATTATTAATTACATTATTTTCAACTTCAACAAAATACCCATCAGTAATATTTAATGAACCAGTTGTGGCATTTATCGTTAAACTACAAGCGCTAAAGCTACTATTTGATGTAGTATTATAACTACCATCAATAATTACTGGGGTAGTGATATCGGGCCCAATACCTGCATTACTCCAATTAGTTCCATTCCAAGTTACAGCTCCTCCAGCACATTGCCCGTATCCAAATGATACAGCAATAAGCAATATTATTAGTAAAGTAGTTTTTTTATTCATAATCGTTAAATTTAAACTTTGGAGTTTAACAATGTATTTTTAATATTTCAATTGTTATTTTTGGCATGTTATGCAAACCAAAAAAACATATACGGTACAAGAAGCTACTAAAAAACTAGAGCATTATTGTGCGTATCAAGAACGATGTCATCAAGAAGTAAGGCAAAAGCTAGAAGGTATGTATATGATACCTGAAGCCATAGATGTTATTATTGTACACCTGTTAGAGCATAACTTTCTAAATGAAGAACGTTTTGCCAAAACATTTGTTCGAGGTAAGTTCAAAATTAAGGCTTGGGGTCGTCGTCGATTATCTTTCGAACTTAAAAAAAAAGACGTGTCCAAAGTTAATATAAATCAGGCACTTGCAACGATAGAAGAAACGGAGTACAACGAGTATTTTAACGATTTAGCCGAAAAAAGAGTTAATTCTATAAAAGAGAGCAACGTTTTTAAGAAACGTAAAAAATTTATCGACTATTTTTTATATCGTGGCTGGGAATCGTATTTAGTGTATGAAAAAGCTAACGAACTTATCAAATAATAGAAACAAAAAAGCGAGAAATATTAATGTTTCTCGCTTTTTAATTTATTTAAATGGTTTTTTTACAAGCTAAAAACAGCACCAAAATTAAGTGTGAATTGGTTGTGTAATTTTTCAGCAGGAGTTAAAATATCGTTATTGTATTTTGCAAGTGGTATATTTAGTTCGGTAAAAATCCCAAAACCTTGAGAAAAAAAGTAGCGTGCTCCTAAGTGTCCACCAAAGTTTTTAAGACTTAAATTTAAGCCTGGGTAAACGTCAAAATTTTCATCAGAGCTAATAACATTTCCTAAGTTAGCATTAAAACGTCCTTTAATATCAAAACGATCGCCAAAATTGGCATCAATTGCATCGTTTATACTTAAGGCATAAGTTGATGATACACCAAAAGACATATTTGGACCAACACCAAAATCATAACTTATATTAATACCAGTAGCATTATTTTGAAAGTTAGCACCAACCTGAACTTTGTTATCGTTACTTCCGGTAAAAGCTTGACCATTACTAAGAGATACACTAAGAATGGTTACTAATAAAATTAATTTTTTCATGATTTGAGTTTAAATTTTAGAGCGCAAATATATTATAAGTTTTGTAAAAAAAAGAGTTTTGTTTACAAACCTTTATGAGTGTTTATAATAGCTTGTTCGTTTTTCCAATCAATCCATTTTTGCCCTTTTATACGACGCATCATATTATCGAAACTTCGCATAAATACTAAATTATAAACAGCTTTACTAAAATTTTTTGGGTTTCTAGCAATGGCACGTAAGCTCATAGAAAAACCAGGTGTTAGGTATCGCATATAATGCCAATAACCTTCGGGCATGTATAATATTTCACCGTGATTAAGCTCGGTTTTATAGCCTTTGGCTTTTTTTAGCATGGGCCATTTTTTTAAATCTGGATTGTTAAAATCGATGTCTTCTCTGGTTATTAATGAATGCGGAATTATATATAGAAAATCATTCTGTTTTTGGTCAAACAAAATGATTTGTTTTTTGCCTTCAAAATGAAAATGAAAAATATTGGCTAAATCAATATCATAATGCATAAAAGTATGTGAATCTTTACCACCAAAAAATAGCATGGGAATACCTTTCATAAGGCGTAAACCAAAATCTGGAAACGAAAAATCTTTTTGTAATTGTGGAATTTCTTTTATTGCATTCCACAAAAAAATGCGGTATTTAGTAGGTTCTTTTTTTAGTAAATCAATATAATCTCCAAGTTTCATTTTGGCATGAGGCTCGTTAAAATCATCTTTATAATCTACAGGTCTGTCATCGTATAACGGAATCGTAATATCGCCGCCAATAGCTTTCATATAGTCTAAATTCCACTTGCTATAAGCAGGCCAATCTTCAATAAAATGTTCAATAACCACTGGTTTTTGTGGTTTAAAATAGTGCTTTAAAAAGTCCTCTTTTGTAATAGTTTTTACACGAGGAATGTCTTGTAAGTTTAATGACAATGTTCAATAAATTTAAATTTGTAAAGTTAATAAAACCTTGCCAGATTTGAATATTATTTGAACGTTACCACAAGGGGTGGGCTTTTGGTAGTCGCTTTTTTGTGTTGCATAGGTGTACAACAACACAAAAAGAGCTTCAATAAATACCTCAATCCTTAACGTTAAATATAGTTATAACCATTTTGATTCTCGTTCAGTAGCATCTAAAATATCAATGCTTAATACTTGAGATATATATTTTGCATTTTCAAAAGCATCGTTGAGATCTTCGGTTCTATAAGCTTCAATTTTTTGATTCTTGTTGTAGAATAAGTTTAATTTATAAACCTGATTTGAAAAATTAGCAGAAGCTCCCATACCTTGAACTCGTTTGTTTTCATGAGTTTTAAAAACCGAAACATATTCAACATTTGGTAAATTTTTCCACTTACCAATGTTTACTCCTAAAACAGAATATATTTCTCGATATTTTTTAGAAGCTAAATCTATTTCAGAGCCTTCTCTTAACATCAAAAAAACACCAATACCAGATAATACTAAATTAAAAACATTATTAGTTATTGCTCCATAAATACCAACGCAAAAAAGTAAACCTCCAAACAAAAGTTTGATTGGAGGTATTTTTCTTAAGTGTCTTAGTGTAGTATTATTCATGAATAAGACTAAATAGATTTAGAAGTTCTTAGTTTTCTTCTTCCGTATTTAGGTTATTAGTATCTATTTCGTTTGAAGCATCAATAGTTTCTTCCTTAATATTTTTACCTTTCAGATACTCTGGTAATTCCATACCAGCCATATTAAACATTTCTTGTAATGGTGGAACCGATTTATACATACCTGAAATAAAGTTAGAAGTTGATGATTTTCCATCTTTTCCTCCTCCATTTTCCCAAACAGTTACTTTATCAATTTTAATATTTTTAATAGCTTCTGCTTGTGTTTTTACTAATTCAGGTAATTTATCGGCAATTAAAAGTAAAACAGCATCTTTAGAATTGTTACCAGCAGCTTTTACAATTTGGTCTAAACCAGCAGCTTGTTTGGTTAAAACTTCATATAAACCTTGTGCTTCTGCTTGTGCTTTAAATAATATGGCATCTGCTTGTCCTTTTGCTATTCTTCTAATGTTTTCAGCTTCAGCTTCAGCATCAATTTCAACTTTCTTTTTGTCAATTTCGGCAGGTACTATAACATCGGCCATTTGAGATGAACGTTCTCTTTCTGCTCTGGCAGTTTCAGCTTCTTGCTCTGCAGCATACGATTCTTGCAATGCTTTTGCGCTTTGTACTTTTTCTGAAGCTATGGCTACGCGTTCTGCTTCTGCTTCTCTTTGACGACGTAATGAATCAGAATTTGCAACCGCAATTTTAGCAGTATTTTCACCTTCAACAGCTTTTGCATTGGCAGCCGCAACTTGTGTTCTTTCATCTTGAACAGCATTTGCTTCACCAATAGAACCATCTCTAGTTTTTTCGGCAACCGATTTACGTGCTGCATTAATAGCATGTGCAGCAGCTTCTTTTCCTAAAGCTTCAATATATCCAGACTCATCAACAATATCTGTAATGTTTACGTTAATAAGTTTTAATCCTACTTTTTTAAGTTCAGACTCTACACTTTGAGAAATATTGGTTAAAAATTTATCTCTGTCGCTATTAATTTCTTCAATATCCATTGAAGCTACTACTAAACGTAACTGACCAAAAATAATTTCTTGAGCTAATTCTTGTATTTCATTTTGGCCTAAACCTAAAAGTCTTTCGGCAGCATTTTGCATAATACCAGGCTCTGTAGAAATACCAATTGTAAATCGAGATGGTACATTTACACGAATGTTTTGCTTACTTAAGGCATTAACTAAACTAACTTCAATAGAGATAGGTGTTAAGTCTAGAAATTGATAATCTTGAATAACAGGAAGAATAAAAGCGGCTCCACCATGAATACATTTTGCCGATTGACCACCGCCAACTTTTCCGTAAACAACTAATATTCTATCTGAAGGACAACGTTTATAGCGTCTAATTAATACAATGAAGAAGACAAAAATGAATAGAACTGCAAATATTACAGCAATTGGTAAGCCAAATTGAGAGGCTTGTGTTAAAGATTGAGAGGTTTGTGTTAAAGGTAGTAGCATAAATTATTTATTTAGTTGTTCAACAATTAGAATTCCATTTTCAGTAATATTTTTTACTTTTATAACAGATCCAGATTTTAAGTCGGTTTCTGAGTCGGTAAGAGCTTCGAGTTCTCTTAAAGCGCCTTGTATTCTTACATGTGCTTTTCCTATAGAAGATCTGTTGGCACCAATGGTTAAGTATACTTCACCAACAGCGTTTATGGCATTTTTATATTTTAAAGTGCCGCTATCGTTAAGTTTTCCCATGTAGTAAAACATAGCTGCCATAATAGTCATCATGATTAATCCGGAAACTATAGAAATAAGGATTGTTATTGGGTTTGATAACCCTGCATCAATACAGGCAATACCGCTCCATCCAAAAATGGTGAAAAAACCAACGAGATTTTTAAAAGTTATAAATTGAAAACCAATACCAGTATCGCCTTCTATTTCACTATCTATATCACCTAAATCATCAGAGTCGCTTCCAATAAAGGTTAAAATCATAGATATAGTAAAAATTAAAGACCCTAATAAAGCTATACTCCAGTATATTTTTGGGAACAATTCTAAATTTGAAAACCAATTTGCCATAACAAAATCATTTTAAAAATTTTTGTAAGGTAAAGTTTTAAAGAGAGTTTTACAATACTAAAATTTGATTTTATATATAGGTATTTTAAAGGTGATTTTTGTTACAGGAAATTTAGAATTATTTGAAATAGTTTTTGAAAAATTTTCGTAGAAAATGGTTTTATATGCGGAATGTTCTATGAATTTAAGAAGAATAAATAATTATAAAAATAATATTTGAACAGTTCATTTATACTATATATTTTTTTGTACTTCAATATATTTTTAATAGTTATTTTGTTGCTTTCTTTTTTGCAATTACATTACGTTCAATAGTATGCTTAGGGCGTGTCCATTTTGGTTTTTCACCTAATGCTTCATATTGAGATTCTGGAGCTTCAACCGTTTTTGGTTGCACTTTTTTAGTAAAAGGTTTTTGTGGATTTAATCCTAGCAACTCAAACATTTTTAGGTCTTCATTTACATCAGGATTTGGTGTGGTTAATAATTTATCGCCAGCAAAAATAGAGTTAGCACCTGCAAAAAAGCACATGGCTTGTCCTTCTCTAGACATTTGTGTTCTTCCTGCGCTTAAACGTACTTGGGTTTCGGGCATTACAATTCGTGTTGTAGCAACCATTCTAATTATTTCCCAAATAGAGATGGGTTTTTGGTTTTCAAGAGGAGTACCTTCAACAGCAACTAAAGCATTAATAGGTGTCGATTCAGGTTGTGGGTTTAATGTTGAAAGAGAGACAAGCATACCGGCTCTATCTTCAATACTTTCACCCATACCAATAATACCTCCAGAGCAAACTGTTACATTGGTTTTACGTACATTGTTAATAGTATCGAGTCTGTCTTGATAGCCTCGTGTTGAAATTACTTCTTTGTAATATTCTTCAGAGGAGTCTAAATTATGATTGTATGCATATAAACCAGCTTCTGCTAATCGTTGTGCTTGGTTTTCGGTAATCATGCCTAATGTACAGCATACTTCCATGTCGAGCTTATTAATAGTGCGTACCATTTCTAACACTTGGTCAAATTCTTTCCCATCTTTTACATTTCTCCAAGCGGCTCCCATGCATACACGCGAACTTCCTCCAGATTTGGCACGTAATGCCTGTGCTTTTACTTGTTGTACACTCATTAAATCATTTTCTTCAATATTGGTATGATAACGAGCTGATTGCGGACAATACCCACAATCTTCTGAACATCCTCCTGTTTTAATAGAAACTAAAGTACTTACTTGAACTGTATTTGGATCATGGTGTAAGCGATGTACTGTTGCTGCTTGGTAAAGCAATTCCATTAATGGTTTATTATATATCTCTAGAATTTCTTCTTTAGTCCAGTTGTGTTTAGTTTCGCTCATGTGACTATCGTTTTAGCTATTATTTAGTGTTTTCTATTGATTATAAAATTAAAAAGACTAGATTTTTGTCTAGTCTTTTTTGTCAAATTATATTTATTTAAAATTATATCTCAAGCCAAATAATAAATTGCTTGGAGGCATGGGTACAAAACCAGCTTCAATATAGTCGGCATTAAAAATATTGCTTGCTGTTATTGTAAATTCTAATTGTTTTAGGTTTATAGCTAATGAAGCATCCCATACATTGTAGCTATCTCCTGTAGTACGTTGCGCATGTTTGTATATAATATTTTGGCTTACATTTTTAAATAATTGTGTGCTTAAACGTGTGGTGAAATGATGTTTAAGGGTGTTAAGAGAGTAGCGAGATAGTTCTTTATTTTGGTTTAAAATATCATCTTCTAAAAAATTATATCCAATAGCAAGTGTTTGGTTATAATCGCTTATTTTAAAATGATATGCCGCATTAGCTTCAAAACCTTTAGTATTAACATCGGTAATGTTAGTAGCTGTGTAGATGGTTTCTGTTGTGTTTGGACGAATAAAATCAATCAAGTTTTGTGCATCTCTGTTATAAGCTGCTAATGAACCTGAAAATTTAGGAGAGAAATATTTAATTCCAATTTCTTGAGAAAAAGCTTCTTCTACTTCTAAATTTGGATTTCCTGCTGTACTTGAGTCGTTATAATACAAATCTGTATAAGTTGGGATTCTGTAGGTGTAACCAATGTTTCCGTAGGCTTTTAATTGGTCGCTTATTTTTAAACCTATGTCTAAACCAGGAAAGGCATAAAAATCGAAATCTGAAAAATAAGTGACAGCAACACCTGGTGTAATATCTAAATTATTAAATTTAAATGCATGTTCTAAAAATAGCGTCGTCATAAATCTATTACGATCGCCTAAATTATTACTTTTAATATAAACTTTAGAAATATCGACACCAAAGCCAGTAATTCCTGCGTTCGATCTGTAACTCCCATTAACTTCTGCACCCATTTTGTTGGTAATGTGTAAGTTTCTGTAAACCGTTGGGTCGTTTCTTAAGTATACATATTCATCCTGATTTCGTTTCCAGTAAATACGAGGTGTCATAGTTAGTCTTTCAGTTTTAAACTGTGTAGAAAAACTAATTAAACTATTTTGAGTTTCTTCATATTGTTCAGTAGCACTTGCTCTAGCATAAAATCCATTCGCACCAAATTTTCGCTCTTGAAACGTAGTAATCATTTCAATAGCTTTTTTGTTTTTATTAAAAATGCTTTTCACAAAATAATTACTGTTATCGTAATCGGTATTATGGCGATAACCTGCAGAGGTCATTTTATCAATATGTACAATATGTGATGAATTATCTAAGTCTGCACCAACAGTAACACCTCCATTAAATTGTCCAAAAGAACCTGTTTCGGTTTTAACAGAAACGGTATTTTTTAATTCTTTTTTAGTGACAATATTTATAGCACCAGTAAAAGCATTTTGCCCAAATACACGAGCTGCCGGACCTTTTATTATTTCAATACGCTCAATAACCTCTATTGGCAATGCTGCATTCATGGTATGATGACCTGTTTGTGCATCGTCCATTTTTACACCATCAATAAGTAATAAGGTTTGGTCGAAACCTCCTCCTCTAATGTATAAATCGGCTTGACTACCAGCAGTACCACGACGTCTAATATCTAAACCAGCTACTTGTTGTAATAAATCGGCAATATTATTGGCTGCACTATTTTTAATATCTTCTGAAGAAATTATAGAAATGGTTCTAGAGTTTTCCTTAAAAGGTAAATTTATTCGAGTTGAAGAGATTATCACTTCACCTAGCTTCGTTGTGTCTTGTTGTTTAACAGGCTCGTTTTGAGCATTTACAATAGTAGAAACTAATAATACTAAAGCTAAAAAATAATTGTTTTTCATCAATTTATATTTATTTTATTATGTCTTATTTCATAACAAGTCATTCAGTGTGTTTTTTACGCTGCAAAATTCGTAACTTTCTGGACTAGTTAAGTAGTCCAGTTTTAAAAAAATGAATAGTCCGGTTAGTGAACTTTTAGAGCAATTAATTTCTCTTGAAAAATCGAATGCAACGCCTGTTTATATTCAGGCAGCGCAACAAATTATTAATGCCATTCAGCGTGGATATTTAACCGAGGGTACTTGGTTACCTGGTACACGTACTTTTGGTGAGTTATTTAATATTAACAGAAATACGGTTGTTGCTATTTATGATGAATTAGCATCGCAAGGTTGGGTAGATATTATACCAAACAAAGGCACTTGTGTTTTAGTGCCAGAACAAAGAACAGTCGCTATTAAAGCAACTTCACAGCATATTAATCAAGTAAATGAGTATTCTAAAACAACTGGTTTTCCGTTTCAGTCGTCTTTTAATTTGGCTTCAACAGAGGAGCAAAGTCAAAAAAAATATAGTATTAATGATGGGCAACCCGATTTGAGATTACACCCAACACATCAATTTTCAAAATGGTATAGTGCTTCTATGAAACGGAAATCGTTAGTTCCAAAATGGAATCAAAATTCATTATCGTCTCATTCTGCTTTCGAAATTCAATTATGTAATTATTTAAATGCGACACGCGGATTTCATATTAAGCCTCATAATTTAATGAGTACACGCAGTATAGAGATGAGTTTGTATATCGTGTCGCAATTATTATTAAAACCTAATGATACTGTTTTGGTAGGCGACTTAAGTAATTATGCTGCTAATATGATTTTTCAGCAGTCTGGTGCCATTATTAAAACGATTCCCATAGACAACGACGGTATAGATGTAGACTATATTAGGAAGTATTTTGTGAAAAATGCCATTCGCTGTATTTATGTATCTGCGCATAGGCATTACCCAACCACCAGATCGCTTAGTGCCGAACGCCGTTTACAATTGATGCAACTTGCTAAAGAATATGAGTTTGCTATTATTGAGGATGATTTTGATTACGATTTTCAGTTTGATGGTTCTGCCATGTTACCAATGGCGAGCTCCGATGCCAATGGTGTTATTATTTATTTAGGAAAAATGGGACAATCGTTATTTCCAAGTTTTCAAACAGGTTTTGTAATTGCACCTGAGAATTTAATTTCGGAAGCTAAAAACTATTTAAGAATTTTAGATAGACAAGGCGATTTAATTCAAGAACAAATGTTAACGGAACTTATTTATGAAGGTGAAATACATAGATTAATTAAGAAAAATATCATTATTTATAAGCAGAGGCGCGATTTTTTATGTGAATGCCTTACCAAACATTTTAAGAAAGGTGTTTTTTGGGAAAAACCTACGGGTGGTCTAGCTTTATGGTTGTGTTTTGAGCCAAAAATATCTTTAGTTAAGCTAGCCGAACAAGTTCAGAAGCATGATTTGTTTCTTCCAAAAACCATTCTTTACCAAGATAAAAACACCTGTTGTATCCGATTTGGGTTTGGAGATTTAAATGAAGAAGAAATTGAAACCGTAGTTAAAAAATTAAAAGAAGCTTATGATTTGATATCAAATTCGTGATTACAAACTTCGCATCTGTATTTGTCTTTAGCGTAAAAAGGTAATGTGCCTGATAAAAAACCAATTATGAATGAAAAGAATGATTTAAAATCTTTAATAGTAGAAAATAATTGAACTTTGTTGTTATTACAATTAGGGCAATGAATAGCACAGCCTTCATCATCTAAAGAATATTTTGAAATACTATCTAAAATATCTTGAGCCTTTAAAGCATCTTTGGTTAATACTTTAAGTTTTACACCTCCAATAGCATTACTTACAAGCGGATCGGTGTCTATGGTAAAGTTATCTCTTAGAAAAACTTCTATACCTTCAGCTTCTAATCGCCCTTTTATAATTTGGGCTTCACTAGAATATTGAAATTTAGCTATGGTTTTAAAAGTATCACTCATAATTACAAATGTAAGTAGAACTTTTTAAGAATAGTTTCATCGTTTTTATTAAAAACGTATTTTTGAAATTCCATTAAATATAATCTTGCTATGAAAACGCCTTTGCTTATTCTCCTATTTATTGTTTCAAGTTTTAGTTTTGCACAAAACAACTATATAGTAAAAACTGATGATGGAAGGCGTGTACTTTTAAAAGCCGATTATACTTGGGAATATATTGATGCCGAAAGCCCTAAAAATAATAATGCCACACAAGATGTTGTTAAGGTAAAAGAAATTATAAAGTCTATTGAAAAGAATGGGTGTGAGTTGGCAGACGATTTTGAAGAGCCTAAATTGAATGATAAAATTCAAAATCAATTAAAAAAAGGACGTGCCACAATAGATCATATTAAAAAGAAAGTGGCTAAAGATTATAATTGTACAGTAGATGATGTTGTATTGTTATCTGTTTCAGAACAAAAATCTAAAGGCAGATATGATTTTTGTGCCAACGGAAAAAAAGTAAGCTATAAGCGTGTTGGTAATTCTATTATAGAGAATAAGAAGTTTTTTTAACATTCAATTTTACTTAAAAATGTAATTTTTTTAAGTCTATCATTTATCTTTACTACTATGTATGCCTTAGTAGATTGTAATAATTTTTATGCGTCTTGCGAACGTGTTTTTAATCCTAATTTACAAGGGAAACCGATTGCTATTCTTTCAAATAACGATGGATGTGTTATTTCTAGAAGTGATGAAGCCAAAGTGTTGAAATTACCAATGGGAGCGCCTATTTTTAAATGGGAAAGCTTCTGTAAAGCAAATCATATTCATGTGTTGTCTTCTAACTATCCGTTATATGGCGATATGAGTAGCCGCGTAATGTCTATATTAAAACAATTCACACCAGATGTTGAGGTATATAGTATAGACGAATCATTCTTACAATTTAAAGGCTTTGAAAATTATGATTTTGATAATTACGGAAACCAGATAAGAACACGTATTTTAAAGTGGACAGGAATCCCTACTTGCGTAGGGGTAGCCCCAACAAAAGCCTTGAGTAAAGTAGCTAATAAAATAGCACGTAAGTTTCCAAAGCAAACAAAAGGTGTATATGTTATCAATTCTGAAGAAAAGCGTATAAAAGCTCTAAAATGGACTAATATAGAAGATGTTTGGGGTATTGGACGGCGTTTAGCAAAACGTTTAAAAGAAAACGGATGTAACACCGCATTTCATTTTTCACAACTTCCAGATGACTGGGTACGTAAAACTTTTTCAATAACCGAATGGAAATTACAGAAAGATTTGCAAGGTATTCCAACCATGCAATTAGATGAGGTAAAAGACAAGCAAGCTATTGCTACTACACGAAGTTTTGAGTACACATTTTCAGATATCGATAATATAAAAGAACGCGTTTCAACGTTTGCTTCAAGTTGTGCCGAAAAACTAAGAAAACAAAGTTCTAGTTGCTACGTTATTATTGTTACGCTTAGTAGCGACAGGCATAAAAAAGATTTACAACAACATAGGGTAAGTACTAGTGTTCATCTGTCTTATCCAACAAATTCATCTTTAATTATAAGTAATTGTGCTGTTAGCGCAGTTATGTCTATCTTTAAAACAGGAATAAAATATAAAAGGGCAGGGGTTATTGTTACAGGTTTGGTGCCAGTAGATAATTATCAATTAAATATTTTTGAACAAGAAAACCCAAAACATCAACCTTTAATGCAAGCTATCGATAGTATAAATAGCAAGTATAAAGATTATAAAGTTAAAATAGGTAATCAAGATTTAAAACGTACTTGGAAAATGCGTCAAGAACGATTATCACCAAGATATACCACTAATATTAATGATATTATAAAAGTAAAATGTTAATTTGGGCGTTACCTTTATCCTGAATTTTGTTCAGGATAAAGGTCGGGCTTTACGTTGCAATCTTTTGTTTTTGTCATGCCTGCGAAGGCAAGAACCTATAATAAAGTCAGGTACTTTTTTTAAGTTCTGTTTTATTTAAAGTAAACAAAAGGATTTACACTGCAATCCCTAACGCATAAGGATAACAAAGTTTAAACAGTAATTAAAGTATAAAAGATGATAGCACATAAATTAGGAAGTTTAGCGTTTTTTACTCCAGAAGCAGTCGATGGCGCTTCAGCTCCTTTTTTCGATGCAGGTATTTCTGCAGGATTTCCATCACCAGCCGATGACTTTAAAGAGCAACGGTTATCTTTAGACGAAGAATTAGTAAAAAATAAAGAAGCTACCTTTTATGCTAAAGTAAGCGGGCAATCTATGATTGGTGCAGGATTAGATGATAACGATTTATTAGTTATAGACCGAAGTTTAGAGCCATCAAATAATAAAATAGCTGTTTGTTTTTTAGATGGCGAGTTTACTGTAAAACGTTTAAGAGTTTCTAACGGAGAGGTTTGGTTACAACCAGAAAATCCAGATTACCCAATAATTCATATTACAGAAGAAAACAATTTTCTCATTTGGGGTATTGTTACTAATGTAATTAAAAAGGTATAAACAAAAAACGCGAAGCATGTGCTTCGCGTTTTTAATATATTTTAAAATAAAAGTTAATCGGCTAAAACAATTACCTTATTATCTTTCATTTCTAAAGTTCCAGAATTTATTTTTAGTAAAGTTCTGCCTTTGTCTCCTTTAGTAAATTTATCTTCAACCTCTTTTTCTAATTCGATGTCTCCTGAAATTTTAACAAACCCTTCTTTTAATAAAGAAACAATAGGTGCGTGATTTTTCAGCATTTCAAATTCACCATTTACTCCAGGAGCAGAAACGCTAGTTACTTCTCCACTAAATAAGGTTGCTTCAGGTGATACAATTTCTAAATACATATTCTTAGTCTTTAGTTTATAGTCTTTAGTTTATAGTCACTGAAAAAAAACTGCGACAGAAAACTGTGAACTAATTTTAAGCCTCTGCAAGCATTTTATCTCCAGCTTCAATAGCTTCTTCAATAGTTCCTTTAAGGTTAAACGCTGCTTCTGGTAAGTGATCTAATTCACCATCCATAATCATGTTAAACCCTTTAATAGTTTCTTTAATATCTACTAATACACCTGGAATTCCTGTAAATTGCTCTGCAACGTGGAAAGGTTGAGATAAGAAACGTTGAACACGTCTTGCTCTACCTACAGCCAATTTATCTTCTTCAGATAATTCTTCCATACCAAGGATAGCAATAATATCTTGTAATTCTTTATAACGTTGTAATAACTCTTTTACACGTTGAGCACAAGCATAATGGTCATGTCCTAAAATATCAGCAGTTAAAATTCTTGATGTAGAATCTAATGGATCTACTGCTGGGTAAATACCTAACTCAGCAATTTTACGCGATAATACTGTTGTTGCATCTAAGTGAGCAAAGGTTGTAGCAGGAGCAGGATCCGTTAAATCATCTGCAGGTACGTAAACCGCTTGTACAGATGTAATAGAACCTCTTTTAGTTGAAGTAATACGTTCTTGCATTGCACCCATCTCTGTTGCTAATGTTGGTTGGTAACCTACTGCAGAAGGCATACGACCAAGTAATGCAGATACCTCAGATCCAGCTTGTGTAAAACGGAAAATGTTATCTACGAAGAAAAGAACATCTTTTCCTTGTCCTTCACCAGCACCATCACGGAAATATTCAGCAATAGTTAAACCAGATAAGGCAACACGAGCACGTGCTCCAGGAGGCTCATTCATTTGTCCAAATACGAAAGTCGCTTTAGATTCTTTCATTCCAGCTTTATCAACTTTAGATAAATCCCATCCGCCTTCTTCCATAGAATGCATAAAGTCATCACCATACTTAATAATACCAGACTCTAACATCTCTCTTAAAAGGTCATTTCCTTCACGAGTTCTTTCTCCAACTCCAGCAAATACTGAAAGACCACCGTGTCCTTTTGCTATATTGTTAATCAACTCTTGAATTAATACTGTTTTACCTACACCAGCACCACCAAATAAACCAATTTTACCACCTTTTGCATAAGGCTCAATTAAATCGATTACTTTAATACCAGTAAATAAAACTTCAGTAGAAGTTGATAAATCTTCAAATTTAGGTGCCTGACGGTGAATTGGTAACCCAGCTTCTCCAGCTTTAGGTAAATTTCCAAGACCATCAATAGCATCACCAATTACATTAAATAAACGTCCGTAAACATCACCTCCAATCGGCATTTGTATAGGAGCTCCAGTAGCAACAACTTCAGCACCTCTACTTAAACCATCAGAAGAATCCATTGCAATAGTACGTACAGTATCTTCTCCAATATGAGATTGTACTTCTAGCACTAATAAAGAGCCATCAGGTCTTTTTATTTCTAATGAATCGTAAATTTTTGGAAGTTCTGAGTCTGAACCGAATTCAACATCGATAACTGGACCTACTATTTGAGCAACTTTACCTGTAACTTTAGACATTACTTATTTGTTTAATATTATGCGATTTAATTGTATGAAAACAGTTTTAGTTTTCGCGTGCAAAGATATATTTTTTAATTTAAAAAAAAAGTTGTTTTTATAGGTTTTTTGGAATAAAAAAACACCTTCTAATAGAAGGTGTTTTTAAAAATATAATTTATTATTTAAACCCTATTAATTGTTAATTGTCCATGAAACAAAATATTGAGAACCTATAAAAGGAGACCCAACAGCACTTTGATATTCTTTTCCTCCTAAATTAGTTCCTCCAATTTTGAATGTAGATTTCATTGAAGGTACTGAATAATTAATTTGAGCATCTACTAATGTTCTTGAAGGAATGATAGCATTAGCAATAGTTGCTTGCCAGAAATATTCATCACTCCAACGTGCATTGATGTTGAATCCGAAGTTTTTAAATAATTCAGGATTTCCTAAAGACACTTTTACTTTATGTTCGGGAGTATTAAATCCTGCACTAAAATCAGGATCAGTTGATTGATCAAAATCTAATTTTGCATATGTGTAGTTTAATCCAAAATCAAACTTTTTAGCAATTTTTGTAGATAAACCAATAACAGCGCCATATGAACTTACATCAGCTAATGAATTAGTGTATACGTTAAAAACTTGATAATTTCCTGTTGCAATATCAACAACTCCTGATGCGTCTGTTACCGAACCAGATTTTGGTGTAACAACAAATTTTTGAGCACTAAAGTTGTCATAAGTATTATAGTAAGCATTAAAATCAACGGTTAAAAAGCTAATTTTACCACGATATCCAACATCAAATGCTGTAACTTTTTCTTGTTCAGCAAGAGGTGTAATACCAGTGCCATTTACTGGATTTAAAGTAGTGGTACCTCCGCTAGCTCCAAATGCTTGTACTGAAGTTAATGTATATGCGTTAGAATATGCATCTCGTCCTGTTAAAGTTGTATTTGGTAATCTTCTGTCTAAATTATCAGGAGCAGATCCTACTAAAATGGCTCTACCAACATCAAAGCCAATAAATAGCGCTTGTGTATCTGGATTTCTAAATCCTGTTTGTAATGATGCTCTAAAATTATGTTGTTTGTTTTCGCCAGCAGCATAAACTAAAGAAAGTCTTGGTGAGTAGCTACCATCAAAAAACTCGTTTTTATCATAACGTATTGAAACTGTTACTTTTAAACGGTCGTCCATTAATTTTTTTATACCTTGTACATAAGCTCCATATTCATTATAATCTATAGACCCATCGTAATCTGTAAACACACTTCCGCTAGAATTTAATGAATACTGTCTGTATTGTCCACCTATTTGTAGGTCTATAATATTATTTAGTAACTCTCTAAAGTTATAATTTCCTTCGGCAATGTCCATTTTAGATTCGTCCACTAATTTAGATCCAGTTGTTATGTCTGGGTCATTGGTAACTTTATTGAAAAGAGATATAAATTCAGGAGTACCTGGTTGAGGTGTATAATTGGCATCAGCAAAAGCTCTTGCATTAGCATGTAATTGAGATTGAGTGGTAGGGTCGCCTGGGTTTCCACCACCACCTAATATTTGTCCAGCACCTTGAGCGTAAGCTGCTGCGTAAGCTCCAAACCATTCTGAAGCACCTACTTTATTCATGTTAATTCCTGTAAAACGCATATCATATGAGTCACCAGCATTTTCGATGGTTGTATAGCCTCTAAGGAAAAAATTATCACCTCTAAATTCTAATTTGTGCTGTTGTAAGGCAAAATCTTTTATGGCATATCTATTTGATCCTTGATATATAGAAGAGCCTTTGCCTATTTTAGAACTCCAAATAACTTCAGTGTTATTTCCAAATGGTCTGTAGTTTAATGTAAAATAAGCCTTAATACTTTCAGCTTTATAGTCGGTTAAATCAGATTCTTTATAACCTGTTCTTGCAACATTTACTGCAGGAACTAATGCACTTGCACCTGTTGGTAAAATTCCATTGGCTTCTAAAAACTGAGCAACTTGATTAAGATTTTTTGGTTGACCAGGTCCGTTTGCTGCTAAAGCTACCTCGTCTCCATATATATTTAATCCATCGTGTGCAGGACCAGATCTAAATGGTGTAATGACATCTGCTGTTCCAACAGCTCCTAGTGTATATTGATTGTCATCTGATGCAAACCAGTCTGTACCTCTTAAGTATGAAAATGATGCCTTTGCAGCAAATTTATTGCTAAATGCGTGGGCAGCTCGAAATCCAAAATCATGAAATTGGTTATCGCCAGCTTCATCTTGCATAGTTAATCCTGTTTTTACATAGGCACTTACCCCTTGGTTATCAAAAGGATTTTTGCTAGTCATAAATAAAATACCATTAAAAGCATTGGCTCCATATAGCGCTGATGATGCTCCAGGTAATATTTCTACACTATTTATATCTAGTTCGCTTAAACCTAAAATATTTCCTAAGGCAAAATTTAATCCAGGAAGCGAATTGTCCATACCATCAACTAATTGAACAAATCGTGTGTTAGCAAAAGTTGCAAACCCTCTAGTATTAACAGCGTTAAAAGTTAAACTTCCTTTATTAACATCTACGCCTTTTAAATTTTCTAAACTGGAGTAAAAGTCTGGTGAGGATGCAAATTTTATATCTTTAATATCAAATCTTTCAATGGTAACGGGAGATTCTCTTATACTTTCAGGAGTTCTTGAAGCAGAAATAACAATTTCATCTAATGATGTTCCTTCTTTAAGTATAAAATTTAATACTTGATTGTTACTTGAAACTTCTATGCTCATAGATTCAAAGCCAACACTACTGGCTTGTACACTAAAAGGTGGCTTTTGGTTATAGCTTAAGGTAAAGTTGCCATCAAAATCTGTAACAGTTCCTGAAGAAGTTCCAACAATGATAATATTTGTCCCAGGAATAGGTTGGTTGTTATCATCTACAACAGAACCACTAATCTTTGTTTGTGAGAAAGTGATAGTACAAAAAAGGAGCAATAAAAATTGGATAATTGTTTTCATTTAGTAAAAATTAGTTTAGTTTCAATGAAGCAATATAAATATATTATATATTACTTCCTCATAAAAATATAAAAAATTATGCACGCATAGTATGCTTTTAGCAAAAAAGAGTGTGTTTTGTTGTGTTTTTGGTAAAAAAAGACTTAAATGTAATGAAATATCTCATTTAAGTTTTTAGGTGTTTTTAATAAATTTATGAGAATAAATCTTATTCTACTGTTACAGATTTTGCCAAATTTCTTGGTTGGTCTACATTTTTATCTAGTAAAACAGCAATATGATAAGACAATAGCTGTAAAGGAATAGTAGTTAAAAGTGGCGATAAAGACTCTAAGGTTTCTGGAACTTCAATAACATGGTCTGCTAATTCTTTAACTTGTACATCACCTTCAGTTACAATTCCAATAATTTTTCCTTTTCTTGATTTAATTTCTTGAATATTACTAACTACTTTATCATAATGCCCTTTTTTTGTTGCAATTACAACAATAGGCATATTTTCATCAATTAAAG
This sequence comes from Algibacter sp., assembly GCA_050294475.1. GTDB lineage: Bacteria > Bacteroidota > Bacteroidia > Flavobacteriales > Flavobacteriaceae > Thalassobellus. The sequence continues at coordinate 309,792 of JBNKOE010000024.1, read as the reverse complement.
CAATAGGCCCGTGTTTCATTTCGGCAGCAGGATAACCTTCAGCGTGTATATAAGAAATTTCTTTTAATTTTAGAGCACCTTCTAAAGCAACAGGGAAATTATAACCTCTACCTAGATATAAACAGTTAGTCGAATTTTTATAAATATCTGCAATATGTTTAATAATTGAATCTGATTCTAAAGCTTTTTCTACTTTTTTAGGAATCATTTCTAATTCTAGTAAATGCTGACGGAAATCAGAACTACTAATAGTCCCTTTAGCTCTAGCTAATCTTAATGCTATTAGTGTTAATACAGTTATTTGTGTTGTAAACGCTTTTGTTGATGCAACTCCTATTTCTGGACCAGCATGTGTGTATGCACCAGCATTAGATTCTCTAGCTATAGAAGAACCTACCACATTGCAAACACCAAAAACAAAAGCTCCTTTAGATTTTGCTAATTTAATGGCAGCAAGAGTATCGGCAGTTTCACCAGATTGAGAAATAGCTATAACTACATCATTTTCTGTTATAATAGGGTTTCTGTATCTAAATTCAGAAGCATATTCTACCTCTACAGGAATTCTAGCTAAATCTTCAAAAATGTATTCTGCAACTAAGCCAGCGTGCCATGATGTTCCACAAGCAACAATAATAATGCGGTTTGCGTTGAGGAATTTTTTCATATTATCTTCAACACCTGCCATTTTTATAATAGCTTCGTTTCTTAATAATCTTCCTCTATATGTATCTGTTATAGCTTTAGGCTGTTCATGAATTTCTTTTAGCATGAAATGATCATAACCACCTTTTTCTATTTGCTCTAAATTTAATTGTAATTCTTGAACATAGGTAGGAACTAAAGAATCATCTTTAATTTTTCTAATTTTTATGCCTTTATGAAATCTAATAATCGCCATTTCTTCATCTTCTAAATAAACGGCATTTTTAGTATATTCTAAAAAAGGAGAAGCATCACTAGCAATAAAAAACTCATCTTCATTTTCACCAATTCCAATAGCTAATGGGCTACCTAAACGAGCAACAACAACTTCTTCTGGTTTATTTTTATCAAATACAGCAATGGCATAAGCACCTATTACTTGATTTAATGCAATTTGTACTGCTTGCCCGAGTTTTACGTTTTCTTGTTTTTTTACGTCCTCAATTAAATTAATAAGAACTTCGGTATCAGTATCAGAATGAAACGTATATCCTCTAGATATTAATTCTTGTTTTAGAGAATCGTAGTTTTCAATAATTCCATTATGAATAATTACAAGTTCACCAGAGTTTGAAAGGTGAGGGTGTGAGTTAATATCATTAGGGACTCCATGAGTTGCCCAACGTGTATGTCCTATACCTACATTTCCAGTTTTTGTTATTTCTTTGTTAGAGCGTTCTTCTAAATCAACTACTTTACCTTTTGTTTTAGAAACTTTTAAATTTGCACCATCAAATAATGCAATACCAGCACTATCATATCCTCTATACTCTAAACGTTTAAGACCTTCTATTATAATTGGGTAAGCTTCTCTGTGTCCAATGTATCCAACAATTCCACACATAATTTTTAATTTAGGTTTTTGGGGTTAATAATTTAGAGCAAATATGTAAAATAAATATTGAGGAATAATAATTATTATATAAAGTCCTTGTTTTATACGATGAAATTCATTTTTACAACTATATTGATTAAGTTGAAAAAAATTGTTAATTATCTTTGGCTTCTGTGTAAAATATTTTCAATTTCAATCGTTTATTGTCATTACTTGAATTGCTACCATGTAAAATAGTGCCTCTTGGACTTATTATAGCTGCGGAAGGAATACCTGTTACACCATCACCACTATTTAAAATTTCAGCATTACTGGTGTAATTTACATTATTAGATAATACTAATCCAATTTTAGTGTTAGTTGAGTCTCTAAGTAATATACTATTTAAATGTTCTGTAAGACGTATTTTGTATTTTCCAAGAGTATCTCTTTGGCTTAGGCTAATAATTTTAGAGGCTAAAGGAAATTGTGTATTTTCTGACGGATCTATTTGGTAATCAATAGTAGGTTGATTGTTTTCAATATCGTATGCATATATACGATCGTATTTATGATAAGCATCTCCAGTTGATATAGATTCATCTTCATAAATAGTTAAAAAGGCATCATTTATAAGTCGTTTTAGAATAAAATTTCCAGTTGTAGGTTCTTTAATAAAACCTCCATTTCCATCAGAGATTCTATAATCGTTTATAAAATTATCAAAAGCGCTTTGGTCTTTAAATAAATTTACAACAGCCATAGAGCCTGCTGTACCTTTTAAATAAAGTTTTTCGTCTCCTAAGTTTTTATTTCCGTTTTGTAATGAAACCGAACTATAGTCATTAGTAAATATATTAACTTTATTTCCAGTAAAATTAAGTTGATATGTTGATTGTGTTCTTTCACCAGCAACCGATGAGTCTTTAGAGTAATAAATAATAATATTAGCACGAGTTGATGCTAGATTTAATAAAATCATATTACCGTTTCCATCAATAGCCTCTGCTTTAAAGTATAACCCTCTAAAGTAATTATTAAAATTGCTGGCATTACTTAGTACAGGATCTCCTTGTTTATTTATTATAGTATTTCTCCAAAAAAGAGTGTCTTTTATTTTTAATCTTAATGCAGGTGTTGCATATGTAGTAATTAAAGTTCCTGCATTATCAAAAGAGTCTAATCTGATTCTTTTGCTACTTGGTACAGTAGTGAAAGTAGAATCTATAATTAAATCACTTTTTTGATTCTCAAAATTAATAACAGAACTACTATTTAAAACCGTTCCATCAGATTTTGAAAAATATTTTTGAGGTGTTCCAAGAGTTGAGTACGGATCAAAATCTCTTAAGAAATAATCATTTTTATAAATGGATAATTTAATTGGAGAATTTCCGTATAAAGAATCACTTATAGTATAAGTTGAGTCTGTTATAGCTCTACTAAAAAGAGGTAAGGTTAAAATTACCGAATCAATTTTTGTTTTTGTGCCAAAATCAGGATCAAATGTTGTAGGTGTTACTTGGGTAACAATATTTGCTACGGTTTGTCCAAATGCTGGATCATTAAAAACCCCTAATAAGTTAGATGCTAATCCGTTACTTTGTAATGAATCGAGTTTTTTGTTATAAGCCGAAATAGGTAAATAAACACTATCTGTTAAAAAATTAGAGTTTTCTTTACCAAGAACATCACTTTCTATAATGTTAAAATCTTTATCGCAAGCAATAAAAGAAATAAGAATTAAAATTAAAGTAATAGGTAACTTAAGGGCGTTAATTGTATTTTTCATATAAAATATAATGAATATCTAGGTGTTTGTTTAACTTAAAACTTCAGTATTAAAAAAGTTAGTATACGCTTCACCAAATTCATCTTTGCTTTTGTACTCTAAAATAGGTTTGTTAGATGCTTTTAAATAATCATTTAATTCATCTGTAATATCTTCCGATCCTATTATTAATGCATCGGAGTAATCAATAGCTACTTTCATTAAGTTGTTAAATGACGGTTCTTCAAGCACATTAATAGTTTTTTCGTTAATGTTGTCAAATTTAACCTTATTGATCATATCTTTATTTAAAGTATTGTTAAAACTTTGATTGTAGATAGAAGTAACAATTTTACTTTCGTTAAATAAAGGTTCGTCTTTATAAAATTCTTTTAAGTAAACAGGAAGTAAAGCGGCTAGCCATCCATGAACATGAATAACATCTGGCGACCAGTTTAATTTTTTTACGGTTTCAATAACACCTTTTGCAAAGAAAATAGCACGTTCGTCATTGTCAGAAAATAGTTTTCCATCTTCATCGGTTAATGTTGCTTTTCTTTTAAAATATTCATCATTATCAATGAAATAAACCTGAATACGTTCTTTAGGAATTGATGCTACTTTTATTATGAGCGGCATATCTAAGTCATTAATAACTAAATTTATTCCAGATAATCTTATAACTTCATGTAATTGGTGCCTTCTTTCGTTTATATTGCCATATCGAGGCATGAAAATTCGAATTTGTCCACCTTGTTGGTTTACTAATCTAGGTGCTTCAAAAGACATTGAAGAAATTTCGGTTTCAGGTAAATAAGGCACTACTTCAGATGATACATATAATATCCTCTTATCTTTCATATGTTTGTTTTTGTTGACTTAATAATGATTATGGAATAAATAATAATTTGTTCTTTAAAATCAAGAAGAAATTATTTTCTGTTTTATTGCATAAATGTTGTTTCTTTTTGAGAAAATCAAAATAAAAAACACGCAAAAATACAAAATTTTATGCAGATTCACTGTAAAATCTTAAGTTTGCACCCGTTAAATTTTTATTAATAAGTGGAAGTATACTCAGAAAAACAGCAAATTATAACAGCTTTAGATGCTTTAAGGTCTAAAAACCTAACTATAGGATTAGTTCCTACCATGGGAGCGTTGCATGAAGGACATTTAGAATTAGTTATAAAGGCATTAGAAAATAACGATAAAGTTGTTGTTAGTATTTTTGTTAATCCTACGCAGTTTGATAATAAAGAAGACCTTAAAAAGTACCCGAGGACTTTAGGTAATGATTTAGATTTATTAAAAACAGTAAGCAAAGACGCTATTTTTGTTTATGCGCCTACAGTAGATGATATTTATGAAGGAAATACAATTTCCGAATCGTTTGACTTTGATGGTTTAGAGTATGAAATGGAAGGCAGGTTTCGTGATGGACATTTTGACGGTGTTGGCACGATTGTAAAACGTCTTTTTGAAATTGTAAAACCAGATAATGCTTATTTTGGTGAGAAAGATTTTCAGCAACTCCAAATTATAAGAAAATTGGTTGAAAAACACCATATTCCTGTAACAATAGTTGGGTGTAAAATACACAGAGAGCCAACAGGTTTAGCTATGAGCTCACGCAATACTAGGCTAAAACCAGAATACAAAGATGTTGTACCATTTATTTATAAAACATTAAAAGCTGCCAAACAAAAATTTGGCACAAAAAGTGCTAATAAAGTTATGGAATGGGTTGAAAATCAGTTTGTAAATCACGATTTGTTAAAATTAGAATATATTATTATTGCAGATACTGAAACCTTAAAACCAGTAAAAAGAAAATCTAATAATAAAAAGTATAGAGCATTTATAGCTGTATATGCAGATGATATTAGACTTATAGATAATATCGCTTTAAATTAATTATCTTTGCAACATGCAAATACAAGTAGTAAAATCTAAAATTCACAGAGTTAAATGCACAGGTGCAGAACTCAATTATATAGGTAGTATAACTATAGACGAAGACCTTATGGATGCTGCTAACATTATACAAGGCGAAAAAGTTCAAATTGTAAATAACGATAATGGCGAGCGTTTAGAAACTTATTGTATTCCTGGGCCTCGAAATACTGGAGAAATTACACTTAATGGTGCTGCAGCCAGAAAAGTATCAGTAGGAGATACCTTAATTTTAATTACCTATGCTTTTATGGATATTGAAAAGGCTAAAATTTTTAAACCTTCTTTGGTTTTTCCTGATGAAGCTACAAACTTATTAATATAGGCTTTTGAATAAAAATATAAAGAACATACTAAAAATTATACTCCCATTATTACTGGGAGTTTTTTTAGTCTGGTATTCTTTAAGAGATGTTCCATTGCCTAAAATTTTAGAATATTGGAAATCGTCAAATAAAAGTTGGATTTTATTAGGATTGTTTTTAGGTTTTTTGAGTCATTTGTCTAGAGCATATCGGTGGCGTTTTCAATTAGAACCTTTAGGATATAATATTAAATTCGGAAATAGCGTGATGGCTGTTTTTGCAACTTATTTAATAAATTATACCATACCAAGAGCGGGAGAAGTAGCTAGAGCATCTATACTTACAAATTATGAAGGAGTGCCTTTTGAAAAAGGTTTTGGAACTATTGTAGCAGAAAGAATTGCCGATTTAATCATCATGCTAGGAATTATTACTATTACTCTTTTTCTTCAATTTGATTTTATTTATGGGTTTTTAATTGAGAGATTTGATATTACTAAAATTGTTATAGCCTTAGTTATAGGTGTTGTTTTGATGCTGTTTTTTTTCAGATATATTAGAAGAAGTAATTCTAAAATAGCATTAAAAATCAGAACATTTGTAGCAGGTTTAATTGAAGGTGTATTGAGTATTTTTAAAATGAAAAAGAAGTGGGCATTCATTTTTCATACATTATTTATTTGGGTAATGTATGTTCTTATGTTTTATGTAACTTCTTTTGCAATAGATGACCTAAAAGGAATTCCAACAGGAGCTATCTTAATTGGTTTTATTTCGGCAAGTTTTAGTATAGCAGCTACTAGTGGAGGTATTGGGGCTTATCCAGTTGCAGTTTATTTAGGTTTTTCAATTTTCGGAATTGCTAAGGAGCCTAGTATTGCTTTTGGATGGATAATGTGGGCATCACAAACACTTATGATTATTGTTTTTGGTGGATTGTCACTTATATACTTACCCTTATATAATAGAAAAAAGTAGAACAAACACATTTTATAGTTTCGCTTTATTTCATACCTTGCTGCTATTAAATCTCAAATCAAATTGTAATGAAGCATACCATTATTTTCTTTTTCTTTCTGTCTTTTCTTTCACCGTTTGTAGAAGCGCAAGTTAAATACGAAACAATAGAGTCTTCAAAATTAGGTGATACTCGTGAGTTGAAAATTCAATTACCTAGAGGGTATAATACAAATGAAGATAAAAGTTATCCTATTTTTATAGTTTTTGATGGCGATTATTTGTTTGAAGTTGTTGTAGGAAATGTAGATTATTATAGTTATTGGGAAGATATGCCAGAAGCCATTGTTGTTGGTGTTAATCAGTTCGATAAGCGTTATGACGATTGTATGTATTCTGAACAAAATTCATTACCTATTGAATCTGGAGCATCATTTTTTGAGTTTATTGGGATGGAATTGATTCCTTATATTGAAAACAAATACAGAACCGTTAACTTTAGAGTTGCTTTTGGGCATGGTGAAACGGCAAACTTTATTAACTACTTTTTATTAAAGCCACAACCTTTATTTCAAGGTTATGTTGTTGTTAGTCCAGAATTAGCTCCTAACATGATTGATTATATTCCTGAAGTACTATCAAAAGTAGACTCTAAAATCTTTTATTATTTGGCAAATACGAATAATGATGCTTCATTCATTAAAAAAACGACTAATGCTTTAAATACTGATATTTCTAATATAGAAAATGAAAATTTATATTTTGATTTTGATAGTTTTGAAGGGCCATCACATTATTCGGTTCCAACCCATGCTATACCAAATGCTATAGAGGGAATGTTTAAGGTTTTCCAACCAATAAGTAAAAAGGAGTATGAAGAAACTATACTTGAGTTAGAAATATCACCAGTTGTTTATTTACAAGAAAAGTATCAAACTATTAAAGATTTGTTTGGTATTGATAAACCAATTTTAATTAACGATTACAAAGCTATCTCTGCGGCTATAGAAAAAAACGAAAGTTTTGAATATTATGAAGAATTAGGGAAAATGGCAAGAAAATCATATCCTGAAACTCTTTTAGGTAGTTATTATTTAGCACGTTTTTATGAAGAAACAGGTGAGCCTAAAAAAGCTATGCGTACTTATCAATCTGCATATACGTTAAAAGAAATAGCAGGTATTACTAAAGATTTGGTGCTTGAAAAAGCAGATTTAATTAAGGAAGACTTCGGGTATTAATGGCAAAAGTTAAAACTACTTTTTTTTGTCAAAACTGCGGTACGCAATATGCTAAATGGCAAGGGCAATGTAATGCTTGTAAAGAATGGAATACTATTGTAGAAGAAGTTATTCAAAAACCAGAAAAAAGCGATTGGAAATCACCAACATCTAGTGTTAAAAAAGCATCTATTCCATTACGAATTAAAGATATTGATGTTTCTAAAGAACCTCGCTTAGATACTTTTGATAACGAATTTAATCGTGTTTTAGGAGGCGGTATTGTTCCTGGGTCATTAACGCTTTTAGGAGGCGAACCTGGTATTGGTAAAAGCACATTATTGCTTCAAATTTCATTAAAATTACCATATAAAACACTTTATGTTTCGGGTGAAGAAAGTCAGAAACAAATTAAAATGCGTGCAGAACGTATTAATCCTAATAATAACAATTGTTATATTCTTACTGAAACAAAAACACAGAATATTTTCAAGCAAATTGAAACTTTAGAACCAGATATAGTAATTATAGATTCTATTCAAACACTCCATAGCGATTATATTGAGTCGTCTTCAGGAAGTATTTCGCAAATAAAAGAATGCACAACCGAGCTTATTAAATTTGCTAAAGAAACAGCAACTCCAGTGTTATTAATTGGTCATATTACAAAAGACGGAAATATTGCAGGTCCTAAAATTTTAGAACATATGGTTGATACTGTCTTACAATTTGAAGGTGATCGAAATCATGTATTTAGAATTTTAAGAGCGCATAAAAATCGATTTGGTTCTACTAACGAATTAGGTATTTATGAAATGCAAGGCTCTGGTTTGCGTGAAGTGTCTAATCCCTCAGAAATTTTAATTTCAAAGAAAGATGAAGAGCTGTCGGGTAATGCTATTGCAGCAACTCTTGAAGGTATGCGTCCTTTAATGATTGAAGTGCAGGCATTGGTTAGTACCGCAGTTTATGGAACACCTCAAAGAAGTGCCACAGGCTTTAATGCTAAACGTTTAAATATGCTTTTAGCAGTTTTAGAAAAACGTGCTGGATTTAGGTTAGGAGCAAAGGATGTATTTTTAAATATAACTGGTGGTATTACAGTTGATGATCCTGCAATAGATTTGGCAGTTGTGGCTTCTATTTTATCTTCTAACGAAGATGTGGCTTTGCAAAAAGACTTTTGCTTTGCTGCTGAGGTTGGTTTATCTGGAGAGATTCGTCCAGTACAGCGCGTAGAACAACGTATTCTTGAAGCCGAAAAATTAGGTTTTTCAACTATTTTTGTTTCCAAATACAATAAAATTTCATTAAAAAATACAATTATTAAAATTCAATTAATTTCTAAAATTGAAGATTTGGTTGGGTTTATTGTTTAGTATTATTCTCATTTATTTTGTAAGTTTTTTGTATTGATAAATAGCTTATAGTGTGATTTTTGTCCGATTTATTTACTTTTAATCGATAAAAAATTATATTTTTACTAGGATATTTGATTAAGTTATATTAATATTGTCGTGTTAATTAATTGATAATCATAGAGTGTGATTGTTTTACGTAGTTAACTTCCCTCATTTTTATAATCCATTTTACAAAATTGTAGTGTTTATAGTATAAAATTAATAGATTCCTAAAACTATTAAATTTTAACCTATGAAAAGATTACTACTTTTTAAAGTATTATTTGTTCTGCTTTGTTTTACGGCAAATAATTTAAATGCACAAGATTCAGATGGTGATGGAGTTCCTGATTTAATAGATGTTGATGACGATAATGATGGTATTTTAGATGCGATAGAATGCGGTATGGTCTATTGTGCCGAAAATATAATTAATGAAAGTTTTGAGGAAATAGTTATTGGTTCTTCTACATATCTTATAACTCACGAAGATAATGTACCTGGGTGGAAAACTACAGCAAGCGATAATAATTTAGAGTTATGGAGTAGTGGGTTTAATGGTGTTCCTGCAAGCGATGGAAATCAATTTGCAGAGCTTAATGCTAACCAAACCGCAGCCCTTTATCAAGAATTGTGTATTTCAGGTGGTTCTAAAGTGCAATGGTCTGTTAAACATAGAGGAAGAAGTGGTGTAGACGTAGCTGAAGTAAAAATAGGAGCAGACTTAGTGTCTGCCACAACTGTAGAGACCATGTCTGATGATAATGTGTCTTGGGGAGCTTATTCTGGTGTTTATGATGTGCCAGAAGGGCAAAATACAACCTTTTTCATATTTGAAGCCATAAGCACTGCATCTGGTTCAACTTCGATTGGGAATTTTATTGACGATGTTGTTATTACTGTTTTAGAAGAACCTGCCTGTGCAGATGTAGATGTAGATGGTTTTGAAAATAAAGTAGATATAGACTGTGATAGTGATGGTATACCTGATAATGTTGAGGCGCAATTAACCTTAGGGTATATCTTGCCAAGTGGTACAGTAAATACAACAGGGTCTTATCCTGGGTTATGGGATAATTATGGAACGGGTTTAATACCAGTTGATACCGATGGGGATGGTACTCCTGATTATTTGGATGACGATTCTGATAATGACGGTTATACCGACATACAGGAAAATGGTATGGCTGATACCTATACGGCTGCCGATGTAGATGTAGATGGTCTTAATAATGCATTTGAAACCAACGGGGTAAACGATGCTGTTTGGGATGTTAATGAAGATATTGAAGATCCTACCGATTTGTCTATTCTGCCAGATGCAGATGGTGATTTATTAATTGGAGGCGATTTAGATTATAGAGATTTATTTGATGTTAACCCACCAACTATAGCTTCTATTGATTTTGATGGAATAGATGATTACTTATCAAGAGCTTCTTTTATAAATGGATTAGGAGATGTTACCATTATGGCATGGGTTAAATCTGATTCTGGTAATTCAACAAATATGGTTATTGCTGGAGAAGATTCTGGTTGCAGATTGTGGTTAGAAAACGGTAAAAAACCTATGTTTACAGTAAAAGCTGCAGGAAATTCTGAAACTGCTTTAGGATGTAGTTGTACTGATATTAATTATGATGAGTGGCATCATATTACTGGAACTTATACAGATATAACAGGAGTTGTGTCTTTATATGTTGATGGAGAATTAGTTAGTTCTTCAAATGTTGGAGGTACAGGTGCAGCAATCGAAACTACAGCAGATTCTAATGGGAACTTTGAAGTTGGAAGATTATCAAGTGATGTTCCAAATAAGCAATATTTTAAAGGCGATATTGATGAAGTTAGAGTATTTGATGTAGCTTTAACAGAAAGTCAAATTCAGAAAACAGTTTACCAAGAAATTGAAGATAATTCAGGAGTTTTGAGAGGTTCGATTGTGGCAAAAAATATTGAAGATACTGCTACAAGTAACACTATTCCGTGGGCTAATTTAATAGCTTATTACCCAATGACAAATATTGTTATGGGTAGAACTTCAGATTATTCAGGTTATGATAAAGAATTATACATAAATAATATTACTACTATTGAAGAACAAACGGCACCAATGCCTTATGAAAGTGTAAATGATGGTAGTTGGACAACACAATCAACTTGGTTACATGGTGATGTTTGGGATATTGAAGATACTGCTACTAATAAAGATTGGAGTATTGTAAAAATAACAAGTGATGTTATTGCTAGTCACGATATTAAAACATTAGGACTTGTAATTGATTCCGATAAAAGGTTAACAATTCAAGGCGATCATTTAGTAGAAAATAACTGGTATTTAGAATTGAACGGAACTCTAGATTTAGAAGATGATTCTCAATTAATACAAACCGAGCATAGCGATTTAGTAACTTCGTCTTTAGGAAAAATATTAAGAAGGCAAGAAGGAACACCAAGTGCTTATTGGTATAACTATTGGGCATCACCTGTTGGAGTTCTTGGGGCTACGAGTTTAATAGACAATAATACGTCCGCAAACAATCCAAATAATTCAGATTTTAGTTTACAAATGATAAAAGACGGTACAGGTTTTAATTGTCAATTTACATCTGCATATACAGCAAATGGTAATATAAGTACTTACTGGCTGTATACTTTTATAAATGGACAAGACTATTGGGATTGGGCACAAATATCTACATCAACAGGAATAAAACCAGGAGTTGGATATACTCAAAAAGGAACAGGTATTCCTGCTTCAGAGCAACAATATATATTTGAAGGAAAACCTAATAATGGTACTATATTGGTTAATGTTACAGATGTTGGAGGTTCAGGGTCAGTTGTTAATGTGTCAAAAACAGAGTATTTATTCGGAAATCCATATCCATCAGCATTAGATATTCATAAGTTTATTGATGATAATGAAGGTATAATAGACGGAACATTGAATTTATGGCAACAATGGAGTGGTACTTCACATTATCTTGATGAATATAATGGCGGTTATGCACAAGTAAATAAATTAGGTTCTATTAGAGCGTATCAATTTGTTGGTTTTTATGGAGCTACAAATGGGCAGCAAGACGGAACGATAACACCATCAAGATACCTTCCTGTTGGACAAGGTTTTATTACAGAAATTATAGCAGATGGGAATGTAGAATTCAATAATAGTCAACGTGTTTTTATAAAAGAAGCCGATGCCGACGGTACTTATAATAACGGTTCAGCATTTTTAAAGTCAGGTAATAGTAAATCATCAAAAAGTAATGCTTCAAGTAAACAGGATGTGAGTAATGGCATGCAAAAAATACGTTTAGAATTTAATTCGGTAGTAGGTCCAAAAACAAGAAGAGAGTTATTATTGGGATTTAGTCCAGATACAAGTGATGAATATGATTATGGCTATGATGCAAAAAATGGAGAAGTTAACAATAATGATTTACATTTAAGTTTGAATGGTAATGATATGAATATTCAAGCTTATAGTGAAATAACACAAGATAAAGTAGTGCCATTAAATTTTAAATCGTCGGGTAGTAATACTTTTGAGATTAAAATTACAAATCTTGAAAATATAGATGAAAATCAAGAAATTTACTTAAAAGATAATGAAGCTGGTATATATTTTAATTTAAGAGAAGATAATGCTTATCAGTTTACCTCAGAACAAGGTAAGTTTAATGCAAGATTCGAAATCGTATTTCAATCAGAACAGAAAAGTTTAAGTACAGAAGAAGCCTTAACAACAGAGAATTTTATTTATTATAAAAATTCAGAACATAAGTTGTTTGCTAAAAAGTTAAAGACTTCGGTGGCTAAATTATCACTTGTAAATATGTTAGGTCAATCAGTTTTAGAGTTTAAAGATGTATCACAAGAAAGTTTGAATAATGGATTAAACATTTTGAATATTTCTAGTGGTTCATATATAGCATATTTTAGAACAAAAGATCAACAAGTTTTAACAAAAAAAATAATAGTTAATTAGAATTTTAATTATTTGAGTTAGTCATGAAAAAGTTAAAACAATTGTTTTCGCTTTTTTTATAAATAAAAAATTAACCATTTGAGTATAAATTCTTAAATTCGCGAACTTATAAGAATTAAGAGTAAATGAGCGCGAAATTTCCTGAATATAAAGGACTTGACTTACCAAATATTGCAGGTGAAGTCTTAAACTATTGGCAAGAAAATAACATCTTTGAAAAAAGTGTATCGACTAGAGAAGGTAATGAACCATTTGTGTTTTTTGAAGGGCCACCTTCAGCAAACGGATTGCCAGGGGTACACCATGTTTTAGCACGTGCTATTAAAGATATTTTTCCACGTTATAAAACCATGAAAGGCTACCAAGTAAAGCGTAAAGCTGGTTGGGATACACATGGTTTGCCTATTGAGTTAGGTGTAGAAAAAGAATTAGGTATTACTAAAGAAGATATTGGTAAAACCATTTCTGTGGAAGATTATAATGCCGCATGTCGTAAAGCTGTAATGCGTTACACTGATGTTTGGAATGATCTTACTCAAAAAATGGGTTACTGGGTAGATATGGACGATCCGTATATTACTTACGATCCAAAATATATGGAGAGTGTTTGGTGGTTACTTAAAGAAATATATAACAAAAGCTTGTTGTATAAAGGTTATACCATTCAGCCGTATTCTCCAAAAGCTGGAACAGGATTAAGTTCGCATGAGTTAAACCAACCAGGAACGTATCAAGATGTTACCGATACTACTATTGTGGCTCAGTTTAAGGCAAAACCAGAATCATTACCAGATTTTTTACAAAATGAAGGTGATATTCATTTTTTAGCTTGGACTACCACGCCTTGGACACTACCAAGTAATACAGCATTAACTGTTGGACCTAAAATTGAATATGTTTTAGTTGAAACGTATAATCAATATACATTTCAACCTGTTAATGTGGTATTAGCTAAGAAGTTAGTTAATTATCAATTCTCAGGAAAGTTCAATCAAGTTGAAGATAAATCAGATTTATTAGCTTATAAATCGGGTGATAAAAAAATTCCTTTTTACGTTGTAAAAGAATTTGTTGGCAAAGATTTAGTAGGGATTACATACGAGCAATTAATGCCTTATGCGTTACCAAACGATAATTCTGAAAATGCTTTTAGAATTATTTCAGGAGATTTTGTTACTACTGAAGATGGAACAGGTATTGTTCATACCGCTCCAACTTTTGGTGCAGATGATGCCTTGGTTGCAAAACAAGCAACACCAGAAGTGCCACCAATGTTGGTAAAAGATGATAATGGTAATTTAGTGCCGTTAGTTGATTTGCAAGGTAAATTTAGACCAGAAATGGGCGAATATGCTGGTAAATATGTGAAGAATGAATATTATAACGAAGGCGAAGCGCCAGAGCGTTCTATAGATGTTGAAATTGCCATTAAATTAAAAGAAGAAAATAAAGCCTTTAAGGTTGAAAAATATAAACATAGTTATCCTAATTGTTGGAGAACCGATAAACCAATTCTTTATTATCCATTAGATTCTTGGTTTATTAAAGTTACCGATATCAAGGAACGCATGTTCGAACTTAACGAAACTATAAATTGGAAACCAAAAGCAACAGGAACAGGTCGTTTTGGTAATTGGCTGGCAAATGCTAACGATTGGAATTTATCGCGTTCTCGTTATTGGGGAATTCCATTGCCTATTTGGAGATCTGAAGATGGTAAAGAAGAGATTTGTATTGGTTCGGTTGAAGAGTTGAAAAATGAAATGGCAAAAGCTGTTTCTGCTGGTGTTTTAGCCAAAGATATTTTTGAAAATTTTGAAGTTGGAAACAATTCCGAAGAAAATTATTCGAAAATAGATTTACATAAAAATATTGTAGATACCATTATACTAGTATCTCCAACAGGACAAAAAATGTTCCGCGAAAGCGATTTAATTGATGTTTGGTTCGATTCTGGTTCAATGCCTTATGCTCAGTGGCATTACCCGTTTGAGAATAAGGAATTAATTGACGATAAAAAATCGTATCCAGCCGATTTTATTGCCGAAGGTGTCGATCAAACACGCGGGTGGTTTTATACGCTTCATGCAATTGGAACCATGGTTTTTGATTCTGTTGCTTATAAAAATGTGGTATCTAACGGATTGGTGTTAGATAAAAACGGACAAAAAATGTCGAAGCGTTTGGGCAATGCAGTCGACCCTTTTGAAACTTTAGGGAATTACGGTGCCGACGCTACACGTTGGTATATGATTTCTAACGCAAATCCTTGGGACAACTTAAAATTCGATTTAGAAGGTATTGAAGAAGTGAAACGTAAGTTTTTCGGAACACTTTATAACACGTATTCATTCTTTCAGTTATATGCTAACCTTGATGGTTTTAATTATAGCGAAGCAGATATTCCTTTAGATGAAAGACCAGAAATAGACCGTTGGATACTTTCAGAATTACATACTTTAATTCAGAAAGTAGATAGTTATTATGCCGATTATGAGCCAACAAAAGCGGCTCGTGCTATTTCAGACTTTACACAAGATTATGTAAGTAACTGGTTTGTACGTTTAAGTAGAAGACGTTTCTGGAAAGGCGATTACCAACAAGATAAAATTTCGGCATACCAAACACTGTATACGTGTATGTTAACTATTGCTAAGTTAGGAGCGCCTATTGCACCTTTCTTTATGGATAAGCTTTACCTAGATTTAACGAAAACAACACAAACAGAGCAATTTGAAAGTGTACATTTGGCTGAGTTTCCTAAAACTGATACTAGTTTTATAAATAAGTCTTTAGAGCGAAAAATGGAAAGCGCGCAAACAATATCATCTTTAGTACTTTCGCTAAGAGCTAAGGAAAAGATAAAAGTGCGTCAACCGCTTCAAAAAATAATGATTCCAATTGATAATAAACAACAAAAGGAAGAAATTTTAGCGGTTTCAGATTTAATAAAACATGAGGTAAACGTAAAGGAAGTAGAACTTTTAGAAGATGCTTCAGATATTTTGGTAAAAAAAATAAAACCAAACTTTAAAGCCTTAGGACCGCGTTTTGGAAAGGATATGAAAGCTATTGCTAATGCAGTAATTAACTTTTCGGCAGAAGATATTAACAAAATAGAACAAATTGGAAATTTGGAGGTTGATGTTAATGGAAAAAAGATTACTTTAGAACGCACAGATGTAGAAATTACATCGCAAGATATTGAAGGATGGTTGGTTGCAAACGAAGGTAGTATAACAGTAGCTTTAGATGTAACTATTAGTGATGACTTACGAAAAGAAGGTATTGCAAGAGAATTGATAAATCGCATCCAAAATTTACGTAAAGATTCAGGGTTTGAAGTAACTGATAGAATAGATGTATCCCTTCAAAAAGATGAACATATTACAAGCGCAGTTGATGCTAATTTAACGTATATAAAATCGGAAACATTAACAGACGAACTTGAAATAATAGATAAATTAGAGAACGGTATAGAAATTGCTTTTGATGATGTAAATACCAAATTGTATATTCAAAAACATTAAAAAATTATGGAAGAAGCTAACGTAAGATATTCGGATGCAGATTTAGCAGAATTTAAAGTGCTAATTTCAGACAAAATTGAAAAAGCAAAACATGATTTAGAGCTTATTAAAAGTGCGTATATGAATGACCATAATAATGGTACAGAAGATACATCACCAACATTTAAAGCCTTTGATGAAGGAAGTGCTGTAATGAGTAAAGAATCTAACTCACAATTAGCTATACGTCAAGAAAAATTTATTCGCGATTTAAAAAATGCTTTAATAAGAATAGAAAACAAAACCTATGGTATATGCCGTGTAACAGGTAAGTTGATAAATAAAGAGCGTTTAAAGTTAGTGCCTCATGCTACCTTAAGTATTGAAGCAAAGAATATGCAATAATTTTTATTTTAATTATATATTTGAAACGTCTCATATTTTGAGACGTTTTTTACTTTTTATATGTCACTAAAAAAATCAATTTTATTAATCATTGTTATTTTACTTATCGATCAGGTTAGTAAAATTTATATTAAAACTCATTTTACGCTTCATGAAAGTGTTGATGTTTTTAGTTGGTTTAAAATATATTTTATTGAAAATGATGGGATGGCTTGGGGAACAAAAATTAGTGACTTTGTATCTTTTATTTCAGACAGAACAGCCAAAGTAGCTTTAACGTTATTTAGAGTTGTAGCTATATTTGGTATTGGGTATTGGTTGTACGATACGACTAAAAAACAAGGTTCTAAAATATTAGTAATAGCAATCGTTCTAATTTTTGCAGGAGCTTTAGGGAATATTATCGATTCTGTTTTTTATGGTGTTTTGTTTGATGATAGTTATGGCCAAATAGCAACGTTTTTACCAGAAACTGGAGGTTACGATTCCTTATTACATGGTCGTGTTGTAGATATGCTTTACTTTCCTTTATTTGAAGTAGATTTACCACAATGGGTTCCTTTTTACGGTGGTAAACATTTTAATTTTTTTGAACCCGTTTTCAATATTGCCGATATGGCAATAAGTACTGGTTTTATTATCCTTATTGTATTTAATAAGAGGGCGTTTTCTAAAGGAGGCAGTTTAGTAAATGAAAAAAAGTAAAATTATACTAATTCATTTTATTGTTTTCTACAATATTCTTTTTTTTATCAGAATCAATTTTAAGTGCTTTTGCACCTGAATTAAATTATGTCGAGGTTTGGATTAAATTAGTAATAACAGGGATTTATATTCTATTTAGTTTAGTTTTTATTTCATTAATGATTTTTCTTTTTAATAGAAACAATTAAAACTCATAAACCAATTCAGGCGTCACACAATAATCCAATCGAACATCGTTTTCAAAAACATCTGTAATTGTGGTTTCAGCTTCAAAAAAAGACAGTCCTATTTTTATAGTTTCAGGTTTGCAGTTGGCTAGAAATCGATCGTAAAAGCCTTTGCCATATCCAACTCTATTTCCTTGTTTATCAAAAGCCAATAAAGGAATAAAGACTATTTCAATTTTGTTTGAAGCGATAGTGATACCATCAACCGGTTCAGGAATGTTGTAGTTGTTTTTCTTTATTACCGTATTGTCTGTTAAAAGAAAATGTGTCATATTTCCTGAATTAAAATCACTTTTAGAAATCAGAATATTTTTGTCTTTACCAGAAAGAATATTTAAAATATACTCGGTGTTAACTTCTTTTTGTTCTTCTATAGCTAAAAAAATATGATAGAAAGTATAATGCCAAATAGGTAGTTTTAAAAGTTGGTTAGCAATGGCTAAGCTAAATTTATCAATATCATGTTCTGACAAATTACTACGAAGTGTTTTATATGTTTTTCGTAATTCAGATTTGGTCATAATTTATGCTTCAAGTTTTGTTGAAATATGAAATAAAGCATCGCCTTGATATACAATTGGCGACTCGTTTACATTAATTATATAGCCCGAATTTGGCGCTTTTACTTCATAGCTAAATTTTCCGTAAGGATCGGTAATATTTCCTAAAACCTCTCTTTTTTCAACATGTTTGCCAATAGGTATTGTTGCTCTAAACATACCCGAATATTTGGCGCGTTGCCATTTGCTTTCCTCTATAAAAACGGTTCCTTTTTTAGGTTTTGACACTGTAAATTTTACATTCAACATATCTAAATGCTTTAGTACACGTTTAGTGCCATTAATTCCAGAATTAGTTACGGTTTCATCTATATGAAACGATTTTCCGCCTTCAAAAAGTAGCATGGGTTTATTTAATTTAAAACAAGTATGTCTAAATGATTTTGGTAGATTTTTAGAATATAAAACAAAAGGTGCTCCAAAAGTTTTTGCTAAATTATTAAGTTGTGTGTTTTTATTAATTATACGTATTTGTGGCGCATTAAAACGACCAGCTCCACCTGTATGGAAATCCATAATATAATCGACATAAGGAAGCACTTCATTTATTAACTTATAGGCAACTCTACTAGCTAAAGAGCCTTTATTTGTTCCAGGGAAAACACGATTTAAATCTCTGCCGTCTGGGAATTCGCGTTTTAAATTTATAAACCCGAAGATATTAATGACAGGCATACATATGATAGTGCCACACTTAGGTTTATTTATTCCTTTAGCAATTAATTGTCTAACAATTTCAACGCCATTAACTTCATCACCATGAATACCTGCGGTAAATAATACAATGGGACCTGGTTTTTTTGCGCGTTCAACAATAATAGGAATGTTTACAGGGGTTGATGTATGTAAGTTTGCTACATCAAAATTAACTTCCTTGCTTTCTCCAGGGTATATTTTTGTGTTTAAAATGGTTAATATGTTAGTTGCTGGAAGTATCATTTATTTTATATGATAGTTTTTTTCAATATAATAAATAATGTTTTTTGCTATGTTTCGTCCTGTAGCGGCTTCAATACCTTCTAAACCTGGTGTAGAATTAACTTCTAACAATAAAGGGCCACGAGCTGATTGTAGCATATCTACACCACAAACAGGGAGTTTTAATGCTTTTGAGGCATTCATTGCTAATTTTAATTCGTCATGGTCTAGTTTTATAATATTTGCAGATCCGCCACGATGTAGGTTAGACCTAAATTCACCTTCTTTACCTTGACGTTTCATAGCGCCTACAACTTGTCCATCAACTACCAAAGCTCTTAAATCTGCACCACCAGCCTCTTTTATAAATTCTTGTACAATAACTCTGGCTTGTAAGCCATTAAAAGCTTCTAGAACCGACTCTGCTGCATTTTTTGTTTCAGCTAAAACAACACCTAAGCCTTGAGTACCTTCAAGTAATTTAATAATTACAGGTGTTCCGCCAACATGTTCTATAACTTCTTCAACATCTCTAGAATAATTTGTAAAAACAGTTTTAGGCATGCCAATTCCTGCTTTACTTAAGCGTTGTAAGCTACGTAACTTATCTCTTGAACGTTGAATAGAATCTGACGTTACAATTGTAAAGACACCCATCATTTCAAATTGGCGTACTACGGCACAACCATAAAAAGTAACTGATGCACCAATTCTAGGAATAATAGCATCAACATAATCTAAATATCTATCTTTATAATAAATAGTAGGTTTTTCTTTTTCTATAATGATATCACATTTTAAAGGGTCTATAACTTCTACTTTATGACCTCTTTTTTCACCTTCCTCAACCAATCTTTCTGTTGAGTATAAATTTGAATTCCTTGAAAGGATAACTATATTCATTGTGCTTTTTTATTAAAAGAAACATTTTCTAAATCTACATCAACCATAAATTTTTGTTTTAAAAATTGCCTGCCTATTAACACAGGAAATTTCATATCGTCTCTAGTGCTTAAAGTTAGGTTAATCTTATATGTTTTTCCAAAAAATACGACCTCAGATTTTATTTTATACCTATTTTCTTTAAATCCGTTGCTGCTCTTTACATTAGTACGAGAAAATGCATCGAAAATAATTTCAGTTTTTCCGAAGTTTTTATGGTCGTCACTATTAAAAACACATCTTAAACTGTTGTTTTCTTCAATAATTTCAGAACAATGTATGGCCGATGTGTAAGCACCTGTGTCAATTTTTACATCAATATTGAATAATCCTAATCCAGGAAAATCAACAATATCAATACGTCCGATAATTTTTTTGCTCATCATATGTTTTTCGTAAAGTGGGGCAATGTAGGGAATTAGTTAATTCGAAAATCAAAATTATATAAAAGTTTAACACATTTATGTAAGTGGTATTTCTTCAAGAAAAAATTAAAATAATTACCTTTGATTTAATGGATGTTCCCAATTTAAAAATACAATTAAAAACCTTACCAAATCAACCGGGAGTTTATCAATATTATGATAAAGATGGAACAATTATATATGTAGGTAAAGCTAAAAATTTAAAAAAACGAGTGACTTCGTATTTTACTAAAACACATGATAATGGAAAAACGCGCGTGTTAGTAAAAAAAATTGCCAATATACAGCACATAGTTGTTGATACTGAAACCGATGCACTTTTACTCGAAAACAACTTAATAAAAAAATATCAACCTCGCTATAATGTGATGTTGAAAGACGACAAATCATATCCTTGGATTTGTATAAAAAACGAACGTTTTCCTAGAGTGTTTTCTACTCGTCGTGTTTTTAAAGATGGTAGTGAGTACTTTGGACCTTACACTAGCGGAAAAACAGTGCATGTACTTTTAGATTTAATAAAAGGATTGTATAGTTTGCGTACTTGTAATTATCATTTAGCAGAAGAAAAAGTTGATGCGGGTAAATATAAAGTGTGCTTAGAATACCATTTAGGAAACTGTAAAGGAGCCTGTGAAGGCCTAGAGACAGAAGTGTTATACAATGAAAACATTAAAGCGATAAAAGAAATTTTAAAAGGAAATTTTAAAGATTCTTTAAATCTTTTTAAGCTTCAGATGAAAAGTTTTGCTGAAAATATGCAGTTTGAAGAAGCTCAAAAAATAAAAGAAAAAATTGAGGTTTTAGAAAATTACCAAGCAAAATCTACTATTGTAAATCCTAAAATTAGCAATGTAGATGTGTTTTCTATTGTAAGCGATGAAAGTTATGGATATATTAATTTTTTACAAATATCATACGGTTCTATCATTCGTTCTCATACTTTAGAAATAAAAAAGAAATTAGACGAAACCGATTTGCAGTTATTAGAATTAGCAATAACAGAAATTAGGCAACGATTTAATTCTAATTCTAAAGAAATTTATGTGCCTTTTAAAGTAGATTTGGGAGATGATGTTAAAATTACCATTCCTAAATTAGGCGATAAAAAGCATATTTTAGATTTGTCTATTAGAAATGCCAAGTATTATAGATTAGAGCGTTTTAAACAAATAAAGATTGTAGATCCAGACAGACACGAGAAGCGTATTATGGCGCAAATGAAAACCGATTTACGTCTTAAAGAAGAGCCTAGGCATATAGAATGTTTTGATAATTCTAATATTCAAGGAACAAATCCGGTAGCAGCATGCGTTGTATTTAAAAATGGAAAACCTAGTAAAAAAGATTATCGACATTTTAATATAAAAACTGTTGAAGGTCCAGATGATTTTGCTTCTATGGAAGAAGTCGTGTATCGCCGTTATAAGCGGTTGGTTGAAGAAGAACAGCCTTTACCGCAACTTATTATTATTGATGGAGGAAAGGGGCAATTATCATCTGCATTAAAAAGTTTAGATGCTTTAAATTTAAGAGGGAAAATAGCCATTATTGGTATTGCAAAACGTTTAGAAGAATTATTCTACCCAAATGATCCAATCCCCTTATATTTAGATAAGAAAAGCGAAACCTTAAAAGTAATACAGTTTTTAAGAAATGAAGCACATCGTTTTGGTATAGAACATCATAGAAATAAGCGTAGTAAAAGTGCATTAAATACAGAACTTGAAACTATTTCTGGAATAGGTGAAAAAACAGTTGTAGATTTATTGAAACATTTTAAATCGGCAAAACGTGTTGCTAATGCAAAATTAGACGAATTAGAAGCCATTGTTGGTGTATCTCGAGCTGAGAAAATTTATAATTATTATCATAAAAAATGAAGTATCTATTAATCTTATTATTATTTTTTATTTATGCAGAGGCTAGTTCTCAGGAGAAACAAAAAGATGATGAGGTTAAAGTAGGTTTAGTCCTTAGTGGTGGTGGTGCAAAAGGATTAGCGCATATAGGAGCTTTAAAGGTTATTGATAGTTTAGGTGTAAAAATTGATTATGTAGCAGGTACAAGTATGGGAGCTGTTATTGGTGCACTGTATGCTTCTGGGTATTCTGGAAACGAACTCGATTCCATTTTTAAAGAAGTAGATTTTGACAAAATCATGAATGATGATTTGCCTAGAACATCAAAGGCTTTTTATGAGCGTGATAATTCTGAAAAATATGCGTTAACATTACCTTTTGATAATTTTAAAGTTAAGTTGCCTTCGGCACTTTCAAGAGGTCAAAACACTTATGGTTTACTTTCAAGATTATTATTGTCTACTAATAATATTAATAGTTTTGATAAGTTACCCATTCCATTTTTTTGTATAGCAACTAATATTGAAACAGGCGAACAAGTATTGCTTGATAAAGGAGATTTAATAAAATCTATTATGGCAAGTAGTGCGCTTCCAACGGTTTTCCAACCAGTAAATATTAATGGATTAGTATTAATAGATGGCGGAGTGGTAAATAATTATCCTGTTGATGAATTACGAGCAAAAGGTATTGATGTTATTATTGGAGTTGATGTACAAGATGGGTTATTAAATCGAGACGAGCTAGCATCGGCACCAGATATTTTACTTCAAATAAATAACTTCAGAACCATTAAGGCTATGGAGAGTAAATCACCAAAAACAGATATTTATATAAAACCAGATATTAAAGACTATAATGTGGTTTCTTTTGATGAAGGTTCAAAAATTATTGAAAGAGGAAGGCAAGCAGCTATTTTAAAACATGAAACATTAAAACCTTTTTTTAAGACTAAAAAGATTGAACATGTAAAAATGAAAGCTCAAGATAGTATTACAATTAGTTCTTTTTTCTTTGAAGGGTTAAAAAACTATACAAGAGCTTATGTTTTAGGAAAGTTGAAATTAAAGCCTAATGAAAAAATAAGTTATGATGATTTTGAAAAAGGTGTAGATAACCTTGTTGCAACCAACAATTTTGATTCATTTCAGTATAAATTAATTAAAAATGAAAATCAAGAAAGTTATTATTTAACTGCGAAATTAAAAGAAACAAAAAACAAAACTTTTTTAAAATTAGGATTACATTTTGACGACTTATATAAAAGTGCTGCATTAATCAATTTAACTCAAAAGCGTTTATTATTTGACAATGATGTAGCCTCGATAGATTTTATTTTAGGCGATCATGTTAGGTACAATTTTGAGTATTTAATAGATAAAGGTTTTTATTGGAGTGTGGGATTACGCTCAAGATATAATACATTCAATAAAAATATAAGTGCAAAATTATTTTTAGAAGACACCGAAATAAGCGACATGGGCTTAAATAAAATTGATGCTAATTTACAAGATCAAACCAATCAGTTTTATTTGCAAACACTCTTTAAAAAGGATTTTTCATTAGCTTTAGGATTAGAGCATAAACGTTTAGAGGTAAAATCGGAAACACTTTCAGTAACCAATCCTAATGATGATTTTATATTTGAAAAAACAGGCTATTTTAGTGTTTTTGCAAATTTAAAGTTAGATACTTACGATAATAAATACTTTCCTAAAAGGGGTGTTTATTTTGATGGTGATATACACAACTATTTTTATGCTACAAAATTTAATCAAGATTTTAATAATTTTTCAATTTTAAAAGCCAATTTAGGCTATGCGTTTAGCATATCCGATAAACTAGCTATTAATATTCAAAATAGTGGTGGTTTTAAATTTGGAGATAAATCTACACAATCATTCGATTTTGCTTTAGGAGGTTATGGTAATAATTTAATAAATAATTTTATTCCTTTTATAGGTTATGATTTTATTTCACTTACAGGCGATAGTTATGTAAAAGCATCATTTAGTTTAGATTATGAAGTTTATAAAAAACACCATATAACTTTAGAGGGAAATTGGGCAAATATTCAAAGTGATCTTTTTGAAACTGGCGAATGGGTGTCGCTCCCAGATTATCAAGGTTATGGTTTAGGATACGCTATGGAAACTTTTGTAGGACCTATACAGGTAAAGTATAGTTACTCACCAGAACAAAAACAAAATATTTGGTTCTTTAATATAGGTTTTTGGTTTTAGGTTTTATTTAGCAACAATAAGAGACTTCTTTAAAGTAAAATGATTAATGTTTCCTGTTTCATGTAACAAATTAGTGTTAAGAACTTCTTATATAAACATGATGTCTTAAGAATTTTTATATTTTTGGAATGATAATTGTAATTTCTTGCTTAAAACAATAAATGTAAATTGAAGTTACATGTCAATGACCCAATACAAATGAGAAATACACTACTTATAATAACCGTAATATTTACTATGCAAACGTCTTTTTCGCAGCAAGAATCTGCGTATGGAGATGGCGAATGGTTTAAATTTAAAATGAGTTACAGTGGCTGGATGAAAGCCGGTAATGCAACACTTACTGTTAAAGATTCTAAACTAGGTGATAAAGATGTATATCATGTAGTTGGTAAAGGTTGGACTACAGGAATGATTAAATGGTTTTTTAAAGTAAAAGACAGGTATGAAAGTTACTTCGATAAGAAAACCAATATGCCATACAAGTTTGTTAGAAATATTGATGAAGGAGGGCATACTAAAGATTTAGAAATAAATTTCGATCAAGAGAATAATAAGGCTTATGTTAATGATAAAAAACATAATAAAAAATCTGTAATAAATACGAAGCCTAATATTCAAGATATGGTATCTACATTTTATTATTTACGTAATAATTTAGACACTAATAATTTGAAAATTGGTAATGAAGTACGTGTAGATATGTTTTTTGATGAAGAAAATTACGGGTTTAAGCTTAAATATTTAGGTGTAGAAACTATTAGTACTGACTTTGGAAAAATCGAGACATTAAAATTTAGACCATATGTTATGGCAGGTCGTGTTTTTAAAGAAGAAGAAAGTTTGACTCTTTGGGTTTCAAAAGACAAAAATAAATTACCTTTACGAATCAAAGCCGATTTAGCTGTTGGTTCGTTAAGAGCAGATCTTGAGGCTTTTAAAGGACTTAAACATCCTTTTAGAATTGTTGTTGATAATTAAATGAATTTTGAAGTCAAAAATAAACAATCAACTTAGAGAAAAATACGAAGCAATAGACCAAGATTTAGAAGATTATCTTGAAGGTTTATTAAATAGTAAACCTCTAAATTATTGGGATTATATTCAAACAGATGCTTTATTAAATCTTCAAGTACAACGTACAGTTTTTAAGGATGAAATGGTTTTCATCATGTATCATCAAATAAATGAACTTTTATTTAAAATGATACTTTGGGAAATAGATCAAGTAGCAAAAAATAATACCGTTGATGCTGTTCTTTTTACCTCTAAATTAATGCGTATTAGTCGGTATTTCGATATGCTTACATCCTCTTTTAGTATTATGAAAGACGGCATGGATATAGACGATTATAATAAGTTTAGAACCACATTAACACCTGCAAGTGGATTTCAAAGTGCGCAATATAGAAAAATTGAATTTGCATCTACAGAGCTTATAAATCTTATAGACAAACGTTTTAGAGATACTATTGATAGAAATTCGTCTTATGAAAATGCTTTCGAGCATTTATATTGGCAAGCAGCGGGGAAAGATTATAAAACAGGAAAAAAAAGTTACACATTATCAGTTTTTGAAGAAAGATATAAGGACGAATTTATTAGATTTACAAAATTTTATCAAACTAATAATTTGTACTCTAAATTTAAAGAACTTCCAATAGAAGCTAGAGAAAACAAAGACTTAGTTGATGCTATGCGTCATTACGATTATACAGTTAATATAAAATGGGTAATGGCACATTATAATACAGCAAATCATTATTTAAATATAGGCGGAAAAACTGCCGAAGCAACAGGTGGAAGTGAATGGGTAAAATATATGCACCCAAAATATCAAAAGAGAATATTTTTTCCAGAGTTATGGACAAAGCAAGAAATAGAAAATTGGGGAACAGATATTTAATATTACCAGTATTGGCATTATTGTTTTTTGGTTGCAAAGACGACTCAAAAAATAAGATGGCAGAAGAAGATTTAGTTATTGTTGAAAAGCCAAAAGAATTATATGAGTTTGGATTTAAATTAAACGACTATGTCGTTAAAAGAGATACTATAAGAAGCGGTGATAGTTTTGGTGAAATTCTTGAAAGAAATAAAATAGGCTATCCCAAAATATTTCATATTGCCGAAAAAGCCAAAGATAGTTTTGATATTAGACGTCTTCAAGTTGGTAAACCCTATACATTATTATGTTCTAAAGATTCATTAGAGCTTCCAGAATCTTTTATTTATCAAAAAAATAAGATTGAGTATGTCGTTATTAATTTTAAAGATTCTATTTATGCTTATAACAGTAGAAAACCTGTAAAATATGTTGAAAAAGAATTATCGGGTGTTATTACTAGTAGTATTTCTGAAACTTTAGACGAAAAAGGTGTAAGTGCTGTTTTAACTAATAAATTGGCTGATGAAATATATGCTTGGACTATTGATTTTCGCCGTCTTCAAAAAGGCGATTGGTTTAAAGTAATTTATACCGATAAATATATAGATGACAGTATTTATGCAGGGATTCATGATGTAAAAGCAGCCCATTTTGAGCATAATAACGAATCCTTTTATGCTTTTCAATTTATGACAGATTCAATTAAGGGTCTAGTAGGTTATTTTGATGAAAAAGCCAAAAATCAGCGTCGAGCTTTTTTAAAAGCACCTGTAAAGTTTAGTCGTATATCTTCACGTTATAATCTTAGGCGTAGAATTGCTGTTTACGGTTATAAAGTACGTCCGCATAAAGGAACCGATTTTGCTGCTGCTATAGGCACACCTATTATGGCGACTGCTAATGGTACCGTTACTAAATCTAGTTATACTGGTGGTAATGGTAATTATGTAAAAATTAGACATAATGCTACTTACGAAACCCAATACTTACACATGAAAAAGCGTAATGTAAAAGTTGGTCAGTTTGTAAAGCAAGGCGATGTAATAGGTTGGGTTGGTATGACAGGAAATACCGGTGGACCCCATGTATGTTATCGTTTTTGGAAAAACGGAAGGCAAGTCGATCCTTTTAAACAAAAGTTGCCTGAGTCAAAACCAATTTCAGACTCATTAAAAGAAAAATATTTAGATTTTATACAGCCTATAAAAACTCAATTGGATGCTATTCCATTTGAAGAACCTAAATCAGAAGAAACAATAAATAATAATTTAGTCACATTTAACCATTAGTTTATGGCCTTACCAAATATAAATCCAACAACAACAGAATCGTGGAAAAAACTTCAAGAACATTTCAACTCAATAAAGGATGTTCATATGAAAGATTTATTTACCCAAGATAAAGAACGTGCAAATAAGTTTACCATTCAATGGGAGGATTTTTATGTAGATTTTTCAAAAAACAGAATTACAGAAGAAACATTAAAACTTTTAATTGAGTTAGCCAATGAGGTTAAATTAAAAGAAGCAATTAATAACCAGTTTTCTGGTGAAATAATAAATAAAACCGAGGGACGAGCCGTTTTACATACAGCATTACGCGCGCCTAAAAATTCAAATTTCAGTGTTGATGGTGTTAATGTAATGCCAGAAATATACCAAGTAAAGCAAAAAATAGAAACATTTACTAATGAAGTTGTAAATGGCGATAGAAAAGGCTTTACAGGAAAAGCATTTACCGATGTGGTTAATATTGGAATTGGAGGTTCCGATTTAGGACCCGCTATGGTTGTTGATTCACTTCAATATTATAAAAACCATTTAACAACACATTTTGTAAGTAATGTAGATGGCGATCACGTTAATGAAATTATTAAAAAATTAGATCCAGAAACGACGCTTTTTGTTGTAGTTTCAAAAACATTTACTACACAAGAAACCTTATCAAATGCGAATACTTTAAAAGATTGGTTTTTACAATCGGCTTCAGAAGATGCTATTGCAAAACATTTTGTTGCAGTATCAACTAATATAGCAAATGTAAAATCTTTTGGAGTAGATGAAAATAATATTTTCCCAATGTGGGATTGGGTTGGTGGTCGTTTTTCACTTTGGAGTGCTGTAGGTTTAAGTATTAGTTTAGCAGTAGGGTATAACCATTTTGATAGTTTATTGAAAGGAGCTAATAAAATGGATGAGCATTTTAAAAATGAAGATTTTAAAACCAATATTCCAGTTGTTTTAGCATTAATAAGTGTTTGGTATAATAATTTTTTTAAGGCAGAAAGTGAAGCTATAATTTCCTATTCTCAATATTTAAATCAGTTTGCTACGTATTTGCAACAAGGTATTATGGAGAGTAATGGTAAAAGTGTTGATAGAAATGGAAATCCTATAGATTATCAAACAGGAACTATTATTTGGGGAGAGCCAGGAACTAATTCACAGCATGCCTTTTTTCAATTAATTCATCAAGGAACAAAGTTAATTCCTGCCGATTTTATTGGTTTTGCTAATTCATTACATGGTAACCAAGATCATCAAGATAAATTAATGTCTAATTTCTTTGCACAAACTGAAGCATTGTTGAATGGTAAATCAAAAGAAGAGGTTATGGCAGAAGGCGCAAGTGGAGATTTAATCCCTTTTAAAGTGTTTCAAGGAAATAAACCTACAAATACCATATTTATTAACAGGTTATCACCAGAAAGTTTAGGAGAATTAATAGCTATGTATGAGCATAAAATATTTGTACAAGGTATTATTTGGAATATTTTTAGTTATGATCAATTTGGGGTAGAATTAGGTAAGCAATTAGCTAATAAAATTTTACACGAATTTAACAATAGTATGGATAACGAACATGATTCATCAACTCATAATTTGTTGAATTATTATAATAAATTTAGGTGAATTACGAAATAATTCTCATTAAAACCTATAAAAGAGTGTTAGTATTTTAAATACTAACACTCTTTTTTTATTAACAATTGTTAATTTTATTAACAATTGCATAATACATATTCTGTAATTCTGCGTATTTTTGTCATGACTAATTTCAAATAATTAATTATGAAAAAAACTACGCATTTTTTAATGTTAGCTGTAGGATTATTGTTTTCTACAGTAATTATGGCTCAAAGTACTATATCTGGTACTATTTTAGAAGCTGGAACAAACATGTCTTTACCAGGAGCCAATGTTGTTGAAAAAGGTACATCCAATGGAGTTGTAACTGATTTTGATGGTAATTTCTCTATAAAGACACAATCTAACTCAGGAGAAATTGTAATTACTTACATAGGTTACACATCTAAAACTATCTCGTTTTCTGGAAACCAAGATATGGGTAAAATTGAACTTGAATCAAGTCAAGAGTCTTTATCTGAAATTGTGATAACACAAACTTCTTTCGCTATTGATAGAGAAACTCCAGTTGCAGTTTCTACAATTAAAGCAGAAGCAATAGAAGTAAAATTAGGAACACAAGAATTTCCAGAGATTTTAAAATCTACGCCTGGAGTTTATGCAACAAAAACAGGTGGTGGTTATGGTGATGGTAGAATAAACCTTAGAGGTTTTGAATCTAATAATATTGCTGTAATGATTAACGGTATACCTGTTAATGATATGGAAAATGGTCGTGTTTATTGGTCTAATTGGGCAGGATTGTCTGATGTTACTAGCGCTATGCAGGTACAACGTGGTTTAGGAGCTTCTAAGGTAGCAGTACCTTCTGTTGGAGGAACTATTAACATTATTTCTAAATCTTACGATGCAGAAAAAGGAGGTAGTATTAGAATGGGGACAGGAAATAATGGTTACCAAAAATATGGAATGACACTTTCTACTGGATTATTAGATAATGGTTTTGCAGCAACAGTTTCTGCAGCAAAAATATTTGGAGATGGTTATGTAGATGGAACAGAATTTGACGGATACAATTACTTTATCAATTTAACTAAAGTATTTAACGATCAACATAAATTAGCTTTTACAGCTTTTGGAGCGCAACAAACACATGGTCAACGCTATAATTCAAGAACTATAGCTGAATACAGAGCTACTGAACAAGGTGGTCAAAGATTTAACCCAGACTGGGGTTATAAAAATGGGAAAGTGGAATATCTTTCATACAATTTCTACCATAAGCCACAAATGTCATTAAATCATTATTGGACTCTAAATGATAAAACTAATATTTCTACGGCATTATATGCTTCATTTGGTTCAGGTGGAGGAAGAAGAACTGTTGGTGATAAATTAGGGAAAACTGAATACAGATTAGGAGGAGCTGATCAACCAGTTGATTTTGATAAAATTGTTGCTGAAAATATAGCTAGAGGACCTTTAGGAGCAACAGACATCATTGCCGCTTCTAAAAATTCACATAAATGGTACGGGATATTATCAACTTTAAAAACCGATTTATCTGAAACCCTTTCACTAACTGCTGGTATTGATGCTAGATATTATGTTGGTTCTCACTACTATGAGTTGATGGACTTATTAGGGGGGCAATATTGGGAAAACACTTATAGCGGAAACAACAAAGATGAAGCTTTAGTTGTTGGAGATAGATTTAATAAAGATTATGACGGAAAAGTTGTAAGAGGAGGTTTGTTTGCTCAATTAGAATATTCTAAAGACAAATTGGCTGGTTTTTTATCAACATCTTACTCTAATATTCAATACAGTAAAGAAGAATATTTAAATTATGCTGCTGATGATCCAAATAGAAAATCTGATAAAGTTAACTTTACTGAATTTGGTATTAAAGGAGGAGCTAACTATAATTTAGATGATACAAACAATGTATTTGTTAATATTGGGTATTTTACTAAAGCACCATTTTTAACGGATTTTGTTTTTACCAGTGATCAATCAACTGAAGTAAATAAAGATGCTAAAAATGAAAAAGTATTCAGTACAGAAATAGGATATGGTTACAGAAGTTCAACTTTTTCTGCCAATGTTAATCTTTACAATACTTATTGGTTAGACAAATCTAAAGTGCTTTCTATTCAAAATCCTGACCCAACAGCGAGTAATGAATTTTTATATGGAAGTTATTCTGGATTAGATGCATTACATCAAGGAATAGAAGTTGATTTTAGATATAAGTTTTCTGATAAATTATCTTTTACAGGGATGGCTTCTTTAGGGAATTGGAAATGGAAAAGTGATGGATATGGAGCGATAAGAGATGAAGCAGATAATATCATAAAAGAAGGTACAGTTTATGCAAAAGGTTTAAAAGTTTCTGATGCTGCACAAACTACTTTCGCTTTTGGAACGAGTTACAAAGTATTGCCTACAACTACTTTAGTTTTGGATTATAACTACGCAGGAGATATTTATGCAAAATTTGATATTAATGGAAGAACAGATGCCAATTCCGTAAACTTTAGACAAGATAGTTGGAATATGCCAGCTTATCATTTATTTGATTTAAGTCTAGTACATAAATTTGATATGGGTGGTTTTGATGCACGTTTAACAGGTAACATTAATAATTTGTTAGATGTTGAGTATGTTTCAGATGCTTTTGAAGGGGATTCTGGAACTTATTCAGATGCAAAAGTATATTATGGTTTTGGAAGAACATACAGTGTAGGTTTAAAAATTAATTTCTAAAAATATATATTATGAAAAAAATAATTTATTTAATATTAGTTGTAGGCCTCGTTTTTACAGCTTGCGAACCTCTAGAAGATATAAATTCTGCTATTGATGCACAAGAAGATATTGCTGTAACTGTAACTGGTGAGGCTGAATATACATTAACAGATGATGACTATGACACTTTAGAATTATCATATGGTAGTTTTAATTCTGAAGATGAAGCTAAGTCTGAAATCCCAGCATTATTAACTGATATGTATCCTCACTGGGGGAAAAACTCTTCAGTTTTAGTTGGTTATAAATTGTATATAGGAAATGCTTTTGGATTAAAAGATTATAGTTTAGATCAAGAAGATTATGCTTTAAGCGGAAGTGGTTTATTGGGTTTTCAATCTGATGCAACTCCAGAAGATTATATTGCTGATATTCTTAGTGATAATTACAGTTCACCAAAAGAAGGGGATTATGTAGCAGTATCATATTTTCAATATACAGGAAGTGCATATATAGTTACTCCTACAGTTTCTCTTGAAGAAAATCTTGATTATGGAGCTGTAGCAGGAGATTTAACTACTATATCTGGTGGTAGCTGGTCTAATCATTCTGGTGCTTCTAACCAATTGGGGTATATAACTGAAGGTTTATCTATGACAGACTACCCAAGTATTTTAGGTGGTGCTATTGCTTTATCTAGTTCAGGTTCTGAAGATGTTAATACCTCACTTACATCAATAATAGAAACTGGAACAGTTTATGCGAGTGCTTTAGTAAATTTAAGTGAAGTTGGAGATGGAACATATTTTTTCCACCTAATGGAAGAGGATGGTAGTTTTAGTTACTCAGCTAGAGTTGGAGCTAAAAGTGATGGATCTGGACATATTTTGTTCGGTATAGGAGCAAGCTCTAGTTCATTATCATATGGTACTACTCCTTATAATTTAGATACAACTTACTTAATAGTTTCAACTTACGACACTGCAACAGGTATATCAAATTTATATGTTTTAACTTCACCTGAAGCTACAGAGCCTTCTACACCTGAAGCAACAAGCACAGGTGTTGCTGGTAACACAGCAAATAGAATTGGAATTCGCCAAGGTAGTGGCGGTCCAACTGGAACAATAGATGGCATTCGTGTTGCAAACACGTGGTCGGCAATTATGACTAATGACGTCTTAGATGATGAAACAGTAGGAGATAAAACATCAAATAAAGTAATATATACTTTTACAGATGACGCATGGGAAATGGCTATTGATGGGTTTTACTTATTAAGTGATGAAGATTTTGATTTAATGGGTATTGAAACTTTTGGAAGTTCAACCCAACCAGATGGTTATTTGCCAACATTTTTAAATATAAAATTCCCTTATGCACAAGAAGGAGAAGAGTTAAATGTGTTATATAATTATGTGTCTAGCTCTAGTGGCGCTCAAACACGAGGTAATTTATACACAAAAATTGATGGTGTTTGGGTGGCTTATCAATCAACTATTGATACTACTTTGCAATTTGGACATGATGGTACTACTTGGGTGCCAGATAATACTATTAAATATACTTTAGTAAGTGATGATTATGCATATATGTCTGCTGAATTAGAAGGGAATCCAGATTTTGCAAATGTTAATTTAGGAAGTCTTGCTAAATATAATGATTATGATTATAATTGGTCACAAGACCAAATTTTATATTCATTAGACCTACTTTTAGATCATTTAGATCCTTCTGCTGCTGATGGACAAAAATATTTAATTACTTATTTATTATATGATAATGGTACAAATGATGTAATAAGATATTTAATTAAAGAATCTGGAGAATGGGTTTGGAATGAATAATAATTTATAATTGCATTAAACATATAAAAGACCGTCTTTAAGACGGTCTTTTTATTTTATGTATATATTGTTACTTGTTTCAAAAAACTAATCAAGAGTTCAGTTTTAGTTAAATTTTAGTAATCATAATAAATTAACCTATAAATAATTATTCATAGTAGTAGTTGAATATCCTTTTGTATATCAAGCTCTAATTGTTCTGAATCTGGTTACATTCAATAAATAAAAAAGCCCATTTGTATATTACAAATGGGCTTTTTGTTATTTTGAACTTTCTTACTTTAAAAGGTTTTTCTACCCTTTTACTAGTTTAAAAGTGACACCATTACGTTTGTTTTCTGAATTCACTTTAATTATATATAAGCCAGCTGGTTTATCTTGAATGTTCATTTCTATCTTTTCATTTTCAACGCTGTATGTTTTTCTAGAAATTAATTGTGATTGTATAGAGTATAATTCAATAATAACTTCTTTTTCGGTTTTAGGAACAGAAATACTGAAGCTTCCATTGTTTGGATTTGGGTATGCTTTTACTGTGAAATTTTCTGTATCTAAATCATTAGTAGCAAGCAAACTATTAGCTGTAATCTCAAAACTATCAACGGTCCAACGTGTTGGAGAGTCGTTTGAATAGTATTTAAATGCAAAATAAACAGAGCCAGTAATTTCGCTAATATCAATATCAGTAAAAGTGTATATTTCTTCATTTCCTGATCCATCAGAATGTAAAGGAATTGCAACATTTGGTACTGCTGTCCAAATAAAATTTTCTGGAGTATCAGTTTCATCATAATCTGATGAGTATACTAGTTCTAAAGTAGATGAACCGTAAGCTGCATCAGTATAAAAACTTAATTTTTCTCCTGTACTTGAATTAAAATCAATTGGATTAGATGTTATTAACCAATCTTTGCTTAAAGTTGCCTGTTGGTAGCCATTAATACTAATAGAACCTGAATTATTTTCTCCGTATTGTGGGTTACATATCCAATCTTTTGTACTGCTTTCACTGTAAGAAAAGAAATTTAAATCACCGCAATTTTCAAAATCTTCTGAAAATAAAACTATTGGCCCCTGTAAAGTTTTAACATTTAAAACATCACTTGAAGCAGACAAGTTAGAAGAATTATCTCTAGCTTTAATAGTAATTTGATATGTTGTGTTTGAAGATAAATTTTCAATTAGAGTAGAAGTTGTTGAAGTTGATTGTAAATACACTCCATCTAAATATATTAAATAATCAATAACATTAACGTTATCTGTAGAAGCATCCCAGCTAATTTCAATTTCATCATCTTTAACCGTTGTAGCTGTTAAATTAGCAGGTATGCTTGGTGCTTCGGTATCTGTATTGTCATTTAAATCCCAACGATCTTCAGCTATTAAACCACCCCAAATAAGTGTTGCTAAATAAGGGTTGTCTATAAAAGGGTTTCTATTTCCCTGAATTCCTTCTACAACAGTATTATGCTGATCTTCAAAATCAGAAACTGGATCTTCAACGTTCCATTTTAAAAATAAGTCAATCATATTTGCGTCGGCAGATAATATGTTTCCATAACCTATGTCTTTTGGTAAGCATTGTGTTTCAGATGTTTTAGTTCCATCACCATTATATCGTAAATACATATACATAATAGCACGTGCAACATCTCCTTTCCATTCATCACCTGGATACCAACCTCCATTGCTTGATATAATTTTAGAGTCTCCACTTCCATCCATAAATTTACGATTACTACGTAGCGAATTCAATTCTGAATCGGCTGGTCTTAAATTATGGACATCTGTTCCAGGACCTGGATTATCAGTATTTAAAACAGGATTTGCTATAGACTTGGCAAAAATATGTTCTCTATTCCATTTACCAGAAACACCACCACCAGTATCAGTATCACTTTTTGCTCTGGTTCTATCTGTTTTATAATCACCATCTGCGTCATCAAAACCATAAATCAATAATACATTTGAAGCATTATTTGGGTCTTCTTCCGCTTGCTTTAAAACATCCCAAGTATCTGTTGTCGAAGAAGTATAAGGAATTGATATGTGAGTCGATTTTATCCTAGTCGATAACTCTAAAAATAAATCTTCACCAGTATTTGTAAAATCGAGACCGTTATAATAAGATTGAATTTGGCCAAAAGAAGAACCGGCACATAAAAAAGTGACGATAAAAATAAATAGATTTTTCATAAAAAGTAACTTTGAATTAGTAGTTATTACAAATTTATTGTTTATATCTTGAAATTAATTAATTATTTAAAATAATTATGGACTCTTAACGTAATAATAATCTAGGTTTAGCTATAGTTTATTGATGTAGTAAAAAAGCTAAAAATACACACGAATAATATTGCAACTTTATAGTAAATTTCAAAACCGCTTCGTTTGAAGCGGTTTTTTTGTACTTTTAAATTATTACATTTGCTATTATAAATTAAAAAATAGTATTCATGTACGAAACCATATTATCAGTTCATTCATATTGGGCATATTTAGTGCTTTTTATTTTAATTGTTGCTGTTGTTAATGCTTTAATTAAAACCTTTGGAGATAAAGAATACGAAGCTAAAGATTTTAGAATATCGTTGTTCACTCTAATAGTATCTCATATTCAATTGTTAATAGGGTTGATACTTTATTTTGTTTCTCCTCGATTTGAATTATGGAGTGAATTAGGTGGTGGTGTTATGAGTAATTCTATTGCTAGATTATATCTTATAGAGCATCCATTTGTAAATATTATTGCAGTAGCATTAATTACTATTGGATATTCAAAGCATAAAAAGAAATTAACATCTCTTGTAAAGTTAAAAACCATTGCTATTTTTTATTCTATAGCTTTAGTGTTGTTATTATCTAGAATTCCTTGGAGTACTTGGATGTAATTTTGAAACTAATTAAGTATTAGTTTTTAGGGAGAGAAGGAACTTCTTTTATCACAAATACATAAACAGGAAAATGGTCGCTAAAGCCATTGTCAAACCCACCATTAGACCAACTTCTGCGTGGGTAACCTTTATATTTTCCAGTATTAGTTATTAGATAGTTTTTGTTAAAAATACCAGCTTTATAATATCTAAAAGATGAATAGTCTTTTTCTAGTAAAGGTTTGGTAAACATAATTTGATCGAATAAGCTCCAAGAATCTCTATAAGCAGTCGTTCCTAATCCGTTTTTAAAGAAGTTCTCATAAGGGTTATAAATGCCTTTTAATCCTACTTTTCTTTTATTTCTTTTAGCTTTTAAAACATCTTTTACACTTTTATTTGTTGGATTATCGTTTAAATCACCCATAATAAAAATTTTAGCGTATGGGTTTATTGTTTGTAAGGAATCAACTAAGTGTTTGCTAATTTTAGCAGCAGCAACACGTTTTGTTCTGCTTCGTTCTTCACCACCACGACGAGATGGCCAATGGTTTACAATTACATGAATAAGTTCACCATCTAAATTTCCACTAACCAATAATTGGTCTCTGGTATAAACACGTTTTTTTGAGTTGTTATTATAAATTTTTAATACATGTTTACTAGTTGTTATGGGTGCAAATATTTTTTTTTGATACAGTAACGCAACATCAATACCTCTAGCATCAGGAGAATCAAAATGAATAATGCCATATTTTTTTTCTAATAATAAGGAATCGTTTACTAAATCATTAAGTACTTGTTTGTTTTCTATTTCGGCAACACCAATTATTGCAGGCGAATTTTTAGTAATATCTAAACCAATTTCAGATATAACACGCGCCATATTTTTTAGTTTCTTTTTGTAAATATCACTTCTGTTTCTTTTGAGTTCCATCATTGGACTGTGTTCATCTAATTTATTTGGATCATTAATGGTATCAAATAGATTTTCTAAATTGTAGAAGGCAATGGTGTGGATTTTAAACTTTTTTTCTTGTGCATTTGTGTTAATAAATACAAATAAAAGGAAACAGATAATATAGAATTTGAGATAGTTCATTTTTATAAAATAAGGGTTTAATATAGTTGCTATAATACAATATAAGTTAAAATCCACGTTATATATTTTTATTTCTTGCTTTTTAAATCTCTTATTCTAACAGTTTTTGTTTAAATTTAGTATGAAGAAGTTTTTATTGTGTCTATTATTTTTTGGGGTTACAATTATTGTTAGTTCACAAGAAACCTTAATTAATGGCAGTGTTCTTGATGGCGATTCTTTTCAGCCTATATCAAATGTTACAATTACTATTGAGGAGACTAAGCAAATACAATTAACCAATGAATTGGGCGAATTTAAATTTATTAAAAATGTTCCTTTAGGCGAACAGGTTTTAAAAATTTCTAAGTTAGGGTACCTTACTAAACGATATCCTATAATTGTAAATGAAGGAGAAACTGTTAATATTACAGGCATGACTTTAGAAATAGTAACGTCTTCTCAAGACTTATTTACTATTACCTTAACCGATGATGAATTAGATGGAGACGAAAGTGGCTATGGTAATATTTCTGGCTTACTTTCATCGTCTTTAGATATTTTTCAACGCACCGCAGCATTCGAATTCAGTTCATCTTTTTTTAGGGTTCGTGGGTTAGATTCAGATAATAGTTCTGTTTTAATTAATGGCATTGAAATGAACAAAATTTATAATGGTCGCCCACAATGGAGCAATTGGGGAGGTATGAATGACGTTTTGCGTAATCAAGAACTAACCTTAGGTTTAATACCATCAAACTATAATTTTGGAGGTATTTTAGGAACAATAAACATTAATACGAGAGCTTCCCAGATGAAATCTGGAGGAGGTATTACATATTCGTCTTCAAATAGAAGTTATTCAAATAGAGTTATGGCAACCTATGCCTCGGGTCTTTTAAAAAGTGGTTGGGCGTATACATTGTCTTTAGGTCGCCGTTGGGGGAATGAAGGCTATCAAGATGCAACATCTTACGATTCTAATTCTTTATTCGCTTCCGCGGAAAAAAAATTCAACGAAAAACACAGTTTAAGTTTTACAGGAATTTATGCGCCTAATAAGCGTGGAAAATCGTCTGCTAATACCCAAGAAGTTTATGATTTAAAAGGTATTAGGTATAATGAATATTGGGGCTATCAAGATGGCAAAAAACGAAATTCACGTATTAAAGAAGTTGTAGAACCCATTGTGATGCTGAATCATTATTGGAACCTAAATACAAAATCATCATTAAGCACTAATATAGGTTATCAATTCGGGAATTTTGGGAATAGCCGATTGGCTTACGGTGGCGCAAATTTAGTAACCACAAATGATGGACAAGATACTTTTGAAAGTGGAGGCACAAACCCAAGCCCAAGTTATTACCAAAAATTACCAAGCTATTTTGAACGGAATTTTCCGAACGATTTGGGTTTTGCTTACCAAGCACAACAAGAGTTTTTAAATAACGGTCAGCTTAATTGGCAACAATTATACGATGCCAATATAATTAAGACATCGCAGGGAAGAAATGCAACTTATATGTTGTATCAAGATAGGGTAGATGATAAGCAATTATCTATAAACACAGTTTATATAAATGATATAAATGACCATCTATTATTTAATGTAGCTGTAAATTACAAATCTTTAAAATCTAAAAATTATGCTAAGGTTTTAGACTTATTAGGAGGAACTGGGTTTTTAAATGTAGATAGTTTTGACGGTGTTCAGTTTAATTTACAAAACCCAAATTTTATTGCAAAAGTAGGCGACACTTATGGTTACAGTTATAATATGTTTGCTAATGTACTTTCAGGTTATGCACAAGTACAGTTTAAATATAATAAAGTCGATTTTTATGGGTCTGCAAATATTACAAACACACAATATCAAAGAGAAGGTTTGTTTCAAAATGAATCGTTTGCAAATAACTCATTTGGTAAGGGTGAAAATTTATCTTTTTTGGGAATTGGAGCAAAAGCAGGTGTAACTTATAAAATATCTGGAAAACATTTTATAGATGTTAATTCGGGTTATATTTCTAAAGCACCTTCTATTAGAAATAGTTACTCAAATTCTAGATATAATAATAACATCGTACCCAATATTACTGAAGAAAAAATAATATCTTTTGATGCGAGTTATATATATCGTTCAGAAACTATAAACGCAAAATTAACTGGGTTTTATACTAAGTTGAAAGATGCTAACGAAATTTCATTTTTCTTCGCCGATGGTATTGGAAATATTATTGCAGAATCGGGTACGCAACAATCTGGAAATGATGATACCGAGTTTATTCAAGAAATTTTACAAGGCGTTGACAAAAATCATGTAGGAGCCGAATTAGGTATTGAAGCACAGGTTATAACGACCATTAAATTGAAGGGAGCATTAGCTTATGGGCAATATACCTATGCTAATAATCCCAATTTATATCTGTCTTCAGATCGGTTCGAAAATGTGTATTTAGGGAAATCATATTTAAAAGATTATAAGTTAGCAGTAGGGCCACATCAAGCATATTCAGTTGGTTTTGAGTATCGCGATCCCGATTATTGGTGGTTTGGTGCCACAGCCAATTTTTTCAATAAAACATATGTAGACATTAGTCCTTTAACCCGAACTAACAATTTTTATAAAGATATTGATGGACAGCCTTTTATAGATTATGACGAAACCATAGCCAGAGAGCTTTTAAAACAAGAGGTATTTGATAATTATATGTCTGTAAACTTAACAGGAGGAAAATCGTGGTTAGTTGGTGGTAATTATATAGGCCTTTTTGTAAGTGTGAATAATTTGTTAGATGAGGTTTATAAAACAGGTGGTTTCGAACAAGGTAGGAATGCTAATTACAGGCAATTACGAGATGATAAATCACTTGATAAACCTGTGTTTGGATCTAAATATTGGTACGGGCGAGGAGCTACCTATTTCCTTAATTTGAATGTAAGATTTTAAAAAAAATAAAAAGATGAAACAGTTAAAGCATATTAATAATTTATTCATTCTTTTCTCAATTTCAATAATGGTCTCTTGTATAGATGATGGTGATTACAATATTCCATTGCCAAATGATTCAAATAATATAAGTATTCCAGATAGTAAATTAACCACATTTAGAGCCATACATCAAAGATATAAGCAGGCTGTAAATAATGGTGACTTAATTGCTAGAATTTATGACGATGAAGATTTATATATAGAAGGTTACGTAGTTTCTAGTGATGTCGCAGGAAACTTTTTTGAAGAACTTATTATTCAAAATAAAATAGATGATAGCACTACCGATGCCGACCCAAGATTAGGAATAAAAGTAGATATTAATGTGAGTAGTTTATCTGATACTTATGAATTTGGAAGAAAAGTATATATAAAATTAGCAGGTTTAACTATTGGCGAATCAAATGGCGTAATAACCTTAGGAAAAGGTAATGAAGTAAATGTAAAACAAATTCAAGCAGCCGAGTACCGTGATATTATTATAAGAACTAATGAAGTCGCTACCATAATTCCGAAAGTAGTAAGTCCAGAAAATTTAACGAATGCCGATTTAAATACTTTAATACAGCTAGACAACATGCAACTTAATAGATTTGAGTTAGGAGCTTCTTGTGCTAGCGAATCTATAGATGAGTATGATGGATTACGTACTTTAGAAAGTTGTGATTCTGGAGTATCTATACTAATGCAAACCAGTACGTTTTCAGATTTTAAATCGGTTATTGTACCACAAGGAAAAGGATCTATTACAGGTGTTTTTAGTAGAGATTTTGGAGATAATTTTAATGTGATTATTATAAATAGTATCACAGATGTTAATTTTGATAGTAATGAACGTTGCGACCCTATAGAATTAAATTGCGGATTAGCCTCTAGCATAGGAACAGGTAATTTGTTTTATGAAGATTTTGAATCTCAAAAAAATAATAAGCCTATAGTAATTGAAGGTTGGACAAATTATATAGAAGCTGGAACCGAAGCATGGGAAGGGTTTTCGTCTACAAGTTCTAATGCGTCCTTAGGTCGTTCTGCTAGATTCCAAGCAGCTAGTTCTGGTGATGACAGCAATATAGGTTGGTTAATAACACCTGCTATTAATTTAGATAGTTATAATGGTGTTACACTTCGTTTTAAAACGTCAAATAGTTTAGCCGATAGTAGTTTTATGGAAGTCTTGTATTCGTTGGATTGGGATGGGGATGAAGAAAATATAACAACAGCAACTTGGGGCGTGCTTTCTGATGCTTATGTGGTAAAGGATTCTGATTCGTTTGTACCTTGGTTTAATTCAGGAACCGTTGATTTGTCTTGTGCTACAGGAACGATGCATGTCGCTTTTAAATTTACAGGTAGCGGACAAGATACTTTTGATGGGGTTTATGAGTTAGATGAAGTTAGTGTTGATTATTTAGAATGATAATAAACCTTATTAATTTTAATAGTATTTTCGCCGTAAACTAACTAAATGAACGCATTCGACATCCTTTTTTACAATGTATTTTCATATTTCAAACCGAAATACAAGCAAAAATCAAATAGTATTGCTATAGTGTATGTATCCGTTTTACAATGTACTTTGTTATTACTTTTAGGTGTTTTCTTTTCTGGGTTTTTTAGACAAATGAATGTGAGTACGATGTCTCAAGAAAAAGCGTGGATTACATTTGTTTTAGTTGCAGGATTTGTGTGCTTTAAAAACTGGCTGTTATATACAGGCAAACGCCGTATGATGATTAATAGCAAAATGAATAAAAAGAAGAAATCAAATTTATATAATATTTGGTTGTTATTCTTGCTACCTATTTTTGTTTTAGGATTGGTTTATTTGGTTTCTATGGCTGCTTAAGCAGATTTTTTTTGATGTATCTGATTGTCTTTTAAGTCTTAGAAGAAATTACATAAAAGGAATTACAATAATTTTATGCAATGTTTCAATTTCATCTCATTTTCAACATCACATAACAAAGTTCCTTTTTAATTAACGAACTACTTTTTAAAAATAGCATATACAGGAAAATGATCGCTATAGCCACCTTTATATTTTTTACCAACATAAGTTCTAAAAGGGGTGCCTTTATATTTGCCATTGAAAAGTTTTAGAAAATCTTCATCAAAAATATTGGCAGAATTATATTCAAATAAATTATTAGAGGTTTTAAAAAAATTGGTAGAAATTAATATTTGGTCAAATAAGTTCCACTGGCGATTGTGGTTGGTGGTTCCACGATTATAAGAACGTAAGGTTTCCATAGGATTAAACAAATCAAACCCTTCTACTAAACGTTTAATACTATTACTGGAAGGGTCGTCGTTAAAATCGCCCATCACTATAATTTTAGCATGTTCATCTTCAAATCGTAAATTAGAAATTATTTCTCCAGCTTTATCAGAAGATGCAATACGTTTAAATTCGGTTTCCTTTTCACCTTCACGTCTAGACGACCAATGATTAACAAGTATGTGTATTTTTTCACCATCTAATAAACCTGTAACAAGTAAAATATCTCTGGTATAATCAGGTGAGCCATCATCATCTGTTAGTTCAATAGTAAAAGGTTCAGAGTAAAGTACTTCAAAAGCATTTTTATCATACAAAAGCGCCACGTCTATACCACGTTCGTCAGGAGAATTATAATGTACGTAGCCGTAATTATAATTTTCAAGATGTTTATAGTGTATTAAGTCTTCAATAACTTTAGCATTTTCAACTTCTGCTAAACCAACAAGAGCAGGGTGTTTACCTGTTTCTTTTCTTCCAATATTTGAAATTGCAAAGCTTAGTTTTCTAAGTTTATTTTCATAGCGTTTAGGTGTCCACTTTTTAACTGAAGATGGTAGAAAATCGTTATCATTGGTGTGTTTGTCATCATAAACATCAAATAAATTTTCAATATTATAAAAAGCTATGGTTTGTAAATCGTGTCGTACTGGAATGTCTTCAAAAGTATCTGTCATAAATCAAAAATAGGTTTAAAAATATTAAAAATAAAACGCTTCCAATTATGTAACTTTGCATATTACTTATTTATATGATAGAAGAGAAAGATTTATCTTTAGAACGCGCTGTTTTAATAGGTGTTATTACTAAAGAACAAGATGAAGAAAAATCTAAAGAATATTTAGATGAGTTGGAGTTTTTAACATTCACTGCTGGTGGATATGCTATAAAACGCTTTACTCAAAAAATGGACATGCCCAATCCTAAAACCTTTATAGGTACAGGAAAAATGGAAGATGTGCGTTTGTTTATTGAAGAAAATGATATTGGAACAGCCATTTTTGATGATGAATTATCAGCGGCACAAGAACGGAATATTAGCAAAATCCTTAATGTTAAAGTTTTAGATAGAACTAATTTAATACTCGATATTTTTGCACAACGCGCACAAACAAGTTATGCA
Organism: Algibacter sp.; assembly: GCA_050294475.1. Classification (GTDB taxonomy): domain Bacteria; phylum Bacteroidota; class Bacteroidia; order Flavobacteriales; family Flavobacteriaceae; genus Thalassobellus. The sequence continues at coordinate 265,174 of JBNKOE010000024.1, read as the reverse complement.
AGAACTCAGGTAGAATTGGCGCAATGTGAATATTTATTACCTCGATTAAGAGGTATGTGGACTCACCTTGAGCGTCAAAAAGGAGGAATTGGAATGCGCGGTCCTGGTGAAACGGAAATTGAAACAGATAGACGTATTGTACGTGATAAAATTGCGCTATTAAAAGAACGTATTAAAACTATTGACAAGCAAATGGCTGTACAACGTGGTAACCGAGGTAAAATGGTACGTGTTGCTTTAGTAGGTTATACAAACGTTGGAAAGTCTACTTTAATGAATGTAATAAGTAAAAGCGAAGTGTTTGCCGAAAACAAACTGTTTGCAACTTTAGATACTACGGTTAGAAAAGTTGTTATTCAAAACTTGCCATTTTTATTGAGTGATACGGTTGGTTTTATTAGAAAATTACCTACACAATTGGTAGATAGTTTTAAAAGTACACTTGATGAGGTTAGAGAAGCCGATTTATTATTACACGTGGTAGATATTTCGCATCCTAATTTTGAAGAACATATTGCTTCTGTTGAGAAAATTTTAGGAGAAATAGAAAGTGGCGATAAGCCAACTATTATGGTATTCAATAAAATTGATGCCTATAAGCAAGAACATATTGATGATGATGATTTAGAAACTGAACGTACTGAAAGACATTACTCTTTAGAGGAATGGAAAAGTACCTGGATGAGTAAAGTTGGTAATAACGCTTTATTTATTTCGGCATTAAATAAGCAGAATTTAGCAGATTTTAAAAAACGAGTTTATGATGAGGTTCGTGAGATTCATGTAACACGTTTTCCTTACAATAAATTCTTGTATCCTGATTATGATGGAAGTGATATGAAATAAATTTTTATCTGAATTTCATTTCCCAAGATAATCCAATATCAAAAATCCAGAAATAAGTTCCTGGGTCGAAACTAATTTCTTGGTGTACAATACCAGAGCGTATTCCCCATGCGTTTTTGTTGTTTTTTGAAGTAAAAAAGTAACCTAAATTTACTTTTTGAGAATCTAGATTTACAACGGTATTTTCATTGCCCTCAAATTCAAATAGGTAAATTTCTGGAGAAAATCCCATGCCAGCTTCTACGCTAAAAAAGTTATCGGCATTACTTCTATACCTTCTAAAGGTAAGTGTTCCCGACATGCTAGAGCCAGAATCGCCTGGGGTAACATAACTTCTAAAAGACCAATAATTACTACCGGTATACCAACCTACAGATCCTGTATAAATATTAGTGGTTTCACTGTATTTTAATGAACGAAATCCTAAAGATGCTTCAAAACTTTTTGGTAATGATTTATAAATTTCGGCTCCATATCTTATATCTGGAAAGAGAAAAGAGTTTGATGCACCAAAATTTAAGTACGCATACATGCCATCAGCAATTCTTGGGTATGCATCAATTTCAAATTGTACACCGTTAGAAGCAAACCGACGACTAAAGTTTACTTTAGCATGCACACTACCATACTTTGTTTGTCTTACATATTTGAAGAAATAATATTGCATAGGGTCAAATACTTCAGAATATAATTCTAAGGAACTTCTAATACCTATAACATTATGTCTAAGGTTATTTAATAAAGTAGTTTTATAGTTTAGTGCCTTTTCGTTTTCAGGGTTATTTTTTAATAGTTTTTCAAAAGTTTGTAATGCCTCTTCTGGTTTATTTGAAGCTTCTTCAGCACTAGCTTTTAAGTATAAGAGTTTTGGGTTTTCAGGAAAATGTTCTAAACCTGTATTTGCTAATTTTAATGCGCTAAAAGGTGCTTCGCTATACAATTCATTTTTAATAGCCGCTTCCCAAGTGTCTAATCTATCAGGGTCATTTTTTAAAACATAATTAAAGGCTTCTTTTGCTTTTTTATAGTTGCCATCCCAAGAGTATGTGCTACCTAAAAATGAACGGATATCATTGTAATTTGGGTATTTGGTTAAAATGGATAACAAGGTGTCTTGAGCTTGTTTGCGTTTATTATTAAAGGCTAATTCTCTTGCTAATTTAAATGAGGTATCTGGGTTGCCATTATAAACCTTTTCTTGTCCGTGAAAACAAAAACTAGTGGTTAATAATAATATGAAGATGTATTTTTTCATAAGAAAACCTTTTATTTTAAGGTAGATTTAAAGGTTATATAATCACTATTATTAGGATGTTTTCTAATAATGCTATCCATTAATTTAATGGCTTTTTTTGTTTTTTTCATTCTGGCATAAGCTTTAGCCATTTTAAAACCAAGTTCTGGTTTTGTTATATTATTTTTTAAAGCCTTTTTGTATAAGTCTTCCGATTTTTCATCTTGAGAAGACCACCAATATAAATCTAGAAGTGCCATATAGCTATCATAATAGAAAGGTGATCGTTTAATGACGTTTAATAATTCGATTTCCGATTTCTCATAATTACCATCCCAAGCATAAGTTCTTCCTTTTAAAGTTCTAGCATCAGAATGATTTGGGAGTTCGTTTAAAATATAATCGCAAAGTAATCTAGATTCTTTACGTTTTTTATTAAAAGCTTTCTCTCTAGCTAATTCAAAAGTTTGATCAAAAGTTAAGTCTTTTGCCATAGTATTAATCATAGCCAATTGTTTTTTAGAAAACTCAATGCGAGGTTTTACATAAATGTTTAAAGAATCTGGAAAAATTTTATTTCGTTGTGTTATATAAGCGTTCATTTTTTTAAATGCCATTAAAGAATCTGCTATTTGTTTAGTAAGTAATTCTTCATGAACTTTATATGTACCAAAGTTTTCATTTATTTTATATAATTCGCCATCAGATAGAAGATAGTCTTTGTATAAATAATCATTAATACTGCCTTTATAGCGCATTAAAGGAATTTTATGAATATTTCTAAATTGTTTTGCAGTATCTAAACCTTCGCTCATCCAAGCAGTTTCTTGAAGATTATTGAAGTTATAGTTTTTCATTAAAAAAGAAAGTAAACTAGGAGTAACATCCCAATGTGATGAAACCGATTTGAATGCTTCAGATTGTTTTAAAAGTGGACTGTAAATGTATAATGGCACATGAAACCTGCATAGTTTGTCTTTTTGTGAAATTGGTATAAGTCGATGATCTCCTGTTATAATAAAAATGGTATTATTGAAATCTTCTCGCTTTTCATAAGCAGTCATAAAATCCTTTATAGAAGTATCAGTATAATATAAACTAGTGTAAATATCTTTATTGTCTAAAACATCTTCTCTTGTAATTTCTAAGGTTTTATTACTATTTAAGATGCTATCAACTTTTTGCTCATACAGATTTTTATTTGGAAAATTAAAAGGTTCGTGATTAGAAAGCGTCATAATTACATCTAATCTTGGTTTCTTGGTGTTATCTAATGAAGATAATGTTTTTCTAAAAATTTCAGAATCTGGATAACCCCAAGAAAAACCACCAGAATTAGTTTGTGTTTTAGTATACTCAGGACCGTATTTATTTTCATCTATAACATTGTCTATGTCATTATATTCAAAGAAGTTAATTTTTTTATCAAAACTAGATTGGTCTCCTGAATAATAAGAAGTTGAATATCCATTTGCTTTTAAAACACTTACTAATGAAATGTGAGATGGTGTTTTGGGTAATTCTAAAAAGCCTGTTTCACCAAAAGGTAAAGATCCTAATAATGAAGGAATAACACCAAAGGTTCTTCCTGTAGTGCTTACAAAGTTATTCCAGTATAATGATTTTGAAACTAAACCATCTAGATATGGTGTAAACCCACTATAGGTTCCGTTATTCATAAATTCGCTGCCTAAACCTTCAACTATTATAATAACAATATTGGGCTTTTCTTCTTTAATATTAAAAAAAGGAGATAAAACATCTTTAGAATTACTAAATGGCTTTAGTAAAGGAAAGTCGTCCCTATCAAATTTATAAGCATTTAGTTTGCTTTTTTCATTTTGAAATTTATAAATGTCATAGGTTAAAAAAACAATCTTGTTTTGATAATTAACATCCGATGTATTTGTTATTACTAATTTTAAACTTCCAAATAATGTAAAAACGATAACGCCTGCTCCAATTAAGATGCGTTCGTTTGAATATTTTGTTATTAAATAAAATAATAAGAAGAATAGCAATGGAAAAGCTATATAAGGAATAAAATAAGCAATTGAAAAAGATTCTGATGCTGAAACGGTATTAAAAATATCATCAAAAGAGTATCCTAAAAGATCTGCTCCTAAGTTTAGTAATGTTGTTAAGCTATACTTTACTAATGAATATTGAATAATTATAAAAAGAACTAAAACTATTTTAACTATAGTAAAAACGTGTTTTTTTAGAAATAAATTACATAAGTATGAAATAGGAAATAGAAATAATCCAATGATTATTCCACACCAAAAGTCATTAATAAACTTTAATGTAATTGCTAATAAAAAATTAGAGTGAATTGATTTAGACATGATAAGCTCAAATAAGCTTATAAACCAAAAAGTACCAATCAATGCCATGGTTAGATTGATATATTTATAAATGTCTTTATTTAAAAAACGAAATGGCATAAATATTTTTACTTAGAATTAAGTTAATTATACAGTTGCTAAACCTTTTCTTACCATACTTCCCCATTTCTTTTTCTTATTAAAATAGTAATCGTAATTACCACGAATAGCTGCATATAATATGAATGGGTGGAGTACAAAAGGTTCCAATGCACTTAATAAAACGAGTTTATATCCGGTACCTCTTTTTTTGTATTGATGAAAAGTTAATTCTTCAGAATAAATAGCAATAATAGAAAAACACATTGAAAATAAATATGATAGTACTAGAAATGAAAGAGCATATTCCCACCTTACCTCTTGTAAAGCAATTAATATTATAAAATAAATAAGTCCTACAGCTTCAATAATTGGAGCCATACGCTCAAATATTAACCAGTATGGGTAACTTAGTAAACCAAATGAGCCGTATTTTCTATTAAAAGCAATCTTTCTATGCTTCTTTAAAGTTTCAATAGTACCACGAGTCCATCTATTTCTTTGAGAAATAAATACTTTATAAGTGTCTGGTGCTTCTGTCCAGCATAGAGGATCAGGGATATAAGAAACTCTATATTTCTCATTTCGCTCTTCCATGTAGCGTCGCATTCTAACAATAATTTCCATGTCTTCTCCAACAGTTTGGGTATCATAACCACCAACAGCAATAGCAATTTCTTTGTCGAATATGCCAAAAGCTCCCGAAATTACTAACAATCCATTTAGTCTACTCCAAGCCATTCTTCCTAGAAGGAATGCTCTTAAGTATTCTAAAATTTGAGATTGTACAAGCATGTTTTTTGGAAAATTAACATCTATTAATTTTCCGCCTTTAATAATACAAGAATTTGCTATTCTAATAACACCTCCAGCAGCAATAACTTTTGTGTCTGTTTCATCAAGAAATGGTTTTATCATTTTCTGCAGAGCATCTTCAAGTAATAAGCAATCTACATCTATACAGGCTACATATTTGGTTTTGCTTATGTTTAAACCCATGTTTAAGGCATCTGCTTTACCACCATTTACTTTATCTACTACCATTAGTTTTTCAAAGGCAGGATTTTTAGATTTAAATACACCAGCTCTTAATGGTTGTGTTTTAATTTTTTCATTAATTAAATACTCTATTTTTTCTAAATCATAAGCTTCAATTAATTTTTCTAGGCTGTCATCATTACTACCATCATTTACTATAATAACATTATAATTAACATAGTGGTTAGATAATAACGATCTTACATTTTCTACAACATTTAAACTTTCGTTATATGCAGGAGCAATAATAGTTATAGAGGGCGACATGGTAGAAGATAGTATGTCTTTATAATTTACAAAGCTGTTTTTTTTAAGATATTCTATAGTTTCTTTTCCTGAAATGACAGATAAAATAATATATGATAATATGGCTATAAAAGCATATCCAAAAAACAGATAATGCAGAATTTTTAAAATTACTTGAACGCTACTTGTATCCATAATTATAGGGAGTCTACTAGTTTTATCATTGAAGAATCTTTTTCATCAATAGGCATTTTGCTTAAGCCCAAATACTTATCAAGATTAATGGATTTCAATATTTTAAGTGCTAAAAGCTGTATTTCAAAGTTTTTATGGAATAAATACTTTTCAACAAATGGTTCATCAGATGGAACTACTAATTTTTCAAGCATACCGAAGAATGAAATTTGCTCTTCTAAACTTAATTCATTAAAGTTAGCTTTAAGCATTTCTTTTGCTTCAAGACCATATAGATGTGTTAACGTTTCTATAGCCGAAATCCTGATTGTTTTGTTTGTATGCGATAATAATTCTATTAAAGTATCTTGAACTTCAAATTGATTATAGATTTGTGCTAATTTTAAAGAAAATAATACTACAGTATCATTTGTTGATTTTAGCCAAGGTTTTATATCACAGATTTGCTGATCATCAAAATTTTGTAAAATTTCAAGTAATTGTATTTGTGCCCATTCTGATAATGGTGTAGACATGTTATTTAAAAATGAAAGACCTTCAAATTTATAAAGACTTACAAGATATAATTGGGTTTCTTTTCTAACTTCTTTTCTTGGGTGTTTTATAAATTTTGAGACAGTGTTATGAACTTCATCAATTTTAAAACGTGTTAATTCTCCAATCCCTTTTGCTATTATATGCCATTTTTTACTTTCTAAGCGTTTTAATGCATCATTTATAAGGCCTGTTTTGTAATAAAATGTTTTTATAGAATCAGACATTTCACCAGAAACTTCATTCATTAAATCATATAGAACAGTAATAATGATTTTTCGTTTGGATTTGTTATTTACTGAGGTTTTAAAATTCTCAATAATTGATTCTTGAATTGAATTGATATTTCCACTATCATCTCCAGAATATAAATATTCAATTAATAAAGCTTCATATTCTTTTCTAAACTCTAAATTTTCTAATTCTTTTGTTCTTAAATACGTACGTACTGATTTTAAATAAATAGTAAGGAAAACAATTATTAACAATAAAAAACAACTCGTAGCCCAAGCTATTTTCATTAGTGAGGGGCTGTCTTTTAAATAGTTAATATATGTTTCGTATTCTAGCATAAGTTTTATCCTAAAAGTCGTTTTACTCGTATCATTAATTCATTTGGGCTAAATGGTTTTCCCATAAAATCATTAGCACCAAGATTAAAAGCTTTAAGTACCATTTCTTCTTGACCAGCAGCAGAGAAAACTATTATTGGAGCGTCCATATCTAGTTTTATTCTAACATGACTTATAACTTCTAATCCGCTTATATACGGCATCATAATATCTGTTATAATTAAGTCTGGAGTGTGTTGTTCTATTAATTCTATTGCTTCTTTTCCGTCTTTAGCTATGAATAATTGATATCCTTCTTTTTCTAATCTGAATTTTAACAGTAAGGAAAGTGTAGTGTTGTCTTCTGCTAAAACAATTGTAGTATTATTTTTATTCATCGGTTTAGTTCATTTAGCGTTTAGGGCAAACAGTTTTATGAAACTAAAGTTGAGAGAAATGGATCTTCAGTCACCGCGTGCAATATAAACATAAATTCGATTAAATGCAAATAAATCAGATAAAATACATATGTTTTGTAATTACCCTTACATTTAAATATAAAAAAAGCACACTATAAATAGTGTGCTTTTAAATAATAAGTATTCTTTTAATTAGAATTTATAACTCAAACCAATTGTATAATAGGTTTGTAATTTGTTGTCTACATCATTAAAAGAAGTTGCTGTTGCAGGAACTTGAGCCAATGCATAATTTAGAGCTTCTTGTTTGTTGCTTCTTAGTCCAAAATCAAAGCCAACACCAATCATTTTCCATAAGGTATAACCAAATGAGTTTGTCCAAGTAAAGTTTGATAAATCGCTATTTTGGTAACTTTGGAAGGTAGAGAAGTTTGTTTTAAAGTTTATAGCACCTATTTGTCGTGTATAATCGGCAACAATTTTAGCACCTAATGATGATTCAAAAACAGTATCATTATTACTAAAAACAAAGTTGTAGTTTCCTGGATGAATAACAACTATTAGATTTTCAATTGGTGTCCAAGTAGCACCAATACCTATGTCTAAATATCCAGGATCATTAAAGTTATCTAGTAAAGTTGTTCTATATTCCATTAAACCAGAAGCAGCTAATGTTTTTGTGATATTTCTACCGTATAGTGATGAAATATTAAATACATCGGTTGTAGGATTGAAACTATCATCATCAGTATTAATATCTTTATTATCTAATTTCACCCAATTTAAATTGGTATTTAATGAGTTTCTCCAAAAGAATTTTTCTTCTATTAAATTAGCATAGGCATTTAATGTAAATCCTATATTCCCAGAGGCATTGTTTGGCGTGCCTTGAGAATACCAATTATTGAAGTTAGATAGGCTACCTCCAATAGTTCCAAAAGCACCTTTTCTCCAACCTGGAAGCGCATCAATTTTTGCTTGTAATGCATTAGCTTCTGCTTGAGCAGCATCTGCAACCGCTTGTTTTTCGGCTTTTTGTTGTTGTAATTCTTCTTTTGTTTGTGCATTTATTGATGATATTACAATAAATAAGGTAAGTAATAATAATACTTTCTTCATTTTGTTTTTTAGTTGTTAAAATTTGTCAAATATAAATATTTAGACCCCTTTATATATTTTAGTCACAGAAAGTTTTTGAAGAAATTACTTGTTTTTAAAAAGAGGCACAGAGGAGCAAGCTTCGCCATACATAATAGACTTAGCAATAGGCTTTAGCTTTGTTGCTAGCATGATATAGGCATTTTGTGGTACAGGTTTTTTTGAGCAACCTTTAATAATTATTGGTTTGTTTTTAAACTCTGTAACATTTAAATTATTTAAAACATCTTGATAGATAGATGTTTCTAAAGCTTCAAGATTACCAATTATTGTTTTTTTTGAAAAAGATTCTAATTGAATACTTATTAACATATATGCCCAAGCAGGAACTATAGCGTCTGTAGTACATGTTAATGCAACATAACAATCTTTATATTGCGACCAGTCAAATTCTGAAACTTGATTTCGGAAATCTTTTTCACGCAAAACAAACCCTTCAAATAACCAATCTTTAATATCAAAAAGAATACGTTTACCTTCAGGATAATAATCTTCAAGGTTTAGTGTTATTAACTTGCTATTCGCTACGCGATTTATAATCTCGTCTGGCATTAGGTATTTTGTGTTTTAAAGAAAATCTTCACGTATTGGAGCAAAACCATCAATAAGTTTAACATTTTCTGTTAAAGTTTGAATGCAGTGATTTAGGTTAGATTCTACTCTAAAAACATCACCTTCATTTAAAATATACTCTCTGTCTTCAATAAATAATTTAAGAGAACCGCTTGCAACATAAGAAATTTGCTCATGCGGATGATTATGAGGCGGATCTGTTTGTGCCATTGGTCCATTTGTAAATTCAATTACAGTAATCATCAAATCTTTTAAGTGTACAACTTTTCTATTTAAAGTTGAACTTAATGCAATAACATCTTCTTCTTTTTTTATTACTTCTTTTATCATGATATTTAAAGCATACCTAATTCTAATCTGGCCTCTTCACTCATAAGCTCTTGTGTCCATGGCGGGTCGAAAGTAATTTCAACTTCGGCGCTTTTTACAGCATCTAAAGATTTTACTTTTTCTTCAACTTCTAAAGGCAATGTTTCTGCTACGGGGCAATTAGGTGTAGTTAAAGTCATTAATATTTTTACGTCGTAGTCTTCATTTACAAAAACATCATAAATTAAACCTAATTCATATATATCTACAGGAATTTCTGGATCGTAAATTGTTTTTAAAACGTTTACTATTTTTTCACCAAATTCGGATGTGTCTATTGTGTTATTCATTTTTTTATAATTTATTTTTTATTTCTGCGAAGGCAGAAATTTCATTAAGACTCCTGCTTTTACAGGAATGATAAAACACATTATTTTAGTTGTGTTTGGTATGCTATAGCGTACATTTTAAGTTGTTTTATCATACTTACTAAGCCATTTGCTCTTGTTGGAGATAAATGCTCTTTTAATCCAATTTGATCAATAAAATCGGTATTGGCATCTATAATGTCTTTTGGGTGCTGATTTGAAAACGCACGAATTAAAATAGCAATAATACCTTTGGTAATAATAGCATCACTATCGGCGGTAAATTCTATTTTATCGTCTTTCATTTCGGCATGAACCCATACTTTACTTTGGCAACCTTTTATAATATTGCTGTCGGTTTTATATTGGTCGTCAATTAAAGGTAAATCTTTACCTAAATCTATCATATATTGGTAGCGTTCTTCCCAATCTTCAAACATTGAGAATTCGTCTATTATTTCGTTTTGAATTTCTTCAATACTCATATTTAAAATTTTATACAAAAATACAACATCAAACGTTGCTATTCAATGTTTTCTGAAATTGATAGAATTTCTTTAACAAGAGCTTCTATTTCTTTTGGAGGATTACCATGATCGAAAGGAGGTGATTCATAAATATTATCACCATTAGTTATTTTTAAATGCGCTAATGCAGCACCATCAAATTGAAACTTTTTACTTGGAGCTTCAAGTGATGAAAGGGCGTTAATATTAATTAATTCAAGCTTTTTTAAGATGCTATTCCAATTTTCTTCATTACAAGATTTAATAATTGGAGTACCACCTCTTTTGTTTAAGGATGATATACTTTTTTTATTAATGGTAATTTTTTTGAAAGTACCTCTTGAGGAAGCAGAGTATATAATAGTGTAATTATTTTTTGAAGCTTGAATTAAAATAAGGTTATTATTTTTTAAGTTTATTTGATTTTTTTCAACTGAAAAAGAGTTGACGTTATTTAGAATATTTAGTAGTTTTTGCTCAACATGCATTATATTTTCACAATACATTTTTGTAGTTGATAATTTACTAAATAATATGGTGTTTCCTTTAGTTTTATAAGTTCCTGAAAACTGATTGCATCCAGAAAATCCAGATACTTTATTTGTGTTTTTATCAAAAGTTATGTTTAAATTTTCAGGAAGAGTTTTGTTATTTTCTATTGATGAAATTGAATACGTCCCATTTAATATTTCTGTTGGTTTTTCCTGTTGCGTTTCATCTAACATCTTTGTTGTTTCTTTCTGGCATTTACAGGATTGAACAATAATTATTGTAAGGAGTATGGTTAAAAATTTCATTGATTGCATATTTAAAAAATAATATACAAAAAAGACGCCAACTTTGGCGTCTTTTTAATTTTTAATAATGGATGTTTAAGCATTTTATCTAGAACCACTAGCTAATAAAGCACGCATTCTATTGCTTTGTCCATCAGTGAACATATACATACAGGCATCATCTGTATAATCCATGTAATTCATTGTCATATCAGTTGATTTACAATTTACTGTTGGATAAGAAGGGCAACCATAGTTAGCGCCATCAGATGACGGTGTATCTGCAACAAAATCATCTTGTCTACATCTTCCATCTCCCCAAATGTGACGTAAATTTAGGTAGTGTCCAATTTCATGCGTAGCAGTTCGTCCTAAGTTATAAGGTGCAGCTGATCCTCCTGGTAAGCTTGAGTATAATAAAACAACACCATCGGTGTTTGGATTTCCTCCAGGAAATTGTGCATAGCCTAAAATACCACCACCTATATTACAAACCCAGATGTTTAATACTGAATCTGGATTAATAGGAGGATATGCAGCTTTTACAGCATCTCTAGTACCCCATTCTGCAGTAGAATCATTATGTCTGTCTGTACCAATTAAAGAAAAACTTATACCTGTATTTGAAGCATCGTTAATGAAATTTGTTGCGCCAGAAGGTAATTGATTTGTGTTTTTACTGTTAAAATCATCATTCAATACATTTATTTGAGCTTGTATTTGAGAGTCTGGAACATCATTAGCATTTGGTAAAACTATATGAACATATATTGGAATATTGATTATTCCTAAACCATCATCAATAGGAAGTACGTCAACATCAGTTTCTCCACTGCCACCACCGCTACCTGGTTTGCCTTTAGCAGTAATAAATTTTCTAGTTTTATACTCTATATTGTACATCTTTTTTTCTAAACCAGGGTTTTCTTTTAACTGTCTGTTAAGAACCTCCATGGAGTAACATGTCTTGTATGTTTTTTTCGAATTAGTAGATTTAGAGCTTAAATCTTCATTAAAGTCTGTAAAAACATAAAAATCGCTCATATCAACAATTTGTTCTTGAACGATTTCATTTTTTTCATCATCACACGCTGTAAATAATAAGGCTACAGCCGCCATACTTAATAATAATTTTTTCATTTGAAATATAAATTTGAATTAGTCAGCGTTGAAGATATAATTATTTTTTGGAATTATCTTACAATTATTAAAAAAAATGTTAAATTTCGGATAAAAACTACTATTAGTTTAATTGTTTGTTAGGGAAAATTAAATAAAATGATTAAAATTTTAAGAAAGCATCATTTTTGCTTTCATAATGCCTTTTATTAAAACATTTATTTCTTCTTTGGTATTATAGAATGAAAAAGAAGCTCTTACAGTTCCTGGAATCTTGAAGAAATCCATTACAGGTTGTGCACAATGGTGTCCTGTTCTTACAGCGATTCCTAATTTATCTAGGATGGTGCCCACATCATAGGGATGAACCCCTTCTAAATTAAATGAAATAACCGATGTTTTTTGTTTTGAGGTGCCGTAAATTTTTAAACCATCTATTTCTAGAAGTTTTTTAGTGGCATAATCTAAAAGTTCGTGCTCATACTTAGCAATGGCATCAAAACCAATAGCATTCATATAATCTATTGCAGCGCCGAACGCAATGCCGCCACAAATATTGGGTGTGCCAGCTTCAAATTTATGTGGTAATTCGGCGTAAGTTGTTTTCTCAAACGTTACTTCGGCAATCATTTCACCACCACCTTGATAAGGAGGTAGCTTTTTTAACCAAGATTCTTTTCCGTAAAGCATTCCAACACCTGTAGGGCCACACATTTTATGTGCAGATGTGACGTAAAAATCGACATCTAATTTTTGAACATCTGGTTTTATGTGTGGTGCCGATTGTGCACCATCAATTAAAACGGCGGCACCAATTTGGTGGGCTTTTTCTATAATATATTCAATAGAGTTTATAGTTCCTAAAGCATTTGATACATGATTTACAAAAACAAGTTTTGTGTTTTTTGATAGTAACTTATCAAATTCTGTTATAACTAATTCGCCATCTTGGTTCATTGGGATGACTTTTAAATTAGCTCCAGTACGTTCGCAAAGCATTTGCCATGGTACAATATTACTGTGATGTTCTAGTGCAGAAACAATAATATCATCGCCTTTTTTTAATATTGATGAAAATCCGTTTGCGACTAAATTTATACTGTGTGTTGTGCCCGATGTAAAAATAATTTCATGGACATGTTTTGCATTGAAATGTTTTTGAATTTTAATACGTGCTTGTTCGTATAAATTGGTAGCTTCTTGACTTAACGTGTGAACGCCACGATGAATATTAGCATTATAATTTGAATAGTAATTTACAATAACATCTATAACTTGTTGTGGGGTTTGTGATGTTGCTGCATTATCGAAATACACTAATGGCTTGCCATTTACTTTGCGCGAAAGAATGGGAAAGTCTTTTCTTATGTCGTTTACGTTGAACATAGCTTTAAGTATAGCCCCGATTGAGGCATTTGTTGGAGCTCCTCGCAGAGAGCGACTGCCGAAAGCGGGATTAGCTTCAAATAATTTTATAAATCAAACCCAAGATTAACACCTAATTTACTGGCGATAATTTTGGTAATACGTTGTTTTATTTCTGGAATTTTAACCGAGCTTAATATGTTATTACTAAAAGCATACATTAAAAGTGCTTTGGCTTCTTTTTCTGGAATACCACGAGAACGCATGTAAAACATAGCACTTTCGTCTAACTGACCAATGGTACAACCGTGAGAACATTTTACATCGTCGGCAAAAATTTCTAGCTGTGGTTTGGTGTTTATGGTTGCTTTATCGCTAATTAAAATATTGTTATTTGATTGAAAAGCGTTTGTTTTTTGCGCTTCTTTTTCTACAACTATTTTACCGTTAAATACGCCTGTAGAATTTTCACCAAAAATGCCTTTATAATCTTGATGACTTTCACAATTAGGATCTATATGATGCACAAGTGTATTATGATCTATATGTTGTTTATCGCCAATAATAGTAACACCTTTTAAAATAGAATTTATACGTTCGCCTTGTTGGTAGAAATTAAGATTGTTACGTGTTAATTTACCTCCAAATGCAAAGGTGTGAACAGATGCTACACTTTCTCTTTTTTGTTTTATGTATGTATTATCTATTAATGAAGCATTTGTGTTATCGTTTTGTATTTTATAATAATCTACAATAGCACGTTTGTTAGCAAAAATTTCGGTAACGCTATTAGTTAAAACAGCATTATCGGTTAAACTTTGATGGCGTTCTATAATTTGCACATGAGAATTATCTTCGACTACAACTAAGTTACGAGGTTGTAACATGGTTGCCGATTCGTTTCCTGTAGAGAAATTTATAATTTGTATGGGCTTATCTACTAGTTTGTTTTTTGGGATGTATATATATGCGCCTTCGCTTGCAAATGCTGTATTTAAAGATGTTAAACTATCTGTTGTTACTGCTTTATTGAAATAATTTTCAATTATTAAACGATATTTAGGTTTTGTTAATGCTGCAGACATTAAGCAAATATCCATACCATCGTGTGTAGTGTTAGATAAATGTGATGCATATTTTCCATCGACGAATACAACTTTATAGGTGTCTATTTCGTGAATAAAATATTTTTGTACATCTTTATACTCAATAGCATTTTCTTGTTTAGGAAAAACGCTATAATCTTCTTTTAATATTTTATTTAAAGACGTGTATTTCCAAGCTTCTTCTTTTTTGGAAGGAAAGCCTTTTTCTTTAAATATTTTTATAGCATCGTTTCTAACATCATGAACATAAGTGTCTATGTCTACTTGATTGTCAACAATTAAAAAGGATGATAATAATTTTTCTTTTAAATCCATGTTATTAAGTCTACAGTCTTTACAGTCTACAGTTTTTTGTTTTCAGTCAATAATCCTGTCAATTTTAAACTTTTTGCTGGTTACTAATTACGCGTTTACCTCTTCTTTAATCCAGTCGTATCCTTTTTCTTCAAGTTCATGCGCTAATTCTTTTCCGCCAGATTTTACGATTCGTCCGTTATAAAGTACGTGAACAAAATCTGGTACGATATAGTCTAATAAACGCTGGTAGTGTGTAATAACAATAACCGCATTGTCTTTACTTTTAAGTTTATTTACACCGTTTGCAACAATGCGTAATGCATCTATATCTAAACCAGAATCTGTTTCGTCAAGGATAGCTAATTTTGGTTCTAACATTGCCATTTGAAAAATCTCGTTACGTTTTTTCTCACCACCAGAAAAGCCTTCGTTTAAAGAACGCGATAAAAATTTCCTGTCAATTTCTAATAATTCAGCTTTTTCACGAATTAGTTTTAACATGTCTTTAGCAGGCATATCTTCTAATCCTTTTGCTTTACGAGATTCGTTAATAGCTGTTTTTATAAAGTTTGTTACAGAAACTCCAGGGATTTCAACGGGGTATTGAAATGATAAAAATACACCTTTGTGAGCACGTTCTTCGGCAGCTAATTCGTTAATATCTTCATCGTTAAAAAGAATAGTGCCATTAGTAACTTCATATTCTTCTTTTCCAGCAATTACAGAAGATAATGTGCTTTTTCCAGAACCGTTTGGTCCCATAATAGCGTGTACTTCTCCTGGTTTTACTTCTAAGTTAATGCCTCTTAAAATGGCTTTATCTTCAACACTTGCGTGTAAGTTTGTTATTTTTAACATGTTATTGTTCTCCTAATTTAACTACGTTATTATCTTTTTGATTTGATGCTGATACATTTAATATTTCAACAATTTCAACTTTTTTATCCCAAAGAATTTTATCATCTTTTTGAGTTGAAATTTTTCCTTTTATTTCAACTTTAACCATATCGGTAGGTAATTTTTTGTATTGGTCTGCTTGTTTGTTTAGTTCTAGCATTTTATCAGTAATGTAAACTCCGTAAATTTCATTATAAGCTTGTAATACTGCCGCATCACCATAAAATATAAATTCACCTTTTAGTAAGGTTAATTCATCATTTTGATTAGAACTATCCGTTGTTTTTGTTGCATCAGATTTCGTTTCGTTTTTGCAACTTAAAATTGCCATAATTAAAACAAGTAGAATTAGTGTTTTTTTCATTTTAATTAAATTTAACCTACGCTACCTTCTAAACTTATTTCTAATAATTTTTGAGCTTCAACTGCAAATTCCATTGGAAGTTTATTTAGTACTTCTTTACTAAAGCCATTTACAATTAAGGCAATCGCTTTTTCTGTATCGATACCACGCTGATTGCAATAAAAAATTTGATCTTCACCAATTTTACTAGTGGTTGCCTCGTGTTCTATTTTAGCCGATTTGTTTTTAGCTTCAATATATGGAAATGTATGTGCACCACATTCGTTACCCATTAATAAACTATCGCATTGCGAAAAGTTACGGGCATTATCTGCATTTGGGCTAATTTTTACTAAACCTCTGTAGCTATTTTGTGATTTTCCTGCTGAAATACCTTTAGAGATAATGGTCGATTTGGTGTTTTTTCCCAAATGAATCATTTTTGTTCCAGTATCTGCTTGTTGGTAATTGTTTGTTACGGCAATAGAGTAAAATTCTCCTACCGAATTATCGCCTTTTAATACACATGATGGATATTTCCAAGTAACAGCACTTCCTGTTTCAACTTGCGTCCATGAAATTTTAGCATTTTTTTCGCATAAACCTCTTTTTGTTACAAAGTTGTAAACACCACCTTTACCTTCGGAATTTCCAGGATACCAGTTTTGTACGGTTGAATATTTAATTTCGGCATCGTCTAAAGCAATTAATTCTACAACCGCAGCGTGTAATTGATTTTCATCTCTACTTGGTGCTGTACAGCCTTCAAGGTAACTTACATAACTGCCTTTATCTGCAATTACGAGTGTTCTTTCAAACTGGCCAGTACCTGCTTGATTGATTCTAAAATAGGTTGATAATTCCATTGGACATTTAACACCTTTTGGAATGTAGCAAAAAGATCCATCGCTAAATACAGCAGAATTTAAAGCCGCATAAAAATTATCTTTTTGAGGAACAACCGTTCCTAAATATTTTTTTACAAGTTCTGGATGCTCTTTAATAGCTTCCGAAATGCTCATAAAAATAATGCCTTTCTCTCCTAATGTTTTTTTGAACGTTGTAGCAACAGAAACCGAGTCTACAACAACATCCATAGCAACGCCAGCTAATTTTTTTTGTTCGTCCAAAGAAATTCCCAGTTTTGCAAAGGTGTCTAGTAATTCTGGATCAACTTCGTCTAAACTATCATATTTTGGTTTGCTGTTAGGCGCAGAGTAATAAGAAATAGCTTGAAAATCTGGTTTTTGGTAATGTACATTTGCCCAATCAGGCTCCAACATTTCTTTCCATGCTTTAAAGGCTTCCAGTCTCCATTTTGTCATCCATTCTGGTTCTTCTTTCTTTTTGGAAATTGCTCGAACTATATCTTCATTTAAACCAATAGGAAATGTATCAGATTCAATATCGGTATAAAAACCGTATTCGTATTCTTTTGTTTTAAGCTCTTCGCGTAAATCATCTTCGGTATACTTCGACATAATGCTTTTTATTTTTTATAATGAAAACGATTCTCCACATCCGCAAGTGCGGTTTGCGTTAGGGTTATTAAAAACAAAACCTGTTCCGTTTAATCCCCCAGAATATTCTAAAGTTGTACCTACTAAGTATAAAAAGCTTTTTTTGTCAACAATAATTTTTACACCATTATCTTCAAATACTTTATCACCTTCATTATTTTCTTTGTCAAACTTTAAATCGTAAGACAAACCAGAACAACCACCACTTTTAACACCAACGCGAACAAAATCTTCGGTTGGGTTATAGCCGTCATCTTGCATAAGCTCAATGATTTTTTTCTTAGCTGTATCAGAAACTTTTATCATAATCTTTAATTAGATTTTGTCTAAATAGACTGCAAATATACAATATAAGTCATGGATTTCCATACATCCTAACATTATATTAGTATATGGTTTAATAGGTTTTTGTTATAGATTGAAAAGCCACTGTTTATCTATTGTTATCGTAAATAGAATTCAATTAATAGCATAATTACTAAAAATTACGCGTTTGTAAAATAAGCTTCTTATTTTTGCAGCATGATAGAAGATAAAAATCAACAACGGACACAATTGAGTGATTTAGGAGAATTTGGACTAATAGATCATTTAACTAAAAATTTTAAGATAAAGCATAGCTCTACAATAAAAGGTATTGGTGATGATGCTGCTGTTTTAGAATTTAATAAAAAGAAACTTGTTGTAACTACCGATTTACTTATTGAAGGTGTACATTTTGATTTAAGTTATGTGCCCTTAAAACACTTAGGATATAAAGCGGTCGTGGTAAATCTTTCTGATGTATATGCTATGAATGCTAAGGCAACTCAAATAACGGTTTCTATAGCTGTTTCTAATAGGTTTCCACTTGAAGCACTTGAAGATTTGTATGCAGGAATTGAAACTGCTGCGGGTATTTATAATATTGATGTTGTTGGTGGAGATACAACATCTTCTACCACTGGATTAATAATTTCTGTTACAGCTATTGGTGAAGTTGAACAAGATAATGAGGTTTATAGAAATGGAGCTAAAATTAATGATTTGCTTGTTGTTTCTGGCGATTTAGGAGCTGCTTATATGGGTTTGCAAATACTAGAACGTGAAAAAGAAGTTTATAAAGTAAATCCTAATAATCAACCAGATTTAGAGCCGTATTCTTATTTAATTGAGCGTCAATTAAAACCAGAAGCTCGTAAAGATATTGTTAATTTGTTGAAAGATTTAGACGTTAAACCTACATCTATGATTGATATTAGTGATGGTTTGTCGTCTGAAATTATACATTTATGTAAACAAAGTAATGTTGGTTGCGATTTGTATGAAGCTAAAATTCCATTAGATCCGCAAGTTATTTCTGTTTGCGAAGAATTTAATATTGATAGTACCACTGTGGCTTTAAATGGCGGAGAGGATTACGAGTTATTATTTACTATTTCTCAAGCAGATTTTCCAAAAATTAAAGCAAATCCAAATTTCACAGTAATTGGTTTTATAAAAGAAGCAAATGCAGGTATAGATTTAGTAACGAGAGCTGATACTAAAATACCTATTAAGGCACAAGGTTGGAAGAATATTTAATGACTAAAAACTAATAATTCACTACTATTAATAGCTAGTTCTTTAGCTCTAATTTTGCGCTTATGATGAATACGCTCTAAAGCATTGTTTATTTCTTTAAACTTAGGAGTTAGTTCTGTTAATTTTCCACTGCTGTTTGTAGTAAGTTCTTTTTTACAGTTTTTACAGGTGTATTCTTTAACATGGTAGGTCACATTTCTTGATACACGAAAGTCGTGACCAAACATTTTGCATTGAATGTTTTTCATTTACTTTTTTTGCTATTATTCACTTCTATTAGAGAACGTTAAAGTATTAAAAAAGATTCATTAACTTTTTACAGCGCGTAAGTAAATCGACGAAGTGTTGGTTTTTCTCTTTGAACGTATCATCCTTTTTGAATGAATACGCTCAAGGATATCATTTATTTCTTTAAACTTAGGAGTTAATTCAATTAGTCTGCC
This sequence comes from Algibacter sp., assembly GCA_050294475.1. GTDB lineage: Bacteria > Bacteroidota > Bacteroidia > Flavobacteriales > Flavobacteriaceae > Thalassobellus. The sequence goes on along the minus strand of JBNKOE010000024.1, from coordinate 245,342 downwards.
ATTGCTATTTGTAGTTAATTGTTTTTTACAATGACAACAAGTATATTCTTTAACATGGTAAGTAACTTTCTTGGTTACTTGATAATCATGACCAAAAAGATTACAATATATTTTTGGAATTAAAGTTGGTTCGTTAGTTTTTTTATTCATGATGAAAACTATTTTGAACTAAATATATGAAAAATAAGCAAAAAACAAGATTAAACACGTATTTTTTCGACAAAACGTTTTAACTCTCGTAAGAAATCTATTTTATTTTCAACATGACTCATATGTCCATCGGGAAATTCAACAACTTTAACTTGAGTATTTTTTGTTTGATTCACTAAATCATCATAATTTAAAACAGGATCTTTTTTACTAATAATCATCATGAGTTTATAATTGTTATTACGTAATAAAAAAGCTCTATTTTTTCTAATTTTCATACCTTCTAAAGCTGCTATAATTCCTTGTAAAGGGGTTTCTAAAGCTTCTTTTTTTATGTGTTTTATTTCTTCAGAAAAAATGGTTCTGTTTTTTGGCCTAAATAAATTTGATATAGCTAGTTGAATAAATGTTTTGTGGTTTTGTTTAACAGCAATAATAGCCCTGTCTCTATTTATTTGTTTTTCTTCAGAGTCTGCTTCTGCTGTAGAATTCATAAGACATAACCCTTCAGTTTTATTAGGATATTTTTCTGCAAAAGCAAGTGCAACATAACCGCCCATAGAATGACCAATAAGAGTCGCTTTTTTTATTTTTAAATGAGACAGAACGGCTTCAACTATTTCGGCCATAAGTTCCATAGTATGAATATAGCCTAAACATCCTGTTTTTCCATGACCTAGTAAATCAATACAGATGACTCTGTTTTTTTTTGATAATGAAGGAATAAAAGGTAGCCACATATTACTGTTTTCTAAAAAGCCATGAAGTAAAACAATTGGAGAGCCTACACCGTCATCGGTATAAAATAGATTAATGCCTTTGTGGGTTAAAATCATGTTTATAGTATTTTGAGCAAAGATATAATTGGATAATAAATATAAATTAAATGTTTGTATTTAATATCACCTCCTTTGTTTATTTTAACTATAGACTTTGCAACTGTTTCTGTATTTTGAGTACTTATCATGAAAAATAGATTTATAAATATAATGTTTTAAATGATGCTTTTACTTAAACGTTAGAGTAACAAATATTACATTCTAATTAAATTTTTTAATTCAAATTTGTTTAGAAAATTTAAATAGAAATGAAAAAAATCATAGTTATAGGAGGGTTATCTGCAGGTCCATCTGCAGCAGCAAAAGCAAGACGAGAAGACGAGCAGGCTGAAATTGTTTTATTTGAAAAAGGAGCCAATATTAGTTATGCAACTTGTGGAATGCCTTATGCTTTTTCTGGTGTTATTGAGAGTAGAGATCATTTAATGGTTGTAAAACCAGAATTACTTCAAAACAGATTTAATATTGATGTTCATTTAAATGAGGAAATTGTAAAAATAGACACTAAAAATAAAGTGGTGTATTCTAATATTTCAGATTATGCGTACGATAAACTAATTTTCGCAACAGGGGCAAGTTCTATTGTTCCTCCTATTGGAAATATAAAATTAGCGAGTAATTGGTCTACCTGTCGTTCTATGATTGATTTTGATAAAATCACTAAAGAAGGATTAACTCAAGAATCAAAGCACATAACAGTTATTGGTGCAGGCTTAATTGGAATTGAAGTGGCTGAAAACTTAAAAGAAGCTGGTAAGAAAGTAACGTTAATTGAAGGTTCTACGCATGTACTAAATATGTGGCAACAAAAATTCGGAAACTTTGCTGCAAATGTCTTAACTTCTGAAGGTATTGAGGTTTTAACTGAAAGTTTAGTCTCTAAATTTGATATTGATGAAAACGGAAAAATACAAGCAGTAGTAACTAAGGATGGAAAACAAATTCCAACCGATTTTGTGATTTTAAGTGTGGGTATTAAACCGAATACAGATTTACTAATTCGAGAAGGAGCAGAAGTTATTGGTAATGGTGCTTTAAAAGTAAATGAGCTTATGGAAACATCTATTAAAGATGTGTATGCAGCAGGAGATAATGTGTCTGTTAAAAATTTACAAACTAATGAATTTGATTATTTTCCACTAGGTACACACTCGAATAAAGCAGGTAGAGCTGCGGGTGCGAATGCGGTTGGAAGGAATATTTTGTTTAAAGGAGCTTACAAAACAGCTATTGTAAAAGTGTTTGATTATACTTTGGCAAGAACAGGTATGAATGCAACAACTTTGATTAAAAAAGGGATTTCTTTTAAAACAGTTTTAACAGTTGCGGGGTCAACTCCAGGGTATTATCCAGGACAAAAAGATTTGATTACTGAAATTTATTACAACCCAGAAACCGAAGAAATTTTAGGAGCAGAACTATTTGGTGAAGTAGGTGTAGATAAACGTGTAGATGTTTTAAGTACAGCTATTTATGCTAAATTAAAAATAACAGATTTGGCACAATTAGATTTAGCTTATGCACCTCCATTTTCACCAGCTAAAGACCCAAATGTCGTTACAAGTTTTGTTACAGAGAATGTTTTAAATAGTAGAAGCGAGCAAATTTCGGTAGAGGAATTGGAGACTTTTATTCAAGATAATTCAAAGGAAGATTATTTATTAATAGACTCAAGAACAGTTCAAGAATATGAAAAAGGAACCATTCCTAGTGCTGTAAATTATCCATTAGATCAATTAAGACAACAGGTCGGTTTTATTAAAAATCAAGATAAAAAAATTGTTATTTTTTGCCAAAAAGGGTTAAGAGGATATTTAGCAGAATTAATTTTAAGAAATAATGGTATAAGTAATGTGCTAAATGTTGCTGGAGGTTTTAAAATTTGGCAAATGTATAGTGACCATATTGAAATACCAGAACCAAGAATGGTTAAATAATGGTAAGGTGCTTTTTCAGCCAATAAAAAAAGAATAAAATGTAATTAAGCTTTAACCTTTTTTATAGCAGAAAAAGCTTTGTCTACGTATTCTTCTTCAACTAAGATGGTGAATTCATTTGTAGTTGAAATAACTTCGTAAAGTACAATGCCTTCCCAAGCCAATCGTTTAAAAAATTGGTAATATAAACCCGCTATTTTAGAGTTGTCTTGTGGTAAATTAACGCTTATGGCAGAAAGTCCATCTTGTGTTGCTAAAAACGTTTCGTTTTTAAAACATTCTTGAGTAAAGTCATCTAAAACACTTGAAATTATAATATTACTTTCATGAATCCCTCTTGTAAATGTGTAAAATAGTTTTGTTTCTTGGTTTATTTTGTCTAAAATTTTAGCATGATTATCAATAATGGTATCAGAATTTTTAATAGTAAAATCGGTAAGATTAGAGCGAACCGTTATATCTCCTAAATTTTGAATTACCTTTTTCATTTTTATTGAATTCCCTAAAGTAACAGGCGGATTATAACGTCTTAAAGCCATCATTATAGCGCCAGGTTTTACATCTTTTTTTAGCATTTTGCTAATAGGTTCTGTTAATTCAATAGCCAAAGCACTAAAATTTATAATGTTTCTTGTTAGTGCCTCTTCTAAATAAGGTTGTGTTATTAAAATATCTTCAACACAGTTTGATACCGTTTTCATTTTAATGAGATTTATTGTCTTTTGATGGTTTTATCTAACATTAATGTAGGTTGTTTTATTCACTTAAAGTTTAAAACAAGTTATTTAATGTTAATTATTTAACATTATGTGCAAAAATAAACTTTTTTTTTAATAAATATCTTTATTACCCAAAGTAGTTATAGTTTAGCACTCAAATTAATGAAAATGAAAGTATTAAAATTTGGGGGCACATCAGTTGGTTCCATTGAAAATATATGTAACGTCAAAAATATTATTAACGACGGTAAAAAAAAGGTTGTGGTTTTGTCAGCTATGTCAGGCACAACAAATCAGCTAGTTGCTATTTCAAAAGATATTGAAAATAAGCTTCCTAATGATGCTATAGAAAAAATTAACAATTTGCATGAGGCTTATTTTAAGACTATTGATGGTCTTATTAAAAATAATGATTTAAATAAAAGTGTTAAAGAATATGTGTCAAGTGTTTTTAATTTTTTAGTTGAATGCACTTATAAATCTTTTTCAATAATTTTAGAAAATAATATAGTTGCTCAAGGCGAATTGCTTTCAACTTATATGTTTAATGCATATTTAAAGCAAGAAGGTATTCGTTCTGCATTATTACCAGCATTAAGCTTTATGCGAATTGATAGTTCAAAAGAACCAAATCTTGAATATATAAAAGAGCATTTTGCAACTGTATTAGATGAAGCTGAACCTTCCGATATTTATATTACTCAAGGATTTATTTGTTTAGATGATAATGATGCCGTTTCGAATTTACAACGAGGCGGGAGTGATTACACAGCAACTATTATAGGTGCTGTAATTAAAGCTGAGGAAGTGCAAATATGGACTGATATTGATGGGATGCATAATAACGATCCGAGATATGTTGAAAACACAAAGCCAATTTCTAATTTGTCATTTGATGAGGCTGCTGAGTTAGCTTATTTTGGGGCAAAAATATTACATCCACAAACAGTTACACCTGTTAGGGAAGATTGTATTCCTGTGCGATTAAAAAACACCATGGATCCTGAAGCTTATGGTACTTTAATTTCGAGTGAAACTTCTGAAAATGGTATTAAAGCTATTGCTGCAAAAGAAAATATTACTGCCATTAAAATTAAATCTGGTAGAATGTTACAAGCTCATGGATTCTTAAAAAAAGTATTTGAGATTTTTGAGATTTATGAAACGTCTATTGATATGATTACTACATCTGAAGTGGCAGTTTCATTAACAATTGATGATGATAAGAACTTGGATAAAATTTTGGCTGAATTAGAATTGTTCTCGACAGTTGAAGTTGATAAAAACCAAAGTATTGTTTGTTTGGTTGGTCATTCTGTAGTGAATCATAAAGAAACTTACAGACTGTTCCAGATATTACAAGATGTAAAAATTAGAATGATTTCTTATGGAGGAAGTAATAATAATATTTCTTTATTAATCAACTCAAAAGATAAAATTAATACGCTGCAAAAACTAAACGATTATTTATTTGAATTAGTCACTCTATAAAAATACAATTTTAGTATTGCTAGCGAGAGGATTGTATTTTAAATACAATCCTCTTTTTTGTTTTATGAATTCATTAAATCTTCAATTTCTTCAATTTCAATAGGAATATTTTTCATAAGGTTTAATGGTTCTCCAGAGTTTTGAATAACAACGTCATCTTCTAAACGAATACCAAAACTTTCCTCAGGAATATAAATTCCAGGTTCAACAGTAAACACCATATTGGCTTGCATAGGGTCTGTTAAAATACCGTAGTCGTGTGTGTCTAGTCCCATGTGGTGAGACGTTCCGTGCATAAAATATTTTTTATAAGCAGGCCAATCAGGATTTTCATTTTTTACATCAGCTTTGTCAAGTAATCCTAAACTTAAAAGTTCAGAAGTCATTAGTTTTCCAACTTCAACATGATATTCTGCCCAGTCAGTTCCAGGAACTAGCATTTTTGTTGCTTCTATTTTCACCCTGTTTACAGCATTATAAACATCTTTTTGTCTTTGTGTGTAACGACCAGAAACAGGTATCGTTCTCGTCATATCACTAGAATAATTAGCGTATTCTGCAGCAACATCTAAAAGTAGCAAGTCGCCAGATTTACATTGTTTATTATTTTCGAGATAGTGTAATACATTTGCATTATTTCCTGATGCAATAATTGGACTATAAGCAAAACCTTTTGAGCGATTGCGTAAAAATTCATGCATGAATTCTGCTTCAATTTCATACTCCCAAATACCTGGTTTCAAGAAGTTTAATACTCGACGAAATCCTTTTTCGGTAATGTTGCAAGCATGATGTATTAAGTCTATTTCAATTTGGTTTTTAACAGAACGTAGTCTTTGTAAAATAGGAGCGCTTTTAGCAACTGCGTGTGCAGGGTATTTTTCTTTTAACCATTTAGTATAACGTTCTTCTCTGGTTTCAGTATCAACCGATGATCTATAATGTTCATTTGTGTTTATGTAAATAGTATCACATTGTGTCATTAATTCAAACATGATTTTTTCCATGTCTTGTAACCAATAAACAGTTTTTATTCCACTTGTAGCATAAGCAGCTTCTTTAGTTAGTTTTTCGCCTTCCCATATGGCAATATGCTCGTTGGTTTCTTTTAAAAATAAAATTTCACGATGTTTTTCTTTAGGGCAATCTGGAAATAAAACTAAAATACTTTCTTCTTGATCTACACCACTTAAATAAAAAATATCTCGATGCTGTTGAAAAGGCAAAGTACTATCTGCGCTAATAGGATAAATATCATTAGAGTTAAAAACAGCCAAACTATTAGCTTTCATTTTTGAAGTAAAGCTTTTTCTGTTTTGAATAAAAAGGGAGTTGTTTATTGGTAAGTATTTCATAAAAAGACTATTATAAATATTAAATATAGGTTAACTAAGAACAAAGCTAAATAAATTATATCTTAATAATTGTTATATTTGGAATATAACGACTAAATAAAATAATATTTCTGATTGTTATGAAAAGAAAGACTATGAAAATATTACTAATAATTTTATGTTTTGTTTTCATAGGTATTTCTAATTTAAAGGCTCAGAACTTACTAAGAAAAGTGTCTTTAAAGCAGCAGATTGAGAATTCAAGTTTAGTTGTAGAAGGCGAAGTAATATCTAAAACTTCATTTTGGGATGAAGCAAATAAAAAAATATTTACATCTAACGTTGTTAAAATATATAAGGCCTTTAAAGGAGAACCTGATAAAACAATAGAAATAATTACACGTGGTGGCACAATAGGAATGCAAAGTCAATTAATTGTTCCTAACCTAAAGTTAAATATTGGAGATTTAGGTTTGTTTACTTTAAATGAAAATAATGCTGTTTTTAGTAATAAGGTATCAAATAAAAAGAGTTTTACAGTATATAGTTCTTTGCAAGGGTTTTATAAATATAGTTTGCGTGATAATTCAATAATACATCCATTTAAATCTGGAAAAGGTATTTCAAATTCATTGTATAAAGATATTATGTTGTATACAAAAAAGGAATACACAGAATTATCGAAATTAACAAATCAGAAAACAACTTCAAAACCAGCTGAAACTTTAGTGCCTAATTCTATTAGTTTTTCTCCAACAACAATAACAGGAGGCACAAAATCTATAATTACAATCACAAAATCAAGTGGTGCTACTGGAGATTTTGGTTCTAATAAGGGGAAAGTGAGTTTTAGTAGTGGAGATGATGGAGGAAATACTTTTATTGATGCTTTAGATACACAAGTAACTTGGTCTCCTACATCAATTACTGTTGAAGTTCCATCTGGAGCAGGTACAGGTAAAATTATGGTGACTGATAATGTTTCAAATAGTATAATATCTACTGAAGATTTAACTATTCCTTATTCGCAAATTAATGGAGAATTCGAATTGCCTAACGGTTCAGGAAATATTTATGCTTACCCAACAAGGCATGTTGATAATGACGGAAGTGGAGGTTATGTTTTTAATATGCAAACAAGTTTTAATGCTAATACTGCTGCAAAAACAGCTTTTTTAAAAGCTTTAGATACTTGGCGTTGTGAAACTGGTATAAATTTAACTATCGGAAGTCCTGTTTCTAGTGACTCAAATGGAGTAAATATAATAAGATTTGATGTTGGTTCAGAATTACCAGAAGGAACTTTAGGAGAAACAAGTTATTTCTTTGATGGATGTGGTAATACTATAGAGGATTTTGAGGCTTATACAGTTGAAATAGATATTGTTTTTGATGATGGTGAAGCTTGGTATTATGGGGTAGGAACACAAGGTGTTAAAATTGATTTTGAAAGTGTAGCACTTCATGAATTAGGGCATGCACACCAGTTAGCGCATGTAATTGATAATTCACCTTATATTGAAAACGGTAATGATGTGATGCATTATGCTATAGGCTTAAATGAACAACAAAGAGTATTGTCTGTTAATAATATTACAGCAGCAAATGATGTACAAAGTAGAAGTGAGTCAAGCCTTCCAAACTTTAGTTGTTTTTCTGGTAAATCTCCAATGGTGCCATATTCTTGTCCTTTAAATGTTGAAGATAAAGAATTTCAAAAATTAATTAGTGTATATCCAAATCCAAGTTCTGGGCATTTCTATATTAAAAATGAATCTTTTTTAAGTTTACAAAAAGTTGTTGTTTATGATGTAAGTGGACGATTAATATCAAATATTAATACACTCAATTCATCCCGAATAACAGAAATTGATTTAGTAGGTATTACAAAAGGAATGTATTTTGTAAACATATATTCGGAAAAATCTATGACTACCAAGAAAATTATTTTTGAATAATTTGAGTTTCAAAAAACACTTTTTTAAAACCATTCTAAATAATAAAAACATGACAATTGTTAGTTGTCTATAAACACTAGCTGACCTACCTTTGCAAAATATAATTTAATTTAAAAATATGAGCGGATTTATTAAATCTTCAATTGGAAGAAAGGTAGCCATGGCACTTTCGGCACTCTTCCTTATTTTCTTTTTAATTATTCATTTAGCGGTAAATATAACATCGCTTTTTAGTGAAGATCTTTTTAACGAATTATCCCATTTTATGGGAACCAATCCATTAGTTCAATTTGCTTTACAGCCTGTTTTAATTTTTGGTGTTGTATTTCATTTTGTGTTGGGTTTTGTGTTAGAAATTAAAAATAAAAAAGCACAAGGTGTTGCCTATGCTAGGAATAATGGTGCTGCAAATTCTACATGGATGAGTAGAAATATGATTTATAGCGGTCTGGCTATTTTGGCATTTATTCTATTACATTTTATTGATTTTTGGTTCCCAGAAGTTAATCATAAATATATTGAGTTCTTGCCAGAAGACCCAACAAGATATTTTGGGGAGCTACAGCACAAGTTTGTTCCTATTTGGCGAGTTGCAGCATATGCAGTAGCATTTATATTTTTAGGATTGCATTTAGCACATGGTTTTACTTCTGCTTTCCAATCAATGGGAGTTACAGCATCAAGAAAGAAAACATTACAAAATATTGGTAAAATGTATTCAATTATAATTCCATTAGGATTTATAATTATTGCACTTTTTCATCACTTTAACCATTAATCTTAGTATAGTATGGCTTTAGATTCAAGAGTACCAGAAGGTCCAATTAAAGATAAATGGACAACATATAAAGATAAAATTAATCTTGTAAACCCAGCAAATAAGCGTCATATAGATATTATTGTAGTAGGAACAGGTTTAGCAGGAGGATCGGCAGCAGCTACATTAGCCGAATTAGGATATAATGTAAAAGCATTTGCTTATCAAGATTCACCTCGTAGAGCACACTCTATTGCTGCTCAAGGTGGAATTAATGCAGCTAAGAACTATCAAGGTGATGGAGATTCAAACTATCGCTTATTTTATGATACAGTAAAAGGAGGAGATTATCGTTCTCGTGAAGCTAACGTATATCGTTTAGCAGAAGTGTCGGGAAATATCATTGACCAATGTGTTGCTCAAGGCGTACCATTTGCAAGAGATTACGGTGGATTGTTAGACAACCGTTCTTTTGGAGGGGTGTTAGTATCAAGAACTTTTTATGCCAAAGGTCAAACAGGACAACAATTATTATTAGGAGCTTATTCTGCAATGAACAGACAAATAGCTCGTGGTAAAATTGAAATGTTCAATCGCCATGAAATGCTCGATGTTGTAAAAATTGATGGTAAGGCAAGAGGTATTATAGCTCGTAATTTAATTACAGGTGAAATTGAAAGACATTCAGCTCATGCCGTTGTGATTGCTACTGGAGGATACGGAAATGTGTATTTCTTATCAACAAACGCCATGGGTTCTAATGCTACTGCTGCTTGGAAAATTCATAAAAAAGGAGCTTATTTTGCAAATCCTTGTTTTACACAAATCCATCCAACATGTATTCCACGTTCAGGGGATTACCAATCAAAATTAACGTTAATGTCCGAATCATTACGTAATGATGGTAGAATTTGGGTTCCAGCAAAATTAGAAGATGCAAAAGCAATTCAGCAAGGTAAATTAAAACCGACTGAAATAGCTGAAGAAGATAGAGATTATTACCTAGAGCGTCGTTATCCAGCCTTTGGAAACTTGGTGCCTCGCGATGTGGCTTCAAGAGCAGCAAAAGAACGTTGCGATGCAGGATATGGTGTTAACGCAACAGGGGAAGCAGTATATTTAGATTTTGCTTCTGCCATTGAACGTTACGGTAAAGAACAGGCAAAAATTCATAATATATCTAATCCTTCTAAAGAAAAAATTACAGAGTTAGGAGAAGGTATTATAGAGGCTAAGTACGGAAACTTATTCCAAATGTATGAGAAAATAGTTGACGAGAATCCATACAAAACACCTATGATGATTTATCCAGCAACTCACTATACAATGGGAGGTGTTTGGGTTGATTATAATTTAATGACAACCGTTCCTGGTTTATATTGTATTGGTGAAGCAAACTTCTCCGATCATGGAGCTAATAGACTTGGGGCTTCTGCCTTAATGCAAGGTTTGGCAGATGGTTATTTTGTATTACCTTATACAATTGGCGATTATTTAGCTGATGATATTAGAACAGGAAAAATTCCAACGGATGTACCAGAGTTTGAAGCCGTTGAAAAAGAAGTTAAAGATAGAATAGATTTCTTCATCAATAATAACGGAACACATTCAGTAGATTATTACCACAAAAAGCTTGGTTTAGTTATGTGGAATAAAGTTGGAATGGCTAGAAACGAAAAAGGATTAAAAGAAGCCATTAAGGAAATTCAAGAAATTCGCGAAGATTTTTGGAAAAACGTAAAAGTTCCAGGAAATGCTAATGAAATGAATCCTGAATTAGAAAAAGCAGGTAGAGTAGCAGATTTCTTAGAATTAGGAGAGCTATTTGCAAAAGATGCTTTAGAGCGAGAAGAATCTTGTGGAGGTCATTTCCGTGAAGAACATGTTACTGAAGATGGCGAAGCAAAACGTGATGATAAAAACTTTGCGTATGTTGCTGCATGGGAATACACAGGGAAACCTAGTGAAGCTATTTTACACAAAGAAGAATTAGAATTTAAAGACATCGAATTAAAAACACGTTCGTACAAATAAGACATTATGAATTTAACACTTAAAATTTGGAGACAAAAAGACTCAAATGCAAAGGGTCAAATGGTCGATTATAAAGTAACTGATATTTCTGAACACATGTCTTTTTTAGAAATGATGGATGTTCTAAACGAACAACTTGTAAATTCTGGAGAAGAGCCAGTAGCTTTCGATCATGATTGTCGTGAAGGTATTTGTGGTATGTGTTCTATGTACATTAATGGAGAGGCACATGGACCAGATAGAGGTATCACAACATGCCAGTTACATATGCGTATGTTTAAAGATGGCGATACCATTACCATAGAACCATTTAGAGCAGCTGCTTTTCCAGTAATAAAAGATTTAGTAGTAGATAGAACAGCTTTTGAGCGTATTCAACATGCAGGAGGCTATATTTCAGTAAATACCTCTGGTAATACTCAAGATGCGAATTCAATTCCTATTTCTAAGCATGCTGCCGATGAGGCTATGGATGCAGCAACTTGTATTGGTTGTGGTGCTTGCGTTGCTACGTGTAAAAACTCTTCGGCTATGTTATTTGTTGGAGCTAAAGTATCTCAATATGCATTGTTACCTCAAGGTCAAGTAGAGGCTGCAGATCGAGTAAAAAATATGGTTGCACAAATGGATTTAGAAGGTTTCGGAAACTGTACTAATACAGGTGCATGTGAAGTGGAATGTCCTAAAGGAATTTCATTAGACAATATAGCAAGAATGAATAGAGAATTAATGAAAGCGAATTTGTCATAATTTTTGTATTTCATCGTAATAATTTAAAACCCAAGCAAAAGCTTGGGTTTTTTGTTTAGATTTAAGTTCTAAATACAATCGATGAGTAAATTTTATTTAAGTATTGTGTGCCTTTTTTTGTTTTTTCAAATTAAAGGGCAAACTAAAAGTGTTGAAAACACTTTATTATTTTCTGATGATGCATTATTAAAACATGTAAAGACTTTATCTTCTGATGCTTTTGAGGGGAGACGAACAGGCACTAAAGGTGCTATAAAGACTCAAAAATATATTATAAATCAATTTTATAGTTTAGGTGTTTTTCATTTAGGGAAATCTTATGAGCAACCTTTTTATTTTACAAAAGGTAAAAAGGAATATTATGGAACGAATATATTAGGTTTAGTTAAAGGATCTATAAAACCAGAAAAGTATATCGTTATAAGTGCACATTACGATCATGAAGGGATTAAAAAAGGGCAAATATATAATGGAGCAGATGATAACGCTTCAGGTTTGAGTGCATTATTTGCTTTTGCCGAGTATTTTAAGAAAAATCCTCCTAAACATTCCATTATATTAGCAGCTTTTGATGCCGAAGAATTAGATTTACAAGGTTCAAAATATTTTTTAAAACATCCAATAGTTCCGTTAAAGCAAATTAAAACCAATATTAATTTAGATATGATTAGTAGAAGTGATAAAAATGAGCTATTTATTGTTGGAACTGCTTTTAATAAAGCATTTAAAGATATCATTGCAAATTATAAACTAACTGAAAAAATAAAAATTATAGAAGGTCATCAAGGGTATGATGGTTTAGAAAATTGGGTGTATTCCTCAGATCATGCGTCCTTTTATAAAAAGGATATTCCTTTCTTATATTTTGGGGTTGAAGACCATAAAGATTATCATGAACCTACAGATGATTATGAAAATATTCATCCAAAATTTTATATAGAAGCTGTTAAAGCCATAATAGGTGTTTTAAATAAAATAGACCAGTTACAACTTTAACAGCTTTATTTTAGCTATTCGCTACTTTAATTTAACAACATAAAAGCACCTTTAATTATAATGTTTTTATCAATTAATTTTTCAGTATTTAAAATACTTGTATAAGTTTCAGTTTCTGTTCCAGTATCTACTTTTACTTTTTCAAAATAATAATTATCAGCTGTTTTGTTTTTTAAAACTAAAGCAAAATAATTTCCATCTTGTTCCATAATAGCTTCTTTTGGTAAAGCTAAATGGCTTGCAGATTCTGTTATTATTTGTGCCTCAACAAACATTCCTACTATAAAATTAGCTTGTTTTTCATTAAGGATGTGTGCATGAATTTTAACAGTTCTCGTAGTTTCATCAATGGTTGTGCCTACTAAATGTACTTCGGCTTCAAAAGTTTCATTGGAAGCTTCGGGGATTTTAAATGTTATTTTCTGACCCTTTTTTATATATAAAATATCTTTTTCATAAACCGATAATTCTAAGTGAATATGGTCTGTGTCAATAATTTCCATAATAATATCAGAAGGTGAAATATATGAACCATTACTAGCATTAACCTGAGTAACATAACCATCAATTGGAGCATATAAATTGATAGTTGAGCTTATATTTCCATGCTCTACAGTTGTCGGATTAATATTTAGCATACTCAATTTTTTACGTAAACCATTATAAAGTGCTAAGGCACTTTTATAATTACTTTCAGCTTTTAAATAGTTTTTTTGTGATGTTATTTTTTCATCAAAAAGTGTTTTTTGTCTGTTAAATTCTGATTTTAAATACGTAATCTGCTCAGAAATTTCTAAATATTGTTGTTGTAACTCAACATATTCTGGGTTTTCAAGCGTTACTAGCATTTGTCCTTTTTTTACTTTATCGCCAATGAGTAAAGGTGTTTTGGTTATATAACCACCTATAAACGAACTAATACTAGCCTTGTTATGTGGAGGTACATCAATCATTCCGCTAGTTTTAATGGTTTTGTTAAAGTTTTGTGTTTCTAGCTTTCCTAATGCCATTTTTTCGCCTTCAAATTGTAATTTGTTAATAACAAGTTCATTTGAAGCAACAGTTTCTTCTAATAAATCTTGGTTGTTTTCTGTGTTTTTGCAAGCTATAAATGCAAACAAAAAAAGTATGATATATATATGTTTCATGGTTTAAAGTATTAAATAATTTATAGCTATTACCGTTTGGTTATAAGCGTTTATTGTGTTTAAATAAGTAAGTTTAATATCGGTAGCGGTTTCTATACTTTGTAAATATTGAAAGAAATCAATTTCACCTTCTTTAAAAGTCCGTTCCGCTGTTTTTATAATTTCTTCTGAAAGTTGTTTGCCTTGGGTTTCATAGTAAACAAGAGCTTCTTCTTGCTGTTTAAGTTTTACTAATAATGTATTGTATTCTGATTTCAGTTTTAGTTTATAATCTTGTTGATCGGCTTCAATAACTTCTTTAGCTATTTTTGAAGCTTTTATTTTTGAAGCATTTCCACTGAAAAACAAAGGAATTTTTATACCCAATTGATATCCTTTGATATTGCCGTTTAAACCACTATTTGTACCCTGAAAATATTCAAGACTTAAATCGGGTAACAAGTTTTGTTTTTCTTGTTGATTTAAAGCTTTGTAATACGATTTTGAATCTTCAAAATATAAAAGCCCAAGGTTTCTTTCTAAAGACAAGGTTTTCAATTTAAGTTTTTCTAAAGTTGTTTCAGGAATTGTTAAACTATCAACTTGAACCAGTTTTTTCAATTGTTCTGAAGCTAAAATAACCGCTTGTTGCGATTGTTTGTAAATGGTTTCCAATTGCTTTTGTTTTGATTTAGAACTTATCATTTCTAAGTAATTGGTTTCTCCTAATTCAAATCGTCGTTCTGCTGAGTTTGCAAAATTTTGATACAAACTATCTAAATAGCGATAGGTTTTAGCTTTGTTTTTAGCATAAACTAAATTATTATAAGCCAAATATACTTCACGTTTTAAAGTCTCTAGAGTAATGGCATAATTAGATTTTTGAAGATTGTATTTTGCTTTATAAACTTTCTTTTTGGCAAAATAAACCGTTGGAAATTTAAAATCCTGAGATATGCCAAAAACCTTTAAGGGTTCATTGTTTATGGCTAAATTATTTTCGTCATAATGATAATATACTGATGTTTTATCGAAGCTATAAGCACTTCCAATTAATGATTTAGCTTCATCAGTTTTTAAAGAAGATGATTTTATATGCGCATTGTTTTCAATAGCCAAATTTATAACTTCCTTAACATTTAAAGGACTGTTTTGTGCTTGTATATTTATAGATAATAAAATAATTACAACAGTGATTATTGATTTTTTATTCATTTTTATTACTGTTTTTTCTTCAAACCAAGCATATAAAACGGGTAGTACAATAAGTGTTAAAATGGTTGCAGTAACTAAACCACCAATAACAACTGTTGCTAATGGACGTTGTACTTCGGCACCAGCATTGGTAGAAACAGCCATGGGCAAAAAGCCTAAAGCAGCAGCTGCAGCAGTTAATAAAACAGGTCTTAAACGTTCTGCTGTGCCTCGTTTAATGCGTTCTTCAATATTAGAAATGCCTTCTTCTTTGAGTTCTTTAAAATGTTCAATTAGAACAATACCATTTAAAACGGCAATACCAAATAGAGCTATAAAACCTACACCTGCTGATATGCTAAAAGGCATATCTCTAAACCAAAGCAGTAAAATACCACCAACTGCTGAAAGTGGTATAGCAGAATAAACCATGGCAGCTTCTTTTATAGAACCAAAAGCAAAGTGTAGCAGTATAAAAATTAAAATAAGTGCAATGGGTACAGCTATTAAAAGTCTTGCTTTAGCACTTTGTAAGTTTTCAAACTGACCGCCATAGGTTACGCTATAACCAACAGGTAGTTTTACTTTGCTTTCTATAATTTTTCTAACATCATTTACAACTGATTGTAAATCTCTGTTTCTAACATTTATGCCAACAACAATACGTCGTCTGGTGTCATCTCTAGATATTTTTGCTGGTCCTGTGGTGTATTTAATTTCAGCTAATTCACTTAACGGAATTTTCATACCGCTAGGTGTGTCTATATATAAATTTTCAAGGTTTTTAATATTGGTTTTGTGCGCATTATCTAAACGCATTACCATATCAAAACGTTTTTCACCTTCAAATACAGTGCCTATAGTTGATCCTGCAAAACCCATGGATATAACTTGGTTGACATCTGAAATGTTTAATCCGTAACGAGCAATTTTACTTCTATTGAATTTCACACTCATTTGCGGTAAACCTTCTACTTTTTCTATTGTGATATCTGAAGCACCTTCTACATTCTGAATAGCCGATTTTATTTCGTTGGCTTTACTTGCTAATATTGATAAATCTTCACCAAAAATTTTAATAGCAACATCGGCACGAACACCTGTAATAAGCTCATTAAAACGCATTTCAATAGGTTGTGTAAATTCTACTTCCATTCCTGGAATAACAGAAAGGGCTTCTTTAAATTTATCGGCTAGTTCGTCTTTACTTTCGGCAGAAACCCATTCATTTTTAGGTTTTAGTTTAATAATTACGTCACTTTCTTCCATACTCATAGGGTCGGTAGGTACTTCTGCTGCACCAATTCTACTAACTACTTGATCTACTTCAGGAAAATTATTTAAAAGTATTTGTTCAATTTTAGTCGTTATTTCAATGGTTTTTCCCAGTGAGGTTCCTGTTTTTAAAACGGGCTGAATTACAAAATCACCTTCATCTAAGGTTGGTACAAATTCGCCTCCCATAGTTGTAAAAAGCCAAATACTGGTAGCAAGTAAAAGACCAGCTAGTGAAACCACGATTTTTTTGTTTTCTAAAGCCCAATGTATGCTTGGTTTGTAGAGTTTGGTTAAGAGCTTCATTAACCTAATTGATAGGTTTTTATTACTTTGCTTGTTAGGTTTTAAAAACATAGATGAAATAACAGGCACATAGGTTAAACAAAATATCATGGCACCTATTAATGCAAAACTGAAAGTTAGCGCCATAGGTTTAAACATTTTACCTTCTACACCACTTAATGATAAAATTGGAATGAAAACAATAAGAATAATAAGTTGTCCAAAAATGGCAGAATTCATCATTTTAGAGGCGCTTTTATGTGTAATTGTATCAATATGTTCTTGTTGTTCAAATTTAGAAAGTGATGAAATTTTTGCACTCTGACTTGTGATTTGAAAGGCTATAAACTCAACAATAATAACGGCTCCGTCAATAATAATTCCGAAGTCAATAGCACCTAAACTCATTAAATTGGCATCAATACCAAAAATGTTCATAAGTGAAATAGCAAATAGTAAACACAATGGAATTACCGATGCAACAACCAAACCTGAGCGTAAATTACCTAATAGTAAAACGACAACGAATATGACGATAAGCGACCCTAAAATTAAATTTTCGGCTACTGTAAAGGTTGTTTTTCCAATAAGTTCGCTACGTTCTAAAAAGCCGTTTATGTAAACACCTTCGGGTAAAGAACTTTGAATAGATGCTACACGCTCTTTAACGGCATCGATAACTTCTTTCGAATTTCCATCTTTTAGCATCATCACTTGTCCGAGAACTTTTTCACCTTCACCATTTCCAGTAATGGCGCCAAAACGAGTAGCTCTACCAAAACCAACTTGAGCAATATCTTTTATATAAACAGGTATACCGTCGTTTTTTACAACAATATTCTCTATGTCGGTTAACGAATTTACGAGGCCTTCACCTCGTATAAAAAAGGCTTTATTTGTTTTTTCAATATATCCACCGCCAGCAACACTATTGTTTTTTTCTAAAGCATTAAAAATATCCATGTAATTAATATTCATGGCTTTAAGCTTTTGTGGGTTTATTGCAACTTCGTATTGTTTTAAATAACCACCCCAAGTATTTACTTCTACTACACCTGGGATTCCAGAAAGTTGGCGTTTTACAATCCAATCTTGTATGGTACGCAATTCGGTAGCAGAATAACGGTCTTTAAATTCGGGTTTTACATCTAAAATATATTGATAGATTTCACCTAAACCTGTTGTAATAGGACCCATTTCTGGAGAACCAAAACCATTGGGTATTTTTTCGCTTGCCGATTTTATTTTTTCAGCAATTAATTGTCTAGGAAGATATGTTCCTAGTCTATCTTCAAAAACAATGGTAACAACAGATAAACCGAACTTTGAAACCGAACGAATTTCGTCAACACCCGGTAAATTTGCCATTTCAAGTTCTATTGGATATGTTATAAATTGCTCAACATCTTGTGTTGATAAATTTCTTGAAGTGGTTATAACTTGTACTTGGTTATTGGTAATATCTGGCACAGCGCCAATAGGAATTTGTGTTAAAGAGAAAATCCCAAAACCAATAACAGACGCTATGAATAGTAGCACAACAAGCTTATTTCTTAAACTAAATTTTATTAAATTTTCTAGCATAGATTTTTTTATAAATAATTAATAAAAGCTACTCAAAAATGATTTTTTGAATAGTTATAAAATAAATTCTGAAAAAAAATTATGCTATTTTTGGGGGTTGAAAAACAGAAAGTTTTTCATGTAAAGAAAAAGGTTCTTTGTAAGAGAAATTTATAGAAACATCTTCTAATATTTGATGATTAATAGAAGGATTTAATATTGATGAGAATAATAAAAATGATATGTTTACATGTGTAAGTATATGATGGCTATCTTTAAACGGTAAATCTTCATGTTGTTTGTGTTGGTTTTCATGAGAGGCCATTTTATCGCCATAATGCTCAGATAAAAATTCTATAAAATTGTCACCGTAGTTTTCTTGATGAAAGGTAATGTGTTTCAATAGGGCATTGAATTTTGAAATATCTTCAAAATTAATATTGAAACTTTGAATAAGAATCAAAAAAGAATAAATTATCACTAAAATTTTACTCATACCTAGGGCAATATTACAAAAAAAAATGAAACTGAAAATTAAGGGAATATTAAAAATAGGCTTTTAGTTGTACAGAACCTGTATGAATAGTGTTGCTAGTTTCGGTTTTTCTTCCGTAATATGTTAGGTTAAGATCAAGAAAGTTGGTTAGTTTTTTTTGTGCTAATAAACTCCAAGTAAAGTTTTTTCCAGGTTGTAAACCTTCTAGCATTTGGTAAGAAACAGGTGTGTTTGTATTACCGTTAAAGGTATTAGAGAAAAAGTTGAATTCACCATTTATAGCTCCTTTTTCTTTATTTGAGAATGAAAATGAAGCACCATATTTTTCTTGTTTTAAAGATTCTAAATTACCAATTGTATTGTTTTTTGATGCATACTGATAAAATACATCAAAGCGAGAGTTGTCATTAAATAAATAGGATAGTTTTGGGTTGAATCGAGTTTCTTCAAAATTATAATTTTTACTTGCAAAATTTTCGCTGATGCTTTCATTCGAATCAAAAGCAGCAAGTAAATTTACTAACCAATTTTCAGCTAATTTATGATTAAAGTTTAATTGCTGACTTGTTAAATTATTCTCTATAAAACCTATAGATAGTATGTTTCTTGAGGTATTAGATAAATAGGTGTAAGACGTAGTGTAATTTTGTTTAGCACGATTAAAAAACAGTACATTTCTAAAGTTTAATTGTAAACCTAATTGATTTTCTAAATTGGTTTCAAAAGGATTTAAATTGAAACTGTTGTTGTTCCTTTTTAATTTTCTATCTATTAAATAGGTGGTTTGATTATAAAAATGAGACCAAAATTTTTGAGATTTTTTTTCGCTTATAGACCATTGAGACGGATTGATAGTAAGTGTTTGACTTAGCCTGTTTTGATGCGTTTTTATAAATATACGATTTGGCAATAACACTCGAATATATTTACCCTGATCTTGAAATTGAGCTATTTCAAATTCTTCCAGTTCTTGAATTCCATTTTCGTTATAATCATTCCATGTGTAGGTGCCTTGACCAGGTTCAACCTCTACATAAGTAAAATCTTGTTGAGGTAATGTGCCAGAATTAGTCTCGAAAATAGTATTCCATTGTATAATTTGTTTAAATAGTTTTTGATTGTATTGTAGTCTGGAGTTTATAGAGCGTTCATCTTCAATTGTTTCATCTTCATTATCTAATGTTCTGTAATTAAAGTAAAGCGACAAATTGGTATGCTTGTTTTGAACTAATTTAGAGTTTAAATAAAAGGTATTTGAGGTATTTACTTTTTGTAATTCGTTATTTCTGATACTGTCGTTAACTCTATTTTTATAACCAATTTCGGCAAAAACTTTGGTGCTATCTCCAACACCAAAAAATAATTCGTATGATTTGAATTTCTGACTTAAAGCTGTTAATTCTTGAGTAGTAATATTTTTTTGCTCATTATCTTCAATGGCTATTTTAGATCCAATCCAGCTTTTTTTCATACCATAAGTAATGGTATTGTATGATCGTAAAAATGTAGAGTTATTGGTATTAGAATTTGCATTTAAAAAGCTAGAATATGAAGCAATACTTAGGTTGTTTAAACGCAAATTAACATTTGTAATATGTCTATTACCTGTAAAACCATCAGAATAATTTAAATGTTCAAATTGATAACTAAAGCTACCTTTTTTTGGGTGAAAAACTCGAATTCCGGAGTTTAAAAGTGTTTGGTTTCCTAAATTATTTCCTATTCCGTTAATATTAGATGGGTCTAAATTCCAGTCACGATTAAACTCTGGATTATAAAGTCCTTCAATATTTCTATAGTTTGAACTAATATAATCGTTATCAAAAAAAGCAGTAATATTCCAAAGGCTATCGTTTTTAATAAGTTGTTGTTCAAAATTTAATTTTCCTGCAAAACCATCATTATTATCATCATTTAAATTTGAAAATAAATTCAAATCATTTTTACTAGCTGAAGCTTCAAAATTAATTTGTGTTTTTTCGGATGGATTATAACTACCATTAACAACAGCAATTTGAAGTTTTGTGGGAGCTATAAGTTGAATAATAGGCGCATAATCTCCTTGTAAATCACCTACATATTCATAAATATTATTAATAGCATTAATGTTACTTAAAATATAATCGCCTTGATTTGTGCCAACTTGTGTAAAAGTAACTCGGTACAATTCATCATCTGGGTTATTAGAAAACACAAAGGCTTCATTGCCATTAATAAGTTCTTTTTTATATAAGATTCTATTCTCATTTAATGTTTCTTGAATTTCAGAAGAGGCTACCATTTGTGTTTTGTCATCACCTGCCTTTGCTAAAATTTGAATTTGTTCTTCTGATAAGTTTTGTTGTAAAGGTTGATTTTTAGCATCGTTTTCTGAATATACCGAAACACCAATATTTAGTTTCTTACTTTCAAAACGTCCGCCACCATAAGCAACTAAACGCGAATAGTTGCGTTCGCTAAACTGGTAATCAACTGTTATTCGCATTTCAGAAGTTATTGGGTAAGTAGAATTGAAAATAATTTCTCCAGCATTATAGTCAATAATATAATCTTGATCTTCACCTCGTTTTACAGGAATACCATTTACATAAACGGTTTCACTACCAGAAACTATAAGGACAAATAATTCGCCATTTGGACCTTGCAGTTTATAAGGTCCTTGGTTGCCTTCTTGAGCAGTAAATTGGCTAGTAGTAAATTGACCTCGTACAATAGCACCTGCTGCAAATAGGTTTGTTTTTTTATCATCTTTGCCTAAGTTTAAGTTTACAGATAGACCTTGTACGCGTTTTGAAAATGCCGCAAAATAAGAGTTGTTGTTTTGTAAATCTATATCGCCAGCACGAATATTCCAGTTATTGCTAAATAATTCAATAAAAACTTGATCAAATTCATCTAAACGTTGCGAGTAACCACTTTCTTGTAACGGTATATTAGCATCTTGAATGGAGGCTCGAAGCGATACTTTATCATTCAGTTTACCTGTAATTTGAAGATCTAATTCACTATTTAAAACAGAGTTTTGATTGTTCCCTATGGTAACACCACGCGATATGCTTCCAGAAGTTGTTAAGCCGTCAAAAGGAATTGTGTTTTTACTATTGTTGGGTTGTGATAATTGATATAATTTTTGAAGATTATCTGTGTTTTCTACAATAATAGTTTCATCTAATTGTTTATAGGTTTTGGTTAAAAAATCTGGAAATTTTAGATAATTTATAATAATAGAATCGGTATCAATAGGTTTTTTAAAAGTTAAAAGTGCTTTCCCAAAATTTACCTGATAAAATGAGGAATCAATATTAGTTTTATTAGTTTTTTGAATTGAAAATGAACTAGAATTTATACTCACACTATCAATATAAATAGAATCTTTTACGGCAACTTTCACCGTTCTATAATTTGAAGTATTATCTTGAGCTAAAGCACAAAAACTAATAAATAAACTAATAAAAAAGAGTGTATACTTCATTAGGTACTTAAACTACAAATAGTTCAAAATATTTTGTTAAAAGGCAATCAAAATAATAGTGTAAAAGTAAAGCATTATTTATTTTAGCTAAAATTAGAGTTGTTTTACAATAAAAACAAATCAATACAAGACAGAGGTCAGGATTTTTTCAAGCCTTAATTGAAAGCTTACTGAGCTAAATAAGTAAGGTCATAATTAAAAGAAGGAATATAAACAAATGAAAATAATATCTTATAACGTAAATGGTATTAGGGCAGCAATGAATAAAGGTTTTATAGATTGGTTAAAAAGTGCCAATCCAGATGTTATTTGTTTGCAAGAAATTAAAGCTTTAAAAGAGCAGTTAGATTTAGATGTTTTTGTTGAAGCTGGTTATAAATATAACTATTGGTTTAGTGCTCAAAAAAAGGGATATAGTGGAGTTGCAATTTTAAGTAAAATAGAACCTAATCATATTGAGTATGGCACAGGAATTGATTCAATGGACACCGAAGGTCGAAATATTCGTGCCGATTATGATGGCGTTTCGGTAATGAGCATGTATTTACCTTCTGGTACAAACGATGCGCGTTTAGAGCATAAGTTTGAATATATGGATATGATTTATAATTATTTAAACGAATTAAGAACCGAAATACCAAATCTAGTAGTTTGTGGAGATTATAATATTTGTCATGAAGAAATAGATATTCATAACCCCAAAATGAAAGGTGTTTCAGGGTTTTTACCAGAAGAACGCGAGTGGTTAGGGAAATTTATAGATAGTGGTTTTATAGATTCATTTCGATATTTAAACCAAGAAAAACAGCAATATAGTTGGTGGAGTTATCGTGCCAATTCTAGAGCAAATAATAAAGGTTGGCGTTTAGATTACGCTATGGTCTCAAAACCATTACAAGAAAATATAAAAAGAGCCGTTATACTATCGGAAGCAGTACATAGCGACCACTGTCCCATTTTAGTAGAAATAGAAAATTAAATAACCCAAATAGAATTAAAAAAATGATAAGAAAAATTTCATTAGTTGTATTATCAATAATGCTTTTAGTGTCTTGCGTTTCGCCAAAAGTTTATAAAGATTTAGAATCGAAGTACAATAATTTAAAGAAAGAAAATCGTAAACTTTCAAATGATAATGAATCACTTTTAAGCGCAAAAACGACAGCAGAAAACGAATTAAAACAATTAAAATCAGCTTATGATGAAGTTATTTCAGAGCGCGATAAATTACAAGCCGATTATAATGCAACTAAATCTAATCTAGATAATTTAAAAGCTTCTTATGATGCTTTAGAGAAAAATAGTTCGAAAGCTATTGCAGCAAATTCTCAAAAAAACAGAGAATTATTAGCTCAATTAGAAGCTAAAGAGCAAGCTTTAGCTGCTGAAAATGCACGTTTAGAAAAGCTTAAAAGTGCATTAGAAGAACGCTCTAATCGAGTAGCCGAATTAGAAAATGTTATAGCATCAAAAGATGCAGCAATGACAGCTTTAAAAAATGCCATTTCAAAAGCTTTAACCGATTTTGAAGGCAAAGGTTTAACAGTAGAACAGCGTGATGGTAAAGTGTATGTGTCTATGGAAAATAAGTTGTTATTTAGTTCTGGAAGTTGGGCTGTAGGCACCGAAGGAAGAAGAGCCGTAAAACAATTAGGTAGCGTGTTAGGAGATAATCCAGATATTGCTGTTTTAATAGAAGGTCATACCGATAATGTACCTTATCAAGGTAGCGGACAATTAAGTGGTAACTGGGATTTGTCAACTAAAAGAGCAACAGCTATTGTTAATATTTTAAGAGAAAATAATGCAATTAATGCCGAAAATTTAACCGCAGCAGGACGCGGAGAATTTGCACCAATAGCTACAAATGATACGCCAGAAGGACGCGCAAAAAACAGACGTATCGAGGTTATTTTAACCCCTAAATTAGATGAGTTGTCTCGTTTATTAAACGATAATTAGTCTATTTATCATTCTTGCGAAGGCAAGAATTTATAAATTGATGTTGTAATAATTTTAAAACCTTTCATGGTCTATAGAACATGAAAGGTTTTTTTAACACTTTATTTTTGAAGACCAAATATCATTATTATCTTTAATTTTTAATTAAAAAGATTATTGTCTTTTCAGGAATAATAAATAATTCAATATGAAATACACAACATTACCAAACACCAATATAAAAGTTAGTAAAATATGTTTAGGGTCAATGACTTGGGGAAACCAAAACACGGAAGCAGAAGGGCATGAACAATTAGATTATGCGTTTGAACAAGGTGTTAATTTTATTGATACAGCCGAACTGTATCCAGTACCAGCAACTGCAAAAACACAGGGAAGCACCAGTAAAATAATTGGAACTTGGCTAAAAAAATCAGGTAATAGAAGTAAGGTCGTTATCGCATCAAAAATTGCTGGACCAGGAGATTATACAGCACACATTCGTACAACAGGTTTTAGTAAAAGTTCTATAAATGATGCTATAAATAATGAGTTAAAAAGATTGCAAACAGATTATATTGATTTGTTTCAATTACATTGGCCAGAGCGACAAACAAATACTTTTGGAGTACGAGATTATAAGCATAATCCAAACGATCCATGGGAAGATAATTTTAATGAAATTCTTCATTCGTTAGATGAACATATAAAATCAGGAAAAATTCGTTATGCAGGTATGTCTAATGAAAAAGCTTGGGGAGCGATGCGTTATATGGAAGAATCTAAAAAACACAATTTGCCTAGATTGATAACCATTCAAAACGCCTATTCGTTAATAAATAGAGTTTTTGAAGGAGATATGGCCGAAGTCTCTTTAAGAGAAAATATAGGGTTGTTAGCTTATTCACCAATGGCATTTGGAGTGCTTTCTGGAAAGTATATTAAAGGAATTGAAGGAGAAAATGCTCGACTTAAATTATTTCCACGTTTTTCACGATACAGTAGTGCTCAATGTAATGAGGCAGCCAAACGTTATTTAAAAATAGCCGAAGATAATAATATGACTTTAGCACAAATGAGTTTAGCGTTTGTAACACAACAGCCTTTTGTAACGAGTAATATTATTGGAGCAACAAGTTTAGAACAACTTAAAGAGAATATAGGTTCTATAGATATTACTATAAACGATGAGATACTAGCACAAATTAATGCAGTACATGATGTGATGCCTAATCCAGCTTCTTAATATTTCATAGCAATTTCAGAAGAATTAAATTAAAAGAATAAACAACCTATAAAATAAATAAAAATATGAAATGGAAAGGTAGAAGAAAGAGTTCAAATATTGAAGACCGCAGAGGACAACGTAGTTCAGGACAAGGAATAGGTGGTTTTAATCCATCATTATTACGACCATTACTTAAGATTCTTTTTTCAAAAGTAGGATTGTTTATTGTTGGTGTATTTTTGGTTATTTCTTTAATAATGGGCAAAAATCCTTTAAGCTTAATAAGTCAGTTTTTAAGTGGCGGAGCAGTACAAACTGAATCTTCTACAACATATACTGCAAGTGCAAAAGACCAAGAATTAGCAGATTTTAGTGCTACTATTTTAGCCAATACTGAAGATGTATGGAATAAGCTTTTAGATAATTATAGAGAGCCGACTTTGGTGCTTTTTACAGGTTCTGTGTCTTCAGCTTGCGGTTCAGCTTCAAGTGCTACAGGACCGTTTTACTGTCCAGGCGATGAAAAATTGTATTTAGATTTAAGTTTTTTCGATGATATGGCACGTAGAATGAATGCGCCTGGAGATTTTGCTCAAGCTTATGTTATTGCACATGAAGTGGGGCATCATATTCAAAGGATTACTGGGATTTCTGAAAAAGTGCAACGTTTAAGAGGACAAGTTAGTCAGGTTGAATACAATAAATATTCAGTGCGGTTGGAGTTACAAGCTGATTTTTTAGCTGGTGTTTGGGCACATCATTCTCAAGAAATGACAAAAATGATGGAAACTGGCGACCTAGAAGAGGCTTTAAATGCTGCTAATGCCATTGGTGATGATCGATTACAAAAGCAATCGACTGGTAGAGTCGTTCCAGATTCGTTTACTCATGGAACATCTGCACAACGTATGCGATGGTTTAAAAAAGGATTTGAAACTGGTGATTTGGCTCAAGGCGATACGTTTAGCGCTACTTCGTTATAAATAATTTTTTAGTTTAAAGACATAAAAAAACCCGCAAACTTTAAAAAGTAGCGGGTTTTTTATTATTTAATTCGATTACCATCTTTATCAAAAAAATGATATTCTAAGTACGTGTAAGCGTCTCTTGGTAATATTTTAACCCATTTTTTGTGTTCTAAAAACCATTTAGAACGTATAGATGGAAAGCCTTTTGTTAAGAAGGCTGCTATAAAAGGATGTGTGTTTAAAGTCAGCTTTTTATAGTCTTTTTTTAATAGTATTTCAAGATCATGTGTTACTTTTTGCACAATACCTATTGGTGCTTCTACCTCAGAGCCATTAATAATCACATCAGGGTTTTCCTCACGTGTTTTAATGTTCATTTCTGGTCGAACGCGTTGTCTTGTTATTTGTATCAATCCAAATTTACTTGGAGGCAATATTTTGTGTTTAGCTCTATCGTCCTTCATTTCATCACGAAGGTGATTAAAAAGCTTTTGCCTGTTTTCGGCATTAGTCATATCTATAAAATCTACTACAATGATACCGCCCATATCACGTAAACGTAATTGACGAGCCATTTCGGTAGCTGCTATTAAATTAACTTCTAATGCTGTATCTTCTTGACTGTTGGCTTTATTAGATCTATTACCGCTGTTTACATCTATAACATGTAGCGCTTCAGTGTGTTCTATTACTAGATACGCGCCTTTTGCCATAGAAACGGTTTTGCCGAACGAAGTTTTAATTTGTCTTTCAATCCCAAATTTTTCAAAAATGGGAATTTTAGACTGATACAATTTCACTATTGATTCTTTTTTTGGTGCAATTTCTTGCACATAATCTTTAATTTGTATGTAAAGCTCTTCATCATCAACAGTAATACCTGTAAAGGAGTCGTTAAATATGTCTCGTAAAATTGACGAGGCTTTATTCATTTCTCCTAATACTTTACTAGGGTGATGAGCTTTGTGTAGCTTTTTACACATTGCGGTCCAACGACCAAGCAAATTTTGTAAATCTTTATCTAGCTCTGCTACTTTTTTGCCTTGTGCTACTGTACGCACTATAATACCAAAACCTTGCGGTGTGATACTTTTTACCAATCGTTTTAATCGATCTTTTTCGTCTTTGTCTTCTATTTTTTGTGAAATAGAAATACGATTAGAAAAAGGAACTAATACAATATATCTACCAGCAATAGAAAGCTCTGAGCTTATTCTAGGGCCTTTTGTAGAAATTGGTTCTTTTACTATTTGTACTAATAGCGATTGATTTGATTTTAAGACATCAGAAATTTTTCCGTCTTTATCAATATCTTTTTCAAATGGGAAATTTTTTAAAGAAAAATCTTTTAGTTTACCTGCGCTTACACTTTTTGTGAACTTTAAAAGTGAAGGAAGTTTTGGCCCTAAATCATGATAATGCAAAAAAGCATCTTTTTCATAACCTACATTTACAAATGCAGCATTTAAACCAGGAACAGCTTTTCTTATTTTGGCTATAAACACATCACCAACCGAAAAGTTATTAACTCCTTCATCTTTCTGTAATTCAATAAGTTTTCCATCTTTTAATAAGGCAAAATCAACTTCATCGGAACTAGATCTAATGATCAATTCTTTATCCATTTAGTTAATTTTTATCCATACGCTCTAGTAAAAGTTAAAAAGTTAAAAGCTAAAAGTTAAAAGTGTAACACCAATAACTACTATCTAAAAACCATCAACTAGCAACTAAATTATACAGATGGATTATACATTATTTATCTATCAATTAAATTTTAATTAATAGACTTCACAGGATTTTTTAAATCCGTGGAGTTCAAAAAGCACTAATAAAAGTGTGAAATTTTTTATGAACTCATTTCAAAGAACGTTTTGTTTTTAAAACCAAAAAAAGTAGTTAAACTAACTACTCTTTTGTGGTTTATTTTTTCTTTTTGTGACGGTTAGCGCGTCTGCGTTTTTTACGCTTATGCGTTGCTACCTTATGTCTCTTACGTTTTTTACCACTTGGCATACATTGAGTTTTTAAATTAATAATTTATTTTAATACTTTATTTAACGTCTACATTTGTTTTAACGCCTTCAACAAAAACTTTTGCTGGCTTAAATGCAGGAATATTATGTGCTGGTATTTTAATTGTGGTATTTTTTGAAATGTTTCTACCAGTTTTTTCAGCTCTAGTTTTAATAATAAAACTTCCAAAACCTCTTAGGTAAACATTATCACCACTTTCTAAAGAAGTTTTTACTTCTTCCATAAATGTCTCAACAGTTGCTTGAACATCACCTTTTTCAATTCCTAATTTATCAGAAATCTTCGCTACTAAATCAGCCTTCGTCATTTTTAATATTTTATTTTTATGTTACTGTATATAATTTTAGAGGGATGCAAATATAGGAATTAAATATTCAATATTTCAAACCTAATTCATTAAAATTTAAGAATATAAACGTTTATTTTTGTTCACCCTATTTATTCAATTAATGATATTTTCAAAAGCACTAATTAACTGGTATTCAATAAATAAGAGGATTTTGCCTTGGCGACAAACCAATAACCCTTATTATATTTGGTTGTCTGAAATTATTTTACAGCAAACACAAGTGAAACAAGGTTTACCATATTATGATGCTTTTGTTGCTAAATATCCTACTGTTTTTGATCTTGCAAAAGCCAATGAAAGTGATGTGTTAAAACTTTGGCAGGGACTTGGGTATTACTCTCGGGCTAGAAATTTACATACTACTGCTAAGCATGTTGCTAATGAATTAAATGGAGAATTTCCAAACAATTATAAAGACTTATTAAAATTAAAAGGTATAGGGGATTATACGGCAAGTGCTATTGCATCTATATGTTTTAATGAAAATGCAGCAGTTGTTGACGGAAATGTTTATAGAGTGCTATCTCGTTATTTTGAAATTGATACACCTATTAATTCATCACAAGGTTCTAAAGAGTTTAAACAATTAGCACAGGAATTAATTGATAAAAAAAAACCAGCTGAGTTTAATCAAGCAATTATGGAATTTGGTGCGACACAATGTAAACCACAAAATCCCGATTGTAATGTTTGTCCGTTTCAAGATGGATGCATGGCTTTTAATAAAAATAGGATAGCTGATTTGCCAGTTAAGATTAAATCAGCGAAAGCAAAAAAGAAATATTTTAATTTTTTAGTTGTTATATCTAAAGACAATAAAACCATTTTACAAAAACGAGAAGGAAAGGGTATTTGGCAAAATTTATATCAGTTTCCGTTAGTTGAAACTAAAAAAGAAGTGGATGCTAAAACATTAAAATCTTTAATTTCAAAAGATGATTTATTAAAAAATGTTTCTTTTGAATTGGTACAATATAATAAGGATAGTATTATTCATAAATTATCGCATCAGCATTTATATACAAAATTTTGGATTGTTAATGTAGATGTGATTAAAGAAGAATGTATTTCTATTGAGAAGATTTACGATTATCCAGTGCCTATATTAATTGGTAATTTTATTGAAAGCTTTAATTTTTAAAATAGATTGGTTAAGTAATCATATTTTTTTATTAATTTTAAACAAATGGAAAGCAATTCTTTACTTTTGCCTTCTTAAAAAAAACAAAAGTTATGTCTGGAACATTAAATAAGGTAATGCTAATTGGTCATTTGGGTGATGAAGTAAAAATGCATTATTTTGAAGGTGGTGGCTGTGTAGGTCGATTTCCTTTAGCAACAAATGAAACATACGTAAGTAAACAAACAAATGAGCGTGTTACTAATACCGAGTGGCACAATATAGTTGTAAGGAATAAAGGCGCAGAAATTTGTGAAAAATATTTAAGTAAAGGCGATAAGGTTTATATTGAAGGACGTTTAAAAACAAGAAAGTGGCAAGATGATAAAGGAGCCGATAGATATTCTACAGAAATTCAATGTACAGATTTTACGTTTTTATCAACTAAAAAAGAGAGTGAAAATAATACACAAAATACTCCTGTAGCCGAAAAACCTGCTGCTACTCAAAAACCAGCTAGCAAACCTGCTGTTGAAGAAAATGATGATTTACCATTTTAATAAGAATAATGTATTCGAAGTTTTATCGAATATATCATGTTTAACTAAAACTATAGTAATTGGATCCTGACCCCGCGAGTTTTCAAACTTTTTTATTGGCAATTGATTTTTCATTTGCATTTGGATATGTATTGTTGTTTTTTCTATTAACATGTTCAGCACTTATTTCAGGAGCTGAAGTAGCTCTTTTTTCGCTTTCTAAAACAGATATAGAAGCAGGATTAGAAGCAAATTCTAAACGTATTCAAATTATTTCTAAATTATTAGAACGTCCTAAGAAGCTGTTAGCTACTATTTTAGTTGCCAACAACTTTATAAATATTGCAATCGTAATTTTGTTTGCCTATTTGGGTAGTGTTTTATTTGAATCTATAACTAATCCCATACTTCAATTTACTTTAGAAGTAATTATTGTTACTTTTTTAATTTTACTTTTTGGTGAAATTTTACCTAAAATTTATGCGAGTAGAAATAATTTAAAGTTTGCCAGTTTTATGGCGTATCCTTTAAGAGTTTTAGATTTTTTGTTGTCGCCTATAAGTTTACCTATGCGAGGTGTTACATTAGCAATACATAGGAAATTAGGAAAGCAAAAATCTAATTTAAGTGTCGATCAATTGTCTCAGGCACTTGAATTAACAAGTGAAGAAGATACAACAAAAGAAGAACACAAAATTTTACAAGGCATTGTGTCTTTTGGAAATACCGATACGAAGCAGGTTATGCGTCCGCGAATAGATATTTTTGCGCTTAATATTGAGCAGAAATATGCCGATATTATGCCAGAAATAATTGCTAATGGTTATTCTAGAATACCTGTTTATCAAGATAATATAGATACTATTAAAGGTATTCTTTATGTAAAAGATTTACTTCCTTATATAGATAGAAAGCAGTTTGATTGGTCAAGCTTAATTAGAGAGCCTTTCTTTGTACCAGAAAATAAGAAGTTAGATGATTTAATGACAGAATTTCAAGAAAAAAAGGTGCACTTAGCTGTAGTAGTTGATGAATATGGAGGAACCTCTGGCTTAATTTCTTTAGAAGATATTATCGAAGAAATTGTGGGAGATATTAGTGATGAGTTTGATGACGAAGATTTAATGTATTCTAAATTAGATAACAACAATTATGTATTTGAAGGGAAAACAGCCTTAAAAGATTTTTATAAAATTATAAAAGAAGAAGACGCTTCTATTTTTGAAGAAAATAAAGGAGAAGCGGAAACTATAGCTGGTTTTGTTCTTGAAATTTCTGGGAGTTTTCCTAAACTAAATAGCAAAATAAATTTTGAAAATTACGTTTTTACTATTGAAGCTTTAGATAAAAAACGTATTAAATTAGTAAAATTTACAATAAAATAATGGTTAAGAATTTTTGCTTTTTATTATGTGTTATATTCTTTTTTTCATGTGAAGAAGACTATGTTCCAAAACCAAAAGCATTTTTACGTTTAGATTATCCGGAAGCTAAATATGTTGAAGCAAATTTAGAACTTCCTTTTGTTTTTGAAGCTAATTTATTAGCAACAAAATTAAGTTTTAAACAAGTTAGAGCTGCAGCAAAAAGTTATGGTTTAAATGTTGAATACCCTTCTTTAAAAGCAACTTTGTTTTTAACTTATAAACCAGTAGAAAGTAGTGATAGTAACTTGTTGAGTTATATTAGTGATGCTCAAAATTTTACACAAAAGCACATGATTAAGGCTGATGAAATACCAATATTTCCTTATGAGAATAAAACACGAAAAGTTTATGGGCAATTTTCAGAAGTTATAGGAGATGTAGCGTCGCCAGCACAATTTTATGTAACAGATAGTTTGAATCATTTTGTAACAGGGTCTTTATATTTTAATGTAAAGACTAAATATGATTCTGTTTTACCAGCAATAAACTATTTAGAAAAAGATATTAGGCATATTATGGAAACTATAAAATGGAAATAAAAAAGCTTCACTGTTTAGCGAAGCCTCTTTATATAAGTTTTAAGGAAAACTAAATTGCTTTTTTAGTACAACAAGCTTTTTTACAATCTGCAGCACAAGCCTTTTTTTCAGCATCAGTTTTATTTGCGCAACATGATTTATTACAATCTTTAGTACAAGATTTTTCTATTGAAAATGCATCAACCGTTTTCATATCAGAAACTTTATAAGTGTCTCCAACTTTCGTTACAGTTTCTTCAAGTAATGTTGGTGTTACTAAAGCATTGTCATACTCAACCATAGCTAATTTTTTATCAAAATCTACTTTAGCCGATTTTACACCATCCATTTTAGCTATTTTCTTTTCAATAGTTGCTGCACAACCCATAGCACAAGTCATTCCATTAATAGTAAATTCTGCTTTGGCATAAGTTGCATTTGGATCTAATTTTTTTACTGTTTCAGTTGCAACTTCAACCGTTTTAATTTCTGCTTTGGTTTCGTTTTTACAGCTAAAAAAAATAGTTGCAATTACAAAAAGACTTATTATGTTTTTCATTTGTTTAAAAATTATGGTTTTTATTTTGGCTACAAAACTAATAAATATTGCTGTGTAAGGGTGTTAAAAAATAAGATTTTATGCAGTTTAGTTTATTGTAAAAACACTAGAATTCCAAAAAAAATTATTTTAATACATAAATTTTTACGAAATTGAAGTGCATATAACTCTAATAAAGATGAAAAAAATATCACTTACTCTTAGGTTTGGACTTGTTACAAGTGCTGTTTTAATTGCGTATTTTTTAATTTTAGCGCTATTTAATTTACATACAAATCCTTTTTTTAGTTTTTTTAATGCTGTTATTACTGCTTTAGGTATATATGAAGTTGTACGTTTAAGTAAACTAGAAGATCCAGATGCTTTTTCATATGGAGAAGGCTTTAAAATAGGCCTAACTACAGGTGCTATTGCCTCTATATTATTTACTGCTTTTTTCTTGTTGTATTCTACAGAAATTGATCATGATTTTTTACCACAATTATTAGATTCAATGAATGGTAGTTTTAATATAAATGAAGGCTTAATTGCTTTTATTGTTGCTATTATGGGATTTGCAACTACTGTAGTTTCAACACTTGTTGTAATGCAGTTTTTTAAAAACAGCAGAAATATTGCTCAAAACAAATAAAACGTTTGTGAATTAATTATTTAACCGTATATTTGCACTCATTTTTGAACAAAATTAATAAATAAAAACGTTACGCTATGTACGCAATTGTAGAGATAGCAGGGCAACAATTTAAAGTTGTTAAAGACCAAAAAGTTTTTGTTAACCGTTTACAAACTGAAGAAGGTAAGAAAGTTTCTTTCGATAATGTTCTTCTTTTAGCAGATGGTGATAAAATAACTGTAGGCGCCCCGGCTATAGACGGAGCTCAAGTAGGAGCAAAAGTCTTAAAACACCTTAAAGGTGATAAAGTTATAGTTTTCAAAAAGAAAAGACGTAAAGGATACCGTGTTAAAAACGGTCACCGTCAGTCTTTAACTGAAATTGTAATTGAAAGTATTGCAGCTTCTGGAGCTAAAAAAGCTGCCCCAGCAAAAGCAAAAGCAGAGAAAAAAGCAGAACCTAAAGTTGAAGCTGCTGCACCAAAAGCAGAAGCTACTCAAGATTTAAGCAAATTAACAGTTGCTGAATTAAAAGACTTAGCGAAAGCTAAAGGTATTGAAGGTATTTCTTCTATGAAGAAAGCCGATTTAATAGCTGCTTTAAGTTAATTTTAAAAATTAAAATCGAAATAAAATGGCACATAAAAAAGGAGTCGGAAGTTCGAAAAATGGTAGAGAATCAGAATCAAAACGTTTAGGTGTTAAGATTTTTGGTGGACAAGCTGCATTAGCAGGAAATATCATTGTAAGACAAAGAGGAAATACACATCACCCAGGTGAAAATGTATATTCTTCAAAAGATCACACTTTACACGCTTATGTTGATGGTATTGTAAAGTTTACAAAGAAAAAAGATAACAAATCTTATGTTTCTATTGAGCCTTTTGATGCTTAAGAAATAATTTTCTTTTAAAAAGTTAAACCCTTTCTGGAAACAGAAAGGGTTTTTTATTGTTTAAATTTTATTCAAATAATTCTTCTGGTATAGTTTGATTCGAGAATCTTTTATTGTTCCCCAAAGTTTTTCTTAATGTTAATTAAGCGTAAAATCCAATTGTTTTTAGTCTTATATATAACCTTTATTTAAAAATCACTTAAAATGCTTACCTCATTGATTTTGTTATTTCGTACGATATAAAAAACTAACAAAAATCATGAGAAAAAATTACGTATTATCATTGTTTATTGCAATGATATCTTTTTTAACTTTTGCACAAAAAGGTAATATACAAGGAGTTGTTATAGATAATGATGGTCTGCAAGTTCCTTTTAGTAACATTTTAATTGAGTCTTTAAATAAAGGGACTTATTCTGATGTTGATGGAAATTTTTTATTACAAGAAGTTCCAGTGGGTAATCAAACCATAACAGTTAAGTATTTAGGTTATGAAGATGCTAAAATGGATGTTTTAGTACAAGACGGTAAAACATCTGCTATAACAATAACGATAAAATC
The DNA here is from genome assembly GCA_050294475.1 of Algibacter sp. Classification (GTDB taxonomy): domain Bacteria; phylum Bacteroidota; class Bacteroidia; order Flavobacteriales; family Flavobacteriaceae; genus Thalassobellus. The sequence continues at coordinate 210,211 of JBNKOE010000024.1, read as the reverse complement.
TAAAGCATTAGCGTTGGATGATATTGTTATTAACGGATTTAATAGCGGACAAGCAAAAGCATTAAACTCGCAAAAAAACAAGCAAAACATTACTAATGTAGTGTCTACCGATCAAATTGGGAAATTCCCTGATGCTAATATTGGCGATGCAGTAAAACGTATTCCTGGTATTACCATGCAAGTAGATCAAGGAGAAGCAAGAAATGTTATTATTAGAGGTTTAGCGCCGCAATTAAACTCGGTAACTTTAAACGGAAGTCGTATTCCTTCTGCCGAGGGTGACAATAGAAATGTTCAAATGGATTTAATTCCATCAGATATGATTCAGCTTATTGAGGTTAACAAAGCCGTAACGCCAGATATGGATGCAGATGCTTTAGGTGGTTCTGTAAATTTAGTAACAAGAACATCACCAAATGGTTATAGAGTTTCTGCTACATTAGGTTCGGGGGTTAATTTTATTACTAATAAGAAAATTTTAAATGGAGCTTTTTTAGTTGGAGGTAAATCTGAAAACAAGAAATTTGGATGGATGCTTTCAACATCAATTAACGATAACGATTTTGGGTCGGATAACGTTGAAGCTGAATGGGTAAATGAGGCTGAAGACATAGCAGGAGAAGATGTAGAAGTAAAGCCATATATTGCAGAATCTGATATAAGAACCTACTTGGTAGAACGTATTCGTCGTAGTTTTTCTGCTAATTTAGATTATGCTTTTGATGCAAATAACACTATTTATTTAAAAACTATGTATAACTGGAGAGACGATAGAGAAAATCGTTTCAGACTGCGTTATAAAAAAATTGAAGCAGAATTAGATGCTTCAGATAACATTATAGGTTATACAGGAGAAATTGATAGACAAACTAAAGGTGGTATTGATAACAACAGAAATAAAAATGCGCGTTTAGAAGACCAACGTATGCAAAATTATAGTTTAGGTGGTAATCATTTATTGGGTAGTGTAGAAATGGATTGGATGACTTCTTTTTCAAAAGCATCAGAAGAGCGTTTAAACGAGCGTTACATTTCTTATAGAGTAAAAAATGTAGCTTTAAATGAAGATTTAAGCGATACAGAATTTCCGTTATTAACACCTGTAAATACTAGTGATGTGGATTTTACTGAATTCGGTTTAAAAGAAATTACAGAAGAAAATCAATATACAGATGAAAAAGATTTTAATGCATTTGTAAATTTTAAATTACCAATAAACTTTTTTAATACAAATGATGGGTTTATTAAGTTTGGAGGGCGTTCTAAAGTTAAAAACAAGGAACGTGATAATAATTTTTTTGAATATACACCGTTAAATTCTGCATTTGATGATTTAACAGCCTTACCTTTAGTAGATCAAACAGATTCTAATTACTTAGCAGGAAGTAAATATGCTGCTGGACAATTTGTAGATAATAAGTTTTTAGGAAGCTTAGATTTAAATAACACGTCTTTGTTTGAAGTAGAAGATGTACCTAGCGAATATGCAAGAGCAAATTACAAAGTAAAAGAGTATGTGTATGCAGGTTATTTTATGGCAAACCAAAAACTATCTGATAAATTTACGGTATTAGCTGGTTTGAGAGTTGAAGGGACTAAAACCAAAGCAACAGGAAATCAAATTGAGAACGAAGAAGATATTTTAGGTACCATTACTAAAGAAAAAGATTATGTGCATATATTACCAGGTTTGCATTTTAAATATAATTTAAATGATAGAACTGTGTTACGTTTTGCTTGGACAAATACTTTAGCAAGACCAAATTATGCCGATATAGTACCAAGTAGAGATATTATTACTGATGATGAAGAAATAGTTTTAGGAAATCCAGAATTAAGTGCCACAACGTCTATGAACTTTGATTTAATGGCAGAACATTATTTTAAAAGTGTCGGGATTTTATCAGGAGGATTATTTCAAAAAGGCATAAAAGATTTTATTTATACTTATCAATATAAAGATGCTGCTACTGGTTTTAATGTGTTTCAACCTCAAAATGGAGATGATGCTAGTATTTTTGGAGCAGAAGTTAGTTTTCAACGTCAGTTAGATTTCTTACCAGGATTTGCTAAAAATTTTAGTGTTATGCTAAACTACACATACTTAACATCTAGCGCAGATGGAATAAGAAATAGTGATGGAGACGAGAGAAGTGATTTAGATTTGCCAGGTACAGCTCCAAACATGTTTAACGGGTCGTTAGCATATACTAGTAACAGATTAAGTTTACGTTTATCTGCAAATTATTCAGATTCTTATATAGATGAAATTGGAGGAAATGCTTTTGAAGATAGATATTATGGCGAGCAATTTTTAGTAGATTTTAATGGATCTTACAAAATAGGAAATGGTTTTAGTGCATACTTTTCTTTAAATAATATTACAGATCAACCATTGCGTTATTTCCAAGGTGTTAAAGCTAGAACCATGCAAATGGAGTACTACGGAAGACGTCTTACATTTGGTTTAAAATATGATTTATTCAAAAAAAAATAAAAATTTAAATGTGTAAATTAAAATTAAATATAGTTTTTGCTATTACCGTTTTACTTCTGGGTTGTATGGCTAAATTACCAGAAATAGTAGCAACAGTTATAACAGATCAAACACCTCATGATACTGATGATCCTGCTATTTGGGTAAACCCAAAAGATGCATCAAAAAGTATTGTTTTCGGAACTGATAAAGATACAGATGGAGGTGTTTATGCTTTTAATTTGAAAGGAAAAATTCTTAAAGATAAAAGCATTACAAATATAAAAAGACCAAACAATGTCGATTTAGAATATGGTTTTAAGCTCAACGATTCTACCAAAGTAGATGTCATTGCATTTACCGAAAGAGAACGTCAACAAATACGTTTGTTTTCAGTTCCAGATATGAAACCATTAGATAATGGCGGCTTTAAAGTGTTTACTGATGCTATAGAGCCTGAGTTTAATTTACCAATGGGAATTGCGCTTTACAAATCTTCAAAAACAGAAAAGCTTTATGCTATTGTTGGAAGAAAAGCTGGCCCATTAGAAGGTTATTTATATCAATATGAATTGGTTTCAGATACGTTAGGTGTGCATGCAAATTTTGTTAGAAGTTTTGGTGCTTTTAGTGGTAAAAAAGAAATTGAAGCCATTGCTGTAGATAATGAAACAGGCATTGTTTATTATTCTGATGAAATGCATTGTATTCGTAAATATTATGCCGAACCATCTATGGGCGATAAAGAAATTTATTGTTTTGGTGGCGAGAATTTTACCAAAGATATTGAAGGTATTGCCATTGCTAAATATGAAGACAAAGGGTTTTTAATTGTGTCTAATCAGCAATCAAATACATTTAATGTTTTCGATTTAAAAACAAACGCTTTTATAAAAGAGATTAATTTAGGAACTATAGAAACCGATGGTTGCGATGTTACTACAAAAGCACTTGGAGATACATTTCCGAATGGTTTATTTGTGTCTATGAATAATGATAGAAATTTTTATTTTCATGATTTAGCAAAGCTTAAATTATTAGAATAACAGGAATCTTTACAAAGTTTAAGAGCCTTTACTATTTTAGTGAAGGCTTTTTTTATTGACTTTAATTAAAAAAATCACTAACTTAGTTTATTGCGTTTGCAAATAAATCTTGTTTCACTTAAAACTATTTTTTATGCAACTTCCTTTTAGATCTGAGATTAGAAATTCCCCAAAGCAGCAAACTATCAAGATTTTCTTGAGTGATGAGTCTTTAGATACAAGAGTTAAAAATCATTTAGAGCATTTTAATGAAATAGAACTAATTGAAATAAGAGAAAGTATGGGGCAGAATAGAGCAGGTGAAAATCTTACCATTTTTTTAAAAGATGATGCCGATATTAATAAAATGAAAGCCTCTATTGATTCTAGCTTGTGGTGGTATTTTGAAGAGGATTTGGTTGATGAATAAAAGCTGTGTTTTTTGCGTTAGGGATTGAACGGTATGTTTGAGCTCCCCGACGATAGAAGGGAGCGAGTAGTGAAAGCCCGACCCTTGTGGTAACGCCCAAAAAAAAAATCCCAAACATGATTGCTTGGGATTTTATATATTATGAGATTCCTTTTTTCAGAGGAATTTAGTATCTGTAATGCTCTGGCTTATAAGGCCCATTAACGGTTACACCAATATAACTTGCCTGGTCGTCGCGAAGCTCGGTAAGCTCTACACCAATTTTAGCTAAGTGTAATTTGGCTACTTTTTCGTCTAATGCTTTTGGTAACATGTATACTTTGTTTTCGTAAGCATCGGCGTTAGTCCAAAGTTCTATTTGTGCTAATGTTTGATTTGTAAACGAGTTACTCATTACAAAACTTGGGTGACCTGTTGCACAACCTAAGTTTACCAAACGACCTTCGGCAAGAATGATAATATCTTTGCCGTTAATAGTATATTTATCTACTTGAGGTTTGATGGTGTTTTTAGTATGTCCGTAGTTTTTATTTAACCAAGCCATATCTATTTCGTTATCAAAATGCCCAATGTTACAAACAATTGCTTTGTCTTTTAATGCTTCAAAATGATGACTTTGAACAATATCTTTATTTCCTGTTGTTGTAATTACAATATCGGTATTACTAATAACAGTTTCTAGTTTTTTAACTTCAAAACCGTCCATAGCAGCTTGAAGTGCACAAATTGGATCAATTTCTGTAACGGTAACAATACTTCCAGCACCTTTAAAAGAAGCCGCTGTTCCTTTACCAACATCGCCATATCCACAAACAGTAACACGTTTTCCTGCTAACATAATATCTGTAGCACGACGAATAGCATCTACAGCACTTTCTTTACAACCATATTTGTTATCGAATTTAGATTTTGTAACCGAGTCGTTTACGTTAATAGCAGGGATTGGTAATGTGCCATTTTTTACTCGCTCGTAAAGTCTGTGAACACCTGTTGTTGTTTCTTCAGATAAACCATTAATTCCAGAAGTTAGTTCTGGGTATCTGTCTAAAACCATATTAGTTAAATCGCCACCATCATCAAGAATCATGTTAAGTGGCTTTCTGTCTTCACCAAAAAATAAGGTTTGTTCAATACACCAATCAAATTCTTCTTCGGTCATGTCTTTCCAAGCATAAACCGCTGTTCCAGCCGCTGCAATAGCCGCTGCAGCTTGATCTTGAGTAGAGAAAATGTTACAAGAACTCCAAGTAACTTCAGCTCCTAAAGCTTGCAAAGTTTCAATTAAAACTGCTGTTTGAATGGTCATGTGTAAACATCCTGCAATCCTCGCGCCTTTTAAAGGTTGAGATGCACCATATTCTTCACGAAGACTCATTAACCCTGGCATTTCAGCTTCGGCTAATTCTATTTCTTTTCTTCCCCAATCTGCAAGCGAAAGGTCTTTTACTTTATTAGCAACGTAAGGAATTGTTTTTGTAGTCATATTAATTTTTCTTTTTCAATTTTATAAAAGGGAAACATCTTTGCAATCGTATTTAAAATAGTTAAATTCGCTTAATAAAAATGTTTAAATGCCATTGGCGGTGCAAAGATAACTAATAACATTTAGAATATTAAATGCCACTTTATAAAACCATTACACCAAATTCACAAACAGTTGTTAAAATCTGGAAGATAGATGAATCTTTTGATGATTTAATGCAACCTATTTCTTTAAAACCTGAAAGTTTAGAACGTGTATTGGGTATGAAAAGTGAATTGCATCAGCGTGGGTTTTTAAGTGTACGCCATTTGTTAGCTGAATTTGGGTATAAGGATGCCGATTTGTTTTATGATAAACATGGCAAACCACATTTAAAAGATGGAAAACAAATTTCTATAACGCATTCGTTTAATTTTTCGGCAGTTATTGTAAGCGATTTAATTGTTGGTATTGATGTAGAAAAACAACGCGATAAAATAAACATTATAGCTCATAAATTTGTTGATTATGAGTTTGATTATTTAAATGAAACAGCTACTGATTATATAAAAAAGTTGACAGCCATTTGGTGTGTAAAAGAGTCGTTATATAAGTTGTTTGCGACACCTGGTTTAAGCTTTAAAAAGCATTGTTTGGTTATTCCGTTTGAATTGATTGATGAACAAACAAATGCTTGGATTGATTATGAAACGCAAAAACAGCGTTATGATATTCAGTTTTTAGAGTTTGAAGGTTTTACCTGTGCATTTGCTATGGCGCCGAATGAATAATGTTTATAAAAACATAAACGATTCGATTTTAAATGGCGAAAAATTATTAGCCGTTTTAATAGACCCTGATAAGTTTTCAATTGAAAATGTGGGTAGTTTTATTAAAAAAGTAAATGAATCTATAGCAACACATATTTTTGTTGGAGGCAGTACTGTAGCTAATCTAGTTACTGAAATTTTGGTTGCAGAAATTAAAAAGTACACCAATTTACCAATTGTTTTATTTCCTGGTGATGTTTCACAAATTACTAATGAAGCCGATGCTATTTTGTTTTTAAGTTTAATTTCAGGACGCAATCCTGAGTATTTAATTGGAAAGCATGTGCGTTCTGTTTCTAGATTGAAAGCAACAACTTTAGAAGTTATTCCAACGGGTTATATTTTAATTGAAAGTGGAAAAGAAACTGCTGTAGAACGCGTTACAGAAACGAAACCAATGTGTAGAGACCGTATTCAAGATATTGTTGATACTGCAAAAGCTGGTGAGTTATTAGGAATGAAACTTATTTATTTAGAAGCGGGTAGTGGAGCCACAAAGCCTGTAGCCGCAAACATTATTGCTCTTGTAAAAAAAAATCTAAATATTCCGCTTATAGTTGGTGGAGGAATTAGAAATATCAAACAATTAGAAAACGCCTATAAATCGGGAGCCGATATGGTTGTTATTGGTACTGCTTTTGAAGATGATGAATCGTTTTTTGATGCTTTGAAAAATAGAATTTAGATAAAATTATATGGATTACGTTTTTAACTTCCTCTTTGGGCAATACACTACCTATGAAACATTAGATATTATGCTTGAAATAATAGCAGTAATCTTTGGGTTTCTATCTGTATGGTATTCAAAACAAAATAATATTTTGGTTTTTCCAACAGGAATAGTTAGTACTGTTATTTTTGTTTATTTATTGTTTAAATGGGAGTTGTTAGGTGATATGATGATTAATGCTTATTATTTTATTATGAGTATTTATGGGTGGTATATTTGGACTCGAAAAGTAGATGAAACACATGTAACTCCCATATCAAAAACGACTTTAAACGAGAAAAAGATAGCTACAGCTATATTTTTAGCAACGTTATTATTTGTTTATTTAGTTTACAATGTATTTGATAAATGGACAAGTTGGGTTGCTTATGTTGATACGCTTACTACTGCAATATTTTTTGTTGGTATGTGGCTCATGGCAAGGAGAAAATTAGAGAATTGGATATTTTGGATTATAGGGGATTTAATTTCAATTCCATTGTATTTTCATAAAGGATTTACATTTACAAGTTTGCAATATTTAATATTTACAGTAATAGCTATATTTGGTTATTTAACATGGAAAAAAAGTATCAGCAGAAACCTTCAAACTGTGTAAAAGTAGTTTTGTTTGAATCAGAGTTTACAGGAAAAACAATTCTATCTAAGAAATTAGCAATCAAATATATTGATGTACTTAAAAAAATAATTAATGTTTACTGAAAAAGATATTCAACAAATACAAAATAAAAAGATAACACAAGCACAAGTTAGTGACCAAATAAGTCGCATTAAAAATGGCATGTCCTATTCAAACTTAGTTGAAGCAGCTACTATAGGAAAAGGAATTGAATGTTTTAATGAGAATAAAACTCAAGATTTTATTGAATTATATAATGCGAAAAAAAATGCATTATCTATTGTAAAGTTTGTGCCTGCTTCTGGAGCAGCAACACGTATGTTTAAATTTTTATTTCAGTTTTTGAAAAATTTTGATGCTTCAAATGAAAGTATTGAAGATTATGCTAAAAGACAAAATGATGCATTAATAAAAACCTTTATTTCTAATTTAGAAAAATTTCCTTTTTATGATGAAGTAATAGTTAAAGTAAAAGCATCTAAACCTAATTATGAAAGCTTAAAAGAAGGAGAAAAGTATTTAGAATTTGTAAAAAACATGCTAAATAAAAATGGTTTAAATTATAGTTTTTTACCAAAAGGCTTGTTACCTTTTCATAAATATGAAAAACAAGTAGTAACAGCTTTTTACGAACATTTATTTGAGTCTACATTATACGCTTCTTCTAATAATATTGCGAATTTACATTTTACAGTTTCCGAAAATCATCATGATTATTTTAATTCAGAATTAAATAAAATTAAAGCTGATTTAGAACAAAAAACTAATACGGTTTTCAACGTATCATATTCATATCAAAATCAAGCTACCGAAACGGTGGCTTTAACCAATGATGGTACGCTTTTTAGAAATGATGATGGTTCTATTTTATTTAGACCAGCAGGTCATGGTGCACTTTTAGAAAATTTAAATGAACTAAATAATGATCTTGTTTTTATAAAGAACATTGATAATATTGTTGTTGCTAATACAAATATTAAAGTTTCTGAGTATAAAAAATTACTTGCAGGTGTTCTTATAGAAGTTCAAGAAGAAACTTTCAAGTTTTTAAATCAGTTAGATGATGATATGATTTCTGAAAACGACATGATTAAAATAGCCATGTTTTTATCTAACAAATTAAATATTTCGATTGATACGGAGTTTGATGACTTCTCTGCCGAAGTAAAAAGAAATTATTTAAAAGATAAATTAAACCGACCTATTCGTGTTTGTGGTATGGTTAAAAATGAAGGCGAGCCTGGTGGAGGTCCGTTTTGGGTAAAAGATGAAAACGGTAATATATCATTGCAAATAGTTGAGTTTGCTCAAATAGATATTGAAAATAGCTCACAAGCCGATATCGTTAAGAATGCAACACATTTTAATCCAACAGATTTAGTTTGTGGTATTAAAAATTATAAAGGTGAAAAGTTTAATCTTTTAGATTTTGTAGATCCTGAAGCTGCATTTATAACCATGAAAACACAAAATGGTATTGCTATAAAAGCATTAGAACTTCCTGGGTTATGGAATGGTAGTATGGCTTATTGGAATTCTATATTTGTTGAAGTGCCTTTAGAAACCTTTAATCCAGTAAAAACGGTTAACGATTTACTCAAAGTTCCACATCAAGCGTAAAATATGTTTAATACCGAAGCCTTATTAAAAGAGTTAACCTTTAAAGCTATTAGAAGTTCTGGAGCAGGAGGACAACATGTTAATAAAGTAGCTTCAAAAGTTGAATTGAGCTTTAATTTAAATGCATCTTTGGTCTTAAATGATGACCAGAAGCAACGTCTTTTGCATAAACTTGAAAATAGATTGACAAAAGAAGGTTTTTTAATTTTACAATGTGGAGAAAGCAGAAGTCAGCATAAAAACAAAGAACTAATAATTTGTCGATTCTTAAATTTAATTAGAACAGGATTAATTATTCCTAAAAAGCGTGTTCCAACAAAAATCCCCAAATCAGTAATTAGAAAACGATTAAAAAATAAGCGCAATCTATCTGAAAAAAAGGCAAATAGAAAGAAACCTAATTTAGATTAAAAATTATTAACAATTAATAATTGATAATTAGTAATTCGTTAGTACATTTGCAGCGTTCTCAAAAAGGGGTGCCTATTATCGGCTGAGATCATACCCATTGAACCTAGAACAGGTAATGCTGTTTAGGAAGCGAGCGTAAAGAAAATGTCTAGCAGATATTTTTGGCGAGTGCGATAAGGTTATCAATGTTGTGTTTTTTACTTCTGAATCTGATGATGTTTTGCATATTCATGCAAGGATTCAAAATAGAAGCAGCATTTTTCAAATCATATTTGCTAACGTTCAAATAACTAATTTATTAATAATTAAGAATAATTACCTCTTTTTATTCGATTATAAACATAATCGTAATGAAAAATTTATTTCTTTTTTTAACACTACTAGTGTTATCAGTCAGTGCAAATGCACAACAAAATCAAGTAGAGCAAGATTCAACTAAAACAGAAAAATTAGACGAAGTTTTAGTTAATGCAGTGCGTGTAAACGCAGATTCTCCAATCACACATTCTAATGTTTCCAAAGAGCAATTAGAAAAACGTAATTTAGGACAGGATATTCCTGTTTTGCTTAACTATTTGCCTTCAGTTGTTACAACTAGTGATGCAGGCGCAGGAATTGGATATACTGGTATTCGTGTACGTGGTACAGATGCTACACGTGTTAATGTAACAATTAACGGCATTCCTTATAACGATTCTGAAAGTCAAGGCACATTTTGGGTTAATTTAGGCGATTTTGCATCTTCAACAGAAAGTTTACAATTACAACGTGGTGTAGGAACTTCAACCAATGGCTCGGGAGCATTTGGGGCGAGTTTAAATTTACTTACCGATGCCTTTTCTAAAGAAGCTATGGGAGAGATTTCTAATAGTTTTGGTAGTTATAATACTCGCAAGCATACTGTAAAATTAAGTACAGGACTGTTAAATAACCATTTTGAAATATCTGGGCGTTTTTCAAAGATAGATTCTGACGGTTATGTAGACAGGGCATTTACAGATTTGAAATCATACTTTCTTCAAGGGATTTATAAAGATGATAATACCTTAATTAAAGCCTTGACTTTTGGAGGTCAGGAGTATACGTATCAGTCTTGGTATGGTTTAACAGCTGAAGAATTAAAAGCAGATCGTCGTCAAAACCCATATACTTATGAAAATGAAACTGATAATTACTGGCAAGATCATTACCAATTACATTGGAATGAGCGTTTAGATAATAATTGGTCTACCAATATAGGCTTAAACTACACAAAAGGTAAAGGTTATTTTGAGCAATATAAATCAGAAGAATCTGCATCAGATTTTAATAATTTAATAGAAGATGATTCGGATGTTATTGTTCGCAGATGGTTGGATAATAATTTTTACGTAATTAATGCAAACGTAACTTATAAGAAAAATGCATTCGAAATTATTTCTGGAATTTCATATAATACGTATTCTGGTGATCATTTTGGAGAGGTTATTTGGGGAAGTGATTTAGCGCTTAATACTAATATTAGAGATAAATATTATGAAGGCGATGCTACTAAAAATGACTTCAGTATGTTTTCTAAAGCAACTTTTAAATTAACGAATAACTTAACTGGGTTTATTGATTTACAAGGACGTTTTGTAAGTTATAAAACTAATGGGTTAAATTCAGATAGAGCTTCTTTTGTTACAGATGCTAAGTTTAATTTCTTTAATCCTAAAGTAGGGTTAACATATAAAACCTCTGAGGTTAGTAGTTTTTATGCATCGTATGCAAGAGCTAATAGAGAACCAAATCGTGATGATTTTAATGCGGGTGTAACCGAAAACGAAACACTTAACGATATTGAATTAGGTTGGCGTTATAATACTAATAAGGTTCATATGAGTACAAACTTGTATTATATGTCATATAAAAATCAATTGGTATTAACAGGTGAATTGGATGATGTAGGAAGCCCAATAAGAGCTACAAGTGGTAAGAGTCATAGGCTAGGATTAGAAGTAGATGCTAATATTCAATATTGTAAATCCTTTAGTACATCAACAAATATTGCGGTAAGTAGTAATAAGAATAAAGATTTTACGTCTTTAATAGATGGAAGTTTAGTTAATTTAGGAAGTACAAATATTTCATTTTCACCAGATTTGGTAATAGGAAATGCGCTTAATTTTTATCCGTTAGAAAATTTACAATTATCATTTTTGAGTAAGTATGTTGGTGAACAATTCATGGGGAATGTAGATTCTGAAGCATCAAAATTAGATAGTTATTTTGTAAATGATTTTAATATTGTATATGAAATAAAACCAAAATCAATATTTAAATCTATACTGATATCTGGTATAGTAAATAATGTTTTTGGCAAAGAATATGTTTCTAATGGGTATTATTATACGTATGATGATACTTCTAGTGCTGGAGTAACAACAACTATAGAAGGTGCGGGGTACTACCCACAAGCAACAACAAATTTTTTACTAGGAGCTACTTTAAAGTTTTAAATGATTTTAAAAGAAAATATATTTGAAGAACATTTCGGAATAGTTGAAACAGCTATTCCGAAATCTTCAGATAGAAACCTTCAGTTTGCATTTAAAAATTTTATAAAACAGCCAGAATCTTACAAAAAAGAATTTCTTCAAGTATATTATAATTGTGGTTTTGATGGCTATTCTTTTCTAGGACAAAAGGATAGTCTCAATCAATATGATACAGATTTGTTGTATTCTTTTGTGCTTTCAGAATTTTCTAAACAAGCACGTTTTCCAAAAGAGTTTCATGTTTTTCTACAAAACGATTGGACAAACTTGGTTTCAAAAATAAAAACCATTGAACTTTATATTATTGAGCAATTGAAAATAGAAGGTTTAAAAACGTTTTATGAAAATACTATTGGGCACATGGTATCTTGTAATTATTATCCAAAGGTGAGTTTAACAAATAATATATCTTTAAGATTGTCTAAACATAAAGATGTATCATTATTTACCGTTTTTGTTTTTGGTACAAACGATGGGTTTTCATATCAAAATTTCAGTAATAAAAAAGAAGCATTACATGCCAGTAATAATGTGGTTATTTTTCCAGGATATTTATTAGAGTTTTTAACTAAAGGAAAATATAAAGCATTAGAGCATCAAGTAGATTTTACAGCAGATAATAAAGAACGTTTCTCATTTGCTTTTTTTTCTTTACCAAAACCTTTTCAAAGTATAAAGTTTAATGATTTTCAGTTTACAAGCGAATCTTATTTTAAAAACTATTTAGCTCTATTTTAATGGACTTTTATTTAGAACTTTTAGCCGTAATACTTGGTTTGGCTTATTTGTTTTTTTTAATTAAAGAACATATTATTTGTTGGCTATTTGGCGTATTGGGTTCGTTAATTAGTATCGTATTATTTTATAGAACAGGATTGTATGCCGAATCTATTTTATACATATATTATGTAATTATTGGTGTTTATGGCTTTGCTTATTGGCAAAAATCTATTCGGAAAAATAACATACTAGAAGTTACAGATTTTTCAATAAGTACTTATTTGTATTTAATTATTTTAGGAGAACTATTGTCTGTTATTTTAGGATATTGTTTTGCTAATTATACCGATGCAAAAATGCCTTATTTAGATGCGCACACAACTATTTTTAGCTTTATAGCTAGTTATTTAGAGGCTAAAAAAAAGCTTGGAGCTTGGAAATTTTGGATTGTTATAAATTTTGTAACCATTGCGTTGTATATAAATAGAGACTTAAACCTTTACACAGGTTTAACCGTAGTGTATACAATATTTTCGTTTGTAGGTTATAGGCAATGGAAAAAGAGGTTAACTAATCAAATAAAGATAATTGCTTTTTAATTGTTAGAAACACGAATAATATTTCCAGCAACTTCAACACGATATGGTTTTAAAGTATAACCTCCAGTTGTGCCTTGTCTCATAGATCCTGATAAAATATCATAACTATTACCATCATCACAACCGCAAGTAGCAATAACACCTTCAACATTTAGTTTAGAGCATGAATTAGGAATATGATTTGGATCTGTTAATTCAAATGCCGAATATTGATTTCCTCCAACATAATAAAGCACAACACCTTTTAAACCGTATGAATTTAGAATAACATAATTGCCTGAAAATTTTAGTTGACTATATTCAGGTAAATTAGTATTAATTAAATTTCCCGTATTAAAACTATAATTAGGAATATATGGGTTTTCTTTAATGTTATCCTTACTACTACAGGATGTTAAAATGATAAGAGATATTATAAATATTATAGGTTTCATAAGACTTAAAAAATTGATTTGCAATTTACAACAAATTGTAAACTGAGTTAAAATTTTTGTATATTTGTTATTCAATCTCGTTTATGCGAGATTTTTTTATGCTGGATTCGTTCAGCATTTTATTATTAAATAAACGATGAAGTTATGAGTAAAGTATCATACTATACACCAGAGGGATTAAAAAAATTAAGAGAAGAGCTTAAACAGTTAAAAGATATAGAGCGTGTAAAAGCATCAAAAGCTATTGCAGAAGCAAGAGATAAAGGTGATTTAAGTGAAAATGCCGAATATGATGCAGCTAAAGAAGCTCAAGGTATGCTAGAAATGCGAATTTCTAAACTTGAAGATGCTTTGGCAGGTGCACGTGTTATTGATGAATCTCAAATGGATACATCTAAAATATTAGTTTTATCTAAAGTAAAAATAAAGAACCAAACCAACGGTATGGAAATGAATTACACCTTGGTTGCAGATGGTGAAGCAGATTTAGCAACAGGTAAGATTTCTGTAAATTCACCTATAGGCAAAGGTCTGTTGGGTAAGAGTGTTGGTGATGTTGCCGAAATTCAAGTGCCAAATGGTGTTATGAAATTTGATATTATTGAAATTTCAAGATAGTTGTCATTTCTGTGAAGGCAGAAATCTATTTTAAGCGTCATAAAATTTTAATTAAGATTCCTAATTGTTATTAGGAATCTTTTATATTTACATCTATATCAAACTCTCATTTATTATGGCTTCAATTTTTACTAAAATAGTTAATGGCGAAATTCCTTGTTATAAAATTGCCGAAACAGATGATTTTTTAGCATTTCTAGATGTAAACCCAAACAGTAAAGGACACACACTTTGCATACCTAAAAAGGAAGTCGATAAAATTTTCGATTTGGATGAAGCTACTTATAACGGACTTATGAGTTTTTCAAGAAAAATTGCTTTAGCTATTGAAAAAGCGATTCCTTGTAATAGAGTTGGTGTTACTGTAATTGGTTTAGAAGTACCTCATGCACATGTGCATTTAATTCCGTTACATTCTATGGAAGATGCACGTTTTATTAATAAAGAAACACTTACTGTGGAAGAATTTAAAGCTACAGCAGAGGCTATTAAATTGCAGTTATAGGTTTGCGAAAAGCATTAAGGCTATAGTGATAATGATTATAGTTAGTATGATACCAATAATAATCCAAGACATTTTTTTTAAATAGACAGAAGGTTTTTTGGGTTTGAAGGCTTTCTTTTGATATTCGACAACACGTTCAATATCATCAGTCCATTGTACAGGATAAATAATATTATTACAGGTTTTACAAGCAATTTCATATTTAATTTCATCGGTAATTGATTTCTTAAATTTAGTTTCAATAAATCGTTGTTTAAAACTTAGGTTTAAACCTTCATTATTGTAACATTCGGGGCAATTGTTTTTTAAATTAACTTCTTTTATAAGAATGAATTTATCCTGCATAATCTGTAGCTCGTTTTAAAGCAATTTGTATAGTTGTTCCTTTGTTTAATTCAGATTGTAAAACTTTTATTTTACCATCATGAAAGTCTTCAATAATACGTTTTGTTAGCGATAAACCCAATCCCCAACCTCGCTTTTTTGTGGTGTAGCCAGGTTCAAATATTTTATTAAAGTCTTTTTTCTGAATTCCTTTTCCTGTATCAGTTACACTAACTTTTATATTGTTTTCTAGTTGAGAAATTTCTACTGTAAGTTTGCCACGACCTTTCATAGCATCAATAGCATTTTTTACTAAGTTTTCAATAGTCCAACTATATAATTGTTTATTAAGGTTTACAAAAATGTGATCTTCAGGAACTATTATTTCAAACTCTATAAGTTTAGAAGATCTTGATTTTAAATAATCATAAGAATTTATAGTTTCATCAATAATATCTAAAGGCTTAAGCGTAGGGATAGAACCAATTTTACTAAAGCGTTCGGTAATTGTTTGTAATCGGTCTACATCTTTTTCAATTTCAACAATATAATCTGGATCTATATTTTCGGTTTTTAAAATTTCTGTCCATCCAATTAACGAAGACAAGGGAGTGCCAATTTGATGTGCTGTTTCTTTAGCCATACCAGACCAAAGCTTATTTTGGCTAGCGTTTTTCGAGCTTTTATAAAAAAAGTAAATAAGGGCAACAAAAAGGACAATTATTAGTAATAAGGCAAAAGGGTAATATATTAATTTGTTTAATAAAGGTGAGTTGCCATAATATAAAGTGCTATAAAGTTTACCATCAAATTTAACTTGAATTGGTTTATTTTCTTTTTCAAATTTTGAGATTAATTTTTTAATATAAATGGAGTCGTTTGCTTTTTTACTATTAATATTATTAAATTCAATACTTCCATCTGCATGAACCATAACCATTGGTGTGGTTTTATTACTGGTAATAACCTTTAAAGGTAAATTACCCATGTCTTCATTTAGATTGTCGGTTTTTATTAAATCAGTTTGAGCGAAAGACCAATTTTCCATTTTAATGCGTTCTTCATCTTTAAAATGCTGAAAAAATTTATATGTTTCCCATAAAATTAATGACACAACAATGAAAGATAATATTATCATTGTCCATCGAAACACATTACTATTTTTAGTAAAAATCATTAACAAATAAATTTAATATGTAATATAATGCAAATCTGTTAATATTATTGTCCAAGTTGTTAGTAAATCGGTTTTTAGTTGAACAACATAATAGTTACATTTGTTGAAATAATAGATTTAAATAGTAATACATGGAAGTTCAAGGAAGAATAAAAATGGTAGGCGAAACCCAAACTTTTGGTAATAATGGGTTTAGAAAAAGAGAAATAGTTGTAACAACTGAAGAACAATATCCACAACATATTATGGTGGAGTTTGTACAGGATAAAACCGAATTATTAAATAGCTATAAAGAAGGACAGCAAGTAAAAATTAGCATTAATTTACGCGGTAGAGAATGGGTTAACCCACAAGGAGAAACTAAATATTTTAATTCTATACAAGGATGGAGAATAGAGGCTTTACAACCTGAAGCTTCAGGAGGAAATATACCACCAGTGCCACCAGCAGATGCGTTTGAACCTGCAGGCGATTTAAAAGAAGACGATCATGACGATTTACCGTTTTAAAAAAAATAATTTTTCCTTTCTTTTTAAGGGAAAGTGGATTTTGAATCCTTAGAATTAAAAGTTGGAAGGGAGAAAAAATTAAAACCTCAATATGATATAAATATTGAGGTTTATTAGTTTATAAAACTATTTTTAGTATTAAAATTAATGCAATTTCTAACAGAAGAATTATGGTTTCCTGAAGTGTCTCAAGCTAATGAAGATGGTTTGTTAGCTATTGGAGGCGATTTGTCTGTTGAGCGATTAATACTGGCTTATAAAAAGGGTATTTTTCCTTGGTTTGAAATAGAAGAACCTATTTTGTGGTGGTCTCCCAATCCACGTTTTGTATTGTTTCCAGATAAGTTGAAAGTTTCAAAAAGTACGAGACAAGTATTGCGTAATAAAGATTTTACGGTAACCATTAACAAAAATTTTAAAGCAGTTGTAACAGCGTGTTCAAAAGTTAAAAGAGCAGGGCAAGAAGGAACTTGGATAACCAATAGCATGATTGATGCTTATATAAAATTACACGAATTAGGTTATGCCAAATCTGTTGAGGTTTGGAGAAATGATATTCTCGTTGGAGGACTTTATGGAGTAGATTTAGGCAACCAGATATTTTGTGGAGAAAGTATGTTTGCTAAAGAAAGTAATGCTAGTAAAGTAGGTTTTATAACGTTTATTCAAAATACAAATTATAAACTTATAGATTGTCAAGTTTATACCAATCATTTAGAAAGTTTAGGAGCTGAGGAAATTTCTAGAGATGCTTTTTTAGAGTATTTAGAGTAAGTAATTAACTATATTTTGTATTACTAAACCTCATTATACCTAAAACAACTTTCAATATGGTCGTTTACCATGCCAGTAGCTTGCATATGAGCATAAACAACTGTTGAGCCAATAAACTTAAATCCGCGATTTTTTAAGTCTTTACTTAGGGCATCACTTATTGGCGTTGTAGCAGGAACATCTTGCATGGTTTTATATTTGTTCTTTATGGGTTTACCATCAACAAAACCCCAAATATATTTACTGAAACTACCAAATTCATCTTGAATTTTCATAAAAGCCTGAGCATTGGTAATAGTTGCGTTTACTTTCAATTTATTTCTTATAATACCAGCATCTTGTAATAGTGAGTCAATTTTATTTTGCTGGTAGTTTGCTATTTTTTTATAATCAAAATTATCTAATGCTTTTCTAAAGTTTTCGCGTTTACGTAAAATGGTTATCCAGCTTAAACCAGCTTGAAAGGTTTCTAAAATTAAAAACTCAAAAAGAGTAGCATCATCGTAAACGGGAACGCCCCATTCTTTATCGTGATAAGCCTCATATAAAGCATCACCTTCGCACCAATCGCATCTATGTTTTTCCATGTTTTTTTTATAAAAATGTAAGGAGTAAAAATAAAGCATGACAAAAGTCATCTTAATTAAAATGCCAAGATACTAATTTTGTGTAATCCAAAAAGAATAAAATTATGAGCTCAATTATAGAAACTAGTTTACAAAAAGGTATATCATATCAGGCTTACAGAGAATTAGTTAAGTATTTAGTAGATGAGAATTCTAATACAGGAGACGAAAAAACAAAAGCATTAGCAAACTACACAAAGCTTAATGATAAACGGATGAATCGATGGGATAAAACCATAAAAATATCGGAAGCTTCAAAACGTAGGATTAATGAATTTCGCCATCATATTACATGGTTAGTTATTACCGAAAGTTGGTGTGGTGATGCAGCACATGTATTGCCTGCTATTAATAAAATAGTAGAGTTGAGCCCTTATATTAATATGAAAATTGTGATTCGTGACGAAAATAAAGAGTTGATGGATGCTTTTTTAACTAACGGAGCGCGTTCTGTACCTAAATTAATTATGGTTGATGATGAAACAGGTGATGTTTTAAATACTTATGGACCTAGACCAAGTGAAGCAGCAAGCTATGTAAGCAGATTTATGGCTGAAAATGGTAAATTAACGCCAGAGTTTAAAGAAGATTTACAACATTGGTACAATGATAATAAAGGACAAAATGTTATTGAGGATGTTACCGAAATACTTTGTCAATTAGAACCTAATGTTTGCCTATAAAGTAAAATGTAATGGATCCTAATTGAGATTTTTTTGATGGATCTGCACTAAATTGAGATTTTTTCGCATAGTCTAGTGCGTGTTCAATTAAACATTCATTTGAAGAATTTGAAGAGGTATTTAGATAAGCATCAATAACGCTTCCTTTGTCATTTACAGTAATATTTACAACTATTTTCCCATCAACTTCACAAAGGTAGACAGGTATAGGAATATGTACTTTTTTTCTATTTACTAGTGAGTAACTTATTGTGCTTTTTGAATTATTATTTTCTTCTTTTTGTTTTTTTAATAAATCATTTACTTTGTCGAAAGAAGAAAGTTCGTCTTTATTCACTTTAGAAGCATCATCAACTTCGTAAGCTTTGGTGTAAGCGTCTTCACTCTTTTCTAAGTTAGATTGTTTAGGAGTATAGTCTTCGGGTGGAGCAATAAGTTTATAAGCTTGTGCAAAGTGCTTATCTCCTTGGGTTTCGTTAAATGCTTTATTTGTTTCTGCTTTGCTATTATTTAATTTATCTAAAGCTTCAAGAACTTTAATTTCTTCTTCGGTAATTTCTTTTTCTGGTTCTATTTCATAATAACTTTCAGAGATATTGTTATCATGTTGTTTTAGGCTTAAATTAAATACAGAAAGAATTACGGTTCCAGAAATAAGAAGCGTAATAAGTAGGGCTTTATGTTGATTTGTTAGGTTCAAATCGATTTGTTTATAGAAAATGTTTAATCAATATACGTAAAATTAAATAATTTAGCCTTTTAGAGATGTAATGAAGTTTTCAATAGAAAGTCCATTAGTAACATCAAAATCGCCAATTTTAGTGCGTCGTAAAGCAGATAAATGTCCACCAGAGTTTAAAGCTTTTCCAAAATCGTTTGCTAAAGAGCGTATGTAAGTACCTTTGCTGCAAACTACTCTAAAGTCTATATTTAAGTTATCAATTTTTGTGATTTCGAATTCTGAAATATTTACCGTTCTAGCTTTAACTTCAACGTTTTCACCAGATCTGGCATACTCATATAAACGTTTTCCATCCTTTTTTAAAGCAGAAAAAACGGGAGGTAATTGTTGAATATCTCCAATAAACTGTTTGGTAGTTTCTTTGATTAAATCTTCAGTAATATGATTGGTAGGAAAGGTGTTGTCAATTTCGGTTTCTAAATCAAAAGAAGGCGTTGTGCTTCCTAAAACAATAGTGCCAGTATATTCTTTTGCCTGACCTTGAAACGTATCAATTTGCTTAGTCATTTTGCCAGTGCAAATAACCAGCAAACCAGTAGCTAAAGGATCTAATGTGCCTGCATGACCAACTTTAATTTTTTTTATTTTGAAAGCTTGACGAATTTCCCAACGTAATTTGTTAACTACTTGAAAAGAGGTCCAATTAAGAGGTTTGTCTATTAAAAGAACTTGTCCAGAAAGATAGTCTTCGGCTGTTAACATTATACAGTTGTTAAAGGGTATAAAAAGAAGTGAATGATTAATAAAGCAATACCTAAAATAATACGATAATAACCAAAAATTTTAAATCCTTTTTTACTTAAATAATCAATAAAAGATTTGATGGCAATTAGTGCCACTACAAAAGCGATGATGTTTCCAATAATTAAATAGTTTACTTGATCTCCACTTAAATCAAAACCTGCTTTGTAATAATCATATAGTTTTTTAGCTGTAGCGCCAAACATTGTAGGAACTGCAAGAAAAAAAGAGAATTCGGCAGCTGTTTTTCTGTTAATTTTTTGTGTCATACCTCCAACAATACTAGCGCCACTACGAGAGGTTCCAGGAATCATTGCAAGACATTGAAAGAACCCAATTTTTAAAGCTGTTGCATAACTTATTTTGGTATGAGCATCAGGATTGGCTTCATCATAAACTTCGTTAGATTTAAACCAATCATCAACTTTTAATAAAATGAAACCACCAATAATTAACGAAATAGCTACTGTGACAGGACTTTCTAATAGTTCGTCAATAACATCATTTAAAAGTAAACCTAAAATTACGGCAGGAATAAAAGCGACTAAAAGTTTAAAGTAGAAATCTAAACTTTGAAAAAACCGTTTCCAATAGAGAACAACAACAGATAGAATAGCACCTAATTGAATAACGATTGTAAATAGTTTGGTAAAATCGTCGCTAGCAATCTTCATAAAAGACGAAGCAATAATCATGTGTCCAGTTGATGATACAGGAAGATATTCGGTAATACCTTCAATAATAGCAAGTATAATTGCGTCAATTAAATTCATGGCGCAAAAATATTAAAATAGAAGTTGTATTGAACAAAACAAGGATTTATTTTAAGTTAATTGTTGGGTTCTTAATAATGAGATTGCTTTTTATAGCTATCTTAGTGTTTAGTTATTATAGTAAGTTAGCATAATGAAATTCATTCTTGCACCAGATAAATTTAAAAACTCATTAACAGGATTACAATTTTGTAATGCTGTTGAAGCAGGGATTAAAACTATTTTACCCAACGCAAATATTTTAAAGTTACCATTGGCCGATGGAGGCGATGGTACTATTGATGTGGTTAATTATTATTTAAAAGGAAGCATTGTAAAAGTTTGTGTAAGCAATCCGTTTTTTCAAAAAATAGAGGCTTCGTATTTATATTCTGAGAATTCTAAAACAGCTTTTATTGAAATGGCAGAAGCTTCTGGTGTAAAGTTATTGAAGCAAGAAACGTTAGATTGTAAAAATGCAACTACCTTAGGTACAGGAGAAATGATTTTAGATGCCATTAATAAAGGTGCAAAAAAAATTATTTTAGGTATTGGAGGAAGCGCTACTAACGATTGTGGAATTGGTATGGCAGTTGCTTTAGGTTATTGCTTTTTAGATAAACATAGAGAAGCGGTAAAACCAATAGGCGCTAATTTGTCTAAAATAGTTTCAATAGATTTCGCTAGCGTACATCATAAATTAAAAGATGTTAAGTTTGATATTGCTTGTGATGTGTTAAATCCGCTTTACGGAGCAAATGGATCAGCATATGTTTATGCTGCTCAAAAAGGAGCTTCAGAAAATGATATTGTATTACTTGACAAAGGTTTAGAAGATTTTTCTAAAATAATTAAAAAGGTTTTTAATGTCGATACGCAATTAATAAAAGGAGCAGGAGCTGCTGGAGGTATGGGAATAGCATCAAAAGTATTTTTAAACGGTTCTTTAGAGTCGGGAATTCAATTAGTTAAGAATCTTGCTAATTTTGATACGCAGATAGAAGGCTCAGATTGGATTATTACTGGTGAAGGTAAATTAGACTCTCAAACACTTTCAGGAAAAACGATTCAAGGTGTTGTTGCTTCCGCGAAAGCGAAAAAAATAAAAGTTGCAGCCTTTTGTGGTTCTATAGATTTAGATGAAAATAGTGTTAAGGATTATGGAATAGACTATTCAGATGTTGTTTTAATGCATTCAAAAAACATAGATGATGCTATGCAAAATGGGGTTGAATATGTGAAGAAAATGGCAGTAAAGTTTGCTAAAAGAATGTGGTAATTATTTTTTATCAGGATTCAATAAAATAGCATATACTTGAATTCCAAAACCAATAAGAATAATCATTGGTGCTAAACGAATGCGTCTCCAACTAAAAATCTCAGGATTAAAAACATTAGGGTCGTCACTACCACCACCAGACATTAAAATAAAACCTAAGGCAATACAAGCTAAACCTATAAACATGAACTTATAGTTTTTCTTTCCGAATACAAAAACAGGTTTTGTAGCGTCTTTTTGTTTTTTCTCTCCCATGATTTATATAAAACTAGTGATGCAAATTAACGCATTTATTTAAAAATTTACGTTAAGGCTATTATAAAATATCTAATAATAAAGGTCGTCTGTTTTTAAATTTAAAAAGCGTTGCGTAGCAAAATGGGTGCTAATCCAAGTTATAATAATGCCTAAAGCAAATATAAAAACGAAAAGTAAACCTATTAAAACAGGGTTACTTAATAATTCTAATTCTGCAAATGTTTTGTTTAAATAGTATAAAACAATGGTCATACCTATTAAAGCTAAAATGGCACCAATAATACCCAAGCGCACACTTTTCCAAACAAAAGGACGACGAATAAATTGCTTCGTGGCACCTACCATTTGCATGGTTTTAATAGTAAATCGTTTAGAGTAAACAGCTAATCTTATTGAACTATTAATTAATAAAACGGCAATTAAAGTGAATATTCCACTTATAATAAGAACCCAGAAGCTTATTTTTTTAACATTATCGTTCATTAAATTAACTAAATCGTTATCAAATGAAACTTCATCAACAAAGTTTTTAGAAGTTGCTTCTGCCGAAATTTTTTCAAGCTGGTCAGAAGTTACAAAGTCTGCTTTTAAATGAACATCGATAGAGTTTTGTAACGGATTGTACCCTACAAAATCCATAAAATCTTCACCGTTTTCGGCTTTCATTGATTCGGCTGCTTGTTCTTTTGAAATATATTCGGTAGTCTTTACATAATTAGACATGGCTAAGCTTTTTTCAAGTTGTTTTGTTTCAACCTCTTTAGCCGAATCTTTTAAATATATAGTAAGTACTACTTGTTCTTTAAAATGGTCGGATACTTTTTTTGCATTTAAAACAAGCATACCTAGCAGTCCTAATAAAAACAATACCAAAGCAATACTTAATACCACTGAAAAGTAAGATGAAATAAGTCTGCGTTTTTGATGTTTTTCAAATGATGAACTCATAAAGTAATTTGGATTAGTAATGTAAAAATAACAAAGTATTCTAATACAGTATAAATAACAACGCTTAAAGTTTCAATATTGTTTTAAATTGATTTTTTTTCTGGTTTACTTATAATGTAAACACCACTAGCAACAACAACACAACTTAGTATTTTTATAAGATTAATATCTTGTGAATATGCATCTTGCATAAATACATAAGCAAGTATACTTACCATAAAAAAACTAACTACCGGTTGCAGGTATATATAGCTACTTGTTACTGATGGTGAAACGTTTTTAAGTGCGTAAATATTAAATAAATAAGCTAAAAATGTTGTAAATAAAACTACGTAACCAATAGTTAAATAGGTGTTTAACGTAAAAGTTTCAAAATTGGTGGCTAAAAAAGCAGGAATACCTAAAGGAGAAGTAAAAATACATCCAAATAAGAACACCCAACTAATAACGGTAATAGGATTATATTTTCGCATTAAAGTTTTAGCCATAACCAAATAAAGTCCGTAACAACAAGCGTTAGATAAAACCAATAAATTACCTAAAATAGAACTTGTTCCTTTAGCGTCATTGCCATAATATATTAAAAAGATAGCGCCAATGCCGCCAATAGTTATCCCTAATAATTTGTTTTTTGTAATACGCTCTTTTAAAATGAAATAACTAAAAATTAAAACAATAAGAGGTGTTGAGGTTGTTATTATAGATGCATCAATAGGTGATGTTAAATTAATACCATGAAAAAATAACAATTGGTTTGCTGCACCACCAACTAAACCACAAAATGCCAGTCTTAAAAAATCTTTTTTAGCAACTTTCTCTTTAACAAAAGCAAGTTTAAGAATCCAAAATAAAAGCGCACAAGATGCTAACCTGATATACACAAACGCGGTTGGACCTATTTTATTAGGCATAATGCCTTTTGCAATAATATAATTGGCACCATAAATTACATTGGCACTTAGTAAAGCTAGATGAGCTTTTGTTGTGTTTTTTATCAAGCAGATACGTTTTTAATAAGCCGCGAAATTACAAAAATGCTTACCAATCAAAATTCTATTTGGTCATTAATTATTTGTTATTTAACAGTAACAGGATTAATTAGTAACAAAGCCTTTCAGTTTTATATAGAAAGCGTAAATTTGCACTTTTAATTTTCGTTAGTACTCACAAATAAAAGATGTGCGTGTAATAACAAATAAGATTTAAAGATATAGATGCAATACAATTTTAACGACATAGATGCCAAATGGCAAAAATATTGGGCAGATAACCAAACGTTTAAAGCCGAAAATAATAGCGATAAGCCAAAGTTTTACGTGTTAGATATGTTTCCGTATCCAAGTGGTGCAGGTTTACATGTTGGTCATCCGTTAGGATATATAGCCTCTGATATTTATGCACGTTACAAACGCCACCAAGGTTTTAATGTATTACATCCGCAAGGCTATGATAGTTTTGGTTTGCCTGCAGAGCAATATGCCATTCAAACAGGGCAGCATCCAGCTATTACAACTGCCGAAAATATAAAAACATACCGTCGTCAATTAGATCAAATTGGATTTTCATTTGATTGGTCTCGCGAGGTTCGTACAAGTGACCCTAGTTATTATAAATGGACACAGTGGATTTTCATTCAATTGTTTAATTCTTGGTATAATAACGACACAAATAAAGCCGAGGATATTTCAGAATTAATATCGATTTTTTCTTCGGAAGGAAATTCTAAAGTAAATGCCGTTTGCGATGCAGATATTGAATCGTTTTCAGCTGATGAATGGAATGGTTTTACTTTAAAAAAACAAGAAAAAATATTATTACAATACCGTTTAACGTATTTGGCAGAAACTGAGGTAAACTGGTGTCCGGCACTAGGAACAGTTTTGGCAAATGATGAAATAGTTAATGGTGTTTCAGAGCGTGGTGGTCATTCTGTAATAAGAAAAAAAATGACCCAATGGAGTATGCGAATTTCTGCTTATGCCGAACGTTTGCTTCAAGGTTTAGATACTATAGATTGGACTGATTCTTTAAAGGAAAGTCAGCGTAACTGGATTGGTAAATCGGTTGGTGCATCGGTTACTTTTAAAGTTAAAGAAAGCGATGCTGTTATAGATGTTTTTACAACAAGACCCGATACTATTTTTGGTGTTAGTTTTATGACTTTGGCTCCAGAACATGAACTGGTATCGCAAATAACAACACCAGAACAAAAAGAAGCGGTTGAAGCTTACATTCTGGCAACTGCAAAACGTAGCGAGCGCGATAGAATGGCCGATGTAAAAACCATTTCTGGAGCTTTTACAGGTGCGTATGTTGAACATCCGTTTACTAAAGAGTCTATTCCAGTTTGGATTGGCGATTACGTTTTAGCAGGTTACGGAACAGGAGCGGTTATGTCGGTGCCTTGTGGTGATGAAAGAGATTATGCGTTTGCAAAACATTTTAATATTCCTATTATAAATATTTTTGAAGGTGTAGATATTTCAGAATCGGCGTTTTCAGATAAAGATAAAACCGTTATTGCAAATAGCGATTTCCTTAACGGTATGAATTACAAAAAAGCCACTAAGCGTGCTATTTTTGAGTTGGAACAAATTGGACAAGGCGAAGGAAAAACCAATTACCGTTTGCGTGATGCAGTATTTAGTCGTCAGCGTTATTGGGGCGAGCCATTTCCTGTGTATTATGTTGATGGCATGCCACAAATGATTGATGCAGCACATTTACCAATTAAATTACCTGAAGTAGAAAAATATTTGCCAACCGAAACTGGCGAACCACCATTAGGAAACGCTACTGTTTGGGCTTGGGACCGCCTCAAGGCGGAAGTAGTCTCTAATGATCTGATAGATCATGTTAATGTGTTCCCTTTAGAGTTGAACACCATGCCAGGGTGGGCAGGAAGTTCGTGGTATTTTAATCGTTACATGGATTCTACGAATACTGAAGAATTTGCGAGTAAAGACGCGCTTAACTATTGGAAAGACGTCGATTTATATATTGGCGGAAGCGAACATGCCACAGGGCATTTATTGTACGCACGTTTTTGGCAAAAATTCTTGTTTGATAAAGGTGTTGTACCTGTTGATGAGTTTGCTAAAAAACTGATTAATCAAGGAATGATTTTGGGAACTAGTGCTTTTGTTTATAGATTTTCTTGGATGATTATGTCAAACCCTGATAAAGGTTTTGATATACTGGATCCCAAAATGCCATATTTTTTCATAACAAAATCTAAGTATGAAAAAATGAAGGAAGGTGATGTTGAAGAAATTAAAAAGGCTAAAGAGTTTTTCTTGAATACTTTAAATGAAATTTTTCCTGATTCGGAAATTAGCTTAGGAGGTGAAATATCATTGCAGTTAATACCAACGTATGTAGATGTTTCTTTTGTAAATGCCTCAGATGAATTAGATATTGAAGCATTTAGAAATTGGAGAGAAGAATATAATGGAGCTATTTTCATTGGTGAAAATGGAGAAATTATTGAAAATGGTAATGATGTTTACAAAGTAGGTCGTGAAGTCGAAAAAATGTCCAAATCCAAATACAACGTTGTCAATCCAGATGATATTGTTTCAGATTATGGTGCAGATAGTTTACGTTTATACGAAATGTTCTTAGGGCCATTAGAACAATACAAGCCTTGGAATACCGCTGGTATTACAGGTGTGCATTCGTTTCTTAAAAAACTTTGGAAATTATATGTAGATGATAATGGTTTAAAAGTAAAAGATGAAGCAGCATCAAAAGAGGCTCTAAAAACACTTCATAAAACTATTAAGAAAGTACAAGAAGATATTGAGAATTTTTCATTCAATACCTCGGTGTCTACTTTTATGATTGCAGTAAATGAGTTAACTGCTCAAAAATGTACAAGTAAAGAGATTTTAGAACCTTTATTAATTTTAATTTCACCTTATGCGCCACATATTGCTGAGGAATTATGGAGTTTGTTAGGTAATAGCCAATCTATTTCTACGGCAGCATTCCCAGAGTTTGATGAAAGTCATTTAGTTGAAAGTAGTAAAAATTACCCAATTTCATTTAATGGTAAAATGCGTTTTACGCTTGAATTACCGCTAGATATGAGTAAAGATGATATTGAAAAAACGGTTTTAGCACACGAAAAAACACAAGAACAATTAGCTGGAAGAACACCTAAAAAGGTTATTGTGGTTCCTGGTAAAATTGTAAATATAGTTGGCTAATTCATCACGGAGGTGAGAATCTCCTAAAATTGCAATTTATTGTCATATAGAAATGAGGTACAATTAAGACATCATATAATTAAGTGTAATTAAAACTTTAATTATGTGAAGTTTCTTTTAGATAGAAATGACATTAATTGAATACCTCAAAAAGATAAATTCTTTTTATAAAAATTGTATGGAAATAATCGGATTTATAGCAGCTATTTTAACAACAGCTGCTTTTTTACCACAAGTTTATAAAACTTGGAAAACCAAAGATGTTTCGGGTTTATCTTTACCCATGTTAATCATCTTTTTTGTTGGCATTTTTGGTTGGTTAATTTACGGGGTTTTAAAAGAAAGTCCGTCTATGATTTTTGCTAATAGTATCACCATAATTTCTTCCTTTTTGTTGCTTTTCTTCAAGATAAAATATCAGAAGAACTAGATTGTAATATCCTTCTTTTAGTCTATTTTATTAACTATCATGCTATTATGGAATCTTCGTCGATTTTCATGACAAGCATACTTCTGTTATACATTTATTAATAAAATGTTAAATTTAATAACAGTTATCTAAATAAATTAAAATTCGAGCTTCAAATATCAACCAATTCATTTATTTTTGGCAAAAATTAAAACTAACTTAATATTAATATCGTTTATTTATGAAAATTGGTGTTCCTATTGAAATTAAAAATAACGAAAACAGAGTAGGTATGACACCTGCTGGAGTTTTTGAGCTTACAAAAAGAAATCATACGGTTTATGTACAAAAAAATGCTGGTTTTGGTAGTGGTTTTTTTGATAAAGATTATGTTGAGGCAGGAGCAACTATTCTTGATACTATTGAAGCCATCTATGATGTAGCAGAAATGATTGTTAAGGTTAAAGAGCCTATTGAGAAAGAATATAGTTTAATTAAGCCAAACCAAGTTGTATTTACTTATTTTCATTTTGCATCAAGCGAACCATTAACGCATGCTATGATACAAAGTAAAGCTATTTGTATTGCTTATGAAACAGTAGAAGATGCAGACGGTTCCTTACCGTTATTAATTCCTATGTCTGAAGTAGCAGGTAGAATGTCTATCCAACAAGGAGCCAAATATCTTGAAAAACCTATTAAAGGTCGTGGTGTATTATTAGGCGGTGTTCCAGGTGTTTCTCCTGGTAAGGTTTTAGTTTTAGGCGGCGGTGTTGTAGGTGTACAAGCAGCTAAAATGGCAGCTGGTTTAGGAGCAAGAGTTACTATATTGGATGTAAATATGAAACAATTACGTCGTGTTTGTGATATCATGCCAGCAAATGTAGTAACAGAATTTTCAAGTGAGTACAATATTAGAAAACATATTGTTGATTCCGATTTAATTATTGGTGGTGTATTAATTAAAGGTGCAAAAGCTCCTAAATTAATTACTAGAGATATGCTTAAAGAAATGCGTCCAGGTACAGTAATAGTTGATGTGGCTGTAGATCAAGGAGGTTGTTTTGAAACTACTAAAGCAACAACGCATGAAGATCCAACATTTATTATTGATGATGTGGTGCATTACTGTGTAGCAAATATGCCAGGTGCAGTACCTTATACGTCTACTGTAGCATTAACCAATGTAACATTGCCTTATGTTATTAAGTTAGCAAACGAAGGTTGGGAAAAAGCATGTGAAAACAATGCGCCTTTAGCAAAAGGATTAAATATTGTAAAAGGTGAAATTGTTTATAAAGAAATAGCGGAAGCATTCGATTTAGAATTTGCTGAAGCATAGTAGTATTTTTTTTGGTTAACACTTTAAGTGTTTTAAAAGTGGGGTTTCTATCATTTAGATTCCTCACTTTTTAATTTACTGACATATTATCATCAAATAAAAATTGGCGTTATTTTTGTTATATTTAATTAAGAATAAAAACTTTAAAAAGATTTAAAATGTTAGTATATTATATATTATTAGGTGGTATTGCATTAGTAAGTTGGTTAGTAAGTAGTACTTTAAAGAGTAAGTTTGAAAAATATTCTAAAGTACACTTACGAAATGGAATGAGTGGTGCTGAAATAGCTGAAAAAATGTTAGCAGATCATGGTATTACAGATGTTCAGGTTATTTCTACACCAGGCCGTTTAACCGATCATTATAACCCAAAAAACAAAACTGTTAATTTAAGTGAAGCGGTTTATAATCAACGTAACGCTGCTGCTGCGGCTGTTGCTGCTCACGAATGCGGACACGCAGTACAACATGCGAAAGTATATCAATGGTTAACAATGCGTTCGGCTTTAGTGCCAATAGTTAGTGTAACTTCTGGTATGTCTACTTGGGTTGTGTTTGGTGGTCTTATGTTAGGAGCTGCAGCTGGATTAGGCTTAGGGTATTGGGTTGCCGTTGCAGGTTTAATAATGATGGGGTTTGCAACTTTATTTAGTTTTATCACATTACCAGTAGAATATGATGCTAGTAATCGTGCTTTGGCTTGGCTAAAGAATAGAAACATGGTATCTCAAGAAGAGTATGCTGGTTCTGAAGATGCTCTTAAATGGGCAGCAAGAACCTATTTAGTTGCTGCTATTGGATCTTTAGCAACTTTAGTTTATTGGGGATTTAGAGTGTTTGCAGGAGGAAGAAATTAAATTAAAAACAAATAAAATATAAGTTAAAAGCTCTGAAATTTTTCAGAGCTTTTTGTTTCTTTACCTATCAATAAAAATAAATAATGAGTAATCCTTTATCATACTATAAAAAACATTTGGAAATTTATAAAGTAGAAGTTAAAAAACTTTATAAACAAATGACAGGTTTAAGCACTTTAAGATTGGTTGTTTTTGTAGCAACAAGTTTTGGTATTTACTTAACTTTTAGTCAATGGCAAGTTGCAGTTTTTATTGCTGTTATTGGTGTAGTCTTGTTTTTATATTTGTTATCAAAGTATAATGATGTTAAAGCTGAAAAGCAATTTAATGAAGCTTTGGTTGTAATTAATGAAGATGAAATTAAAATAGCTTCGGGTAATTTTTATGATAGAGATTCAGGGCTGCAATTTCAAGATCCAAACCATTTTTACAGTTTAGATATCGATTTGTTTGGGCGAGGTTCTTTTTTTCAGTTTATAAATAGAACAAGCATTAACGAAGGTTCTTTAAAATTAGCAGAAGCTTTAAAAGCTAATAATGTTGATGGTATTACATTACGGCAAGATGTCATAAAAGAATTGGCATCTAAACCTAAATGGCGCCAACATTATTCGGCAACATCGAGTTTGGTATCTGTTGAAACACCTGCAAAACAAATTATAGATTGGTTGCAAAATCATAAAATGTTTTTACCCAAAATCATGCAATGGCTTCCACTAGTTTTTACTGTTATTTCAGTGTCTATATTCGGACTTATATTTTTTAATATCATTCCAAATCAAGCATTAATTGGTTATTGGTTGGTTTTTGGATTGGGACTTACTGGACGTTATCTTAAAAATATAAATAGTTTAGCTTCTAATACCGATAAGGTGAAAGAGACTTTTAAGCAATATGCGTTACTATTAAATTTGATTGAAGAAGAGTCCTTTTCTTCTGAATTATTAAAAGAAAAACAACAACAAATTCAACAAGAAGGACAAAAAGCATCCGTCATTTTTAAAGATTTTTCTAAATCATTAGATGCCTTAGATAACAGGAATAATTTTATTTCTGCCATTTTCGGAAATGGTTTGTTCTTATCCGATTTAAAAAACAGTAGCCATATAGAACAATGGATTAAGCAACATGCTAATAAAGTTGCCGATTGGTTTGAAGTCGTGTCATTTTTTGATGCATACAATTCTTTAGGAAATTATGCTTTTAATCATCCAGATTTTGTGTTTCCTGATATTGTGAATGATGGTTCTGTTATAAATGCCCAAAGTTTAGGACATCCGTTACTAAATAAAGAAAAACGTGTTGATAGTGATTTAACTATTAATAACGAACAATTTTTTATAGTTACAGGAGCAAATATGGCAGGTAAAAGTACGTTTTTGCGTACTGTGTCTTTACATATTGTTATGGCAAATGTAGGTTTGCCTATTTGTGCTAAAATCAGTAAGTATTCGCCAGTTAAGTTAATTACAAGTATGCGCACAACAGATTCATTAACTGATGATAGTTCGTATTTTTTTTCAGAGCTTACCCGTTTAAAATATATTGTTGATGCTATTCAAAAAGAGCCATATTTTATAATTTTAGATGAAATTTTAAAAGGCACGAACAGCACCGATAAGGCTATTGGCTCACGTAAGTTTGTTGAAAAACTTGTTGCTTCTAACGCCACAGGTATTATTGCAACGCACGATTTAAGTTTATGTGAAATTGAAAAGGAGTTAGATGATGTAAAAAACTATTATTTTGATGCCGAAATAATAAATGATGAACTCCATTTTGATTACACTTTAAAAACGGGCATTTGTAAAAATATGAATGCGTCTTTTTTATTGAAGAAAATGGAGATAATTTAATCCTCGATACAATTTCGAGGATTAAACTAAAAGATTTATTTTTTAGGATGTACCAAAACCATTTCATCAATTAGATGCGTTGCTTCTGCATATTTATCAATTATAAAAAGCACATAGCGTAAATCAACCATGATATTTCTGCAAATATCTGGGTCGTAATTCATATCACTCATAGTGCCTTCCCAAACACGATCAAAATTTAAACCTACAAGATTTCCATGTGCATCAATTGCAGGACTTCCAGAGTTTCCTCCAGTTGTATGATTCGTTCCTAAAAAGCAAACAGGTACTTTCCCGTTTTTATCAGCATATTGTCCATAATTTTTAGATTCGTATAAATCACGTAATTTTTTAGGAACGTCAAATTCATAATCTCCAGGAATATATTTCTCTATTACTCCATCTAAATAACTTACCGCATTGTATTGTACTGCGTCTCTTGGAGAATAACCGTGTACTTGTCCGTAGGTAACTCTAAGCGTGCTATTGGCATCTGGAAAATAGCGTTCATTTGGTAAGGCTTCCATTAAAGCCGTCATATATTGAGTTTGTAAGGAAGTGATAGGTTCGTTTTTTTCCATATACTCATTATTAACGGAGTTGAAAAATTCGTATATAATAGGTTTTGCATATTGATAAGCAGCATCTTTATTCAATTTTTTGACGATATCTTTAATATTAGAACCTTCTAATAATTTTAAAGCACTATCTAAATGTATAAATGCGGTATTGTCATAAATACTGGAGTCTACATTGCTGTTGTAAAAAGGCATTACTGCTTTAAATACATCTTTATCTACTGCTATATCATAATTTCTATGAATCTCATTTAAATCGGCAATTAAACTAGTTTTTGCTTTTTCTAAATTATCGGAATTTGTTGTTATAGCTTGTTCAAATTGATAAGATCTAAATAGCATTTGCATTAATTCGTTAGTTACTAAAAAGACTTCAATGAAATTACGACGTTTAATATTAATAGGTGCGAAATCTTTGTATAAACGATCGAACTCTGGAAGAATATATCCATATTTATTTTCTAAACCTTTTTCCTTTAAAGCTTTAGTGAATGTTGCTTCAAAATCTCGTCGTTTTGCTACGGCATTACTTTTTTTAATTCCTAAATTTTCACCTTTCCACTTTTTCCAAGCATTAGCAATATCTGCTTGTTTTGATGAATATTTAATGCGTATTTCATCGCTTTT
This sequence comes from Algibacter sp., assembly GCA_050294475.1. Classification (GTDB taxonomy): domain Bacteria; phylum Bacteroidota; class Bacteroidia; order Flavobacteriales; family Flavobacteriaceae; genus Thalassobellus. Next base: position 176,520 of record JBNKOE010000024.1, on the reverse strand, counting down.
TTTTATTTCTGCATCAATTACTTTTAAAGCAGCTTCGCGAATAGCAATATTTGTTGGATTAAATTCTTTTGTAATATGTTCAATAGCAACAGCGGGTAAATACTCGTTAGTTCTACTAGGAAAACCAAATACTATAGTGAAATCTCCTTCTTCAACACCATCTAAAGAAATTGGTAAAAAGTGTTTAGGTTTATATGGTTTATTGTTTTTATTATATTTTGCCGGACGGTTATTTTCATCGGCATAAATTCTAAATATTGAAAAATCGCCTGTATGCCTTGGGAAAACCCAGTTATCTGTGTCGCTACCAAATTTACCAATACTTGTTGGAGGCGCACCAACCAAACGGATATCTTCAAAACGTTCGGTAACAAATAAAAAGTATTGATTGCCTTTGTAGAATGACTTCACCTTAACATCTTGCCAGCTTTCTCTGAACCAATTTTTCATGATATCATTACTTGTTTTAGTTATAACAGACTGCTTGTTTTTTTCAGTCATATCATCACTAATCATTTTTAAAATGTCTTTTGTAATATCATGAATGCTTACAATAAATTCAACATACAGCCCTTCGTTAGGAAGTTCTTCATCAAGATTCATTGCCCAAAAACCATCTTTTAAATAATCGTTTTCAAGTGAGGAATGTGATTGTATTTGACCAAAACCGCAATGATGATTTGTTAATAGTAAACCATTAGGCGAAATGACTTCGCTAGTACAGCCACCATCAAAATGACCAATAGCGTCTTTTAAACTAGAATGGTTAACATCGTAAATGTCTTTAGCTGTTAGTTTGCTTCCAAGGCTAGTCATTTCGTCTTCATTTAAACCTTCTAAAAGCGAAGGAATCCACATGCCTCCTTGTTGAGCAGAGATATTAATAGTTATAAAAAGCAGTATGATTTTAATAAATTTCATAGTGTTGTAAATTGAGTGTAATCAAATATATAAAGCATTTTTTATTATTGTAAATTTACAATAATAAAAAATGCTTTATATTTCTAAACATTCCTAATGTCGGAACAACTATCTTTTTCATGATGAATGCTTTAGCAACTAAATAAGGAGCAATACATTTATCACAGGGTTTCCTCGATTTTGTTTTGCAAAAAAAGGATGATACTTTAAAACAAGCTGCAGCAGATATTTTGAATGATATTTAAAGTGACTTTTTAATTATCATATGGTCTAAACCATGTAACAATTAAAAAAAGGATCATGAAATTATTTGCAGTATTATTGTTTTTAGGATTATCATTAACCATACAAGCTCAAGAATTTGTATTTGAAGGAGCTACAGCTACTTATGAAGTTAAAGGGGAAACTATTTTAAAAGATAAAGTAGATGTAACAACGATGTTGACTGTTGAAGAGAAAAAGGTTATTTTAGAAGCTTTAAACGAACAAAAAGGTATAGAAGCTGAACGTGTAGAGGTAGAAAAAAAGGTAAAAGAGGCTGAAAAAGCTAAAAAGAAAGCAGAAAAAGAACAAAAGAGAGCTGAAAAAAAGCAAAAAAAGATTGAAAAGACTTTAAAGCGAAAAGAAAAGGCTCAAACTAATTTTGAGAAGGCTACTAATAAATACAATAAGACAACGGCTAAATATGAAAGTCTTAAAAAAAGAGGTAAACTATCTCCAGTTGCTGAAGCTAAGTGGATTGATAAAATTGAAAAACTTAGATTTAAAAGAGATAAGTTTGAAAGAAAATTAAAATAAATGCATAAGGAACTTAAAATAGCATTAATACAATCTGATTTGGTTTGGGAAAACCCTGAGCAAAATCGTATCAATTTTTCAGAGAAAATCAATGCTTTTACAGAATCGGTTGATGTTATTGTGCTTCCAGAAATGTTTACTTCGGCTTTTACAATGGAGGCTTCTAAAGTTGCAGAAACTATGCAAGGTGATACTGTTTTATGGATGCAGAAAGAAGCTTTTAAAACAAATGCAGCCATTGTTGGAAGTTTGATTATTTCAGAAGAAAACAAGTATTATAATAGATTGCTTTTTGTAGAACCTTCAGGAAAAATTACCTATTACAATAAGCGACATACATTTACCCTTGCGGGTGAAGACGAAGTGTTTTCAGCAGGAAAGGAAAAAATTATTATTAACTATAAAGGTTGGAAAATTTGTCCGTTAGTATGTTACGATTTACGATTTCCTGTTTGGGCTAGAAATGTTGAAGATTATGATGTTTTAATGTATGTTGCCAATTGGCCAAAACCTAGAATTTTGGCTTGGGATGCTTTGCTAAAAGCGCGTGCAATTGAAAATATGAGCTATGTTATTGGTGTTAATAGAGTAGGAGTTGATGGTATAAATATGGAATATTCAGGACACTCAGCAGTATATGATGTTTTAGGAAATATAAAAACGACTTTTAAACCTGATAAAGAACAAGTTGAAATTGTAACGCTGGAAAAAAGACATATTGAAGCTTATAGAAATAAGCTTAAGTTTTTAAATGATAAAGATTCGTTTACTCTGTTTTAAATTGTAGTGTTTCAGGGTAACCCCAATCTGCTCTAATTTCAATTTCTTTAAAATGGCTTACTTTTTCTGGTTGTATTTTTTTAAGATAATTACCAGTATCATATTTTTTATTGCCATTTGTATCATGAATAATTCTAATATAATAGGTGCTTGGTGTGAGGTTTAAAAAATCTACAGAGCCTTCAGATGCAGCGTATTGTTCATATTTTACTTCTCCTTTAGCTGTAGTTAATTGAATAATAAGAGGGTATTTCGCATTCACTAAAGTAAAACGTGCATAGCCATAATCAGACGTTTTTTTAGTAGTAACAGAATAGTTTAAAGTATCATTTGTAGTTTCAAAAAAATCAGTAAAGGCTTCTGGAAGTACTTGTATTTTATAGCTATTTTCTTCGGTTCTTTTAAATTTTATAGCGTAGGTGTTATTTATAGTGTCAAATTCTGTGGTGAAATCAATGTTTAAAGAATCTTTGTCCATTAAACTAATTTTTGAATCATCAAAACTCATAAAAGGTACACTTCCTCTTATTTTATAAGGATCTTCAGAGCCAATAGGAGAAATGCCTTTTAGAGTTAGAGAATCACGATTTTTATCTCTTATTTTAACAGTGTAATCTTTTTTAAACTTATATTTAGCATTAGAAACTGTAAAAAGAAGGGAGTCAACTTCTAATTTAGGCTTATACCAATAGTAAAGAGAGTCTGTTTTTTCGTCTTTAGTTATACGGTAACTAAAGTTGTCAGGCACTTTAGAATTAATGGTGATTTTCATGTCTCTATAATCACCTTCATATCCAAAAGTAATTTTTTCGCTAGCATCTAAAATTGGTCTTGTAGCTTTAAAATCTAAATTTTCAGAAAACAATTTAAGAGTGTAAAGCGAATCGGTAGGCACTTCAATAAAATTTTTATAAAAAGCAATTTGATCTGTTTTTTGTTGAAACTTGTTGTCGCCATTACCATCTTTTAAAGCCATTAACATATATTTTCCAGCTTTAATGTTTTCAATAGAAAAGGTTGTAACACTATCTAGAGTATTAGTTATATATTTTGGTTTTTCTTTATAAACAATGGAGTCAGAAAACGTTGAGTCAATCTCATAAAGTGCTACATTTATAAAGGTTTCTGGTTGCCTTTGCAAGGCGTCAACTATATTTCCTTTAACAGTAAGTGAATCAATATAATTTCCTGTAGAAAGTACATAGCGGTAATATGGATAAGGGTTTCCTTCATTATTGTCTACAATACTATTTCCAAAATTAAAAGCATATGTGGTATTAGGTTGTAAAGTATCGTGAATTTTAATAGTAATGTATTTACTAGCGCCTCCAATAGGTGTGATTTCTGGTGGTGTATCCATTGGTGGTGAAATGATTAGTTGCTTTTGAAGGTCTTTCATTTTAACATATTCGTCAAAATAAATTTTAATTTCTTTACCATTAAAATTTGTTGAATAGTTTTCTGGTATAGCCTTTAAAATAACAGGAGGATCTAAATCTTTAGGACCACCTGGAGGTGTGCCTCGGTTAGCACAGTTAACAAAAATAAGCCCGATAGATATAGCTAAAATAAAATTTGAAAGCGTCTTAATCATTACTAAATTATACTTTTGCACAAACCTACATAATTTTAGAGATATAACGACAATCTTATTAGGCTATTGCCATGGTTGCAATACTTATTTTTATGTTTTTTGCATGGTTTAAAACCAAAATACAAGCTTCTAGGGTGGCGCCTGTTGTAATAATATCGTCTACTAGCAAAATATGTTTATTATCAATAGCTGTCATATTTTTTAGAGCAAATAATTCATCGGTATTTGTCCAACGAGAGAATCTCCCTTTTGTGGTTTGCGATTTAGTATTTGTTATTTTAATTAACACATCTTCCTTATAATCAGCATTTAAAGCTTTAGCAATTTGTTGTCCGAATTTTGAAACTTGGTTGTAACCTCGTTTTTTAAGCTTTTTTTTATGCAATGGTACTGGAATTACAACATCTATACTTTGATATTCTTTAATCGTTTTTAGTTCACCACCAAGCCAGTTTCCTAAAACAAAACCAATATGCTCATAGCCTTTATATTTTAAACCATGAATGAGTTGTTGTACAAGTCCTTTTTTTTCAAACCTGAAAAGAGCTGTGCCATTTTTAATGGTTGCACGTCCATAAAGTACTTTTTTTATAGCATGGTTATCATCAAAATGAAAGTTGGTAACGGGTAAATCGTGTCGGCAATCAATGCAAATGGTGGCTTCATTATCATGCAATAAATTATGGCAAGCATAACACACTTTAGGGAAAAATAGATTTAGAATTGATTTGGGCATAGGCGTGGTTAGTCAATTTATAAAGTTAAATAAAAAATTAATGACCTAGATGCTTAATTTTTAACAAAGAACCCCTTTTGTTTCAAGCGGTTTTTTATTTTTGCAGCATGGCAAATCAAGATGATCAATTTAAGAAGGTAATATCGCATGCAAAGGAGTACGGATATGTATTTCAAAGTAGTGAGATATACGACGGTTTAAGTGCTGTATATGACTATGCACAAAACGGCGCAGAATTAAAGAAAAACATACGCGACTATTGGTGGAGAGCTATGGTGCAAATGAATGAAAATATTGTTGGTATTGATGCCGCAATTTTTATGCATCCAACCACATGGAAAGCGTCTGGACACGTTGATGCGTTTAACGATCCATTAATTGATAATAAAGATTCTAAAAAACGTTACAGAGCCGATGTTTTAATTGAAGATTACTGTGCTAAAATTGAAGCTAAAATTGATAAAGAAGTTGCTAAAGCAGCTAAACGTTTTGGAGAAGCTTTTAACAAAGAAGAATTTGTTTCTACTAACGGACGTGTTTTAGGGTATCAAGAAAAAATAAATACGATACTTTCAAGAATGGCAAAATCTTTAGAAAATGAAGATTTAGCTGATGTGAAAGCACTTATTGAAGAGTTGGAAATTGCTGACCCCTTAACAGGAAGTAAAAACTGGACCGATGTTAAGCAGTTTAACTTAATGTTTGGAACTAAGTTAGGTGCTTCGGCTGAAACAGCGATGGATTTATATTTACGCCCAGAAACAGCTCAAGGTATTTTTGTAAACTTTTTAAATGTACAAAAAACAAGCCGTCAAAAAATCCCGTTTGGTATTGCGCAAACAGGTAAAGCATTTAGAAATGAAATTGTTGCAAGACAGTTTATTTTTAGAATGCGTGAGTTTGAACAAATGGAAATGCAGTTTTTTATTAAACCAGGTACTCAAGTAGAATGGTATAATCACTGGAAAGAAACCAGAATGAAATGGCATTTAAGTTTAGGAATGGGTGCCGATAATTATCGTTTTCACGATCATGAAAAGTTAGCACATTATGCAGATGCTGCTGCTGATATAGAATTTAAATTTCCATTTGGTTTTAAAGAGTTAGAAGGAATACATTCGCGTACCGATTTCGATTTAAAAGCGCACGAAGAATATTCAGGAAAGAAATTACAGTATTTCGATCATGAGGAAAATAAAAGTTACACACCATATGTGTTAGAAACGTCTATAGGTTTAGATAGAATGTTTCTTGCTGTATTCTCAAATTCTTTACAAGAAGAAGAACTAGAAAACGGAACGACTAGAACGGTTTTAAAATTACCAAGTGTATTAGCACCAGTAAAAGCTGCTATTTTACCATTGGTTAAAAAAGATGGTTTGCCAGAAGTTGCTCGCAAAATTGTAGATGAATTGAAATGGGATTTTAATGTAATTTATGATGAAAAAGATGCTGTTGGACGCCGATACAGAAGGCAAGATGCAAACGGAACACCATTTTGTGTTACTGTAGATCATGATACGTTAACAGATAACATGGTAACCATTCGTCATAGAGACACCATGGAACAACAACGTGTTAAAATAGAAGATTTAAGAGACATTATTAAACAAGAAGTAGATGTGCGTTCTTGGTTAAAGAAAATGTAATATTTCTGCGAAGGCAGGAAACTCATTAAAATAAAAATCCCAAACATTATTGTTTGGGATTTTTTGTTATATAGTTATTTGTCTATCAATTTGTTGGTCTAACGAAATAAAAGTTTCGGTTCTAGAAACACCAGATATGGTTTGTATATCATTATTAAGTAAATGCATTAAATGTGCATTGTCTTTACAGAGTATTTTAATTAAAACATTCCAGTTTCCAGTAGTGTAATGACACTCTAAAACTTCAGGTACTTTTTTTAATTGTTTTATGGCTTCAGGGTTTTGAATAGCTTTATCTAAATAAACTCCAATAAAAGCAACAGTTTCATAGCCCAATATTCTAGGGTTAATAACAAATTTAGAACCAGAAATTAAACCAGATTTTTCAAGTTTACGCAACCTTTGGTGAATAGCTGCTCCAGAAATATCAACATTTCTAGCTATTTCTAAAATAGGTATTCTTGCATCTTCCATTAAAGTACGGAGTATTTTTTTGTCTATTCCGTCAATAGTAATGGTTTTTGTTTTGGATTTCATGTGTTAAATTGTTTTAATTTAAAACGCAAAAGTAACTATTTGATTTTAAATTGAAACTATTTTTTGCATTAATGATTACTCCAATCGAATTTTAAGATGTTTAAAAGGGGATAAGAAAGTGATTTTTAGATTAATTGTTTAATGGATTATAGCCTAAATAAGGAACTTCTTTTTCATTAAATTTGATACCAAAATCTTCTAATTCATTTAATATGGGTTCATAAATTTCTTTTTTGATAGGAATTTGAACACCAGTAGTTTTAACTTTTCCGTTTAATATAGCAATAGTAGCCATAGCAACTGGTAAGCCTACTGTTTTAGCCATAGCAGTATATGTTTGGTTTTCTCCAACAACCACCATGTTAGCATCTATTTGGTGTTTTTTTCCATTTTTTTCATAGCCAAACTTATGGTACATGACAATCATATCTTTATCATTTTCAGAAAGTGTCCAACTATCCATTAATATTTTTTGAAGAATTTGAGCTGGTGTTGCTTTTTTTAGTTCAACTCTTTTTTCAGCATTAAAAATATCGAGTTCAACAAGTTTATCCCAAACAATATCGTCTTGATCTATTTTAAGCGCATGTCTTAGCTTTAATTCAACAGAATCTGAAGGACTATAAGGGAGAAAGGCATTAACAAAATCGCGGTAACTCATATTTTCGCTGTCGTCTATGGTGTAACTATCATCAGTCATACCTAGCGTTACAAAAATATTCCAGGCTTTACTAAACCCCACTCGTCTCATGGTGCCTCTATATAAAGTTTGCACATTTTCTAAGCCATATACACTTTGATACTTTAAAGAATCTCGATTGGCATAAACCTCAAAACGACCAAAATTTTCAATGTCTAAAAATTCTGTGCGTCTAAATAAACGATTATAAGGAATGTATTTATAAGTGCCTTCTTGTAAAAATTTAGCAACACCACCTTGTCCAGCAGTTACTACATTTCTTGGATTCCAAGTAAATTTGTAATTCCATAAATTATTATCACTTTCAGGAGCCACTAATCCTCCTGTAAATGATTCAAATAAAATCATATGTCCGCCGTTATTTCTAATACGGTCTATAATTTGCATAGCGCTCATATGATCAATGCCAGGGTCTAGACCAATTTCATTCATTAGTATAATACCTTTTGCTTTAGCTTGGTCATTTAGTGCTAGCATTTCTTTACTAACATAGGATGCAGTAACCATGTGTTTGCTGTATTGAACACAATCTTTGGCTACCTCTATATGGAATCTTGGAGGTAGCATAGAAACAACAATGTCTGTATTTTTAATGGCTTCAATGCGAGCTTTATCATTGAATATATCCAAAGTAATTACAGATACATTTTTATGATTACCAATACGCTTTTTAACGTTTTCAATATGTATATCACTAATTGTAATATGAAGTTTTTCAGAAATTGATTTATCTAATAAATATTTTAAAAGGTAGGAAGTTGATTTTCCAGAACCAATGACTAAAACTTTTCGCATATTGAGTTTTGTTGAGTAATTTTGTTAAATATCAATTTAAATTTTGACAATGCTTTTGTTAATTTAATAAATATATTGATATTTTATTAAGAATAATATAGAAAATATGAATAAAACTATTTTAATTACGGCATCTATTTTGGGGTTAGTGAGTATTATTTTAGGTGCTTTTGGTGCACATGCTTTAAAAGAATTACTAACAGTTGACGCTCAAAAAACTTTTGAAACAGGAGTTAGATACCAAATGTACCATGCATTATTACTATTATTTTTAGGGAATGTCTCAAATGTAGAAGTAAAAGATAAAAAAATCCTATTCTATTTGGTTCTGCTAGGTGTAATTTTGTTTTCAGGTTCAATTTATTGTTTAGCAACAAATTCGTTATCAAGTTTCGATTTTAAAACTATAGGTTTTATTACGCCAATTGGAGGTCTGTTTTTAATTTTAGCATGGTGTTTGTTGTTTGTTAATTTCATAAAAATTAAACCTAAAAACACCACTTCTTAGAGAATAATTTAATAAAACTATTGTAATCCCGATATATAATTGAATTTATTGCAGGAATATGAGAAATTATTGTTAGTTATTTTATATAAAAAGGTAATGGCATATTTTTCTGAAAAGAAAATTTTACACCAGATATGGATTGTTATCAATGCGCCAGATTTTATAACAAACTCTAGAATTGCTAGAACACGTGTCAGTACAATTTCAATTTTATTAAAATTAAAATCTGTCAACCTATTTTAGGACGACTCATATATAAAAATTTAGCTTATTTTCCTTTATTAGCCTTTTCAATATATTTTTGTAGAGCCATTGTCATTGATGGGGTTTCAGGTGTTGGAGCCGCAATATCTACACGCAATCCTTTTTCCTCAACAGCTTTAATGGTAGTGTTGCCAAAAACAGCAATTCTTGTGTCATTTTGTTTAAAATCAGGAAAGTTTTGAAATAAAGACTCTATTCCAGACGGACTGAAAAACACTAATACATCATAGTATACATTTGCTAAATCAGACAAATCACTTACTACTGTTTTGTAAAAAGTAGCTTGTTTCCAGTTAACACCTAAAGCATCTAAAGTATTAGGTACTTCTGGCTTTACTTTATCTGTATTTGGTAATAAGAATTTTTCGTCTTTGTATTTTTTAATTAATGGAGAAAGTTCAGAAAAAGTACGTTTTCCAACATAAATTTTACGCTTTCTGTAAACTACATATTTTTGTAAATAATAAGCTACTGCTTCAGATTGGCAGAAATATTTCATGCTATCTGGTACTTTAAAACGCATTTCTTCAGCAATTCTAAAAAAGTGATCTACAGCATTTCTACTAGTTAAAATAATTGCAGTGTAATTATTTAAATCTACTTTTTGATGTCTAATCTCTTTAGCAGAAACACCTTCAACATGAATAAATGGTCTGAAATCTATTTTTACCTTTTGTTTTTCTTGTAAATCGAAATAAGGCGAGTTCTCAATTTTAGGTTCAGGTTGAGATACTAAAATGGTTTTCACTTTCATAAACGCAAGTAGTTTTGTTCTTTATCTGTCAATAAACACCTTGTATGAAATGACGTAAGGTGCAATTTCGAGAGCGCAAAGATACAAAATAAAATAAAAAAAGTTGCTCTTTATTAAATTTAGATGTGTTTTAATTGACGTAATAAGTCCGATTATGTTTACAATTAATATAAGGGCAATAATTATGTAAACTAAATTTAACGAGTTTTTAAAACTAAAAAGTAATAGGGCGTTTAGAGGAAGTAATAAAAGACCTAGGTAGTTTTTGTAACTTATCTTTTGAAAAAGATATGCGTCTATTAATTTATCAATTTCAAAAAGACTTCCTATTAAACGTTCTATAAGTACTTTTATTAAAATAAATGAGCCAATACCTATAGTTAATTTAAACATAAAGTTAATATCTACATTTTTTATACCAGTAGCATGTTGAAATATTATAAAACCAAAAATAGATAGTGAAATAATTAAGTTTATAAATAATAAGGCATCAAAAGTGTCAAAAAATTTTTGTTCTCTAGAGTAGATTTTAAGATACTTAAAATTACCTATAATATATAAAAAATCTTCAAAACGCTTGGGTGCTACTAATTTTGCTACTGCTATTATGGCAATACCAAAAAGGATTAGAATAGTAAATAATTCATTTGAAGAAACATCGCGAATCATAGGATAAAATTATTATAATTATTAATAATATAGCTACATTATTAAGGAATATTTAGAAAAAAAAATCTTTTAAATGATGTACATTTGCTGAAAATAATGTGTTTTTACCAAGATTAGAGTATGCAAGATACAGTTGTTATCATTCCAACATATAATGAAATAGAGAATATTGAAGCTATTATTAGAGCTGTATTATCTAAATCGGATGCTATTCACGTATTAATTGTTGATGATAATTCACCAGATTTAACGGCTTTGAAAGTTAAAAAACTTCAAAATGAATTTGAAGATAGGTTGTTTTTAGAAGTACGTAAAGAGAAATCTGGATTAGGAACGGCTTACATACATGGTTTTAAATGGTGTTTAAATAAAAATTATCAATATATTTTTGAAATGGATGCCGATTTTTCTCATGATCCAAATGATTTAGAAAAATTATATAATGCTTGCCATATTGAAGGAGCCGATTTATCAATTGGATCTAGGTATGTTACCGGAGTTAATGTTGTAAATTGGCCAATGAATCGAGTGTTGATGTCTTATTTAGCATCAAAATATGTGCGTATTATTACAGGTATGAAAATTCATGATACCACAGCAGGTTTTGTTTGTTATAAACGAAATGTATTAGAAACCATAGATTTAAATGCAATTAAGTTTATTGGTTATGCGTTTCAAATAGAAATGAAATTTAAAACTTATTTAAAGAAATTTAAAATTACAGAAGTACCAGTTATATTTACAGATAGAACACGAGGAGAGTCTAAATTAAGTTCAGGAATAATTTCAGAAGCTATTTTTGGAGTAATATCAATGAAACTTAAAAGTCTTTTTACAAAGTAGAAATTATGAAGCAAAAAACAATTCTAATTAAAAATGTAAACATTGTAAATGATGGTTCTATTTTCAATGGAGACATATTAATTGAGGGTGAATATATAAAAGAAATTAATGATTCTATAAGTGCAAAATCTGCCGATGTACATGTTATTGATGCTGAAGGTAAATATTTGTTACCAGGAGCTATTGATGATCAGGTGCATTTTAGAGAGCCTGGTTTAGTGCATAAAGCAAATATAGAAACCGAATCTAGAGCGGCTATAGCAGGAGGAATAACGTCGTTTATAGAAATGCCAAACACCAATCCGCAAACTACTACTGTTGAGAAATTAGATGAAAAGTTTGAAATTGCTTCTAAAACATCGTTTGCAAATTATTCGTTTATGTTTGGTGGCACTAATGATAATTTAGAAGAGATTTTAAAAGTAGACCCCAAGACGGTTGCCGGATTAAAACTATTTTTAGGGTCTTCAACGGGGAATATGTTGGTTGATGACCCAAAAGTGTTAGAAAAAATATTCAAAAGTACCAATATGGTTATATCGGTACATTGTGAAGATGAAGAAACTATAAAAAAGAATTTTCAAGAACATTTTGAAAAATACGGAGATGATATTCCAATAGAATGTCATCCTATCATAAGAAGTGAAGAAGCTTGTTACTTGTCATCTTCAAAAGCTATAGAATTAGCAAAGAAAACAGGTGCACGATTACATGTTTTTCATCTTTCAACAGGAAAAGAAACCGATTTGTTTTCCAAAAAAATTCCTCTAAAAGATAAAAAGATTACTGCCGAAGTTTGCATACATCATTTGTGGTTTACCGATAAAGATTATGATGAAAAAGGCACTCTTATAAAATGGAATCCTGCGGTAAAAACAGAAAAAGATAGAGATAAATTATGGAAAGCTTTGTTAGATGATAGAATAGATGTTATTGCTACAGACCATGCGCCACATACTATTGAGGAAAAAAAGAATGTGTATACAAGTGCGCCATCAGGCGGACCACTAGTACAACACGCTTTACCTGCTATGTTAGAAATGTATCATAAAGGGAAAATTTCTTTAGAAAAAATAGTAGAAAAAATGTGTCATAACCCAGCCATATTATTTCAAATAGAAAAAAGAGGGTATATAAAAGAAGGGTATTTTGCCGATTTGGTTTTAGTAGATTTAAATAACCCATGGACTGTTAAAAAAGATAATATTCTTTATAAATGCGGATGGTCTCCTTTTGAAGGCACAACGTTTAAATCTAGAATTACACATACTTTTTTAAATGGTGCTTTAGTATATCAAAATGCTAAGGTTTCTGATGTGAAGTCAGCTAAACGTTTAACTTTTAATAGATGATTTTAAAACGATTTATATTAGGTTTAGGTATTCTTTTATTAGCCACAGCATGTTACGAATTTAAAAAACCAGACAAACCAAAGAATTTAATTTCTAAGGATAAAATGGTTGATATTCTTATTGATGTAAAATTGTTAGCAACTGCTACTAATAGAAATAGAAAAGTATTAATAGATTCCGGTATTAATCGTAATACTTATGTTTTTACAAAGCATAATATTGATAGTTTACAATTTGCTTTAAGTAACGATTATTACGCTTTTCATATTAAAGAATATCAAGAGATATATGAAAAAGTAAAAGATAGTTTAGAAGAGCTTAGAAAGATTTATGAAGATTTAAAGTTAAAAGAAGAAAGGGAGAAAAAAGAGAAGGATTCTTTAGATGCTTTAATGAAAGTAAAAGCTTTAGATTCTATTAAAAACATTAAAACTAAAGATTCTTTAGAATTAATAATGAAAAAGGATTCGTTAGCTAAAACTTTGCCAGAAAAAAGGTCTAAAGCAGAAAGAAGGCTTATTTCACCTGTTTCAAGTACAAATTCCCAATCTCAATAATACTTTTGTTTATATCTTTAAAAGTGTAATTCAAACTCATTTTTATTTTATTGCTACTGTAGTTTGTTTTGGAGGATAATGAATATGCAATTTGCTTTGTTAATTGTCTATGTCTTCCTGTAATTTTACTTTTTAACCAATCTAGTTTCCATGTCAATTTTAAGAGTTTTTTTGAGGCTAGTTTCTCAGGTATTTTAGCATTAACAGATTTAGCTAAGGTTTGTAAAAACTGTTTGTAGTTCCAGTTTTCTGCAACTAAAATAAAGCGTTCGTTAACAATATCACTTTTTAAAAGTTGTATCATAATAGAAACCACATCGTTAATATCAATTAGACTAATAGTTCCCGATGTAAAATATTTTAAACCTTTGTAAGCTTTTTTAAATAAGCTACCACTACCATATTCCCAAATACCTGCGCCTAAAATAACACCAGGATTTATAATAACAGCGTTTAATCCTTCTTGTGTGGCGCGCCAAACCTCCATTTCGGCACCGTATTTTGTAATGGCATAAACACTATTGTCTACTTCAGGGTTCCATTCTGTTTTTTCAGTAATAGGCTCATTATTTAAAGATGATCCAATAGTTGCTATAGAGCTTACATAGCACAGTTTTATAATATTATTCGAAATACAAAAATTTACAATGTTAGCAGTACCCTCAATGTTAGTACGTCTTAATAATTGGTATTTATCTGGTTCAAAAGACACAAATGCAGCACAATGGTATACATAAGATACATTTTTAAAAGCTTCAGATAAAGATGGGATATCTAAAATATCGGCTTCTACCCATTCTATAGAATTAAAAAGCGTATTATAATCATCTGTGTAAGTAGAAAATACATTTTTAACATTATCAAGTTTATGAGAGTTTCTATAAATAGCTTTAACTTTTTCATTGTTACTAGCTAATTTATAAAGTAAATGTGCACCAACTAAACCTGTACTTCCTGTTACTAAAATCATGCAACTAAAGTAAAGAATTATTCATAATGCATTAGTAATTCTAACCGTATTTTTATATTTGCCAAAGATTACTAAATAGATTTAATGATGATAAAGAATTTTGTTGAAGAATTAACTTGGAGAGGCATGATACACACAGTGATGCCTGGAGCTGAAGAACACTTAATGGAAGGTATGAAAAGTGCTTATGTGGGTTTTGATCCTACAGCCGATTCTTTACACATTGGGAATTTAGTACCTATCATGTTATTAGCGCATTATCAACGTTGTGGTCACAGACCAGTTGCTTTGGTTGGTGGTGCTACGGGAATGATTGGTGATCCATCAGGAAAATCTAACGAACGTAATTTATTAGATGAAAAGACACTTCGTCATAATCAAGAAGCTATAAAAGGTCAGTTAGCACATTTTTTAGATTTTGAAAGTAATGCTGAAAATGCAGCAATTTTAGTGAATAATTACGATTGGATGAAAGATTTTTCATTTTTAGAATTTATTCGCGATGTTGGAAAGCATATTACTGTAAATTATATGATGGCAAAAGATTCTGTAAAAAATAGAATTTCATCAGAATCTTCAGAAGGTATGAGTTTTACTGAATTTACCTATCAGCTTGTTCAAGGGTATGATTTTCTTCATTTGTATAAAGAAAAGAATTGCTCGATTCAAATGGGAGGGAGCGACCAGTGGGGAAATATTACAACAGGGACTGAACTTATTAGAAGAGTTGGTGGCGGAAAAGGATTTGCTATTACCTGTCCTTTAATTACAAAATCTGATGGTTCTAAATTTGGAAAATCTGAAGGTGGAAATGTTTGGTTAGATGCTAATAGAACATCACCTTATAAATTTTACCAATATTGGTTAAATAGTAGCGACGAAGATGCCGAAAAGTATATTAAAATATTTACTTTTTTAGAAGAAGACGTTATAAATACTTTAATTGAAGAACATAAAGAAGCACCTCATTTACGTGTTTTACAAAAGCGTTTAGCTGAAGAAATTACAGTAATGGTTCATTCTAAAGACGATTTAGATAATGCTATAAAAGCGAGTGCTATTCTTTTTGGAAAATCGACTAGTGACGATTTAAAAGGACTAAATGAACAAACATTTTTAGATGTTTTTGATGGTGTGCCTCAAACTGAAATAGCAACATCTGACATTGAAAACGGATTAGATATTATTGCTGCTTTAGCAGAAAAAGGAGGCTTTTTAAAATCTAATGGAGAAGCAAGACGTGCATTAAAAGAAAATTCTATTTCAGTTAATAAAGAAAAGGTAAAAGAAGATTATACTATTACTGCAAAAGATTTAATAAATAACAAATTTGTATTACTGCAAAGAGGTAAGAAAAATTATTTTGTTTTACGTTTAGCATAAATAAATAAAGCCTGATTTTGAAAGAAATCAGGCTTTATAAAACTAACCAACTAAAAATTAATTCTTCTTTTTCATAGCTGTTATTTTTGGTCGTTTTGTTTTTCTAAAACTTACAGAAAACATTTTATTTTTTAAATTTTATTTGTTTCCAGTTTTTATCTGCTTTTTCAATTAAAGAGTCGCTGTTTTCTTTTTGCCATAATTCTAAAGTGTTTGTTCCCCAAGCATTATAAAACAGATAGAGTTTGCCATTTTTTATTTCAAAGGTTTTAGGATTTATAGAAACTTTTTCAGCTTTTGAAGCTACTGCATAGGCACAATAACCACCATATTGTGGAATAAATTTTTCAGGGTTTTCTTTAAACGTATTTAAGTTTTCTTGTGAAGTGAATTTATATTTAACACCTTCATGTTCTGTTACGTAAATCTTGTTTCCTTCAATTGCCTGATTATTAAAATAGGCAACAACATCATAACCATTAGCCATGAATCCTTTTTTAGTATTGTAATCTTTAGTTTGAGAAAATGTTAATGAAGTACTCAGTAAAAGTAATAGTATAAGACTGTTTTTCATGACTTTTTTATAATAAGTCTTAAAAGATGTTGCTAACTTACAATACCATCAAATTACATCCACGAATATCCGAATTATCAAATCTACCAATAACTTCAAAGTCCCCATTTTTATTAACACGACCTAAATCTTGTGTAGCAATAAAGGAGCACGAATTAATATTTGCTAAATCAATAACATTAATACCACCAGCTTTTTCTGATGGATTAATACTTAAAGCATCCTCGGTATCTCGAGTTAATATTTGCATCCAGTTAGGGCATTTAAAAACACCATTGCCTTTTGAATATGCCTGACTTAAAAGCTCGGTCATGCCATATTCACTATGTATAGCTTCAACACCAAAGCCTAGTTTTAATTGCTGGTGTAATTCATAACGTATTAATTCTTTTCTTCTACCTTTCATGCCACCAGTTTCCATAATTATGGTGTTTTTTAAGTTGAATTTATAAGTTTCAACTAAATCTAATAAGGCAAAAGAAACGCCAATTAAAAGTACTTTTTTATCTTCAGCGTCAAGCTTAATAAGTTTCTCCTTTAATTCAGAAATATTATTTAGGTAAAATCCGCTTTCAGGGTGATTAGATTGTTTAATCAAATCGTCTATCATGTAAATTAATGACGATCCTTTACGCTCTAAATAAGAAGGTAATAATGCAAGAATAACATAATTTTCTATGTTACCATAAAACCGTTCAAACCCTTTAGAAAAACTATGTTTATATATTTCTAAATCTGTTATATGGTGCTTGCTAGTTTCATTTCCTGTAGTACCAGAACTTGTAAAAGTTGTTTTTATAGATTCTTTTGAACTTATAATACTTTTGGTTTTAAAGAATTGAATGGGTAAAAAAGGGATGTCTTCAATTGTTTTAACATCGCTGGGATGAACGTATAATAAATCGCAAAATGATCGATAAACTTTATTGTTTTTAAATTGATGATTAAATACTTGTAAAGTTATATCCTTAAACTCTGATTCTGTTTTAATATTAAATATGGAATTGCAGTCTATCATATCAGCAAAAGTAGATAAAATAAAAAAGCGCTACCAAAGGGTAACGCTTTAAATATTATAAAGATGATTAAATTATTTAATCACAAGTTTTCGTGTTTCACTTTTATTATTCTCTGTTACTTTTAAAATATAAACGCCTTTGCTTAGTCTAGAAATATTTAATTCTTTACCAGTAAGTACAATAGAGAAAATTTGTTTACCTAGAACATTAAAAAACTCAACTTTTTTGGATAAATTACGTTTAGATGTAATATATATAAATGTTTTTCCGTTAGTTACTGGGTTAGGGTAAATGGAAAGGCCTTCAATATTTTGAGACGTAATAGTAGTATTAACACTGCTTTGAGAAAATCCCTGAGAGGAAATCAAAAGTGTTAAAAAAAATATTAAAGTAAAAAAGTAGTTTTTTTTCATAGTTCTTATTACGTGGTTTAAAGGTAGTAAAATATAGCAAAAGTCATACCAAATAAATGTTAAATATTTATGAAGTTCATCGAAGTATTAACTTTGTGTAAGTTGTTTGTTACCATATTGTTATTTATCTTAGGATTTTAATTAAATCTTTATATTAGTTTTATCTTTACTTAATAATTAAGGATTGCTTTATCCTCTCAAACTAAATTATTCATGTTACATATGAAATTGCGTTTGAAAAAAATGATAATAATTTACAGATGAAAAAAAAAGACATAAAAATATTATTAGTTGATGATGAGCCAGACATTTTAGAAATAGTTGGTTATAATCTATCAAGTGAAGGTTATCAGGTAATTACAGCTGAAAATGGTGCCGAAGGTGTAAAAAAAGCAAAAAAAGAGTTGCCACATTTAATAATATTAGATGTTATGATGCCAGAAATGGATGGCATTGAAGCATGTGAGTTGATTAGAAAAAATCCAGATTTAAAGAATACCATAGTAACTTTTTTAACCGCTAGAGGAGAAGATTATTCTCAAGTAGCTGGTTTTGATGCTGGTGCCGATGATTATATTACAAAACCAATTAAACCAAAGGTTTTAGTTAGTAAAGTAAAAGCACTTTTACGTCGTTTTAAAGAAGAAGACGTTGTTGATACTGTGAAAATTGGAAGTTTAGAAATAAATAGAGATGAATATAAAATCACTTCTAAAGGAGTGGAAATTATACTTCCAAGAAAAGAATTTGAATTATTATCTTTGTTAGCATCAAAGCCTGGAAAAGTATTTAAAAGAGATGAAATTCTTGATACAGTTTGGGGTAACGAAGTGGTAGTAGGCGGAAGAACTATTGATGTTCATATTCGTAAACTTCGTGAAAAATTAGGTGACGATAGTTTTAAAACAGTAAAAGGAGTTGGTTATAAGTTTGTAGATTAATGCAGACAAAATTTAAAAAATCATATCGGTTTGCAATAAAAACCTCGTTTTATATTACCATATATATAACGCTCTTAATGAGCGTTTTTTTATATTATTTTTTTGAACTTATATGGTGGATGCCTTTTGTTTTATTTTTAAGTACTTATGTATTTTCTTTTCTAGTAATTCAATTTAGGGTTGAACGATTTATTTATAGGCGTGTAAAAAAAATATATGATGATTTAACACTTTTAGAATCTGCTAGTTTAACCAAAGGAGCCATAACTACAGATATGCGAACGCTTACTGAAGAAATTGATAAGTTTGCCCGCGATAAAAAAATTGAAATAGAAACACTCAAGGTTAGAGAAAAATACAGAAAAGAATTTCTGGGGAACGTTTCACACGAATTAAAAACCCCTTTGTTTACTGTTCAAGGTTATATTTTAACATTGCTTGATGGCGCAATGGATAATAAAAACCTTAGAGAAAAATATTTAGAAAGAGCAAGTAAAGGCATAGATAGACTTGGTTATATTATTAAAGATTTAGACATGATAACCAAATTAGAAGTTGGTGATTTAAGTTTAAATACTGAAACTTTTGATATTGTTGAGTTAGTGAAAAATGTTTTTGATATGCTAGAAATGAAGGCTAGTAAAAAAAACATCACATTAACTTTTGATATGACTTATAATAAGCCTGTTATGGTAAAGGCTGATAAAGAGCGTATACAACAAGTATTGATGAATTTAATGGTAAATTCATTAAAATACGGAAGAAATAAAGGTACCACAGAAGTAAGCATAGAAAACCTTATAAAAAACAAAGTTATAGTTAGAGTAACTGATAACGGAGAAGGTATTGAAAAAGAACATTTACCACGTTTATTCGAGCGTTTTTATCGTGTAGATAAAAGTGGCTCTAGAAAAGAAGGAGGTTCTGGTTTAGGTTTGTCTATAGTAAAACATATTATAGAGGCACACAATGAGAAAATTTATGTAGAAAGCGAATTTGATGTAGGTAGCGAGTTTTCATTCACCCTCGAAAAGGCGGCTGAATAATTTTTTGAAATCTGTTTCAAAATCAAATGCTTTTAAACCTTCATAAGTGTTTATAACATCTAGTTTGGTTAAATTAAAATCATCTTGTTTACAACTTGGTACTAAGCTTAATTCTGTAAGTCGTTTTGCTAAATACTCTTGTTCAAATTGTCCAGGAGTGGGTATGAAAAATGCTTTTTTGTCCAGTTTGGCTAAATCCATAACCGTTGTGTAGCCAGATCTAGAAATAATTATAGCACTTTCGTTTATTGTTTTTTCTAATAATTCTGAAGTCATAAAATTATAAATTGTCATATTCCCCAGAATCTGGATACTTTGTTCTTTTTCCATAATACCTTTTACAAAAACAACACTGCCATTATAATTTTTAAATTCTAATAGAAGTTTTTCTTCAAGCAAAGTACGTTGTGGTTCGGGGCCAGAAAGTAAAACCATGATATCGTTAATAATAGTTGATTGTTTTTTTTCAAACCGACTTAAAGGACCAATATATTCTAATGGTATTTCAAAGGTTTTGGCATGTCCTAATTTACCACTTAAATTAAGTACGCCTTCGGTATCTGGAACCCAACAAATATTGAAATTTTTAATAAATTTTTCGTGAATTTTAGTACTAAACCAAGTTGTAACGCCGCTTAAAACATTCAATTGATGTGTAATAAAAACACTTGGTACTTTTTTATTATAAACACCTAATCTATTATCAGAAATAATACCATTAATACCATTATTTTTAATAATATTTTTTATTGCTTTTTTTTCGGCTTTTATAGCTTTAATAAGCTTTGGCGAATCTTTAAGCATTTTCAATTTAAAAAACTTACCATTCTTAGCATAAGTAACGTTGTAAGAGGGTAATTCAATTGATGAAATATTTGGAAACTCTTTTTTTAAAAGAGAAAGTGCTACACCATCGCTAGCAATAATAGGTATATAATTATTATTAATTAATGCTTTAATAATGGGGATGCATCTTGTGGCATGTCCTAATCCCCAATTTAAGGGCGCTACTAAAATTCTTTTTTTCATTTTTATAGTGTGGCGTGTCCACGCTTAGGTGTGGTCGGGCTTCAATATTTTAAATTATTGAACTCATGAATATAATTATTTCACAAGTCGTTCTCTGCAAAGGATTCTAATCTCGAGTAATCGGGACTCAATCCCTCACGGAATTTTTATGTAATTTCAAAGATAAGGATATAAACACTCTCGTATATTTCCTTAATTTTACCAAATAATTATTATTTCTATAAAAATAAAATAATTAGTAATCTGTGGGAAGTAAAAATAAGCTAAGAAGATTTAGAGAAAACGAAACTTTTTCTAATGTTATTCAGCCAACAAGAGAGGAGTTAGTTAGTTCAGATTTCAATTTAAAAGGACATTGGAGAACAATTTTTTTTAAAAATGAGAATCCTTTAGTGTTAGAATTAGGTTGTGGTAAAGGTGAATATTCAGTAGCATTAGCACAAAAATATCCGAATAAAAACTTTATTGGTATTGATATTAAAGGTGCGCGTTTTTGGAGAGGAGCCAAAACAGCTATTGAAGAAAACATTTCTAATGTTGCTTTTTTACGTACACAAATAGAACTTATAGACCATGCTTTTGGCGAAAATGAAGTAGATGAAATTTGGATAACATTTCCAGATCCGCAAATAAAATATAAGCGTACTAAACACAGAATGACTAACGAAGTTTTTTTGCAACGCTATAAAACCATTTTAAAACCTGATGGTGTAGTTAATTTAAAAACCGATAGTGAGTTTATGCATGGTTATACACTTGGTTTATTACACGGTGCAGGGCATGAGGTGTTATATGCTAATCATAATGTTTATAAACAAGAAGGAAGTCCAGAAGAAGTTACAAGCATTCAAACCTATTACGAATCGCAATATTTAGAACAAAACAAACCAATTACGTATATTCGGTTTAAAATTAAATAGATTTGAATATAACTTTCATCTTTTTTTTAGGGTTATTTATAGCGTTGGTTGGAGTTATTCCTCCAGGGTTGTTAAATATGACAGCTGCTAAAATTAGCTTAAAAGAAGGACCTACTAGAGGTATCGTTTTTTCAATAGGAGTTTGTGTTATTGTATTGGTGCAAACGTATGTAGCTGCTATTTTTGCAAGATATTTAAGTAACCATTTAGAAATTGTTGAAGTACTTCAGCGGGTGGCTTTTGTTCTATTTGTTTTAATCACTATTTATTTTCTGCTCATAGCTAAAAAGGAATCGAAAGAACTTGTTGAACCTCAAATGAAAAGTAAGCAAAGTCGGTTCTTTCAGGGTATTTTTTTATCTGCAATTAATGTATTTCCTATTCCTTATCAAGCGTATATGACCATTACTTTGGCGTCGTTTGGTTGGATAGATTTTAGCCAAATTAGTATCATATCATATATTTCGGGAGCAGCTATGGGAACCTTTGTAATGCTGTATGTGTATATGTTCTTTTTTCATAAAATAAAAGATAAACCTATTGCATCTCAAAAAAGCATGAATTATCTTATTGGAGGTATAACGGGTATTATTTCAATTATAACTTTAATTAATATCATTAAAGAAATGTAGTTTATGCAACAAGAAACATTAAGCTTTTTCGAGAAGGTTTATGAGGTTGCAAGACAAATACCTTACGGACGTGTAACAAGTTATGGTGCTATTGCTAAATATCTTGGAGCAGCAAGAAGTGCTCGAATGGTTGGTTATGCTATGAATGGTTCTCATAATAAGGAAGTGCCTGCGCATCGCGTAGTAAACAGAAAGGGTTTGTTAACGGGGAAACATCATTTTGATGGCACTAATTTAATGCAACAACTTTTAGAAAGCGAGGGTGTTGAAGTTGTTGAAAATCAAATTCAGGATTTTGACACCATTTTTTGGGATCCTTCTCAAGAGTTATAATGCTTAATCTAAGAATACACTAACGCCTAATGTAGCTGTTGAAAAATTTTCACTTCCAATTTTAAGATGCTCGTAACCTAAAATGAGTTTGTATTTATTAAAATGATAATTTAACAATCCATTAAATTTATTGAAGGTTTCACTATTTATAAAGGTTTGATTAAAATTAGTTTCAAGACTTAGTGGTTTTGCAAAAAATAGTTCGGCACCTAAACCATAAGTAAAGCCAAATTCATTGACAGCACCGTTAACATAAGACGCTCCAAGACCCCACCAGGCATTAAATTTTTCAGTACGTACCCTATGGTATTTTGCAAGTGCTGAGTAAATAGCTAAGTTATCTTTTCCAAAGTTTGGATTGTTTTCCCATAATTGAAGATAATTTATTTCGAATCCTAGCCTTTTTAAAAACTGCATGTCCATATTTAAATGAGAACCTCTTAATCTACTATTTTCCATAATATATCTAGCAGAAAATGAGGTTCTAAAGATTGGAGTGTTTTTGTTCCATTCGTATGTAAAGTTTCCTTTTTTTGAGTTGAAGTAAGGATATTTACTTAGGTATGCATTACTTGCTTGGTTATTTATTTCAAATGGTGTTTCAAAGGCTACACCATAAACCGTGTAAGCAAAAATTTGTATAAACAAGCCGCCAACAAGTTCGGTTACAATATCATCATCAGAATCGTTGTTACTACCACCATTACTGTACGATGTTTCAGAGTTTTTAGTTGTTTCATCCTTTTCTTTTAAACTTTCTTCAGCGCGTCCAATTTTGCTTTGTCCGTAACTTGAAATTCCAATAAAAAAGATAAAAATAAAGTAAAGGATAGTGTTTTTCATAAGTCAGTTTTGTGATTTTTAAAAAACTGTTATGTCTCATAAATCATACCAGAATTATATAATTTAATATAAAAAGAGAGTGTCATAATTCATTATAAATAATTATAGTTATTAAACTTTAATTTTAGCACATGATTTTAATCAGTTTATATCATAAAGAAAGCATATATCTTTATCAATCATTTCAATAAATCTGCTTTAAAATATTAAGTTTTCAGCGTATATTTGTACTTTAGAACAAATCTAAATTATTTGCTGAAAGATAGATTTAGTGAGATGATTTAAATTTTGAACAAAAACTAACAAAGCATGAAACTTAATAAGAAAGATATATTAAAAGCTCTTGAATCTATTACAGTACCAGGTGAAGGACAAAATATGGTTGAAAGTGGAGCAGTAACGAATGTGATTACTTTTGGAGATGAAGTTATTGTAGATATTACCATAAAAAACCCTAGTTTACAAGCAAAGAAACGTACTGAAGTAGATATTTTAAAAACCATTCATAATTTGGTTTATGAAAAAGCTAAAATAACAGTGAATGTTAAGGTTGATGCACCTGCTAAAGCAAAGGCAAATGTTATAAAAGGAAACCCAATTCCTGGAATAAAAAATATTGTAGCTGTTGCGTCTGGTAAAGGTGGTGTAGGGAAATCTACAGTTACTGCAAATTTAGCAGTAACTTTATCTAAAATGGGTTTTAATGTAGGTGTTTTAGATGCCGATATTTATGGGCCTTCAATTCCTATTATGTTTGATGTAGAGGCAGAAAAACCTTTAGCTGTTAATGTTGATGGAAAGTCTAAAATGAAGCCTGTTGAGAATTATGGCGTTAAAATATTATCTATTGGATTTTTTACACAACCCGATCAGGCAGTAGTTTGGCGAGGTCCTATGGCTGCAAAAGCTTTAAATCAAATGATTTTTGATGCACATTGGGGAGAACTTGATTTTCTGCTTTTAGATTTACCTCCAGGAACAGGAGATATACATTTAAGTATTATGCAATCATTGCCAATTACAGGCGCTGTAGTTGTTAGTACACCACAAAACGTAGCATTAGCTGATGCTAAAAAAGGAGTTGCTATGTTTCAGCAAGAAAGCATTAGTGTACCAGTATTAGGAATTATAGAAAATATGGCATATTTTACACCAGAGGAACTTCCAGATAATAAATATTATATTTTTGGAAGAGAAGGTGCTAAAAATTTAGCTGAAGATTTACAAGTACCATTTTTAGGAGACATACCATTGGTACAAAGTATAAGAGAAGCTGGTGATGTTGGTCGTCCAGCTGCTTTACAAACAGCAACGCCTTTAGAGCAGGCTTTTGAAAAAATAACAAAAAATGTAGTTCAAGAAGTTGTAAGCCGTAATGAAGATTTGCCTCCTACAGAAGCTATAAAAATTACAACGATGGCTGGATGTTCAGCAGTTAAAAAATAATAAATGACAGCAGAAGAAGTTAAATTAAATGTAGAGAAAGCACTAGATGAAATCCGTCCTTTTTTACAAAGTGATGGTGGTGATATTTCTTTACTGTCTATTGAAGAAAACGATACTTTAGTTAAGGTACAGTTACAAGGTGCTTGTGTAGGTTGTAGTGTCAATCAAATGACGTTAAAATCTGGTGTGGAAATGACTATTAAAAAGTACGTGCCACAAATAGAACAAGTTATTAATATAGTTGCTTAAGAAGCTTTTTTTGACTTTTAAGCATAAATTAATAGTATACTGATTAACTTTTTAATCAGTTATCATGAAGCTAAATAAAATTGAATTTAGATGATTTTTTCTTTTCTTAGAAAGGTGTCTAAACTATCTGCAATATCAAAACAATTATTAACTTTTGAAATTTCATTACAGTATCTAGAATCTAAATTGTGAACTTTACAATCAAAACCTGTTAAGCTTACTTTTTCAAAATTTTTATTGATTTTTTTACATTTGTTATAAAGGCTTTCTATAGTTTCATCATTAGTAATAACTACTTCATTTTTCAATAGATACCCTTTTAAATAGTTTTCTATAGCATATTGAGAATTTTTGCAAACTAAATAAGTTACAATATCTTCTTCTGGTTTAAATAGTTCTTTATTTGCTTGATTGAGTTTTTGAGCAGCATTTATAAAATATTTACTTGCATCATTTTCCATAATAAGTATATTTATTGTTAGTATTTATAAGTATTATGAATTCCCCATGGTACACTTTGTAACATGGGGAATTTCATTTTTATTAAGAAATATTACATATCTCTATAAATCTCTAAACGCTCCCATTTAGAATTCACTTCTTCTTGTGCTTGTTCTAGAAGTTGTGCTCCTAATTCTTCGTTTTCTTTAGCAACTCTAGTAAAACGAGTTTCGTTATACATAAAGTCTTTAAGAGGTATTGAAGGTGCTTTAGAGTCTAGTTTAAACTTCTTCCCTTGTGGTTTAGAAGGGTCGAATCTAAATAGAGGCCAATATCCACTTTCAACAGCTTTAGTTTGTTGAGAAGCGCCTTGAGCTAGATCATAACCATGTTCTCCACAATGTGAGTAAGCAATTATAATAGATGTACCTGGATATGCTTCTGCTTCTTCAATAGCTTTTAGTGTTTGAAGATCTTTTGCACCAATAGCAATTTGAGCTACATAAACATTTCCATAAGAAACAGCTTGTAGTGCTAAACTTTTCTTGTTGGTAAGTTTACCTGATACCGAGAATTTCGCACTGGCGCCAAGAGGCGTTGCTTTCGATGTTTGTCCTCCAGTATTCGAGTAAACTTCGGTGTCCATTACTAAAATATTGATATTTTCTCCAGATGCTAAGATATGATCTACACCTCCAAAACCAATATCATACGCCCAACCATCGCCACCTAAAATCCAAACTGATTTTTTACGTAAATATTCAGTAAGATGAGAAAGTTTTTTAGCATTTTTATTATCAATACTTGCTAGTTTCTCATTAAGGATATCAAGATTTTTGAAGTTTTCAGCTTTTTCAGTTTCATTGCTTTCAGGGTTATTAAGAATGGCATCAACTAATTCAGTTCCAACTTCATTTTCAACAGATTTTAATAAGCTTACTGCAATTTCTTGCTTTTTACTTAACGCTAATCTCATACCTAAACCAAATTCAGCATTATCTTCAAATAATGAGTTTGCCCAAGCAGGACCTCTACCAAACTTGTTGGTTGTATAAGGTGTTGTTGGTAAATTACCACCATAAATTGAAGAACAGCCTGTAGCATTTGCTATTAAAATACTATCACCATAAAGTTGGGTTAGTAATTTAACATAAGGTGTTTCTCCACAACCAGAGCATGCGCCAGAGAATTCAAATAAAGGTTCAAGGAATTGAGATCCTTTTACATTTGTTATTTGTAACTCTGTTCTGTTATAATCTGGCAAATCAATAAAGTAGTCCCAATTAACATCCTCAACAGTTTCCACTTCAAGCTTTTTATGCATGTTTATTGCTTTAAAGTCTGGATCTTCTTTACTAACTGCAGGACAAACAGCAACACAAAGGTCGCAACCTGTACAGTCTTGAGGAGATACTTGAAGCACATAAGAATCTTCATTTTTATTAAAAGGTCTACCTTTTGCAGCAGCCGATTTTAAAGAATCTGGTGCGTTTGATAAGGTTTCATTTGTTACAACTTTTGCTCTAATAGCTGCATGCGGACAAATAGCAACACATTTATTACACTGTGTACATAAATCGGCATCATCCCAAACTGGTACAGCATCAGCAATACCACTTTTTTCGTATTGGGTAGTTCCTGTAGGGAAGGTTCCATCAACTGGGAATGCGCTTACTGGTAATTCATCTCCAAATCCGCCTAGTATTTTTTCTAATACTTCAGTAACAAATCCATCAGGAGCATTGTGCATTGCAGTTTCTAAATGTCTTTCACTAGAAATTTCTTTTGGATATTCTACTTTTTCAAGATTAGCAAGTGAATTATCAACGGCTGTAAAATTCATTTTTACAATGCTTTCACCTTTATGAGAATACGATTTTACAATGGCGTCTTTAATTTTTTGAATGGCTTCTTCTTTTGGTAAAATACCAGAGATAGCAAAGAAACACGTTTGTAATACCGTATTTGTACGTTTACCAAGATTAGATTCAGCGGCTACTTTTGTTGCATCAATAACATAGAAATTAGCCTCTTTTTCTATTAATTCTTTTTGAATTCTTTTTGGTAAATGATTCCATATTTCATCTTTAGAATATGGTGAGTTTAATAAGAAGGTTCCACCATGTTTTAAATCGGCAACCATATTATATTTCTTAATAAACTTATATTGATGACTCGCAATAAAATCGGCTTTGTCAATTAAGTAAGTAGAGTATATTGGTTTTGGCCCGAAGCGTAAGTGAGAAATAGTTTGTGCTCCCGCTTTTTTAGAATCGTACACAAAATATCCTTGTACAAAATTATCAGTGGTATCTCCAATAATTTTAATGGAGTTTTTGTTAGCTCCAACAGTACCATCAGATCCTAAACCGTAGAACATACAATTAATAGTGTTACGTTCTATGGTAAATGAAGTATCAATTGGTAAGCTTGTAAAAGTAACATCGTCGTTAATACCAACTGTAAAGTGATTTTTAGGTTTGTCATCTAATAATTCATCATAAACACCTTTAACCATTTGTGGTGTAAACTCTTTTGAAGATAAGCCGTAACGACCACCAACAACTACTGGCATGTCTCTGTCGCTTTCAGTTAATGCTGTAATAACATCCTGATAAAGAGGTTCACCAATACTTCCTGGTTCTTTTGTTCTGTCTAGAACAGCTATTTTTTTAACAGTATCTGGTAATTCATCAACAAAATGTTTGATTGAGAATGGTCTAAACAAGCGTACAAATAAAACACCTACTTTTTCACCATTATGAACCATGGTTTCAACTGTTTCTCTTGCAGCACCTTCACCAGAACCCATTAGTATAATAACACGTTCAGCTTCAGGATGTCCTTCATAATAGAATAAACTATACTTACGACCTGTGTGTTTGTAGAATTCATTCATAGTTTCTTCAACAATTCCAGGCACTTTTTCATAAAACGTATTAGCAGCTTCTCTAGCTTGGAAGAATACATCTGGATTTTGAGATGTTCCTCTAATAACTGGACTGTCTGGGTCTAATGAACGGTTTCTGTGTTCTGAAATTTTATCTTCAGGCATCATTGCTTCAATAATATCATCAGTAATTGAATCAATTTTAGAAATCTCATGTGATGTTCTAAATCCGTCAAAAATATTTAAGAAAGGAACTCTAGATTTTAATGTAGCTACTTGTGCAATTAATGCCATATCATGTGCCTCTTGTACAGAACCACCAAATAACATAGCAAAACCTGTTTGTCTTGCAGCCATAACATCTGAATGGTCTCCAAAAATTGAAAGTGCATGTGTTGCAATGGTTCTTGCAGCAACATGTATTACAGAAGGTAATAATTCACCTGCCATTTTATACATATTAGGAATCATAAGAAGGAGTCCTTGCGAAGCTGTAAAAGTAGTAGTTAGCGCTCCAGCTTGTAACGCCCCATGTACTGCACCAGCAGCACCACCTTCACTTTGCATTTCTACAATTCTAGGAACATTGTCCCAAATATTTTTTTGTCCTTTTGAGCTATAAACATCTACATGTTCGCCCATAGGTGATGCGGGTGTAATAGGGTAAATTGCACAGACCTCATTGGTTTTATGAGCTACTCTAGCAACCGCCTCATTAGCATCGCAAATTAACTTTGGAAATTTTTTTTTCATAATAATGTTATTATCTTATTTTAAATAAAAAGGTATTTATAAGGTTTTTTGGTATTGTTTTTTGTGTAAAATGTAGTCGATTATAAATTGCTCATTATTTTACACGAAATAAACCCTATAGTTATTAAAACAACTAGCTAAAATTAAGGCTACAATCACATTTAGACTATGATAATTGTCATGTGATAGGTAAATAATTAATTGAAATAAAGATTTATAATTGTTTAATTTGAAGATAACGATTAAAAAAAAATGAGGATTTCATATGAATTGAAATCCTCATTTTATAACGTATAATTTCTTGGTTTGTTGAACGTTTGAAATTAGAACGAAAAAAGAAACGTAAGTTCTTAAAATAATGTTTTGTAAATATTACTCTGCATGCAACCAAGCTTTCTTTTCTAATAAAGCAGCTTCGTTTTCTACATGGTTTTCATCTGGTACACAGCAGTCAACTGGACATACTGATGCACATTGTGGTTCATCATGAAATCCTTTACATTCTGTACATTTTTCTGGTACGATAAAGTAGAATTCATCTGATATTGGTTCGTTCATTTCATCGGCATCTGCTTCTTCTCCGTTAGGAAGTGTAATAGTTCCACTTAAAGCAGTTTCATCTGAATATGCCCATTCTTGATCGGGTTCATAGATTGCATTATTTGGACATTCGGTAAGGCAAGCGTCGCAGTTAATACATTCGTCGGTTATAGTAATTGCCATAATTTAATTGTATTTAATGCAGTAAAAGTACTTTCCATTTTACGATCTAAATATGATTTTTGTCACGTTTATATTAAAAAATGAAAATTATATTTGATAAGATGGTTTTAGTGCCTATATGGTTTTAAAAAATTAATTTCTCATGATAGCAAATCCAATTTCAAATAGTGTAAATCTTAATAGCGAAGCATTAGATGCTGTTGTTATAAGATTTGTAGGTGATTCGGGCGACGGTATGCAGTTAACTGGTACACAATTTTCAGATACATCGGCTATGTTTGGTAATGATGTTTCAACTTTTCCTAACTATCCATCAGAAATTAGGGCGCCTCAAGGAAGTTTATATGGTGTGTCTGGGTTTCAAGTTCATATTGGTAGTGTAGAAATTAATACTCCAGGAGATGAAGTAGATTTGTTAGTTGCCATGAATCCTGCGGGTTTAAAAACAAACCTGTATTCAGTAAAACCAGGCCATACCATTATTGTTGATACAGATGCATTTACAAAGAAAAATTTAGAAAAAGCACAATACGAAGCAAACCCACTTAAAGATGGTAGTTTAGGTAATTATAGAGTTATAGAAGTATCTATGTCTTCATTAACTAAAGAAGCTTTAAAGGATATTGAAAATTTAGATAATAAAACCATTACCCGAAGTAAAAATATGTTTGCTTTAGGTATTGTATATTGGATGTACGATCGTTCTCCAGAGCACACTATCGATTTTTTTAATAAAAAGTTTGCTTCTAAACCGCACTTAATCGAATCTAACACAAAAGTGTTGAATGCAGGGTTTTATTATGCCGAAACTTTAGAATTGATTCCGAATGCCTATACTATTTCACCTGCAAAAATGGCATCTGGTACTTATAGGATTATTGGAGGTAATACAGCTACGGCATGGGGTTTTTTAGCAGCCGCAGAAAAGTCGGGACTAGAATTGTTTCTAGGTTCTTATCCAATTACTCCAGCAACAGATATTTTGCATGAACTTGTTAAACATAAACATTTTGGAGTAAAAGCATTTCAGGCTGAAGATGAAATAGCTGGTGTAACCTCAGCCATTGGAGCCTCGTTTGCAGGCGATTTAGCAATTACTACAACTTCAGGTCCTGGTTTGGCTTTAAAAGGAGAAGCATTAGGACTGGCAATGATGGTTGAATTGCCTTTAGTAGTCGTAAATGTGCAACGTGGTGGACCTTCTACAGGCTTACCAACTAAAACAGAACAGTCTGATTTAATGCAAGCTATGTATGGAAGAAACGGCGAAAGTCCTGTTATAGTTATAGCAGCTAGCACACCATCTAATTGTTTTAATTATGCCTATCAAGCTGCAAAACTAGCCTTAGAACATATGACACCTGTTGTTTTATTAACCGATGGCTATATTGCTAACGGATCTGAGCCTTGGAAAATAAAAAGGGTTGCTGAAATGCCTGAAATTAAAAATAATAAAATCACCAAAGTAAAAGAGAATTGGCATCCGTATGATAGAGATGAAAAGACACTAGCTCGTAATTGGGCAGTTCCAGGTACGTTTGGATTAGAACATAGAATTGGAGGTCTAGAAAAAGACAGTGTTACAGGTGATGTATCTCATGTTCCTGAAAATCATGAATACATGACAAAAATTAGGGCAGAAAAAATTAAACGAGTACAAAATTATATACCCGATTTAACTACCGAATTTGCCGAAGAAGGCGATTTATTAGTTGTTGGTTGGGGAGGTACATATGGTAGTTTACACTCGGCAGTAAAACAATTACATAGTGAAGGATATAATAAAATAGGTTATGCTCATTTTAATTATATAAATCCACTACCCAAAAATACAGAAGATATATTAAGGAAGTTTAAAAAAATTGTGGTTTGCGAGTTAAACAATGGTCAATTTGTAAATATTTTAAAAATGAATTTTAATATCTGCGGATTGTTACAATACAACAAAATTCAAGGCTTGCCTTTTGGAAATAGTGAACTAATCACAGAATTCAAAAAAATAGTAGATTAATTATGGAAACAGCAGTTAAAAAATATACGTTTAAGGATTTTGCTAGCAACCAAGAAGTGCGTTGGTGTCCAGGTTGCGATGATTATGTTATTTTAAGAGCCATGCAAAAGGCGCTTCCAGAAATGGGTGTAAAAAAAGAAGATGTTGTTTTTATTTCTGGTATAGGATGTTCTTCAAGATTTCCATATTATATGGATACTTATGGCATGCACAGTATTCATGGTAGAGCACCTGCTATTGCCTCTGGAGTTAAGTTAGCAAACCCAGATTTAAGTGTTTGGGTTATTACTGGCGATGGCGATTCTATGGCTATTGGTGGGAATCATTTTATACATGTTTTAAGAAGAAATATAAACTTAAATATTGTATTGTTTAACAATGAAATTTATGGGTTAACAAAAGGGCAATTTTCACCTACTTCTTTGGTTGGTCAAAAAACAAAGTCATCGCCTTACGGAAATACACAACAACCTTTTGAACCAGGAGAATTAGCCATAGGTGCACAAGCTCGTTTTTTCGCAAGAATAGGAGGTAATACGCCAAAAGAAATGACACAAGTGTTTATAAATGCTGAAAAATTTAAAGGAACTTCTCTAATTGAGGTATTACAAAATTGCGTTATCTTTAATGATGGTTGCTATACTAAGTATACCGATAAAAATATTCGAGAGGATAAACAGTTATTTGTTGAAGATGGAAAACCCATGATTTTCGGAAAAGAAAGAGATAAAGGTTTGGTGCTAAACGGACTAAAATTAGAAGTTGTAACCATTGGAGAAAATGGTGTTACTGAAGCCGATATTTTAGTTCACAATGCTAAAGAAGAAGATCCGACCATGCATCAAATGTTAGTGCGATTAAAATATCCTTTGGTAACAGGTATTATTAGAAGTTTTGATGATGTTACTTTAGAAGAAAGAGAAGATGCTTTAACAAAACAAGTCAAATCCAATTCAAAATTCACTCAAACAGATGATCTTTTCTTCTCAGGAGAAATTTATCAAGTGAATTAATTAAATTTTTAAACCAAAGCAGTAAACCCTAAAAAGGCTAAAGATAAAAGTCCTGCAACTAATAAGTTGATAGGAACCCCTTTCATGCCTTCTGGAATATTAGCTAGTTCTAGTTGTTCTCTAATACTTGCAAAAACAATTAATGCCAAAGCAAAACCAAGCGAGTTTGAAATAGCAAAGAATACCGCTTTTAATAAGCTTCCATTGTCTAAACCTAAAGCTAATATAGCAACACCTAAAACAGCACAGTTAGTAGTTATTAAAGGAAGAAAAACTCCTAATGCTTGGTATAGTGATGGACTTACCTTTTTTAGAATAATTTCTACCATTTGTACTAAGGCTGCAATGACTAAAATAAATGTGATAGTTCTTAAATAGTTTAATCCTGCAGGTACTAAAACATATTGATGCAGTAAATAAGTTACGGTCGTGGCAATTGTCATTACAAATAAAACTGCTCCAGACATACCAATAGACGTCGATACTTTATTAGAAACTCCTAAAAACGGACAGATGCCTAAAAATTGTGATAATACAATATTGTTTACAAATACGGCAGCTATAAGTATAATTACATAATCCATATCTAAATTGTTTTAGAGGTTAGTTTGTTGAAAATAACGGTTAAATATGCCAAAGCAATAAAAGCACCTGGAGGTAAAATAAAGAGTATAAATGTATTAGCATTTTCAGGCACAAAGCTTAACCCAAATAGGCTACCACTACCTAATATTTCACGTACAGCTCCTAAAACGGTTAAGGCTAACACAAAGCCTAATCCCATACCTAAAGCATCAAGTATAGATGCTAAAACATTGTTTTTTGAAGCAAAAGCTTCAGCTCTTCCTAGTATTAAGCAGTTTACAACAATTAAAGGAATAAAAATTCCTAATTGCTCATATAAAAAAGGAATAAAAGCTTCTAAAATCATTTCAACAATAGTTACAAAAGAAGCTATAATAATAATGAATGCAGGAATACGAACCTTACTAGGTATTTGAGATTTTACTAATGACACCACAATGTTAGACATTAATAATACGAATAAAGTAGCAACACCCATGCCTAAACCGTTGAATGCCGATGAGGTAACACCCAATGTAGGACACATACCCAAGAGCATCACAAAAATGGGGTTTTCTTTAATAATTCCTTTTAAGAAATTTTGCTTTTGATTTATTGGTTCAGCCATAATTCTTAATTTTTAGAAGTGTTGATAGCGTCAAGGTTTTTAACGAAAATATCGTAAGCCATTTTAGCTGATTCACTAAAAGCTCTAGAAGAAATGGTAGCACCTGTTAATGCATCAACGTCACCGCCATCTTTTTTTACTTTTAAGTTATAATTAGCAGGGTTTTTATCTCTGAATTGTTTTAAAAACGATTCGTCTTTCATTTTTGTTCCCAATCCTGGGGTTTCTTTTTGTTCTAAAACTGCTATATTTTTTATAGAGCTATCAGCATTAAAACCGACCATTATTTTTACTAAACCACTAAAGCCTTTTTCAGAATAACTAATAACAGCAGCGCCAACAAATTGGTTGTTTTTAAAAGCAGGATAAACTTCAATACTATCGTTGGCAACTGCTGTTTTAATTTTTTTTACATCTTGAACAGGATTATTGTCAAATTCAGGTAAAACCAATTTTATAGCATTTACTTTTTTTGCTAATTTGGCCTTTGCTTTGGGTTCTATAGTCAAGTCGTTTACAAAGCCCAAAGCGAATCCTGAAATGAGTGTTATCAATAAAAGAGATACCACCATACTAAGAAATGTTGATTCTTTTTTACTCATAATTACACGATTTTAGATTTTATTTTATTTCCAAATCTTCTAGGTTTGAAATATTTATTGATTAATGGTACAAAGGCATTCATTATTAAAATAGCAAATGAAATTCCTTCTGGGTAGGCACCAAAAAGCCTTATTAAAACAGTTATTAATCCAATGCCAATAGCGAAAATAATCATGCCTTTTTTTGTCATAGGACTTGTAACCAGATCGGTAGCCATATAAAAGGCTCCTAAAATAGCACCACCAGATAATAAATGAATTATTGGGTTAGCATATTGCTCTGGGTTTATAAACCAGAAAACACCTGTTATAACTGCCATAGAAACTAATAGTGTTACAGGAATATGCCAAGTAATAACTTTTCGTATTATTAAGTATAAGCCTCCTAAGAGTAAGGCGATTGCCGACATTTCTCCTAAAGATCCTCCTGTAAACCCGAATAGCATGTCGATAGCAGAAGGGATTTTAGAACTAATTTCAGTCATTGTTTCACCATATTGCAGACCTTCTTTTATAACGCCTAGTGGAGTGGCACCTGTAATAGCATCTACAAGTTTGGTGTTGTTTTCTATAGCTGTTGGCCACATAGTCATTTGTACTGGGAATGATACCAGTAAAAATATACGACCCACTAAGGCTGGATTAAAAATATTGAAGCCTAAACCTCCAAAAGATAGTTTTGCGACACCAATAGCAACTAAACTACCAACAATAATCATCCAAATAGGTAAGGTGGCAGGTAAGTTAAATGCTAATAAAATACCAGTAATTAATGCAGAACCATCAGTGATTGTGACATCTGTTTTTAAAAGGTATTTCTGAATGACATATTCAAACAGCATACAGGAAGCAATTGCCACCGATGTTGCGATTAATGTGCTAATTCCAAAAACATATAAAGAAACTAAGAACGCAGGGATTAATGCGATAACCACATCATACATGAGTTTTTTAGACGTTCTATCTGAGTGTACATGCGGCGACGCAGATACAATTATGGGTTGATTGCTCATAGTTAGTTTTTAGTAGTATTTAACTTTTTAACAATGTTTTTTCCAAATCTTATGTAGTCTAATAAAGGGCGATGTGATGGACATACGTAACTACAAGAACCACATTCTATACAGGTCATAATATCTTCATAAGCTGCTTTTTCATACATCCCTTTTTCCGAAAGATTCATTAGTAGATGAGGTTCTAATCCCATAGGACACACATTTACACATTCACTACAACGAATACAGTTTTTTGGTTCACCTCTGCTTGCTTCATCTTCATGAATAACCAAGATGCCTGAAGTGCCTTTAGTAACAGGAACATCTAGGTTTTTAATGGCTTTTCCCATCATAGGTCCGCCATTAATAATTTTACGAGTACCTTCTGGTAAACCTCCAACTTCTGTTACCAAATCTTTAATTGGTGTACCTATTTTTACCCAATAGTTTGATGCATTTTCTAGTTTTTTTCCTGTAATAGTAACAACGCGTTCTGTTAACGGCTTGTCATGTTGAACGGCTTCATAAACGGCGAAAATAGTACCTACGTTATGTACAACAACTCCAACATCTAATGGTAATCCGTTTTTTGGAACTTCTCTATTTAATATAGCTCTTACTAGTTGTTTTTCGCCTCCTTGTGGATATTTAACTTGTAAAGCTGCAACTTGAACTTTTGGGTCGTTTTGAGTTAGTTTTTTAAAGATGTTTATAGCATCTTTTTTGTTGTTTTCAATTCCTATAATGGCTTTGTCAATTTTTAAAGCAGTTATTAAAATATGAATACCTACAATAATCTCTTCAGCTTTTTCAAGCATTAAACGGTGATCTGCTGTTAAGTAAGGTTCGCATTCTACACCATTAATGATAAGATGGTCTAAAACAGCACCTTCCTTTATATTTAATTTTACATGAGAAGGAAATGTAGCGCCTCCTAAACCAACAATACCATAATCGTTTATTTTCTGTAAAATATCTTTCGGGTCTAGAGTAATTTCTTTTTTTAGAGGGAACTCTATATCTTCAAAATTAGCTTCATTTTTTGCATCGGTTCTAATAACGATGCATTGTTTTTTGTAACCACTAGTATCAATTATTTTATCTAGTTTGGTAACAGTTCCGGCTACGGGTGTATGTATGTTAGAAGAAACAAATCCGCCAGATTTAGCAATAACTTGTCCTTTTTCTATTTTGTCTTTAACATTAACAATTATTTCGGCAGGAATACCAATATGTTGTGATATGGGTACATATACAACTTTAGGTACTGTCATTTTTTTAATGCCTTTTGATGATGTTATTTTATTTTCTGGAGGATGAATACCACCTTTTGGAAACGTTTTAAGCATCGGTCTTTAATTTATCAGATTCAACATTTGCTTCAGTTTTGGGTTCAACCTTTTTTGCCTTTTCAACTTTTGGCTCAACTTTCTTAACCTTTTTCTTTGGGAAATTGGTTTCTATAATAGAATGCGTAGGGCATACATCGACACATTTTCTACATAAAGTACAAACTACAGGGTCTATATATGCTAAGTTGTTTGACATATCAATAGCGTCCTTAGGACAAATATCTTCACATTTTGAACATCCAATACATGCAACCTCACATGCTTTTTTTGCAATACCAGCTTTATCTTGGTTTAAGCAACCAACAAATATTTTTAAATCTCTTTTGTGTTTAGGACGCATTTCAATAATGTCTCTTGGGCAAGCTTCTGCACAAGCGCCACAAGATGTACATTTATCAGTAATTATTACAGGTAACCCTGTAGTTTCGTCCATGTACATGGCATCGAATTTACAGACGGCAACACAATCGCCATCACCCAAACAACCATATTGGCAATCGGTTTCTCCACTATAAATCATAGAAGAAATTGCGCAAGATCTAGGGCCTTGATATTCGGTTGTTTTTGGTCTTACTTCACAACTTCCTTGACAAAGCAAAACGGCTAGGGTAGGATCTTTTTCAGTTACTTCTTTTCCTAAAACAGCAGCAACTTGTTTCATAACATCATTACCTCCAACGGGACAGAATAAATCTGAAATATCATCAGAACTTACTAGTTTTTCAGCGAAAGCTTTACAACCCGGAGAACCACAACCACCACAATTGGCAGCTGGTAATAATTCATCAACTTCACCTATTAAAGGGTCTTCATAAACATGGAATTTTTTAGAGACTACATACAGTACTATAGCTGCGATGATTCCCAAAGAAGCTAATAAGAAAACACTATATAAAACCGATTCAGACATGCTTAAGTATATTTTAGTATGGAAATTTTAAAGGCACTTTTTAATGTGCTTTTTAAAAAATAGAGTGTTAGATAATAAGGTATTAAAATGAGTAATGATAAGATGCCTGCCATCCATTCTTTTAGATAAGCAGAGGCAATTATCAATGTTAAAAACATTAATATAAAAGGAAAAACATAAGCCCAAAATACAGCTTTAAAACCAAGTCCTTTTTTTAAAACAACATTAACTTGTTCATTAATTTTATAAGAATCATCAGGATTTGTTATTTCTATTTCTTTTGTTTTAGATTCAGAAATACCACATGCAGCCTTGGCTCTACAGGATTCGCAATGAATATTTTGCTCTAAAGAAACCACAACTGATTCCTTGCCAATTTTCGAGACTATTCCGGCGTGTATAAATGTGTTTTTATTTGAAGTTTGAGAATTCATAAATACATTTAATTATCCTAATAAATTTATAGTGTAAAATTAATGTATTGGCTTAGGTAATTTTATGACTTATGTTAGCTTTGAAATTGAATAATTGATAATTTTAATCTAAAAAACTACTTACAAATCGGTTCTAAAGCACTGTTTTTATTGATAATTCAAAACTCTACCAATTTAGTAGGATTAATAGTTTATTTGAAATTATTTACTTATTTTTGCCACTTAAAATTTTTGAATGTCAGATATTACAATAAAAATAACAGATAGAGATGGTGTTGCACATACGTTGCTAGCACCAACGGATATGGCTATGAACCTTATGGAAGTAGTAAGGTCTTATGAATTAGCTCCAGAGGGCACTATTGGTGTTTGTGGTGGAATGGCAATGTGTGCTTCATGTCAATGTTATGTAACTAGTGATACTGAGTTACCAGAAATGAGCGATGATGAAGAGGCTATGCTTTCAGAAGCCTTTGATGTTAAAGATAATAGCCGTTTGGGTTGCCAAATACAAATGTCTCCAGAAATGGAAGGTCTAGAGGTAGTGCTTGCGCCTGAGAGTTAATGGTTTTTATAATCTAATAACTTTCTTGGGCCCTCAAGAACTGTTTTTACAATTTGTAAAATACCAACTTCATTGGTTTCTATATGCCATTTTATAAGTGAAATTTCTCCGTTTTCAATTTCAATTCCTGTAATGCTTCGTGGGTGAACACAGCTTCCGTCATTAAAAAAAGCAATGTCTCCAGGTTCCGGAAAACGAGGTCTGTGCGTGTGACCAACAATAGTAACTAAATTGTTGTTTTCTGATATCCATTTTTTCGTTCTGCGTTCTACTTTAATCAGTTCTTTGTAGTTTTTTGCAGGACTTGTTGGGTCTGCAATTCCCATAACATTTAATGGTTTCCATAGAATACGCACCATAAAACGACTCCATTTCCAGAATAAGAAATTCCACCAATCGGCTTGATGGCCATGTGTTAAAAAAACTTCTTGGTTGGTTTTAGTGTGTTTTAAAATGATACCCTCGTAGTATTTAATATCTTTAAAAAGCTCCACATCTTCACCTGTTTTGGCATCAAAATAAGTAGATAGATGTTTTTTTACATATTCTGGGTTTCTATAAACCATATCGTGGTTTCCCCAAATCAAGTGTAATCTATTCGCTTTATGAAACAATTTCATAAGCATATACACATTTTTATGAGCATTTAATATCGAGCTGAATGATGTGTT
This sequence comes from Algibacter sp., assembly GCA_050294475.1. Taxonomy (GTDB): domain Bacteria; phylum Bacteroidota; class Bacteroidia; order Flavobacteriales; family Flavobacteriaceae; genus Thalassobellus. Next base: position 136,713 of record JBNKOE010000024.1, on the reverse strand, counting down.
TTCCCATAATTCATCACCATCTCCAACTTCGCAATATTGGAAACCTTTGGTGTAATAGTGTTTTAATGCGTGAAAATAAATATTTCTGTTATTAGCAAAATCATCAGCAAAACTATTATCGCCACGATGACAATCGCTAAATAAAATGAATTTGCTATTGTTATCAAAGTTGATGACTTTAGCATGTTTATAGGCGTTATCTAGTCTTTTTTTGGATGAAACATTCATAACTAAAATATTATATATGTAGATGAAAATTTAATGAATGTTGCATATGTCTTTTGAAAAACCTGTTAAATATTAGAAATTATTAAGATTTAAATAAAAAGTGTTTTATAACAAAATATTGATTATTTAAATGCATTTAGCCCGGTAATGTCAAGACCTGTTATTAAAAGATGGATATCATGTGTACCTTCATAAGTAATAACACTTTCTAGATTCATTGAGTGGCGCATAATACTATATTCGCCAGTAATTCCCATACCACCTAGCATTTGTCTTGCTTCTCTAGCAATATTTATAGCCATATCTACATTGTTGCGTTTTGCCATGGATATTTGTGCCGATGTAGCTCTATTATCGTTACGTAAAACACCTAAGCGCCATGTTAAAAGTTGGGCTTTGGTAATTTCGGTAATCATTTCAGCAAGCTTTTTTTGTTGTAGTTGAAATTGGCCAATAGGTTTACCAAATTGCAAACGTTCTTTGCTATAACGTAAAGCGGTATCATAACAGTCCATTGCTGCGCCAATAGCGCCCCAGGCAATACCATAACGTGCAGAATCTAAACAACCAAGTGGAGCGCCTAATCCAGATTTATTGGGTAATAAATTTTCTTTAGGTACTTTAACATTATCAAAAATAAGTTCACCAGTAGCACTTGCACGTAACGACCATTTGTTATGAGTTTCAGGAGTCGTAAAACCTTCCATACCGCGTTCTACTATTAATCCATTTATACGACCAGTTTCATCTTTTGCCCAAACTATTGCAACTTGTGCAAAAGGAGCATTACTAATCCACATTTTGGCACCATTTAATAAATAATGATCGCCCATATCTTTATAATTGGTAACCATGCCACTTGGATTACTACCATGATCTGGCTCGGTTAAACCAAAACAACCCATCCATTCACCACTAGCTAATTTTGGTAAATATTTTTGGCGTTGTGCTTCGTTACCATACTTCCAAATAGGATACATAACCAAACTAGATTGAACAGAAGCTGTACTACGAATACCCGAATCGCCACGCTCTATTTCTTGCATAATTAAACCATAAGAAATTTGGTCTAAACCAGCTCCACCATATTCCATAGGAATGTAAGGCCCGAATGCACCAATATCTGCTAAACCATTTATAATTTGTTTTGGAAATTTAGCTCTTTGAGCATAGTCTTCTATAATTGGTGAGATTTCACGTTTTACCCATTCGCGAGCAGCATTGCGTACTAATTTATGTTCATCGGTTAGTAATTCGTCAAGATTGTAATAATCTGGTGCTTCAAATAAATCTGTCTTCATGTAGATTAAATTAAAAGGTTTTAGTAAAAAAACACAAAATCCTTATCTTTTTTAAGAATTTATCATATTATCCTCTCAAATTTAATTAATTTTTACATATTTAATTACATTTTTAAATAAAAATCTTTGGTAAGATTTATATAATCTTCTGTGTATTGATGACGTTCTTTTTCAATAACTAATTCATTTGTGATTATATCGCTTTCGCGGAAAGAGAATTCTAAAAGGCTTCTTTTAATTTCGGAATTTACATGACCTTTAACGTGGAGTTTTTTGTTTGCAAAAAGCTGGTATTTTGAAGCAATTTTAATAAAGGAAGTTTCTTCTTTAAAAGGAATGATTACAGAGAATATACCATTTTTAGATAGTAATTTTGAAACACTTTCTAATAGATGTTCAAAAGGCATGGCGTCGTTAAATCTAGCAAGGTCACGTTGTGTGTTTTCTGTTTTAAAATTTTCAGAATAAAATGGCGGATTGGAAATAATAAGATCGTATTCATCTTCAATTTCTTCTACAAATTCTTTAAGAGAAGCATGATAACAAAAAAGTCGGCCGCCCCAAGGTGATTGTTCAAAATTATCAACACACTGTTCGTAAGTGTTATCATCAATTTCAACAGCATCAATAAGCTCAGCATCACATCTTTGTGCAAGCATTAGAGATAAAATACCTGTGCCAGCACCAATATCTAAAATAGAAAGCGGTTTTTTTTCTGTAGAAGCCCAAGCACCAAGTAATACACCATCTGTACCAATTTTCATAGCACATTTATCTTGGTTTACGCTAAATTTTTTCAAAACAAAAGGTTTTTTGGACATGATTTTTTTGTAAATTACGCAATAGTAAAAATAAAATGTTAAAATTGAATAAATAATGTTAAATAATATACTAAATACATCCAACAAGGGTTGTATTTAATGTATATTAAACGTTGAATTATAAAATAGGAAATAGTTTTGGGGGTAAAACAATATGATAAAATTTTAATGAAGTTGAATGATTTATTTTTAATGAATCAACAAGTCGAAAGAATATTTTCAAAAATACAAAATGATGTTGAAGATGCTAATTTGAAAGCGTTTTTTAAAGAAAAAGAGATTGAAAGAAAACGTTTTTGTGAGATGCTCCAAAATGAATCAAAAAAGCTTGAGGCAAAGGTTGAAAACTCGATAATGTTGAAAAGAAGAAATCATTTAACAGAGTTGAGTTTTAAAAAATTACTGAGTTATGATAAGAATAGTAATTTATTAAGGCAAGTTAATAACTTAATGCAAATTAATATTGCGAAATACAATGATTTACTAATGGAAATGAATTTATCGTTAACACTTTGTAAGCTATTAGTAAAACAACGAGATAGTATTCAATCTTCATCATTTTTAATAGAAAGAGAAGCTGATGCTTTAGGATTTGCTTAAAAATTTATTCTAAATATAAGTCAATTAAACCTTCTGGAGTTTTTACCAGAACAGTTTTGTTTGGTCTGTCAATTTTTACTATAAATTCATCATTCATAGGGATTAAAATTTCTATGCCATCTCTATCTATTTCAAAAAGTGATTGAGCAGTAGAGTCGTTAATAGCTTTTATAATACCTACTTTACCAAAATTTACGTCTTCTATTGAAAAATTGATAACTTCATGAAAGTAAAACTTATTTCCTTCAAGCTTAGGTAATAAGTCTAAAGGTAAATACAAGCCACTTTTCATAATAGCGTCTGCATCAGCTTCTTCATCTACATCTTCAAACTTAATTCGTAGTAATTCCGATTTGTGTAATTGAGAGCTTTCAACAAAAAAGGGTACTAGGTTATTACGTAGTTCTAAAAAAATAGCATCTAAGTTTTCGTAAAGTTCTGGCTGATCGGTATCTAATTTAGCTAAGACTTCGCCTTTAAAACTATATTTTTTTATAATTTTTCCTAAGTAAAAACAATCTTCTTTTTTCATTGAAAAAACATTTTTGTCATTCCCGAGAAGGCGGGAATTTATTTTGGTGTTATCTAAAAGTTAATTAGATTCCCATCTTTATGGGAATTATTTAATCAAACTTTTTAGGAGTTTTGTTAAATAAAAAACTCCGATATAAATATCGGAGTTTAAAAGTATAAAAAATTATTTTTTTATTCTTCTTCGTTTGATGCTTCAGCTTCAGGAGCAGTTTCCTCAGCAACTTCTTCTTCTACTACAGGAGTAGCAGCAGCAATTCTTGCTTCGTTAACAGCTTTTTCAGCAGCTAATGCATCAGCTTTAGCTTTAGCTTCAGCTTCAGATAAACCATCAGCTTTAGCTTGTGTTTTAGCTTCTTTTTCTTCTAACCAAGCAGTGAATTTAGCTTCAGCTTGCTCTTCAGTTAAAGCGCCTTTTCTAACACCACCTGCAAGGTGATTTTTTAGTAAAGCACCTTTGTAAGATAAAAGTGTTTTAGCTGTGTCAGTTGGTTGTGCACCATTCTGTAACCATGTTACGGCACCATCAACGTTTAATTCAACAGTTGCTGGATTCGTGTTTGGATTGTAAATACCTAATTTTTCTAAGTATTTACCGTCTCTTTTTGAACGTGCATCAGCTGCAACGATCCAGTAAAAAGGTTTCCCTTTTTTACCATGTCTTTGTAATCTAATTTTTACTGGCATAATAATTAATTATTTGAGGTTCTCGACCTCGGTTATTAATGAGGGCGCAAATATACTATATTTTTTTAATTATCAAGTCTTTATTTGTTTTTTGGAGTAAAATAATTAGTATATTTTTTTAAAATAATAAACATACTGGTCTTGGTACTTTTACATCATTTAAAAAAGAAAGCTTGCCTGTAGATGGATTGATTTTAAAAACCGAAATATTTTGACTTTTTTTATTGGCAACCAACAAAAATTTTCCCGAAGGATCTAAAGTGAAATTTCTAGGCCAATTGCCATGAACAGGGACTGTTTGAATTTTTTCAATAGAGCCATCAAGCTTATTTCTTTTAAAAACGACTATAGAGTTTTCGCCTCTGTTAGAGCCGTATAAATAAAGCTCATTTCTAGACAAATGAATATCTGCACAAAAACTTTCTCCTTTATAGTTTTCGTCTAACGTATTGTCATAATCAATTTGTTTAAATCCATTCTCAGTTCTTTTTATAGAGCGAACAGAATTACCATATTCATTTATAACATATATATACTGGCCATTTTTCGTTATTGTAAAATGTCGAGGTCCTGGGTTTTCTGGCATTTCTACAACAGTAGGTAATGTTAATTCGTAGGTATTGCCTTTAAGTTTGTATTGGTATAGCGAATTTGTTCCTAAGTCTGAAATATATAATTCATCTCTAAAAAATTGTGCAGAATGCGCATGCGATACTTTTTCTTCTGTATTGTAATTAAATATTTGGGAGGCTTCATTTAGTTTTCCGTCTCTTGCAATGCTATAAATAGAAGCGCTGCCGCTGCTATAATTTGATACTACAGCTTTATTTCCTTGTTTGTTTATTGAAATATGGCATGGATTTTCACCATTACTAGACACTTTGTTTAAAAAATTTAAATGCCCATTTTCTTTAATTTTAAATGAAGAAACAGAGCCTCCTAAATTTTCGTTTACCGCATATATGTATCTTCTATTTCTAGAATATGCTATAAATGATGGGTTTTGAGTAGAAACAGCTAATTGCAAATTGTTAAGTTCTCCAGTGCTTTGATTGAAATCTAATTTGTAAATACCTTCGCTATAACCATCAGTATAGGTGCCAACATAAAGTGGCGTAATTTGGGATTTACAGCTCATAAAAATAAGAAGGGTGAGTAATGGGAAGTTTGATTTCATAACTAAATATTATTTTTCAAATGTACTATAAAATATTAAAGCCTTCAATTTGTGTTAAAAGACATTGAAATTATCATAAAATTGTTATATCCTATGTCTTTATTAAGTTTGTGTGTTGTGTTAAGAATACAGATGAGAAATAATACGCATCTTAATTCAAAAGATATACATTTGCCGCTAAGTATTGATTCGTTATTATTAAAGCATAAAAGCACGATACAAGCATCTATTAATATTGAAAATCATATAGAGAATTGGTGGCTTAAAATATTTTTTATGTTAAGATATGCTCAAACCCTAGGGTTGCGTTTTTTGTTTATAAATGTTTATAACTTCACTTAAAAAAAGACAAATTTCTGTGTATTTTTATACTCTTCGTTTTTGTTCTAAAACGAATAAAATCAGAAACCTTTAAATAGATTTAATGTACTTAATTTTCGATACAGAAACTACCGGATTGCCAAAACGTTGGGATGCACCAATTACAGATACCGATAATTGGCCTAGATGTATTCAAATTGCATGGCAGCTTCATGATGCTATGGGTAACTGTATTGAAAGTCAGGATTATTTGGTAAAACCAGAAGGTTTTAATATTCCTTATGATGCTGAGAAAATTCATGGGATATCAACTGAATTAGCAGATGAACAAGGTGTTTCGCTTGCAGAAGTTTTAGAAAAATTTAATATAGCTTTAAGTAAAACTAAGTTTGTTGTTGGGCAAAATGTAAAGTTCGATCTTAATATTATGGGTGCTGAATTTGTACGTGAGGCTGTTGAAAACCCATTACAAGAATTGCCAGTTTTAGACACCTGTACAGAGCATACAGCAAGTTTATGTGAAATTCCAGGTGGACGTTACGGTAAATTTAAATTACCAACATTATCAGAGTTGCACGAGCATTTATTTAATGTAGGTTTTGCTGAAGCTCATAATGCAACTGCCGATGTTGAGGCAACTACACGTTGTTTTTTCGAGTTGGTGCGTTTGGGTGAATATACTAAAGAAGAATTAGATGTTGAGCCTGATTATTTTGAGAATTTTAAGGAGGCTAACCCTGAAACAATTCAGCTTATAGGGTTAAAACATATTAATCTTAAGGAAGAAAGTGCTAAAATTAGTGAGCGCTTAAAAAAAGCTGAAGGTAGCCAGATTTCTTCTGAAGAAATTAAACAAAATATTTCGGAGTTAGTTGATGTCGATTTTGTGCATCTTCATAATCATTCGCAGTTTTCTGTATTACAATCAACCATGGGAGTTGCTGATATTGTTTCAGCTGCTGCCGAATACAATATGCCTGCAGTTGCATTAACCGATCATGCAAATATGATGGGGGCTTTTCACTTTGTAAACGCTGTAAATAAACATAATAGTAGTGTTAAAGCCAAAATTACAGCTGCTGAAGAAACAGGTGAAGCTGTTACAGTTAAAGAAATGAAGCCAATAATTGGTTGTGAATTTTTCGTTTGCGAAAATCATTTAGATAAATCTAGGAAAGATAATGGTTATCAAATTGTATTCTTAGCAAAGAATAAAAACGGGTATCATAATCTGGCGAAATTATCGTCGCATGCCTTTGTAAATGGGTTTTATTATTTACCAAGAATAGATAAAAAATTAATTCAAGAATATAAAGAAGATTTAATTGTTTTAACAGGGAATTTATATGGTGAAATACCAAGTAAAGTTTTAAATATTGGCGAAAATCAAGCCGAAGAAGCGCTTCTTTGGTGGAAAGAACAGTTTGGTGACGATTTGTATGTAGAATTGATGCGTCACAATCAAGAAGATGAAAATCGTGTTAATCCAACTTTAATTTCTTTAGCTAATAAGCATAATGTTAAGTTGGTAGCTACCAACAATACTTATTACAAAAAGCAAGCAGATGCTAATGCACACGATATTTTATTGTGTGTAAAAGATGGAGAAAAACAAGCGACACCAATAGGTCGAGGTCGAGGTTACCGTTATGGTATGCCAAATCAGGAGTATTATTTTAAATCTCCTGATGAGATGAAACAATTATTTAAAGATATTCCAGAGGCTATTTCTAATGTACAAGAAGTAGTTGATAAAATAGAAAGCTATCAATTAGCTAGAGATGTATTATTGCCAGCATTCAATATTCCTGATGAATTTAAACATGAAGAAGATTTAGTTGATGGTGGTAAGCGAGGAGAAAATGCTTTTTTAAAACATTTAACTTTTGAAGGTGCAAAAAAGCGATATGGTGAAGAGCTTTCAAAGGAAGTTGTTGAACGTCTCGATTTTGAATTAAGTGTTATTGAAAACACAGGTTATCCTGGGTATTTTTTAATTGTTGAAGATTTTATTCGTGAAGCCCGAAAAATGGATGTTTCTGTGGGTCCAGGTCGTGGATCGGCAGCAGGATCGGTTGTTGCTTATTGCCTTTGGATAACAAATATAGACCCGCTTAAATACGATTTGCTTTTTGAGCGTTTTTTGAATCCAGATCGTATAAGTATGCCCGATATTGATATCGATTTTGATGATGAAGGGCGTAGTCGTGTTATGGATTATGTTATTGAAAAATACGGAAGTAATCAAGTAGCACAAATTATAACTTACGGAACTATGGCGGCAAAGTCGTCTATTCGAGATACTGCTCGTGTTTTAGATTTACCACTATTTGATGCCGATAGAATAGCGAAGTTGATACCAACCATGTCTAAGCTTGGGAAAATTTTCGGACTAAGTGAAGAAGATCTAGCAAGTAAGTTTCGTGCTGAAGATTTAGAAAAGGTTAATGAGCTTTTAAATATAGCCGATGGAAGCGATTTACAAGCCGAAACAGTAAATCTAGCAAGAACGCTTGAAGGTTCGGTAAGAAATACAGGGATTCATGCTTGTGGTGTAATTATTACTCCAGACGATATTACCAAGTTCGTTCCAGTAGCAACTGCTAAAGATTCCGATTTATATGTTACTCAGTTTGATAACTCTGTAGTAGAATCAGCAGGTTTGTTGAAAATGGATTTCTTGGGTTTAAAAACGTTAACTTTAATTAAAGATACTGTTAAAATTGTAAAAGCAAAGCATGGTATTTTACTCGACCCAGATACGTTTCCTTTAGATGACGAAGAAACCTATGCGTTATTCCAACGTGGGGAGACTGTAGGTGTGTTCCAATATGAATCTCCTGGAATGCAAAAACACCTGCGAGATTTAAAGCCAACCGTTTTTGAAGATTTAATAGCCATGAATGCCTTGTATCGTCCTGGGCCAATGGAATATATTCCAAGTTTCGTACGACGTAAACATGGCGATGAAGAAATTGAGTATGATTTACCAGCCATGGAAGAATACCTAAAGGAAACTTATGGTATTACGGTATATCAAGAGCAGGTAATGTTACTGTCTCAAAGTCTAGCAGGGTTTACCAAAGGTGAAGCCGATGTATTACGTAAGGCGATGGGAAAAAAACAAATTGCGGTTCTTGATAAAATGAAACCAAAATTTATTGAGCAAGCTAGTGCAAACGGACATGATGCCAAAGTTTTAGAAAAGGTTTGGAAAGATTGGGAAGCCTTTGCAAGTTATGCTTTTAATAAATCACACTCTACCTGTTATGCATGGATTGCGTATCAAACAGCATATTTAAAAGCGCATTACCCTGCTGAATATATGGCCGCTGTGTTATCAAATAACATGAATGACATTAAGCAGGTTACGTTTTTTATGGAAGAATGTAAGCGTATGAAATTAGAAGTTCTTGGACCTGATGTTAATGAGAGTTATTATAAGTTTTCAGTAAATAAAGACAATGCGGTTCGTTTTGGTATGGGTGCTATAAAAGGTGTAGGTCATGGTGCTGTTATGACTATAGTTGATAACAGAAAAAAAGATGGTCCATATAAATCTATTTTCGATTTAGCTAAACGTATCGATTTACGTGCTGCCAATAAAAAAGCATTTGAAAATTTAGCACTTGCTGGCGGATTTGATTGTTTTGATAATACACATAGAGCGCAATATTTTCATAAAGAAGGCGATGGGATGACTTTTTTAGAAATGGCTATTAAATATGCGCATCGTTATAAAGAAAATGAGAATTCGGCACAAGTAAGTTTGTTTGGAGATACTAGTGAAGTTCAAATAGCAGAGCCAGAAGTACCACCTTGTGAAGAATGGGGAACTATGCAAAAATTAGCGCAAGAACGCGAAGTGGTAGGTGTTTATATTTCTGGGCATCCATTAGATGATTTTAAAACGGAGATGAAAACCTTTTGTAATGCAACACTTGCTATGTTTAATGATATGGCACCTTATGTAAATAGAGAATTGGTTTTTGGTGGCGTAGTTACTAATGTGCAACATCGTGTAAGTAAGCAAGGAAAAGGATGGGCATTATTTACTGTTGAAGATTATACCGATAGTTATGAGTTTAGAATTTTTGGTGAAGAGTATTTAAAATTCAGGCACTTTTTAATGCAGAATAATTTTGTGTACGTAAAAACATTTATTCGAGATGGCTGGGTAAATAAAGACACTGGTAAAAAGAGCGATCCTCGATTACAATTTAATAACTTTCAATTGTTGCATGATGTGATGGAGCATTATGCTAAGAAGCTTTCTATACAAGTTGATATTAATGATTTAAATGAACAAAAAATAATAGCTTTAAAGGAGTTGATTAATATGCATCCAGGAAATCAAATGCTTAATTTTTTAGTGTACGATACTAAAGAAAAAATAAAACTTAGCATGCCAAGTAGAAAGCAAAAGGTAAAAGTATCTCAGGAATTAATAAAAGAACTCGAAGAACAAAACGTAGTTTATAAATTAAATTAAAATTTTTAATAATAGGGGTAGGAAATTTTATTGGTTGCTCATTTTAAATTTGATAGAAGTTCTTGCATTGCGCAAAGGATTGATGTGGCATCCTTTTTTGCTATTAAAAGCAAAAAAGATATAGTTTGTAAGTTGAATAAAGTTTACTTGAATTCAATAAATTAAAAAAAGTGTTTATGAAATCAGAAATAATAAAATCATTAGCCGATAATTTTGAAAATCATTCTCAAACTACTGAAAGCGGAATTGAGTTTTGGTTTGCAAGAGATATTCAACACTTATTAGGCTATTCAAAATGGGATAATTTTAATAATGTAGTAAATAAAGCAAAAACATCTTGTGAAGTTAGTGATAATCAGATATTAGACCATTTTGCTGATGTCGGGAAAATGGTTAAAATTGGTTCAGGTACTTCGAGAGAAATCGATGACATTATGCTTACAAGATATGCGTGTTATCTAATTGCTCAAAATGGGGACTCAAGAAAAGAACAAATAGCTTTTGCTCAAAATTATTTTGCAATTCAAACAAGGAAATTTGAATTAATAGAACAACGTATTAAAGATTGGGAACGATTACAAGCGAGACAAAAACTTACATTATCTGAAAAAGAATTATCTGAATTAATTTATGAAAGAACAGGTAGTGATAAGGATTTTGGATTAATAAGAAGTAAAGGAGACCAAGCTTTATTTGGAAGGTCTACAAGAGAAATGAAGAAGAAATTAAACGTGCCTCAGACTAGAGCTTTAGCTGATTTTTTACCTACAATTACTATAAAAGCCAAAGATTTTGCTACTGAAATTACTGTTTTTAATACCAAAGAAAAAGGATTAATAAAAGGACAAAGTATTTCAGCAGAACATGTTAAAAATAATTTAGGTGTTAGGGGTTTGTTGAAAGAACGAGGAATAAGACCAGAAGAATTACCAGCAGAAGAAGATATCAAAAAATTAGAAAGACGAGTAACATCAGAATCTAAAAAATTAGGTAAGAATCCTGATAAACTTAAATAAGCCTGTTTTATGCGCCCAAAAATTAAAAATAACTTAAAACAATATAGTTATAGGTAAAACAAATTGTTAGGGTGTAAGCTTTAAAGTTTTTTTTGACTAATTTTGTGTTGTTAAAACGAATTAAGAACATATTAAAATATAAATATTATGGCATTAGAAATAACAGATGCGACGTTTGAGGAAACAGTACTAAAGAGTGATAAGCCTGTATTAGTTGACTTTTGGGCAGCTTGGTGTGGACCGTGTAGAATGGTTGGACCAATTATTGAACAAATAAGTGAAGAATATGATGGTAAAGCTGTAGTTGGTAAAGTTGATGTAGATGCAAATCAAGAGTTTGCTGCCAAATATGGTGTGCGTAACATTCCTACGGTTTTAGTTTTTCAAAACGGCGAAGTTGTTGGTAGACAAGTTGGTGTAGCACCTAAAAATGCCTACACAGATGCTATTGACGGACTTTTATAAAAGTTAAATAAAAAGAAAATTGAAAAGGTTTGCCATATTGGTAAACCTTTTTTTATTTTAGATAAAAATTAAAAACAAATGAGTGATAAACTAAAAGTACAAGATGCTATTGATAGCAAATTATTAGAACAGCGTAAAGTTTTTTTATGGGGGCAGGTTGATGATAAATCTGCAAAGCATGTTATTGATAGATTAATGTATTTAGATACTTTGAACAATTTTGATATTCAATTATATATTAACAGTCCTGGAGGTTATGTAACATCTGGTTTTGCTATTTACGATTGTATAAAATCACTTAACAGTCAAGTGTCTACAATTTGTACAGGTTTTGCAGCTTCTATGGGTTCTCTTATATTGTCAGCAGGACAAAAAGGTAAGCGTTTTATACAACCACATGCACGTGTTATGATTCATCAACCTAGTGGTGGTGCTCGCGGACAAGCAAGTGATATTGAAATTACTGCTAAAGAAATTATAATTACAAAAGAATTAAGTGCACAAATATTAGCCGATAACTGTGGACAAACTTTTGATAAAATAATGAAAGATTTTAATCGAGACCATTGGATGGGCGCTCAAGAATCTGTTGCCTATGGTATTGTTGATGGTATTTTATAAAATATTTTAAAAATGAATATATAAAGGCATGGTTTATAACTATGCCTTTTAATTTTTTGTACTTATTAGTTTTTTAAAATGAAGCATATTTTAATAATTATTTTGAATTTGTTTTTACTCGTTTCTTGTAATACAAAAACAAAGCAAAAGACTTTATTGGCTCCAGGTATTTCTCTTGATTTAGCCAATTATAGAAAGCAACAAGTAGATAATGTTGTTTATAATTTATCATTTAAAATACCAGAAAGTAAGGCGCAAAGTATTACTTCGGTACTGGATTTAAACTTGAAAATTAATAATTTAGAACAACCGTTGTATTTAGATTTTAATGAGAATAGTTCACATATTAAAAACGTTTTGGTTAATAAAAAACAAATTCCTGTTAATCATCAACAAGAACATCTTATTATAGACACTGAATATTTAAAAATTGGTGCAAATACTATTAATATTCAGTTTGATGCAGGCGAATTGTCACTTAACAGAAATGATGATTATTTATACACGCTTTTAGTTCCTGATAGAGCAAGTACTTTGTTTCCTTGTTTTGATCAGCCAAATATAAAAGCAAATTATGTATTGGATATTACTGCGCCTAAAGATTGGAAAGTGCTATGCGGTTCTAACTTAGATTTTAAAGAAGATAAAGGTGATTTTATTAGGTATAAGTTTAAGAAATCAGACGTTATGAGTACCTATTTGTTTTCCTTTGTTGCTGGTATTTTTAATGAGGCAAATAAACATTTAGGCAATTTAAATATGTATATGCTTTATCGTGAAAATGATAAAGAAAAAATAAAAGCTAGTACTAATGAAATTTTTAAACTTCATAATGAGTCTGTCTTATTTTTAGAAGATTATACAAAGTATAAATTTCCATTTCAAAAATTAGATTTTGCTGCCATTCCAGGGTTTCAGTATGGAGGAATGGAGCATGTTGGTGCTATACAATATCGCGAATCGTCTTTGTTTTTAGATGATAATGCAACACAAAATCAGGAATTAAACCGTTGCCATTTAATTGCTCACGAAACAGCACACATGTGGTTTGGCGATTTAGTAACCATGAATTGGTTTGATGATGTTTGGTTAAAAGAAGTTTTTGCTAATTTTTTGGCAGATAAAGTAACTCGTAAATCGTTTCCCGATGTTAATCATCAATTAAATTTTATGACTGAGCATTATGCAAGTGCTTATAGTGAAGATAGAACAAAAGGCGCAACACCAATAAAACAGCAGTTAGATAATTTAAAAAACGCAGGTACGCTTTACGGACGCATTATATATAATAAAGCTCCAATAATGATGCGTCAATTAGAAGCATTAGTAGGTGCAGAGCCTTTTAGAAAAGGTATGCGTAATTATATAAAAACCAATGCTTATGGTAATGCCGACTGGGATAATTTAGTAAAACGTTTAGATGCAGAAACAAAAGAAGATTTAAAAGCATGGAGCGATGTCTGGGTGTATAAATCAGGAAGACCTATAATTTCAGATGATATTACTTATAAAAATAATAAAATTGAACATTTTGAAATTACTCAAAAAGCAGAAGATGGAAGCAAATATATTTGGCCTCAAGTTTTTAAAATAGGTTTGGTTTATAAGGATAGTGTAAAAGTGATACCTGTAAAGTTAAATAAGCAAACACAAGCTTTAAATACAGTTATTGGATTACCAAAACCACAATCAATTATATATAATTATGATGCATTTGGTTATGGTGTATTTCCTATTAATAATTTAAATGTTAACGATATTCCAAATATAAAAGATGATTTAGCCAGAGGCTATAGTTATATTAATTTATATGAAAATGTATTATCGGCAAATATAGCACCTAAAACCGCTTTAAATATTTTAATAAAAGGCATTGCTTCAGAAAAAGAAGAACTTATTTTAAATACCATTATTGGTAAAACAAATGCCATTTATTGGAATTTTATTTCAGCAAAAGATAGAGACGTTATTGGAAAAAAGTTAGAATCGTTATTAAATAAACAATTACGAAATAATGATTTTTCATCTAGCTATAAAAAAACACTTTTTAATTTATTTAAAAGTATCGCTTATTCTGAAAAAGGAAAAGATCAGTTATATGCAATTTGGAATAAATCATTATCCATTAAGGGTTTGCGTTTAAATGAAAACGATTATACAAGTTTAGCGGTAACATTAGCAATCTATAACCATCCTAAAGCAGATAGTATTTTACAAGCAGCATTAAAAGGTATAAGAAACCCAGATAGGAAAAAACGTTTTCAGTTTTTATTACCTTCATTATCTAAGGATGAAAAAATAAGAGACGAATTTGTATTATCTTTAGCTAAAGCTGAAAATAGAGAAAAAGAAAGCTGGGTAGTTTCGGCCTTGTATAATATAAATCATCCGTTATGTCAACAATCAGCTCAAAAACATTTAAGAATGTATTTAAATTTGGTTGAAGAAATACAACTTACAGGCGATATATTTTTTCCTAAATCTTGGTTAAATGCCACCATAGGAAATTACACATCCAATGATGCTTATGTAACATTAGAACAATTTTTAAGCGACAACCCAAATTTTCCAGAAGCACTAAAAAATAAACTTTTACAAGCGTCAGATGGTGTTTTTAGAGCTAAAAATATAAGAGAAAAACAACGATGAATTTACAAAACGAACTTAATAAAGCAGAAGGTTTTAAAAACTTAGGGTTACTTGCAAAACAAGTAGTAGAAGGTTTTATTGCAGGCATGCATAAAAGTCCGTTTCATGGATTTTCAGCAGAATTTGCAGAACATAAAATATATAATCAAGGAGAAAGTACGCGTCATATAGATTGGAAACTCTTTGCAAAAACAGATAAGCTTTATACCAAGCGTTATGATGATGAAACTAATTTGCGTTGTCATATTATTTTAGACAATAGTAGTTCGATGCATTATCCAGAAATAGATAGTTTTCATATAAATAGTTTAAATAAAGTAGCTTTTTCGGCATTAGCAGCAGCTGCACTCATGCAAATTTTAAAAAAACAACGTGACGCAGTTGGTTTAAGTATTTATAGTGATAATTACGATTATTATGCTCCTGAAAAAGGAAGTGAAAGACATCATCAAATGCTCTTAAACCATTTGAGTGAAGCCGTAGTATCAAAACCTGTTAATAAGCAAACAGACACTTATAAATATTTACATGAAATAGCAGAGAAAGTACATAGACGTTCTATGATTTTTTTGTTTACTGATATGTTTCAAACCTCTGAAGATGAAACAAAATTATTTGAAGCATTACGTCATTTAAAATATAATAAGCATGAAGTTATTTTATTTCATGTCTTTGATAAAGAAAAAGAACAAAATTTCGATTTCGATAATAAACCAAAACGCTTTGTTGATGTTGAAACAGGGGAGTTTATTAATTTATATGCCGATAGTATAAAAGAAAACTATCATGATGCAGTAAATAATTATTTTAATGCTTTACGTTTAAAATGTGCACAGTATAAAATTAAATATGTAGAAGCCGATATAAATAAAAATTTCGATAACATCCTCACTACCTATATGGTAGAGCGACAAAAATTTAATTAATATAAAAAAAGATAAAAAAAGCACAAAAAAGATTTGACATATTAAAAAAGGCGTGTATATTTGCAACCGCAATAAAGCAACGGTCTGGTAGTTCAGTTGGTTAGAATGTCGCCCTGTCACGGCGAAGGTCGCGGGTTCGAGTCCCGTCCAGACCGCAAAAATTGCAACAAATAAGCTCTGAGAAATTAGGGCTTTTTTTGGCAATAAAAAGAAGTTGTGTTGTTCCCGAAGTTATATTCGGGAAAGTAGTTTACCAAAGTAAATTTGGTATACCAATGAGAAGCTTTCCTTTTTTCTTTATAGAAAATCGGGATGCTTTTTTGTTTATATCCATTTTCATAACTGACTTATATCATTTTTTTTATGGGAAAATTTCGCAAACTTGGGTCAAATTTTCTTCTATGAAAAATTCAAGATTCCAAACACGTATATATATTGGTTTTGGTATTTTACTACTTGTTACCATTATATTAAGCATAATATCTTTAATTGGACTGAATGATGTTAACAATCAAATTAAAGTAATTTATGATCACCCATTAGTTGTTAGCAATACTATAAATGAAGTTAAATTTAATATTGAATCTTCAAGACATGTATTGTATACTTTTTTAGATTCAGAAGAAAAATCAGAAGCATCTAAGTTAGCGTTGAAACAAATAAGAGCTTTTGATAGCTTAAACACTATTAAACTCAACTTAATAAAAGAACGTTTTTTAGGTAAAAAAGAAGATTTTAATAATGTCTATAATGCTTATAAAGATTATAAAGATTCACAAAATAAAATTATTACTTTAAATAATTTACGAGAAAAAGCATTAGTAGAACATGAAATTTATCAAAAAGAACATTTGTTGTTCGAAAAGCTTGAAATTCTTTCAAGTTATGCTTCAAATAAAGCAAAAACCATTTATTTGCTAGCCACAACTAATATAAAACGTAATAAAACAGTTTTTTTGGCTTTTACACTTATTCTGGTTTTTTTAAATGTTATCGTAGCGTTTTTTATTTCCAAAAGTATTACACAGCCTATAAATAATTTTTTAAAGCAAATAAGAGCGTTATATAAAAAAGAAAAAGATCTTCCTACAAATGACATTATGCAGGCAAGTGAGCAAGAATTATTATCTAATGTAGTAAGTGAATTAAAAACCATATATTCTAAATTGAATAAGTTTAATTCGGAATTAGAAGATAAAGTAGAATATCGTACTAGAGAACTACAACAAAGTAAAATAGCTTTAATTAAGAGTAATAAAGAATTAATTCAAGAAAAAGAAAAGGCAGAATATAATGAACAACTAAAATCAGCTTTTCTTGCTAATATGTCTCATGAAATTAGAACGCCTATGAATACCATTTTAGGGTTTTCTAACTTATTGAAGGAAAGTGATTTAAAAAAAGAAAAGAAGGAACAGTTTGTAGAATTAATTCAAGACTCTGGTAAAAGACTTCTTTCTATTATTTCTGATGTTGTAGATATCTCTAAAATAAATTCGAATCAATTAAAAATAAGTATACATACTTGTAATTTAAATGAAATAATTGATAGTTTATATTGTCAGTTTTCTTTACATAATAAAGCTAAAAAAGTTTCTATTAAAATTGAGAAAGCATTAAGTGATAATGAATGTTTCATTAAAACAGATAATAATAGGCTCATGCAAATTTTGTCTAACCTTATTGAAAACGCTTTAAAATTTACTACAGAAGGCTCCATTACTTTTGGTTATCGAATAGAATCAAAATATATCATATTTTTTGTTAAGGATACAGGAGTTGGAATAGAGGAAAAATACAGAGAATTTGTTTTTGATAGGTTTAGTCAAGTGGTAGACGGTAAATCTAATGAAGAAGGAAATGGTTTAGGATTAAGCATTGCAAAAGGACTTGTTGAGCTATTAGGTGGTGATATCTGGATTGACTCTAATACCGATAAAGGAAGTACGTTTATATTTAAAATTCCATTTATACCTGTAAATAAGGATGAAAGCTATAAGTCTTATATAAATGAAAATTTGGAAGTTTTAAAAATTAAAAATATACTAATTGTAGAAGATGAGAACTCAAACTTTATTTATTTAAGAGAAGTTCTCAAAAAGTTTAAGGTTGAAGTATTTCGCGCATACAATGGTTTAGAAGCTGTAGAATTATTGACTAAGAATTCTAAAATAGACTTGGTTTTTATGGATATAAAAATGCCGGTCATGGACGGTTATCAAGCCACAATTGAAATAAGGAAATTTAATTTTACCATTCCTATTATTGCATTAACAGCTTATGTACTGTCTGAGGATAACTCTAAAGCAATGAAAGCTGGTTGTAATGAATATATTTCTAAACCCGTTTCAAGAGTAACCATAGAAGACATATTATTTAAATATTTGAAGATTAAAGATAAAGTTGTTAGTCATGGATATTAAAGAAAAAACAATGGATGGGCTTTTGGCTGAGATAGAATTTCTTAAGAAAAAAGCAATTAGGTCTGAGAAGTTGAATGAATCTATTGTTGAAACTGCTACTGATGCTATAATTACAATTGATAGTTCGGGTAGTATTTTGTCTTGGAATCCAGCTGCAAAAAGAATTTTTGGATATCATTCAAATGAAATATTAGGTAAAAGCATCTATGAGTTTTTTGTAAATACTAATCAACTTAACAAAGACGATTTAAATAGATTTCTAAAAACCGGGTTAAAAAGAAAAGTTGGTCAAACTTTCGAGTTTTTAGTGCAAAGAAAAGGTGGTGAAGAGTTCTCTTCTGAACTTTCTATATCTAAATGGGAATTTGAGGGTAACACCTATTTTACAGGTGTTTTTAGAGATGTTACAGAACGTAAACAAAAGGATTTTTTAATGCAAAGGTTAGACTTAGCAATAAAAAACTCTAAAGATATTATTTTAATGACAGACCCTGAAGGCATCATTACCTATGTAAACCCTCAATTTACTAAAGTTTATGGGTATGAGCCTTATGAAGTTATTGGAAAGTGTACACCTAGAATTCTTAAGGGAATAGACGATAAAGAACGTTTTGAATTATTATGGAAAACATTGCTAAGCAAAAAAAGTTTTAAAATGTCTCATTATCAAAACAAAAAAAGAAATGGAGAACTTATACACTTAGAAAGTAGTATTGATCCTATTTTAAATGAAAAAGAAGAAGTTATAGGGTTTTTAGGGATTCAACATGATATAACGAAACGCATCAAATATATTACAGAATTAGAGGATGCAATAGAAAAAGCTAAAGAGTCAGATAGATTAAAATCAGAATTTTTAGCAACTATGTCGCATGAATTAAGAACACCTCTTAATTCTATTATTGGGCTTTCAAGTTTAATAGATAGGAATACATCAATAGATGAAATCTTAGAATACAACCAAATAATTAATAATAGTGGCGAGCACTTACTCAAGCTTATTGAAGATCTTTTCGATATGTCTCTTATAGAATCAGGAAGGACTAAAGTTTTCATGAAAGCGATAGATTTGCCTGATTTTCTTAATGAGATTTATGAATTAATGAAAATTCATCAAGATAAAATAGGAAAGAGTCATGTTGATTTTAATATTGAAATACCAAAAAATTGCAAAAGATTATCTATAACTACAGATGCACTTAAATTGAAGCACATTTTACTAAATTTATTAAAAAACGCCTTTAAATTTACAGATAAAGGTAGTGTTAATTTTGGCTTTAAGGTTTGTAAAAATCAGAATGTATATAATATTAAGTTTTTTGTTTCAGATACAGGAATTGGGATAGATGAAGATCATCAAGAATTTATATTTAAAGGTTTTACTCAAGTAAATAGTGCTTATAATAGAGATTATGAAGGCATTGGTATTGGTCTTACCATAACAAAAAAATTAGTCCAACTTTTAGATGGTAAAATTTGGATAAATTCCACATTGGGTAAGGGTAGTATGTTCTTTTTTGTTTTTCCTGTAAATAATATTGAAGGTGATATTATTGTAGATATCTGTGATACAGAAGCTGAGGATAATAAATAGTATGCTGTTTAAAATTTATACAGAAGTTTAGTAAATTTCACTTCCATATTATCGATAAAGTGCTTTTTTTTAAGACAAAAAGCTATTTTTGTTACTAAAAATGATTTTTGTCATGTTTTTTAGCGAAGTCTTATTTTAACTTTAAGATATAGTAGTTCCTAAATCTCTTGGTTATGAACATAAAAAAATTAATATTTTTTTGGTTTTGCATACTTGCTTCTAGATTAATATGTGCACAAATTGTAAATGAAGGCATTTTGCAAATTAAGTCTGCAACCACGGTTTATTTTGAAAATGAATATGAAAATCAACTTACTGGTATTCATAATAATAATGGAGATTTATATTTAAATAGTAATTTTATAAATAACGGAATAACATCGGCTTTTTCTGGAACTACATTTTTTGAGAGTTTAGTAAATGATGTTTTGAATATTAGTGGAACAAGCGATAGTATTCAATTTTATAATCTAAAAGTTAATGTTTATGGAGCTACAAAGAAAGGTGTTTATGTAAATGACAACTTAGGATTAATAGTAGCTAATAAATTAAATTTAGAAAGTGGCGATTTACGTTTAGTTGGCGATTCTCAATTAGTGCAATCGCATTCTGGAATTAATATAAATACAGCTAATACAGGAAAACTACTAAAAGATCAACAGGGTATTTCAAATGTTTATGGGTATAATTATTGGTCATCTCCAGTAACTAATAATTTAGGATTCTTTTCTTTAAACGGAGGTTTGTTTGATGGTACTGATGCTGGTTTAAACCCGTTTTCTCCACAGCAAATTTTATTTAATACAGGTTTTCCTTATACAGGAGTGCCATCGGTTTTAGACGGAAGTAGTAATGTTATAATTCCTTTGTATATAAGTGATATGTGGCTTTATAAGTTTCCGCAAAGCAGTTTAGGTTATTATGGTTGGCAAAAAATAGATCAGAACACATTGCTTAATCCTGGTTATGGGTTTACTATGAAAGGAACAGGAGTTGTTAATCAGAATTATGTTTTTAAAGGTGTGCCTAATAATGGAAGTTTGTCATTTCCTATTCTCGATGGAGAAAATGTTTTATTAGGAAATCCATATCCTTCTGCAATAGACTCTTATAAATTTATACAAGATAATTTATCAGTTTTAAATAATATTCAGTTTTGGGTAGATGGTGGGTCTACATCTCATTATTTAGCAGACTATCAAGGTGGTTATTCTATTTGTAATCTAACAGGAGGTGTAGCACCATCTATGATTATGTCTATATCTGGTTTAGGTAGTTCCTCAGGAATCATTCCTAAAAGATATATAGGTGTTGCTCAAGGATTTTTTATAGATGCTACTTCAAATGGAAATATAGTTTTTAATAATTCACAACGTGTTTTTAAAGAGGAAGATGGTACCAATTCAAATTTTTATAAATCTACCAATCAAAAAACAACTGCAAGTAGTGGGGTAAATAAATATATTCGAATAGGTTATGAAGATCCAGAAGGGTTTCACCGTCAACTTCTATTAGGTTTTTTACCAGAAGCTCCAGTAGATTTAGAATATAATCCAGGATATGATGCAACTATTTCTTCAATAAGAGAAGATGACCTTTTTTATATTATTGAAAATGATTTAATCAAAAAATATGTTATTGAAGCTGTTGGAGAATATAATGAATTTTATGAATTTCCTTTGGGTTTAATAATTAATCAAGTAGGCATTCATACCTTGATGCTTGATGGTGTAGATAATTTTACAGATACCGTTTTTATAAGAGATAATGTTCTTAATAAAACATATAATTTAAGTAATTCTAGTATCGATATTAGTTTGCCTGCTGGAGATTATTTTAATCGATTTGAAGTTGTTTTCAAGCCTGATAACATACTTAGTATTGATTCTAAAATTGAAGATAATGTACATGTGTATTTTAAAGAGAATCACATTGTAATTAATAATAAAAAGTTATTGAAATTAAATGATGTTTTAATCTATAATATATTAGGAAAACAGATTCTTTGTCTTAAAAATGACACATTGAATGGAAAGCAACTTTACGTACCGTTTTCTCAACCTCAAGGTATGTACTTAGTGATAGTTAATTCTGACGAGGGGAGTAAAACTTTTAAAATAACAAATTAAATTTTTTTAAATGAAAAGTACATATATAAAAATATTCAGATACACCCTTATAGCTTTTTTATTTAATAGTTATATGGCTTTTGCACAAGTAGGAATTGGCACAACCAATCCTGATGATACAGCTATGTTAGATATTCAGTCAACATCAAAAGGAATTCTTATTCCAAGAATGAATACAACGCAAAGAACAGCAATAACAAGTCCAGCAACAGGGTTGATGGTTTTTGATACCACAACACAAAGTTTTTGGTTTTATAATACTAGTTGGACTGAGTTGGTAGCAGGAAATATATTGATAGATGCTGATTCAGATTCGGGCATTGAAGTAGAACAAAGTACTGATGAAGATAACATTCATTTTAAAACTTCTGGTTCAGAAAGAATGATTATTGATGAAGCAGGTAATACAAGAATTGGTGATGGAACAAACAACACCTATATAGAGAGTGATGGCTCATTAAGTTATGAGGGTTCTGCTACTAGATGGGATGATTTAAAAGTTAATGTTTCGAGACTTACTGGTCATGGAGCAAAACCACCTGGTATGAATGACGTTATTGATGCAGGAGCTGGTCCAGGTCTCTTTCTTTTTTGGTTCGATAAAGATAATGAAGAAGAACTTTTCTTTACGGTGCAAATGCCGCATGGTTGGTTAGAAGGTTCAACTATTAAACCACATGTGCATTGGATAGCAAATAATGGCTCTGGTAATGTTGAATGGGCTTTAGAATATGTTTGGGCAAATGTAAGTGATGTTTTTACCACATCTACTACAATACTTACAGCATATACTCCAATTTCTGCTTATGCAGATTATAAGCATATGCTAACTTCCTTAGGAGATATGGATGGTACAGGAAAAACACTATCTAGTATTATACTTTGTAGGGTATTTAGAAAAGCAACCAGTAGTAATGATACTTTTACTAAAGATGCAGGTTTGTTACAAATAGATTTTCATTATCAAATTGATGCCGATGGAAGTAGAGAAATATTAGTAAAGTAACTTGTAAATATGATTATAAAAACTTCACATTAATCAATTTTAATAGCAAATTTTGAGATATTGTGTGGAGTTTTTTTAATTAAAGTATTGTTCTTTTTTATTCTAGTAAAACTATATGTAACATATGTTACATAAAATGACTAGCGGAAATTGTAATATTGTTCTTTCTATAATGTTGAAAATTTAACACTATAAGATGATTAATAGCTAATTAGGCGTGTATTTTTTTAAATACACGCTTTTTTAGTTTATAGATTTAATTTTTTAACGTTTGAAGAATCTCTAATAATTAATTCGGCATCTAAAATTATTTTATTTAGAGTTTGTTTTACCGTTGTTTTTTTAGCATGGTTTAAAAATGTATAAGCAGCTTGTTTACCAATTTCAGCACTATGTTGGTTAATGCTAGTAATAGTTGGAGTAACCATAGCCGTAAAAGGTTCATCTCCAAATCCTACGAGCGCAATGTCTTTCGGGATATTAATGTTTCTTTCATTAAGTAATTGCAAAGCGCCAAGTGCAGCATAATCACCAGCTACATATACAGCATCTGGTTTGTTTTTTAAAGCTAATAATTTAGCCATTTTTTGTCTACCATCTTCTATTGTTAAGCTACTTTCAATAAGGAGTTCTTCATCAAGTGGAAGATTATGTTTTTTTAGCGCATCAATATAACCTCTTATTCTATTATTAAAAATTCGGGTATGTTTATAACCACCAATATGTGCAATACGTTTACAGCCTTGTTTTATTAAATGCTCAACAATTACATGGCTGCTATCATAATCATTAATACCTATATAATCTACGTTTAAATCATTTTCACCACGATCAAATAGAATTAACGGAATTCCTTTCGATTTTATCTTCTCATAATATTCTAAATTAACAGTTTCATTTGCCATAGAAGCAATAATGCCATCAACTTGAGTAAATAATAACGTATCTATATTGTTACATTCTTTTTTATACGATTCGTTAGATTGTGTAATAATTATATTATAACCTTCTTTATTTAATACTTCTTCAATATTTTGAATGACAGAAGAAAAAAAGTTACTATTAGTTCTAGGTACAATAACACCAACTAACTTGCTTTTTCCTTTACGTAAAGCACTTGCTAAATGATTGGGTTGGTAGTTTAAATTTTTGGCAACTTGTTTTACTGCTTTTTTAGTTTTTTTGCTTATTCTGGAGTCATCATGAAGAGCTTTGGAAACGGCTGCAGGCGATATATTTAATACGTTAGCAATATCTTTTATGGTCGTTTTCTTTTTTGTATTCAACTTTTTTATATATTTGCTTAAACGTTTAAGCAAATATAATGCTTTAGTTTTTATAATCAAAGCCTCTAGATAATCATTGGTATTTGATTATATTTTTTTGAAATCTGCTTAAACGTTTAAGCAGATTGAAATTAATTAAATAACAATAAAGGGATGAGTAAAGTAGTAACATTTGGGGAAATCATGTTAAGATTAGCGCCTCAAGGATTTTTAAGGTTTTCGCAAGCAAATAGCTTTGATGTTGTTTATGGAGGAGGAGAGTCAAACGTAGCTGTTTCATTAGCTAACTATGGTATATCTTGTGATTTTGTAACCCGTTTACCAAAAAATGATATTGGTGAGTGTGCTATGATGGAAATGCGTAAAAGAGGTGTTGGTGTTGATAAAATCGTTTGGGGTGGAGACCGTTTAGGTATTTATTTTCTTGAAACTGGTGCTGTATCTAGAGGCAGTAAAGTAGTTTACGATAGAGCTAATTCTGCCATGGCTGATATTCAAGTAGGAATGGTTGATTGGGATGCCGTTTTTGAAGGTGTTGAGTGGTTTCACTGGACTGGTATTACTCCAGCTATTTCTCAAAGTTCTGCTGATGTTTGTTTAGAAGCGGTAAAAGCGGCTAGTGCAAAAGGAATTACTATTTCTACCGATTTGAATTATAGAGCTAAATTATGGAAGTATGGTGGTGACCGTGAGGCGATTATGACTGAGTTAACATCATATTGTGATGTTATTTTAGGTAATGAAGAAGATGCTGAAATGCACTTTGGAATTAAACCAGAAGGTATTAGTGTGCAAACTCAAGGGCATGATGTAAAAGCAGAAGCTTTTTTATCTGTTTGTCAACAAATGATGAAAAAATTCCCAAGAGCTAAAAAGGTAATTACAACTTTAAGAGGTTCTATCTCTGCTTCTCATAATACATGGGCTGGCGTATTATATGATGGTAAAACGATGTTTGAAACACGGCAATATCAAATTACCGATATTGTTGATAGAGTAGGTGGAGGAGATTCATTTATGGGTGGTTTAATTTATGGATTATTAACTTACCCAGAAGACGATCAAAATGCTTTAGATTTTGCTGTGGCAGCTTCATGTTTAAAACATACCATTAAAGGAGATGCTAACTTAGTTACAGTTGCAGAAGTAGAGAAATTAATGGGGGGTGATGCATCTGGGCGTGTAGCAAGATAAATATTAGTGTTTAATTGTTGATCTATTGAATCGTTTAATCGGTTTAACAGTTCAACACATACACAAATCAACATTTAAACAATATAAAAATGGCGCAATTTACAAGATTAGAAGTGGCTCAAGCCATGAAAGACACTGGGATGATTCCTTTGTTTTTTCACAGTGATATAGAATTAAGTAAAAATGTATTAAAAGCATGTTATGATGGTGGTGCAAGATTAATGGAGTTTACAGCTCGTGGTGATTTTGCTCATGAAGTTTTTGGCGAATTAACTAAATATGCGATTAAAGAATTACCAGGTATGATTATGGGGGTTGGTTCTGTTACCGATGGAGCAGCTGCATCATTATATATGGCTTTAGGAGCAAACTTTATTGTAACACCTGTATTAAGAGAAGATATTGCCATTGCTTGTAACCGTAAAAAAGTATTATGGTCTCCTGGTTGTGGAACATTAACTGAAATTGCACGCGCTGAAGAATTAGGATGTGAGATTGTTAAATTATTCCCTGGTGATATTTACGGACCTCAATTTGTAAAAGGTATTAAAGGACCACAACCTTGGACAAGTGTTATGCCAACAGGTGGAGTTTCTCCAACCAAAGAAAACCTTAAAGGGTGGTTTGATGCTGGTGTTACTTGCGTTGGTATGGGATCTAAATTAATATCTAAAGATATTATAGCTAATAAAGATTATGCTAAATTAGAGCAAGATGTAAAAGCTGCTTTAGCTATAGTTAAAGAGGTAAGAAGTTAATAAGTAGTTTATATATTTATTTTTAAAAGCATTCTTTTTTTGATAATAGAAAAAAGGATGCTTTTTTGTTTTTAACAATTATAGATGTGTTATAAATAGTTTAGAAAGTTAATTTTCTAAAAGTTGTTCAAGTATAGTTTCTACACCTTCTTCTGAATTGTTTTTAGTTTCAAAATTAGCTATTTTTTTTACCTCTGGGTGCGCGTTTTCCATAGCGAAACTAAAATGTGCAAGTTTCAACATTTCTAAATCATTATTATAATCACCAAAAACCATGGTTTCATTTTTATTGATACCCATTTTTTCTTGAAGCATACTTAATGCATATCCTTTATTTGCACTGGCATGCGAAATATCTAACCAGTTTTGACCTGAAACAATTATTTGTAATTGATTTGTTAATGCTTTTAAATAGGGATAAATATATGTTTCAGAAGATTCGAAATGATAAACAGCTATTTTTAAAAAATCATCGTCTGTTACTTTTGTTAAATCATCAACAATTTCATATTCAGCATAGTATTTATTGAATTTTGAAATAAAATTAGTGTCGTCAGTTTCAATGTAAGCCGATTTTCTTCCACATAAAACAATAAAACAACCTTCTACATTTCTTAAAGTTTTAATAGTTTTCAAAACATCTTCAGCAGATAATTTTAAAAGAATGTTTGTTTCATTGTTATGTTGCATAATACCTCCATTTTCTGCAATAATAGAAATGTCGTGTTTTATGGTGTCTAATTTTTCTAAAATACTTTGGTATTGGCGACCACTAGCAGCTACAAAATGAATATTCCGTTGCTTTAATTTTTCAAACTGAATAAAAAATCGATCGCTTACTTCGCTATTCGTATTTAGCAGCGTACCATCCATATCGCTAACAACAAGTTTTACTTTAGAAAAATCCATATATCGTATTTATTAAAAGCAAAAATACCACTCTCATTCTTTTTAAACATTAAATTATATTTAAGAATATGCTATTATTTTTTTATAATATTTAATTAAATATTTGTTCTGTTAAGAAACCTTTGATAATTTATTTTATACAAAGTAAATTCAAAAAGAGATTTTTGTAAATTGCGCTCACTTATAATTTATCTAAATACAGAACATGGTTACTTTAAAACAGCTTGCAAAGGAATTAAATGTTTCTATATCAACAGTTTCTAAAGCTTTAAATAATAGTGAGGAAATTGGAGAAGAAACCGTTAAGCGTGTTAAAGAACTGGCTGAATTATATAACTATAAGCCAAATAGAATGGCTTTAAGTTTGAAGCAGAATAAGACTAAGACTATAGGGGTTATTATACCTAATATTCTTAATCATTTTTTAGCAAAAGTTCTTTTTGGTATAGAGAGAGAAGCTACTAAATTAGGTTACAATATTATTACTTGTATTTCTAATGAGTCTTTAGAAACAGAGAAATCAAGTTTACAATTATTAGCAAGTGGTAGTGTTGATGGTTTTATTTTATGTGTTTCTGAAGAAACTCAGATTAAAAATGAGATTGATCATTTTAAGAAAACAATAAGTCAAGGTTTACCAATAGTTATGTTTGATAGAGTTGCACATGATGTTATGTGTGATAAGGTAATTGTTGATGATTTTGATGCTACATACAATGCAACAAAAGATTTATTGCTTGAAAACAGAAAAAACATTGTTTTTATAAGTGATATTGATGATCTAAGCGTAGGTAAATTAAGAGAACGTGGTTATAACAAAGCTATTTTAGAAAATGCGGGTCAAGAGCCTTTGGTTTTAAGAATAAAGAAGAAAGATGATCATCAAAAAAAGATTAAATCTTTTTTTAAGAAAAACAAAAGTATTGATGGCGTTGTGGCAGCCGATAGTACTTCTGGTATAATTGCAATTAATACAGCTGTTAACTTAGGTAAAAAAGTGCCTAAGCATATGTCTGTCATTGGATTTGCTAGTAAATCGGATTCTAACCATACCTTACCAAGATTAACTACAATACGTCAACATGCCAAATTAATAGGAGCAAATGCAGCCCAATTACTTATAAATAGGTTACAGAATATGCATTTAAATGAAGACGTTAGAACTATCATTGTAAAAACAAGTTTGGTTAAAAATAAGTCAACGCTTTTATAGTTTTCAACAAGTTATAAACAATATTTAAGAATTGATGATGTATTTTGTCGATGAAAATTGCGTTTCGTCGAGTATATTTTATTTTAGCAAGCGCTTTAACCTACTTTAGTACTTATTAACGAGCAACCCAAATCATTTTCCCCTCAGCTCGAAAATAAAATTAATCCATTTTTAGACAGAAATGTCAAATCCCTCAATTTAAAAGTAAAAAAGTCTGTGCGTTTTTGTGCGTTCGATTTTTAAGTTAATTATCCATTTTTCCCTCTATTAAAGATTTTGGTTTCAAAGTCTGCGATACAATTATTATTAAAAATATTAGAGAAATAAATTAACCTTAAAATTGAATATTATGAAAACCCTAAAACTTACCCTAATTGTAGTAGTTATTTTTGCATCATTTACTTCTTGTACTAAACAAGATTTAAACGAAGATGATGTGTTAGTTGCACCAGATACAGAACAAGTTCGTTATACCGGAGGACAAACTCACGATTAATTTTTTTAAAATTAGATAATAAAAAGGCCTATATAATAATTATGTAGGCCTTTTATATATAAATAGGTTAGTAAAAAAGTGAAAAATTATAAATACATTTGAAGATGAAGTCAATCTACAATCTTTGAAATTGAAATTTTTAATATCACATATAATTTTTATCTTATGTTGTTGTATAAATATTCATGCTCAAATTGAATCAAATTTACAGAAAGTCGATTCAATTCAAGCCTTTTTAAATAATTCAAAAGATTTAGATTCTATCACGTTTGCCAATCAGCATTATAAAATTGGTGAATTATATAGATATTCTTTAATAAGTGATAGTGCCTATCTTTATTATCATAGAGCAGAAAAAATTTTTAAAAAAACTAATTCTAAATATGAGTTAGCAATAACTTTATATGGTATTGCTGTTATACAATGTAATGAAAAGGATTATACAGGAAGTGAAGTAACATCAGTAGAAGCAATTTCAATTCTAGAAACCTTGGAGCCTGATGATAATGTTAATAAATATATATCTTTTTTATATAATAATTTAGGAATTGTTTTTAATGAACTTGAGCAATTTAGTGAATCAATTAGCTATTATAATAAAGCTCTAGAAATAAAAAAAGAACTCAAAGGAGATCATAAGACAAGTATAGATAATTCTAAAAGTAATTTAGCTTATGTTTATAAGAGGTATGGAAAATTTAAATTATCTATAAAATATTATAATGATATTTTATCTAATAAAAACTTACTTAAGGAAAGACCAAAATGGTATCCTCTTGTATTAGATAATTATGCACATGCATTATACTTGTCGAATAATATAGACCAAATCCCGGGTTTGTATTTAAAAGCTTTAAAAATTTCAGATAGTATTGATTTCGAAGGTTATAATTCTATAATTATAAATCAGCATTTAGCAGAGTATTACAATAATATAAAAAAAAAAGATTCAGCTAGATATTATGCTTACAAAGCTAGAGACATTTCAAAACATTATCATAATGATGATTTATTAAAGTCACTTAAATTATTGTCCGAGATCGAAGAAGGAGATACATCTGCTAAATTTTTAAAAGATTATGTAAAACTTAGTGATAGTTTACAAAAAGTAGAACGTTCAACCCGAAACAAATTTGCAAGAATCCGCTTTGAAACAAATCAAATAGAACAAGAAAATAAGCAGATTGCTAGAGAGCGTATGTGGTTATTGATTATTTCAATAATTTTAATCATAGCCTCATTATTACTATACATTGTTATAACACAAAGAAACAAGAATAAAGAGCTTAAGTTTATTCATGAGCAACAGGAAGCTAACGAAGAAATATACAATTTAATGCTATCGCAAAATGAAAGTATTGAAGAAGCTAGAACTTTAGAGAAACAGAAAATTTCTGAGGAGTTGCATGATGGTGTTTTAGGGCGTTTATTTGGCACTCGTTTAAGTTTAGATAGCCTAAACATGAATAATAGTATTGAGGCTATTAAAACTAGAGCCCAATATATTGACGAGCTTAAAGCTATTGAGCAAGATATTAGAAAAGTGTCTCATGAATTAAATACCGATTTTGTTTCAGGTTCTGGTTTTATAGATATCATTAAAACATTAGTAGAAACCCAAACTAATGTTTATAAATTAAAATATAATTTAAAACCTGATGATGCTATTATTTGGGAAGAAGTATCAAATAAAACTAAGATTCATATTTATAGAATTATTCAGGAATCATTACATAATATCCATAAACATGCTAATGCATCAACAGTAAATATTAGTTTTAAATTAAAAAATAATGTAATTTGCTTAGCAATGACTGATGATGGCACAGGATTTAATGTTAATAAAGCAAAATCTGGTATTGGTTTAAAAAATATGAATTCAAGAATAAAAGAAATAAACGGCAATATAAATATAACTTCAGAACAAAATGTAGGAACAACAGTAACTATTGAAGCTCCAGTTACTTAATATCAAATTTATGATTCAAAAAATTAAAATATTAATGATTGATGACCACCCAATGATTATTGAGGGGTATCAAAACACATTATTATTTACCAAAAAAGAACATCAAGAATTAAAGATAGATATCGCAAATAATTGCGATGAAGCCATTTCTTTAATGGATAAGTCTATTGAAAATGAAATCCCATATAATGTGTTGTTTGTTGATATTAGTTTACCACCTTCAACCGATGGGAAGATGACTTCAGGAGAAGATTTAGCAGGGTACGCTCGTAAAATTTTACCTCAAGCTAAAATAGTAATTTTAACTATGTTTAATGAACCTTTTAGAATTCATAATATTATTAAAACAATAGATCCTGAAGGTTTTTTAATTAAAAGTGATTTAACATCTAGCGAACTTGCTAGTGCATTTCAAGCAGTACTTAATAATCCACCTTTTTATAGTGGTACAGTAAACAGCTTTATTAGAAAAGCTATAACAAGTGATATTGTTATAGACGAAAAAAACAGAAAAATTCTTCATTTATTATCGCAAGGTGTCAAAACAAAAAACTTAGCGTCTCATTTAAATATTTCATTAAGTGCTATTGAGAAAAGAAAAAAACATCTCAGAGAAATTTTCGAAGTTACAGATGGACAAGATGAAACTTTGTTAGATGAAGCTAGAAAACGAGGTTTTATATAAATCATATAGTCTAATTCTTTCGTTTTAAGTAAATAATTAAAAAAAATAAATATTTTTTAATCCTTGGTAGAGCTTAGTATACTTGACTTCTATACTTAATCCGCATAATTATTACGGGTTTTCCGCACTTGTATAACATATAGTTTATTTAAATTTGAATGTCAACACTTCAAAAAATTAATTAATCCCTCGATTTTTTTTGTTGATAATAGCAATTTACATAGCCCTGTGGAGGTGAGAGACCCACAGGGTTTCTTCTATAAAATACTTGCTTAAAGAAGATTTTAATAAAAGTTTCTAGATAATAAGATGAAAGATTTTGCAAATTATCTTATTACAGAGTTAAAAAAGAAAAGTTTCTTAAAGTTAATAAAGAAGAAGATGAGAAATAGTGTGAGTTAATAATCTAAAAAAATCGTATTTTCGTGATTACTTTTAATCCATGAAGCACCTCTACGTTTTTATATTAGCCTTTATGCTCACCTCATGCGAGTATTTTAATGTAAAAAAAACATCATCTGAGGCTATTTTAAATGAAGAGTTAGAAACCTTTGATTGGAAGGATGTTGATGTATATCCAACCTTCTCTTCTTGTGATTCTTTAACTACGAAACAAGAAAAAAAACAATGTTTTGAAAGTCGCTTAGCAACACAAATTTTTAGTTTTTTAGATAGTGAGGGCATTGTTGTTACTCAAGATATTAATGATACTATTATGTTAAGTTTTCAAGTGTCTGAAACTGGTGTATTATCGCTTTCTAGTTCAAAAATCGATTCATTAACATTGCAGGGCATTCCAAATATTAAAACCTTACTTAATAAAAGTATAGATTCATTGCCTAAAATATTTCCAGCAATAAAACGTGGCCAACAGGTAAAAACAGCATTCGAACTTCCAGTTATTATTAATGTGAAATAATTTTTTCAGTTTTTTAACTTCAAAATTTAGTATATTTTGTAATTTCCTTTGTATTACGTCATTTTTTTTATGTAATATTGCACTATCTAGTTAACGAAAGGGGCTAAGGCCGACGATTTAGAGTTACTATTATTATGAAAACGGTAAATTATATTATTACAGAAGTTAATGTTCAGTTTTGGAACATATTAGTTAATACCATAAATCCTACACGTCGTTTTCGTCGCCCCCTGGGGGTTTAATTTTATTTTGAAGTAGGTGCGTCCTACTTCCCCGAGAGCAAAAAATCCATTTATAGAAGTTTAATAATTATTGTGCTTATCCTGTATAAGTCTATGCTCTATAATCTCGTTGGATTTTAAACAACAAGTATTTAATTTTTAAAGTTTATTTAGACGGTATTCGTTTATGAAACATTCATAACTAAATTTTGATATTCTAGTAAATGATTAAATGAATGTTACATGTAACCGATAAAAAACGATGATTATAATCACATGAAAAAAATAGATGTCATAATAGCAAATGATGATCATGTAAAGTATGCACAAGAAATATGTGATGTAATTGCAGAATCTGCTCAAGTAAGAGGTACAGGAATTGCAAGAAGAACACCAGAATATGTTGCAACTAAAATGAAAAATGGCAATGCTGTTATTGCCTTAGAAGGCACTAGATTTGCAGGGTTTTGTTATATAGAAAAATGGGGACATGGCAAGTTTGTAGCCAACTCGGGTTTAATTGTGCATCCAGATTATAGAAATATTGGTTTAGCAAAAAGAATTAAACATAAAGTGTTTCAGCATTCCAGAACAAAGTTTCCTGATGCAAAAGTGTTTAGTATTACAACGGGTTCTGCTGTTATGAAATTGAATAGCGATTTAGGGTATAAGCCTGTGCCATTTTCAGAACTCACAGACGATCAGTCTTTTTGGGATGGTTGCCAAACTTGTAAAAATTATGATGTTTTAACACGAACCAATAGAAAAATGTGTTTGTGCACAGGCATGTTATACGACCCAAAAGCAAAAAAAGAACAAGTAGAACCTATTAAAGAAAGTGTTTTCAAAAGATTAAAAAGTATTAAAGAAGCACTTTTTCTTAAAAAAGAAAGAAAATAAAATTTTTCCATTTTTATGGAAATGAAAAATAGAATAACAATGAAAAAATTAGTAATAGCGTATAGTGGCGGATTAGATACTTCGTACTGTGCAGTAAGTTTGTCTAAAGAATATGATGTTCATGCAGTAAGCGTTAACACAGGTGGTTTTACAAAAGAAGAAATAAGCCATATTGAAAGTAATGCTTATAAAATGGGTGTTACAACGTATAAAAACATTGATGCGGTAGCAACGTTTTACCAAAAAGTTGTAAAGTATTTAGTGTTTGGTAATGTATTAAAAAATAGCACTTATCCTTTATCGGTTAGTGCAGAGCGTATTATTCAAGCTATTGAAATTGTTGAATATGCAAAAAGTATTGATGCAGAATATATAGCACATGGTAGTACGGGTGCAGGAAATGACCAAGTTCGTTTCGACATGATTTTTCAAACCTTGGCACCAAATATTAAAATTATTACGCCAATTAGAGATGAGAAATTAACTAGACAAGAAGAAATTGACTATTTGAAAGCCAATGGTATTGATATGTCTTGGGAAAAAGCAAAGTATTCTATTAATAAAGGACTTTGGGGAACTAGTGTTGGTGGTTCAGAAACATTAACTTCAGAGAAACCATTACCAGATTCTGCATATCCATCGCAATTAAAACATGCCGAAGAAGAGAAAGTAAAATTAACTTTTGAAAAAGGCGAATTAGTAGAGGTAAATGGTGTTGGAAATAATCCTGAGGTAAATATTGAAGTATTAAATAGTTTAGCGTCGGCCTATGCAATTGGTAGAGATATTCATGTGGGAGATACTATTGTGGGTATTAAAGGGCGTGTTGGTTTTGAAGCAGCAGCAGCATTAATTACTATAAAAGCGCATCATTTATTAGAGAAACATACTCTAACTAAATGGCAATTACAGCATAAAGAATATTTGGCAAGTTTTTATGGTATGCATTTGCATGAAGGTCAATATTTAGATCCTGTGATGCGAAATATAGAAGCTTTTTTAGAAAGTAGTCAAGAAACGGTTTCGGGTGATGTAACTGTTACATTAAAACCGTACCATTTTTCTTTAGATGGCATTAGTTCAGAACATGATTTAATGAGTGCTAAATTTGGAAGTTACGGAGAAGAAAATAAAGGCTGGACTGCTGATGAAGCTAAAGGTTTTATTAAAATATTCGGAAACCAAAACAAAATATATCAACAAGTAAATTCTAAATAAGTAATTTAAATTGATTAACTGAGTCATTTCGACGAAAGGAGAAGTCACATAATTTGTGATATGTGGAAATAGAATAAAAACAGTATAAAATGAAGAAAATACAAGTTGGAATTATTGGCGGAGCAGGTTATACAGCAGGTGAATTAATAAGATTGCTTATTAATCATCCAAATACGAATATTAATTTTGTGTATAGCACATCCAATGCAGGTAATAAAATAAGTAGAATACATCAAGATTTAGTAGGATCGTTAGATTTAGAATTTACTAATACTGTAAACCCAGAAGTTGATGTTTTGTTTTTATGTTTAGGTCATGGCAATTCGGTTAAGTTTTTATCTGCAAATACGTTTTCAGATAATACGAAGATTATCGATTTAGGAAATGATTTTAGATTAGAAGTTGATAAAGTTTTTAACGGAAAAACCTTTGTTTATGGTTTGCCAGAATTGCAAAGAGAAGACATTAAGACGGCAAATTATATTGCAAATCCAGGTTGTTTTGCAACAGCCATTCAGTTAGGTTTGTTGCCATTAGCAAATGCAGGGTTATTAAATAACGACGTTCATATTAATGCCGTTACAGGTGCAACAGGTGCAGGAACATCGCTAAGTGCAACAACGCATTACACATGGAGAGATAACAATTTTTCGTATTACAAACCATTTACGCATCAGCATTTAGGAGAAATTAATCAATCAGTTAATCTGTTACAAAACGATTTTTCTTCTGAAATTATATTTATGCCAAATAGAGGTAATTTTTCGAGAGGTATTTTTGCTACACTTTATACCAATTTTGAAGGAACAGTAGAAGAGGCGAAAGCTATTTATAATGCATTTTATGCAGATGCTAAATTTACTTTTATTTCAGATGAATTTTTACACATGAAACAGGTTGTGAATACCAATAAATGTTTAATACATTTACATAAACATAATGGTAAATTGTTGATAACGAGTGTTATTGATAATTTATTAAAAGGAGCTTCTGGACAAGCCGTTCAAAATATGAATTTAATGTTCGGATTGGAAGAAACCACAGGATTAGGATTAAAAGCAACTTATTTTTAATAGTAAGTAAGGCTTGATACTGGCGCGTTAGCGATTGATGCGGCATCCTTTTTTTGCTGCCATATATGGCAAAAAAAGATATAGCTTAAAGCGCGACCCTTGTGGTAACGCCAAAAAAAGAATTAAAAATATTAGAATCATGAAAATAGCCATTATTGGAACTGGAAATTTAGGAAGTGCTATTGCAAAAGGACTTATTGAAAATGAGGCGTTTACAACGCTATATTTAAGTGATAAAAATACAGCAAATGTAAATGCTTATAAAACGCTTGATAATGTTACTGTTACAAACGATAATGTTTTAGCTGTAGAACAATCAGATATGGTCATTTTTGCATTGCAACCTAAACACATTGATAAGGTTTTAGAAAGTGTTGTGTCTAAAATAACCGATAAGCATATTGTTATTTCTGTGGCTGCAGGTGTTGAAATTCCTAGAATAGAAAACATTATTGGTAGCGATAAAAATATTATTCGCGTGATGCCAAATACAGCCATTTCAATTGGTAAATCTATGACCTGCATTGCTGCTAATGATAAAGCTCAAGATAAAGTAACATTGGCTCAAGATGTTTTTAATTTATTAGGAACTACTTTAGTAATTCCAGAAGATTTAATTCAAGCTGCAACCGTTATTTGCGCTAGTGGTATTGCATTTTGGATGCGCCTTGTGCGTGCTACAACTCAAGGTGCTATTCAATTAGGTTTTGAGGCACACGAAGCGCATGAGTTAGCAACACAAACCTGCTTTGGTGCGGCTAGCTTATTAATAGAATCAGGAAGACATCCAGAGCAAGAAATAGACCGTGTAACAACACCAAGTGGTTGTACTATTGAAGGTTTAAATGCGATGGAACACCAAGGGTTAAGCTCTGCTTTAATTCAAGGTATTGTAGCTTCCTTTGAAAAAATAAATCAACTTAAAAAGAATTAAAATGCCATTATTTGACGTTTATCCATTATATAATGTAACCCCAGTTTCAGCTAAAGATGTCCATGTATATGACGATGCCGGAACGGAGTATTTAGACCTTTACGGAGGACATGCAGTGATTTCAATTGGTCATGCACACCCTAATTATGTTCAGGCAGTTACCAAACAAGTAGAAGCATTAGGCTTTTATTCTAATGCTGTTCAAAATCCGTTACAAGTAGAATTGGCTGATAAAATTGAAAGTTTATCAGGATGTAAAGACTACGAATTGTTTTTATGTAATTCTGGTGCCGAAGCCAACGAAAATGCTTTAAAATTAGCATCCTTTAAAACAGGAAAATCGCGAGTTATTGCTTTTAAAAATGGCTTTCACGGTCGTACATCGGCAGCTGTAGCAGCAACTGATAATAAGAATATTATTGCGCCAATAAATGCGCAACAACAAGTTACTATTTTAGATTTAAACGATATTGAAGCGGTTAAAACCGAATTAGAAAAAGGCGATGTATGTGCTGTTATTGTTGAGTTTATTCAAGGAGTTGGTGGATTAGATCAAGCTTCTGCCTCCTTTTTTGAAGAAGTAGATGTTTTATGTAAAGTAAACAATACTTTTTTTATTGCCGATGAGGTGCAATCTGGCTACGGGCGTTCTGGTAAGTTCTTTGCGTTTCAATATTATAACGTAACACCAGAGATTATTTCTATAGCTAAAGGAATGGGTAATGGGTTTCCAATTGGAGGCATATTAATTCACCCAAGTATTGAAGCGAAATATGGTATGTTGGGTACTACGTTTGGCGGAAATCATTTAGCATGTGCTGCTGGACTTGCTGTTTTAAATACCATTGAAGAGGAAAATCTTATAGATAATGTAAACTCTATTTCTGAATATTTTATTTCAATTGCTAAAACCATTCCACAGATAAAAAATATTAAAGGACGTGGATTGATGATTGGTTTAGAATTCGATTTTGAAGTAGGCGATTTACGCAAAGCATTAATTTACAATGAGCATATATTTACTGGTGGTGCTTCAAATAAAAAATTACTTAGAATTTTACCGCCTTTAACAATTAAAAAAGAACATGTCGATCAGTTTTTTGAAGCTCTTAAAAATGTTTTGGAAAAATTTTAACATAAAATTATAAAATGGTATTGTCTATTCAATTATAGAATTAGTACACTATCAGATATTAATATAAAAAACAAAAAAATGAACACCTTACTATCTATTGAAAAACGAAATGCTGTACTATTAAAGATGGCATCACTTTTAGAAGAAGAAAGGCAAGCAATTATTGAAATTAATAAAACCGATTTAAACGCTTATAAAGGCGACGATATTTCTATGTTCGATCGTTTAAAAGTGGATGATTCAAAGGTTGATGAAATGATTAAATCGGTTACACATTTAGCATCTCAAGAAGATCCTGTTGGAGTAGAACGTTTTAGTTTTAAGCACGACAATGGGATGCAGGTTTATAATAAAACAGCATCATTTGGTACGGTTTTAATTATTTATGAATCTAGACCAGATGTAACTGTGGAAGCTGGTGGAATTGCATTTAAATCGGGTAATAAAATTTTATTAAAAGGAGGCAAAGAGTCTTTAAATTCGAATTTGAAAATTGTTGAATTGTGGCATCAGGCCTTAAAAGCACATGGTGCTTCAACCGATTGGGTGGAGTATTTACAGTTCAATAGAACGGAAACACAAGCCTTTTTAGAAAAACCAACTCAAAAAGTAGATTTAATTGTTCCTCGTGGTGGCGAACGTTTAATTGCTTTTGTAAAAGAGCATGCAACTTGCCCTGTAATTATTAGCGGACGAGGAAACAATTTTGTGTATGTGCACAGAGAAGCCGATTTAGATATTGCTATTGATGTTATTCTAAACGGAAAGTCAAAAATATCAGCTTGTAATGCCGTTGATAAGGTTTTAATTGACGAAAATCTTCCAAATAAAAAGGAATTTGTAAGCACGTTAATTTCAAAATTAAATGATTCAAAAATTAAAGTTTTAGGAGATGAAGTAATCTCTAAAACTCACGATGTTGAAGCAATTACTTCTGATGATATTTGGTATCAAGAATTTTTAGATTATAAAATCCTCATTGGTGAAATAGCATCTAATCAAGATGCGATTGCTATGATAAATAAATATTCTGGGGGACATTCTTCGGTTATTGTAACAACTAATGAAGGTGAAGCTAAAATGTTCATGGAAAATGTAGATACAGCAGCTGTTTATCATAATGCATCTACACGTTTTACCGATGGCGGTCAATTAGGGCTTGGTGGCGAATTAGCGATTAGTACTGATAAATTACACCAACGTGGCCCTATTGGTTTACAACATTTAGTAACTAATAAATGGTATGTTCACGGTAATGGGCAAACAAGATAATAATGCAGAAAAAGAAACGCATATTACTCAAAATTGGGTCGAATACACTCACTAAAGAAACTGATAATATTTCTAGAGGTAAAATAGAAGATTTAGCAAATCAAATTGCAAAACTTCAAGATACTTGCGAGTTTATTATAGTGAGTTCTGGCGCTATTGCTGTGGCAAAACAGTTTGTGAAATTAGAAAGTCAGCGAAAAGAATTGTTTGTAAAACAAGCTTTAGCATCTATTGGGCAACCACATCTTATAAGAATTTATCAAGAAATTTTTAGAGAATATGGTTTGTTAACCTCACAGTGTTTATTGTCTTATTCCGATTTTAAAAAAGAACAGAGTAAAACCAATATTGTAAACACTATTAATGTGTTAGTTAAT
This sequence comes from Algibacter sp., assembly GCA_050294475.1. Taxonomy (GTDB): domain Bacteria; phylum Bacteroidota; class Bacteroidia; order Flavobacteriales; family Flavobacteriaceae; genus Thalassobellus. The sequence goes on along the minus strand of JBNKOE010000024.1, from coordinate 97,167 downwards.
AATAATTACATTCCAATTATTAATGAAAATGATACTGTAGCTACCGATGAAATTAAGTTTGGTGATAACGATAAATTAGGTGCATTAACAGCATCACTTTTAGAAGTCGATTTATTTATTATAGCAACCAATACAAATGGAATTTATACTAAAGAATCTATTGAAAGTGGTAAGCCAGAAACTATAACAATTGTTGAAGATTTTGATGCTTTAATAAATCAGGTAGTGAATTCGAAATCATCACATGGCAGTGGCGGTATGCAGTCTAAAATTGAAGCTGCTGCAGTTGCTAAAAAAGCGAATGTTGAAACTTGGATTGTAAATGGTTTAGAAGACGATTTTATAACTAACGCTTTTGAAAATAAAGTGTCGTTTACCAAAATAAAATAGACATAGAGAGACCTGTCAGGTTTTCAAAACCTGACAGGTCTAACAGATAATTTGATGTTTTTGTATTATGGATTTTAAGTTTATTGATGTAAAGAATAAATTTTATAAAGAAGCGGTTTTGCTAAGGAAAAAGGCTTTTTTTGAAGGAATGCCAAATGTAGTAGATTTGATTAATGATAAGTTTGAAGCTAATGGAATTCACTTAATTTGTTTAGGCAACAATAAAGTTATTGGAACAGGGAGATTGAATTTTGAAGAGAATGAATGCGTGATTTCCCAAATGGCGGTTGATAAATATTTTCAGTACAATGGCATAGGGAGCAAACTATTAAATATGCTCATTGAATATAGTAAAGAAAGAACAAATTTTAGAATTACATTAAATGCAAGGGAAACTGCAATACCATTCTATGAGAAATTTAATTTTACAATTATAGGAGACAAGTATCCATCAAAAAAGACTACTATTATTCATCAGAAAATGGAATTAAAATAAAATGTATATACCAAATCATTATAAAAATGAAAATATTAATGAAGTAAAAGAGTTTTTGAAACAAAATAGTTTTGGAATACTTATTTCTTCGGTTAATGGAAAACATTGGGGAACCCATATTCCATTAGAATTAGAAAAAGATGAGTTAGGTGGTGATTCTCTTTATGGGCATATATCAAAAAATAATCCACAGTGGGATTGTTTCAAAGAAAATGAAGAGGTTTTAGCAATTTTCAATGGCCCTCATGCTTATGTGTCATCGTCTTGGTACAATCATGAAAATGTTCCAACTTGGAATTATATTGCAGTTCATGTGTATGGAAAATTATCCATACTTAATGAACAAGAACTTATGGGGTCTTTAAAAAGATTAGTTGATAAATATGAAAGTAATTCTGAGAATCCGGTTAAAGTCGATAAACTTTCTGAGAATACATTAAAGAGCATAAAAGGCATAGTTGGTTTTAAGATAAAAATAGAGAACATACATTCAGCATATAAGTTATCGCAAAACAGAAATGATGAGGATCATCACAATATTGTGAAAGAATTGCAAAATACCAAAGATTATTTATCGATGGAAACATCTGAAATAATGGAAAATAACAGAAAGCTTAAAAACGAATAAAAGCCAATGAAAAACTACACCTCCATACACGATATAGATAACCTCCATTCATGGATTGAGGAAGCAAAAGAATTAAAGAAAAACTCATTAAAACACATTGAATTGGGCAAAAACAAAACCATTGGGTTATTGTTTTTTAATTCCAGTTTACGTACGCGTTTGAGTACTCAAAAAGCGGCTTTAAACTTAGGAATGAATCCTATTGTTATGAATGTGTCTGGTGATGCTTGGGGTATTGAGTTTGGGGATGGTACTGTTATGAATGGAAATACTGCCGAGCATATTAAAGAAGCTGCCGCGGTTGTATCTCAGTATTGCGATATTATAGCTGTAAGAGCGTTTCCTACGCTTGTTGATAAGGCAAAAGATGAAAGCGAGCATGTGTTGAATTCATTTAAAAAATTTGCTTCTGTACCTATTGTAAATATGGAAAGCGCTACAGGACATCCGTTACAAGGATTAACTGATGCGATTACTATTTCAGAACATACAAAAACTAAAAAACCAAAGGTTGTACTAAGTTGGGCGCCACACATTAAAGCATTGCCACATGCCGTAGCCAATAGTTTTACACAAGCTATGCAAAAAATGGATGTGGATTTTGTAATAGCGAATCCTGAAGGTTACGATTTGAATCCAGAAATAACAGGAGATACGCCAATTATTCATAATCAAGAAGATGCTTTTAAGGACGCCGATTTTGTTTATGTGAAGAACTGGAGTTCGTATGAAGATTACGGAAAAGTGTTAAGTACAGATCTTAATTGGATGATAACCAAAGAAAAGCTAGGTGATGCTAAATTTATGCATTGTTTACCTGTAAGACGAAATTTAATAGTAGAAGATGCCGTTTTAGATAGCAATAGTTCATTAGTAATAGAACAAGCTAATAACAGAACGTACGCAGCTCAATTGGTATTGAAAAAAATATTAGAAAATGTCTAAAGAAAAACTTTCCATAGTAAAAATAGGAGGAAACATTATTGAAGACGAAGCATCTTTAAATGCCTTTTTAAAATTGTTTTCTAATTTAAAAGGACATAAAATTTTGGTGCATGGTGGCGGAAAACGGGCAACGCATATCGCATCAAAATTGGGTATAGCATCTAAAATGGTTAATGGTAGACGCATTACCGATGCCGAAACGTTAGAGGTTATTACCATGGTTTATGGTGGTTTAGTAAATAAAAATGTAGTAGCGAAACTTCAGGCTTTAAATAGTAATGCAATAGGATTAACTGGAGCTGACATTAATAGTATTCAATCTGAAAAAAGACCTGTAAAAGAAGTTGATTTTGGTTTTGTAGGCGATGTTAAGCAAGTTAATCACCATGCTATTGATAAATTAATTAAAGCCGATTTCATACCTGTTTTTTGTGCTATTACTCACGATGGCAACGGACAACTTTTAAATACAAATGCAGATACAATTACATCACAAGTAGCTGTAGGTATGAGTAATTTATATGAAACATCTATTTATTATTGTTTCGAATTAAATGGTGTTTTAAAAGATATCAACGATAAAAATTCCGTTATCAAGCATATAGATACGTCACTATACAAAGAATTATTAGCGCAAGGTATTATTGCAGATGGGATGCTTCCTAAGTTAGAAAACTGTTTTGATGCATTAAATAATGGCGTAAAAAGTATAAACATGGGAAATACATCGATGTTAACCCAAGAAAATGATAATTTTACAACCATAACTTTATAAAATGAGCATACAAGAACTAACAAGCGATGCTATATCACTACTAAAACAGTTGATTGAAACACAATCTTTTTCAACAGAAGAAGATATTACAGCATTGCATATTGAAGCTTGGTTTAAACGTTATGGTGTAGACTATAACAGAACACAAAATAATGTTTGGGCAGTAAATAAATACTTTGATGAGAGTAAACCAACATTGTTGTTAAACTCACATCACGATACGGTAAAACCTAATAGTGCTTATACAAAAAATCCATTAAAAGCGATTGTAGAAGATGGTAAATTATACGGATTAGGAAGTAATGATGCTGGCGGATGTTTGGTATCATTAATAGCAACATTCACTTATTTTTACAATCATAAAGATTTAAAATATAATTTAGTTATTGTCGCTTCCGCGGAAGAAGAAAATAGTGGTCCAAATGGCTTAAATAGTATGTTACCAATAATTCCTAAGGTTGATGTAGCTATTGTAGGCGAACCTACTTTAATGAATCTTGCAGTAGCCGAAAAAGGCTTAGTAGTTTTTGAAGCAGTTATAGGTGGAACACCAAGTCACGCAGCACATCCTAATGATAACAATGCTATTTATAACACCATTGAAGCTTTACAATGGTTTAAAGATTTAAAGTTTGAAAAAGGTTCTAAAACTTTAGGTGATGTGAAGTTAACCGTTACACAAATAAATGCAGGCTCACAACACAATGTGGTGCCTGGTCATGTAGATTTGGTGATAGATGTTCGTGTAAATGATGCTTATACTAATGCCGAAATAGCTGAGTTTTTACAAAAAGAAGCACCTGTTACAAGTATTAAACCACGTAGCTTACGATTAAATTCATCATCAATTCCATTAGATCACGATTTAGTAAAAGCAGGAATTGCTATGGGAAGAACAACATATGGCTCACCAACATTATCCGATCAAGCAGTATTATCTTGTCCGAGTTTAAAATTAGGGCCTGGAGATAGCACACGTTCACATTCGGCAGATGAGTTTATTTATGTTAACGAGATTGAAGAAGGTATAAAAATATATGTTGAATTGTTGAATCGAGTTATTGTTTAGACATATAGAAACGTCATGTCGCCCTGAGTGTAGTCGAAGGGTCTCAAACGAAATAAAAAGTAAAAAGTTAAGATTAAAAAGATTCCCGCCTTCGCGGAAATAAAAAAAGTATTAAGTATGAAACTCTGGGACAAAGGCATATCAATTGATAAAAAAATAGAACAATTTACTGTTGGAAACGATAGAGAAATTGATATTCATATAGCGAAGTACGATGTTATTGCATCAAAGGCACATGCTAAAATGCTTCAAAAAATCGGAATTATTACGGTTGAAGAATTGGTTGAATTATTAGGAGGCTTGAAAGTACTAGAAGCACAAATTGAAAACGGAACGTTTGTGATTGACCCTCAGTTTGAAGATGTACATTCAAAAATAGAATTCGAACTAACAAAATCGTTAGGCGATGTTGGTAAAAAAATCCACACCGCACGTTCTAGAAACGATCAAGTTTTAGTGGCGCTTCATTTATACTACAAAGAAAATTTACAAATTGTAAAAGAAAAAACAAAAACCTTATTTGATACACTTTTAGAGCAAGCTGAAGAATATAAAGATAAAGTATTACCAGGTTATACGCATTTACAAGTAGCGATGCCATCATCATTCGGATTGTGGTTTTCGGCGTATGCCGAACTTATGATTGACGATGTTTATTTGTTAGATGCTGCTATTAAAACAGTCGATCAAAACCCATTAGGTTCTGCTGCTGGTTATGGTAGTTCATTCCCTATAGATAGAGAATTGACAACCAAAGAAATGGATTTTGCGACCCTAAAATACAATGTGGTTGCTGCACAAATGGGACGTGGTAAAAATGAGCGTACTATAGCAGCTGCTTTAGGTGGTTTGTGTAATACGATGGCGCGTTTTGCCATGGATACATGTTTGTATATGAGTCAGAATTTCGGGTTTATTACTTTTCCAGACGAGTTAACAACTGGAAGTAGCATTATGCCACATAAAAAGAACCCAGATGTGTTTGAGTTAATTAGAGGAAAATGTAATAAAATACAAGCCTTACAAAGTGAAATGATTTTAATAACTAATAATTTGCCAAGTGGTTATCACAGAGATTTTCAGTTGTTAAAAGAGAATATGATAGCTGCTTTTGAGGAAGTAAAGGATATTCTTGATATTTATAATTATTCCATTCAGCAAATTATTGTGAAAGATATTGATGTAAATAGCGATTTGTATAAATACCTTTTTACAGTAGATAATATAAATACTTTGGTGGTTGAAGGACAAAGTTTTAGAGAAGCTTATCAAAAAATTGGCGGACAAGTACAAGATGGTACTTATGTTCCTGATACTTCAAAACATCATACACATGTTGGTAGTATTCATAATTTGTGTTTAGATAAGATTCGCGATAAGTTTCCTAAATAGCGTGTTTTTAAAACTTGATTTTGTGACATTTTTAATGATAGTATAGAGGCTATAAAATTTAATTGTGTTTTAATTTTAGGATATTTAGAGGGAATGATTTCAGAAAACAAAAAATTGTCTTTTGAATTATTGGATAGACTTTTGAGCGTTCTAAAAAATCAAGGTTATGATGAGTTTGAAGAATTTGGATATACTTACAATATAAAAAAAGCGAATAAAATTATTGAACATTATTAAATAAAAACAGTTCGACTTTGAGAGCTAGATTTAAAAGTAAAAGAATTGGAAATAAACGAATACCTACCTTACTTGAACTCAATAAATAGAAGATAATGCATAGTGTGCCTAAAAACTTAAAATAAATACGGTACAATATTGGCTATAAACAATTGGGACGAAAGTGAGAAAACGAAAGTATAGACATAAAACAAAGGTCTGTGCTAAACAAACTTAAAAATCCGCTACTATTTTTATACGAGAACATTAACGAACTACTAATTCTGCGTTAGGGATTGCAGTGAAAATCCTTTTTGAGAGGTACGAACAAAAAGATTGTAACGGAAAGCCCGACCCTTTTTGGGGTAACGCCCAAGTAAATAAAATAGGATTAAAAAGCGCATCGGTTACAATGCGCTTATAAGGAATCCCAATAATTTTGTTTTGGTGACTAACTCAAATAATTAAATAATTGTGGACTGTCCTAAATGTATGTTGGTAAAGTTTAAGTTGGTTTCATCTGGATTGTTTATAAAATCCTCAATAAAATCGCCAACTTTGGTGGTTGTTATATTATCGTATTTGGTATTTAAATCTGGTGTGGTAATGTGTAGTTTTAACGATTTGTCTACAGCTTCTCGTACTAACGCAGCTTCGTCGTCTAATCCAAAATGGTCTAATAACATGGCTGCCGATAAAATAGACGCTATTGGGTTTGCAATGCCTTTATTGGCTGCTTTGGTGTAAGCACCATGAATAGGCTCGAACATAGCATGATCTTTCCCAATAGATGCTGAGGCTAATAAACCAATTGAGCCAACAATAACACTGGCTTCTTCTGATAGGATATCGCCAAACATGTTTTCGGTTAAAATAACATCAAACTGTCTTGGATTAATGATAAGTTCCATAGCAGCATTATCAATATACATGTATGTTACTTTTACATCTGGATATTGTGGTGCCAATTCTTGAACTACTCTACGCCATAAGCGCGAGCTTTCTAATATGTTAGCTTTATCAACTAAGTTTAGTTTGCGTTTCCTTGATTGTGCTGCTTGAAATGCTAAATGTGTAATACGCTCTATTTCATGTCGTGTATATTGGCAAATGTCAGAAGCTGTATTACCGTCGTCACTTAATTTTTTTTCACCAAAATAAAGACCACTTGTTAGTTCTCTATAAATAAGGATATTAGTGTCTTTAATTTGATTTTTCTTTAAAGACGATTTGTTAAGCAAATCTTCGTAAGCTATAACAGGTCTTATGTTTGTGTATAAATCAAGTGTTTTACGAAGACCTAAAAGACCTTGTTCTGGTCTTATGGTTGCGTTAGGGTCAATATCGTATTTTGTGTTTCCAATAGCACCAAATAAAATGGCATCAGCTTTTTTACAAGTACTGATAGTTTCTTCTGGTAAAGGATTTTCTGTTTTGTCTATTGCAGAAGCTCCTACTAATCCATAATTGAAAGTAAATACATGGTTAAACTCCATAGCAATAGCTTTCAAAACCTTAACGGCTTGAGCTGTAACTTCTGGACCAATACCATCGCCTGGTAAAACGGCAATATTTAATTTCATTTATAATGGTTTAAACCTTTCTCTTAAAGAGAAATATAATATAAAGAAAGTTGTTTTTAGTAAAATCTAATAATTTATTCGATTAAGAGGAAACAATTTCTTTGTATAACTTGCTGTTTTCTATTATTTTATGAATATCTGAATCATGAACTTCTTTTTTCTTGTCAGCATAATCTAAAAAGTTTAGATAAATTTCGTCAAGTTGAAGTTTAGTTAATTCGTATCCTACATTTTTAGCTCTGTATGCTAAAGCAGCTCTACCGCTTCTAGCTGTTAAAACAATAGCCGATTCGGTTACACCAACATCTTTAGGGTCTATAATTTCGTAAGTTTCACGGTTTTTAATAACCCCATCTTGATGAATTCCAGAACTATGTGCAAATGCATTAGCACCTACAATAGCTTTGTTTGGCTGCGTGTAAATACCCATACTATCAGATACTAATTGGCTAATGCCATAAAGCATTTCAGTTTTTATACGAGTATCTAAATTTAAGTAAGGGTGTTGTTTTAAAATCATTACTACTTCTTCTAAAGCTGTATTACCAGCACGCTCACCAATACCGTTTATAGTACATTCAATTTGGCGGGCACCGTTAATAACACCTTCAATAGAGTTGGCTGTTGCTAAACCTAAATCGTTATGGCAGTGACAAGATAAAATAGCTTTATCAATACCTTTTACATTTTCTTTTAGATATTTAATTTTTGCACCATATTCATGAGGCAAACAGTATCCTGTAGTATCTGGAATATTTAAAACGGTTGCTCCAGCTTTTATAACAGCTTCACAAACACGTGCTAAATATTCGTTGTCAGTTCTTCCCGCATCTTCAGCATAAAATTCAACATCTTCAACAAAAGATTTAGCATAACTTACTGCTTTAATAGCACGTTCTAATACATCTTCTTGCGTCGATTTAAATTTAAATTTTATATGAGATTCTGAAGTACCAATACCAGTATGAATTCTTGGTACTTTAGCATATTTTAAAGCTTCTGCAGCTACTTTTATATCATTTTCAACCGAGCGTGTTAAGCCACAAACTGTTGCATTTTTTACAATTTTAGAAATGGCTTCAACCGATTTAAAATCGCCAGGACTAGACACAGGGAAACCTGCTTCAATAATATCCACTCCTAAATTATCAAGCTGTTCGGCAATAATTAATTTCTGTTCAGTATTTAGTTTACAACCTGGGACTTGTTCGCCATCGCGAAGTGTTGTATCAAAAATTTGGACCTTATTATTAGACATTTATTAAAATATATTTTCTTATTGTATTACGAATGTATATTTTGGTTTATTAATTAGAGAATTCTACTCGTGATTATTACGATGTTTAACTTTGAGTTGTTCTATTTAATTTATTGTAAATCAGAATTTTAATGTTGTTTTTGTAACTATGACAAGAGAGCAAAAAGATAATTTGTTTGTGTTGATAAAGTCGTTGTCCAAGTCTGAAAAGAGGCAATTTAAGCTATATGTAGGAAGATTAGGAGTTAATGAAGATTCTAAATTTTTAACATTATTTAATATTCTTGATAAGCTTTCAGTTTATGATGAAGCAACTATTTTAAAAAAGGGAATTGTAAAAAAACAACAATTATCTAATTTAAAAGCACATCTCTATAAACAGATTTTAATTAGTTTACGATTAAACCCATCGCATCAAACAATTAGAATTCAAATTAGAGAACAATTAGATTTTGCGACTATTTTATATCATAAAGGATTGTATAAACAAAGTTTAAAAATTCTGGATAAAGCCAAAAATTTAGCAATTTCAAATGAAGAAAAAAATGTGGCTTATGAAATAGTAGAGCTTGAAAAAGTTATTGAGTCTCAATATATTACTAGAAGTCTTAGTACTAGGGCAGATGAGCTTTCTATACAAGCTAAAGAACTGAGCCAGCAAAATGTATTAGCTAGTAAACTTTCTAATTTGTCATTACAATTGTATGGTTTGTTTTTAAAAACAGGTTATATTAAAAATGATGAAGAACATCAAGTTGTAACAAAATATTTTAATGACAGACTTCCAAAATATGATATTAATAAACTAGGTTTTAGAGAGAAACTATGGCTTTATAAAGCTAGATTATGGTATAGTTTTTTAACTGTAGATTTTTTGTCATGTTATAAATATGCTTCAAAATGGGTAGATTTATTTTATGAAAACAAAGACATGATTATTTTAAATCCGGTCTTTTTTTTAAGAGGAAATCATTATTTATTAGAGGCTTTGTTTTATTTGAAACAGCATGATAAGTTTAAATCGTCTCTTAGTAGGCTAGAAGAAGTTACCAAAGAAAAATGGTTTCCTTTAGATGATAATAATGAGAGTTTAGCATTCCTATTTGTCTATAACAACAAGTTTAATTTACATTTTATTGAAGGTAGTTTTAATGAAGGTTTGCCTTTAATAGATGCGGTTTTAGAACGCTTAAAAGTTTATAAAGACCGTATTGATGAACATCACGTTATGGTGTTTTATTATAAGTTTGCAAGTATGTATTTTGGCGCAGGAGAAAATAAAAAATGCATATACTATTTAGAAAAAATCATCAATAATAAATCATTACAAATGCGTGAAGATTTATTGTGTTTTTCTAGAATATTAAATTTAGTAGCGCATTATGAAGCAGGTCTTGATTATAATTTAGATGTTTTAATAAGAAGTACATATAAATTTTTAATTAAAATGGAAGACTTGTATGAGGTACAAAAAGAATTCATTAAGTTTTTAAGAGGTTTGGGAGATATTTATCCTAATGAAGTTAAAAATGAATTTATTAAGCTTCATAAAAAATTGAAAACATTCGAGGATGACCCGTATCAAAGTCGTGCCTTTTTATATTTAGATATTATTTCGTGGTTAGAGTCTAAAATTCAAAATAGACCTATAGGACTTGTTATTAGAAACAAGTTTAATGAGATGAAATATAACAAGTAATTGAGAGGTTAAAATAAAATTTCTTTCAAAAAAATTTGGATATTAACTTTTTCTGAACGAATATTTGCATTCACAAAGTTCAAACACTTACTGAAATGTTATCAAGAAAGGTGGAGGGATTAGACCCTATGAAACCTTAGCAACCCTTTAAATTTATTAAAGAAGGTGCTAAATTCTACTTAAATTACTAATTCATTTATTAGTATTTGGATAGATAACCAAAAGGAATTACTTCACTGTAATTTTAAAATTCTTTTTAACATTTTTCTATTAAGTACATCAAATTTTGATGCATTTGGCTTTTTAATTAATTTATTAACTAAAAAATTAGAAAAATGAGTACACAAAAATTCGCAACAAACGCATTACACGCAGGACATGATACCACAGCAACAGGTGGCACTAGAGCTGTTCCTATTTATCAAACATCGTCTTATGTTTTTAATAATTCAGATCATGCGGCAAACCTATTTTCGTTACAAGAATTAGGGTTTATTTACACGAGACTTAACAATCCAACCAATCAAATTTTACAGGAGCGTTTAGCTGCTTTAGAAGGTGGTGTTGGAGCGGTTGTATTTGCTTCTGGTACAGCGGCTATTTCAACAGGATTATTAACCTTATTAAAAGCAGGTGACCATATTGTAGCGTCTAGTAGCTTGTACGGAGGAACTTATAATTTGTTAAAAGTAACGCTTCCAAGATTAGGCATTACAACAACTTTTGTTGATGCAGATAACCCAGAAAATTTTGGAAAAGCAGTACAAGATAATACTAGAGCATTTTTTGTAGAATCTTTAGGTAACCCAAAACTAGATGTTTTAGATTTAAAGGGAATTTCTGCACAAGCAAAAACAGCAGGTGTACCTTTTATTGTAGATAATACAGTAGCAACTCCAGCTTTATTAAACCCAATTGAGCATGGTGCAAATATTGTAATCCACTCGTTAACTAAATATATTGGAGGACAAGGAACGTCTCTTGGTGGTGCTATTATTGATGCTGGAACTTTTGATTGGACAAACGGGAAATTTCCAGAATTTACTGAGCCATCAGCAGGTTATCATGGTTTAGTATACAGCGAAGCTTTAGGTGCTGCTGCTTATACTTTTAAATTAATATTAGAAGGATTAAGAGATTTTGGAGGTGCTTTAAGTCCGTTTAATGCATTTCAAATTATACAAGGTTTAGAAACCTTACCTGTTAGAATAAAACAACACAGTGCAAATGCTTTAGAGTTAGCAAAATGGTTAGAGCAACAAGATGAAGTCGCTTGGGTAAATTATCCAGGATTAGCCTCTAGTAAGTATAAAGCATTATCAGATAAATACTTACCAAAAGGTCAGAGTGGAATAGTTACCTTTGGTGCTAAAGGAGGTTTCGATGCGGCTAAAGCGATTGCCGATAATTCTAAATTATTCTCATTATTAGCTAATATTGGAGATACTAAATCGCTAATTATTCATCCTGCAAGTACAACTCATCAACAATTAACAGATTCTGAACAAGAAGATGCTGGTGCACCAAAAGATTTAATTCGTTTGTCTGTTGGTATAGAAGATATTGAAGACTTGAAAGCTGACTTAAAAGAAGCATTCAGCAAAATTTAAATAGTTGAGACCTGCAAGGTTTTATAATCTTGCAGGTTTTAAATGAAAAATAAAAAATTGAAATACCCATTACAACATATTATCATTAAAGATTACGTTACCGAAAGTAATGTGCTTAATGCTGAAATAAAATTGAGTTACCAGGTGTTTGGTAGGCTAATAGGTACTGCGCCAGTGGTATTAGTAAATCATGCGCTCACAGGAAATAGTGAGGTAGCAGGAGAAAATGGCTGGTGGAAAGACGTTGTAGGTAATGATAAAGTTATTGATACCACTATTTATACCGTTTTAGCTTTTAATATTCCTGGAAATGGTTTTGATGGTTTCGTGATTGATAATTACAAAGATTTTGTAGCGCGCGATATTGCTAAATTATTTTTAATTGGTTTAAAAGAATTAAAAATAGAATCGACTTTTGCGATTTTAGGCGGTTCTTTAGGTGGTGGAATTGCTTGGGAAATGGCTGTGTTAAGCCCAGATATTACAGAACATTTAATATTGGTGGCTACCGATTGGAAATCTACCGATTGGCTGATTGCAAATTGCCAAATCCAAGAACAGTTTTTGCTAAATTCTAGAAATCCTGTACACGATGCTAGAATGCATGCGATGTTGTGTTACCGTACACCAGAATCATTTAATGAGCGTTTTCAACGTACAAAAAACGAGGAGTTAGAGATTTTTAATGTAGAAAGTTGGTTGTTGCATCACGGTAAAAAATTACAAGAACGTTTTCAGTTATCGGCTTATAAGCTGATGAATCAACTTTTAAAAACCATCGATGTTACTAAAAATAGACCAACCGATTTTAATGTGTTGGAAAATATACATGGTAACATTCATATTATTGGTGTTGATTCCGATTTGTTTTTTACAGCCGAAGAGAACAGACAAACCCACAAACAATTAGCAGTAACAAATCCGAATGTTACTTACAATGAAATTAATTCGGTACACGGGCATGATGCCTTTTTAATGGAGTACGATCAATTAGAAAAAATTATAGAAGGCATTTTTGTGCCAAATTCTAAAAAAAGACGCATGAAAGTATTAAAGTTTGGAGGAAAATCTTTGGCAAATGGAAAGGGGTTGAATACCGTGATTTCAATTATAGAACATAAGATTAATGATGGCGAAAAAATAACAGTTGTAGTTTCTGCAAGAGGCTCAGCTACTGATGATTTAGAGTTTATCTTAGAGAAAGCTTCCAAAGGCAAATCATATAAAGACGAATTACAGGCTTTTAAAGATTATCAAATAGAACCTTTAAAAACGATTGATTTTTCAACAGAATTTTCAATTTTAGATAAGCTATTTGAAGGTGTTAGTTTGTTAGGTGATTATAGTAGTAAAGTAAAAGATGAAATTTTAGCGCAAGGCGAATTACTTTCTGCAAAACTCATTTCAGCTTTGTTAAACAATCTAAATATAAAATCAGCTTCAGTTGATTCTAGAGAGTTAATAAAAACCAATGATACTTTTGGTAATGCGCAACCTATTCAGCAATTGTCTAAAGACAATGTGAAAAAATATTATAAAGAAAAAGGTCGTGATGTTGTAAATATTGTAACAGGTTTTATTGCTTCAAATGCTAAAAATGAAACAACTACCTTAGGTAGGAATGGTAGTAATTATACGGCAGCACTTTTAGCAAATTATTTAGATGCTGAAGAATTACAAAATTATACACATGTAAATGGTATTTATACAGCCAATCCAGATTTAGTTGAAGATGCTAAAAAAATAAGAGAATTATCATTTAGTGAAGCTAATGAGTTGGCTAATTTTGGAACTACTATATTACATGCTAAAACCATTATTCCTTTAGTTGAAAAAAATATAAGCTTACGTATTTTAAACACGTTTAATGCAGATGATGAAGGAACATTAATTACGGCAAAACCAAATGTTAAAGACGTTACTTCTTTATCTGTTCTAGATAATGTAGCCTTGTTAAATTTAGAAGGTCGTGGTTTATTAGGCAAAAGTGGTGTAGATGCTAGAATTTTTGGAGCTTTAGCTAATAAAGATATTAGTGTTAGTATTGTTTCTCAAGGGTCTTCAGAAAGAGGTATCGGACTTATTATTGACGCAAATCAAGCAACTCAAGCTGTTATTGCTTTAGAGCGTGAATTTGAAAACGATTTTTATTCGCAAGATGTTAATAAAATTGGTGTGATGGATGATGTATCGGTTATTTCAATAATTGGTATCGAATTAAGTTCATTTCATAAACCTTTTAATGCGCTTATTAAAAACCAAATAACACCACTATTATTCAATAATACCATTACTGGTAAAAATGTGAGTTTGGTGGTTAAAAAGAGTCAGCTTCATAAAGCTATGAATGTTATTCATGGTGAAATTTTTGGTATTTCAAAAAAAGTGAATATCGCTGTTTTTGGTCATGGAGGCGTTGGAGGTGCGCTTATCAATCAAATTTTAAAATCGAAAGATGATATAGAAAAACGAAAAGGCATTAACTTGAATGTGTTTGCTATAGCTAATTCTAGAAAACTGCTTTTAAATAAAAAGGGTGTTGATAATAATTGGAATGAAGCTATAAAGTTGTCGTCTTTTAAAAGTTCTGTAGAAACTGTTATAGCGTTTGCAAAAGAAAATCATTTAGAAAATTTAATTGCGGTTGATAATACGGCGAGTCCTAATTTTCATGATAATTATATACCGTTTGTTGAGGCAGGATTTGATTTGGTATCATCTAATAAAATAGCAAATACCGTTTCACATAAATTTTACACAGATTTACGTGAGCAGTTAAAAGAAAATAATAAAGAGTATTTATACGAAACAACTGTTGGTGCAGGACTTCCGCTAATTGATACTATTAAATTGTTACATGAATCGGGTGAAAATATTACCAGAATACGCGGTGTATTTTCAGGGACTTTAAGCTATTTGTTTAATAATTTTTCGGTTCAAGACAAGCCTTTTAGTGCTATTGTTCAGGAAACTATTGATAAAGGGTTTACAGAACCAGATCCGAGAGAAGATTTTTCAGGAAATGATGTGGCTAGAAAATTGTTAATTTTAGCAAGAGAGTTAGATTTGCACAACGAATTTGAAGATGTATCGGTTCAGAATTTAATTCCAGAGGCTTACAGAGATATTTCGGTTTCAGAATTTTTGAAACAATTAGACGTGTTGGATGATGCCTTTCAGAAAACTAAAGATAATCAAGAATCAGGACATGTTTTAAGATACGTTGGCGATTTATCAGGTGATTTATCAAAGGATAAAGGTAATCTAGAAGTTAAATTAGTTTCTATTCCAGAAGACAGCACATTAGGGCATGTAAAAGGAAGCGATGCTATTTTTGAAATATTTACAGAAAGTTATGGCGAGCAACCAATAGTTATTCAAGGAGCAGGAGCAGGCTCAGAAGTAACAGCCAGAGGTGTTTTTGGAGATATATTAAGATTGTCAAAACACATCAATTAAAAAATAAGATTTGTCATTCCCGCGAAAGCGGGAATCTATAAAATATAGATCTATTAGCTTTTAAGAATGAATAGATTAAAAAGAAGAAAATGAAAGAGAATAAGCATTTTGAAACAGAAGCTATCCGTACTCAATTAGAACGTACAGAATCTTTAGAGCATACAAGTCCGTTATACTTAACATCTAGTTTTGTTTTCGAAGATGCCGAAGATATGCGTGCTTCGTTTACAGAAGAAAAAGAACGAAATATTTATAGTCGTTTTACAAACCCAAATACAAGTGAATTTGTAGAAAAGGTATGTAAAATGGAAGGAGCCGAAAGTGGATATGCTTTCTCAACAGGCATGGCAGCTATTTTTTCAACTTTCGCAGCTTTGTTAGAAAGTGGCGATCATATCGTATCGGCACGTTCAGTTTTTGGCTCAACACATTCTATGTTTACTAAGTTTTTACCAAAATGGGGTATTACAACCAGTTATTTTGATATTAACGAGCCAGAAACTATTGAAAGTTTTATTACTCCAAAAACTAAGATTCTATATGCGGAGTCGCCAACAAATCCAGCAATTGATATTATCGATTTAGAAGTATTAGGAGATATTTCTAAAAAGCATAATTTAATTTTAATTATAGATAATTGTTTTGCAACACCTTATTTGCAACAACCCATAAAGTATGGCGCACATTTAGTAATTCATTCTGCTACAAAGTTAATGGACGGTCAAGGACGTGTTTTAGGAGGTATAACGGTTGGTCGTGCAGATTTAATTCGAGAAATTTACTTGTTTGCCAGAAATACAGGACCAGCTTTATCGCCATTTAATGCTTGGACACTTTCTAAAAGTTTAGAAACACTATCAGTTAGAGTTGATAGACATTGTGAAAACGCTTTAAAAGTAGCCGAATTTTTAGAATCTCATGCGAATGTAAATTGGGTGAAATATCCATTTTTAAAATCGCATCCGCAATATGAAGTGGCAAAAAAACAAATGAAACTTGGCGGTAATATTGTAGCTTTTGAAGTTAAAGGAGGTGTTGATGCAGGACGTAAGTTTTTAAACGCTATTAAAATGTGTTCGCTATCTGCTAACTTAGGAGACACACGAACTATTGTAACACACCCAGCATCAACAACACATCATAGTTTAGGAGAAGAAAGTAGATTGGCAGTTAATATTACAGATGGTTTAGTTCGAGTGTCTGTTGGTTTAGAGCATGTAGATGATATTATCCAAGATTTGGAGCAAGCTTTAAATTAAGTATATTAGCACCATGCTATCTAAAAAAACAAAATACGGATTAAAAGCACTTACATTTATTGCTAGAAGTGAAGGAGATTCTCCAGTTCAGGTTAGTGAGATTGCAAAAAGCGAACAAATACCACAAAAATTTTTAGAAAGTATATTGCTTACTTTAAGAAAAGCAGGTATTTTAGGTTCTAAAAAAGGAAAACATGGTGGCTATTATTTAAGAAAAGAGCCTTCAGAAATTTTAATGACTGAAGTAATGCGTGTTCTTGAAGGTCCTATTGCTATGGTGCCTTGTGTAAGTTTGAACTTTTATGAAAAGTGCGATGATTGTCCTAATGAACATCTTTGTAGTGTTAATAAACTTATGATACAAGTACGCGATAGCACACTTAAAGTATTTAGAAATACAACTTTAGCCGACTTATCTGCTACAGAATAGTTAGTAATTTCTTAAAAAAAACAGATTTTTTAATTTATTTTCTTCTGTTTACCCTTAAAATGTTCCATTATTCTAAAAAGTTGTTAATTATCTTTTATATGTTATAAAAAGTTTTACTTTTGCAATCCCTACTAAATTGATAGGATTAACATAATACAACGACAAATGATAGCGCAAATGTTATTAAAAAATAAAGAAAAGTCTACTTATAAAGAAGATAGTGTTGGTGAAAAACCAATTAGAAGTGTAGCAAAAGCACTTAGTTGGAGAGTTGTTGGTACCTTAGATACATTAGCAGTTTCTTATGTTTTTGCACAAGATATTACACTCGCTGCTTCTATAGCATCTGTAGA
Organism: Algibacter sp.; assembly: GCA_050294475.1. Lineage (GTDB taxonomy): Bacteria > Bacteroidota > Bacteroidia > Flavobacteriales > Flavobacteriaceae > Thalassobellus. Next base: position 79,605 of record JBNKOE010000024.1, on the reverse strand, counting down.
TTTTATAACAAAATTGATTTTGTACTTTTTCCATGAGCGCGCTTGGAATATTGTTAAATGGGGTAAATAAGATATAGAAAAGAGATGTTTACAGAAAATCAAATAGAAGAATTAAATAAAAGCTTTGAAAAAGCGTCACCTTCTGAAATTATTCAGAAAGCGTTCGAACTAAGTAATGAAGCTGTAGTTACAACAAATTTCAGACCTTATGAAGCAGCTATTTTACATGCTGTTAATTCAGTAAAAGACAAAACACCTGTAATTTGGTGTGATACAGGTTATAATACACCACAAACGTATAGACATGCAGAACAAGTTATTAAAGATTTAGACTTGAATATATTTTTGTATGTGCCAAAACAAACTGCGTCTCATAGAGATGTGGTTATGGGTATTCCTAGTGTTGATGCTCCTGAACATACTTTATTTACAGAACAAGTAAAGTTAGAGCCTTTTAAAAGAGCTATGGATGAGCATAAACCTAAAGTTTGGTTCACAAATTTGCGTCAAGGGCAAACAGCTTTTAGAAACAGTATTGGTATTTTTAGCCTTAGTAAAGATGGCGTTTTAAAAGTAAGTCCTTTTTACTTTTGGTCCGACGAAAAATTAGATACTTATTTAGAAGAAAATAAGCTTCCAAACGAATTTAAATATTTCGACCCAACAAAAGCATTAGAAAATAGAGAGTGTGGATTACACGCTTAAAAGAATATAATAAAGAAAAATATTTTCGCTTTCGCGGAAATTAAAACAAGATTATGAACAAAGATACATCGCATATAAATTCGCTAGAAAACGAAGCTATATACATTATGAGAGAAGTAGCTGCACAGTTTGAAAAACCAGTGTTGTTATTTTCAGGAGGAAAAGATTCTATTACCTTGGTAAGATTAGCTGTTAAAGCATTTTACCCAGCAAAAATACCATTTCCTTTAATGCATATAGATACAGGACATAACTTTCCTGAAACTATTGAATTTAGAGATCGTTTATGTAAAGAGTTAGGTTTAGAATTAATTGTTAGAAATGTTCAAGATTCTATTGATGAAGGTAAAGTAAAGGAAGAGTCTGGACGTTATGCAAGTAGAAATATGTTGCAAACCACAACACTTCTTGATGCTATTGAAGAATTTAAATTTGATGCTTGTATTGGTGGCGCTCGTCGTGATGAAGAAAAAGCAAGAGCAAAAGAACGTATTTTTTCTGTTCGTGATGATTTTGGACAATGGGATGAAAAAAACCAAAGACCAGAGTTATTTGATATGCTAAATGGAGAAATAGAGCACGGACAAAATGTACGTGTGTTTCCAATTTCAAACTGGACAGAGTTAGATGTTTGGTCTTATATAGAAAGAGAAAATATCGAAATTCCATCTATTTATTTCGCTCATAAACGTAAAGTGTTTTTAAGAGACGGTATGATTTGGTCTGCAGAAGATGAAGTTGTTTATAGAGATGAGAACGAAGAAGTCATAGAAGAAATGGTTCGTTTTAGAACTGTGGGAGATATGAGTTGTACAGCAGCTGTTTTATCAGATGCTTCAACCATAACCAAAGTAGTAGAAGAAATTAGAGATTCTACTATTTCAGAGCGTGGTGCGCGTATAGATGATAAACGTTCTGAGGCAGCCATGGAAAAACGTAAACAACAAGGGTATTTCTAGAATACTAATATTTGTTATTTCCACGAAAGTGGAAATCTTTTAAAAATGAATTAAAAATTAGGCTGTAGCCAAAAGCTAAAAGCCAACAGTATAAAAAGTATGGAAGTATTAAAAATTGCAACCGCAGGAAGTGTAGATGATGGAAAAAGTACGTTAATAGGGCGTATACTTTACGATACAAAATCATTAACTACAGATAAGTTAGAAGCTATTGAAAAAACAAGTAAACAACGTGGATACGATTACTTAGATTTTTCATTAGCAACAGATGGTTTAGTTGCCGAAAGAGAACAAGGTATAACTATTGACGTAGCACATATCTATTTTTCAACAAAAAAGAAAAGTTACATTATTGCAGATACACCAGGTCACGTAGAATATACGCGTAATATGGTAACAGGTGCTTCAACATCACAAGCTTCTATCATTTTAATTGATGCTAGAAAAGGTGTTATCGAGCAAACTAACCGTCACTTTTTTATCAATAATTTATTGAGAATAAAAGATGTTGTTGTAGCAATAAATAAAATGGATTTAGTTGATTATTCAGAAGAGACTTATAATAAAATTAAGGCTGATTTTTCTGAGTTAATGAGCAAAAGAGATTATCAAGATCAAAAAATAACATTCATTCCTGTAAGTGCATTAAAAGGTGATAATGTTGTTAATAAAACAGATAAAATGCCTTGGTATGAAGGTGAAGCCTTATTAGAACATTTAGAACAATTAGATAAAGCCGATATCTATAATGTAGGTACACCACGTTTTCCTGTGCAATATGTAATTCGTCCAAAAACTGAAGATTTTCATGATTTTAGAGGATATGCTGGTAAAGTTTATGGCGGAAATTTAAGTGTTGGAGATGAAATTATGGTATTGCCATCAAAAACAAGATCTAAAATAAAAGACATTTATTTCTACGATGAAAAATATGAAACGGCATCTAGACGGTCATCGGTAACTATCACACTAGAAAATGATATTAACGTAAGTCGTGGCGATATGATTGTTAAAGAAGGCGATTTACCAACCATTGACAAGCAATTTACTGCTAATGTATGTTGGATGGATTCTGAAGAATTAACAGTTGGAGGTAAATACATCGTGCAACATGGTATTAACAAAGTATTAGCCAAAGTAGATAGGGTTAATCATAAAATTCACCCAGATTATTCTGGAATAGATTCTGAAGCAACTTCTATTGGTGTTAACGATATCGCATCGGTGTCATTCAAGTTAAATAAGCCAATTTTTTACGATCAATTTAAAAATCATAGAACTAATGGTTCTTTCATTTTAATCGATCCACAATCAAATAATACGGTTGGAGCAGGTTTTATTCAGTAAGAAAATAATTAAAATTCTTTTCTAATAAAGAGAAGGTCAGGTATGTTATGCAAAGTTTTAGAACAGAAATAGAAAATCCAGTAGTAGAAAAGGATATCATAGAATTAGCAAATAAAATTGAGTTATTTCATAATGGTAAAATTGATGAAGAAAAATTTAGAAGTCTTCGTTTAGCTCGTGGTGTTTATGGCCAGCGTCAAGAAGGCGTACAAATGATTCGTATTAAAATACCTTACGGAAAGCTAAAGAGTAATCAATTACGTAGAATCTCTGAAGTATCTGATGAATATTCTCGTGGTCGTTTACACATTACTACACGTCAAGATATCCAAATTCATTATGTAGATTTAGATAGAACACCAGAACTTTGGTCTGAATTAGAAAAGGATGAAGTTACCATGCGAGAAGCTTGTGGTAATGTAGTAAGAAACGTAACCGCTTCTGAAACTGCAGGTATTGATGTAAACGAACCTTTTGATGTGTCTCCTTATGCTGATGCCTTATATAAATTCTTTTTACGTAACCCTATTTGTCAAGAAATGGGACGTAAATTTAAAGTATCTTTTTCTTCAACAGATGACGATACAGGATTGTCTTATTTACACGATATAGGTTATATCGCGAAAACACAAAACGGTGTTCGTGGTTTTAAAGTCATGGTAGCTGGAGGACTTGGGTCGCAACCACGTCATGCCGATGTGCTGTTCGATTTTGTTGAAACCGATAAAATTATTCCAATCATGGAAGGTGTTTTAAGAGTTTTCGATCGTTATGGAGAACGTAAAAGTCGTGCTAAAGCGAGAATGAAATTCTTATTAAAAGATATTGGGTTAGAGGCTTTTAGAGCATTAATTGCAGAAGAACAAAAAGCCATAGAATTTAAAAGCGTTGCCATTGATGCAGATGCTTATGAAGCTTCAAAACCAGTTTCGGTTGAAGTCCCAAATGTAAGTATTAAAGATCAAGTAGCTTTTGATTTATGGAAGTCAACAAACATAATTCCTCAAAAACAAGAAGGATATGTTGCTATAGGTATTAAGGTATTGTTAGGCGATTTTTATACAGATAAAGCACGTTTATTAGCTGATTTAGTTGATACATATGCAGCTGGAGAAGTACGTTTAACATTACGTCAAAACATAGTTATTCCTTTTGTTAAGGAAGATTTAGTGCCGTTTTTTTACACAGAATTAGAAAAGTTAGGGTTTGTAGAAGCGGGTTATAATAAAGCAGTTGATATTACAGCTTGCCCAGGTACAGATACTTGTAATTTAGGTATTGCTAGTAGTACAGGAATTGCTGCAGAGTTAGAGCGTGTTATTAAATCAGAATATCCACAATATTTAAAAAATGAAGATCTTGTTATTAAGATTAGTGGATGTATGAATGCCTGTGGGCAACATAATATGGCTAATATTGGTTTTCAAGGAATGACAGTTCGCACGCCAGATAAATTAGTAGCGCCTGCGTTACAAGTTTTATTAGGTGGAGGAAATTTAGGAGATGGTAATGCTACCTTTGCTGATAAAGTTGTAAAAGTACCAAGTAAAAGAGGTCCTGAAGCTTTAAGACTTATTTTAAACGATTTTGAAGCATATGCTAATGGAAAACCATTTGTAGAATATTACAAAGAAAAAGGAGAAAAATATTTTTACGATTTATTAAACGATTTACAAGACGTTACTAATTTAACTCAAGATGATTTTATTGATTGGGGAGAAGAAGAAAAATACGTTAAGGAAATAGGAATTGGAGAATGTGCTGGCGTCGTTATCGATTTAATTGCAACGTTGTTTTTTGAAAGTGAAGAGAAAATTGAAAACGCAAAAGAAGCTTTTGAAAATGGCGTGTATTCAGGAGCTATTTATTATGCTTACCAATCTTTAGTTAATTCCGCGAAAGCGTTATTATTAGCCGAGAATAAAAAGACAAATACACACGCAGGAATTATAGCTTCATTTGATGAATTTTTTATTGAGAATGGAAAAATAAAATTAGGAACTTCTTTCTCAGAATTGATTTATCAAATTAATAAAAATGCACCCACTAAAGATTTTGCTGTAAATTATATTGATAGTGCAAATAAGTTTTTAGTAGCGGTAAGAAATTATAGAGAAGCAGAGCAAAGTAAACTAGCTTAAGCGAGTTAAAAGAAATGAGTTTAATTATCCCAAAGTTAACGGTAGTAGGTGCAGGACCAGGCGATGTAGATTTAATTACGCTTAAAGCAATTAAAGCCATTAAGTCTGCTGATGTGATTCTGTATGATGCACTTATTAACGAAGCCTTATTAGAGTATGCATCTAAAGATACAGAATTAATATTTGTAGGTAAACGAAAAGGGTGTTATGCATTTCTGCAAGATCAAATAAATGAGCTTATTGTTTCTAAAGCAAAAGAGAAAGGGCATGTAGTGCGTTTAAAAGGTGGCGATCCATTTATTTTTGGTAGAGGAGCAGAGGAGATTGATTATGTAAGGCAATTTGGTTTAGACACTTTTGTAGTTCCTGGTATTTCATCGTCTATGGCGGTACCAGCATCACAAGGTATTCCGTTAACAAAGCGAGGTGCTTCAGAGAGTTTTTGGGTCATTACAGGCACAACCAAAAAGCATCAATTATCAAATGATGTGGCTTTAGCGGCTAAATCAACAGCTACGGTTGTTATTTTAATGGGCATGAGTAAACTTGGAGAAATTGTCACCATTTTTTCAAAAGAAAACAAACAAGATGTTGCCGTTGCTATTATACAAAACGGAACTAGAGATAACGAGAAGGTTGGTATTGGAACCATAGCTTCTATTGAAAGTATTGTAGAAGAAAAACAATTGGCTAATCCTGCTATAATTGTTATTGGAAATGTTGTGAAAGAACGTGCTGTTTTAAGTAATATTTATAAAGAAGTTATAGGCGAGTAAATTATGGAAAGAAATAATTTATATCCTATTTTTTTAAAAACGAAAAGCTTAAATGTTCTTATTGTTGGTGGTGGACATGTAGCTGAAGAGAAATTAACTTTTTTATTAAAGTCCAGTCCAGATGCTAATGTAACAATGGTATCGCCAATGTTTAGAGAAGGAACTGTAACTTTGGCAAAAAAAGGTAATGTTAAACTTATTAAAAAGGAATATAAAAAACGTTTTTTAAAAGGAAAACATATTGTTGTAGCAACAACCGATGTGCCTGAAATAAACCTTAAAGTTTATAAGCATTGTCGTAAAAGAAGCATTTTAGTTAATGTAGCAGATAACCCACCGTATTGTGATTTTTACATGGGAGGTATTGTTACAAAAGGCAATGTAAAAGTGGCAATTAGTACAAATGGAAAATCTCCAACAACAGCCAAACGATTACGTCAGTTTTTCGAAGATGTAATTCCTGAAAATGTAGACGATTTGGTTAAAAATTTAAACGAATATAGAAAAACAATAAAAGGTGATTTTGAACAAAAAGTGGAAACGCTAAACGAATTTACCAAAGGATTAATTGAAAAAAAATAAGTTGTTAAAAGAATAGCAGAAATGATTAAAACAGATATATTAATAATTGGTGCGGGACCAACAGGATTATTTACAGTATTTGAAGCTGGATTATTAAAACTTAAATGCCATTTAATTGATGCATTACCACAACCTGGTGGACAATGTTCAGAGATTTATCCTAAAAAGCCTATTTATGATATTCCAGGTTTTCCAGAAATATTAGCGGGCGATTTAACTAAAAATCTATTAGAACAAGGGAAACAATTCGAACCTGGTTTTACTTTAGGTGAACGTGCTGAAACTATCGAAAAACAAGAAGATGGTTCTTTTATTGTTACAACAAATAAAGGGACTCAACATCAAGCACCAATTGTAGCAATTGCTGGAGGTTTAGGTTCCTTTGAACCAAGAAAACCAGCTCTTGATGGTATTGCTGATTATGAAGATAAAGGCGTTGAATATTTTATTAAAGATCCTGAAGTTTATAGAGATAAAAAAGTAGTGATTTCTGGTGGTGGAGATTCAGCATTAGATTGGAGTATTTTTTTAGCAGATGTAGCATCAAGTGTTACTTTAGTTCATAGAAGAAATGAATTTAGAGGTGCTTTAGATTCTGTTGAAAAAGTTAGAGAATTAACAAAAGAAGGTAAGATTAATTTAATAACGCCAGCAGAAGTAGTAGGTTTACATGGTGATGATAAAATAGAAGCTGTTACAGTAAAGAAAGGTGACGAGGAAATTCAAATAGAAACCGATCATTTTATTCCGTTATTTGGTTTGTCGCCAAAACTAGGGCCTATCGGGACTTGGGGATTAGAAATCGAAAAAAATGCAATTAAAGTTGATAATTCACTAAATTATCAAACAAATATTCCTGGTATTTTTGCTATAGGAGATGTTAATACATATCCAGAAAAATTAAAATTAATTCTTTGTGGTTTTCACGAAGCAACATTAATGTGTCAAGCTGCTTATAGAATTATTAATCCAGGGAAAAGATTAGTGTTAAAATATACAACAGTTAGTGGTATTGACGGCTTTGATGGTACTCGTAAAGAAGCGCCTAAAGCAGTTGTTCAATCTATTAATTAAGTTTTAGAAAAAATAAACGACTAAGAAGTGCAATCCTGCAAGGTTTTATAATCTTGTAGGATTTAATATTTAATAAAAGAGGAATTTAAAAGGATAAGTTTTACTTTTATGAATCAAATTTCAGAACAGTTAGTTAAGATGAAATTTATAATCACTCAATAAAAAAACTATAAGTATAAACACATGAAAAGTTATAATGTTTGTTTAAAAGATACTGTTAAAACATTTACTAAAAAGTTATTTTATTCTTTGTTTGATAGTGAGCAAGAGGAAACAAATAGTGAGTATTTGAAGGAGACCTTTGTGAAAATAGTTACAAAGCTAGATATAGAAAATGGAGAAAATATTTGGAAAAAATTTAAAAATAACCTTCCTGAAATTAGGAGGCAATTAGATTTAGATGCTATTGCTTTTGAAAATAACGATCCTGCTTCGCATAGTTTAGAAGAAATTTACATGGCATATCCTGGGTTTCATGCTATTTCAATTTATAGGTTAAGTCATGCACTTTATAATTTAGGTGTGTATATTCTACCTAGAATGATGAGTGAGTATATTCATGGTATAACAGGTATTGATATTCATCCAGGAGCAACTATTGGCGAGTCTTTTTATATAGATCACGGAACCGGAATTGTAATTGGCGAAACATCAATTATTAAAAATAACGTCAAGATTTATCAGGGGGTTACACTTGGTGGAATTCAAGTTAGCAAAGACTTAGCTAAGGTTAAAAGACATCCTACTATTGAAGATAATGTTTGTATTTATGCTAACGCTACCATTTTAGGTGGTGAGATAGTTATTGGAGCCAATAGTACTATTGGTGCGAATGTTTGGATTACCCACTCTGTTCCTGAAAACTCATTGGTGACTTATCAAACCGAAATTAAAATCAGACCGAAAAAGAATGGCATACGGTAAAACAATATTAGATGAAATAGGAAATACACCTATTGTTGAAGCAAGTCATATTATAAATAAAAAGGGTGTTCGTTTATTTTTAAAGCTAGAAGGAAACAACCCTGGCGGTAGTGTAAAAGATCGTGCTGCTTTTAATATGATTAATGAAGCATTAAAACGTGGCGATATTAAAAAGGGCGGAACTTTAGTGGAGGCTACTAGTGGTAATACTGGTATTGCTTTGGCGTTTATAGCTCAATTATTAGGGTTGAATATGGTGCTAATAATGCCTGAGAACTCTACCGAAGAACGTGTAAAAACTATGCGAGCTTATGGTGCTGAGGTTATATTAACACCTGCCAATGTAGGTATTGAAGGTTCTAGAGATGTTGCTTTTAAATTGCGAGATGAAAAAGGATATATGCTTTTAAATCAGTTTGAAAATGATGATAACTGGAAAGCACATTATAAAACGACTGGTCCCGAAATTTGGAGAGATACCGAAGGTGAAATAACACATTTTGTTTCTGCTATGGGAACAACAGGAACCATTATGGGTACATCAAGGTTTTTAAAAGAAAAGAATAAAGATATTACCATAGTTGGAGCACAACCTGCCGATGGAGCAAGAATACCAGGAATAAGAAAATGGTCACCAGATTACGTGCCAAAGTTTTTCGATCGTTCTAGAGTAGATGTTGTTGTTGATGTAAGTGAAGAAGATGCTAGAAAAACAACGCAACGCTTAGCTAAAGAAGAAGGCGTTTTTGCAGGTATGAGTAGTGGTGGATCTGTATTTTGCGCTTTAGAAATTGCGAAGTCAATAGAAAAAGGGGTTATAGTCGCCATTATTTGCGATAGAGGTGATAGGTATTTATCATCTTCTTTATTCGAATAGATTTAAGTTTTGTTTAATTTACTGTGATAACAAAAATATAGTTGTTATTTTTGCTCGCTAGTTCATAAACGTATTAATAATGTTATCAAGAAAGGTAGAGGGACTAGACCCGTTGAAGCCTTGGCAACCCTTTATCTTGTAAAGAAGGTGCTACGTTCTACTAATATTAAAAATGAATATTAGACAGATAACGGAGAGTGTTTTTTACTTTTCTTGATGACATATAGATAAAAAACATCAACATGTCAAACATAAAACAAGCTTTACAACAACGTATTTTAGTGCTAGATGGTGCTATGGGTACTATGTTGCAAGCTTATAAATTTACCGAAGAAGATTTTAGAGGCGAACGCTTTAAAGATTACCCAACGCCATTACAAGGTAATAACGATTTGTTGTCTATTACGCAGCCAGAAGCAATTAAAACAATTCATGGTAAATATTTTGAAGCTGGGGCTGATATTGTTGAAACCAATACGTTTTCAGGAACAACCATAGCCATGGCCGATTACCAAATGGAAGATTTGGTATATGAACTTAATTTTCAATCGGCTAAAATAGCCAAAGAAGTTGCAGACGAATTCACAAAAAAAGAACCAAATAAACCACGTTTTGTCGCTGGTTCAATTGGGCCAACAAACCGTACAGCTAGTATGTCGCCAGATGTTAATGACCCTGGTTATAGAGCCGTAACTTTTGATGAATTACGTATTGCATACAAACAACAAGTAGAAGCTTTAGTTGATGGAGGTGTAGATTTGTTATTGGTAGAAACTGTTTTTGATACATTAAATGCAAAAGCAGCATTATTTGCAATTGAAGAAGTAAAAGACGAACGCAATATTGATATCCCAATCATGTTAAGTGGTACTATTACAGATGCATCTGGTAGAACTCTGTCGGGACAAACGGCTGAAGCCTTTTTAATATCAGTATCACATATTCCATTGTTATCCATAGGATTTAATTGTGCTTTAGGTGCCAATTTATTGCAACCGCATTTGGAGGCTATTGCTAGTAAAACAGATTTTGCTATTTCGGCGCATCCAAATGCAGGATTGCCAAATGCATTTGGAGAGTATGATGAATCTCCTGAAGAAATGGGAGAGCAAATTGAAGAATATTTAAAGAAAAATTTAATAAATATTATTGGTGGTTGTTGTGGAACAAGTCCAGAACACATAAGAGTGATTGCAAATATCGCAGCAAAATATAAACCTAGAGAAGTAGTTGTTAGTTGTTAGTCTTTGGTTTTTAGTGGGTAAAAGTTGAAAATGAATTATACAGAATTAGACGTTTGGAAACATGCAAGAGAATTGGTTAAGTTGGTTTATATGCTAACAAAACCTTATCCTCAAGAGGAACAATATGGTTTAACAAATCAAATAAGAAGAAGCGTAATTTCTGTGCCATCAAATATAGCAGAAGGAATAGGGAGACAATCCAATAAAGAAACGATACATTTTTTACATATAGCTAAAGGTTCTTTGCAAGAAGTAGAAACACAGTTGTATTTGTCCTTCGATTTAGGATATATTCCAGAAGAACAATTAAAAAATATTTTAGAGAAAGTGATTTCAAGTAAAAAACTGTTAAACGGTTTTATTAATTACTATAAAAAGTTATGATTGACGAAACCAACAACCAACAACCAATAACTATAAACCAAAGAAAGTTTATGAAACTTTCAGGACTAGAGCCTCTGGTTCTTAACGAAAACAGCAACTTTATTAATGTTGGTGAGCGTACAAACGTTGCGGGTTCGCGAAAGTTTTTAAGATTAATAAAAGAAGAGAATTTTGATGAAGCTTTAGATATAGCACGTCACCAAGTAGATGGTGGTGCACAAATTATCGACATCAATATGGACGATGGACTTATTGATGGAAAAGAATCGATGGTTCGCTTTTTAAATTTAATTGCTGCTGAGCCCGATATTTGTCGTGTGCCTATTATGATTGATAGTTCTAAATGGGAAATTATTGAGGCAGGCTTGCAAGTAGTGCAAGGAAAATGTGTGGTAAATTCTATTTCGTTAAAGGAAGGCGAAGAAAAATTTGTTTGGGAAGCTAAACAAATCAAACGGTATGGAGCTGCTGTTATTGTTATGGCTTTTGATGAAGTTGGACAAGCCGATAATTACGACAGAAGAATAGAAATAGCAAAACGATCATACGATATACTAGTCAATAAAGTAGGATTTCCTTCAGAAGACATTATTTTCGATTTAAATATATTTCCGGTAGCAACTGGAATGGACGAGCATAGAAGAAATGCCATCGATTTTATTGAAGCAACACGTTGGGTACGTGAAAATTTACCTAATGTAAGTGTTAGTGGAGGTGTAAGTAATGTGTCATTTTCATTTAGAGGAAATAATGGCGTGCGAGAAGCCATGCATTCGGTGTTTTTATATTATGCCATTCAAGCAGGTATGAACATGGGAATTGTAAACCCAGCACTTATAGAAGTCTATGATGATATACCTAAAGATTTATTAGAGCATGTTGAAGATGTTATTTTAGATAGACGAGATGATGCTACAGAGCGTTTATTAGATTTTGCTGAAACGGTAAAAGGTTCAAAAGTAGAAAAGGGCTTAGATTTATCTTGGCGAGAAAATCCATTACAAGAACGTATTACACATGCCTTGGTAAAAGGTATTGATGCTTTTATTATTGAAGATGTAGAAGAAGCAAGACTACAAGCAGAAAAACCTATTGAGGTTATTGAAGGTCATTTAATGATTGGAATGAACGTTGTTGGTGATTTGTTTGGTGCAGGAAAAATGTTTTTACCACAAGTGGTAAAATCGGCACGTGTAATGAAAAAAGCTGTTGCCTATTTAAATCCGTTTATTGAAGCCGAAAAAGGCGATATACAAGAACCTGTTGGTAAAATTTTAATGGCAACTGTAAAAGGTGATGTACACGATATTGGTAAAAATATTGTAAGCGTTGTATTGGCTTGTAATAATTACGAAATAGTTGATTTGGGGGTTATGGTACCACCAGAAAAAATTATAGAAACAGCTATTAAAGAACGCGTAGATGCCATTGGTTTAAGCGGGTTAATTACACCATCACTTGATGAAATGGTGTATTTGGCAAAAGAAATGCAACGTCAAAATTTTGATGTGCCTTTGTTAATTGGTGGTGCAACAACATCAAAAGCACATACAGCGGTTAAAATTGATACGGAATATAAAAACGCCGTAGTTCATGTAAATGATGCTTCAAGGGCGGTAACGGTTGTTGGTGATTTACTGAATAAGAAATCATCACACGAGTATGTTGCTAAAATGAAAAAAGATTACGATGAATTTAGAACTAAGTTTTTAAAGCGAGGCAAAGAAAAATCGTATATATCTATAGCAGAAGCAAGACGAAGAAAGTTTAAAATAGATTGGGAGCATTCTGAAATTGTAAAGCCTAAAGAATTGGGTGTTCAGATGCTAAAGCAATTAAGTTTAAAAGAATTAGAGCCTTTTATAGATTGGAGTCCATTTTTTAGAAGTTGGGATTTACATGGGAAATTCCCAGATATCTTAACCGATAAAGTTGTTGGGGAGCAAGCTACCATTATGTATAATGAAGCACAAGCCATGATAAAAGAAATTATAGCGAAACAATTATTAAAACCAAGAGCCGTTTTTGGATTGTTTCAAGCTAATACTATAAATGAGGACGATATTTCTGTACAGAAAAAAGGCAAAGAAATTGCGGTGTTTAGAACTTTGCGTCAGCAATTAAAGAAAAGAGATGGGATACCTAATATAGCTTTATCTGATTTTATTGCGCCAAAAGAATCTGGAAAAACGGATTATATGGGAGCGTTTTGTGTGGCTATTTTTGGAGCACAAGAACTAGCCGATAGTTATAAAGCAAAAGACGATGACTATAATGCGATAATGGCACAAGCTATTGCCGATAGATTTGCTGAAGCATTAGCCGAATATTTGCATAAACAAGTGCGTATAAAACATTGGGGATATGCTGCAGATGAAACTTTAACTAATGATGATTTAATTAAAGAAAATTATAAAGGCATTCGTCCTGCGCCAGGATATCCAGCATGTCCAGATCATTTAGAAAAAGAAACTATTTGGGAATTGTTGGAAGTTGAAAAAATAATAGGCGTTACCTTAACCGAAAGTTTAGCTATGTGGCCTGCTGCTGCAGTTTCTGGATATTATTTTGGAAACCCAGAAGCTAAGTATTTTGGTTTAGGTAAAATTACAGACGACCAAGTAACCGATTATTCGGTACGAAAAGGCATTGCTAAGGATAAAGCTAGAAAATGGTTGCATCCTGTGATTGCAGATCAATAAAAATTGCTAATATGAAATCAGATTTTATAGAATTAACATTAGGTAGTTATATTATTTCTCATGGTTACAATAGTAAGAATAAGGAAATGATGGAGCATGTGCCTTCTGATAAATTTTCTAAGAAAATTGTGCCTATTTCTAGAATTAAGTCGGTTAGCGAAAAATACATTTTAACCGATTATGTTGATGGACGATGGATATATTGGGAATATGAAGAGGATTACGAGACTGTTAAAAGTATGTTGGTTTAGTCTGCGTTAGCGATTGCAGTGGATAGCCCACAGCGAGGCACGAGCGAGGACTTGTAACGTAAAGCGCGACCCTTGTGGTAACGCCCAAAAAGATGATAATATTGATGAGATTTCCGCTTTTGCGAGAATGACAAAAAATAAGTAATGAAAGTAACAGACCATATAAAAAAAGCAAACGGAAAAACATTATTTTCTTTTGAAGTGATACCACCTCAAAAAGGAAAAAATATTCAAGATTTATATAATAATATAGATCCGTTAATGGAGTTTAAACCGCCGTTTATTGATGTAACAACTTCGAGAGAAGAATATGTTTATATTGATAAGGGTAACGGACTTTTAGATAAACGTATTACACGTATGCGACCAGGAACGGTTGGTATTTGTGCGTCTATTATGCACAAGTATGGTGTTGATGCTATTCCGCATATACTTTGTGGTGGCTTTACCAAAGAAGAAACCGAATATGTTTTGGTAGATTGTCATTATTTAGGTCTTGATAATGTGATGGCTTTACGTGGCGATTCTATGAAAGATGAGCCATATTTTAAGCCTGTTGAAGGAGGTAATGCTTTTGCTAGTGAATTGGTGCAACAAATATCAAATTTAAATCAAGGTAAATATTTGCATGACGATGTTGTTGTAGAACATAATGCTAATTTTTGTATTGGTGTGGCTGGTTACCCAGAAAAACACATGGAAGCTCCATCGTTACAAACAGATTTAAAACGTTTAAAAGAAAAGGTAGATGCTGGAGCCGATTATGTGGTAACACAAATGTTTTTTGACAACAAAAAGTATTTTGAGTTTGTTGAAAAAGCGAAACAAGTAGGTATTAATGTGCCTATTATTCCAGGAATAAAACCAATTGCTGTAAAACGCCATTTACAAATATTACCTCAGGTTTTTAAAATAGATTTACCACAAGACTTAATTGATGCTGTTGAAGATTGTAAAGATAACAAAGCTGTAAGGCAAGTAGGCATTGAGTTTGCTATACAACAATCTAAAGAATTAAAAGAAGCAGGTGTGCCGTTTTTACATTATTACTCTATGGGTAAAAGTGATAATATTAAGGCAATTGCATCAGAATTATTTTAATATATTACATTAGCCGAATATTTGAATTTGATGATGAAGCAATTTTTAATTTGCATTTTTTTAGTAATTACACTTTTTACTTTTTCTCAAGAAAAACAGCATACATCGTATATAGATGTAAACTATTTTAAAGGAAATATAGCAGTTCATAATACAGATATTCTTCATTTGATAAATGGACATCCAGAAGGTGTTATTTTAAGTTGGAACAAAAAAACCTATGGTTTTAACGATTGGGAGCAACGTTATAATTATCCCGATTATGGTGTAACATTCGTTTCTCAGAATTTAAAAAATGATGTTTTAGGAAATAATTATTCGCTATACGCTCATTACAATTTTTATTTTTTTAAACGAAATTTAATGTTTCGTATCGCCCAAGGTCTTGCATATAATACAAACCCTTACGATAAAGTTGATAATTATAGAAATGTAGCTTTTGGTTCTGGTATTTTAAGCAGTACTTTAATGATGCTTAATTATAAAAAGGAACGCATTATAGATAGGTTTGGTATACAAGCAGGTTTGTCACTCATTCATTATTCTAATGCGAATATAAAAGCGCCAAACGCAAGTACAAATACACTAGCTTTTAACCTTGGTGTAACTTATAGTTTGGATGATGAAATTCCAGAATTTGTTGGCAATTTAGAAGGTGAAAAAGAAAAATTTACGCAACCTATAAAATATAATCTTGTTTTTAGAGGTGGTATAAATGAAAGTGATGTGGTTGGAAGTGGACAATTTCCGTTTTATATAGTGTCAGCTTATGCAGATAAGCGAATTAATATTAAGAGTGCGCTTCAGTTTGGAACCGATGTTTTCTTTTCAAATTTTTTAAAGGAACTTATTTATTATAAAAGTGTTTCTTTTCCAGAGGAGAATGTCACTGGAAATGAAGATTATAAACGTGTTGGTATTTTTGCAGGTCATGAACTATTTATTAATAAAAGTTCATTAATTACTCAATTAGGATATTATGTGTATTATCCGTTTGATTTTGAAGGTCGTACTTATTTTAGAGTTGGTTTAAAGCGTTATTTTACAAATAAATGGTTTGGTGCTTTAACGCTTAAAACGCATGGAGCAAAGGCAGAAGCTGTTGAATTTGGTATTGGAGTTCGATTATAATATATGAAGAAATTAATTTACATACTAAGCTTGATTATTGTATTTGCTTGCGATAGTGAAAATGCGGGAGATTGTTTTCAAACAACAGGTAGTATTATTAAAGAAGAAGTAAGTCTTTCTTCATTTGATAAGATACTCGTTAATCGAGATATAGAATTAATCATTAAACAGGGAACTGAACAAAAAGTAGTTATTGAAACAGGTGAAAATTTGTTAAATGATGTTGAAGCTATTGTTGTTGATGGAAAATTAACGCTTACAGATAATAATACCTGTAATTATGTTCGTAGTTATGGAGTAACCAAAGTGTATGTAACATCACCAAATATAAAAGAAATAAGAAGCTCTACACAATATGATATTCGATCAGATGGTGTTTTAACTTATCCAATACTTACTATTCTTTCTGAAGATTTTGGTTTCCCTGGAAGTGTTACTAGTGGTAATTTTATTTTAGAAATTGATAATAATTCGTTTAGATTGGTTTTTAATAATTTATCAAACTGTTTTATATCGGGTAAAACGAATAACTTGAGTATTACATTCGCATCAGGAACATCAAGGTTTGAAGGGCAGAATTTAATAGCCCAAAACGTGCAATTGTCAAATAGAAGTTCTAACGATATTATTGTAAATCCTCAATTATCAATAAAAGGTAAAATATCTGGTATTGGTAATGTTATTGCTTTAACCAAACCAGATATTATAGATGTTGAGGAAGTTTATAAAGGGCGATTAATTTTTAAATAAATCTACAGATTGTTTTGCAATTTCTAGTTCTTCATTTGTTGGAATTACTAAAATTTTAACTCTAGAATCCTCTTTGTTTATGGCTCTAATGTTATTAGATTTTAAGTTATTCTTTTTAGAGCTTAATTCTATCCCTAAAAAATCTAAATCTTTACAAACCAGTTCTCGTATATATTTAGAATTTTCACCAATACCAGCAGTAAATACAATAGCGTCTAGTCCGTTTAAAATAGCTGCATAACTGCCAATATATTTTTTAATTCTATAGGCATTCATAAGTAATGCCAATTCACATTCTTTATTGTCTTTAGAAGCTTCGTCTTCAATGTCTCTTAAATCGCTATAACCAGTAAGACCTAACATGCCACTTTTTTTCTGTAAGATGGTGTTTATGTCTTCTAAAGAGTAACCTAATTTTTCTGCTAAATGGAAAATAATAGAAGGATCAATATCCCCAGAGCGTGTGCCCATAATTAATCCGCTAACAGGAGAAAACCCTAAAGAATGGTCTATGCTTTTTCCATCTTTTATGGCAGTCATACTGCAACCATTTCCTAAATGAATAGTAATGATATTAGAGGTTTCTTTTCCTAAGAATTGAATAGCTTTTTCAGAAACATATTTATGACTTGTGCCATGAAACCCATATAAACGAATGTGATGTTTGTCTAAAAACTCATTAGGAATAGCATATTTATAAGCGTGTTTAGGAATTGATTGGTGAAAAGCCGTATCAAAAACTGCCACTTGTTTTGCCTTTGGGAAAATATCTTCAGCAACTTCAATGCCTTCTAAATTTGCAGGATTATGAAGTGGTGCTAAAGATGATAAAGCTTTTATTTTTTCTTTTACAGCTTTAGTAATTTCTGTGGTTTCACTAAAATGTTTACCACCATGTACTACTCTATGCCCAACAATAGTTATATCGTCGGCTGATTTTATAATACCTGAGTTTTTATCTAAAAGTTGATTTGCTAATAATTTTAATCCAGCTTTATGGTTTATGATTTCTGATTCGAATTCAACTGTTAATTTTTTAGTTTTGAATTTGAATTTGGAGTCTTTAAAGCCAATACGTTCAATTAATCCAGAACAAAGTATGATTTCATCTGGCATTGAAAATAATTGAAATTTTAGAGAGGAACTCCCTGAGTTTAAAACTAATACTTGCATAATTATAATTCTTGGGCTTGAATAGCAGTTATAATAACAGTGCTGTAAATATCATCTGCGGTACAGCCTCTACTTAAATCGTTTACGGGTTTATTTAGGCCTTGTAACATAGGACCAATTGCTAAGGCGCCAGTTTCACGTTGCACAGCTTTATAGGTGTTGTTTCCTGTATTTAAATCTGGAAAAATTAAAACACTAGCTTGTCCTGCTACTTCAGAATCTGGTAATTTACTTTTACCAATACGCATATCTACAGCAGCATCATATTGAATTGGGCCTTCTATTTTTAATGTAGGTTCTTGTTTTTTAACAAGATCTGTAGCTTCTCTAACTTTATCAACATCGGCACCTTTACCTGAAGCTCCAGAGGAGTATGATAGCATAGCCACTTTAGGTTCTATTCCAAAATCTTCAGCTGTTTTTGCCGATGAAATAGCAATTTCTGCTAATTGTTCTGCGTTTGGATTAGGGTTTATAGCACAGTCGCCAAAAATAGAGACTCTATCTTCTAAACACATAAAGAATACTGAGGATACGATGTTAACGCCTGGTTTGGTTTTTATAAATTGTAAAGCAGGGCGTAATGTGTGTTGTGTAGTATGCACAGCACCTGAAACCATACCATCTGCATGACCTTTGTAAATCATCATAGTTGCAAAATATGAGACATCCATCATGGTATCTCTTGCCATTTCAAGAGTGATGTTTTTATGTTTTCTTAGTTCGTAAAACGTATTTGTGTAGTCTTCAAAATGAGGAGATTTAAGAGGTGATACGATGTTTATAGCATTAATATCTAAAGCTATGTCAAATTTTTCAAGACGTTCTTTTATTTTTGCTTTTTCACCAATTAATGTTAATTCAACTACACGTGCATCAATGAGTTTAGCTGTCGCTCTTAAAACACGTTCGTCATAACCTTCAGGAAGTACAATGTGTTTTTTGTTTTTTAGTGCACGTTGTAATAAGTTATATTGAAACATTCTAGGAGTGAAAATTTCAGACTCGAATGTTATTAATCTATTTGCTAGCTTATCAGTATTAGCATACTTTTCAAATATAGATAGCGAGGTTTCTATTTTCTCAGTGTTATCTGCGGATATTTTAGATTTTATTTTTCCTATTGAATTCGTAATAGAAAACGTGCCACCTTTAACACTAATTATTGGAACAACACTAGAAAGTCCTTCTATTAATTTTAAAATAGAATCTTCAGGGATTAATCCTCCTGTTAAAATAATACCAGATACTTTAGGGTAGTTTTTAGATATATTAGCTTGTAGTGCACCTAAAATAATATCAGCTCTATCTCCTGGTGTAATAACTAATGAGTTTTCTTTTAAATGTGTTAAATAGTTACGCAATTGCATAGCGCCAACACTAAAGTTTTCAGATAGATTGTTAATTAAATCTTTCCCAAAAAGAATATTACCGTCTAAAGTTTTTACAATTTCTTTAATGGTAGGGCTTGTTAAACTCCTAATTTTTGGTATAACAGTAATATCTGTGTCGCCATTAACACGTTCTTTTAAAAGAGATTTGATAGTTGTAATTTCATCTTCATGAACTTTATTAGTCATAATAGACAATACATCTACTTCTTCTTTAAAAGTATCATGAGCTAATTGAACACTATCAATAATATCGGGTAATTTTTTGCCATCTCCATGAGAAACAATAATAACAGGAAGTCCTAAGTTTTTAGATATTAAAATATTAATGTCTAATTCTATACTAGAATTTTCATGTGAAAAATCGGTACCTTCAACTAAAACAAAATCAAAGCGTTCTTCTAGGTATTTGTATTTCTTGATGATTTCATCAATGACCTCACCAGATTTTCCTTTATTGTATAAATCTAAGACTTTGCTACGTGTGTAAGCAAAAGTTTTTTTATAATTTATATCTATTTCAAAATGTGAGATAACCGTGTTTATATGGTTATCCATTTCTCCAGTTTCTGTATCTTCTATAATAGGTCTAAAATATCCGACTTTAGCTATTTTCCCTAAAAGCATACGCATTAATCCCAGCACAACAATAGATTTACCACTATTAGGTTCTATGGTTGCAACGTAAATTCCTTTACTCATTTTACTTTTTTTGCAGTGTAATAAAATTAATCGATTGTATTTAATTAAAAGCTTATCTAATAGAACAAAATTACCACCTTCAAACATTGGTAAAGATGATATTTATCATATCTAACGAAAACGTTTTCTAAACAACTGATTTTAATTGATGTTTTTAAAAAATTAAATAATTAATTCGCTGTTAAATCTCTAAAAAGCGTTTCTAAACTTGTATTTTTTTGGTTTAATTGAAGGATTTTTAATTGGCTATCATGAGCGAAATCAAAAACATGAGATCTCATATCTTCAGATGTTTTAAAGGTAATTTCATAAACAAAGTCATAGGTATTTACAACGCTTTTTACTTTTGGTAGTTTTAGTAAAAAAGCATTTTCAACACGATAATCAAATTCTACAATAACGGTTTGTTCTTTACCTTCTTGAATATCTTTTAGTTTTTTATCGGCTACAATTTCACCTTTATTAATAATAATTACACGATCGCACATAGCTTCAACCTCTTGCATAATATGAGTTGAAAGAAATACTGTTTTTGTTTTACCAATAGTTTTTATTAGGTTTCTAATATCTATTAATTGATTTGGGTCTAACCCAGTAGTTGGTTCGTCAAGAATTAATACCTCTGGATCGTGTAATAAGGCATTAGCTAAACCAACACGTTGTCTGTATCCTTTAGATAGTTGTCCTACTTTTTTATGAGCTTCGGGTGTTAAGCCTGTTAGTTCAATAACATCGTCAATACGATTTTTAGAAACCTTATATATGTCAGCATTAAATTTTAAATACTCTCTTACATACATATCTAAATATAATGGATTGTGTTCTGGCAAATAACCAACACTTTGTTGTACTTTTTGTGAGGTTTTTTTAATATCAAATCCGTTTACTTTGGCATCACCACTTGTAGCATTAATGTAAGTAGTTAAAATTTTCATCATTGTAGATTTGCCAGCGCCATTTGGTCCTAAAAAACCAACTATTTCAGGTTTGTTTATTTTAAACGAAATAGTATTTAAAGCTTTTTGCTTGTCGTAAAGTTTTGTTATTCCTGATACTTCGATGGACATATTATAAATTATTTGTTCAAAAATAATGATTATCTATTGTAATGCGAGTTTTGATGTAAAATCTTTAAAATTTTTGATAAAGTTGCAAAAAACATTTTATTGTATTTTGATTTCTTAAAAAATTAATTACTTTAGCACCGTAATTATGAAAGCAACAGTAAGTTATACATATTTTAGCAACTTTTTTTATTTCTTCTTTAGCAGAGGGAACGAGACGTTGTGTGTATAATTTATAAACTATAAATTTTAAATATGAGTCTCGATGTAAATCGAGACTTTTTTTTGTTTAAGAATTGATTAGAATAATAAAAGAATAAAAAATTTATAAATAATATTAAAATTTGATTAAAACAGTAGCCATACAAGGAGTAAAAGGATCTTTTCATCATATTGTTACGAAACAATTTTTTGAAAATCCTGTTGATGTTATTGAGTGTCTAACATTCGATAGGACTGTTGATTCTGTTATTACAAAAGAATCTGATGCGGCTGTAATGGCTTTAGAGAATTCTATTGCGGGCTCTATCATTCCTAATTATGCTTTAATTGATAAGCAAAATTTACATATTGTAGGAGAACATTATTTAGATATACAGCATAATTTAATGGCATTGCCAGGTCAAGAGATACAAGATATTCAAGAAGTATATTCTCATCCTATGGCATTGTTACAATGTAAAGAGTTTTTTAAGCAATATCCTCATATTAAATTAGTAGAAGATAAAGATACTGCCGAAGTAGCACAACGTATACAAGAGCAACAATTAAAAGGTATTGCAGCAATAGCAAGTGTTATGGCAGCCGAAATATTTGAGTTAGCTATTTTAGCACACAGTATTCAAACTATTAAGCATAACGAAACACGTTTTGTTATTGTGAAACGTAAAAATTCTGAAGTGCCAGAAAACGAAATTACCAAAGCATCTATAAAATTTGAGGCAGACCACAAACGCGGAAGCTTAGCAACAATTTTAAATGTTATGAGTGATTGTAAATTGAATTTAACAAAAATTCAATCTATGCCTATTATTAAAACACCTTGGAAGTATGCTTTTTTTGTTGATGTTACTTTTGATGAATACATCGATTTTAAAAAAGCAAAATCCATAATAGATATTATGGCCATTAATTTTAAAGTATTAGGCGAATATAAAAATGCAAAGTTATGATTGAGGTAGCTAATAGATTAAATACGGTTGAAGAATACTACTTCTCAAAAAAATTAAGAGAAGTTAATTTATTAATAGCTAGTGGAAAGCCTGTTATTAATTTAGGTATAGGTAGTCCAGATATGCAACCTCCGCAAAAAGTAGTGGATGCTTTAACCGAAGGATTATTAAATCCGAATGCACATAAATATCAAAGTTACCAAGGGTTGCCAGAATTAAGACAAGCTATTGCAGGATTTTATAAAACACATTATGATGTAAATTTAAGTCCGAATACCGAAGTGCTTCCTTTAATGGGAAGTAAAGAGGGTATTATGCATATTTCTATGGCATATTTAAATAAAGGTGATGAAGTTTTAATTCCAAACCCAGGATACCCAACATATCAATCGGTTACAAAATTACTGGAAGCAACTCCCGTTTTTTATGAGCTTGATGAAGCTAATAATTGGTTGCCAGATTTTAAAGCTTTAGAAAAATTAGATTTAAGTAAAGTGAAGCTTATGTGGGTAAATTATCCGCATATGCCAACAGGAGCACAACCAAGTAAATATTTATTTGAGGAATTAGTAGCTTTCGGTAAAAAGCATAATATTTTAATAGTAAATGACAATCCGTATAGTTTTGTTTTAAATGACAATCCTACCAGTATTTTAAATGTAGAAGGAGCAAAAGAAGTTTGTTTAGAGTTGAATTCTCTCAGTAAAACTTTTAATATGTCGGGTTGGAGAGTAGGTATGGTTGTTGGAAGTGATACCCATATTAATAATATTTTGAAAGTTAAAAGTAATATGGATTCTGGGATGTTTTATGGTATTCAAAAAGGAGCCATAGAAGCATTAAAATGTTCAGAAATGTGGTTTGTTACTTTAAATAGTGTGTATAAACAGCGTCGTGATTTAGTTTGGAAATTAGCAGAAGCATTAAATTGTACTTATGATAAAAATGCTTCAGGACTTTTTGTTTGGGCTAAATTACCACCACATATAAAAGCAGAAGCTTATATAGATTTAATACTTAAAGAGAATTATATATTTATAACACCAGGAACTATTTTTGGTAGCCAAGGTGAAGGATATATTCGTTTTTCTTTATGTGCACAAACTGAAGATTTAGAAGAAGCAATTGCAAGAGTGATATGAAGAATATATATGCAATAGGAGTTGGTTTAATAGGAGGAAGTCTTGCTATTGATATTAAAAAGAATAATCCCGACGTGATTATTCACGGTATTAGCAGAAAACAGTCTACCCTTGAAGAAGCATTGTCACTTAATTTAATTGATAAAAAAGCAACTTTAGATGATCTTGGTAATGCCGATTTAGTAATTGTGTCTATTCCAGTTGATGCTACAGTTAAATTATTGCCAACTATTTTAGATAAGATATCTGATAATTGCTTAGTTGTAGATGCTGGTTCAACTAAATTAGATATTTGTAAAGCTATAGAAAATCATCCAAAGCGAAGAAATTTTTTAGCAATGCACCCAATTGCAGGTACAGAACATTCAGGACCTAGTGCAGCTATAAGTGGTTTGTTTCAAGGTAAAACGAACATAGTTTGTGAAGTCGAAAAAACAACTTTTAAGCTTCAAGAAAAAGCATTGAAATTGTTTTCAGATATAGGCATGCGTATGCGTTATATGAATCCAGAAGCACACGACAAGCATATTGCTTATGTATCACATTTATCACATATAAGTTCTTTTATGTTAGGAAAAACTGTTATAGATAAAGAAAGAAATGAACGTGATATTTTTGACATGGCAGGCAGTGGATTTGCGTCTACAGTACGTTTGGCAAAAAGTTCGCCAGCAATGTGGACACCTATTTTTAAACAAAATAAAGCAAACGTAATAGAGTCTCTAGAAGAGTATATTAATAACCTCACTCATTTTAAAGAACTTATGCAGTCAGATGATTTTGATGCTATTTTTAATGAGATGAAAAATACCAATCATATAAAAGAAATTTTAAACGGAATTAGTTAGTTAAGTAGTGAAATTATGGAAAACAAAAAAGAAATGAGAACCTGGTTAGATGATTTAAATTTAGATCATCCATTGGTAATTGCTGGTCCTTGTAGTGCCGAAACAGAAGAACAAGTTTTAAAAATTGCACATGAGTTAAAAGATACTGATGTTAATTATTTTAGAGCTGGTATCTGGAAACCAAGAACACGTCCAGGAATGTTTGAAGGTGTTGGAGCTTTAGGTTTAAAATGGTTACAGAAAGTAAAAGCAGAAACAGGTATGAAAATTTGTACAGAAGTTGCTAATGCAGCTCACGTAAAATTAGCCTTAGAACATGATGTCGATTTATTATGGATTGGAGCACGTTCAACAGTAAGTCCATTTATCATGCAAGAAATTGCAGATGCTTTACAAGGAACAGATAAGCCTGTGTTAATTAAAAATCCAGTAAATCCAGATTTAGCTTTATGGTTAGGTGGTATAGAAAGAATTTACAAAGCAGGTGTTAAAAATATAGGAGCCATACACAGAGGGTTTTCAACGTATGAAAAAACGAAGTATCGTAATACTCCAGAATGGCAGTTAGTTATTGAGTTTCAAAATAAATACCCAGACATTCCTTTAATTAACGATCCGTCACATATTACAGGAAATCGAGATATGATTTTTGATGTGTCTCAAGAAGCTTTAGATTTAAATTTTGATGGCTTAATGATTGAAACGCATTACGACCCTGAAAATGCATGGAGTGACGCTGCGCAACAAGTAACACCATCTACTTTAGTTCAAATTATGAAAGATTTAAAAATTAGAAAAGAGTCAGATTCTGAAGCTGAGTACAATAAATCACTTGATAATTTAAGAGCACAAATTGATGTAGTTGATAATCAAATTATTGAATTGTTAGGAAAACGTATGAAAGCTGCCGATGGTATTGGAACTCTTAAAAAGCAAAAAAACGTTGCTGTTTTACAATCGAAACGTTGGAATGAGATTTTAGGTAAAATGGTTTTAGAAGGACAAGATCACGGATTAAGTGAAGAGTTCATTTTAAAAATGTTTAAAGCTATTCACCAAGAATCAATTAATCATCAAGAAAAGATTATTAATAGTTAATAACTATTAATCTTCAATAAAAAAAGGCTCGCTATTGCGAGCCTTTTTTTAGGCATTATTTTCTTTGTAAGAATAATTTCCGGTAAAAAAACACGTATATTTACCAGCATTAAAAATTGCTATTAAAATCAATAAATGCGTATATTTTGTGTTAGTTTTTTCTTATTTTATAATTTCGTTTTTTCTCAAGAAATTAATAATAAATATATTCCCTCAAATATTGATGCTATAGAATCCTATCTTAAGCGAATTAATCAGAACCACATAAATAAAATTAGCGGGGAGTTTTCATCTAAAATAAAAAAAGTATTTAAGGATAGAGATGAAAAAATTATAGAAGCTATTGAAGACAGTGTTTATGTTTTTAACTTTAAAATAAAGGAAGATTTAGATGCTGTGCTACAACATATTTATAAATCTAATCCAGAAATTAATACAACAGATTTTAATTTTTTTATTAAAAATTCAATAATTCCAAATGCGGCTTGTTATGGAGATGGTATGTTTGAGATTAATTTAGGTTTGCTAACTAAATTAGAAGCAAATGATGAATTAGCGTTTATTATATGTCATGAAATAGCACATAAATTGTTAGATCATTCAATAAAAGGAATTAGTAAAAGAATTCGTTCTATTAATTCAAAAGAAACGAAAGAAAAGGTAAAAGAAATTAAGAGAAATAAATACGGACAGACTAGAGCTGGACTTTCTTTAATAGATGAATTAAGTATTGATATTTTAGATTATTCTAAGGAAGTAGAAGCAGAAGCAGATTCTTTAGGCTTTGTTTTGTTTTCTAAAACCAAGTATTCAAAACCTGCTGCACTTACTGCTTTAGAAAAGTTAAGAAGAATAGATGAAATGGTTTTGTATCATGATGTTAAAGTTGATAGTGTATTTAATTTTAAAAGTTATCCATTTAAAGATTATTGGCTAAAAGAAACAACATCACTTTTTGATACTAGCGAAAAAATAAATGACTTTAGTTTAGTTTCAGATACCTTGAAAACACATCCTGAAATTGAATTTAGAGTGAATAAGTTGATTTCAGATTTTAACATATTAAGAGATGTAAATGGCTTAAAAACTAAAGAATACCACCACTATAAGAATTTAAGAGAAGTCTCTAATATGCAAAGTATTCAATTTGCTTTCGATTTAAAATTTTTAGACTTAGCCTTGTATCAATTAATAGAAAAGTATGATAATAAAGAAATAAAGGCAGATTATTATTATTCTAAAATAGCAGAAGTGTTATATCTAGTATATAAAGCAAAAAAGTCTCATGAGTTAGGTAAGTATGTGCCTCAAAAAAATAGTTTTTCTGATGAAAAGCAATTAAATACAATTAGACTTTTTTTACACAATTTAGAACTTAATGAAATAGCTAAAATGTGGTCTGCTTATTACAAATCAATCGAAGACAAAAATATAGAAAGTGACAATTTGAATAAAATAATAGAATTTTTTAAACCAATCAATAAATAATCTTCAACAACAAAAAAAATGAAAAAACTTTTAACCTTGGCTTGCCTACTTATGTTTTGTATAGCCTTAAATGCCCAACAAAAATCTTTAAATGAAATCACTTCTTTTAGATTAAGGAACTCTGGATCTATGATGGATAAAAATAATGATGTTGATGGCTATTATTTTTATTATCAAATTGATAAGTTAAAAAAAGGTGTGAGAGAGTATGCCATTAAAATACTAGATAATAACTTAAATGATATTGCAACAAAATCTTATGTAGATAATAAAAATACAGTTTTAGCAGATAGTAAATTTAATAATCAAGCTTTAATATTCGCTATGATTAATACTAGAGAAGAGCAATATAAACTCGTGACTTTTGATAGACAAGGAAACCAGGGTAAGGATATTATAATTCCTGTTAATAAAAAAGAAATGAAATGGCTAGGTTATATGTTAAAAGCTGGAAACTTTAATATGCTTTTTCCTGTTGATAATAAGGGTTTTGTTTTTAATTATATAAGAGATAATAAAAAAATAGGCTATGGTTTGAAGTATGTAGCCACTGATGGAGGGGCTTCTTGGGATTATAACTCACCTGATGACATTAAAGAGATTCTGTCTATAAATCCAATTGAAGTAAATGAAGATGTGTTAGTAGCGCTTCAATCATCTAAAAAATCAATGATGAGTCAGACAATCAAATTTAAAGTTATTGTTATTGATATAAAAACAGGTAAATTATTATTTGAAAAAGAGTTTGATAGAGATAATAATCCGAGATTGATAACTAATGCGTTTTTAACAGATGACAAAAAGGTTGTGCTTTTAGGAGAGTATTTTGAAAAAGGAGATAATGTAATTAAGTCTAAGAGTTTAGGCTTGTTTGCTCAAATAAGCGATTTTGTAGGGAATGTGTTGTCTGATAATAAAGTGAGCTGGAAAAATAAAATAAATAAAATGATGCCTGTTGAGTCTGATGGAAAAAATCCAAAAAGAGGGTATGTTTATTTTCATGATATAATACGTAATCAAAATGGATCTTATTATTGTATTGGTGAAAAATATAGAAAAACAGCTAGTGGTTTAGGAATAGCAGCTGCAGCTTTAGGTGGAGGAGGATCAGTAACTCAATTAACAATTACTGATGCCGTAATGTTTGAATTTGATGATACTTTTGATTTAAAAGATATTAAAGTATTTAAAAAAGGAAAGTCTAGAGCTCCTAGTTTATTAGATGTAGGAAGTCCACAGTTAAATGCACATGCTCTTAAGGCTTTTGGGGCATTTGATTATCAATTTACTCAAATAGATACAGATAGAGATCGTTTTTATGCGAATTTTATTGATTATGAAAGATTAAAAGGAGAGTCAAATAAATTAGCTTTTAAAACTATTATGTATGACGAAGGGAAATTATCTGAAGATAAAATTTACCTTCAAAAAGATAGCGGTAAAATAAAATTTAGAGTATTACCAGCAAAATTAGGACATATCATGCTTCTCGAATATAATAAAAAAGAAAAAACGTTAGACTTACATTTAGAGAAATTAAATCTTTAATAAGAAGAAATTTTCATCATTATTTAAAAGGCTTGCATTAATATGTAAGCCTTTTTTGTGTGCTATGATATTTATTTTCATCTTTGTTGTAATGACAGGACGCGTTTATAAATCTACAGGAAGTTGGTACACCGTAAAAACTCAATTGGGGGAGATTTACGAGTGCCGTATAAAAGGTAAATTTCGTATAAAAGGTATTAAAAGTACAAACCCCATTGCGGTTGGTGATATTGTAGATTTTGAGTTAGAAACCGATAATAATCAAGTGTCTGGTATTATTCATAATATTCATGATAGAACCAATTATATTGTTCGTAAATCGGTAAATCTATCCAAGCAAACACATATTATATCAGCAAATATCGATTTGGTTTTTTTAATGATTACCATTAATAATCCGCCAACATTAACTAGTTTTATAGATCGATTTTTGGTAACCACTAATGCCTATTCTATTAAAACCGTTTTATTGTTTAACAAGATTGATACTTATGATGAAGATACACTTAACGAAGTAAAATATTTAGCGCATGTGTATCGAAAAATAGGGTATGAATGTATAGGTGTATCAGCAAAAACTGGTAAAAATGTAGATAAAGTAAAGGCGCTAATGCATGGTAAAGTAAGTATGTTTTCAGGACACTCTGGCGTTGGTAAGTCTACACTAATAAATGCGATAGAGCCAACATTAAATATAAAAACAAAAGCCATTTCTACACAACATATGCAAGGGCAGCATACAACAACTTTTGCCGAAATGTTCGATTTAAGTTTTGATGCTACCATTATAGATACACCAGGAATTAAAGGTTTTGGTGTAGTAGATATGGATAAAGAAGAAGTAGGAGACTATTTTCCAGAGTTTTTTGCTTTAAAACAAAATTGTAAGTTCAATAACTGTTTGCATATAAAAGAACCAAAATGTGCTGTAAAAGAAGCTTTAGATAATGGCGATTTAGAATTTTCTAGATATCGTAGTTATTTACAAATTATTGAAGGTGAAGATGAGCATTACAGAACTGATACTTGGGATAAAGAAGAGTAAATGAAAGTTGTAATTCAAAGAGTATTAAAAGCAAGCGTTACTATTGAAGGTGTGAAAGTTGCTGATATTAATAGTGGAATTTTAGTTCTTTTAGGAATAGTAAACGAAGATTCCCAAGAAGATATTAATTGGCTTTCAAATAAAATTATAAATCTGCGCATTTTTGGAGATGAAAATGGGGTTATGAATAAATCGCTTAAAGATGTTGAAGGTGATGTTGTTGTTGTAAGCCAGTTTACTTTGCATGCTTCAACTAAAAAAGGAAATCGGCCAAGTTATATAAAAGCAGCTAAACCAGATATTGCCATTCCGCTTTATGAAGGTTTTGTAAAACAAATAGAACTTGATTATGGAAAACCTATACAAACAGGACAATTTGGAGCCGATATGAAAGTAGAATTGCTAAATGATGGTCCAGTAACTATAATTATAGATTCTAAAAATAAAGAATAATGGCATCTGTTTTTGGTCATGGCATTGTTGGTTTTACATTAACAAAAGTGTTTAATGATAAAAATGCCAAGTGGTTATTATTTGCTGCTATTTTTTCAACTATTCTTCCTGATTTTGATGTCATAACTTTTAAATTTGGGATTGCTTATGAGCATCCTTTTGGGCATCGAGGGTTTACACATTCTATTCTTTTTGCATTTTTATGGACCGTTATTTTAATGCTTACTTTGGGCAGAAAAAACAAACTCATTTGGTTTGTTGTTATTTTTTTATCTACTGCTTCGCATGGTCTGTTAGATGCTATGACTTCTGGTGGTAAAGGTGTTGGGTTTTTAATTCCGTTTAATAATAATCGTTTTTTCTTTCCCTTTAGAGAGATAAAAGTGTCTCCAATTGGTGTTCAAAAGTTTTTTTCTAATTGGGGACTAAAAGTTATTTTTAGTGAATTTAAGTATATATTTCTCCCTTGTTTTCTTATATTGGTCGTAAGATTTTTAGTTTATAAACTAAAAAAATAACCATTATAACAAAATATGATTTTTCTCATTATATAATGGTTTTTAAAATAATATATTTAAAACTTATTCCTTTTTTATGGTTTTTAAAAGCATTATTAATACTTTAATATTACTTACTACACTAACAGTTTTCTCTCAAGAAAATTTACACACAAGTTTTACAATTCCAGATAATCTAAGGCAGAATGCTAATGCAGTTGTTAGGTTAAACGACTTGCACATTTCAATAAAATCGGCTAATGAAATGCACATAACAAAAAAGAGAATTATTACTGTGCTAAATAAAAAAGGAAGCGATGATGTTGATGCTTATGTACATTATGATAATAATGTGAAAATTAATGAACTTCAAGTTTTAGTCTATAATCAATCTGGTGCTATAATTAAAAAAGTAAAAAAGAAAGATTTTAAAGATGTAAGTGCAGTTGATGGAGGAACATTATATTCAGACTCGAGAGTTAAATATCTAGAATATACACCAATTTCTTATCCGTATACTATTGAGTTTGTTTGTGAAACTGTTACTAGTAATACGGCATTTATTCCTTCATTTTATCCAATAGGAGATTATTTTGTTAGTGTAGAAGCTAGTAAGTATACTATTAATTATCCCGAAACTATAACTATTAGAACTAAAGAAAAGAATTTTGAGAATTTTAAATTCAATAAAGAAGCACTTACAAATGGTATTAAATATGAAATAAAAAATATTGAAGCTATTAAGCCAGAAGCTTATAGTCCTGCATTTTTTGATATAGCTCCTAAAGTATTATTAACTTCGAAACAGTTTACTTTAGAAGGTGTTTATGCAGAGGTTGAAGATTGGAATAGCTTTGGTAAATGGATGTATCACGATTTAATAAAAGATACTTATGATTTACCAGAGAGTACTATTAGTCTGATTCAAAACCTTGTTAAGAATGAACCAAATGATGTTGAAAAGGCAAAGAAAATATATCAATATGTTCAAGATAAAGTTAGGTACATTAGTGTGCAAGTTGGTATAGGCGGATGGAAACCCTTTAATGCATCAGAGGTTGATAAATTGGGGTATGGAGATTGTAAAGCTTTAACAAATTATACAAGATCACTTTTAAAAGCAGCTGGTGTAGAGTCTAATTATAGTGTTGTTTATGCAGGAAAATCTCAAAGAAGCTTAGAACATGATTTTGCAGCAATGCAAGGAAACCATGTTATTCTAAATATACCACAAGAAAATAATGAAAATATTTGGCTTGAATGTACAAGTCAAAAACTACCATTTGGCTTTATTGGTGATTTTACTGATGATAGAGATGTGTTAGTTATTACACCAGAAGGTGGCAAAATTAAACATACAAAGAAATATACTGTAGAAGAAAACACGCAAATTATAAAAGGAAGTTATAGTATTTCTAATGATGGAGCTATTGAAGCCAATGCAATTGTAAATTCTAAAGGTATTCAGTACGATGATAAGTATTGGCTAGAAACTGAAACAGAAAGAGATTTAGATATTCATTACAAGAAGCGATGGAAATATATTAATAGCATTTCTGTTACTAATATGCATATTGAAAACAATAAAAATGATGTAGAGTTTATTGAAGATGTTAGTTTTAAGGCATCGAATTATTCTAAAATTGTTGGAAATAGAATGCTTCTTACATTAAATGCATTAAACCGAAATACGCATGTTCCGGATAGATATAGAACTAGAAAACAGCCGTTAAAAGTAAAAAGAGGATTTATAGATATTGATGAAGTTGAAATTAAGTTGCCAGTAGATTACAAAGTAGAGTCAATGCCAAAAACCATGTTGGTTGAGAATAAATATGGAAGCTATAAAGCAGAAGTTAAGGTTAAAGATGAAAATACACTAATTTATAAAAGAAAGTTTGTTATTAACGACGGTGAATTTCCTAAAGAAGATTATGCCGGTTTTAGAAATTTTTATAAAGAAGTTTCAAAAATGGATAATGCAAAAGTAGCTTTAATAAAGAATTAAAATTAAAAACCAACCATAAATGAAAGTCACTACAATTTTATTAAGCTTATGCTTTTGCATGTCGGCATTTTCACAAGATTACAAATTTGGAAAAGTATCAAAAGAAGAATTACAAGAAAAATTTAATCCCTTAGATTCCTCGGCTAGTGCTACTTATTTATATAAAAATAGAAGAACTTATTTTAATTATAATGAACAATTAGGTTTTCAACTTATAACTGATGTACATGAGCGCATAAAAATTTACAATCAAGAGGGTTTTGATTATGCAACACATAAACTTTTATTATTCCATAGAGGAGGTGATGAGGAAAAGGTGTTAGGTCTTAAGGCTTATACTTATAATTTAGAGAAAGGTAAAATAGAAGATGTCAAATTGCAAAAAGATGGTATTTTTAATACAGAATATAATGAGTATCGAGATTTGTACAAATTTACAATGCCTAATATAAAAGAAGGCAGTGTTATTGAATTTAAGTATACGATAATATCAGATTTTATTTCTAATGTTGATGAATTTGTTTTTCAACACGATATTCCTATTAAAAAGTTAGAAGCAAAATTTGAGGCGCCAGAATATTTTAATTTTAAATTAAATACTAAAGGTTTTTTGTCTGTTATACCTAAAGTGGAAACTATAAATGATAAGATTACTTTTACAAATAAATCAAGATCGGGAGGAGGTTATGGAGCTGTACAAACAAAGTTTAGTACTTCTAATATAAATTTTATAAAACATATAACTTCATATAGTTTGTCTGATATTCCAGCTTTAAAAGATGAATCATATGTAGATAATATAAATAATTATCGATCAGCAATTAAATATGAGTTATCTTATGTTAAGATGCCTCAATCACTTATAAAATATTATTCCACTACATGGGAAGATGTGGTTAAAACCATTTATGAGAGTTCTAATTTTGGTACAGAATTAGACAAAACTGGCTATTTTGAAGATGACATTGATGCGCTTGTTAGTAGTGTTTCAGATCCAGTTAAACGTGTAGCGTTAATATTTGACTTTGTAAAAGCAAAAGTAAAATGGAATGGTTATTATGGTAAGTATACTAACGTTGGGGTAAAAAAGGCATATAATACACATGTAGGAAATGTTGCTGAAATCAATTTAATGCTAACAGCTATGTTAAGGCATGTTGGTTTAAATGCGAACCCAGTTTTAGTAAGTACTAGACATAATGGTATTCCTTTATTTCCAACAATAGAAGGATATAATTATGTTATTTCTGGAATTGAAATGCCAAATGGAGTAATATTATTAGATGCAACTAATAGATATAGTACACCAAATGTTTTGCCTTTTAGAGCATTAAACTGGGAAGGTAGAATTATTAGAAAAGATAAAAGCTCTTCAACAATAAGTTTATATCCCAAAAAAACATCTAAAAATATTGTATTAATGTTAGGAGAATTAACATCTTCTGGTAATTTAGAAGGGAATATACGAATCATGAAAACATCTCATAACGCCATGAAATTTCGAGAAGATTATTTGGAAACTGATAAAGAGCAATTTCTTGAAAAACTTGAAAGCAAGTATAATGGAATAGAAGTTTCGGATTTTGAAGTTCAAAATGAAATAGATTTATCTAAACCTGTTATAGAATCTTATAAATTTTTAAAAGAAAGTCAAGCCGATTTTGTTGGAGATAAAATATATTTTTCACCATTATTCTTTTTTAAGACCAATGAAAACCCTTTCAAATTAGAAAAGAGAGAATTTCCAGTAGATTTCGGATATCCATCTCAAAGTACTTACAGATTAACTGTTAAAATGCCAGAAGGTTATAAAATAGAGGCTATTCCAGAGCCCATTGTATTGGCATTGCCTGATAAATTAGGAACATTTAAATATAATATTTCAGAAAAAGGAGGCGCTATTCAATTAATTGCAGAGACTTATATTAATGAATCTAGAATTTCTTCAATTTATTATGAAGCATTAAAAGCGTATTTTAGTGCCTTAGTAGAAAAAGAATCAGAACAAATTGTTTTAACTAAGGTAGAATGAACATTAAAAACGCACAAAAAGAAGTAGATAATTGGATTAAAGAACATGGTGTTCGTTATTTTAACGAGCTTACCAATATGGCACAACTTACAGAAGAAGTTGGTGAAGTAGCCCGTATTATAGCACGCCGTTATGGAGAGCAAAGTGAAAAAGAGAGTGATAAAAATAAAGATTTAGGAGAAGAACTTGCCGATGTAATGTTTGTGGTATTATGTTTAGCCAATCAAACAGGTATAGATTTACAGGCTTCTTTTGATAAAAAATTAGATTTAAAATCTAAGCGCGACCACGATAGACATCATAATAACGAAAAATTAAAGTAAATTTGCAGCTTGTTTAAATATAGATTAACAAACTAGATGCATATTATTACACTTCAAAAATCTAAAATTGCAAAGCAATCTTCAGTAAAAATAACAGGTTCTAAAAGTGAATCTAACAGATTACTGTTATTACAAGCACTTTATCCAGAATTTGAACTTGCAAACGTATCAAATTCAGATGATAGTTGTTTAATGACAGATGCTTTGGCATCGTATTCAGAGGTTGTAGATATTCATCACGCAGGAACTGCCATGCGTTTTTTAACTGCTTATTTTTCTATTCAAGAAGGTAGAGAAACGATTCTTACAGGTTCAAAACGTATGAAAGAGCGTCCAATTAAAATTTTAGCTGAAGCACTACAAGATTTGGGTGCAGATATTAGTTATGTTGAAAACGAAGGTTTTCCGCCAATAAAAATTAAAGGCAAAAAATTAAACAAATATCAGGTTACTTTAAAGGCAAATGTAAGTAGCCAATATATTTCTGCATTATTATTAATAGCTTCTAAATTAGAAAATGGTTTAGAATTGACTTTAGAGGGTGAAATTACTTCGGTGCCTTATATAAATATGACTTTAAGTTTATTAGATGAAATAGGAGTAGAGTCTTCATTTATTGGTAATGTTATAACAGTAAAGCCTAATACAAAAAAGTTAGCGTCTAAAACTTTAACGGTTGAATCAGATTGGTCGTCGGCATCTTATTATTTTAGTTTAGCTGCGTTAAGTGAAGCAGGAACAGAAATTACATTAAGTTCTTATAAAGAAAACTCATTACAAGGCGATTCGGTATTGGTAGATATATATAAACATTTTGGAGTAAAAAGTGTTTTTAGTGGTAATTCATTAACACTAAAAAAAGAAACTTCTAATTTGTTGCCATTGTCATTAGACTTAAAAAATGCTCCAGATATTGCACAAACTATCGCTGTTACATGTTTTGCTTTGGGTATTTCTTGCGATTTAAAAGGTTTACATACCTTAAAAATTAAAGAAACTGATAGACTTGTGGCGTTAAAAACAGAGATTGAAAAATTAGGAGGTAGCGTTATTATTACAGATAAATCATTGCATCTTTCTGCTTCAAAAAACATAAAGGAATTAGTGTCTATCGCAACATACAACGACCATAGAATGGCTATGGCATTTGCGCCTTTAGCTCTTAGAGTTCCAATAATTATTGAAGATGCAGCAGTTGTTTCTAAGTCGTATCCAACATTTTGGGACGACCTAAAATCCATTGGATTTCAAATTACATCTAATGAGTCTTAAAATAATCACTCATTTACTTGACAAGGCCTACTTTCAGATTGTATATTTGCAACCTTTTGAAAACTAAAATAAATAATTTCTAGTAGACAAAGTCTTTAGACAGTTGAAGTTTATTTTTAAACGATTATATTATCTAAGGTAACATTTAACAGAAATTAAAAACTAAAAACGACACATGAAATTATCACACTTTGGCTTCAATTTACCAGATGAATTATTAGCAGAACATCCAGCTGAAAATAGAGATGAGTCTCGCTTAATGGTTTTAAATAGAAAAGAGCAAACCATAGAGCATAAAATGTTTAAAGATCTTATTGAGTATTTTAATGAAGACGATGTTTTAATACTTAATAACACAAAAGTATTTCCTGCCAGATTATATGGTAATAA
Source organism: Algibacter sp. (assembly GCA_050294475.1). GTDB lineage: Bacteria > Bacteroidota > Bacteroidia > Flavobacteriales > Flavobacteriaceae > Thalassobellus. The sequence continues at coordinate 43,011 of JBNKOE010000024.1, read as the reverse complement.
AGAAAAAACAGGAGCTAGAATAGAAGTGTTTTTATTACGTGAATTAAATGAAGAACAACGTCTTTGGGATGTTTTGGTTGATCCGGCTCGTAAAATAAGAATAGGTAATAAACTATATTTTGGAGATGATGATACTTTAGTAGCTGAGGTTATTGATAATACGACATCTAGAGGACGTACATTACGTTTCTTATATGATGGATCATATACCGAGTTTCGTAAAAAATTAAACGAACTAGGAGAAACGCCACTTCCAAAATATATAAAAAGAGATGTTGAGCCAGAAGATGAAGATCGTTACCAAACTATTTATGCTAAAAACGAAGGCGCTGTAGCTGCTCCAACAGCAGGACTTCATTTTTCAAAACACTTATTAAAACGTTTAGAAATTAAGGGTGTTAATTTTGCAGAGGTAACTTTACATGTTGGTTTAGGTACATTTAACCCTGTTGAGGTAGAAGATTTATCTAAGCATAAAATGGATAGCGAAGAGCTTAAAATTGATAGAAAAGCGGTAGAAATAGTAAACAAAGGACTTGAAGAAAAAAGACGTGTTTGTGCTGTTGGTACAACTGCAATGCGAGCTATAGAAAGTGCTGTGTCATCAAATGGAAAATTAAATGAAATAGAAGGATGGACAAATAAATTCATTTTTCCTCCTTACGATTTTAGTATTGCTAACTGTATGATTACAAATTTCCATACACCTAAATCGACATTGTTAATGATGGTTTCTGCTTTTGCAGGTCATGATTTTACAAAGAGAGCTTACGAAGAAGCTGTAAAAGAAGGATACAAATTTTATAGCTATGGTGATGCTATGCTAATTATCTAGTCTTAAATAAAATTATAAAAAAAAGCCTCTTTTTTAAGAGGCTTTTTTTATGAACTTTTTTATTAAAGAATTTCATATTCCAAAAAGTGTAATTCGATAATCCTTTCACTATTTTTGCATTTCAATGAACATCAAGAAAAAAGACATACGTGCATTAACTAAAGAACAACTTCGAGACTTCTTTGTACAACAAGGCGATAAAGCTTTTCGTGGCAATCAAGTATACGAATGGTTATGGCAAAAGGCAGCTCATACTTTCGAGGATATGACTAACCTGTCTAAGCAAACACGTCAAATGTTAGAAGATAACTTTGTTATAAACCATATCAAAGTCGATAACATGCAACGTAGTAGCGATGGTACCGTTAAAAATGCTGTAAGATTACACGATGGTTTAATAGTAGAGTCAGTTTTAATACCTACAAAAACAAGAACGACTGCTTGTGTGTCTAGTCAAGTAGGCTGTAGTTTAGATTGTCGCTTTTGTGCTACCGCACGTTTAAAGCGTATGCGTAATTTAAATCCTGATGAAATTTACGATCAAGTAGTTACTATTGATAATGAAAGTAAGTTGTATCATAATCGCCCATTAAGTAATATTGTTTTTATGGGTATGGGAGAGCCGCTCATGAACTATAACAATGTTATAAAGGCAATCGGTAAGATAACTTCTCCAGAAGGCTTAGGGATGTCGCCTAAACGTATTGTTGTATCTACTTCGGGTGTTCCTAAGATGATAAAAAAAATGGCAGATGATGAAGTTAAGTTTAAATTAGCTGTGTCATTACATTCAGCTATCGATGAGGTTAGAACATCTATAATGCCATTTAATGCTACTTTTCCATTAAAAGATTTAAGAGAAGCATTAGAATATTGGTATGCAAAAACAAAGAACAGAATTACTTATGAGTATGTTGTTTGGGGTGGAATTAACGACCAAAGAAAAGATGTAGATGCTTTAGTTGAATTCTGCAAATTTGCACCAAGTAAAGTAAATCTTATTGAATATAATCCTATTGATGATGGCGAGTTTCAGCAAGCCAATTCTAAAGCATTAGATATGTATGTAGATGTTTTAGAAAAAAATAATATAACAGTTACTGTTAGACGAAGTAGAGGTAAAGATATTGATGCTGCTTGCGGACAATTAGCAAATAAAAGCTAAGTTCTTCTTGTGTAATTTTTGTTAAGGTGGAAATTTAAGTGATAAATAAAAACAAACATTTTTAAATAATTCATCTGAAATAGTATCTTTAAACTCTGAATGAAGATAGTAGAGCAAATAAAACAACCCATAGCATACGAAATGGAACTTTTCGAACAAAAGTTTCAGTTGTCTATGGCAAGTAAAGTGGCATTACTTAATAGGATAACGCATTATATAGTTAACCGTAAAGGGAAACAAATGCGTCCTATGTTTGTGTTTTTAGTTTCTAAGATGGTTTCTAATGGCGAGGTAAGCGACCGAACTTACAGAGGCGCTTCGGTTATAGAATTAATTCATACTGCAACCTTAGTGCATGACGATGTGGTTGACGATAGTAATATGCGTCGCGGATTCTTCTCAGTAAATGCTCTTTGGAAAAATAAAATAGCTGTTTTAATTGGCGATTATTTACTGTCTAAAGGGTTGCTTTTAAGTATTGATAATAACGATTTCGATTTACTTAAAATTATTTCTATCGCAGTGCGAGAAATGAGTGAAGGTGAATTACTTCAAATTGAAAAAGCGCGAAAATTAGATATTACCGAAGCTGTTTATTACGAAATTATTCGTCAAAAAACAGCTACTTTAATAGCAGCTTGTTGTAGTTTGGGAGCGGCGTCTGTAAAGCCAGAATCATCGCATGTAGAAGCGATGCGCAAATTTGGTGAGCTTATTGGTATGGCGTTTCAAATAAAAGACGATTTATTTGATTATGGCGATACCCAAATAGGAAAGCCAACAGGAATTGATATTAAAGAGCAAAAAATGACTTTGCCTTTAATTTATGTGCTAAATCAAGTCTCAAAAAAAGATAAAAATTGGCTTATTAATTCCATTAAAAATCACAATAAAGATACTAAGCGTGTTAAGGAAGTAATTGCTTTTGTAAAAAATAATGGAGGCTTAGATTATGCTATTAGTAAAATGAAACAATTTCAAACAGAAGCTTTACAAATCCTAAATAGCTATCCAGAATCAGATTATAAAAATTCGCTAAAACTTATGGTGAATTATGTAATTGATAGAAAAAAATAATTTTTTGAAGGTTTTGTTTAATAGTTTCTATAATAGCAGTTACGGGTTAATTTTCGGTTTGGAACAGACGTTTAGCAATTCCAAGTGGATTTGGACGTAGCCGAATCCTCCGTAATAGAGGTTATATATTGCTGTGTGCTGTTTTTCTATGTTTATATTTTCTTTTGGTTTTTATCATTCTAAATCTCAAATCATCATAAAATAAGCTTGTTAGTAGTACAATTGCTCCTAAAATCAGCGTATTAAGTTTCAATTCTGTTCTCGAATATAAAAAACCACCAATGAATCCCCCAAGAAAGAAAAACGAAATAATAAAAATCCGTAGCTTAATGGTTGATTTTATTTTATCCTGATGAGGATGTGCTTTTGCAAAAAACAATTGTGACAATTCAATTCCCAAATCAGTAAATAAGCCTGTCAGGTGAGTTGTTCTCACAATTGCATTGGAAATTTTTGTAACTAAGGAGTTTTGAAGTCCCATTGCAAAAAGAAGGAAGCAAACAATCAGGTCAGGATTTTTTATTTGTGTTGTTTTGTAAACAATTGGAATGGAAATTAATATTAAGCACTCGATAAGTGTTGGAAATACGAAAACATTTAGTTTTTTGTTATCTCTATATTTTTCAATCAAAAAACTTGAAATAAATGAACCAAATAAAAAGGAAAAAATATAAAGGAAGTAAATAGTTCCTTTCCAAAACTCAAATTCTGCAACATCATTTATAAAAAGTGCAAAATGTCCTGTTACGTTAGTTGTTAATTGTTTAAATTCCAAAAAGCCAGAAACATTAACTATTCCTGCTACAAATGAAAGGATAGTTGCAATTCGCAAGTTATGTTTTAGCGTTCTGCTCTTTCCTTGATGTCGAAACATACATTAGTTAATTAGTTAGGTTTTCGAAATTGCATCATATTGACTTGATATGAAATCGTTTTAATGTTTTATATCTAATGCTAAACGAATTTAGATAAAATTTCAGACAAATTCAAGTTAGTAAATAGAAAGTGCTTTAAAGTTACTGCTGTTGCTGTATTTGCTGAATAAGCTCTAAGTTGCGTTTATAACTATTGTTAGTTGTAGTTATTATATTTAATTCTGGCGAAGAATCTTTAGGTATTTTGGATGTTTTAACGTCAACAGTTACTTGCATTTGAGCTTCTACTTTGCCTTTAAAAACACCTTTTACTGGAGAGCAATCATTATAATTTCTACCAACGGCTAATCTAACATGGTTTTCGTTTGCTATGGCATTATTGGTTGGGTCCACACCTAGCCAGCCATAAAATGGAATATAGGCTTCTATCCAGGCATGTGTAGCGCCTTCTCCTCTAGTTATATTATCATTCGGACAAATATAGCCGCTTACGTATCTTGCAGGAATACCAAGCTTTCTAAGCATCTGTAAAAGCACATTTGTAAAATCTTGACAAACACCCGCTTTTAATTGCCAAACTTCATTTAATGGCGTATTAACATCTGTAATGCCTTGAATGTATTTAAAGTTTGTGTAAACATATTCACATAGTTCTAATAAAGCTTTGTATGGCGACTTTGAAGCAAGATTTTTTTCTGCTATTAAATTGTTAATGTCTTGACTACCATCAAAGGGTTTGTGTTTTAAATAATCAATATAATCTACATTACTTTTTAATGATTTTAATTCGATCCATTGTTTGTCAATTTCAATAACATCTTCTGGAAATACTTTATTATAAGTTATAACTTCTATTTCTGATGTAATATTTAATTCATGATGTGGGTCGGTAACCATAAAAGTACCAACTCTATTGCCAAAAAAATCGGTAAATGTTTCTATATACGGATTATTGGTAACAGATATTAAATGCGATGTTACCTTTTGGAAATCGTCATTAATAGGATGTAGTCTTGTAAGTGTAGCACCATCTATTACGGCATTACTATACGTGTATTTAGTGACGTGTTTAATAAAAAAGGTAGCCATATACTAAAGATTAATTATTTTGTGAAAAGTAAACAGCATTAATATTTAAAGAAATGTTTCGTATGTCTTCTTTAATATCATAAATAAAATTGTGTAACCCTTGGGTTTTTATATTTTCAATAGTAGTATACTTAATGGTGCTTTCAAGTTTTCCTAATAAAAATTCAATATTATTCCTTTCTAATTGATTACTTTCAATAAGCTGATTAATGTGTCTGCTTAATTTGTTAATACAATAATACACAGATCTAGGGAATAATTTATCCTGAAAAACCATACTTATTACATGTTCTTCTGTAAAAGTAGATTTGTGTGTTTTTAAATATAACTGATAACCACCAACTGATAATAAGAGGTTTTTCCAGTAAAAGCTTTTTTCTAAATCGTCTGTAGTATTACTTATGTCGTAAAGTTTAAGTGCTGTAAAATCAGAAATAAGAATAACACGTTCTAAAAACTTACCAACATTCATAAAATAATAAGATGAACCACGTTCTTGTGTGTTATCAGAAGTGCCATAATAAATTAAATGATGTTTTCTTAAATCATCTAAAAATTGAATGGGATCTTCTTCTCTTAATTTTTTAGGTAAATCTTTGTTTGTAAGGTATAAATAATAATTATTAATACATAACCAAAGTTCTCTAGATATATGTTCTTGAACACTTCTAGCATTTTCTCTAGCTTTTGTAATTATATTTAAAATGGAATTAGAATTACCAGTATTGAAAACCATAAAGTCGATACATTCTATAGCGTCTTCAGTATAAAATTCATTTTCTGGAGGTGTAAAGGTTTTAATTATTGGTGCCCAAGAAAATAGTTCAGGAGAGTCTTGATTGGCATAAAAATTTACATGTAGTAAATTTAAAATACCATTGCCACGTTCCATATATCTGTCTAACCAAATAAGATTATTTGCTACTCTACTTAACATGCTTTTTGTTTTATATTATTGAATAACCCATGTGTCTTTACTACCGCCACCTTGAGAACTATTTACGACTAAAGATCCTTTTTTAAGAGCGACTCTGGTTAATCCTCCAGGGCAAATATCAATACCATCGCGACCCGATAATGCAAATGGTCTTAAATCGATACATCTAGGTGATAGTTTACCATCAATATAGCAAGGAGCTGTTGAAAGTCTTAAAATGGGTTGTGCTATAAAGTTTTCGGGTTTTTGCTTTACATTATTTATGTAGTCTTCTATTTCTTCATCAGATGCTTCATGCCCCATAAGCATACCGTAACCACCACTACCATCGGTTTTTTTAATAACCATGTCTTTAATATTTTTAATGACATAATCTAACTCATCGGGTTTTCCTAGTTGATAGGTTTCTATGTTTTTTAATAGAGGTTCTTCATCTAAATAATATTTAATCATGTCAGGAACATAAGTGTAAATAGCTTTATCATCAGCAATACCAGTTCCTGGCGCATTTACAATATTAACATTGCCTTTTCTAAAAGCAGCCATAATGCCTGCAACACCTAAAACACTTTCAGCATTAAATTCAAGCGGATCTAAATAGTCATCATCTACACGTCTGTATATCACATCAACTTGTTTTAAACCATTAGTAGTTTTCATGTAAACAAAATGGTTTTTAACAACCAAGTCACTTCCTTCTACTAATTCAATACCCATTAATCTTGCTAAAGTAGTATGTTCGTAATATGCCGAATTATAGATGCCTGGTGTAAGTAACACAATGTTAGGATCTGCTATGTTTGAAAGTCCTTTAAGTTTTTTGTGTAATATGTTTGGGTAGTTTGAAACCGATCTTACATTATTTTTTGGTAACAGTCCAGGAAATAAGCGTTTTGAAATTTCTCTGTTTTCAAGCATATAACTTACTCCAGAAGGTGTTCTTAAATTATCTTCAAGAACATAAAATTCACCATCATTATTTCTAATTAAATCGACACCAGATATTTGAATATATACATCATATGGTACTTTTACACCTTTCATTTCGCGTAAAAAATTTGGGCATGAATAAATTAATTCGGCCGGTATTATACCATCTTTTAAAATAAACTGTTCGTTATAAATATCTTTTATAAATAAATTTAAGGCTTTAAGACGTTGTTTAATACCTTTTTCTATTTTGTCCCATTCATTAGCTGTAATAATTCTAGGAACAATATCAAAAGGAAATATTTTTTCAATTCCTTCATTGTCGCTATAAACAGTAAAGGTTACACCTTGACTCATAAATAGTTGTTTAGCTAAATCTTCTTTTTTAGTTAGTTTCTCTGGAGAAGTGTTTTCTAAATATTTTTTAAATGCTTCATATCGTGTCCTAAACTCTTCATTGTCATTGTACATCTCGTCCCAAGTTTTTGGAAGCTTGTCATATGATGAAAAAAGATGATTATTATTCATAGATTGTCATGTGTTTACCCAAATATACTTAATTGATGAATTATTTTTAGTTAATTGGCGGTATAAGTAAATAAAATTTAACATTTATTTAAAATTGATAAAAATTCAATAGTTTTTTAATTATGAATGTATTTTTTTAAGTTTTAAATTATTAGATAAATAATTGGTTTAATAAGGCCTGTTTTCTTTTTTCATATTAAAGCATACATTAGTTTTAAAATTTATTGAACCCTAGGGCAACCATTTGTATAATATTTGCGTCTTTATAAATAGAAAGCAAAATGATATCATTTTTGAAAGTTATTCAACTCCATAAAAACGAATCGGCACTTATAAAAAAGGCATTGAAAAATAGTCGTGAAGCACAACATGTGTTATTTGAAATGCATGCTCCAAAAATGCTAAGTGTTTGTAGGTATTATATTAAGGATATACAATTTGCTGAAGATGTAATGTTAAAAGGTTTTTTTAAAGTTTTTACTAATTTAAAAAGCTTTAAAAATGAAGGAAGTTTTGAAGGTTGGATACGCAAAATTATGGTTAGAGAAGCTATTTCATTTTTAAGACAGCAAAAAAATATTGAGTTTTCAATAGAAGATGTTTTTATTAATGATGTGTTTGAAAATACTATATCAGAAAATCTTGAAGTGGAAGAAATACAACAACTCATAGATGCTCTTCCTGAAGGTTACAGAATGGTATTTGTAATGTATGCTATTGAAGGTTATAAACATCATGAAATTGCAACGATGTTAAAAATTAATGAGGGTACATCAAAATCGCAATTATTTAAAGCACGAAAAATGCTTCAAGAAAAAATTAATGAATTAAATAAAATGGCAAGTTATGGCACCAAATAAATTTGAAGAAGACATAAAAGAAAAGCTTGAGAGTAGAAGATTAAAACCTTCAGAAAATGCTTGGAGCAAATTGTCTGGTAGTTTAAATGAGCAAAAAGAAGCTAGAAACAATGCATCATATTGGTTGCTTGGTTTGGCAGCAAGTATTATTGGTGTTTTGTTGGTGGTTTCTCAGTTTTTTAATAACCAAACACATATTGAAGATTTACCAAAAGTTGTAGATTCTCCACAAGTTATTATATCAGATTCTAATAATGCAATAGTTGAAGAAACATTAAAAGTTGAAAATTTTAAAGAGAATAAAACAGTCACGAAATTAGATAAAAATCAAATAAATAAAACAGGTAGTGAAGTTTTAGAAGACAATACTTTAGATGATGTTGTGGCAGTTTCAAGCAAAGAAGAAGTAGAGCTAATTAAAAAAGATATAGATATAAAATCGTCTGGAGTTTTAAAAGAAAAATCATCTTTTGAAGAACAAAAAATACAAGATATTGTAGCACAAGTACACGTTTTAAAAGAAGCAAAGACAGAAGTGACAGATGCCGATATTGATGCCTTATTATTACAAGCTCAACAAGAAATTAGGCTGCATAAAATATTGAATGAAACCAGCGGAGTGGTTGATGCTAATGCATTACTTCAAGATGTGGAAGAGGAATTAGATCAATCTTTTAGAGACAAAGTTTTTAAAGCTATAAAGTCAAGTTTTAATTCGGTAAAAACAGCGGTTGCTCAACGAAACGATTAAAAATCATCAAATCAATTATAAATCAATTCCCCGTTTGGGATCAAAAAACGAACAGTTATGCAAACAATTATTAAATGCTTAGTGGTGTTAATACTAAGTTTAAATGTGTACTTAATCAATGCACAAGACACCATTCAAAATGTGAATAGTGAAAATAAAATTGAAAAATTAAAAGCAAAAAAAGAAGTTATTCAAAATGAAGAGCGAAATTTTTTAAAAGAAAAAGTGGAAGCGATTAATAAACGGTTGGATGATGGTGAGATTACAAGTCAAGAGGCAGAAAAACTTAAAAAAGAGGCAGCTAAAAAACATGCCTTAAATATTGAAAATCGCATTGCTATTTTAGAAAATGAATTTTCTTTATTGACTAGAAATCCTGATAGGTCTAAGTTAGATGAAAATGAAATAGTATTTAGAATAGGAGGAAGAGAAGGTAATGGTGCTAACTTTATATGTTTGGGAAAACAAGAAGATGATACATTAAAAGAAAGAAAATACGATAGACGTACATCAAGCGATTTTGTGTTAGCCTTTGGTTTAAACAATGCTATTATTGAAGGTGAAAATCTAGATGATTCGCCATATAAGTTTGGAGGGTCTCGCTTTTTTGAAATAGGTTGGGCGTGGAAAACGCGTGTGTTTAAGAATACTAATTTCCTCCGTTTCAAGTACGGATATTCACTTCAAATAAATGGCTTAAAACCAAATGATAATCAATATTTTGTTAAACAAGGTAATCAAACAGTTTTACAAGTGTTTCCCGAAAACCTTAAGAAATCTAAATTCTCTATGACCAATTTAGTGTTCCCTGTACATTTTGAATTTGGACCATCTAAAAAAATAGAAAGAGACACCTATTTTAGATATTCAACGGAAAAACAATTTAAAATAGGAATAGGAGGTTATGCTGGCTTTAATATAGGAACGCGTCAAAAATTAAAATATGAATTGAATGGTGAACGTATGAAAGATAAGCAAAAAGGTGGTTTAAATACCAGTAATTTAGTATATGGTTTAAGTACATATTTAGCATTTGGTGATACAGCATTGTATGTAAAATATGATTTGTCTCCAATTTTCAAAAATCAATTAGTCGATCAACATAATATTTCTGTCGGAGTTCGATTTGATATAGATTAATCAAATAAAGGTCTGTATTTTTTAAACATCAAAATTTCAAAACGGCTTTAATTTTTAAAATCAATAGTTTGTATTACATTTACATTCCATTTAATTTTTCATATTGATATCACCAGCTTCCATAGATTTAGTGTTTGAAACTGCTCGCGTAGAGGAGGTTATAGGTGATTTTGTTCAGTTAAAAAAAGCGGGAAGTAATTTTAAAGGTTTAAGTCCTTTTAGTGATGAGCGTTCGCCTAGTTTTATGGTATCGCCAGTAAAACAAATTTGGAAAGATTTCTCCACTGGAAAAGGAGGAACTGCGGTGTCTTTTTTAATGGAACATGAGCACTTTACGTACCCTGAAGCTATAAAGTATCTTGCTAAGAAATATAATATTGAAATAGAGGAAACCGAACAAAGTAACGAGCAAAAAGAACAAGCCAATGTACGCGAAAGTTTATATTTGGTAAGTGAGTTTGCTAATACTTATTTTCAAAAAATATTACATAAAACAGATCAAGGAAAATCGATAGGTTTAAGTTATTTTAAAGAGCGTGGCTTTACCGAAGAAACTATTAAAAAATTTGATTTAGGTTATTCGTTAAATGAATGGCAAGCTTTTACTGATGAAGCTTTAAAGCAAGGTTATAATATTGATTTTTTAGAAAAAACAGGCTTAACCATAGTTAAGGAAGATAAACGATTTGATAGGTTTAAAGGTCGTGTTATGTTTCCTATTAAGAGCATGAGTGGTCGAGTTTTAGGTTTTGGTGGTCGTATTCTTATTGCCGATAAAAAAGCAGCGAAATATGTAAATTCTCCAGAGAGTGAGCTTTATCATAAAAGCAAAGTTTTATATGGTATTTATCATGCAAAGCAAAGTATCGCTAAAGAAGATAATTGCTATTTGGTTGAAGGTTATACAGATGTTATTCAGTTCCATCAAACAGGAATAACAAATGTGGTGTCATCTTCAGGTACAGCATTAACCTCAGAACAAATAAGATTAATAAATAGGCTTACAAAAAACATTACTGTGCTTTTTGATGGTGATGCAGCAGGAATGCGAGCTTCGTTAAGAGGTATTGATCTGATTTTAGAACAAGGTATGAACGTTAAAGTTTGTACGTTTCCAGAAGGCGAAGACCCAGATAGTTTTGCAAAGCAAAATACGCTTGAAGAGTTAGCACTTTATTTAACCGAGAATGCTAAAGATTTTATACAGTTTAAAGCCTCTATTTTATTTGAAGAATCAAAAAGCGATCCTATAAAAAAGGCAGAAACAGTTAGGGATATTGTAAATAGTATTTCTAAAATTCCAGATCATATAAAAAGAGAAATTTATATTCAGGAATGCGCTAGAATAATGGATATTAGTGAGGAAGTACTTTTTAGTACATTGGCTCAAATAAATAAAAAAGACTTTCAGGAAGAAAATAAGCAGTTTAAAAAAGATCAAAAAGCATTTGACGTTATTAGGCATGAGACAAAACCTGTTAAAAAGGTAGATGTGCAATATGTTTTAGAACGAAAAATAATTGAAGTTTTATTGCTTTACGGAAATAGAGAAGAAGATTTTGAAGACCTAGTTTTAAAAGAAAATGATAAAGGGGAATTGATTTTAGAACCTGAAATTCATCGAGCTAAAGTGTTCGAAAAAGTGTTTTTAGATTTACAAGATGACGAAATGGAATTTACAAATCCTCATTTTAAAATCATGTATTATACTATTATAGACAGGTTAAATCAAAGTCCAGATTTCGAGCTTAAAACGTTTGTAAATTCTGTAGACCCAGAAATGTCTAGTGAAATTACTACTATTTTAATGGAAGATGAGCGTTATGGGCTAGACAATTGGAATAGAATGAATATCTTTCCAAAAGAAAAAACACATAGTGTTGCACAATTAGTTAGTGAGACCATTTTAAGTTTACGTTGTTTCTTAATAGATCAAAAGGTGAAAGAGTTTCAGCAAGAAACATTAAAAAATAACGGTGATACTAACAGGAATATACTTGAAGAAGTAAAAGATTACTCGAGTTTAAAAATGTTGCTATCTAGAAAGCTGAATAGGGTTTTATAAAAAAAACTCTAAATGCTTATTAAAGACACTTAGAGTTTTTAAGAGTTAAATGAAATCTATTCAGTCTTAATAGACTAAAAATAAAAGAATTTCAGCAATAAACTTTTAAAAGTTACAGTAACACGAGGTAATTTACTTAAAAAATAAAATACTACTCAGGCTTAAAAATGCTACCATAATAAAAAGTTAAACAGAGTTTTTAAAGCTCCGAAGCAATTTTTGCTTGATTAACTAAATCAACTAAATTAGTAACTTTAAGCTTACGCATTAAGCGAGCTTTGTATGTACTAACCGTTTTTTCGTTAATGTTTAATTCTTTAGAGATTTCTTTGTTTTTTCTACCAATAGTCAAAAGTTTTAAAACTTCTGCTTCTCTAGTTGATAGTTTTTTGTAAAATGAACCGCTTTTATTAGTACGCGTACCAAAAGCTAATTGTTGTGTTAATTCATTACTTAAATGAATACCACCTTCATAAACTTTTACTATAGCTTCACTAATAGTAATAATGTTAACCGATTTAGAAATGTATCCAGATGCGCCAGCTTTAATGGCATTTATAGCATACACTTCTTCTGGTTGCCCGCTAAAAATAATAGTTTTAATGTCTGGATAGTCATTTTTTAAATAACGTAAAACAGTTAAACCATTAAGTTTTGGAAAATCAGCTTCCATTAAAATAATGTCTACAGGATTCTTTTTGATAAAATCAAGAATTTCTTCCCCGTCTTCTAAACTTCCAACAACTTCAATGTTTGATGAAGATGCAAAAAGTAGTTCTAAACCTTTTCTGATAATTGGGTGATTATCTGCTATTAATAATTTAATCATAATCTTAAAGCTTTTTTATAATAGTTAATATACGAGAGTATTATAATTGAGAGAATAAGCTTGCGGTAAAAGTAATGCTTTTTTATATATTTTGCAAAATTTAGAGTAAATTGTTGGGAATTTCGCAAATTGGAATCGGAATCATCTTATGCTTGTTGGCTGAATTGTATCGTTTGTATATTTTAAATACAGTTTGTTCTCTGCCTGAAAAATCATTGGCAGTTTTTCCCTTAGAGTCCATTTTCATTGCCCATTCAAGCTCTGGGTACGAAGCGCCTATTTGGTCTTCGTCTGTTCTATCATCACCCCATAAACCATCAGTTGGAGCTGCTTCTATAATTTCTTTATTAATGCCTAAATATTTAGCTATGGTGTAAACATCAGTTTTAAATAAATCGGCAATCGGACTTAAATCTACACCTCCATCGCCATATTTTGTATAAAAACCAATTCCGAAATCTTCTACTTTATTACCAGTTCCTGCAACTAATAGTTTTTCTAGTGCAGCAAAATAATACAAGGTCGTCATACGTAATCTAGCTCTAGTATTAGCTAAAGACATAAAACGTTCTTCTTCATTATCTACACTTGGTAAAGATTCAATTAAACTATCAAATACAGGTGTTAAGTTTACTTGAGTCATTTCTACTTGATTAAAATTGGATTTTAACCAATCAATATGATTTATCGCTCTACTAACTTGAGAAGGAGCTTGATGTATTGGCATTTCAATACACTTTAATTTTAAACCCGTTTTTGCGCAAAGTGTGGAGGTTACAGCTGAATCTATTCCGCCAGAAATACCAATAATAAAACCATTAACTCCGGCATTTGTGGCGTAATCTTTTAGCCAGTTTACAATGTAATCTACAACTTTTTCTGTTTGCATATTAAATGAATTTTAATCTAAGAATATTACCTTTGCAAGCAAAAATAAAGGAATCACTCAATTAATAAAAATTTATGGCGTTTAAGTTTACTATGAGGCACTTATTATTATTTATATTAATATTATCGATTACCTTTTCTTGTAAAAATGATAACAATTTAGAAAGTAAAATAGCTGAAATTAATAATAATGTAAAAGTAGAAAGATTTGATTTGCTTGTTTCTAAAACAAGTTTAGAGGATTTTTCAAAAATAAAGCAGGCATATCCTTTTATGTTCTCTGAGAATGATACCGATTCAACATGGGTAGAAACAAAAAAAGATACTTTACAATTGCAGCTGTTTGCAGAGGTTAATAAAACGTTTTCAGACTTTTCTATAGTAGAACAAGAAATTGAATCGCTTTTTAATCATATCCAATATTATTTTCCAGAATTTAATCCGCCTAGGGTTATTACTACTACAAATTATGTTAGATATAGAGATCGAGCTATTGTAACAGACACCATTGATGTTATTGCTTTGGATAGTTATTTAGGAGGAGATCACGAATTTTATGCTAATATACCAAGATATATTAGAAAGGGTTTAACTAAGGAACAAATCGTTGTCGATTTAGCTAATGAATATGCTAAAAAATATATTTACCAAAAGCCAAATAAAACCTTTTTAGATGAAATGATTTATTTTGGCAAGCAATTGTATTTTAAAGACGCTGTTTTACCTTTTAAAACAGAAGCGGAACGTATAGGCTATTCTCAAGAAGAATTAAATTGGGCTATAGCAAATGAAAGCTATATTTGGCGTTATTTTGTTGAACGCGAATTGCTTTTTAGTACCGACACTAAATTATTAGGTCGTTTTATAAATCCAGCACCTTTTTCTAAGTTTTATTTAGAAGAAATTGATACAGATTCTCCTGGACGATTAGGTCAATATATTGGTTGGCAAATTGTAAGAGCCTATATGGAACAAAATGATGTAACCCTAAAAGATATGCTTATAACAAGCACCGAAGATATTTTTAATAACTCAAAATTTAAACCACGTAAATAATGGCTGATAATAAGACCTCTAAAATAGAATTGAATGTTGAACTGGATGCTAATAAGATACCAGAAAAATTATTTTGGACAGCAGAAGATGGAGGCATTACAAATGAAGAAGCAAAAGCAATGATGCTTGCTGTTTGGGATGCTAAAGCACAGGAAACATTGCGTATAGATTTATGGACTAAAGATATGCCAGTAGATGAAATGAAAGTGTTTTTTCATCAAACTTTAGTAGCTATGAGTGATACTTTTAAAAGAGCTACACAAGACGAAAGAATGACAGCAACTATGAAAGATTTTTGTGATTATTTTGCTGAAAAATTAGAGATTAACAAGAAGTAGAATAGTTTAACTTTTTATATTTTAAACCAAAAGAGCTCGCAATTGCGAGCTCTTTTGGTTATACTTATTAAGTATTATAAATTAAACGCTTCTTTTATTTTATCAACGTAATCAAGTTTTTCCCATGTAAATAATTCTACATCAAGTGTTATTGTTTCTCCATTGGGTTGTGTAAATGATTTAGTAACCGTTTCGTTTGTACGTCCCATATGTCCGTAAGCAGCTGTTTCACTGTATATAGGTGAACGAAGTTTTAACCGATCCTCAATAGCAAATGGGCGCATATCAAAAATTGATGATACTTTTTTAGCAATTTCCCCATCAGTCATATTAAAAGGGCAAGTTCCATAAGTATCAATAAAAATACCCATTGGTTCTACTACACCAATAGCATAACTTACTTGTACTAAAATTTCATCGGCAACACCAGCAGCTACTAAGTTTTTGGCAATGTGGCGCGTAGCATAAGCAGCACTTCTATCTACTTTACTTGGGTCTTTTCCAGAAAATGCACCACCACCGTGAGCGCCTTTTCCTCCATAAGTATCTACAATAATTTTACGTCCAGTTAATCCAGTGTCTCCATGAGGACCACCAATAACAAATTTTCCAGTTGGATTGATGTGGTATTTAATGTCATCATTAAATAATACTTGTATTTGCTCAGGAAGTTTAGAAACAACTCTTGGTATTAATATGTCAATAATATCTTTTCTAATTTTTGCAAGCATAGTATCATCATCGGCAAAATCGTCATGTTGTGTAGATACTACAATGGCATCAATACGTTGCGGAATATTATCATCGCTATATTCAATAGTAACCTGACTTTTAGAATCGGGTCTTAAGTAATCAATATCTTTATTTTCGCGACGTAATTCTGCAAGTTCTTTTAAAATTCTGTGTGATAAATCTAAAGCTAATGGCATGAAGTTTTCAGTTTCGTTGGTAGCGTAACCAAACATCATACCTTGGTCTCCCGCGCCTTGTTCTTCTTTGCTTCCGCGATCTACACCTTGATTAATGTCTTCAGATTGTTCATGTATTGCAGATAAAACACCACACGAGTTACCATCAAACATATATTCGCCTTTGGTATAACCAATTTTATTTATGGTATCTCTAGCAATTTTTTGAACATCTAAATAGGTGGTAGATTTTACTTCGCCAGCAAGTACAACTTGACCTGTTGTAACAAGTGTTTCACAAGCTACTTTACTTTCGCTATCAAACGCTAAAAAGTTATCAATTAAAGCGTCACTAATTTGATCTGCTACTTTATCTGGGTGTCCTTCAGAAACACTTTCTGAAGTGAATAAATAAGCCATATAATTTATTTTATGGTAAGATTTGACGATAACGTCGAAGGAAGTTTACACTGCCTTTAGCATTTTTATTTTATATCAAAATTATTTTGATATAAAGAGGTTGCAATCAGTCAAATCTTTCCTCTATTATTTGTGGCGACAAAAGTAAAAAAATTAAAAGTAAAATTGAATTACTTTTAATTTTTTTCAATAAAATATTGCTTATTAAGTTTTAATTGTAAATATTTGCTGGAGTAAAATGAAAAAGCAAATTTTAAATAGCATTCTTATTGTAGTCATTGTGATTATTTCATGAAGACAGGAAGGCTATAATTAAAATATAAAACATTTATTATAAGCTTTCCTTTAAGGAAGGCTTTTTTATTGCTTTTTTTTCGTTTTTTGAACATCATAAAAATACAGATTTAAAATACTGATTTTTAGGTTTTTAATGTGTTTTTTGTAGTTATGAGTTTAGACATATAAATGAAATAAAAAAGTAAATAAAAACCTAATAAATTAATTTCGAACGTTATTTTTAAGATTTTGATTTTAGGATAAAAGTCTTAAATGTTTGAAATATTGAAAACTAAACTAAGATAAAACATAAATTATCTGCAATAAAAATGAAAGAACTTAATAAACATAGTAAAAGATTAACTCAAGATGAATCTCAACCTGCTTCTCAAGCGATGTTATACGCTGTAGGTTTGACAGATGAAGATATGAAAAAAGCCCAAGTGGGTATTGCTAGTACAGGTTATGATGGTAACCCATGCAATATGCATTTAAATAATTTAGCAGCTGAAGTAAAAATTGAATGCAAAATAGCAGGTTTAGTTGGTTTAGGATTTAATACTATTGGTGTTAGTGATGGTATTTCTATGGGAACTTCTGGTATGAATTATTCATTAGCCTCTCGAGATATTATTGCAGATTCTATTGAAACTGTTGTGAATGCTCAAAGTTATGATGCGCTTATATCTGTAGTTGGTTGCGATAAAAATATGCCAGGAGCTGTTATTGCTATGTTGCGTTTAAATCGTCCTTCTATTATGATGTATGGAGGTACGATAGCATCAGGAAAATATAAAGGAAGAAAATTAAATATTGTTTCGGCTTTTGAAGCTTTAGGACAAAAAGTGGCTGGTGAAATTGATGAAGAAGAATATAGAGAAATTATTAAAAGTGCCATTCCAGGGGCAGGAGCTTGTGGTGGTATGTATACTGCAAACACTATGGCGTCAGCAATAGAATGTATGGGTTTTGCATTACCTTATAATTCTTCTATTCCAGCAGAAAATCCTAATAAATTAACCGAAAGTGAAAGAACAGCAATAGCTATTAAAAATCTTTTAGAATTAGATTTAAAACCTTTAGATATTATTTCAAAAAAATCTATTGAAAATGCCATAGCACTTGTAAATGCATTAGGAGGGTCTACAAATGCAGTATTACACTTTTTAGCCATTGCACATGCTGCCGATATAGAATTTACATTAGAAGATTTTCAACGCGTTAGTGATAGAACACCTTTAATAGCTGATTTGAAACCTAGTGGAAAATATTTAATGGAAGATGTTCATGGCATTGGTGGAACTCCAGCAGTTATGAAATACTTATTAGATAATGGTTATTTACATGGAGATTGTATGACGGTAACTGGAAAAACGTTGGCTGAAAACTTAGCCGATGTAGAACCACTTACTTTTGAAGACGATCAAGATGTTATATTTCCAAAGGATAAAGCTTTAAAATCTTCAGGGAATCTACAAATTCTTTATGGAAACTTAGCTACCGAAGGTGCTGTTGCCAAAATATCAGGAAATGAAGGTTTATTGTTTGAAGGAAAGGCTGTTGTTTATGATGGCGAGCAAGCTGCAAATACAGGAATATCAAACGGAGAAGTAGAAAAAGGAGATGTGGTCGTCATTCGTTATGTAGGTCCAAAAGGAGGTCCTGGAATGCCAGAAATGCTAAAACCAACGTCTTTAATTATGGGAGCTGGTTTAGGAAAATCTGTAGCTTTAATTACAGATGGTCGTTTTTCAGGAGGAACTCATGGTTTTGTGGTAGGACATATTACACCAGAAGCACAAGAAGGTGGTGCTATCGGATTATTAAAAACAGGCGATAAAATTAGAATAAGTGCTGAAGATAATTCTATTAATGTTTTACTTTCAGATGAAGAATTAGCTGAAAGAAAAACACAATGGGTTCAGCCACCGTTAAAACATAAAAAAGGAATATTATATAAATATGCAAAATCAGTGGCATCAGCCTCAAAAGGTTGTATAACTGATGCATAATAAATAACAATATTTTTGTCATTCCTTCCAAGGATGGAATCTCATGAATTTAAAGTGAGAATTATGAATACAGAAACAGAAAACAAAACACAAGAAGTGGTTAATAAAAAAATGCGTATTTCAGGTAGTGAAGCAATAGTAAGATGCTTAATGGCTGAAGGTGTTGATATTCTTTACGGATATCCAGGAGGTGCTATTATGCCTGTTTATGATGAATTATACAAGTTTAGAGACCAAATTCATCATGTTTTAACAAGACATGAACAAGGAGCTGCACATGCTGCTCAAGGTTATGCACGTATTTCAGGACGTATTGGTGTTGCCATGGCAACCTCAGGTCCAGGAGCTACAAACTTAATAACAGGAATCGCCGATGCACAAATAGATTCTACACCAATGGTTTGTATTACGGGTCAAGTACCTTCTCATTTATTAGGTAGTGATGCGTTTCAAGAAACTGACATTGTTGGTATATCTACGCCAGTAACAAAATGGAATCATCAAGTTACTAAAGCTTCTGAAATTCCAGAAGTGTTAGCTAAAGCTTTTTATATAGCAAAAAGTGGTAGACCAGGACCAGTATTAGTAGACATAACTAAAGATGCTCAATTTGGCGAATTAGATTTTGAATATAAAAAATGTACAGGTGTACGAAGTTATATTCCAGTTTCTAAAACAAATCCTGAATCTGTAAAAGCAGCAGCTCAATTAATAAATTCTGCTAAAAAACCAATGATTGTTTGGGGGCAAGGAGTTATTCTTGGTCAGGCAGAAAAAGAGTTAAAAGCAGTTATTGAAAAAGCAGGAATACCATCTGCATGGACCATTCTTGGAGCATCTGCAATACCAACATCGCACCCATTAAATATTGGGATGGTAGGTATGCACGGAAATTATGCTCCTAATAAGTTAACTAACGAATGTGATGTGCTTATTGCCATAGGTATGCGTTTTGACGATCGTGTTACAGGAGATTTAAACAAATACGCTAAGCAAGCTAAAATTATTCACTTTGATATTGATCCTGCTGAGATTGATAAAAATGTGAAAACAGACGTTGCTGTTATAGGTGATTCTAAAGATAGTTTAGCACAATTATTGCCATTATTAGACTCTAAATCTCATGATTCTTGGTTGCAAGAGTTTAAAGATTTATATGCTATCGAGTTTGAAAAAGTTATAAAAAATGATATTTCTCCAACCAAAGAAGGATTAACGATGGGAGAAGTATTAAAGCAAATAAATATTGAAAGTAAAGGGAATGCAGCCATTGTATCTGATGTTGGGCAACACCAAATGATTGCATGTCGTTATTCAGAATTTAATCTTACTAAAAGTAATATTACGTCTGGAGGATTAGGAACTATGGGCTTTGCGCTTCCTGCTGCTATAGGCGCTAAAATGGCAGAGCCAGATAGAGAAGTAGTAGCTATTATTGGTGATGGTGGTTTTCAAATGAATATTCAAGAATTAGGAACTATTTTTCAGCAAAAAACGCCTGTAAAAATTGTTGTTTTAAATAATGAATTCTTAGGAATGGTTCGTCAATGGCAACAATTATTTTTTGATAAACGTTACGCTTCTACAGAAATGACTAATCCTGATTTTGTTACAATAGCAAAAGGATATCATATAGAAGCTAAACGTATTTCTAAAAGAGAAGAATTGGCTGATGCTGTTAAAGAAATGATAGCATCAAAAGAGTCTTATTTCCTTGAGGTATGTGTAGAAAAAGAGGATAATGTATTTCCAATGGTGCCATCTGGAGCATCCGTTTCAGATATACGATTAAGCTAAATATTTAGAAAAAATGAACGAAGAAATAAAAACATTCACGATTTCAATTTATACCGAAAATAACATCGGTTTATTAAATCGTATATCGGCTATTTTTCAACGCAGACATATTAATATAGAAAGCTTAACAACATCACAATCAGAAATTGATGGTGTAAATCGTTTTGTTATAGTAGTAAATATTACAGAGTCTCAAGCCAAAAAAATAGTTGGACAATTTCAAAAGCAAATAGAGGTAATACGAGCATTTTATCATACAGATGAAGAAACTATTTATACAGAGTCTTGTATGTTTAAAATAAAATCTTCATTACTGTTTGAAGAACCTCAAATTCAAAATATAATAAAAGAAAGTAATACCAGAATCGTTACCGTAAACAAAGAGTTTTTTGTTCTTGAAAAATCGGGAAGAAGAAACGAAATTGAATCATTACGTAGAGATTTAAATGTGTTTGGTATTATGCAATTTGTTCGTGCAGGACGTATTGCTGTAACTAAAGATGAAATGAAAGTAACAGAGATGCTATTAGCATTCAATAATCAATAATAACTAAAATTAAAATGGGAAATTATTTTAACACACTATCGTTAAGAGATAAACTGAGTCAATTATCGAAGTGTCGATTTATGGATTCTTCAGAGTTTGAAGATGGTGTAAATGCATTAAAAGGTAAAAAAATAGTCATTGTAGGATGTGGAGCGCAGGGGCTTAACCAAGGGCTAAACATGAGAGATTCTGGTTTAGATATTTCTTATGCTTTAAGACCGCAAGCAATTGCAGAAAAACGTCAATCATTTGTAAATGCAACTGATAATGGTTTTAATGTAGGAACTTACGAAGAGTTAATTCCAACGGCAGATTTAGTGTTAAACTTAACACCAGATAAACAACATACAAGTGTTGTAAATGCAGTAATGCCTTTAATGAAAAAAGGAGCAACATTGTCTTATTCTCATGGTTTTAATATTGTTGAAGAAGGTACTCAAATTCGTGAAGACTTAACAGTTATTATGGTAGCGCCTAAATGTCCAGGTACAGAAGTGCGTGAAGAATATAAAAGAGGTTTTGGTGTACCAACACTTATTGCTGTACACGAAGAAAATGACCCAGAAGGAAAAGGTTGGGCACAAGCTAAAGCTTATGCAGCAGCAACTGGAGGTGATAGAGCAGGGGTGTTAGCTTCTTCTTTTGTTGCTGAGGTTAAGTCAGATTTAATGGGAGAGCAAACTATCCTTTGTGGTTTATTACAAACAGGATCTATTCTTTGTTTCGATAAAATGATTGAAAAAGGTATTGATGCGGGTTATGCTTCAAAATTAATTCAATATGGTTGGGAAACTATTACAGAAGGTCTTAAATATGGTGGAATCACTAATATGATGGATCGTTTATCAAACCCAGCAAAAATTAAAGCTTTTGAACTTTCAGAAGAATTAAAAGATATTATGCGTCCATTATTCCAAAAGCATATGGATGACATTATGGAAGGTAACTTCTCTAGCGGTATGATGGCAGATTGGGCAAATAATGATAAAGATTTATTAGGATGGAGAGCTGCAACTGCAGAAACAGCATTTGAAAAAACACCAGCAGGTGATGTTGAGATTTCAGAACAAGAATATTACGATAACGGTGTGTTAATGGTTGCAATGGTAAGAGCAGGTGTTGAATTAGCGTTTGAAGCTATGACAGATTCTGGAATTATTGATGCATCAGCATACTACGAATCATTACATGAAACACCTCTAATTGCTAACACCATTGCAAGAAGAAAACTTTATGAAATGAACAGCGTAATTTCTGATACAGCTGAATACGGATGTTATTTATTCGATCATGCTTGTAAGCCTTTATTAACTGATTTTATGAAAACTATTGATACCGATGTTATTGGAAAAGCGTATGCTGCAGATAATGGTAAAGGTGTTGATAATGCAAAATTAATTGAAGTAAACAAAGCATTAAGAAGTCACCCAGTTGAAAAAGTAGGTGAATTTTTAAGAGCTTCAATGACAGCAATGAAACCAATAGTTTAATAACTATTATATATAATTAATACTCAAGACCTGTCAAGTTATTGGCAGGTCTTGTTATATAAAAAAATGATAAGCATATGAAAAAGGAAAAAACCATATATTTTCCTAATCTTAACGATGTAAAATCTGCTGCTGAAACTATTAAAAAAGTATCAGCAGTTACACCTTTAAGCTCTAGTTTAAGATATTCAAAACAATATGATGCCAATATTCTTTTAAAGCGAGAAGACTTGCAACAGGTACGTTCTTATAAAATTAGAGGTGCTTACAACAAAATTAGTTCACTTACAGATAAAGAAGCTTTAAATGGTGTAGTTTGTGCCAGTGCAGGAAACCATGCTCAAGGTGTTGCTTTATCTTGTAAATTATTAAAAATTCAAGGCACTATTTATATGCCTGCACCAACTCCAAACCAAAAAGTGCAACAGGTTAAAATGTTTGGTGAAGATTATATAGAAATAAAACTTGTTGGCGATACTTTTGATGATGCGTATCATGCGGCCATGGTAGAATGTGACGAACTTAAAAAAACATTCATTCATCCGTTTAACGATCCTAAAGTAATTGAAGGGCAGGCAACCATTGCTTTAGAGATTTTAGAACAAGCGACAGAGCCTATCGATTATGTGTTTATAGCAGTTGGCGGAGGCGGATTAGCTGCAGGCTTATCAACAGTTTTTAAAGAATTATCTCCTAATACAAAAATTATTGGTGTCGAGCCAGAAGGCGCACCATCTATGACAGTTTCTATTAAAAATAATAAGAATACCGAGTTAGAACATATAGAAAAATTTATTGATGGAGCTGCTGTTAAGCGCGTGGGCGATTTAACCTTTGATATTTGTAAAACAAACTTACATGCCATGATTACTATTCCTGAAGGGAAAGTATGTGAAACTATTTTAGAACTTTATAATAAAGATGCCATAGTGGTTGAGCCTGCAGGAGCACTTAGTATTTCGGCGTTAGATTTTTATGCTGAAGTTATAAAAGGAAAAAACGTTGTGTGTGTTGTTAGTGGAAGTAATAACGATATTACGAGGACTTCTGAAATAAAAGAACGTGCTTTATTATATGCTAATTTAAAGCATTATTTTATTGTAAAGTTTCCGCAACGAGCAGGTGCTTTAAAAGAATTTGTGGTTGATATTTTAGGACCTAATGATGATATTACCTATTTTCAATATGCTAAAAAAACAAATAGAGAAAATGGTTCGGCAGTTGTTGGGGTTCAGTTAAAATCTTCTGAAGATTTACAACCTTTAATAGCTAAAATGAAACAACATAATTTTTATGGCGATTACCTTAATGATAAACCTGATTTGTTTCAGTTTTTAGTTTAAAAAATATGAAGGAGAATTGATTTTTAGGGAGCCTACAATAGCAGTTTGTAATAAGTTATTAAAACAAGTATTTGCTATTGCAAAATCGCAAAATTGCTTGTTTTTCAATTCAGTTTTTTGTTGGTAACTGGTTTTTTTCAATTATTCATAAAAGCTTTTATAGTTTTCCATTTTGGATCTTCGTTAATTTCATATCCGAAACCTCTTATCAAACCTTCTTTATTTATTTGAGTTTGTAACCACTTATGTGCTTTTTCAGGATTATCTAAATAAATATAAATATCCAAGAAAGTATCATTAAATAAATGTCCAACATAATGTGAAGTTGTAATTCCTTTTATTTTTTTCAAAAGTTCATCTTCTAATCTATTCGCAATTGAAATTTCTTCAGGTTCAGGCAGTCCATTTTCCCTACAATTTTCTATATCCAATCCGATTGCAATTTTCAAACACCAAGGGTATTTAGATTTATAATCATAATTCTTGTATGCTAAATTAAAAGCCCCAACAGCAGGTCTATCGTTCTCTAATTTCGTGTCTATAATTGCAAATTCTTCTTTTGGGTAAACTTTGTCAGATTCATTTTTTTTATTCTGCTTACATCCAAATAGAGATGTTAATATTCCCATAGTTAATATTATTGTTTTTAGTTTCATTTTTTAAGAATGATCTTTTTCAACGTGTAGTTTTGTGCTTGTTGCCAACGTTTCTATATATGGTTTATTGAGTGTTTTAATCACTTAATTTAGCAAATACAAACTGAATATAAAATCCGTAAGTGTTTTCAGAAGAAGGAGAGAACAAGCAATTACTTATAGCTATTGGTAAACGTTATTTAATTTTCTTCAGTTTCTGTTTTTGGAATAATTTCATTTCCTTTCCATTCTAGAATTCTTCTAGTGATTTTGGATTCAGTCCATTCCGTTTCATAATCTTTTGTTTCTCCAAACTCACTTTTATATACTATTTTTCCTTTTACGCCACCTTCTTCATTTGGAAAAATATAATCCTCAATAAACCAATATGAGTCACCGTCAACAACTTGCGTATAATCAATTGCTTTTAGGAAGACGTTGCCATCATAGAATAAATAAATTCCGCCTCCATTTACTCCGCAGGATTCTGCTAAATAGTCAATTTGAAATATGCTTTTTATGTTTTCAAGTCCTTTATTTCCAGTTGCTTTTATTGAAAATTCACTAGTCATAAGTTGAGAAATATTCTCTTTAAAATCTAATCCGTTTTCAAAAACCCGTGTTTTAGCAAACAATTTAATACCATCCTTTTTCAAAGACACTAAATAAGTCAAATTTCCATTAGTTGCTTTGTCAAGTGAGATTAGGCTTCCAAGTACGAATCCAACTTTATCGTTTGTTTTTACCTTGTACCAAGGTGATTCAATTCCGTCGAATTGCATTGTAGAATCTGACTTTTCCATAATCTCTATTTGCTCACCAATTTTCAAAAGAGTCAAAACATTAGATTCCACATTTGGTTGGTCTCGAAGTTTAACGTCGTTACCAAACATATAAGCAATTTCTCCATTCTTAAATTCATAGTTTTCATAGAGGTATTTGGAGTCTTGTCCAAATCCAATTTTTGAAATTAAAATGAATATTATTAGTAGTTTCTTCATTTTCATAATGTTTACCAACGATTTCGTATAACTGTTATTTACGGGTTTAAAGTTACTGTTTTTTGGTTAAATACTATACTGACTTTTGTGATTTCGAGTGGATTTGGACGTAGTTGAATCTGTCGTAATTGCGGTTAGCATCGATGAAAAAGCAGTAAGTCGAGTATCTTTAAAGATCACTAAAAAAATAAAGATATGGAAACTCAAATTACTGCGCCGTCTAAGTTATACATAGTGTAGCCTTCCCTAAAAATGTAGCTTTTTTTTTGGGGGGGAGGCTACAAGAGTTGATCCCAAATAGGATGCGGAGCAAGCTATATAAGGTATTGAATTATGAGATAATTAAAGATAAAATATTAACTTTGAAGAACTTGGCTAGTGTTTTTCATAGGAGCCATTATTGTATGTAGTTATTCTATTTTTTGAATTGATGAAGTACGTGTTGTAAAGCTTATCGCACCTTTAATTTCTTCATTGGGTTTAAACAGTCTGTCAATGTTTGGAATATTTTCAGGTTTATGATTAATAACGACCTCCCAATATAGTAACTTTTCAAAACAATATTTTGATAATGGTTTTAATGATTCTTTGTTTAAAATAGCTTTCAAGTGTTCAGGTAAATTTTCATTGTGATTTTCGAAAAAATTATATTTTTTACCATTGTAAGTTAAAATAATATATTCAATTTCGTCATATTTAAGTTCTTTAGGAATTTCAATCTCAAGGCTTTCTTTGTTAAGAATTTCAATCTTTTTAAATCTGTTGTCTTTTGTTATCGCTTCTAAATTGAAATTGTTTTTACTAATTTTATTTATAGTATCGTTGTCAATTATTAATCTCAATTTTAAAGGTTCGGAAAATGATTTTAGTTCTCTTACAAGAATGCTTAAATCGTGGTTGAAGTTTTCTCTGTGTTCAATAAGAATATTGTTTAAGATTTTAAGGTAGTTTGTTTCAGATAGGACTTTGTTAAAATCTTCTTCGATAATAGCCAAAGCTATGAAATCATCAAGTCTATCTATTTCATAATTTGAGTAGATATGAAATATTCTTTGTTTTGTATCTTGAGTGTAAAAATTAAAGCTTTTATTTATTGATTGATTAAAATAATTTATAACAGTACTGTCATTTAAATCTAGGTTGAATTCATTAAATAGTAAGTTTCTGGAGGATCTTAATTTATCAAATGCTTTTGTGTAATGTTTATCAATTATTTTGTCAGAATTTAAAACTGAAAGAAATTCTTTAGCCTTTTCTGAACCTTTTTGAGCATAAGAAATAGTAATGGTCAGATATAATAATATTGGTAATATATTTAGTTTTTTCATAATGTTTACCAACGGTTTCGTATAACCGTTATTTATAGGTTTAAAGTAACTGTTTTTTTTGTTAAATACTATACTGACCTTTATAATTTTGAGTGGATTTGGATGTAGTCGAATCCGTCGTAATTGCGGTTATACATTGTTGTGTACAGTGCTTTTTCTTTCCATTTTTTTAAGCCCGTTGTCCTCAAAATAAACTCTATAAGTTTTAGTTTTTTCTGGTTCAATAAATTGCTGAATTGCGAGGTCATAATTTCGGTCGGTAAATAGTCCGTAATATATTCCAGTCAATGAATTTTTAATGTTCATATAGCAATAACTGTCGGAAATAATCAATAAACGTTTTTCATATTCCTTTCTCCAATAGTGAGATTTTGAAAGAAAAAGAGCTTCATAGTCACGTTTTATGTGTTGTTCAATATTTTTCTCTTTAGTCATATTTCTGTTCCAATAAAACCATTCGTTTTTTTTCGGACTATAATTTATGTTTTGAAACTTAAAAATATCTATATGTTTATTTTCCTCAATAAATAAATCAGTGTCTATTTCAAGGCAAATTCCTTTATGGTTTTCCGCATATTGAGCCCACATCATTTCGTTCTCATATCCTTGGTATTTGTCCGAATAGACAAAACAAGTCGCTTGGATTTTTGACTTTATTTCCTCGCCAAATCTGTACATACTGTCAAAATGAGCTTTGTCCGAGTCCGCTTCATAGTCCAAATCTGAATATAGAGTTTCGTAGGGAACATTTATTCCGCCAAATGTCCATTTCTGATTTTCTTTCGGACCATTCATTTTATTCAAAAAGTTGGTTCGCAAAGTCATTGAAGGCAAAATAAATTCTATTGCTGTACTTAATTTGGTATAATGATAGATTTTTGGCATTTATTGGTTTATTCTCGGTTTTGGTCGTATTGTACACAACGGTTACGTATAAGAATAGTGCGTAGTTTGAGTGCGAGGATTTTCCGAAGGAAAATCAGATGCAAGCAAACAAGCACTAACTTTTGATTTAGGAATAAACTTACGCATTATTTTTATATAATGTTGTAAGTAGTACTTTATGTTTTCATTCTTTGACATAAACAGATTTGTCAAAAAATAGTCTTCTCTCATAACCTTTTCCATTTAATTTACCTCTTTCAACAATTAAACCCCGGATTCTCTTTTTTCCAGGCGTAGAATATTCTATTCCAAATTCTGCAATGTGATTTAAAGGTAAATTTAAATCCAATAATTTGTCATTGGATATTCCGTCATTTTCAAAGCTATGAAAGGTATCAAGTTTTATTTCAGTTAAATTGGAAAAGTCCTCTTTCAGTTTATCATCTTCTAAAGGTAGTACAACGAACATATTAGATTCCCATTTTATAGTAGGTTTGGTTAAAGTAAATTGTAATTTGGTTATTTCTCCTAGTTTTGTTGTATCCATTATAAAGGTGTCGTAGTAATTTCCACCAATCGTGTCGTTATTTTTGTCTACTATCCAAATTTGATTAGCATATTCCTTTCCATTAATTTTTAGATATTCGACAATACTATCCTTAATATTTTCA
Source organism: Algibacter sp. (assembly GCA_050294475.1). Lineage (GTDB taxonomy): Bacteria > Bacteroidota > Bacteroidia > Flavobacteriales > Flavobacteriaceae > Thalassobellus. The sequence goes on along the minus strand of JBNKOE010000024.1, from coordinate 14,335 downwards.
TCTGAAGCCTTGAATTTTTTTATTCCAATTCTGTTTGTAGTTTGAGATGAGAATGTTTCTTTTTTGTCTGATTTACAAGTTATAACAGCAATGCATAGTAGCAGTAAAAAGAAGTGTTTCATTGTTTTTTCGGTATTACTTACAACACTTGTATAACCACAATAAAATCAAATCCTATTGCATTTATACTGTTTATGTACGCAATATATTACTTTTAATTAAGCATTCAATAGACGACTTATAATAATCTTATTTTTAATTTTAATAGTTTTGGTGTAAATTTTTGTGGTTTTTCGTTGACTTATGTAATGTTTGTTTTCTTTTTTATTTACCGAAAACGATTGAGTTTTAAGTATTTTATTATCAAGTAATCAAAGTGTTAATAATACAATATTTTTTGTTTCACAAACCTTTAATAAAGAAATTTTTGTTTAAATATGAGTATCTTAGCTATCTTTAAAACACTATATTTTAACAAATAAATTACTATGTTAGAAATTCCAGAAGCTTATAAAATCACATCACTTTTACACCAAAAATCATATTTAGTTGATGGTGAATTAAAACAATGGAAAGGCGATGTTACAGAAGTTTATTCAACAATATCTTCAACACCAGAGTATAAGCCAACGTTGTTAGGAACCATTCCTAATTTAGGCGAAAAGGAGGCTATGTCGGCGTTAAATTCAGCATCAAAAGCCTATGATAAAGGACAAGGTTTATGGCCAACAATGAAGGTTGAAAACCGTATTGCTTGTATGGAAAAGTTTGTTGAACAAATGAAAACCAAGCGAGAAGAAGTTGTGAAACTTTTAATGTGGGAAATTGGTAAAAATCTTCCAGATTCTGAAAAAGAATTTGATAGAACCGTTGATTATATTTATGATACTATTGAGGCTTATAAACAAATTGATAGAGACTCGGCTAAGTTTGAAAAAAATGATGGTGTTTATGCACATATTCGTCGAGGACCATTGGGTGTTGTTTTATGTTTAGGGCCTTATAATTATCCGTTAAACGAAACATTTACGCTGCTTATTCCAGCATTAATTATGGGTAATCCTGTAATTTTCAAACCAGCCAAAATAGGCGTTTTGTTAATTTCACCATTATTAGAAGCTTTTCATGATAGTTTTCCTAAAGGTGTTGTAAATATTGTTTATGGTAGAGGTCGAGTGCTTGCTACACCAATAATGAAATCAGGGAAAGTAGATGTGTTAGCTTTAATAGGTAACAGTAAATCTGCTAATGCTTTGCAGTCTCAACATCCAAAAGGGAATAGACTTCGTATGGTTTTGGGCTTAGAGGCAAAAAATCCAGCTATTGTTTTACCAGACGCCGATTTAGATTTAGCTGTAGATGAATGTATTGCAGGTACTTTGTCTTTCAACGGGCAACGTTGTACAGCATTAAAAGTATTGTATGTTCATGAGTCTGTAGTTGAGGAGTTTAATAGACGTTTTTCATATAAAGTAGATCAGCTTAAGTTTGGAAATCCTTGGGATGATGGTTCTAAATTAACACCATTACCAGAAGAAGACAAACCAGCATATATTCAAGAGTTAATTGATGATGCGAAGGAAAAAGGAGCAAAAATTTTGAATAAAAAAGGAGGAGAAACTACAGAGAACTTTATTTTTCCAGCTGTTTTATATCCTGTGAGTAAAGATATGCGAGCTTTTAAAGAAGAACAATTTGGCCCTTTGATTCCGGTTGTACCTTTTTCTCATATTGATGAGCCTTTAGATGATATGGCAGAATCTAATTACGGACAACAAGTGAGTTTGTTTGGTAAAAATATACAAACCTTATCGCCACTTATAGATACGTTAGTAAATTTAGTGTGTCGTGTTAATTTAAACAGTTCTTGTCAACGAGGACCTGATGTATATCCGTTTACAGGAAGAAAAGATTCAGCATTTGGAACCTTAAGTGTTCATGATGCTTTACGATCATTTTCTATTAGAACTTTTGTAGCATCAAAAGACAATGAGTATAACAAAGCTATTTTAGAAGAATTATTAGAAAACAAAACATCAAACTTTATAAGTACAGATTATATCTTGTAAAACAATAATGATGTTAATATGCCTTAAACCTCAAAAGCTTTATAAAGTTTTTGAGGTTTTTTATTTTTTAAAGCTGCGTCCTTTCCATTTGTAGTTTGAAAATAGCGATGTAAAAGCAATATAAACACTAAAGAACGGATATAATATAAAGCCAAAAATAAACCATCTTAATATGTCTTTCTGATTAAAAAAAGTAGCCGATTTATAAATTAAATAGAAATCGATATTCAGTTTTATAAAAAAGATATAAAGTAAAATTTTAAAATTAAAGTTTTCAATGAGTGTGAGTAAAATAGTTGTAATTATTAAAGCATTCATAATTAAAACAATAATGCCTGTAAGCTTTCCAAACCAATTATTATAAGCACTTGTTTTTGCTGCCCAACGTAAGCGTTGTGAAATTAAATGTGTCCATGATGTTTGCGGTTCTGTTGTTACGATAGCTTGTTCACATTTTAAATAATGTAGCGCTTTGGGATCTTTTTTGGCAACCTTTTCAAGTAAAAAAATATCATCACCACTTGCAATATCACTATTGCCTTCAAATCCGTTTAGTGTTTTAAATAATGACTTTTGGTAACAAAAATTAGCACCATTGCATAAAAAAGGTTTGTTTAGCCCAAAACCACCAATAGTAGCTCCTTGTAAGCTTAGTAAATCAAGTAACTGAAATCTGCTTAAAAATGAATTTGAGAGTTTGTATGTTACAGGAGCAGCAATACATTTAGCATGTGTTTTTTGAATGTATTCATCAAAACTATCTAACCAATATTTGGGTAATACACAATCTGCATCGGTAGTAATAATCCATTCATTTTTTGCTTGATTTATAGCAGATGTAATAGCGTCTTTTTTCGGGGAATTTGTTTTTCTTTCATTCTGAATAATAGAAATATGAACTTCAGTTAAATTCTTTTTAAGAAAATTTTTAATCAATATAACTGAATCATCTTCAGAAGCATCATCAACAAAAATAATTTGAAAAAGATGTTTTGGGTAATTTAGATTCTTAATAGATTTTAATAATTCAGGTATATGTTCAGCTTCATTTCTAAAAGGAATTATAATAGAGAATTTGGTTTTTGAAGGTAAATCTTCTAATTTAAAAATATCAACTTTGTCAAACCCATAGGCAAAACATCCAATTAAACTGAGGTATAAAATGGTTATGATGATGCTTGTTAAAATCATTATTAATTATCGTTTTTTGGGAGTTTAAAATTAAGTACATAATAACTTCCTATGATGCTTGGTAATACAAAATTAAGAAGCCACATAATAGTAATAATGCTTAAAATAGTAAGTTCGTTAATATCTAAAAAAGTAAATAAGTAAACTGCAATGCTTCCTTTTATAACCACATCAAAAATAAAAATACTAGGAATTATAGACGCTAGTAAATACATAGCAGTAATGCCTGTCATGGCATTAAAATAAGTTGTTTCAGTTTTAAAAATAACGAGTAAAAAGTAAAATTGAAACGAAAAAATAGCATAGCGTAATAATGAGAATAGCCATCCTAATACTATTCTGTTTTTAGGGAAATCTGATATAAAATCTTTAATTTTTTTAAAAGAAATCCCTTTAATGGTTCGTTTACTTTTTCTAATTCCGAAAGTAATTATGATAATAAGAATAAGACTAATTAGTAGTATAATGAAAAGCTTATTAAGGTTTATATTAATGTTGTAATTATAAATAAAAATGCTTAATCCTATCACACCTAAAAGGAGTGTAATACTCATTTGAAGCAGATTGCTTATTAGGTTAATAAGCATAATGCGTTTTCGGTAGCTTGCATTATAGTAAATGGCTTTTGCACCGTATTCTCCAATGCGATTTGGTGTAAATAATGAAGCTGTTAGTGATCCTAAACTTTGTTCGGTAGCATTTTTAAAAGTGATTTGTTTAATAGGAGTGACTAAGTTTTTCCATTTTAAAATTTCAAAAAACCAGTTAAAAAAGCTTAAAAAAATTAAAATAATGATGTTTTTTGTTGAAAAAACGTCTTTTTTAATTAAAAAATCAATAAAAACAGAAAATTGTAGTTCGCTATTAGTAGTTAGTTTTCGATAGATAAAATAAAAAGCAACAACTACAATACTTATTTTAATAAGCACAAAAAAGAATTGTTTAGTTTTGTATGGAAGCGAATACATCATAAATACAAACGCAAAATAAATCATTAATATACTATATCATCATGATAGTATAGATTTTATTAATTAATGAGTAAAGAAAGAATTATTTTAGGTATTGATCCTGGTACAACTATTATGGGTTTCGGACTAATAAAAGTAGTTGGAAAAACCATGCAGTTTATACAAATGAATGAGTTGAATTTAAAAAAATACGACGATCATTATTTAAAATTAAAACTCATTTTTGAACGCACTATAGAACTTATTGATACCCATAATCCAGATGAAATAGCTATTGAAGCACCGTTTTTTGGAAAGAACGTACAAAGTATGTTAAAACTTGGTCGCGCTCAAGGTGTGGCTATGGCTGCGGGCTTAAGTAGAGAAATACCTATCACGGAATATCTTCCTAAAAAAATAAAAATGGCCATTACGGGCAGTGGTAGTGCAAGTAAAGAACAGGTTGCTAAAATGCTTCAAAGTGTATTAGGACTTAAAACGTTACCTAAAAATTTAGATGCTACTGATGGTTTAGCGGCTGCCGTTTGTCATTTTTACAATTCGGGTAGAATTGAAGTTGGTAAAAGTTATTCTGGTTGGGATGCTTTTGTTAAGCAAAATGAGGCTAGAGTTAAAAAATAATGGCCGGCATCTACATACACATACCATTTTGTAAACAAGCATGTTTTTATTGCGATTTTCATTTTTCAACATCTTTAAAAAAGAAAGACGAATTGGTTCAGGCTTTAGCAAACGAGCTTGTTCTTAGAAAAAATGAACTCGAAAATGAAACCATTGAAACTATTTATTTTGGAGGCGGAACACCATCTATTTTAACGATTGCCGAATTGCAATTTTTAATTTCTGAAGTTTATAAAAATTATAAGGTTTCAGCACATGCAGAAATTACTTTAGAAGCGAATCCAGATGACTTATCAAATAAACAAATAAACGAATTAACAAATACTCGAATAAACCGATTAAGCATTGGAATTCAATCTTTTTTTGAAGACGATTTAAAAAGCATGAATCGTGCGCATTCATCACAAGAAGCTAAAAATTGCCTGGAGGTAGCCACTCGTCATTTTGATAATATAACCATCGATCTTATTTACGGTATTCCAAACATGAGTTTAGAGAAGTGGAATGAAAATTTAGAGATTGCTTTTGGTTTCGGAATAAATCATATTTCAAGTTATGCGCTTACTGTTGAGCCTAAAACAGCTTTAGATACTTTTATAAAAAAAGGTTCCTATCCGCCAATTGATGAAAATCTGGCACTTCAGCATTTTAATCATTTAATTGAAAAAACAACAGCGCATGGTTTTGTGCATTACGAGATTTCAAATTTTGGAAAGCCAGACTATTTTTCAAAACACAATACGAGTTATTGGCAAGGAAAATCGTATTTGGGTATTGGACCTTCGGCACATTCATATTCTAAAACACAACGTAGTTGGAATGTGGCTAATAATTCAAAATACATTCAAGCCATTCAAAAAAATAGCTTGCCAAATACGGTTGAGGTGCTTTCAAAAAAAGATCAGTATAACGAATATGTTATGACTGGTTTACGAACCATTTGGGGCGTTTCATTAGCGAAGATTGAAAATGAATTTGGACAAGAATTTCTTCGGCATATAAAAGCTTCATCAGAAAGGTTTATAAAACAAGGGTTACTTATTATTACCACTGATTTAGATGACAATCAAAATAGTATAGAGAAGTTGATATCAACCCAAAAAGGAAAGTTTTTGGTTGATGGAATAGCTTCAGAACTATTTATGATTTAGTATCTTTGAATATGATTGCAAATATTCAATATAATTCAAGAAAACTTAAAATAAATTTATCAAACCCAATTGATATTTCAATGCCAATGCGGGCTTCAAAAGAGAATGTAAACGCTTGGTATATTGATGAACCAAAAATTGAACCAGCCAATGATGGCGAATGGATTGCAAGTGTGAAAGAAGGTGCTTGTATAAATTTTAATAATATAATTTTTAATCCGCATGCGCATGGTACTCATACCGAATGTGTTGGGCATATTACCGAGAAAGTACATTCTATAAACCAGAATTTAAAACAGTTTTTCTTTTTAGCTGAGGTTATAACAGTTGCTCCAGAAAAGTTGAAAGATGATTTTGTAATTTCAAAAAAACAATTACAATTTGCTATAGGAAATAAAAAGCGAGATGCTATTATTATAAGAACCATTCCTAATACAAACGAAAAAATTAGTAGACAATATTCGAATACCAATCCTACTTATTTATTAGAAGAAGCCGCCATTTATTTAAAAGAAAAAGGTGTTAAGCATTTGCTTATAGATTTACCAAGTGTAGATAAAGAACGTGATAATTGCGAATTATTGGCGCATAATGCTTTTTGGAACACAAAAGGTGAAATAAGATTTGATGCGACTATTACCGAATTTATTTTTGTGCCTAATGTTGTTGAAGATGGATGTTATTTTTTAAACCTTCAAATAGCACCTTTTGAAAATGATGCAACACCCAGTAAGCCTATTTTGTATAAAATAATAGAATAATGAATACAATTTTGAAGTTAGAAGAACTGGCACTATTTCTTTTAGGAATCTTTGCGTTTAATCAATTGCATTTTGCTTGGTGGTGGTTTTTAGTGCTTATTTTAACACCAGATATTGGTATGTTAGGCTATTTAGTAAACACAAAAATTGGCGGTATTGTTTATAATATTTTTCATCATAAGGGATTAGCTGTTTTGTTTTTTATTGTTGGTGTTTATTTACAAAATGAAGTTTTGCAACTTATAGGAATCATTTTGTTTTCACACGCATCACTCGATAGATTTTTTGGTTATGGTTTAAAGTATTTAGATCATTTTAAGCACACACATTTAGGACACATAGGAAAATCATAATTATGGAAGCATTTTTAGGAATTATTATAGGCGTTTTAGTGAGTTTAGGAGTTGTTACTTACTTTAAATCGCTAAAGAAAAAGCAATTGGTAAATGCACAATCTGTTTTGCTTTTAGATAAAATTAAAAAGGTTTGTAAGTTTATAACTGTAGAAGGCGATTTTGCCGAAATATATCATTACGAAGATGTAAAACAACGCTTTTTAAAAATGATAACTAGTAAGAAAAAAGCATTGGTTGTTATTAACGCAAAAGCTCATGTAGGATACGATTTGTCTAAAATTGTATTGCAAGCAGATACCATAAATAAGAAAATTATATTAGAACATTTTCCGCAGCCAGAAATTTTATCGATTGAAACCAACTTGAATTATTATGATAAATCGGATGGTATATTTAATAAATTTGAAGCTTCAGATTTAACAGGCTTGCATCAAGAAGCGAAGCAGCATATTCAAGATAAAGTGCCCGAAAGTGGTTTGATTCAAGTGGCACAAAAAGAAGCATTAGAAACCATTTTGCTTATGGAAACTATTGTAGAAACTATTGGTTGGAAATTAGATTATTCGGTATTAAAAATTGAGGCAGGAACTACTAAGAAATTAGAATGAATATAGAACAACTTCGTAATTATTGTTTAAGCAAAAAAGGTACAACCGAAGATTTTCCGTTCGATCAAGATGCCTTAGTTTTTAAAGTCTTAGGAAAAATGTTTGTATTAACTTCCTTAAAAAAATGGGAAGAAGGCGAAGCGTCTATTAATTTAAAGGCAGACCCAGAATATTCAGAAGAACTTAGAGCTGAATATAACAGTATTCGTCCTGGATTTCATATGAGTAAAAAACATTGGAATACACTTTATTTACATGAAGGTGAGTTGCAACCACAACTTGTAAAAGAACTCATAGATCATTCTTATAATATGGTAATCAAGGGTATGCCAAAGAAACTTAGAGACACTTTAAGCTAATTAAAAAGCTAACCTTTGTAAAATCTACATTTTTTTATTGTATATTTAGTAAATATCTCTCTCCCAAGTTTTATTTATTAGCATCATTGTCTGAGCCGTAAAAAGGTTTTGATACACCCCCATAATCTTTAAGTATAATTTAATTATTAACCTTTATATTAATTTAAATTTTAACAGATTATGAAAACAACCAATCAATTTTTTGTAACATTAGCAACTGTGCTTGTGTTATTTTGTACAACTACTATTTCAGCTCAAGAAGAGCAGCTCCCACAGTATATTACTGTAACAACCATGCATTGGAACATGGATTATGAAAACTTCGATATGGATACTTGGAAGTCTGTAGAAAAAGAATATTTAGACAAAGTAATCAGGAAAAATGAGCACATTATGGGATCTTCTTTTTACTTACATCAAATGACTCCTGATAACACAGAAATAGTTTATGTTAATGTTTATGGCTCATGGGATGCTATTGATAAAGCAGCTAAGCGTTCTAGTGAATTAGAAAAAGAAGCATGGCCTGATGAAACAGCGAGAAAAGCATTTTTAAAAAAACAACATGCGTATTATTCTCATGAACATTCCGATGAAATTTATTCTACTTTACCTTTAGTAAAACCAATATCTCAAGACAATACAAATGATATGATATGTTATGTTAGAAAAACACATTTTGCATATCCAGAAGATGTTGAGAATTCTGGAATTAAGGAATTTATGACCGAAAATTTTAATGAGTTAATTAAAGATAATCCATTAATTAAAGGGTATTACCCAAACAGACATGCGTGGGGTAGCGATGGAACGGAAATTATGGAAGCTTACTTTTTAGATTCCATGGCAGATTTAGAAGCAATGTTTGATGGGCTTTCAGACCTTATGAAAGAAGCATGGCCAGATGAAGCTGTACGTAAAGCAAGAGGCAAAAAAATGAATACTTATTTTACAGGTGTTCATGGAGATGCTGTTTATAAATATCTAGCAGAACTTTCAAAATAGGCACATGTTTTTAAATGAATTAAAAAGGACGCTTTTAAGTGTCCTTTTTTTATTTTTAATCTAATTTGTAGAAACTTTTATTTAAACGTAATATTGCAAAAAATAAATAAAGTAAAATGAGCGTACTACAAACTTTAAAAGACAGGAGTAATAACACATGCGAATTGTGTAAATCTAACAACGATTTGTCTCAATATACCATTCCTCCATCATTAAATGAAAATGTAGCAAACGATGTATTGGTTTGCAAAACTTGTTTAGATCAAATAGAGGGTAATGAAGAAATGGATGCCAATCATTGGAGGTGTTTAAACGATAGTATGTGGAGCGAGTTTGTTGCAGTGCAAATCATGGCTTGGAGAATGCTTCAAAGATTACGTGGTGAAGGTTGGCCTAAAGATTTGTTAGATATGATGTATTTAGATGAAGATGCTTTAGCATTAGCACGTGCAACAGGAGAAGATAAAGACGAAAGTGAAAAAATTATACACAGAGATGTTAATGGTGTTATTTTAGATAATGGTGATTCAGTTGTTTTGGTAAAAGACCTTAAAGTGAAAGGTTCTAGTATGGTGGCTAAACAAGGTACTGCTGTTAGAAATATTCGTTTAGATAGAGATAATGCCGAGTTTATCGAAGGTAAAGTTGGTGCGCAACAAATAGTTATTATAACTAAATATGTTAAAAAATTATAGAATTTGGGTATTGCTCTGAAAAAAATAGGGAGAGCTTAAACAAATATCTCAATCTTTAATACAAAAAAGCACTTGCATCTTTTAACATAAAAGAGGTAAGTGCTTTTTTATTCTGATACTTCTTGTTTTGTTTAACAAGAGGTGTCAGCTATTATCTTCCATTTGCCATCAATCTTTTTGAAAATAAGCATAAAAATACCATCGGCATTTCCAACTTCACGTTTTAAATGAAACTCGCCTAAAACATAATAAGCGCCATCACTTATTTTGGTAATATCATTAATTTTAAAACTTAATGTACCTGTATGGTTTTTTGTTGGGTAGCTTTTTAAGTAGCGTTCTAATGTGTTTTCCCATCCGTAGGTTATACCATTACTGCCATAAAATTTAAGAGAATCACTTTTCCAGTAACCTTCCATGAATTCTTCAATATTATCTTTAGACCAGGCAATACGTTGTGCTTTTAAAACTTTTTGAATTGCTTTTTTGTCTTGGTCTTCAGTTTGAGAAAAACTATTAAAAGCAGTAAGAATGAAGGTTAATATGATGAGTCTTTTCATTATTAATTTATTATAAATAAGTTATTAGGATCTTTTTTACTCGTGTTTTTTGTTAAATATTAAAATTAATACTTCGGCATAAGAGGTAAAAATAGGAAATCTTGTTTAAAAAGATGTTACTTGTCGATTAATTTGACACGTATTATTTTTTCAACTAAAGTTAAAATCTATTCATCGATTATTTAATGTAGCTATAGTTTTGTTTCAATACTTTTATTTTATAAAAACACAAAAGTTTTCCCTCAGTTCTATTGTTTAATCATTAAAAAACATTTAGTTATGGATTTACAAATTACTAATTGCAACAATTTTTTTAAAGTTAAAGGCACTTTAAATAAAGATACTTTAGAGATATTTAAAACTGAATTTAAAAATATTTTTAATCGTGTTGGCACGCTAACAATAAGTATTGAAAATGTTGAGAGTATAGATAAATATGGTGTAAATGTTTTAACAGAACTTCATCAAGAAGCTATTGCTAAAAACAAAAGTCTAGCAATTATTGGCTTAGGTTGTAAAGATTTATACAATCATTTTAAATCTCAAGTTGCGGCTTAATATATTAATATCACAAAACGTTTTTTTGATGCTTAAAAAAGGCATCGGCTTGAAGCTGCAAAAGTTCCCTCGCTTTTTTGCGCTTGTAAGTGTATAATTCGTCTTCATTTTCTAAGTCAGCATAAATGCGGTCGTTAATAGCAAAATCTGTTTTTAGCATAGCGTCTCTTTGACTTTTGTTTTGAAGCACGTTTGTTTTTATAGCCGTTTCTTGATCTTCTAGTTTATAATCATATGTGCCTTTGGGTGATAATAGTTTTGCAAGAATAGGTGAAGTTTCAATAGCTAAAAATAATAAGAATATAAAAAAGGAAGGTAGCCACGGCAATTTGCCTAATGCATTTACACGCGCCATTAATCCATCAAAATTATTGATAATGGGTTGCGTGGTTGTAATTTGATTATTAAAATCACCTTTTAGTTTTGCAATTTGGTTTTCAATGGCAATTATTTTTGTTTTGTTATCTGCTTTAAGTTGTTGTAGTTCGGCTAAAAGTGCGTCGTGTTTTTCTCTCTTCTCTTTATAAACAGGACCTTTTCCTAAAAGTTTGGTGCCTGCGGTTCCTTCGGCTTCAGCAATGTAAGTGTTGTAAAGTGTATTTACTTCTGCTTCTTTGGTTTCTATTTGTTGTTGTAAAGTTTTAATATCGTTATTTAAAACATCAATGTTTGGTGTAAACTGTTCAGCTATTTGTTGTTTATTGGCAAGTGTTAATTCGTTTTTTTGTTCTAACAACACTTGATTAATTTCCTTTTCAAAAATTTTTAATTCTAATGGTTTTGATATAACAATAGCTATAATAATGGCTAATATTATTCTAGGCAATGCTTGTATTAATTCATCAATTATATGTCCTGTTTTTTTAATGGTTGAAACAATGTATCGATCTAAATTAAAAATGAGTAAACCCCAAATAAGTCCGAAAAATATAGCCGTATATATATTGTCGAAAACTGTATAAAGTGCATAACTGCCAGCTATAAAAGCCATAACAGCTGTAAAGAAAACAGTAGCGCCAATACCAGTATATTTGTTTTGTTCGCCTTTAGAACATTGTTCTAAAATATCGGTATCTGCCCCAGAGCAAATAATGAAGAATTGCTTTAACATAATGATTGATTTTGATTGATGATTGACTATTAGAACGCAAAATGTGCTAAAATGTTACATTATTTAGAGTGAAAAAGAGTTGTTCTTACCCTTTACTAGATCTTCTATTCTCAATAATAACGGTAGCTAGAATTAGTGAACCACCAAAAAATGTATTTATAGTGGGGATTTCATTTAAAAAGAAATAAGCTATAATAATTCCGAAAATAGGTTATCTAATGCCCACCTAAAAACACACCGCTTATAATTATGGATGTGATATTTTTTTTAGAGCTAATTGTAATGTCCAGCTTTTTGTAATAGTAAAACAGGTATAAAAACAAACCACCTATAATATAGCGCTATCAAATTATAACTGGTGTTGGCTATCTATGTATTTTCCTAAGGCTCCAGATGTACTAATAAAAAGTGTAGCTAATGAAAGTTGAATACGATTTGTGGTATGTTGGCTTTTCATTAGTTACATATTATATACGGGTTTGCGTTAGCGATTGAAACGGCATCCTTTTTTGAGGTACGAGAAAAAGATATAGTGTAAAGCGCGACCCTTGTGGTAACGCCCAAATTATTTTGAAAGCTCAGTAAAATATTTATAAAATAGCGGAATGGTTTCTATGCCTTTTAAATAGTTCCAAACACCAAAATGCTCGTTTGGTGAATGAATGGCATCGCTATCTAGCCCAAATCCCATTAATATGGTTTTGCTTTTAAGTTCTTTCTCGAATAATGCCACAATAGGAATACTGCCACCACTGCGTTGTGGAATAGGTGTTTTTCCGAAGGTGTCTTGATAGGCTTTACTGGCTGCTTTATAGCCTATGTTATCTATTGGTGTTACATAACCTTGTCCGCCGTGGTGAGGTGTTACTTTTATTTTAACGCCTTTTGGTGCGATGTTTTCGAAATGTGTTTTAAATAGTTTTGTAATGTTTTCCCAGTCTTGATTTGGAACCAATCGCATAGATATTTTTGCGTAGGCTTTACTTGCTATTACGGTTTTTGCGCCTTCTCCAGTGTAGCCACCCCAAATGCCATTTACATCTAGTGTTGGTCTAATTGAATTGCGTTCGTTGGTTGTGTATCCAGTCTCGCCATAAACAGCATCAATATCTAGTGCTTTTTTATAGTTTTCTAAACTGAACGGAGCTTTAGCCATTTCAGCACGTTCTTCTTTTGAAAGTTCTTCAACATTATCATAAAATCCAGGAATGGTAATATGGTTGTTTTCATCATGTAATGAAGCAATCATTTTGGTTAAAACATTGATTGGGTTTGCCACAGCGCCACCATAAAGTCCTGAGTGTAGGTCTCTGTTAGGGCCTGTTACTTCAACTTCAACATAACTAAGCCCGCGTAAACCAGTAGTTATTGATGGTACATCGTTAGCAATCATGCCTGTGTCAGAAATTAAAATAACATCATTCTTTAATTTTTCTTGATTGTTTTTTACGAAGACCGATAGATTGGAACTTCCCACTTCTTCTTCGCCTTCAATCATAAATTTTACATTGCATGGTAGTTGGTTGGTGGCAGTCATAAACTCCAATGCTTTTACGTGCATGTACATTTGCCCTTTATCGTCGCAAGCGCCACGAGCAAAAATTGCGCCTTCTGGATGTTTTTCTGTGTTTTTTATAACAGGTTCAAAAGGTGGCGAATTCCATAAGTTTATTGGGGCTGGTGGTTGTACATCATAATGACCGTAAACTAGAACAGTTGGTAAATTTTTGTCAATTATTTTTTCGCCATAAACAATAGGGTAGCCATCTGTTTTGCATATTTCAACAACATGGCATCCTGCCTTTTCTAAACTCATTTTTATGGCATCGGCAGTTTTTAAAACATCATTTTTATAAGCAGAGTCGGCGCTTATTGATGGTATTTTAAGAAGTTCGATGAGTTCGTTTATAAAGCGATTTTTGTGTTCTGAAATATATGTTTGGATGTAATTCATGAGTTTTTTATGTGTATAAGTTCAAAAGTATAAAAAAAGAATGTTTTTTGGTGCTAAGAAGTTTGCAATTTAAAAATCTTGTTTATATTTGCAGTCCTTTAGCGGGCGTGGTGGAATTGGTAGACACGCTAGATTTAGGATCTAGTGCCGCGAGGTGTGTGGGTTCGAGTCCCTCCGCCTGCACTGCAAGCTAAAGCCGGCTTCCTCGGGAGCTGGCTTTTTTCTTGGGTACAACAGAGGTACAATAACCACAGCTATTTAAAGACTCCTGGGGAGCCAAACACTGCGGGCGATTGGCTATATGGATAGTTAGCTGTGAGCGTGATACCTCCGGATCAGTGTTTTCGAAAAAGAATGTTGACGAT
>JBNKOE010000023.1:0-290853 GCA_050294475.1 Algibacter sp. | reverse complement strand
TAATTTCTTTAGTCGTTTTATTAAGCCATCTACGGCGTTTGATATGTAGATAAACGTTTTTACCTCTTAAAGGAAAGTCTTGAATGGTTATTTCTTTATGAAAGCCATGAGCTATTAAAATACCATTAGAGACTTCTTCAGAAATGTTTTTCTTTTCTTCAAAATACAGGTGAAGTGTTTTTTCTTCTGTTTTGTAATTGGTAATATCGAAATGAGTAACCAGTAATTCTGGTAAAATAAGCTTTAGTAAATCTAGGGATAGTTCCAAGGGTTATTCTTTTAACGCAAAGATTATATTTTATATGTTCTCACACAACTTTTAGTCTTGATCCATTAAAAACATATAAAAAGTGTGCAATTCGGGTACAATTTTGATCAACTAAAAATTGCTTAATAGACAAATATTTTATGTTTTTCTGAATAGGGAATTATTGTGTTTTCTAATGTTAGCCTAAAATTACATAATGTTACTTATGGAAAATAATGATGCCGTTAACTTTTAAAGTTTATTTAACTTTATTTCTATATCAGATATGTATATTTCTCTAAAAGATTCATTATAGGGGTTTTTAATTTTAAATCCATTATCTAATAACGAATAAGCTTTAGAAAAATAATATTTAGATTTTTCTCGGTTATTAATTTTTTCATAGTTAATTCCAAGATAGTAATAAGCTTCAGTAAAATTTGAATCATTATTGACACAAAATTCTAAATTCTCAATTGCTTTACCATATTTATCACTACTCATAAGTGCTATTGATTTAAAAAGATAATGTTTCAAATTGACCTCAATACTCTCATCTATAGCTTTGTTGAAATGAAATAATGCCGTTTCTGACTTTCCAAGTTCTAGCCAACATATACCAAGCAAATAATTAATGTTTTCCCCCCAAGCAATATAAGTATGCTTTGATTTTATTTTTATAAATTCATTTAAATCCCTAATGCAGCCCGAGTAATCTTTAAGCTTCACCAGTCTGAGCCACCCACGGTAACCTAAATGCATTCTGGGATTTAGAACAACAGCTTTATTTAATAATTCAAAACCTTTTTCATAGTCTCCTCTTTTATTATATGGAACTGATTTTTCAAAATATGAATAAGAAAAAGCATCATCGGCTCTTATTGATAAATTGAAATAATGTTGAGATTCCTCGGAGCCTTGAGGTAAACTTCTACCCATTTTATAATATTTGATAGCATCTGTCCTACTCATCTATCCTTTCAATAGCTGATAAGATATCTTTTAGGTATAGTTCGTCCTGAATTTCATTATAGACATTCTTGTTTTTATATCCCTTTTCAAAAATCAATTTCGACTTCCGAAAACATATTCTAGCACTGTCTAATAAACCAATTTTACTGTAGCTAAGACCTTTATGAAAATAGGCTTCAGCTGAGTTGTCTCTATTGTTTTTTAAGCATGCATTGAAGTTATCAATAGCCAAATCAAATTCTTCTAAGTTGTTATATATAATACCCTTGTATAAAAATAGGTTTGAATTTACCCAAGAAGAATCTTTTTCTGTCTTTAGATTTTTGTTAAATTCAGTTAAAGCAAGGTCGTAATTTTTAATTCCTTTATAAGACAATCCAAGGAGATAATGGATATTTTCACCCCAAGGAGCATCCACATGGTTAGGAGTTAATGAGTCTAATAAAGTTAAATCTTCTATACACCCTTGATAATCTTTTAATTTATGTAATTTAAGCCAACCTCTATACCCTAAATGTGATTTAGGGTCGAGCTCCACAGCTTTATCTAATAACCCGAAACCTTTTTCATAATTTCCTCTTTTATTAAATGCTACAGATTTTTCAAAATAAGCGTCAGAATAATTAGGGTATTGAGAAATTAAAATATCAAATACTTTTTGAGAAAAAAAAAGTCCTTGAAGATTTTCAGCATAAACAAACCTTTTTTCTTTTGGCATGAAGAATAAGGTATAGAAAATCAATATAATCCCTAATAAAAATAATGAAGAGAAAACAATTTTTAAAACAGCAAAGAACTTTCTCATATTTAAAAAATGTCTTTAATTTTTCCATTCTCAATTTTAAAATTGATTTGGGCATAGCTATCTACCGAATTTTTATTCTCTATAGTTCCTGCTTTCCAATTTTTCAAACTCATCACAGCATTTTTCAATTTAATTATTTCTCCTTTGGCTAAATCTATTTTTTTAAAATTGCTATCTACTATTTTAAATCTATACCTCCCAGGTTGCCCATTACAATTAACAATAAACCTGAATGTAATATAAGCTGACTTATTATCTAGAGTAAAGTTTTTATCCTTTAAATAATTAAAAATCTCTTCTCTAATAGCCTTTCTTTCTCCAATATAACTTGTGCCAACGGAATAATATTGAAAAATTCTACTTTCATCACAAACAATAAAAGACTTATTGTCTATGTTTGAATCATACCCAATATCTCCAACACTATTTTTCATTAAATAAACTATCCAAAAAATTAATAATAAAAATATCAAAAAACTACTTACTAAAACTATATTTAGAGCTTTCTTCATAATAAACCTAACAAGTTATCGACATATTTAGTATTTCTCATACCCACTAAAACATGGTCAATTCCACGGTTCAAATAATTATCACATGCTATTAATATAGGTTCATTATTCTTGGACACAATTAAAACATGAACATATACAATTCCAATTTTATTTACAATTAGTAAATCGTGAATTTCAAAATTAACTTTGAATAGTTTTGGTTGCCTTTGGCCTTAATAATAAAAACAAAATGTTAAAGTTTGTTAAATCGAGACCAATTCGGTGACCATTAAAAATGGTGCCTTTCGGATGGCTTATAAACACTAGAAAGTTCATTTTCTGGTCGTTGTCTCCGACTCCACAAAAAGCCTTGTAAACCACATATTTACAGGGTTTTTATTTAATCTAACATCAAATATAAAAATATTATTATTCAATTTTTGCTAATGTTTTATTAGAAGTTTCTTTGTTATTGATTGCACTCCTTGATTTAACTTAATTATATATAAGCCAGAAGGCAATATTGAAACATCAAATTTTCCTTCATTACTATTTATAAAGTTTTCATTTAGTAATAATCGTCCATTTATATCAAATATATCAATTGAAGTTAAAAGACTGTTATTGTTTTTAAAGTTAAAATGTAAAACATCATTTGCTGGTATTGGCCATAAAGATAAACCGTTTACACAATTATTTTTACAATTTTCAATAGAAAGTGATTCTTTGTTGTACAATTTAGCTATATCCTGTGCATTTAATGCATAATTATATATTCTAAAATCATCAAGCCTAGCATTTAATAATGGATCTGAAAATTGACTTTTACCAATATAATTTAATATTGGTTTGAAATCTATTGGTCTTGCTAAAATCGAGTTAGATTCATCTACTAACTCCCCATTAACATATAAGCTTACACTTGAAGCTCCTATTGTTAATGCTACATGCGACCATTGGTTAGTTGGTAAAGGGTTAGATGCATTTAATGTTTCTTCACCGGCTCCTCTGTTAATTGCAAACCGAAGATTTCCAGACTCAGAACTGGGAGTCATAAACATATATTCATTTTGACTATTTCCAAAGTCAAAAATACGTTGCCAAATATTACCACCATTCCAATATACCCATGTTGCTACTGTAATTTCTTCTTGATTAGCTATGTCTGGAGGTAATTGTAAAAAAGTATTTGAACCATTAAAAGTTATGGATTCTGAACCTATTTCTCCAGTTTGATACGATATTGTACCTGATGATGCCAAATGATTTAAATTTATAGAAGTGTCTAAAATATTTTGTTCAAACTCAAAATGAGCTAGAAGAGTATTTGCTTCATTGGCAGTAGCAGAAACTTCATTAGAATACGACGAACTGTTTAAAGAATAATCTACAGCTTTAATTTTATAAAAGTACTCACCTCCCATGGTTGTAGTATTATCAACAAAAGAGGTTGTTGTAACATTACGAGCAATGGTACTGTAAATTCCTCCTGCAGTTTCCGATCTAAAAACTGTGTAACCTGATAAATCACTTTCAGTGTTAGCATTCCAATTAAGTGTAATAGATTCTGAATTACCAGTAGCCACTAGATTAGTTGGGGGATTTGGTGCATTAAACTCGACTGGAGAGTCAACAGGAAGAAAACGCCATTGTTGATTTGTATTATTTGTTTTTTCCCATTGAAAAATATTATTTGTGCCACTTGCTTGCATACATTTAGCACTATGCCTGCTTCTAATATAAAACCAACCATCTTCAGCATAATCTAAATACCATTGTTGATTTCCGCTTTTCACATCATCCCAAACAATAATATTACCACCATTATCTAATGAGAAATTTAAAATATCTGGTGATTTTCCACTATTTACAGCGGTAAATGTGAAATAACTAAAATCACCTCCCACACGAGAACTTACCGGCGTAACATTCCATTGTTGATAATTTGCTCCTATATTTGTTCCTTGTCTAAGATTAGCACCTGCATTAATAGATCCATTTTCAACTTCCATAACCTTACCACTACTGCGGTTAACTAAAATATATCTTCCATCAATAACTGGTTGAATATCATCTCCCCAAGTTATATTTACTACATTTTCTGCGTTTGTTTGTCCATTTTGATACCCATTTCCTCCAGGTAAAACCATAGTGTATTCTCTTTGAGGCCCATGACCATCATAATAAACATTCTTGTCTTTTGATATAAATCGATACGTTGTTGTAACAGCTTGTCTTTCTGATGTGCCTCCAAAAGCCTCTACTTTTCCATCTGGATTACGATAAACTGCCGCGGCAGTCCAGTTATTTCGATGCTCTGCATAACCTAATCGCACACCATCAGAAGCGTATACAAACTCACCACGAGCTAGTTCTGCTGTACCCCACCATATACCAGTTTGTAAACCATATTCAACGCCAACCATAGCTTCCATTACGTTATGTAATTCATCATTAGTACAATGATCACCATTTGCCTTTACGGTTTCATAAAACGAGACATAATTATTAAAACTACCCGCAAGTTGATGGGTGTTACCCTCATCCAACCTATCTTTTAAAGGTGTATACCAAACTAAAGCTTGGTCTGTATTAAGAGTGTTACCACCAGAAATACGGATGTTATCAAAATAAGAATTTGCTTTCAACTCCCCTGCAATATTGTAAAAATCTGAAATAGTACCTTGCCCTGTAGCTGTGTAATCGGGTTCATTAAATGGAGCCACAGAAACGATATTATGACCTCTATCTACATGATATCTTGCTGTTACTTCAATAAGTTTTGCCCAATTTACAGCATTACCTTTAAAATAAGGATCAACACTCGGGTGGTCACAATTTAAAGCGACATCTATGTTGGGTAGTAAATCAAGAATATCTAATCGTTCATTTAATGTATTAAGCTCAGCTGTTTGAAGTTCTCCATTAACTAGTGCAGAGGTTGGTGTAAATGAAGACCTCACTAAATCTATATGTTCCGCTCCCATAAATGCTATGCCTCGTTTAATGTTAGATTCACTTAACCACGCTAAATCTAATCCCCAAATAATAGGTTTAGACACTCCTGTATCTGAAACGTTATAAAATATTGATCTATCTGCAGTTGGTTGTACAACTAAATTGCTACTTGTACTTGTTTGAGAATTAATTTGTGACAATCCAAACACAAAAAATAAAATACATAAAGAAAATTGAGTTATTTTTTTCATAAGTCTAATTTATACCTGTAACAGTTGGAATCACTGGTTTTATAGTGCCATCTGTATTAAATTCTAATTTATCAATACATACCTCTCTATTAAAACCAGCTAGATACCCCATGGTAATTCCATTAGGCCTATTAAAACGATGATAAACAATATACCAAGTATCAGTATTAGGAACTTGGATAACACTATTATTGCCTGTACCATAAATACCATCTTCAGATTTTTTTTCTAGAATTATATTATTTTCAGGAATAACTAAAGGCCCTGTTGGTGATGCAGATATCGCATAACTAACCCTGTAATCTGGACTTCTTGTATCTTCCTCAGACCATAAAAAATAATATTTTCCTTTTCTATAAAACACTTCTGTACCTTGTCTAAAACTATTATTTGGTGTCATTATTTTTATGGATTTGTTTTTAATAGAAACCATATCGTTATTTAATTCTCCACATGCCATATAACCATTACCCCAATACAAATAGTTTTTACCCGAAACAGGATCTGTAAACACATCAGGACCTATCTCTAATCCCCATTTAACTCCCTCAGGCTTGTTAAAAATTAATGGCTTACCAGAATCAATAAAAGGTCCTGCTGGATTATTTGAAACAGCTACACCTATTTTTTGCTCGGCAGTGAAATAATAAAAATATTTATACTCACCATTTATTTTCTTTTCTATTGCTGTAGGTGTCCAAGCATTTCGATTTGCCCAAGAAACATCTTTCTCTAAATCAATAATTACACCTTCATCTTTCCAATTAACCAAGTTTTCTGAAGAAAAAGCTTTAAAATAAGTACTAGACCAATCTGCAAATCCATCACTTGTAGGGTATATATAATATTTTTTTGTTTTGTTAGAGTAAAGTATCTCTGGATCGGCATAAAAACCATCTAAAATAGGATTATTATCTACATGTGCCGTTATTTTATATGTTTTTTGAATATTTCCTGAAGTAATTGTGTAATCAACTGCTCCTTTAGAAAAATCTTGAGTTTTTGTTAGTGGTGCAGAAACCCAAGGAATTAAAGTAATTTCTGGATTAAAGTTTTTTAAATCAGTCCCTTGCTTTACTGGAATATAAATAGTCTCATTATCATCGTTAATTACAACATTGTTTTTTTTAATTTTTTCTGAATTAAACCCTAAAAATGACGATTTACTAATTGTCCCCCATTTTTTAAATAATAGTTCAGTTTCTTCTTTAGTTATTGGTATTATAGAGCCATGTCTTGGATTAAAATTCATTGATATTTCGTCATCAATCACTGTAAAATCTTTTAAATCTTCACTTTTTGTAAATTGATATTTACCTTTCATGTACATATCATACATTAAGATATATTCGTTTGATTTTATTAGTTTAAAAACACTAGATCCTTCAACGGCTTCATCTGTTTTATCTAAAAAACCTTCTTGTTGCACATAACCTTCTGTTAATTTATCGGAAATAGCTTGTCTAATACCATCACCTTGACTTACATTTTTATAGAATAAATAAAACTTTTCGTCTTTGTAAATAATATCTCCATCAATACATGCTGTATTATTTGGACTATAAAACAACTGTTTTGGCGTGGTTTTTAATTCTGTAAAATCTTTATTAGCATAAGCATAATAAATTTTATCGGGATCATTACCAGTTTTCATTGACCAATACAGCATATATTGGTTAGTATCGGCATCATAAATAGTTTGTGGCGCCCAAACTCGAGTTACACCTCCAAACTCTTCAGGAAATGTTTCGGGTATATTTATAATACTTGATGTCCAGTTTATTAAATCTTTAGATTTTAATAAAACCATGGCTTGGTTACTCCATCCTTGACTTGGAACAGACAAATCGGTAGCTACCATATAAAATATTTTCCCATTATTGCTTCTTAAAATATGAGGATCGTGTAAACCGCCTGAAGAACTAACAATTTTGGAATCTATAACAGGATTATTATTATTTAATGAATAATAGTTATATCCATCATTACTTAACGCAAAACGTATAGACTCTTGTCCTGTATTATTTCCTATAAAATAAGCAAACAGATAATTTTCAAAATTATTTTCAATATCAGAATTTGTATTACAGGAGGATATTAAACTAATTGTAAATACAAAAAGCAAAAAATATTTAAAATTTATTTTATTTTGATTAATCATTATAATTTATTTTTTTGTGTATAAATATAACTCATTATATAAAAAAAATCCTTCTAATCCTGAAATTAGATACTATGTTTTTTCCTTAAAACACAAGTCATTAAAGATTTTTCAGGAATATTAAACGTTTGATTAACATTTAAAGATTCTACTTTCTTTAAATTAATATTTTTCACATTTGTTGTTTGATATACTTCCATGGATTTGTATCCTTCTGGTATTCCAAAAATTTTCACCTTTTTATTTTGATTTAATTGATTGACAAAAACAATTACAATTTCATCATCAGACATATAAGCAGATTGCACAAGACCTGTAATAGTTTGTTTAGCCGTTTTATTATCTAATCTAGAAATAGAAATTCGCTTCATTTCTGGTTTAATAAATCTGGAAAAATGTCCAAGAGCCCATAACATTTTAGAATCATAATAGTTACCACCATACTTGTTTTTATCAATATAAATTAATCCATCTTTATAATTATATGGACTAATAGCCAACCACCAATGCCACGCAGAAGCATTTGCAAAAACTAAATCTGAATGAATAACTCTTGCTAAATATAATGCAGGATTAATTCCTAAATCTCTGCCATTACCTTTTATTAATTTATTATCTTCCAAAATACAGTATTCGGTCATCCAATACTCTAAAGAAGTACCTAAACTCTTTATTTCATTATTTAATGCTTCTCTTGAATCTATTAATATATCTATATTCCAAGTAGAAAAATAACTATGCCCTACTATTTTTTTTGATATTGAATTTAAATTCCCAACATAACTAGCCGATTTCTTATTAAAAAAATAATCAGTTTGTTTTCCTCTACTAGGCATTCCTTCTTGTGTATATAAATAGTTAATTTTAGCTGCCTCAGTAATTTCTATTTTAGAAGGTATATTACTGTTTTTAAAGGCAATATCTATTTCTTTTACAGCATTAAATATTTCATCATTATTCCATGGTGTTCCTTCTTGTTTGCAACATTCCCATTTCCATTGAGGTTCATTAAATGGGCTTAT
This sequence comes from Algibacter sp., assembly GCA_050294475.1. Lineage (GTDB taxonomy): Bacteria > Bacteroidota > Bacteroidia > Flavobacteriales > Flavobacteriaceae > Thalassobellus. Next base: position 281,943 of record JBNKOE010000023.1, on the reverse strand, counting down.
ATAATCAAAAACAACTCCTGTTTTAGATTCAACTCCTTTTACAACTTCAGTCAAAAAATTGGCGAATTTTTTATAATTTTCAACTTGTAAATTAGATGAAAGTCCATTGTTTGAAAATGCTTTCCCATTTTTAGTATAAAAAACAGGAGGACTATTTACAAATCCAATAAATGTATTAACACCTCTCTTTTTTGCTTCTTTTAGAAACCATAATTGTCCTGATTGTTTATTCCAATTATAAGTTTGATTATCATCTATTAAAAAACTTTCTGTTCTTCTCCATTCATCATTTATTAAACTACTAGCGTTTTGTTCTGCACTGCCTGCTCCAATATTAAATCTCCATGCTGTTAACCCAATCCCTTCTGGACTCCCATCTGATTTATTTAAAGAACTGAATAATAGTGTAGCTATTTTGTCTTTAACGTCATCAGACCAAAAACGACCTACAAATTGAGTTGACCAAGCATCAGAAGCTCCAAAGTTTTTTATAGTTTGAAAAGTTTTTTTTGTATTTAATTCAATTTCTAAAACATCTTCAACATCGTTTAAAGCATCTGCAATATGATTTTGAGATTTAATTTCTAAACATCCCAAAAACAAAAAAACAGACAAACAAAAAAAGAGACCTAAAGATTTAATATGTATGTTTAAATTACTCATTCTTTATTTAAATGTCCTATCATTAATTTAAAAAACTACTTTTCAATTTTATAAAAAGTAAAGCTATTTAGATTCTGTTGAATTATTAAAGCCTATTTAGTTATCATTATTTTTTTAACTCGTTATTTATTTTAAGAATATAAACCATTAGTAATGTTAATTTTACAATAGTCAACTTTAACAACTTAGTTGTTTCATCAAACTCTTTTTATGCAATTAGCAATAATCTTCCATTTATATTAGTATTTGTTACTAATAAATTCCTTGATGAAGTTGTTAAAGAGTTTGGATATATTAACCTAACAACTATATAACAAAATATTAAAATACAACTATAATATCTTATGAATCTAGTTTTACTCATTCTATTCTTGTTAATAACTTGCTCCTAGGTATACACCTCTAACTTTAAAATATATAAGTATACTTCTTATTGAAGAATTATCATTTGTTACTTCACCAGCTCGATTCATTTACTTATTAATAATAAGTCTCTTGTTTTAAAAAAACATTTAAAAAAACTATCAATTACTTGGCAGTCCGTCTGTTTTCATTCCTTGTACTATAAGTGTATGTATAATGTATAACATTTCCTCCCCTGTATCTTCATGAGCACCATTAATACCATAAGGCCAAGAATGTATACCATCACCACGTACTTCTTTTTCTTTGCCATCTGTCATCATATTCACAATTTCATTTGCTCTTTTTCCTTGCCATTTTCCGTTTTGTAAAAGCTCATTCCATTTCCAATGGGTTCCTCCTCCTACAGTATGCTGCATTTCGTGCAAAGCTGTACCTGTACGTTGGTACCCTTGATTAGAACCTACTCTAATCCATCCATCTAAATTAGCATCAGCTGTTGGAACTCCTGGATTGTAATTTACCGTAACATGTTTTACTATTGATGTAAAATTGTTATAATAGTTTGTAGCTTCATCAAAAGCATCTTTTATTCGTTTTACTGTTTCAGAATCCGCACCGTTTTCATTAAATGAATAAGTAAAATCACCTTCTTTTATAGTACTTAAAACAACTTCTGTCCCATAATTAACGCCTTTATCCGTAATTACATAAGGCCTCACATTATAATCAGTTTCTTGTTCTAAATTTGTTATTCTTAATTTAAATTCATTGTCATTGTCATTGTCATTGTCATTGCCAGAAACTCTATCTATTTGTTTGTTAACATCTATGGTTGGCTCAATATCGGTTCCCCATGCTACTCCAGATTCTAAAATAGGGTAATCTCCAGTTTCTGATATTATAACATCTAAAAAGATATCGTGTGCTCCAGAAACAGAAATCTCTGCTATATTAATTTCGACAGGATTTGCTAATGTGGTAACAAAACTTACTTCACTACCATAACCTGTTCCTGCAGCATTTGTAGCAAATGCTCTTATATAATAAGTAGTAGCCTCTTCTAAATCACTTAATGTTACAGAGAATTCTCCTGAACCTTTTACAGTGCTAGCTATGTATACTTTACCATTCTCAACTGTAGGATTATTTGATGTGCTTAAACAAACGCCTCTTTTTGTAATTGATGCATTACCATTGTCCAAAACTTTTGAATCTATTTTTGCAGAGAAAACATCAATATTTACAAACTCAATATCTGAAACTTCTGCTACTTTTATTTCAGGTTGTTCTACAGGATCATTACTTACTTCTTCATTTGATTGATTATCTGAACAAGAAAATATTGTAAGTAATAGTATTAAAAAATTTATAAATACTTTTTTTGTCATTTTTTTAGTCTGTTTTTATTAGATACTTTTTTCGAAAGAAGTAATTAACTTAATAATTTGTTCTCAACTTTTTTATTACTTTTTTATGATGGTTTATAAGTAATTAGAAAGAATTAAAACAAAATGCATTCATTATAAAATTGAATATAGAGGAAGAAGAAGACACAAGGTTGCATCTTCTTCTAAACTATCTTATACTAAAAACTAATTGACTGCAATAATTTCAAAAGAACGAATATTTGCATAATGGCCACCACCACCAATTTGATTTGTTAGTTGTCCAACTGAAATTTCAGTAGCTTCATCAATAGTAAAATCTACTATATATATACCTTCACCATCAATTCTTTTGTAAGCTACAACCCCTGTATCTGTAGCAATTGTTTCTACATCTGGTAAACCGCCATTGCCTTTTGATATAACAAAATACGACTCACCATTATCATTAGTACTAGTATGATTGGTATCAATCACATCAACTTTAAATTTATATTTACCTGGTTCTATACTAACAACCTGATGTATTTTACCATTAACAATATCAGGAGAACCCCAACCAGATTCCATATTAAAAGTATTAGCAGGAAGTCCGCAACATCCAGTATCTAATCCACCGTATCCGTCATGATTCTTCGCAGCATCATTGGTAACCCAATCTGCTAAGTTACCCCATCTGCCATCACCTAAGCCATCTGCCACAAAAGGCAATGTTGCATTATTTAAAACAGGAATTGATAAATAATCTGTATAGAAAAAATCTATAGCATCTTCCTCTGGAAGAAAAACGGTACGATAACGATATGCTGAACCAATTTGAAAGTCTTCTATATCTACACTTAAAATTTGATTAATTTTTCCTTCATCATCTGGAAGATCTAAAAGATCTACAAATATTGTATTTAAAGTTCCTGCAGTATTTGTATATTCAATTTCAGAACCTATAACACCAGAATTTAAATCTATCTCATCAAAGCTAAGAGTTAAAACATTGTTTATTAAAACGGTTTTATTTATAGATCTATTTAATAACGATGCAATATATCTATCTCCATATACTTCTACTGTTTTAGATACTGCTATCGAGCTATTACCTTGATCATCAAAAGTTTTAACAACAAAGTTTAAAATAGTTTCATCAAGATTGTCTATAATAGCTGTTACCGTATCAATATTAGCAGTTCTATTTACAGGTATAGAAATTGAATCTTTACTATTATTCCAATATACTCTAACTTCAGTTACTTTTGGATCTCCAATAATTAGTCCCTGAACTTTTACTCTATTTTTTCCTGAAAATATTTTCAATGAATCAATAGCTGCAGAATATGAAATTTCACCTCCTTCAGTAAATTTAAGATACTCCTTATCATCTGTACAGGAATAAATTCCTAAAAATGTACTAACAGCTATAACTGCAATAATTATATTTCTAAAATTTTTCATCATATTCGTTTTAATAATTTGGATTACCATACACTTCTACTTCGGAAACAGCCATATATTCTCCGCCTGCCCAATTTTCCAGACATTCAATTCTCAAATAACGTACAGCTGGTTTATCAATAGATATTGGATAATCAACACCATCTTTTGCAGCAACTAAATCATTATTATCTTCTTGTGCATAAGGTAAGCCTGAAGGTTTTATCACTTCAAATTCCCCCATTAAAGTCCATCCAGACAAATCTCCATCGTTAAGTTCATTAGCTCCCCATATATTAAACCTTTTCATTGCTCCTAAGTAATAATATAGTTGTTGACCACCAATAGGTTCTGAAAACTGCCATATGTGTAAACGACTTAATTTAGTTGTTTGTCCAATATCCCAAGTTACTAAATGAGGTCCTACATCTATAGTTCTACTTGTAAAAAACGAATCATACCACCAAAAAGTACCTCCGTTAAACAAATCACTTACCTCTGTATGTGATGCTATTAGTGTTGCATCATTAGGTAAAGTAATTGGGTTCATTTTTTCTCTTGGCATTAATGCCTCATAAATTGGTAATATTTCTGTAAATAATGTATCGGTTACATTTAACCATCTATCTCTTACCACTAAAGCAAAATTTTGAGGAACTGTATCAAACCCCCTTAAACTTTCTCCTATCTCGCTTACTGACGTATAAATACTTGTAGGAAGAGGTTCCCAGTCGTCTTGTTCATTTTTTTGCATAACTAATAAAGCAATATCTTCTTCTGTAGAATTTTCAGCATTTATACGTATTCCTCCAAAGTCAGGGTTTGTTTCTATAGATCTAAATATGTCAAAAATAGGAGCTTCTTCTGGTTCTACTGTAACAATTACTGGATCAGATTCTGTTTCACTTCTATTAACAGCAGAGATGCTTACTTCTATTTCACTAAGACCTTTAAATCCTTCAAGCAACATCGAGTTTTGATAATACGAGGCCTTAACTTCCATAGGGGTTCCATTTTCTAAAGTATATCGAGCAACGATATACAATAAATCATCATTAGTTGGTAATGTATATTCTAACCTTGCTTTTCCTGGTAAATTCTCTACCACAACATTTTCAACCTTATCAGGAGCCGTTGTGTTATTCTCTAAAGGCGTAGGCCCAATCTCTTCTTCGCAACTAAATATTGTTACCATAAGAGAACATGCGATAATCCAAACGGATTGTATTAATTTTTGTTTCATAATAATATTTTTTACCACCCTGGACTTTGAACCAAGTTAGGGTTTTGAATTAATGTTCTGTCATAAATTGGCCAAAAATAATCTCTTGGCGATACAAATGTTTGTTGATCTAAAGTTAACACTCGATAATAGGATTCTTCAGTTGATCCAAAAACATTCCATCCTCTTATTGAATTATTAAATTCACGTACTGCTTTTTTCCAACGTCTAATATCCCAAAAGTTTTTACCCTCATAAGCTAACTCTATAGTACGTTCTCTATGAATAATTTCACGCATACCATCCTTGGTTGTATATTTATTTGGACTCGTAGAATAATTTTGCCAAGAAGTAGCAACACCTTCTAAACCTGCTCTGTCTCGAATAGCATCTACATATTGTAATACTTCAGCTGTAGGTCCTTCTACTTCGTTAAGTGCTTCTGCATACATTAAATATAAATCTGCCAAACGTAATTCTGGCCATGCATAAATCTTATACGATCCCGTTCCGTTCTCATTAAAACTATACTCCCAATTAACTACTTTCTTTATAAAGTAACCTGAAATATTAAAATCGAAAGCATCAAAACTACCTGCATAATCTTTAAACTTAGATTCTATATGAAATTTAGTTTCATCTGCATTGCTATCACGCTTATAAAAAATAGCTCCATCAAAACCTAAATCGGCATAAAAACGAGGCTCTCTATCAAAATTTAATATTGAAGTTCTATATCCTTGTTCAATATTTATTGCATCTTCTGCTCCCGCTTCTCTTAATTGAGTTATATCTGAAAAATTTAAAGTTTTATCCTCTTCAATAGGTACACCATTTTTAGTATAAAACTTTGAAGCTGAACCAATGGTAGGCGAAAAAATCATTCTAGCTTCTCTAGCTGCTACATTATCAGCTAAAGGCATCATACAAATTCTTTGCAACCAGTATGTTGTGCTATTAGTATTAGACCATATTACTTCTTCATTAAATGGTTCACAAATGGCTTGTCTAACAGAAACTTTAGTTTTAGTTGTCTCAGAAACATCAAAAGTAAAATCATTTTTATAATAAATTTTATGTCCATTGGCTTCGGCAACATCAATAGCTGCTTTAATTGCATCTTTTGCTCGTTGCCATTTAGTTGCATCATAAGTTGTATTAAATAAAGGAGTTCCATCTTTATTTGTATAACCTGCCAAATCTGTATTACCATTAAATAACGGACTAGCAGCCATTAACAATAACTCCCCTTTAATGCCTAGTGCTACTTGCCTTGTTACTCTACCCAACTCATCTTGAGTATCAAAAATCTGTGGAGGTAAATTTGTTGCAGCTTCATCTAATAAAGATGCTAAATAATCAACACCAACATCAACAGGTTCTCTTGCTAATTGCAATTCATTTTCAGGAGCATCTACAGGGATAACATTGCGAATAATAGGAATTGGTCCATACATACGCATTAAATAATAATGATAATATGCTTTTAAAAATTTAGCTTCGGCAATCCATCTTAAACGTTCTGCTTCATTAATATCAGGCACATTGCTTGGATCTTCCATATTTTCAATAAAAATATTGCAATGTCTAATACCATCATACATAGGGTATAAATCCCCTGGACCTGCGCCTTGATAACGTCCTTCCCATGCATCCATATAAGGGTTTGATGTTCTTTGCAAACCTCTTGCAATATCAAATGCATAACTATTTAAACTAGCATCATTTGGAGAAATCCAAGTTTCATTACCTGCTAAAAAACCTATATTATATAATGCATCGCCATTTTTTGGCAAATAAGCATAACAGGTAAATAAATACTTTTCGGCTTCATTTCTTAAATTGAAAGCCTTATCAATAGTTACCACATTATCGGGAACTACGTCTAGAAAAGTTTTTTCACATGATTCTAAGCAAAAAAAGCAAAGAAGCATTAAGGAAACACTAAACATTTTAAGTTGCTTAGCCATTTCTATTTTAAATATTTTATTTATTTTTTTCATACCTTATTTTTTAAAAATCAATTTTTAAACCTAAATTATAAACCGATTGGATTGGATAGCCTAAACCATTACCACCCATTTCTGGATCCCATAATTTAAATTTACTCCAAACCGCCAAATTATTTCCACTGAAATAAAGTCTTGCAGATTGCAATCCGAATTTATTTACGAAAGATTCTGAAAAATTATATCCTGCTTCAATAGTCTTTAAGCGCAAAAATGATCCATCACGCATCCACCAAGTTGAAGGTTGCAAATTATTTTCAACATACTTATCACTTAAGCGAGGCCAAAAGGCATAAGAATCTCTATTTGCTTCAGACCAATGGTCTTCTGCAATAACTTTTAACAAACCATTCTGTCCAAAATTTTCAGAAATAGGTCTGTTATTACTATCAAGTATAAACCCTGTAACAAAAGGAGAAATAGCTCTAGGATCTACAAAAAGTGACGTACGTGCTACACCTTGAAAAAATATACTAAAATCAAATGCTTTATACCCTATTGTTCCCCCAAAACCAAATACAATTTCTGGTATAGTTGGATGCCCAATAGGCACCATATCGTTTTCTGTAATTTCACCATCACCATTAACATCTCGGTATTTAATATCGCCACCTCTAACTTCATCAAATTGAGTAGGAGAATTGGCAACTTCTTCGTCATCAATAAATAATCGTTCTGCTATATATCCAAAAACCTGTCTTGCATTAGTCCCTATTGCAGAACGATAAGATAATTCATCTGGATATGATACTTCATCTTTCTTTGTTATTTTATTAGTTGCATAGGTAAAATTACCACGTAACTGAGTGTACCAATCTGAATTAAATGATTTATCATAAGTTATTGAGCCATCAATACCTTTACTTTCTGCTTCACCAAAATTAGTTGATGGAGTAGCTGTAAGCCCTATAGTTGATCCAATATTTTGTCTTACCTCTAAAATATTAGTACGTTTTTGCTTAAAAGCATCAACAATTATATTTACTGAATTAAAAAGTTCTATATCTAAACCAACATTGGTTTGCAAAGATTCTTCCCAACCAATATTTTCATTAGCATATCGACCAATAAAAATACCTGGTCTACTATACCCAAACTGTTCTCCAAAAGTAGATCCATAAGTTCCATCATTAAGACTCACGTTTGACAAATAAAAGAAACGATCGTTAACATTACCAATAGCATCATTACCTACTAAACCGTGAGTAAATCGTACTTTAAAATCGGTAACAACATCTTTTAACGCTCCCCAATAGTTTTCATTTGAAACACGATATGCAAAACCTAAAGAAGGAAAATAACCATATCTATTTCCTTGTGCAAAACGTTCTGATCCATTATAACCAAAATTAAACTCAAACATATAAGTATCATCATAACCATAAGTAAAACGTCCTGAAAAACTATGATTTCGTTGAGGCAATGAAGTTTGCACACTTCCTGCATTTCCTCTCTCATAGCTAGACAATACGTTAACTAACATTCCTGTAACGGTATGTTTTTCATTAAATGTTCTGTTGTAATTAACAGCTGTTTCTAAATAAATTCGAGAATCTAAATTCTTACCTCCTTCACTATAACCAAGAAATTCTGTTCCTGTTGTACCAAAGCTTCCTTGTGTTCCATCATTTAAAACATTAATATTAAGTTCGCCTGTAGAAGGACTAATGTTTCCTTGATAATAGAAAGGATTATAAGCTCTAGCTAATTGAAAATAAGAATATCTCCTAACATACCCCATAGCTCTTGCTGATAAACCTTCTGTTATAAAATTAAAATCTTGTTTTATTTCAACTTGAGCTTGTATTGTCGACGTTTTACTTGTTTGATAACCACGTACCATTTCTGCATAAGGATTTACCAATAATACACTACCTACATTAGCTCCTGTTCGTGTTAAAGCACTTCCAAATAATGGATGCTTAATAAAAGGCAACATACTAGCAGGATATCTTTTAGGGAACATTACTGGGTTAGCTCTTAATGCCATTTGAAAGAAACGAGACCCACCACCTACAGGTCCTGTATAATCATCAAACTGGCCATATACACGTACAATACCCTGTGTTGTTGATGTTAAGTTTAAATCTAAATTAGACCTAACAGAATAATTACGAAGTTTTATATTACTATTAAAGTTATTTATTGGGTCTACTTTTAAAACTCCATTATCTACATTATACGTTCCTGCAATATAATACTTAGCCTTTTCTCCACCTCCTTGCGCACTAATATTTGTACCTTGGTTAACAGTATAGTCTTTTACCATTTCATCTAACCAATTATTATTAGGGTACAATAAAGGGTCGTCTCCAATTGAAGTTCTGTAAATTTTATTTTGGTCGTAAGTCAAACTTGCCTTAGGATCTCTTGTTAAAGCTGCTTCATTAGCCAAGTTCATATACGTAATATTATCGGTAAAATTAAAGTTTTTACTATTACTAGATAATCTTGTTTCGCTTCGCAACTGAAAACGTGTTTTGCCTGTTTTACCCATTTTGGTTACAATAAGTACAACTCCATTAGCACCACGCGCTCCATAAACCGCTGCGGCGGCTGCATCTTTTAACACCGAAAAACTTTCAATATCATCTGGTTGTAAACGCGCCATATCTGTTGATGAGGACTCTATACCATCTATTAAAATTAAAGGGCTAACCTTACCAGAACCAAAAGAACCTAAACCTCTAATAAAGAAATCTGAATTATCACTTCCTGGTTCACCGCTTCTTTGTATAGCAACCATACCAGCTACTCTACCCGCCAACATATTAGTTAAATTACTTGTAGGGCCTTTTATTTCTTTTGGTGAAATAGAGGTAATAGAACTTACCATACTAGCCTTTTTCTGAGTACCAAATCCAACAACAACTACCTCATCTAAAGCTTCTTGATTTTCATTAAGTATAATATTGAATACAGACTTATCTCCTATAGTGATTTCCTGATTTTCAAAACCAATAAAAGAAATCACTATGATTTTCGCACTTTCATTAATTCTTAATTCAAACTCGCCATCAAAATTTGTTACAACACCATTTGATGTTCCTTTTACAATAACGTTAGCTCCTGGCAAAGGCACGCCATAATTATCCTTTACAACTCCTGTTATCGTTCTTTGTTGTATTGGCTCTTTAAAATATTTATTGCTTGCTACAACTTGAAAATTATTAATACACAAAAAGAGTATTAATAATTTAATCTTAAAATCAAACCTAAGATTTGAAAAATAGATTTTCTTCATTTTAATAAATTTAATCATATTTAGTTTACATTTTGTTTGTATTGAATATTACTCTTACTAAAGAATTATATCCAAATTAGTTAGTTAGTTTACAGTTTTATTTTTTTCATTTCGTCATAATAATTGGTTATTAGTTTTAGTTTTTATTTAATTAAATTTAATATGTAAGTATAGACGTACTGTTTATTAGTTAATCTATATGGTTTATGTGGTAAGGCTCCCCAACTATTATCTCCACCAACACCTCTTTGTTTAAAATCGAGATGCAGGTATATTTTGTCTTTCTCTACAACAATATCTGTTGGGTGTTTTTGTGCTTTATTTTCTCCTCCATCTAAAGTTTCAGTTGCCATATTTAAAGCACTAAAACAAATTGGTTGTTTTCCTTCAATTTGAAGTCCTTTGCCGTTTTTGTTTTTTAAAGAAAGCCACCTTGTATCTGTTTTATATCCAGCTTCTTGCGGACGAATATATGTCCATGTAAATTGATTAGCCACTTTATCTTGATAAACGCCTACAAAAGAAGACGTATTTCTGTCTGAATAATTTTCCCACGGTCCTCGTCCATAATACGATAAACCATCATAGCTACCATCTAATTCTAAACGCATTCCAAAACGTGGCATTTCAGGTAAATCTTTATCAGAAAAATCTATACTAGCAGTAATTTTTATTGATCCATCATTTTGAATTAAATAATCAACTTCATAAGAAACATCTATGTCTGCAAGTATATATTCAACTTTAATGAGTAAACCATCTTTTGTTTTTTTACCTACTGTAATATTTTTTACTTCAATGCTTTTATGAGCAAAACGCCAGACTTTAGATTTTTCCTGCATATTATTTCCATAATCATTATCCGTTGGTGCTCGCCAGAAATAAGGTTCTGGATAACTTAAAATAGGTTGACTATCATCGGCATTAATAAAATTATACTTGATTAATTTCCCTATTTGTAAATCAAAAACTCCTGTTACAGCATCACTAGAAAAAGTAAGCTTTTTATCTTCTATGGCATATTTTAAATTGCCAGTTACATCATTCCCTACATTATCAAAATAAGAATTATTTCCTATTTTAAATTCCTCTCTTGCAATTTCAAAATTTTCAGGAACTAAGTCTGTTGAACTTTTAGTATATGCATAAACATCTAAAAAGTATTCTATATTACTAGTTAGCTTTGGTAAAGAAACACTAATTTCTTTTGTTTCATTTGGTTCTACAGAAACCTCAAAAACTTCTTCTCTAATAATTTCTCCATTAGCTTTAAGAACCCACTTAAATTTATAAGCATCTAAATTTGTAAAATCGAATTTATTAGTAATTCTTATCTTATTTTCATCTATTAATTTGAAAACAATATCTTGATAAACCTTTTTAACTTCTTCAAGTGCTGGATGTGCTATTCTATTGGCAGTAACTAAACCATTTGCACAGAAATTTTGATCGTGTTGCAAATTCGCTCCTCCTAAATCACCTCCATAAGCCCAAAACATGCGTCCATTAGAAGTCTCCGTTTTTAAACCCTGATCTACCCAATCCCAAATAAAACCTCCTTGCATTTTTTTGTTAGTACTAATAACATCAAAATATTCTTGAAAATTACCATTACTATTCCCCATAGCATGTGAATACTCACACATTATATATGGTCTATTATCGGTGCCGTTTGCATATTTTTTCATACTATTAATACCAGGATACATAGGTGATACAATATCTGTATTGGGGTTTTCACCTGCTTGCTCAAACTGTACAAAGCGAGTTTCATCTGTTTCTTTTAGCCATTTATATGCATCATAGAATACAGGACCATTACCACACTCATTACCCATAGACCAAATAATAATTGAAGTATTATTTTTATCCTGTTCTAGCATGCGTTTAATTCTATCCATATGAGCTGGTGCCCATTCTGGCAAATACGCAGGATGTTTAGATTTATCTAACCTACCTTGCCATTCTGCACCCATAGCATGGGTTTCTATATTTGCTTCATCTACAACATAAATACCATATTCATCACACAAATTATACAAATAAGGATCGTGTGGATAATGACTCATTCTAATGGCGTTTATGTTATTCTGTTTCATTAACCTAATATCTTCTAACATGGTTTTTCTATCTGGCGTATGTCCTTTTTCTCCATGATGTTCGTGAAGATTTACACCATTAACCATCAAAGGTTCTCCATTAACCATTAACTGCGCATCTTTAATTTCAACGCTTCTAAATCCTATTTTTTTTGAAATTATTTGAGTCTCTTTTTTATTAGATAGCGTTAAAACGTAGGTGTACAAATTAGGATACTCTGCACTCCACTTTAACACATTATTTATTTCTTTTGAAAAACTAACTTTGTTGGTTGAAGCCCCTATTTTCTTTTCTTCTGAATAAACAAGATCTCTATTATTATCTAAAAGTTTTATTGAAATTTTTTGTTTTTTAGATGAATGCCCTTCAAATCTTCTCAAATCAATATCTATACTAAAAATACCATCTTCATATTCATCATCTAAACCTGCTTTTACAAAATAATCCCAAATTGTAGTTTTAGGCATTGCTTGCAAATAAACATCTCGCTCTAATCCGCTTAATCTCCAAAAATCTTGATCTTCTAAATAACTTCCATCATGCCAACGGAATACTTGAACTGCCAGTAAATTTTCTCCAGTTTTTATAAACTTAGTAATATTAAATTCGGCTGCTGTTTTAGAAGCTTTGGTCATTCCTACCTCTTTTCCGTTTACAAATATTCTTGCATACCCAGAAATAGAACCAAAATTTAAAAAGACTTCTTTCTCTTTCCAATCTTTAGATATAGTAAATGTTTTTCTATAACTTCCAACAGGATTATAATCTCCATCTATATAAGGTGGGTTTTTAGGAAACGGATAAATAATGTTTGTATAAATAGGAATATCATAACCTTGTAATTCCCAATTAGAAGGCACTTCAATTGACTTCCAGTTAGAATCATCTAAATTAGTTTCATAAAAATCTAATGGTCTATCTTTTGGGTTTTTAACAATACTAAATTTCCACTTACCATTTAAACTTTTATAAAACTTAGAGTTTTCTAGAGTATTTTTTATAGCAGCTGTTTCATCATCATAAAAAACAAATGAAGCTCTTCCTTCCTCTTTATTACGGTCTATTACACTAGGGTTTTCCCATTCATTCATGCTACTCTGAGCAAAACCTTTATTAAAGAGAAATAAAAATAATAAGGGAATAATTAATTTATACATTTATTTAATATTAATTTTTTATTACTGTTTTAAAAAGAGTATATATATAAACTTAAATAATTCTTAAACTTATACTCCATACAAATATTAACTAAACTAGCTTATATAAAGGTCTATTAATTGTCAATTAAAGGGAGACATAATGTTCAATTAACAAAAAAAGAATAATTACGTCATTAGAAACAAAGATTCTACACTCTAATGCAAAACGAGAAAACACAGCTGTTTTAACTTTTCTTTCATAAGGTCTAAATACAGTCCAAAATACTATTTAGCAGATTCTTAATTTATTACCAAGTTTATTAATAATGAAATAAATTAGGCCAATACATATGAATAAAGTATCGACCTAATAAATTTAGTTTCTATTAAAAACAACTACTAATTAACTTTTATTTTAAAAACTTTACAACTTGTATTTTATCTTGAATTGTTGCATGTAAAATATATGAACCACTACTTAGTTTAGATACATCTAAAGATTTTAAGCCTGTATTACCATCCTTGTTTTTTGATATTACAGTTCTACCTAACGCATCAAAAACTGTTACTTTAGAAACTTCAAAATTAGTATCAATGTTTAAAACATTTTTAACAGGGTTAGGGTATGCTCTAACAATTTTAGTATTTTCAGCAAAATCGTCTGTACTTAATGCTGCAAGATTATATAATTCATAGTTATCAATATAAGTTGCTGTTGCAACTGTAAGCCCCCCTAAACCATCTATACTATTAAAAGTAACAAAACCACCTCCAGCAGAAGCACCTGTAGTAAAAGTTAAATCCATTAATTGCCAAATACCAAAAGTATCTATAACCATTATATTTGAATCTCCACCATCAAATGTTGAATCAATACCATTTGCAAGAAGTCCAATGCTACCATCAACCGTTTTTATTCTAAAACGTAAACGGTAGTTAGTATTAGGAACCCAAGTAATACCGCCTGCATCAAATGCAGCTCCTTCAGGATAACCAGTATTTACACCATCTGTAGTTAATAAAGCTGATGTTCCTCCACAAGCACCATCAGCACCAACAGCTATAGTTACATCACCCCAACCTCCAAAATTAGATCTATTGGCAACAGTTGGGTCTGAAATCATATTGCTATCATATAATGGTGTAAAACAACTAGAATCTAAAGAACCTACAACACTAATTGTTACTGGATCTATACGGTTACTCTCTATTGTAATATTTTCATTTAAAATACTAGTAGTTCCATCCCAAGTAGCCGTTACTGTTACAGAACCTGATGCTGCTTCACTTTCAGCAGGAGTTATAGTAGTAATATCAAGGGTAATACCCGTTGGAGCTGTTAATGTAATATTTTCAGTTAAACTACCACTATTTACTGTAAACTCAATAGGTGCATTATCAATATCAGTGAATGATAATAATTCTGTTGAAGCACCTAAAAATGGAACAGCACTCGGTCCTAAATCAAAAAGTTCAAAATTATCCATGTAACATAAATCATCAACTGTTGAGCTTACATTAGTATCACAGGACATAAACAAGATTTCTATATTTCCAGTAGCAATAGCTCCTGCAGTGACAATTACATCAAATTGTTCCCAACCAACAGTAGTTGGAATAGCTACTTGATATGACCCATTATTAGTTGAAGTAGCTTCCAAATCCCAAATAGAAGACTTTAAGTTAAAATTAAATGCACCTTCTGTAGCGGTTTCATTTTTAATCATAGCTTTAATTTGATATTCATGCCCAGGTATTATTGCAGTATCAAAATTAAAACTTAAAACACCTCCATCAGGCCAACAATTCCCATCTGTAGCCCCTTTTATATATACACTTCCAGTAGTATCTGATGCACCACAAGGGCTTTCTGTTGATTTAGCATCAAAATTAGTCCACCCGTCATCAATTATACCTAGAACTCCATTAACAAAGTCACCATCAAATGAAGGGTTATCAAACAAGTTCGTTCCTGCTTGAGTTGGCACATAACATTGTGCCGATAAATTATTAGCACTTACAACAAGTAATGCTATTGACAAAAATAATTTGGTAATTTTTTTCATGTCTTAAAATTTTAAGATTAATAATTAGTTAATATTTGCTTAGCTATATCACAAGTGTTTAAGAATACACAAATAATATTTATCCAAATATTGGTTAAAAAGAATAATCTAATAGGGTATAAATCAACAAAAAAAAGGGGGTAATATGTTCATCTTGTTTAAAGTAAACCAAATACAACTATTGTAAAAAAGTAATATTCGATTATTTTAACTACTTACTATAAATTAGTACATATATATTTTGAACAATATCACTAACACAAAAAGATTAATAAAATTAAATATTCACTAATAATTATCACAAGAAACAACATCAAAAAAAAAGACACTTTAACATGACAAATACTACCAAAATCAATAAAAATTTTGAATAATAAAAATAGGGGTACAAAATGTCCATAAAAACTAAATTCATATTTAATTAACTTAACAACAAACCTGTTTCTTCTAAATAAAACAATTGATAATCATATAATAAAGAGTGTTAAGTGCTTAAATCAATTAGCTAAGCTAAAACTTCGTTTAAAGTAAAAATAAGTTAATTTCATTAAAGCCTTTTTAAACATTTTATACCCCCAAATTCTGAATAAGTTGGTATAATTTTGTGTAAAATACTATACTAATGCATTTAAAAAAAATACTAAGAATATGCTTTTACAATTTAGCATCCACTCTCCCATTTTCTTAAAATGCTTAGAATAAAAAAACAATTCATGAAAATTTTTTTTTTAGTAACAAATAGAATTATAATATTAACTATAATATTCTTTTACCAATTAAATTTAATTAGTCAAAATAGTATTTTGGCTGAATATAATTTTAGTTCTGTACAAGATGAATCTGGCAATTATACAGGATCACTAAAAAATAGTGCTGAATTAATATCTTATGGTGATAATTCCGTATTATCACTTGGAGACTTCGACGGCTACTTTGATTTTGGGTCAAATTTTGGAGCTATTATTTCTCAATTAGAAAACTTTAGCTTTTCTACAAACATGATTATTCCTAACTCGTATAATCTCTCAGGTAATGGTAATTTTGTTTGGACGTTTGCTAATTCTACAAATATGGCTCAGGAAGCCAATGGTAATTTATTTTTTGGAGCAAACAATACTAGATATACTATTTCTAAAACAAATTACACTGCTGAATCTACTGTTTTAGAAGGCAACCCTTTACCTAAAGGAACTTGGATTAACCTTACTTACACCCAACTTAATGGTATTGGGAAAATATATATTAATGGAAATCTTATAGCACAATCTTCAATTGTTATTAATCCAAAAGAACTAGGTTCTACTGCATATAACTTTTTAGGACGATCATGTTACCTTGGTGATAAATATCTTAAAACAGCACAATTTGATAATTTTATAGTATACAATGGTGCATTAACCGAAACTGAAGTTTCTACATTAAGTGAAGCTATTATTCCTCTCAATAACACCTTAAATAGTATTAAATTAAAAAAGGCTGCAGAAGACTTAACAATTCCGAATGCAAATGCAATAAATTCTAATATTATATTAAATACTAATCTTGGAAATGGTATTACAGTTACTTGGGAATCATCTAACATTAACATTATAACAACGTCAGGATTAGTTACTCGACCTGCTATTGGATCAAACCCAATCAAAGTTATTTTAACTGCTACACTAGAACTTAATGGTTTAATTGAAACAAAACAAATTGAAGTTACTGTTTTACCATTGTATTCTGATGCTGAAAGTATTCAAATAGATTTAGACAACCTAAAAATAACTGGTAATACAAATAATATTAGAAACGATATCCATTTACCAATAAAAACCGAAGAAGGGTCGATGATTATTTGGACAACTGATGCACCAGAATATATAAATAATGTTGGAAAGGTTTTGAAATTATCGCCAATAGGAACAGGAAAAAAGAAAGTAATTTTAACAGCAATACTTTTAAAAGGCGATGAAAAAGCAACTCGAACTTTTGAAGTCTGGATTGCTGAAGAAGAAAACCGTTCGTCTTATTTGTTTTCTTATTTTACAGGTAATGATACTAATGGAGAGCAAATACGTTTTGCTATTAGTAACAATGGGTATGACTATACACCACTAAATAATGGTGAACCAATAATTAGTTCTGATACTATTTCTATAAAAAAAGGTGTTCGCGATCCACATATTTTAAGAGGTGAGGACGGAAATACATTTTATATGGTTGTTACAGATATGAAATCTAGCGAAGGCTGGAGTAGTAATAGAGGTATCGTGTTACTTAAATCTAATGACTTGATAAATTGGACGCATTCAACTGTAAACTTTCCCACAAAGTTTCCTTCTACATGGAATAACGTATTACGTGTTTGGGCACCACAAACAATTTATGATCCAGTAGCAGGGAAATATATGGTGTATTTTTCATTATATACTAATGATGCTACTGCTCCTTATGATAAAATTTATTATTGCTATGCTAATAATGATTTTACAGATTTAATAGGAGAACCTAAACTGCTTTTTGATAGAGGTACGGCTACTATTGATGGAGATATTGTTTTAAATAATATTGATGGGTTATATTATATGTTTTTTAAAAACGAATCTCTAGGAGGTATTAGCCAAGTTACTTCAGCTACTCTTATTCCTGAGAATGGTCAACAACCAGGATCTCAATGGAGTGAGCCTTCATTACCATTACAGCAAACAAATAAAGCTGTAGAAGGGTCAGGAGTTTTTAGATTAATTAATTCTGATAATTGGGTATTAATGTATGATTGTTATACAAGTGGACATTATCAATATTGCGCTTCTTCAAATCTTAAAAATTTTAGTTTTGTAAAAGACAATTATGAAATTAATGCGCGTCATGGAACAACTATTTCTATTTCAAATGAAGAGGCAACTAGACTTATTAATAAATGGCCAAATAGCAATTTGTTGCCTAAGTTAGAAGGAGCAAAAAACAAAAACATTCGTGCTATTGATATAGATCATATAAATAAAACAGTTAAAATAGCTGTTAACTATGGCGTTGATTTATCAAATTTTAATCCTATGTTATTTGGGACACCAGGAAGTACTATTACACCAGAAGGAAATCAAGATTTTAGTTATAGACCTTTTAATTACACTATTACTCAAAATGGATTAACTAGCATTTATTCTGTTTTAATAAATATTGAAGTTAATCCTGTTATCCCAGATTTTCATGCAGATCCAGAAGTGCTTTATTCTGAAAAAACAGGACGTTTCTACATATATCCTACCACAGACGGATATCCTGGTTGGGGAGGTTATTCTTTTGATGTTTTTTCATCACCCGATTTAGTAAACTGGACTAATGAAGGTTCTATTCTTGATTTAAGCACTAATCAAGTATCTTGGGCTACTGGAAATGCATGGGCTCCTAGTGTTGTAGAAAAGAAGATTGGTAATTATTATAAATACTTCTTTTATTTTAGTGGAAATTCTGGCTTCAAAAAAGAAATTGGAGTTGCTGTTGCCGATGATCCTTCTGGACCATTTATAGATTCTGGTTCATCATTAATTTCACAACTTCCTAATGGAATAAACAGTGGTCAAATTATTGATGGCGATGTTTTTATAGACCCTGTATCTGGTAAAAATTACTTGTATTGGGGGAATGGATTTTTAGCTGTTACTGAATTAAATGAAGATATGGTTTCAGTTAAACCAAATACAACATTAGTAATAACACCATCTGGAGGATCATTAAGTACTTACGCATATAGAGAAGGCACTAATGTTTTTTATAGAGACGGACTATATTATTTTCTTTGGTCTGTTGATGATACAGGATCTGCGAATTACCATGTAGCATACGGAACTTCAACTTCACCAATAGGCCCTATAACTGTAGCCAATCAACCTATAGTAATTGAACAAAATCCAACTAATAAAATATATGGAACTGGTCATAACTCTATTATTCAAATTCCTGGAAAAGATGAATGGTACATTGTTTACCATCGTATTAATTCAGATTATATTAACTCAGATCCTGGTATTCATAGAGAAGTATGTATTGACTCATTAAAATTTAATAACGATGGAACTATTGCTAAAGTTATACCAACTAAAAGAGGTATTAGTCCAGTAATTTTAGACCATGTAAAAGAAAATTCTTTAAGTATTATATCTGATATCGAAGACACTAATAATGCAATACTTATAAGAAGAGAAATTTATAATTTTTCTGGAGCTTATTTAGGTAGTGACATGAATAATTTGAAAAATGGTATTTATATAATAAGAAGTATTTATGACAATGGCTCTGTGTCTATAAGAAAAATTATAAAACATGAAATTTAATTATAACTTACACACTTTTCGGAATAGCGTCTTTAATTAGTTGATTTTAAAATACTAAACATTAATCAATCTTTTTTTCTTGACAACTCTGATGGTAATTGACCAAATTGTTTCTTAAATAGTTTTCTAAAGTACTTTACATTATTGAAACCTACTTCATAGGAAGCTTGTGCAACAGTATAGTTACCACCTTTTATTAATTGTGCAGCCTTATCAATCTTTACTTTTCGGATATATTGATTTATATTTAGGCCTGTTATAGCTTTTATTTTTCTAAACAGCGATGTTCTACTCATACCAATACCTTTAGCTACAACCCAAACATCCATTTTTTCATCATCTAAATGATTTAGAATAACTTGTTCTAATTCATTTAAAAAACTTTTTTCTTGATCTAGTAAAGTTAAGTTTTCATTTATTATGTCAATTTTTACATCTTTCTTTTTTAAGAAATAATCACGTAATTTCTTTCTACTATCTAATAAATTACGAATTCTTGTTTGTAAAACTTGACCACTAAAGGGTTTTACAATATAGTCATCTGCTCCATGTGTATAACCTTCCTGTATATTTTCTGTATTTCCTTTTGCTGTTAAAAGTATAATTGGAATATGAGTTGTTTCAATAGTATCTTTTAATGCATTACATAATTCTATACCACTCATTTTTGGCATCATAACATCTGAAACAATTAAATCTGGGACATATCTAAGAGCCTTTTCAACACCTTCTTCTCCATTATTTGCATATATGAGATCATACTTACCTTCTAATAACTCATCTAAATAAGTTAAAATATCTGGATTATCATCAATTAACAAAACAAGCTCTTTTGAGTCATTTAAAATTAAATTAGATGTTTTTTTCTCTTTTGTTTGTAATTTTGGTAGTGTATCCCATTCACCTAAATCAAAAGTAACATCATCCCTTTCTTCCTGATTTGTATCGATAATAGCGTTTGTAAATAATGATTTATCCCTTGGTATAACAATCGAAAACACACTACCTACATTTAGTTTACTTTCTATATGAATACTTCCCATATGAAGTTCTGTAAAATTTTTTGATAATGCCAATCCAATACCTAATCCATTTTTACTTTCTGTAGTATTAGATTGATAGTATCTTTCGAAAACGTGTTCTAATTCATCATCTCCAATACCATAACCTGTATCTTTTACTTTTATCTCAAAATACTCTTCGTCAAAACTAAGAGAGACATGTATTTCTCCTTTATCTTGAGTATACTTAAAAGCATTTGATAATAAGTTATTAAAAATAATATGCATTTTTTCTAAATCGAACCAAGCAAAAAGTGCTTCTTCTGGAAAATCATAACTTAAAGCTATATCTCTTTTTTTTGCTAAAGGAAAATAACTATGTACCCATTGCTCTAAACAACTTGTAAGATTATGTTCTCCTACTCTTAGTTTACTTAACCCTAAATTTGATTTTCTAAATTCTAATAATTTATTAATTGATTGCAATAAATGCTTTGCATTTTTTTGTATTAGTAATAAACTATTTTTTTGCTTAATTGATTTAATCTGTAATATTAAATCTTCTAATGGAGCTAATATTAAAGTGAGAGGTGTTTTTAATTCATGAGAAAAACTTGTAAAGAAACGAATCCTTTCTTCATTAAAATTATACTCTAACTGCCTTTGTTTTTTTTCAAATAGTAATGAGTTTATTAATTTAATACGTTCAGAATAATATTTCATAAATGCATAGATACTAATTACTAAAAGTACTAGATAAATAATATAAGCTAAAGGGGTTCTCCAAAATGGCGGACTAATAATAATGTCCAGCTTTTTTGTTACTTCATCTCCTGAACCAAACTTTGCTTTTACATTTAACGTATATTCTCCATGAGGGATATTAATTAAATTAACTTTTCCTGCATTGTTAGTATTAATCCAATTATTATGATATCCATCAATTCTATATGAATAATTAGTGTTTTTTACAAAAGGATATTTTAATGTTACATAATCTATTGAAAAAAAAGTTTGATTATAATTTAAATATATATGATCTTCATAAAGAATAGATCTATCTAAAACGCCATTTTTTTTGTTGCCTGCATCAAGAGCTTTTCTATCTAATACTTCTAATTTTTCAAAAATGATTGGATGCTTTTCTTTTTCTTTTTTTAGATTATCGGGCTTAAAAATATTAAGACCCTTATCGCCTCCTAGATATACAACTCCAGACCGAGTAATTAACCCTGCTCCTATATTAAATTTACTTTGTTGAATGTTTGTATATGTATTTAAATTATATATTCTATTTGTTAATGAATTATAATTACTAATACCTTTAAAAGTGCCTAACCAAATACTTTCTTCATTATCCATAACAATACTAGTAATTGTATTATTACTTAGTCCGTTATCTTCTGTAAAATTTATAATTCTCTTTTCACTAGGATTTAATCTAATAAGGCCTTCGTTTTGTGTTCCAGCAAGGATATCGCCATTTGGTAATACTAGAATACTAAAAATGACATCTGTTTTAAAATCTTTTACATTTGATGAATTATAGTATATAATTTCATTTGTATTAGGCTTATATCTAATTATACCATCTCCATAGGTTGCTAACCAAAAATAACCTCTAGAATCTTCACTTATATCTCTAATATCTAATTTACCTAAAGGGTTTACAAACTCAAATTGGTCTTTATCCTCTTCATATTTATATAGACCACCTCTATTAGTCCCAACAAATATTTCTCCTTTACTGTCTTCAAAAACAACACGAACATCACTACCTTGCGCTATATTTCCTTGCAAATAATGCTTACATTTCTCTGTTGAGATATTCATTTTATTTAACCCAGCTTGATAGGTGCCAACCCATAATCTTTTCTTAGAATCTTCAAATAAAGAAATAATATAATTATTACTTAAACTAGACGAATCATTAGGTACATGTTTATAATGTTTAAATTTGCCAGTATTGGCATCAAACAAATCTAACCCAGCCCCATCGGTACCTATCCAAATTTTTCCTTCTGTACTTTCGGCTAATGCTCCAATCCTATCATGAGCAAGAGATTTATCTCGTAACTTATTTACTCTTAACAACTTTACAGGATCAACTTGTGGGTTTACAAAATTTAAGCCTGTACTGGTACCAATCCACATATTACCATCTCTGTCTTTTTTTAAGGCTGACACTGTTCTATTAAATACACTAGAGCCATCATCCCGAGGTAAATACCATTTTACTAAAAAATCGTTTTTCTGATTTAAAAAACTCGATTTATTTAAAATGTTTAAACCTCCATTCCTTGTACCAATCCATAATTGTCCAGAACTATCTTCTTCAAAACATAGCACATTATTATCGCTTAAGCCATTGCCTTCTTCTAAAGCTTTATCTAAATGCAACTTGTCTCCATTTGTTTTTAGAACATATATACCATCATTTGAGCCTACCCATAAATTATCTTCTTTATCCACATAAAGAGCATTGATACGTAATGAATATATGTTTTCATTAAGCTTAATTCTATCAACTTGATTTGTTTTGTAATTTATTTTGTTCAAACCATCTTTAATGGTACCTACCCAAATTAAAGAGTCTCCTTGATGAGCAATACTTAAAATTTCGTTTGAAGAAAGAGATGCTTGATTTTCTGATGAATAACTATAAACTGACTTCTTATTACCTTCAATAATTTGAACACCTAAGTTATAAATACCTAAAATAATTTGCTTTTGTGGTCCATAAGAAAAGCAACTAATATTATTTCCTAATAATTTATTGTCTAATTCTAATAGATTAAAAGTCTCTTCTTTTTGATTATAGATATTTAAACCTTCAGATGTTGCAATAAATAATTTTTCTTCACCTATGTAGCTTACTTGATAAATAAAATTATCACTAATACTTTGAATATCTAAGCGATTGCTTTTTTTAAAAACCTCAAACTGAGTTCCATCATATCTATTTACTCCCTCTGGAGTACCAACCCAAATAAACCCAAGAGAATCTTGTGTAATACTATTAATTCCATCATTAGACAAGCCATCTTCAACATCTAAAAGATAAAAGGAAAGTTTATCTTCTATAGAGGTTGAATAATATTGTTTTTGTTTTTTATAATTCTGGCTATAACCATTACATAAAATGAAAACAAATAAACAAAAGAGTAATTTCTTCATATAACACCTACTGAGTTTTATTAAAATAAAACTTAATTTAAAATCTACATACTCAAATGTAAAGATTACAAAAACACCAACCTATGATTCTATAAAAAATGCTCTAAAAACTTTAAACAGAATCATTAAGTGTTCAATTAAATATAGAGATATTAAACTGCTTCTCAAAATATAATTAATTAAAGACCTATTCAATACACTTCAGCTTATCCATAAAGAATTCTTTATATTCTATGTCAATAATAGTAGTAGAACCCTTTGTCCCCTTTAATTTAACAGATTTTATTGGAGACTCTTTTAGTTTTAAAATTTGTGAAGCTAACAAGTTTGCTTTAAAGCTAAAATTCCCACAATCCATATCCCAAGAATGATAAAAAGTAACGGAGTAATTATTTTCAAGAGTTACTTTTACACTAGATCTGTTACTTGGTAAATAACTGGCACAACCCAAATCTTCATTTAAATTAAAAAACACACATTCTTTTCGCCCATATTTATACAACTCTACAGTTAGATTTTTATTAAGTAAATATGGTTCGGTTCTGATATATACTTTTTTATAAAAATCATCATACTCATCTATTACATAATGACATTTTAAACGATATTCGTTATCTTCTGATTTTGATTTTTCTTCCTTTATTTTTTCATCAACTTTCTGTACTTCAGAAAGTTTTTTTTCGTTTTCACTGACTCTAGCTAGCGAATCTTGTATTCTCTTTTCTCTTATTTCTTTTAGTAGATTTTTTGCACGAACATCCAATGCTTGTTTTCTTTTACGCTCTTCATTAATTTTATTAATAGAATCTTGTCGCTTTTGTGCTCTTAATATTTCTAACTTACTTGCCTGTTCCTGAACTTCTTGTGCTTTCTGCTTTAACTTTTTTACTAAAACTATGGAATCTTGTCGCTTTTGCTCTTTCAATGCTAATTCTAATTTTCCGGCTTGTTCTTGTTCCTCTAGTTCTTTCTGTCTCAGCTTTTCAACTAAAGCTAACGAATCTTGCCTTCTCTTTTCTATAACTTCTGGAGATTCTTTATTTACTATATCTTGTATTTTTTTCTTTCTCTCAGCCTCAGAAGCAATAAGTCTATCCCGCTCTCTATCCTGATAATCATAATACAAATCCATCATTTCCTCATTAACTAACAGGTCATCATTTTTAACTATTCCTATCCAATCTTTAAACTTCACTTTATAATTATCTCTTCCTAAAAAATCAATAACAAAGCATTTTTGATTCTCTTGAAATTCGGTTAAAGATTCTGTTAATTGGTTGGTTTTTGTATTTAAGTTTTTATATAAATTTCCGTCTTGAGAAAACCGAGTAGGAATACTTACTTCTTGAGAAAATAAACTTAAAGAAAATAGAAGAAAGTAAAAATATTTAATCATAATTATACTCTTATAAAGAAATTGAGGCATATCAATATGTATTATGAATTATCAAATTTAAAAATTTCTATTAGGTTATCATAACACCTGTTTTATGATGGCAACCTTTTGCATAAATAATCATTTAAATCTAAAGCTTTATTAATATCTCTACAAACTAACTATATATTAGTTGTTATTCTATATTTAAAATTATTATTACTAATTATTTAAATAAAATTCTCTTTTATTTTTTAAGTACTTTTGCCTTAATTGATAATAAATCATGACCATTCAAGATTTAGTTGGAACATATAATATTATTGGTAGTAATCAAGATGCTTTTACAAACACATATAATGGTACTCTTGATTTAATGCTAGATGAAAATAACCGAATAAAAGCAAAATGGCTTATAAATAATGATCAGCTACAATTTGGAACAGGCTTTTTTAAAAACAACATTCTTGTTATTAATTTTAATTACAAAGATGAGAACAAAAACACTTATAAAGGCGTAGTAGTTTATAAATGTATTTCTAAAGATATTTTAGAAGGTTTTTGGTCTGAAAAACATGGAAACCCTCTTTACCTTGGAGAAGAACATTGCTTTCGCGTTAACAGTAAAAAGCAACTTTTTGATTAAAAAACTAAACATAAAAAAACCTCAACTATTAATAGTTGAGGTTTTTTTATTGAACTTATTATTATTTAAATATACTGATTGATAATGTTTTCAAACAATTCTTGCTTACCACTTTTTAGTGATAATTCTCCATTATCTTGAGCAATTTTATATAAGTCTTGCAACCCTAATTCACCTGCTTCAAAAGCTTTTCCTTTTCCAGAATCAAAAGAAGCATAACGCTCTTGTCTTAATTTCTCGTAAGGTGACGATGTTATAATTTTATCTGCAATAAGTAAAGCACGAGCAAACGTATCGGCTCCACCAATATGAGCATGGAATACATCTTCTAAATCGGTTGAGTTTCTTCTAATTTTGGCATCAAAATTAACACCTCCACCTTGTAAGCCACCTGCTTTTAAGAATACCAACATAGCTTCTGTTGTTTCTTGAATATTGTTTGGAAACTGATCGGTATCCCATCCGTTTTGGTAATCGCCACGGTTAGCATCTAAACTTCCTAACATGCCTGCTTTAGCTGCAACTTCAATTTCGTGTTGAAAAGTGTGTTGTGCTAATGTTGCGTGATTAACTTCTATATTTATTTTAAAGTCTTTGTCTAAACCATATTCTTTTAAGAAACCAATAGCTGTAGCAGAATCGAAATCGTATTGATGTTTAGAAGGTTCCATTGGTTTTGGCTCAATAAAGAAGTTCCCTTTAAAACCTTGAGAACGTGCATAATCTCTAGCCATGGTTAAAAATTGTGCCATATGATCTAACTCACGTCCCATGTCTGTGTTTAATAAAGACATGTAACCTTCTCGACCACCCCAGAATACGTAATTTTCTCCATTTAATGCCATGGTAGCATCTAAAGCTAATTTTACTTGTCCGCCTGCTCTAGCAACCACATCGAAATCTGGATTGGTAGAAGCACCATTCATATAACGTGGGTTAGAAAAACAGTTTGCTGTACCCCAAAGCAATTTCACATCTGAAGCTGCTTGTTTTTGCTTTAAGTAATCTGTAATAGTTGCTAATCTGCTTTCTGACTCTGCAAAGGTTGCACCTTCTCTAATTAAATCGAAATCGTGAAAACAGTAATAACCAAATCCCATTTTTGTTATAAACTCAAAAGCGGCATCTGCTTTATCTTTTGCTGCTTGAATCGCATCAGAAGATTTATCCCACTCAAAACTTTGAGTTCCTGGACCAAATGGATCTGATCCTTGTCCGCAGAATGTATGCCAGTATGCTACTGAAAATTTAAAATGTTCGCGCATGGTTTTTCCTGCGACTACTTGATCTGGATTGTAATATTTGAATGCTAACGGATTATCTGAATCTTTGCCTTCAAACTTAATATCTCCAATGCCTTTGTAATACTCTTTGTTTCCTATAACTGCCATTTTATTTATGTTTAAATTGTTTTTTTCTCTATTTGTTATGTTGTTTCAATTTGCGTTAGGGATTGAAGCATTTGTTGAAGCTCTTTTTGTGTTGTTGCACCTATGCAACACAAAAAAGCGACTGCTGAAAGCCCGACCCTTGTGGTAACGCCCTAATGTTATTTATTTAATATGAGTTCTAATTCGTTTTTCCAATTATTATATGCTTTTAAATATGGTTCTTTATCTTTAAACGGCATAAATGTCATAACGTGATCGTTATCTATAATAGCTTTTCCAAAAGTTTCAAAATCGCCTTTATGCAAATGCGCTGCCCTTGCTGCTCCAATAGCTCCTGTTGTATTGTAAATTTCAATTTCCTGCTCTATTAAAGTCGCCACTGTATTTGCAAAGATTTCGGAGCGGAATAAATTATCGTTTCCTGCTCTAATAACTTTAGTTTTTATACCATCTGATTTTAAAATCTCCATACCATACACAAACGAAAAGGCAATACCTTCTAATGCTGCACGACACATGTGACCTTTATGATGGTTATTTAAGTTAACATTTACAAGACGTGTACCTATTTCTTTATTGTTTAGCATACGCTCTGCTCCGTTTCCGAAAGGAATTAAACAAACACCATCTGATCCTACTGGAATATCTGTTGCTAAATTATTCATCTCTTCATAAGAGCTTACAGCTAAATTATTTAACAACCAACGGTATTGAATACCTGCACCATTAATACACAGCAACTTTCCTATTCTTGGGTCGGCTCCCTTTTTATAATTTACATGTGCAAAATTGTTAACGCGCGCACTTTCTTTTACTGATAAACTATCTGTTACAGCATAAACCACACCCGATGTACCACCTGTTGCAGCAACTTCTCCTGGGTTAAACACATTTAAAGACAAAGCGTTATTAGGCTGATCGCCTGCCCTGTAATAAATTGGTGTTCCTGCAGCAATTCCTGAAGCTTCTTCGCCTTTTTCATCGACTACAGATTGCACTCCAAAAGTTTCTACAATGTCTGGAACCAATGCTTTATCAATTCCGTAATGCTCTAAAAGAAAATCGGCTACGGTATCCTTTTTAAAATCCCAAAAAATGCCTTCAGACAATCCTGAAATAGTTGTATTAATAGTGTTTGAAAACTTGTAAGCTATATAATCGCCAGGTAACATAAATTTATAAATATTACTATAAATATCTGGTTCATTATCTTTTACCCATTTAAGTTTTGATGCTGTAAAATTTGCTGGTGAATTTAATAAACTTTCTGAACAGGTAGCTTCACCTATAGTTTGAAAAGCTTTATTACCAATTTCTACAGCACGACTATCGCACCAAATAATACTTTTACGAAGTGGATTTCCATCTTTATCTACCAATACCAAACCATGCATTTGATATGAAATACCAATACCTTTTATTTGGGTTCGACTTACGTTATATTGTTTTTTTAAACTGGTTATAGCTGTACAAATATGTTGCCACCAATCGTTTGGTTTTTGTTCTGCCCAACCGTTTTTTTGCGCAAACATGCCCATTTCTTCTTTTGGTTCTTGTACAACCCCTATACTTTTGCCTGTAGCTATTTCTACTAAAGCTGCTTTAATAGATGAGCTTCCTATATCTAATCCTAAATAATACATAGTTTATAATGATTCTCTTAATATTAGTTTGGTTGGTATGTAACACTGCATCGTTTCATCATTACTTATAAATTCTGCAGCCTTATTTCCTATTGCTTTAAAATCTGTTGAAATAACAGATATACCTTTATATATAAACTTTTTCATGGGTGTTTCGTTATATGATAAAAACCCAATATCTGTTCCTGGTTCTAGATCTAACTCACGACTTTGTTCTAAAAACATACCTAATATTCTATCGCTTACACTTATATAAGCTTCTCCTTTTTTAATATTAAAGTTTTTTGTTTCTGTAATAACTTTAAACTTTAAATGATGGGCTTCACAAAACTTTTTAAAATAAGTGATAGTTTCTATGGGATGATAAGTAAAGTCTGGATATACAAAAACAATTTTTTTATATTTTTTAAAGACTAATTTAGCTTCTTCTAAACATTTGTAAAATGCATCTCCAAAATCTTGAAACACAAAATTATTGTTGGCTTTTGAATGTATATTCCAATCTATTAGTAGTAACTTACTATCATCTATCTCTGATAGCACATTAGAAACTTCTTTGTTATCAAAACTCATTACTACATACTTATAATAATTCCCTTTACTATTATTTATAATAGTTTTAAAATTATTAATGTTATAATGATGAAACTGCACATCAACAATAACTTTCTTTGGTAAATTATTTACAAATGAATGATACAAAACCTCTTTATAAGCTTTAAAAGTATCTAAAACTAAAAGTACTTTTCTAGTATCATTTGCAACATAATACCCTTTGTTTGGAACCGATTCTATAACATTTTGTTCCTTTAAAATAGAATATGATTTAAAAACGGTATCTCTTGATAAGCTATATGTATTACAAATAGCATTTACAGACGGTAATGCATCACCATTTGACAATGTGTTATTTGCAAGCGCATTATTTATTGCATTTACTAATTGTTGATACTTAGGTATCTCACTATTAATATTTATATCAAAATTAATTCCCACTAAACCGTTCTGTTCTGTTCTGGTTGTCAAAAATATAAATAATTCCCGAAGTAAAACAAGTATTGTAAATTATTTTTTTTATTTAATCTAAAAAAACTCTGTTTTGAGTATAAAAAAACCATTTAAACAAATAATTGTTTAAATGGTTTTTTTAAATATATTAAAAGTGAAAGTACTAACTAACTTTCTGTTTATTTTTCATTTTTTCTAAAAGCATTAATTCACGATGAATTTCTTCTTTTCGCTCATTAAATTTCTTAACCTTTTCATTAATAATTTTTTGTTTTTCAAGGCTTTCTAGTTTTCTTAATTCTTCTTTTGCAAGTAATCTTTTAGCTTCTCTTTTTTGCTTAATTTTTACTATTGCAACTGAAAAATATGCATAACCGTACATACTTAAAAATAACAATGCAATTATTCCTAATATTATATAACCGTTTTCCATAACTTCTTTTAAATTAGATATTATTATAAATTAAGTACCTCAATAAAGATTTACTAAATAAAACTTATATAAAATTAATAAAAAGAAATTTTCAATTATAATAAAAAAGGTGAAGTACTTAAAAAAAAGATAAAAGTTTAAAAAACGTTAAAAAAATATTTATTTGGTAATGTTCCACCTATTTTTTGATTTTATATCCTTCTGATTTCCAATTTAAAAAACCGCCATCCAAATTGTAAATCTTTGTAAAACCAGCTTCTAAAAATGTGCTTACACTTTTACCACTGCGTCTTCCTGAACGACAATAAATAAACACTGGTTTTGATTTATCTAATTTGTTTATTGCATCTTTAAAAGTAGGTGTATAAAAATCTATGTTTTTAGCTGTATTAATATAACCTTCATTAAATTCTTTTGGTGTTCTAACATCAATAAGCTGTATTGAATCTGCATCTAAAAAAACTTGCATTTCTTTAGGTGAAATATCTTTTACATGATCTTGAGTAGAAGCCTTTTTACAACTTAAACTTAACAAACAAGTTGTAGTAAAAACAAAAAGAATTAAATGTTTCATAAGATTTTTATTAATCTAAATCAACAACATCTCCTGTCCACTGCATCATACCACCTTCAAGGTTATACGTGTTTACAAAACCTAATTGTTCCATAATATTACACGCTTGTCCGCTTCTATTCCCTGAACGACAATACACATAATAGTTTTTACTTTTATCTAGCTCTTCAACTTCATTAATAAAATCTTGACCTTTATAAATATCTATGTGAATAGCATTAGGTATAATACCATCTGCAACTTCAGCTTCTGTTCTCACATCTAAAACAACCGCATTATCATCATTTGCTAGTTGTTCTGCCCATTCTTCTTGTGTTAAATCTTCCATATTTTTTAAGTAATTATATATACTGCAAAATTAATACATCTAAAACTATAGACGAAAAAAAATCCGAAGTATTACTGCTTCGGATTTTTGATATCAAATTTCTTACCTCTTTTAAACTTTAATAGAACAACCTATTGCTTTAGTTTCTTTTTGTTCAACATCCTCACCTTTTAACAAAGCATCAACATATTTAGTAGTTACAGCTGAAGATAGTAGTTTAATTATTTTTAATTTAAAAATAGTTTTAATTCTGTTTCTAATTCCTCAAACGTAAATGATTGCTCAAAAAATTTCTTTGAATCGTTTTTATATATTATGGTAGCTGGAATAGATCCAGACCATGAAGCATCTACTTGAGGAATCCATGTATTCATATCAGCATCATCTAAAGCAATTACTTTAGATTTTAGCTTCTTTTCTTTAATAAAAGGTTTCAACTTTGTATCATATAAATGCGGAAAATCTAAACTTACTAAAATTACCTTCACATTTTTATTAGCATATTTCGTGTTTAATTTTTCAAATGATGGCAACTCTTTTACGCAGGGTGCGCACCAAGTTGCCCAGAAATTAATTACATAAACAGTATCATCCTTCTTATTTAAAAACTTTTTAAAACCATTGAAATCATAAACTTCTAATTCAATATCCTTTACAATAGTATTATCAATGATTGAAGCTTCAGTAGTTTTAACAGCTATCTCTGAAGTTGATTTTTTGTCTTTACAGCTAACCATTATAAGAATGACAAAAAATAAGATTCTTAATTTCATGTGTTTATACATACTATTTTTTATTGGTCACATGTAACATCCATTTAATCATTTTCTTGAGTATCAAGGTTTAATTATGGATGTTTCATAATCATAAAAATAAACTAAAGCATATTGTACAAAAAACACTTTAACAAACTTTTGTATAAAAAACAAACCAAAGTATTGTGTAATTATATTTTCATTTCTATATTTGAACCAGTAAAAAACAAAATATGAAAACAATTTTAAATAATACTTGGTGGTGGTGCTTTCGAAACTAACGTTCGTGAAGTAAAATCTTAGTATATTTAAAACTCAAAATATAAAAAAGGCTTGTCATTCACGACAAGCCTTTTTTGTGTTAAAATAATTTTCATTTTCGCTTTAGCGGAAATATTAAAAACATAAAATGGAAAAATTTAGTCTTTATACACACCACAAAAAAATCTTAACAGATACTATTACACCTGTTTCTGTATATTATAAAATACGTGACAAATATCCTAATAGTATTCTTTTAGAAAGTGGTGATTACCACAGAAGTCATAAAAACTTCTCATACATCTGTTTTAACCCTATTGCTACAATAAAGGTTGAAAATGAGGTTATTACTCAAACATTTCCTGATGGCAGTTCAACAAACTTAAACATTACTAAAGACGTTAATGTTGCCGAAGAAATTCATAAATTCACAAAACGATTTGATGTAAAAACTGAAGAAAACTTCAAATTCATTAATAATGGTATTTTTGGATATACTGCCTATGATGCTGTTAGATATTTTGAAGATGTAGAAATTAGCAAAAAAAATAACTCTGTTGTTATACCAGATCTTTATTATACTGTTTATAAAAATATTATTGCCATTAATCATTTTAAAAATGAAGCCTATATTTTTGCTCACTGTTACCAAGACACCGAAAATAACATTCATGACATTGATAAGCTTATAAACGTTCAGAATTTTGCATCTTATAACTTTAATTCAAAAGGAGACATTAACTCAAACCTAACCGATGATGAGTTTAGAAAACAAGTTGAATTAGCTAGAAAGCACTGTCAACGCGGAGATGTTTTCCAATTGGTATTATCAAGACGTTTTTCTCAAGAATTTACAGGAGACGATTTCAATGTATATCGTGCATTAAGAAGCATTAACCCTTCTCCTTACTTATTCTATTTTGATTATGGCGATTTCAAAATCTTTGGAAGCTCTCCTGAAGCACAACTTATTGTAGATGATGGTTTAGCCGAAATACATCCTATTGCAGGAACTTTTAAAAGAACCGGAGATGAACATAAAGATGAAATTTTAGCAGAAAAACTAAAAAAAGACGACAAAGAAAATGCCGAACACGTGATGCTTGTCGATTTAGCCAGAAACGATTTAAGTCGTCACGGTAGTCAGGTAAAAGTAGTTACCTATCGCGAAGTTCAATTTTTCTCGCATGTTATACATTTAGTAAGTAAAGTTACAGGACAAAAACATAAAGAAACCTCAACCATGCAAGTGGTGGCAGATACATTTCCTGCAGGTACATTAAGTGGCGCGCCAAAGCACAGAGCCATGCAACTTATCGAACAATATGAAAAAACAAGCCGTGGTTATTACGGAGGCGCTATTGGATTCATGGATTTCGATGGTAATTTTAATCACGCCATCATGATTAGAACCTTTTTAAGCAAGAATTACAAACTAAATTGGCAAGCAGGTGCTGGTTTAGTGTCTAAATCCAATCAAGAAAACGAATTACAAGAAGTTTATAATAAACTAGGAGCATTAACCAAAGCTATTAAATTAGCCGAAGATATATAAAAATGAAAAAAATATTAGTTATAGACAATTACGATAGCTTCACTTACAATCTTGTACATTATTTAGAAGATTTAAATTGTGATGTTACCGTTGTAAGAAACGACAAATTAGCTTTGGAGGATGTAGAACCTTTTGATAAAATTGTATTATCTCCAGGTCCAGGTATACCAGATGAAGCTGGTTTATTAAAAGCTATTATAAAAAAATACGCGCCAACAAAAAGCATCCTAGGTGTTTGTTTAGGGCAACAAGCTATTGGTGAGGTATTTGGAGGATCGCTTGTTAATTTAGACGATGTTTATCATGGTGTAGCAACCAATGTAACCATATGTGTTGATGATGAAGCTATATTTAATGGCTTAGAAAAAAACATCGAAGTAGGACGATATCATTCTTGGGTTGTAAATGCTAATTTACCAGATAGTTTAGAAGCTACATCTTTTGATGCAAACGGACAAGTCATGTCATTAAGACATAAAGAATACGATGTAAAAGGTGTACAATATCACCCAGAATCGGTATTAACACCTGATGGTAAGAAAATTTTAGAAAATTGGATTAATAGTTAGTTGATGGTTGATGGTTGAAGTAAACAAGATATTAGTTAGAATAAAAGGAAAATAACAAAAAATCGAACCCTAAATTCCGATGAAATCGGAAACATCAATCTGCAGAAATAATGAGCAAAGGAATGAAGATGCGAAGCGAAACTTCAAGCTCGTAATTCCGAAAAGCGAATATTCCGCAGGAATTTCATCAGATTGATTTGATTTTTTGGCTTGGTTTATCCTGAGCGCAGTCGAAGGGTTTTATATCAAGACAAAATAAACATAAATAAATTCCCTCCGAGTTTATTTTGAGCGGAGACAAAGGTAGTAATGAAAAAATGAGTAATTAATGAAAGACGTATTAAACAGATTAATAAATCACGAAACCATTTCTAGCGAAGAAGCAAAACAAGTTATTGTTAACATATCTAATGGTATGTATAACCCAAGTCAAATTGCATGCTTTCTTTCAATTTATATGATGCGCAGTATCACCCTTGAAGAATTAAAAGGTTTTAGAGATGCACTTTTAAAACTTTGTATTCCTATAAACCTAAGCGACTTTAATGCTATAGATATTGTAGGAACTGGCGGCGATGGTAAAAATACATTTAACATCTCAACACTTTCTTCTTTCATTACTGCAGGTGCTGGTGTGCACGTTTCAAAACATGGAAACTATGGTGTATCATCTACATCTGGTTCATCCAATGTTATGGAATCGTTAGGTGTTAAATTTTCTAATAGCGAAGATTTTTTAAAGCTTTGTTTAGATAAAGCAGGAATCTGTATTTTACATGCTCCACTTTTTCATCCAGCAATGAAAAATGTGGCTCCTATTCGTAAAGAATTAGGCGTTAAAACATTTTTTAATATGCTAGGTCCTATGGTCAATCCGTCATTTCCTAAAAATCAAATGTTAGGCGTTTATAATTTAGAACTGTTGCGCCTTTATAGTTTTATGTATCAAAACACAGATAAAAATTATAATATTGTTTATGCTTTAGATGGTTATGATGAAATTTCATTAACAGGAAAAGCTAAAATTGTATCAAATCATTCTGAAACCATTTTTGCACCAGAAGATTTAGGCGTATCACAAATAAAACAAGAAGCCATTTTTGGAGGAAATTCAGTAAAAGAAGCTGCTAATATTTTTGTTAATATTATAAGCGGAAAAGGTACAGAAGCACAAAACAATGTAGTGTGCGCTAATGCAGGTTTAGCCATAGCAACAACTAAACAAATTTCTCATAAAGAAGGTTTTGAAATGGCAAAAGAATCGCTGTTTTCGGGAAAAGCAAAAGCAAGTTTAGATAAATTAATTGAGTTAAGTAAATAGTTACGATTTTTAATTAACAGTAACTTAGTAATAAAATTTAAACAGAAAATAATTTGGGATTAATAAAAACAATAGCAAAAATAGAAATCCCAAATGTCGATGAAATCGGTAACATCAATCTGCAGAAATAATGAACGTAGGAATGAAGATGCAAAGCGAAGCTTTAAACATGAAATTCCGAGAGCAAATGTTCCGCAGGAATTTCATCAGATTGATTTGTTTTTTTGGCTTGGTTTATCCTGAGCGCAGTCGAAGGGTTTTGTATCAAGACAAAATGAACAGGAATAAATTAAAAACATGAATATTTTAGACAAAATAACATTAGATAAAAGAAATGAAGTTGCGCTTAGAAAACAACTCATTCCTATATCACAATTAGAACAATCTGTTTTATTTGAAAGACAAACCATTTCACTAGCTAATAATTTACGAAATAGTAAATCTGGAATCATTGCAGAGCATAAAAGACGTTCCCCTTCAAAATCTGTAATTAATAACACGCTAAACGTTCAAGATGTTGCTAAAGGTTATGAAAATGCAGGCGTTTGTGGTATGTCTGTTTTAACAGATGGAAAATACTTTGGAGGTTCTTTAGACGATTTACTAACTGCTAGAGCAAGTTGTAATTTACCATTATTACGTAAAGAATTCATTATAGACGAATACCAACTTTTAGAAGCAAGAGCCTACGGTGCCGATGTTATTTTGTTAATTGCAGCTATTTTAACCAGAGAAGAAATCAAGCAATTTTCAGAATTTGCAAAAAGCTTAAATCTTGATGTTTTACTTGAAGTTCATAATGAAGAAGAATTACATAAATCTATCATGCCAAGTTTAGATATGTTAGGTGTAAACAACCGAAACTTAAAAACGTTTGATGTGAGTCTAGAAACTAGTAAAGCATTAAGCACATTAATCCCTAATGACTTTGTAAAAGTTTCTGAAAGTGGCATTAGTAGTGTTGAAGCCATAAAGGAATTACAACCTTACGGTTACCAAGGATTTTTAATAGGTGAAAACTTTATGAAAACAGATAATCCTGGAGCTAATGCAACAACGTTTATTAAAACCTTAGAGCTATGAAATTAAAGGTTTGCGGAATGAAATATCAAGATAACATCAAACAAGTTGCAGAACTGCAACCTGATTATCTTGGGTTTATATTTTATGAAAAATCTGCTAGAAATTTTGATACTATAATTCCCGAATTACCAAAATCAATAAAAAAAGTAGGTGTTTTTGTAAATGCTGATTTAGACTTTGTTCTCGAAAAAGTAAAAATACACAACTTACAAGCTGTTCAATTACATGGTGAAGAATCACCAGAATATTGCAAAAAACTACAATCTAAAAACATTGAAATCTTCAAAGTTTTTTCAATTAAAGATACTTTTGATTTTAGTGTTTTAAAACCATACGAAGGCATTGTTGACTATTTCCTTTTTGATACAAAAGGTAAGCTTCCAGGAGGCAACGGATACACATTCGATTGGACTATTTTAAACAACTACCCTTCCACTACTCCGTTCTTTTTAAGTGGCGGTATTGGTTTAAATCAAAAAAAAGACATTAAAAAATTTCAACAAAGTGAAGCTTCAAAGTATTGCTATGCATTAGATGTAAATAGTAAATTTGAAATAGAACCTGGATTAAAAAATATTGAAGATTTAAAAGAATTTAAACAGATTCCTGCCTTCGCAGGAATGACAGAAATTATGAATTATAACGTAAACGAAAAAGGATACTACGGTGAATTTGGAGGTGCATTTATACCAGAAATGCTCTATCCGAATGTAGAAGAATTACGCCAAAATTATTTAAAAGTTATGGCTGAACCTGAATTTAAAAAAGAGTTCGATCAACTTTTAAAAGATTATGTTGGACGTCCTTCTCCGCTCTATTTTGCCAAACGTCTTTCAGAAAAATATAACACCAAAATTTATTTAAAGCGTGAAGATTTAAATCATACAGGCGCTCATAAAATAAACAATACAATTGGTCAAATTCTAATGGCTAAACGCTTAGGTAAAACTAGAATTATTGCAGAAACTGGTGCAGGACAACATGGTGTGGCTACAGCAACTGTTTGTGCTTTAATGGGATTAGAATGTATTGTTTACATGGGAGAAATTGACATTGCACGTCAAGCTCCAAATGTAGCCCGTATGAAAATGTTAGGAGCAACTGTTGTTCCTGCTTTATCTGGAAGTCGAACCTTAAAAGATGCTACTAACGAAGCCATTCGCGACTGGATTAACAATCCTGTAAACACTCATTATATTATTGGTTCTGCTATTGGGCCGCACCCATATCCTGATATGGTGACACGTTTCCAATCGGTTATTTCAGAAGAAATAAAATGGCAATTAAAAGAACAAGAAGGTAGAGAAAACCCTAATTATGTAGTAGCATGTATTGGTGGTGGTAGCAACGCTGCGGGTACATATTACCACTATTTACACGAAGAAAATGTTAACATAATTGCTGTAGAAGCAGCAGGTTTAGGCGTAGATTCTGGAGAAAGTGCCGCCACTTCAGTGTTAGGAAAAGAAGGAATCATTCACGGTTGCAAAACCATGTTAATGCAAACTAAAGACGGACAAATAACCGAGCCTTATTCTATTTCTGCTGGATTAGATTATCCAGGTGTTGGTCCTATGCATGCACATTTATGCAAAACAGGTCGTGCCGAATTTATGGCAGTAACTGATGAAGATGCTATGAATGCTGGCTTAGAATTATGCAAACTAGAAGGTATTATTCCTGCTATTGAAAGCTCGCATGCGCTTGCCATTTTTGAACAAAAAACCTTTAAACCAGATGATGTTATTGTAGTGAGTTTATCGGGACGTGGTGATAAAGATTTACAGAATTACATTGAGTATTTTAAAATTTAAAGGTTTTTTCATTTCCGCGAAAGCGGAAATCTCATAATTGATTATAAATGTTCATTACGTTTACATATTAACAAATAAAAATCACACAGTACTATATATTGGACGCACTAAACAATTAAAAATAAGATTGACACAACATAAAAGCAATAGTTTAAAAACATTTACAGGAAAATACAATGTTGATAAATTAGTTTATTTTGAAACGACTAAATACGCTAACAATTCTATCAAAAGAGAAAGACAAATAAAAAATGGCATCGAGAATGGAAGATTAATTTAATTAATGGACTAAATCTAGACTAAAAAGATCTTTCAGAATACATTTAACAAAAAGACAAAAGACTCCCTCCTTCGAGGGAATAAAAAAATATTCATTTACAATGAACAGAATAAACAGCAAATTACAAGAAAACAAAAAGTTACTGTCTATATATTTTACAGCAGGTTACCCAAATATTGATGATACCGTTTCGATTATTCAAGATTTAGAAAAAAATGGTGTAGACATGATTGAAATTGGCTTACCCTTTAGCGATCCATTAGCCGATGGTCCAACTATTCAAGCAAGTTCTACACAAGCTCTAAAAAATGGTATGACCACTGAAGTGCTTTTTAATCAATTAAAAGATATTCGTAAAACAGTATCAATTCCTTTAATTATTATGGGGTATTTTAACCCTATATTTCAATATGGTGTTGAAGCTTTCTGTAAAAAATGTCAGGAAATTGGTATTGATGGATTAATTATTCCTGATTTACCTGTTGATGTGTATCATGAAAAATATCAAGCTATTTTTGAAAAATACGGACTCATCAATGTGTTTTTAATTACACCTCAAACAAGTAATGAACGCATTAGGTATATAGATTCTATTTCAAACGGATTTATATATATGGTAAGTAGTGCAAGTACAACAGGAGCTCAATCTGGTTTTGGAGACGAACAAACGCAATATTTTGAACGTATTGCAAACATGAATCTAAAAAACCCACAAATTATAGGATTTGGAATTAGTAATAACGAAACGTTTACTCAAGCTACAAAATATGCAAAAGGTGCAATAATTGGTAGTGCTTTTGTAAAGCATGTTACTAATGAAGGTGTAAATTCTATTGATAATTTCACAAAAAACATATTAAATTAAATATTATGAAATGGTTTCAAAAAGTTTTAATTGAAAATTAAGCCTGTTACAAAACAAGTAAAATCTATTAATTAACACACAATTTTAAATTAATATCACAAAAAAGGCATAAATGCTATAACCATTTTTGTTAAATTAATAAATAATATTGATATTTACCCTCAATAATTAACCCCAAATCAATTTAAATTATGAAGTGGTATTTAAAAGTCGTAAAAGACAATTATGCAAATTTTAATGGAAGAGCAAGACGTAAAGAATATTGGATGTTTACACTCTTTCAACTTATTTTCATTTATGGTGGTATGCTTATATTAGGAGGCATTGCTTACGCCATAGATAGTCCTTTTATAATATTTGCAATTTACATCTATATATTTGCTACATTAATACCTTCGCTAGCAGTAGGTGTCAGAAGGCTGCATGATGTTGGAAAAAGTGGATGGTTTTATCTCATAATACTAATCCCTTTTGTTGGTCCTATATGGCTATTTGTATTAACTGTAACTGAAGGAGACAAAGGAGCAAACCAATACGGTCCTGACCCAAAAATTGAAAACTCAATAGAAATTGATGAAATTGGAAAACCTCAAATTGAGGAATAAAATTTCTAAAATATTATTTAATAAAAACCTATTCTAAATTAGAATAGGTTTTTATTTTATCACTCATTTATTAAATAAATATGTCGACTCTAACAAAAAACTGGAAACTAATTATTTTACTTTGTATATCGTTAGGTTTAGCTCCATTTACTCCAGAGCCACATATTGTTGGTAAATTACGCTGGATTATTGGTGGAGCTAAAGACATGGAATTAATGGATTGGTTTGATACCTTACTCCATAGTTTCCCATTTATATTATTAATACTCCTTATCGTTCAAAAAATCATCAAAAAATAATGGCACTTAATATTGTTTTAATAGAACCCGAAATACCAAACAACACTGGAAATATTGGTCGCTTAGCATTAGCATCTGGTTCTCATTTACATCTTGTAAAACCTTTTGGTTTCGAGATTAGTGATTCTCGTTTAAAACGTGCTGGGTTAGATTATTGGCAATATTTACAGGTAACTTATTACGATAATATTGATGACTTCTTTAGTAAAAACAAAGACAAAAAAATGGCGTTTCTTTCTAGTCATGGAAACAAAAACCATTGGGATATTCCTTTTGAAAATGACATGTTTTTAATTTTCGGGAAAGAATCGGTTGGTTTACCTAAATCTATTAACCAAACTTATAGTAATTCACTTTACAAAATACCTCTGTATAGTGACCATGTAAGAAGCTTAAATATAGCAAATGCAGTTAGCATTGTAATTTACGAAGGGTTAAAACAACTTAGGTAAACGAATTTTATTCTTAATTCTTATTTCACAGGAATCTGTTTCAAAATCTCTAAAACAAACTTCCAATATTTTTGAACCGAAGAAATTTGAGTGCGTTCATCAGGTGAATGTGCTCCTTTAATATTTGGTCCGAAACTAATCATATCCATCTCTGGATAATTGGTTCCAAGAATACCACATTCTAAACCTGCATGACAAGCAGCAACGTGAGCTTCTTCTCCATTCATATCTTTATAAATCTTTGATAACACTTTTAAAATAGGAGAATCCATATTTGGTGTCCATCCAGGATAATCTCCAGAAGCTTCAACTTCGCAACCTGTTAATTCAAAAGTTGCACGAAGTGTATTTACTAAATCCCATTTAGCACTTTCAACCGATGAGCGAGTTAAACAACCAATTTTAATA
Source organism: Algibacter sp. (assembly GCA_050294475.1). Lineage (GTDB taxonomy): Bacteria > Bacteroidota > Bacteroidia > Flavobacteriales > Flavobacteriaceae > Thalassobellus. The sequence continues at coordinate 240,165 of JBNKOE010000023.1, read as the reverse complement.
ACACCATCTTTAACAATTACTCTTGCTACATTGTTAGATGTTTCTACCAAATCTGGAATATCGGCACTCATTCTATAAACGCCATTACAAGCAGCATATATGGCTCTTGTTAATCCTTCTTGAACCCCTAAATCCATTATTCTTTTAGGCGCTTCCGTTTTAGAAACCACAATTTCTAAATTTGGTTCCATAGTTTTTAACTCCGTTTTAATAACAGCTTCTTGTTGCTTCATTTCTAATAAAAAAGCATCTTCATGAATGGCATCAATGGCTACCATTGCATTACTTTCTCGCGGTATTGCATTTCGTAAACTACCACCATCAATTTCAGAAATTCGTAACCCAAAATTTTCAAAACCATCAAACAAAACACGGTTCATTATCTTATTAGCGTTTCCTAAACCTTCATGAATTTGCATTCCTGAATGTCCGCCTTGTAAACCTTTAACGGTAATTTTAAATCCTATTTTAAACTCTGGTGTTTCTTCTTCATTATAACTTCTAGTTGCAGTAACATCTACTCCACCTGCACAGCCTACACCAATTTCATTATCTTCTTCGGTATCTAAATTTAATAGAATACCACCAGAAAGCAAACCGCCTTTTAAGCCCATAGCACCCGTCATACCCGTTTCTTCATCAATAGTAAATAAAGCTTCAATAGCTGGATGTTGAATATCGGTGCTTTCTAAAATGGCCATAATGGTTGCAACTCCTAAACCATTGTCGGCACCAAGGGTTGTTCCTTTAGCACGAACCCAATCGCCATCAACATACATATCTATTCCTTGAGTTTCAAAATCGAAAACTGTATCATTATTTTTTTGATGCACCATATCTAAATGCGATTGCATTACAACGGTAACTCTATTTTCCATGCCTTGAGTCGCTGGCTTTTTTATAATTACATTTCCTACTTCATCAACAATGGTTTCTAAACCCAAACGTTCTCCAAATGCTTTCATAAAGGCAATTACACGTTCTTCTTTTTTTGAAGGTCGTGGTACTGCGTTTAAATCGGCAAATTTATTCCAAAGTTGTTGTGGTTGAAGTTGTCTTATTTCTGAATTCATGAATCTATTATTTAAGTTCTACAAAGGTAACATATCTAATCAGGATTAATAAACATTTTATTACTTTTGAAGTATGCTGAAAAAGAGAAAAGCCATTATTGCCTTACTATTAATTCCGCAATATTTAATAGTTAGGTTATTATCTAATTACCCTGAATTTGTTGAGACTTACTATAGCAATGGTTTATATCCTTTTATTTCTAAAATGTTTCGATATGTTTTAGGCTGGATCCCTTTTTCATTTGGTGATATTGTTTATACACTTGCTATTATTTATTGTATAAGATGGCTTTTTATAAATAGAAAAAGACTAAGAAAAGACACAAAATACTGGTTTATTGATGTGTTTTCGGCTTTATCGATTATTTATTTTGCCTTTCATTTATTTTGGGGATTGAATTATTACCGATTACCGCTACATAAAAATTTAAATTTAAAAAGCGATTACACAACAGAAGAATTAATTGTTGTTACCGAAAGCTTATTAGAAACATCGAATAAAATTCATTTAGAAATAACAAAAAATGATACGGTTAAAGTTAAAATACCGTTTAATAAAAAAACTGCTTTTAATCTTGCTCCTAAAGGCTATAAAAACTTAAAACAAATATTTCCAGATTTAGAATACAAACCTAGAAGCATAAAAAAATCCTTATTTAGTTATCCGCTAACATATATGGGTTTTAGTGGTTATTTAAATCCATTAACCAACGAAGCTCAAGTAAACGCACTAATTCCCAATTTTAAATTCCCAACCACAACAACTCATGAAATGGCGCACCAATTAGGGTATGCTGCCGAAAACGAAGCTAATTTCATTGGTTGTTTAGCTGCTATAAACCATGATAATATCTATTTTAAATATGCTGGTTACACCTTTGCTTTACGCTTTTGTTTGAACGAAATTTATAGACGAAATCCTGATTTATATGAAGACATGATTTTAAATATAAACAAAGGAATTTTAAAAAACTATAAAGAAACGCGCGACTTTTGGGAAGCTCACCAAAACCCAACCGAGCCACTTTTTAAACTGTTTTATGGTAGCTTTTTAAAAGCGAACCAACAAAGTAAAGGCATGCAGAGTTATAGTTATGTTGTGGCTTTATTGGTTAATTATTTTGAATCTGAATCATTATAATTAAATTATATTTGCCTTAATGAACAAACAAATTACAAGTATCCATAATCCGTTTATAAAACAACTGGTACAATTAAAAGATAAATCGCGTGAACGCAAAAAAAACGGTTTGTTTTTAATTGAAGGCGAACGTGAAATTAAATTAGCTCTTAAAGGAAATTATGAGTTAGAAACTGCTTTATTTAATCCGGATATTATTTCTAAAGAACAGATAAACGAATTAGCTATTCAAAATATTGACTTAATAGAAGTATCTAATGAAGTGTATCAAAAATTAGCATATAGAACTACAACTGAAGGCATACTTGCTGTTGCAAAAAGCAAAAACCATAGTATAAATAATTTTACATTTAACACAACAAACCCTCTAATATTAATTGCCGAAGCTCCAGAAAAGCCAGGAAATATTGGTGCATTATTAAGAACTGCCGATGCTGCTAATGTAGATACTGTTATTATTGCCAACCCGAAAACCGATTTATACAACCCCAATATTATTCGCTCTAGTGTGGGTTGCGTGTTTACCAATCAAATTGCTACGGGAACTACTACAGAAATTATTAGTTTTTTAAAATCGAAAAACATTAATATTTATACTGCTATTTTACAGGAGTCTGTTAAATATCATACACAAGATTACACAAAACCAACTGCTATTGTTGTTGGAACAGAAGCAACTGGTTTAAGTGAGGAGTGGCGTATAAACGCAACTCAAAATATTATTATTCCTATGCAAGGAGAAATAGATTCTATGAATGTATCAGTTGCTGCTGGAATTCTTATTTTTGAAGCGAAAAGACAACGAGATTTTAAATAAGCTATTCGACTACGCTCAATGTAACATATAGTTTCTATTTTTGAATTTCGTAAATCATCTTACATTTAACAACATGACAGCAAACACTCTTTTTTATATAATAATAGCTATAATCATCATCAATTTTATAGTTGATAAAGTTTTAGATGCTTTAAACGCAAAACATTACAATGATATACTTCCTGAAGAGTTAGAGGACGTTTATGATGAAACGGAGTATAAAAAATCTCAAAACTATAAAGCAACAAAATATAAATTTGGCATTATAACCTCAACATTCTCAATGGTATTAACCTTAGGGTTTCTGCTTTTTGATGGTTTTGAGTTTGTAGATAATATCGCTAGAGGGTATTCTGAAAACCCAATTCTAATCGCTTTAATTTTCTTCGGAATTATTATGATTGGAAGCGACATTATTACAACACCTTTCTCGTATTACAGCACCTTTGTAATTGAAGAAAAATTTGGATTTAATAAAACAACTGTTAAAACATTCTTTTTAGATAAAATTAAAGGCTGGTTGATGATGGCTATTGTTGGCGGTGGTATTTTAGCACTTATCATTTGGTTTTACCAAGTTACAGGAAGTCATTTTTGGTTATACGCATGGGCTTTAGTTGCTATTTTTACGTTGTTTATGAATATGTTTTATTCTAAACTCATTGTACCTTTATTTAATAAACAAACACCTTTAGAAGCAGGAAGTTTGCGTAATAAAATAGCAGCTTATGCTAATACGGTTGGTTTTAAATTAGATAAGATTTTCGTAATTGATGGTTCTAAACGTAGCACCAAAGCCAATGCTTACTTCTCTGGTTTTGGAAGTGAAAAACGTGTAACGCTTTATGACACTTTAATTAATGATTTAGATGAAGATGAAATTGTTGCTGTGTTAGCACACGAAGTAGGACATTATAAAAAGAAACATATTATTTTCAACCTATTTGCTTCTATACTTTTAACAGGATTAACACTATTTATATTATCTCTATTTATTTCAAACCCGTTATTATCGAATGCTTTGGGTGTTGAAATACCTAGCTTTCACATTGGATTGATTGCCTTTGGATTACTCTACTCGCCTATTTCAGAAATTACTGGATTAATTATGAATCTATTTTCTAGAAAATTTGAATATCAAGCCGATGATTATGCCAAAAACACATTTAAAGCAGAACCACTTATTACATCGCTTAAAAAATTATCTAAAAATAGTTTAAGTAATTTAACACCGCATAAAGCCTATGTGTTTATGCATTATTCACATCCTACATTATTAGAACGAATTAAGAATTTAAGAAAATAATTGTTTTGATTTCCTTCTCTTTTCGACGCTAGGAAAAATCTCATAATACTTATCGAAATAAAGCACTAAAGCGCTAAATAAAGTTGCTTTTTGTTACAGTTGAAACTTGATTTGTAAAAATTTTCAACTACCTTCGTTTAACATTAGATATAAAACATTAAAACGATTTCATATCAAGTCGTTGTGTGTAATTCACAGCTTACTATCCTATTAACACTCAATTTTCAAATTTTATCACATTTAATCTTATAAAATTATTATTTGATATATCAAATAATAATTTATATTTGCTTGACATATCAAACAAATATGAAATTCGATACACCAACAAGTACTGTACTTTACTCAATTGAAGAATCTATAAAAGCTTATCGCAGATTAAGTCAACAGAATATATCTAGTGTAGTCCCAAAGATTACTGTAGACCAGGCTTTAATTCTGATTATCATTGACCGTGAGGACAGAACTCAATCTGAAATTGCAGATCTGGTTTTTAAGGACTATGCATCAATGACCCGAATTATTACGCTAATGATAAACAATAACTATCTAACAAAGACTATTGATGATGCAGATAAACGGAAAACAAAATTAAAGATCACAAAAAAAGGAAAAAATATTATAGAACAATTAAAGCCTGTGATTCAAAAAAATAGAGAGACTGCATTAAGTACTGTTTCAGATGAAGAGTTAAAGCAACTATTCGAAATACTAAATAAAATTACGCAAAACTGTCAAACCCCAAATAAATGAAATTTTTACCAGTTATACTTGCGTTAATAACAGCATTGGTCCATGCCCAAGACAAGTCGAAACTAAAAAGCTATATGGATGCTCAGGCAAGCATTAATGGTTTTTCAGGCACTGTTTTAGTAACAAAAAACGATTCGGTATTGCTCAAAAAAGCCTATGGATTTGCCGATTATGAATGGAAAATTCCAAATACAATAGATACAAAATTTAGTTTGGCATCTGTTTCAAAACAATTTACTGCTGTTGCCATTTTGCAATTGATTGAAAAAGGAAAACTAGCACTTGAAGACAAGCTTATTAAATACTACCCAGATTTTCCAAATGGAGAGCAGATTACAATTAAAATGATGTTAACCCATAATGCTGGATTCCAAATGGATTATGACGAATTGTATCTGGCAGAAACATCATTAGATAAAGATTCTGTGGCAAACTACATTATGCAAAAGCCTTTATTGTTTACGCCTGGTTCAAAAACAGCATATAGCAATATTGGCTACTATTTACTGGCTCGCATCATAGAACAAGTTTCCCATCAACCTTATGCCACCTATTTGAAATTGAACTTGTTTGATAAAGCCAAGATGTACGATACGGGAATTACCAGTAACGATTCCATTGTTCCTAAATCTGCAAAGACCTATTACAAAAAAGACAATATATTGATAAAAAGCCCCTACATAAACTGGAGCTATAACATCGGGCACGATGGGGTCTATTCTACGGTAGACGATTTATATTTATGGAGTAAAGTATTGTTTGACAGTACGACTTTGCTTAATGAAGCTTCTAAACAAATGATGTTTACTTCATACAATGATGCAGATTTTGGATTAGGTCTATTAATTAACCCTTTCTATAATCATAACCATCAATTAATTGCCCATGATGGAGGTTTCTTTGGGGCGATGACTTCGTTTAATAAGTTTACAGATGATGCTGTTTTTATTACCGTATTATCCAATAATCAATCACCTTCGTATTTAATTGCTTACGGATTTGCTGGAATTGTTTTTAATAAACAGGTTGAACTTCCATATAAACACATACAAGTTAAAATAGACTCTAAAGTTTATAATGAATATATAGGCACGTATGACAATATTACGATTCTTAAAAAGAATGATAAACTGTACTATTCCAATTATGATTTGGAATTATTACCCGAATCTGATGTGAAATTTTTCCGTTCTGATAATCATGATAGAACTATTGAATTCGTTAAAAACAATGCAGGCAAAGTGACTGAAATTATTGTGACGAGTGCTGGTGTTAGAGCGATAAAAAAGAAAACAAATTAGATACTAACCATTACACAAAATATTAAAACTATAACTAATATTTCAAGCCTTAAACACATGAAGACATTAATCTGCCTACTAACAACCCTTATAACTCTCCTTTCTTGCACAAATAGAAAAGTAGTTTTATCTCAAGATTCTAAAATTACGGAAATTGCCAGCTATCTAGATACTTTAGAAGGTTTTAGTGGTGCCGTTTTGATTGCCAAAAATGATAGCATTCTTTTTAAAAAAGCTTACGGATTTGCTCATTTAGGTCACCAGATTAAAAATAATACAGAAACCAAATTTTCTTATGCTTCCATTGGGAAATCATTCACAGCGGTTGCTATATTTCAATTACTTCAAGCTGGAAAATTATCGCTGGATGATACTATCGGTAAATTTCTTCCAAACTATCCTAATGCGCTTGCAAGAGACTCTATAACCATTCGATTGCTTCTGCAACATAGGAGTGGACTACCAAACTATTTTCATTCAGAAAAGTTTCAAAATACGTCTAAAGCACAATTTAGAACAATGGAAGACCTCGCCTATTTATACGAAAACGAACCGTTGGAATTTAACCCCAATGAGCAATTTGCTTACAGGAATACCAACTATATTATACTTGGTAGAATTATAGAAGCTGTAAGTAAAACGTCTTATGAAAACTTTATAAACGAGCATATTTTTTCAGTAGCAAAAATGCAGAATACGGGTAATTTTGATATTGACCATATTATTGAAAATGCAGCCGAAAATTATACGCTATCAGACGTTTATCCAAACCAATTACAAAAAACAGTTTTTATGAGTGCTGTAAAAGGTAGTTCTGCAGGTGGTGGATATTCCACGATTGAAGACTTGTATAAATTTTCATTGGCATTTAAAAACAACAAGCTCTTAAATGCAGATTATACAAACCAAATGAAAAAAATGCCAGATGATGGCTGGTATGGATACGGAATGCAATTTGCAGGAGCAAAAGACTCAGGCATATATGGACATAGCGGTGGACATTTTGGAGTAGGTGCTGAATGGAGAGTTTTTGGAAAACAAAATTACATCGTGGTTCTACTTACTAATAAAGACTTAGACCAAGGTTTTTTTGATACTCGTTTTTTTATTGAAAAAACCATTGCTGGTTCTACACCAAAATTAGACCGCTATTTCTTTACTAAAGAAGCAATTAATACTTATTTAAATAATGGTATTGAACAAGCTAAAATATTGATAAAAGAATCAAATTTTGACCTATCTGAAGTCGACTTGAATGCCAAAGGCTATGAAATGATTAAAAGAGGTTTTTATAAAAAAGCAATAGACTTATTTACACTCGAAATTTTATCTTTCCCAAAATCTTATGATGCTTACGACTCTTTAGGAGAAGCATATATAATGGATGGTCAAACTAACAAATCAATTGAAAACTATAAAAAAAGTTTAGAATTAAATCCTGAAAACACTAATGCAAAGGAAAAATTAAAAGAATTACTAAAACAAAAAACTACACACAACAAAGTACTGTGGTAAAAAACAAATAAAAACTCATTAATTTGTCACTAAAACACTTCGGTAAGTTTGATCGTGACACTTACCAAAAATTCTTCAATGTTCTTTCAAGGTCTTTAAAAGATTTATTCACGTCTTTTATGGCTTTTTTGTGTCCCATTGCTATCTATCTTTCAATTGAATTTCTTACCCGCAATTGCACCTAATTAAAGCCTCATTTGCAACTTGTTTAAGTGTAACATTTATTAAGCGATTACACTCAGTACAATCAACTTTTACGGTTTGTTTACTTATATCTATCATAATTTAATGCTTTTTATCTTTAGGTGGGTTTGGGTTATTCCCAAAACTATTTCTATTTTGAATTTTCCCATCCTTTTTCAGTATGGTTAATTCTGATTGTTGATTTTTAGCAATGCCTGTTCCTATTACTTTTAATTTAACTCTTTAATTTCTGAAAGAAGAATTTCTGCAATATGTCCTGATTTCATTAGCATTTTTTCATCTTGCTCTTTCAATTCTTTTGCTTTTTGTTTTGCCTCGTCAGTCATATCAGGCTTATATATTTCTCTAAGACCTTTGCCTGTATAGTAAATTAGTTTACTCATATTCTGAGTAACTCTAATAGTTTCATAATTCTCTTCCGTTCCATCATTCAGAACCATAGTTCCTGCGTGATTTTCTTTTATCTTTAATTTCATAATCTCTAATTAAAATTATCTATAATTCTTTGCCTATCTTCACTTTCTTTATCATTCTTATGATAAATCTCAATAAATATTATTTTATTTTCTTCAGAGAAATGAGCATATATTAAACGTAACCCCGAATTTACTCCTCGACCTTTTAATGCTCTACAAGCAATCTTTTTCACTTTTATCACACAAGTTTCCAGTCCTAAATTATCAATACGAAAACTGAATGGAGGTCTTTCTGTAGGTGAAAATTCTAACACCTTTTTTACAACATCTAAATCATTCTTTAGTGTTCTATATTTTTTCAAGAGTTTTTTCAAGTCTCTTTTAAATTCTGTTAATTCCTCAAAAATCATTCTTGTTCAATTTCATCTCCATAATTTCTTACAGAGAAGGGAACATCTCTATAAAAAGCTAATTCATAATTTATTTCTTCACCATCTTTTGAAGCTAACCAAGGTAAATCTTTGTGAGAATAATTACTTATTGCAGCAGCAGACCAATCGCTCATTTGTTCAATAACTCTATCAAGAATTTCTGTTTCACTTGCTTTCAACCCCTCTAAATCTGCTTTTTCTAAAGGCAAATAACGTGTTTGAGGATAACCGTGATATTTAGTTTTGACTCGTTTCAATTCTCCTCCCTCAATCATTTGATTGATAATTGTATTTAATTTTTGAGGTACAGGTCCAAATGGTAATTTTTTATATTTAGCACCAGTTAAATGTTCTTCATATAACTCGTAATAGTTAAAATCAGAAAAATACAACAACTTATAAAGAACGGTTTCTCCGACATTTGGTTTTCCTGCACATTTTTCTAAAATGTATAATAACACATTTTTGAACTTGTCAACTTTTAAATTAGGTACAGCAATACGTTCTTCAACTACATTAGTGTTTTTTTCATCCTCATCATTAATCTCTTGATTAATCTCAAAGTTTTCAGACATAAAATCATCTAATGAAAATCCTAATTCCATTGACAACTGTTGTAATTCAAGAATATTAACACTCCTATTACCTAATTCAATTTGAGCCAAAGATGGACGAGAAATATTAACACTCTTCGCCAAGTCTTCTTGGGAGAACCCTTTAAGCTTGCGAAGTTCTGCTATCCTCTGACCAATCTGCTTTTGTGATAATTTTATTTTCATATCTATTTTCCTTTCATTTACGCTACAAAGATATAAAATGTTTCAATATAAAACAGATAGATGTTTAAATATAGAACAAAACTAATTCCTTCACTAAAGCTATACACATTGTCAAGTCGCACAAAAAAGCCATCAACACAAACCAAAACTTGCCAATAAGTATATCTTTGCCAACACCTTGCAGACTAAAAGAAAATAACGAAAGCCCAACAATGGCTAAAAAACATAGGGGTTTTGGTGGTAAATTGAAAATTAGTAGCTTTGAATGAAAACCGCCAAACCAAAATTTTGATAACGAAAAAAGAAAAATAATTATAAAAATATTTGGCTTGGCTAAGTACTAAACTGAAAGGGCAGAATTTCAAACTCCCCTACGATTTCTTAACTGGGTCGTTAAACGAACACTCCAAAAAGAAATACACTTAAAATAAACCTTTCTGTTAACTAATAATTGCATTAACGATTGAACGGTTTTTTTGAAATCCTTTTTGCTTTTTCTTCAGAAAGATTAAATAACGAAATACAGATCTTCACGATTCCCTATAGTTAAAATATTAAAGTTTTTAAAGCGCCCTAATAATAATTTGTGAGCTTCTATTAACAAACTATTAATTTGTAATAACAGAGTTAGTTACACTAATAGGCGTATCGGCATGTGCAGAAATACCAGGGTATGATGGATACCAAGAGCCTCCAGTATTATTCTGAATGGTAGATTGATTTATCTCTATATCTCCCGAATGGTCGTTAGAAACAAAAAATATAGCTGCACCAAAATCATTTACGTTATTATACTCAAAATGAGAACCTAGAACACGCAATGTCATAGTGTTTCCATCGTTATAAATAGCGCCTCCACTCCCTCCTCCTGGAGTTCCAGATTGACTTGGGTTTCCGCCATTACCAATAGCTGTATTATATGAAAAGAGACTGTTTATTATAGTCCACGACACTCCTATACTACTAATAGCTCCTCCATTTGATCCTGAATTACCAAAACCTTCTTTACCACCAAACGTACTATTAACAACATATACGGGTAGATTATTATACTGACTAAAAACACGAATAGCTCCACCTCCAACATCTGGACCTGTTTCTGCACAAACGTTATTAAAAAATCTACAGTTTACAACTTTAAATCGCCCACCACGAACCCATATAGCACCGCCGCCATCATATTCGGTTTCATTCTTTGAATTTCCATTAGCAAAAGTTATATTCTGAACAGTAAGTTTAGGGTTCTCTTGATTTTGACAATGACTGGTTGTCCATACTTGATCTTGATCGCAAGTATTCATATATAAAATCCTAGTTTGGTTATTACCGCTTAAAGTTATCAATCCGCCACCATCAATAACAATAGCTTCATTTGCATTATTAAATACTTTAGCTGTTTCACTTAGTGTTATTGTAACAGGATCTTGACCACAATCAAAAACAATTTTACCGCCTTTAGACACAGCATCTATAAAAAGCTGACCTGTACAACTTTCTGGAGTACCGTTTCCAATAACAGTATCTGGATTAGAGACATCCTCTAAACCTGCTTCTGAAGGAATTGGATAATTCCCTTCTAAATTCCCTGCTGGAATGCCATCAAAAGGATTATTTAGTGGATTTTGAACTTCAACTCCATCTGTTCCTCCATCATTACTACATGCATTTAAAAAGACAAATAATAATAATACAGGGTACTTTATAAAAAATAAATTTGATTTCATATTAGTAAGTAGGTTAAACTTAACACTTGAAACGAATTTACACTTATATTATTATTTTACAATATCTTAGTCTTTAATTTTAGCAGATAGACATGTCACTAATCGATGAAATAACTTTGACAAGTGTTTTAACACGCTTTCTACTATAAAACCTCTTTTCCTTTTATAAAGACGCTTTCTATTTGGTTGTTTCCAAAAGCATAAGGAATAAACCCGTATGAATTAATGGGTTTGGTTAAAATTAAATTGGCTTGTTTTCCTTTAGTTATGGAGCCTAATTTGGTTTCTAAACCCATGGCATAAGCACCATTAATTGTGGCTGCATTTATAGCTTCTTCTGGAGTCATATTCATTTTTATACATGCTGTAGATACCACAAAATTCATATTTCCAGAAGGTGTAGATCCTGGATTATAATCGGTTGCTAAGGCTAATGGTAAACCTGCATCAATCATTTTTCTTGCTGGTGTATACGGAATACCTAAAAAATAAGAGCAACTAGGTAAAGCCACAGGCATGGTTGTTGTGTTCTTTAAAGCATGAATATCTTCATCTCTCATAATTTCTAAATGATCGACCGAAAGCGCATTGTATTTTACACCTGCTTGCACACCTCCAATGGCTGTAAACTGATTGACATGAATTTTAGGAACAAGTCCATACTTTTTTCCTGCTTTTAAAATACGCTCGGTATCTGCGACTGTAAAATATCCTGTTTCACAGAAAATATCGATGTATTCTGCTAAATTTTCTTTGGCAACTTTAGGTAATACGTTATCTATTAACAATGACAAATAGCCAGACTTATTATTTTTATAAGATTCAGGAACGGCATGCGCTCCTAAAAAAGTAGCCTTCACTTCAATAGGATAATTTTCTTGTAAACATTTAATGATACGTAGCATTTTTAACTCGGATTCTAAAGTTAATCCGTAGCCTGATTTAATTTCGACAGCACCTGTTCCTAAAGCCATGATTTCTTCAAGTCGTGCTTTACTTTGATCGTACAAATCATCTTCCGACGTGTCTTGAAGTATTTTAGCTGAATTTAAAATACCACCGCCATTATTGGCTATTTCTTCATAAGAAAGTCCTTTAATACGATCTACAAATTCGCCTTCACGATTACCTGCATATACAATATGCGTATGCGAATCGCACCAAGCAGGTAAAATCATTTTTCCTGTGGCATCAATGATTTCTGAAAAACCATCATTGCTAGGACAATCTTTCATGGTTCCAAAATTGCTTATCAATCCGCCTTCAACCACTAAAAAAGCATCTTTAATAGTAGGAAGCACATTCATGTCTTTTCCAGACACAAAAACAATTGATTCCTCTCGAACTTGAATTAATTCTTTGATATTTTTAAAAAGTGTTGCCATTAAAATAAGTTATTTAAAATGTCATCATCAACAAGATTAGGTAAGGTAACTTTTAAATTTGGTGTTCGATTCATTTCGCGTTTAATTGCAAAAATAGCTTCATCATTTCTTGCCCAACTACGCCGTGCAATGCCATTATTTACATCATAAAAAAGCATACTTTTTAATCGGGCTTCTGCTTCTTTAGTACCATCTAGCAGCATCCCAAAACCACCATTCATAACTTCGCCCCAGCCAACGCCACCACCGTTGTGAATAGATACCCATGTAGCACCTCTAAAACTATCACCAATAACATTATGAATAGCCATATCTGCTGTAAATTTACTACCATCGTATATATTGGAAGTCTCTCTGTATGGCGAATCGGTTCCACTAACATCATGATGATCTCTTCCTAAAACTACAGGACCAATATCACCTTCGGCTACAGCATTATTAAAGGCTTCGGCTATTTTAGCTCTACCTTCTGCATCGGCATATAAAATTCGGGCTTGTGAACCCACAACCATTTTGTTTTTCTTGGCATCTTTAATCCAAGTGATATTATCTTGCATTTGCAACTTAATTTCTTCTGGAGCAGTTTTCATAATCTCCTGAAGTACTTGCATTGCAATGCTATCTGTTTTATCTAAATCTTCTGATTTTCCTGAAGCACAAACCCATCGGAACGGTCCAAAACCATAATCGAAACACATAGGCCCTAAAATATCTTGAACATACGACGCATATTTAAAATCGATATTATTTTCTGCCATAATATTAGCTCCTGCTCTTGAAGCTTCCAATAAAAAAGCATTTCCATAATCGAAAAAATATGTGCCTTTTGCGGTATGTTTATTTATTGCTGCAGCATGTCTTCGTAACGATTCTTGTACTTTTTCTTTAAAAATGTCGGGTTCTTCACGAATTAAACGATTAGATTCTTCATAAGAAACATCAACAGGATAATAGCCTCCTGTCCAAGGAATATGTAAGGATGTTTGATCGGAACCTACATGAATATATATGTTTTCTTCATCAAAACGTTCCCAGATTTCAACCACATTTCCAATATAAGCTATTGAAACTATTTCGTTAATTGCTTGCGCTTGTTTTACTCTAACGATTAAATCATCCATATTATCAATCAAGACATCTACCCAACCCTGTTCATGTCTTTTTATTGCTGCTTTCGGATTCACTTCCGCAGCAATCGTAATGCAACCCGCAATATTACCCGCTTTTGGTTGCGCACCACTCATACCACCTAAACCTGCTGTTAAAAATATTTTTCCGTTAGGCGTTTCACCCTTTTGCAATATTTTTCTAAACGCATTCATAATTGTTATGGTAGTACCATGTACAATACCCTGCGGACCAATGTACATAAAAGAACCCGCAGTCATTTGTCCGTATTGTGTAACACCCAAGGCATTAAACTTTTCCCAATCGTCTGGTTTAGAATAATTAGGAATCATCATACCGTTAGTAACAATAACACGTGGCGCATTTTTAGAAGATGGAAATAATCCCATAGGATGTCCAGAATATAAATTCAGCGTTTGCTCATCAGTCATTGTTGCTAAATACTGCATCACTAAAAGGTACTGTGCCCAATTTTGAAATACCGCACCATTACCTCCATACGTTATTAACTCTTCAGGGTGTTGCGCCACTGCTGGATTCAAATTATTCTGAATCATTAACATAATAGCAGCAGCTTGTTTTGATTTTGCTGGGTATTCTGAAATAGGTCTTGCATAAATATCATAATCTGGTTTAAATCTATACATATAAATTCTACCATATGTTTTCAATTCTTCTGAAAACTCGTGAGCTAATTCTTGATGCCATGCTTTAGGAAAATAACGCAACGCATTTCTAATAGCTAATTGTTTTTCTTCTACAGATAAAATATCTTTTCGTTTTGGTGCTCTATTAACATCTAACGAATATGTTTTTTTAGCTGGTAATTTAGAAGGAATACCTTGTAAAATTTGTTCTTTAAACGTCATAACTATTTCTATTTTACTATAAAATCTTGGTTTTTAACCATCATTATGAGTGCATTAATATCATCTTTAAGAATTCTATCTTCTTTTAATTTATCTACTTTACTTCTTATAATCTTAAAGTTTTTTTCTATAATTTTAGAAAAAGTGTTCGGTCTTCTAAACTCCATAGCTTGTGCTGCATACATGAGTTCGATAGCTAGAATTTTTTCAATATTTCCTAAAATCTGATTGAATTTACGCCCCGAAATACTTCCCATAGACACATGATCTTCCTGACCTAAAGAGGTAGGCACACTATCTGCAGAAGGCGGAAAACACAAGGATTTATTTTCGGTTACCAACGCTGCCGTAGTATATTGCGGAATCATAAATCCTGAATTTAAACCACCACCGTCTGTTAATAATCGTGGTAACCCATACTTTCCTTCTAGTAATAAATAACAACGTCTGTCGGCAATATTTCCTAATTCTGAAGCCGCTATTGAGCAGTAATCTAAAGCCATAGCTAAAGGTTGTCCGTGAAAATTCCCTCCAGAAATAGCTTCGGTTTCACTTAAAACAATTGGGTTGTCAGTCACCGAATTCATTTCAATTTCGGCTAATTCATATAAATGATAATAGGCATTTCTTGAAGCGCCATGCACTTGTGGAATGCAACGCATAGAATACGGATCTTGCACACGCGCACAGTTTTCATGCGATTTTATATTTTTAGAATTCTCAAAAAACATACGCATCCGCTTGGCGACTTCTAAATTGCCTTTAAACGGACGAATACTATGTAATAATTCTTTAAAAGGCGACTCGCTTCCTTGATAGCCTTCTAAACTCATAGCACCTGCAAGATCGGCTAAATCTAATAAATAAGCCATCTTATTTAAACCCATAATAGCATGAGCCAATATAAACTGCGTACCATTTATTAATGCTAAACCTTCTTTGGCTTCTAATTGTATAGGCTCTAATCCATGCGATTTTAAAACTTGCTTAGCAGGTACTATGGTATCATTATCCCAAAACTCACCCTCACCTAATAGTGGTAAAAACAAATGAGACAATGGCGCCAAATCACCCGAAGCGCCTACCGAACCTTGCTCGGGAACCACAGGCAACAAATCATGTTCTATAAAATAAATAATACGCTCTACAACCTCTAAACGAATGCCAGAAAACCCACGACTTAAAGCGTGTACTTTACAAATCATCATGATTTTAGATAATTCTTTAGCAATAGGATTGCCAACACCAACAGCATGCGTAATTAACAAATTTCTTTGAAGTGTACTTGTTTCATCTGGAGTAATTTGCACATCACACAAAGGACCAAAACCAGTGTTTATTCCATACACTGCTTTGTTGCCATTTGCTATGGTTTCAACTTTCTCCCTACAAGTATTAATTTTTGATTTAGCATAATTAGATAATGCTGCTTTCAATGAACCATTAGCAATTGCCATGACTTTATTTACTGTTAATATATCTATTCCGTAGATAAACATCTTCTAAATTTAAATATGTTGAATTATAACAAAATTATTGATAAATTTGATACACAATAAGACTATTAATTAACACTATTAATAACTATGAGTTATCAAATAGAACTTAGGCATATTAAATATTTTTTAGCTGTAGCAGAGACATTGCACTTTAGAAAAGCAGCCGAAGCACTTTTTATTTCTCAGCCTGGATTGAGCAGACAAATAAAAGAAATGGAAGATGAATTAGGAATAAAACTATTTGAACGCCATAACCGACAAGTAAAACTCACGCATACTGGATTGTATTTAAAAAAAGAATTAACTAAAAATTTAAAACACTTAGATACTATTTTAGATCATGCTAAACTACTTGAAACAGGTAAAGACGGGCAATTAAACTTTGGTTATGTAGGCTCTGCTATGCAACAAATTATTCCTAATTTATTATTACAGTTCACTAAAAACCATCCCAATATTTTGTTTAGTTTGAAAGAAATGGATAACCAAAAACAAATTGAAGGTTTACTATCTCAAGATATTGATATTGGCTTTGTACGTTTGGAAAGAATACCGAGAGGTTTACAGAGTCATGCTATTTTAAAAGAATCGTTTTGTTTGGTTTTACCAAAAAAACATCCTATTGATGCTTCTAACTTTAAAAGCATTAAACAACTAAAAAACGAACATTTTATACTATTCAATCCCGAATATAGTGCGTCTTATTACGAAAAAGTCATGGGTATTTTTGATGATAATGGTTTTAGTCCGTTAGTGTCGCATAACACCATTCATGCAGGTTCTATTTATAAATTAGTTGAAAATAATTTTGGTATTTCTATTGTACCCAAATCGTTAATAACTGAAAATAATTCAAACATAAAGTTTATTGAACTAAATAAAATTCGTCAAAAAACAACCTTATCTGCCGTTTGGAATACCGAAAATAGAAATCCTATATTGGATAAAGCGATTGCGTTATTATAAAAAACAATCTAATATAAAATAATGATTTAAATCTCTGAGTCTTTTCGACTTTAGGAGAAATCTCATTATACTTAGTACTCAAAGACACTAAGATGTAAAGCAAAGTTGTTTTTTTGTCTTGGT
Organism: Algibacter sp.; assembly: GCA_050294475.1. GTDB lineage: Bacteria > Bacteroidota > Bacteroidia > Flavobacteriales > Flavobacteriaceae > Thalassobellus. The sequence continues at coordinate 222,735 of JBNKOE010000023.1, read as the reverse complement.
TAAAACTTGATTTTATAAAATTGTGTACAATATTGAGACCAAACGAAAGAATTTCAATTAGAATGGAATAGTTGAAAAATCAAAGTAGACCAAACTAAATATATACTACAATAGCAAGATAAATAAAGTCTGCTTTAACACCATAGCAGCCAAAATAAAAAGGTATGGTCTGTAATTCCTTCCATATTTTCTATCAAAAAATATTAATCCAGCCAAAATAAGATAGAGTACCAAAAACTTTATATGATTTGCAATTTTAGGATGAATATCAAGAATATATGGGCCAATTCTACCAAATATTGGTTCTAAAAAAACAAATGCCGTACCTATCATGTAACGCATATGTTTTGCTACATTCTTTTTATGATAAATAGCCAACCCATAAAAAAGAATTAGCACTATACAATCAGAAACAGGAAGATAGGCTAACATAGCATGATCTGAACGCAATATTCGTAATATGGGTTGTATACAGGAAAGTATTAGCAATGGAAAAAGAATATAAGACAGACGCCCTAAAAATTTATGCGTTTTATACTTACCATATCGAATTAACAAAGGCTGAAAAATTAGGAACAATATCCAGATTATGGCAAAAACCACATGAATGTGATCAAAAATTGAAATCTTACTATGCGATAAAGATGACGTTGTTAAATCAAAATCAGGAAACTGTCCGAAATAAGTTTTGTAAAAAGCTGCAAAAGTCAAAACAATAAATAGCAGCATAAAATATCCAATGTGTTTATATTCTTTTTCCATTTCAATAATTTATGTTAAGTATATTCTTCCATAAAGGAGGTGTAAAAAAGTCTACCACAAAACTATTGAGAAACGGTATATTCTGTTTTTCTTAAAAGTCTTATTTTTTTTCTTTTTGGTTACTATTAGATTTTCTATACTCAAGTGGAGAAACCTTGTACTTCTTTTTAAAAACCCTACTAAAATGAGAAACATTTTTAAAACCAGAATTTAGGGCTACTTCAAGAACGCTTTGCTTTGTGGTTTTGAGTAAAACGCTTGCATGATTAATCCTTTTATTGAACAACCATTTTCCAGGACTTTCAAGGTAGTGCTCTTGAAAATCCTTTTTAAAAGATGAAAGGCTTCTACTCGATGTATGCGCAAATTCTTTTAACGTAAAACCATAGAGATAATTTTTTTCTATAACTTGATAAATTGGAGGTTTCCCAACATTATTTAAACACAAAACATAGGATAATAGTTGTTTATTTGATGGGTTGGATAGAATACTTAAAAATAACTCTTTAAACTTTAATTCCAATAACTTTTCTGATACTTGTGAATGCTCTGAAAAGTAAGGTAACAAACTATAAAAATATGTTTCTGTGACCTTATTAAGCTCAATTTTAATAAACATATCACTTTCAGGTTCTGGTAAGTTATTAGTAGGCAAACTATCTATAAACTCCTTAGAAAATTCAATTAAAAATTGGTCGGGTATATGGAATGCCAATACCTTCCAACTTTCGGCACCAGACAACTCCTGGACATAAGCAGACTTACGTTGAAAATAAGATGTTCTAGGAGTTACTTTCCATGTTTTACCACTTTGATGTAAAGTTCTTTCCCCTTCCAACGAAAAAGCAATAAGATTATAATGATTGTATAACTTAACTAACCTATCTATTTGAGGACACTTATAATAAACAAAAAGTGAATCTTTAACCGATAGTTGTTTAAAAATATCAGGATGTGCTAAACTATCTTTATACGTATTTATCATCACAATTATTTATTGTAAAAAGTTACCAAATTATTTCAATTGACATAACTTGACTTGACCAAGTTAGCAGATTTTTTTGACAAAATCAAGCAGTCTTCCATGGTTGGTGATATTTATGGTATTTAAAAGATTCCCCATCCAAACTTTGCTAGCGACAGTATTTTATTTGAATGATAAAGCTCATAGATCTGAAAAAACGGGCATGCTAGGGTAACGTGTAGCTGACTTAGTAAACTATACTAGTTTTTGCTTTTCCTTTAGCTCTTTGTCCAAAGTTTTAAATCTCTGAGTCATTTCTACCTTAGGAGAAATCTCATTATACTTAGTGCTTTAAGCTCACTAAGAAGCAAAGTTGTTTTTTTGTCTTGATTAAAACTTGATTTTGTAAAAATTTCCATCTACTTTCGTTTAACATCAGATACAAAACATTAAAAACGATTTCATATCAAGTCGTTGGCAAACATTAAAATGAACAATATAAAATTGAAAATTTTACTATTATTATTCGTGTCATTTTTTACTCATACTTTGTTAAGTCAAGAGATAGTAAGAATTAAAGACTCAGGATTTGGAGATGAATCTATTCGAATTAAGGAAAGTGGTTTTGGAGATATTTCTGTACGATTTAAAAATTCTGGATTTGGAGACTTCAGCGTCGGAATTACAAATAGTAAATCAAAGGCAGATTATATTTTAAAATATTCTGGGTTTGGAGACCGTTCTGTTAGAATTAAAGAAAGTGGCTTTGGAGACATCAGTATTCGTATAAAAGAAAATGGTTTTGGAGACGTAACTATTCGAATAAAAGAAGGAGGAACAGTGGATTACTTAATATATTCTGAAAAAGATTATGTTCCTAAAAGTGAAATCGTTGCTGCGTTAATTAATGTGATTAAAAAGCAAGCCGAATATGAGGATTAAAACGATTTTCCAACAAAGAACCGAGTTAAAAAACAAGCAATTATAAGCTAATTTTGAAACAAAGTTTTCATCATAAGGCAATCCATTTGCTATAACAAACACTTCAATTTAATAACTTATTTATCAACGCTTTAACACTAACTTTTCACTCTTTCCTTTACCTCTTTGTCCAAAGTTTTAAATATCTGAGTCATTTCAACCTTAGGAGAAATATCATTATACTTAGTACGTAAAGACGTAAAAAAAAGTGGTTTTTATCTTGATTAAAACTTGATTTTGTAGAAATTTTCACCTATATTCGTTTAACATCTGATTTTTGAAACTAAAATCAACTCTGAAAATAAACACGAAGTTGTAAAAATTCTAAAGGAATCAGATTTTATTACTCGAAGATTTGGATTAACACCAAACTATAAAGCATCTGATTATCAAATGCTCGGAGAAGAATTGACAAAAAAAGGCGGATTTTGGCAGGTTGACCTTGGAAGTATTGCGACTGTGAATATTCCAAGAAATTTTGAGTTTGACATTAATCAAGTTATTAAAGATTTAGAATTAGTAGAAATAAAGGATTAAAATGCGAACAAAAAAACTAAAACTAATTTCACTTATTATCATCGTGATTCTGACTTTTATTATTGGAATGCGATACGAATTAGATTATCGAATTTTGACACGTAGAACAGTAAAATATTTTACAAATTATCAACTCAGCTTTTATGGTGGAAAAGACTTTCGGATTTTTGAAACGGACATTGCTTTCATTATGACTTTAATCCCAATCGGATTTTATTTCACATCTCTAAAAATTAATTCTCTGAAAAAAATAATCGGACTGAATTTAGTCTATCTGATTTTAATCCCACTTTTTTACTGTCTTTATTGCTTTCTTGAAAGTCAGTTTATAAAAACAACTATAACCAACCCAATAATAAATGACGGAGTTTTAAAATATCATCAAAATAACGTGAATTATAAAATGATTTTATTTTTGACAATACTCTCGACTTTCATAAGCGGAATTATAATTAAGAAAATTACAGCCAGAAAAAAGCCAGTTGCCAACAAAGAACCGAGTTAAAAAACAAGCAATTTCAAGCTAATTTTGAAACAAAGTTTTCATCATAAAACAATCCATTTGCCATAACAAACACTTCCTTTAATTATTTATTTATCAACGCTTTAATACTAACTTTTCACTCTTTCCTTTACCTCTTTGTCTAAAATTTTAAATCTCTGAGTCATTTCAATCTTAGGAGAAATACCATTATGCTTAGTGCGTAAAAACGTAAAGCAAAGTAGTTTTTATCTTGATTAAAACTTGATTTTGTAAAAATTTTCACCTACATTCGTTTAACATCAGATATAAAATATTAAAACGATTTTATATCAAGTCGTTAGGCACAATTATGAGAAAAAACCACCTATGAAAAAAAAACTACTTGATTTCTTATTAGATTTTTCAAAAACACTTGAAAAATTACATTTTAAATTATCTGAAAAAAATCCAACAGAATTAGATTATTCATCTCTTTCTCCAATTGCTAATGGAGACAAAGAAGGTCATTACTCAAAAGCTCTACAATGGGCACTTGAAAACCGTGAAGAAGAGGATATAAAAAACATTGCCCTTACTGGGGCATATGGCTCTGGTAAAAGTACAATTCTGAAAACTTTCCAAAAAAACTACAAAGGAACTGAATTAAAATTTCTAAATATTTCTTTAGCAACATTTAAAGAGGAAAAACCAAAGTTTGATGAACAAGGAAACCTTATTGAAAAAGATAAAGAAGAACTTTTACGGCTTATAGAAACAAGTATTTTACAACAAATTTTTTATCACGAAGAAGATAAAAATATTCCTGACTCAAGATTTAAAAAAATTAAAAGTTATGGTGCTAAAAAACTGTTTTTAACCTCCCTTAGTATTTTAATATTTATAATAGCCTTACTAAATTATTTTTCTCCTTATCTCATCCAAAGTGTTTTTAAAGATAATCCTTTAAGTGATTTTACTTGTAACATAATACATTATGGCAGTATAGCAATAATTTTAATTGGTATATTCTTTATCACATATAAATCAATTAGAATTATTAGTTCGATAACAATTAATAAACTTAAGTTTCAAAATGCTGAAATAGGAATTGGAGAAAGCATAAACAAGTCCATATTGAATCATCACTTAGATGAAATCCTTTATTTTTTTGCAATAAGACCTTATAATGTAGTAATCATTGAAGACCTTGACCGCTTTGAAGAAACCGAAATCTTCACAAAGCTTAGGGAAATTAACCTTCTATTAAACAATTCCGAAAAAACCAAAAAGAAAAATATCACATTTATATATGCAGTAAGAGACGATATGTTTTCAGATAATGAGAGAATTAAATTTTTTGATTTTATAATTCCAGTTATCCCTGTAATTAATTCATCAAATTCTAGTGAAATTTTACTACAAAAAAAGAAAAAATATAAATATGATTTAACAGATACTTTTATTGAGGACATATCCTTTTTTATTGATGATATGCGATTACTTCATAATATCACTAATGAATTTTATTTATACAAAGTAAAACAAGGAGAAACTCCATTAAATCAAAATAAATTATTTGCTATTATTACTTATAAAAATAAATATCCTAATGATTTTGTTTCTTTAAGTAAAAATGAAGGCTACTTATATGACATTCTAAGCGCTAAATCAAAATATGTAAATCAAGAGGTCAATCGAATAGAAGAAAAAATATTTATTTTAAAAGAAGATATTAAAAATCTCGAATTAGTAAATCTCAAAAACATTAAAGAACTCCGCCAATTATATATAATCCGAGTGATCGAAACATTAACTAATTTTAATTCATTCATTATTAATAATGAAATTGTTTCAATAGATGAATTAATTGAAGATGAAAATTTTGAGTATTTTATAAAAAATAAGCTTTATTATAAATATGCGGTCTACAACCACAATTATCGTCTTGATTATCAAACTAAAAAAACACCAAAACTTTTTAGTGAAATTGAAAATTCAGTAAATCCAGATAAATCATATGATATAAAAGAGCAGGAAATAATAGATTTTAAATCAAATAAATCAAACTCTTTGAGACAAGAAATTCAAGAGCTTGAGAAACAAAAGATTATAACTAGAAATTTAAAAATTTCTGAATTATTACAATCAAATAAAGAAATTGATTTAAATATAAATGAAAATTTAGATACAGATTTTATCACAACATTAATTAGAAATGGATATGTTTCAGAAGATTATATTGATTACATTTCTTTGTTTCACGAAGGTAGTATAACAAGAAGTGATTATAAATTCGTTATCAATGTAAGAAATAGACAAAAATTAGAGTTTGACTATAAACTTTCAAAAATTGATAAAGTTGTTTCAAAAATAAACCCAATTGATTTTAATTCTGAATTCATCTTGAATTATGATTTATTAGATTTTTTACTTAAAAATCATAGAACGAATAAGACACCTTTAGAATACATTTTCACCAAATTAAAAGATGAATCTTCTACTTCTACTCTATTTATAAATGGCTTTATTGAGAGAACAGAAAATTTAAATCTATTTATTAAAACGTTAAGTAGTTATTGGATTGGTATTTGGGAATATTATGTAAATGATGTTGCATTTTCTGATGAACAATTAAATAATTTATTAAAGTACATCATAGAATATGCAGATATTGAATCTATTATTAAAATAGATAAACAATCTAATCTAAAAAATCATTTAACAAAAGACCCCGAAATTTTAAATATCACTTCTAACAATGATAAACTAATAAATATTATCTCTGAATTAGAATTAAAATTTATTGATTTAGACTTTGAGAATTCCCCAGAAAATATTTTAGACTTTATTTACGAGAATAATCATTATGAGATTAACGAAAAAATGGTTAGTAAGATTATAAAAAAATATGGTGAATTTGAACAAGTAAGCTTTGATAATTCTAATTACTCTTCTCTTAAAAATTCAAAATCTGATAACCTTATAAATTATATAGAAGCTAATATTAATGACTACATAACAAATATTTACTTAAAGCTTGATACAAATATTAATGAAGAAGAAAAAACATATTTATGCTTATTAAACCATTCCGATTTAAGCTTAAATCGGAAAAAAGAACTTATTAAAAAAGTAGCTACAAAAGTCTCTGATATTTCACTTATTGAAAATATCGATTTGTTGCCACATATTATCGAAAATAATAAAGCAGAACCTAAATGGGAAAACTTATTGTTCTTTTTCAAAAAATCCGAAGATAAAATATTAAACTCAACTATTGGCTTTATTAATAATATTGAAAATGCGAACGAATTAGCAAAAGTCAAAATGCCAACTAAAGTTAATGATGAAAATATTTTTGGTATATTCTGCAAAACATTAATGCAATCAAACAAAATTAATAATGTGTCATTTGATTTAATTACAAATTCAATTCCTTTTTGGTACAGCGACTTAGACATTACTAATCTTGATGAGGAAAAAGTTCACTCGTTAATAAAGAATATAGTAATTAGTCCAACGATTAAAAGTTTTGAAAACTTAAAGGAAAACTATGAAAAGTTAAATATTGAATTATTAGAAAAGCACAAAGCTAAATTTATTGAAAAAATTGAGGAACTCATTTTAGATGCAAATGATGTAGAATTGATTTTAAAATCAACAACATTAAACAGCATAGAAAAACTTAAGTTTTTAGAATCTTGTTCTAATGATACTATTGCATCAAACACGGAGAATTTGAAATTAATAAGTCAACTTATATTAAATGATAGTTCATTTCGAATAAATGAGTCACTTTGTAAATATTTAATTACAAGTAAAAGTGTATCGATATTAAATAGAATTAAATTATTTAATAAGAATCTTTTTACCGTAGATGAGACTTTAATAGAAAAGTTCTTAAACAATTTAGATAGTAGTTATACGAGAATCACAAATAAAGATAAAAAGGCTAAAATTCAAGACAATCCAGACAACAGAGAACTATTAACTAATTTGAAACAAAAAGGTTACATTTCAAGTTTTTCAGATGGTTCATTTGGTTTACGGGTTAATCATAAAAGAAAATAGCTGTGCTTAACAAAGTACCGAGTTAAAAAACAAGCAATCATAAGCTAATTTTGAAACAAAGTTTTCATCATAAGGCAATCCATTTGCTATAACGAATACTTTCTTTAATAATTTATTTATCAATGCTTTAACGCTAGTTTTTACTCTTTCCTTTACCTCTTTGTCCAAAGTTTTAAATTTCTGAGTCATTTCAACCCTAGGAGAAATATCATTATACTTAGTGCGTAAATACGTAAATAAAAGTAGTTTTTATCTTGATTAAAACTTGATTTTGTAAAAATTTTCAACTACCTTTGTTTAACATCAGATATAAAACATTAAAATGGTTTTATATCAAGTCGTTGTGCGTAATATGACCAAAGTGAAACGGAGAAATTTAATTCTGAAATTAACCATTTAAAATAGTAATCATGACCGAAAAAGAACTAAACGATAAAATCGAAAAATTAATTTCTGAATCAAATGAATCACCTTGTATTGACTGTCTTGAAAAAGCCAGAGCTAATTATGCAATCTGCATACAAAATGCAAATGGAGACCCAGCAAAAGAAAAAATATGTTTGGACAACCTTAATTCTGCCATAAAAAAATGCCCTTGTAATTGAAATTTAATCAAAGTTTAACTTTAAATACTAAAAATCATGAGTAAAGCAATCAATGTAAAAGAAGAGGATTTAACATTAGATGGAGAATCCTTAAATTTAGATGAAGTAAACAACTCATCTGCCGTACAACAAATGGTGTGCGGACATTTAGAAGTTGTGACTACGACCAACACCTATTTTGAGGTAAAAGCTACCCAAAATGGACGAAGATTTAGGTTCGTATTTTCCAAAAACGGAAAAGTAACTGCCATGAGTGGAATTTACAGTTCAATTGCAGGAAATAAATATAGCGGAACAGCAAGACCAGGACACAATGTTGGAATTCAATGTATTTCGTAAACATTTGAATTAAATCTTACCATGAACTTAATAAAAAAATACTACGCACAACATTAGCTATAAGTGATTGCTTGTTCTCGCCTACTTCTGAAAATCCTCGCGGATTTTCAGTTTGGTGCGTACTTGCAAGTTAAGTGCGAAACCACGTAACTACTCATAAGTACTGTGTTAAACGAAACTCCTCAAAAAAAAGACACTTCCAACTAAGTCTTTCTATTAACTGATAATTGCATTAACGATTACTCATGTATTTTATTTTAATAATTCGGAAATCGTGAATACTTCGTATTTAACAGCGGCATCCTTTTTATTGTAGTATTCCTGCAAAAACAGGAATACTACAATAAAAAGATATAGCGGAAAGCGTGTTAAAACGCCCAAAGCATTAGTAATCATTGGGTTTCAATTAAAAAGATTCCCTCCTACGAGGGAATGACAAATAAAAGCTTATCTTTGCCGCTTGAAATTAATAAAATTTGAAATCTCTTGATAAATACGAGATTGGTTCAACTTACAAACTTGAATTCGCTTTGTAAGCTTTTCAAATTTAAATTTCACTAAAATTCCTCAGAGTGAGGATGTGTTACAAGGAGTTTAATGTTTAAGTATGTCGATTCGCTTCTTTATGTAACACCACATAATATAATCGAATACTTATACAAGAATGAGCACATTCCAAGAACTAGGTCTAAATGATGACCTATTAAGAGCTATCACAGATTTAGGGTTTATAAAACCAAGTGAAGTACAAGAAAAAGCAATCCCAATTTTATTAGAAAGTGAAACCGATTTAGTTGCATTAGCACAAACAGGAACTGGTAAAACAGCAGCCTTTGGTTTCCCGATGCTAGAAAAAATTGATATAGATAGCAGAACCACTCAAGGTCTTATTTTATCGCCAACTCGTGAACTTTGTTTGCAAATAACCAATGAAATGAAAGCTTACGGTAAATACTGTAAAGGCTTAAATGTAGTTGCTATTTATGGTGGATCGAGCATTTCAGATCAAGCTAGAGAGGTTAAAAGAGGCGCACAAATTATTGTTGCTACACCTGGTAGAATGAAAGATATGATTAGCAGACGTATGGTTGATATTTCTAAAATACAATACAGTGTTTTAGATGAAGCCGACGAAATGCTAAATATGGGCTTTAAAGAAGATATTACCGATATTCTTTCACACACACCTAAAGATAAAAACACTTGGTTATTTTCTGCAACCATGCCAAGAGAAGTAGCTACTATTGCTAAAAAATTCATGGTTAACCCACAGGAAATTACTGTTGGAAATAAAAACGAAAGTACAAACAACGTATCTCATGAATATTATTTAGTTAATTCTAGAGATCGTTACCAAGCTTTAAAACGTTTGTCGGATGCCAATCCTGATATATTTTCTGTTATTTTTTGTAGAACAAAACGTGATACACAAAAAGTAGCCGAAAACTTAATTGAAGATGGTTATAGCGCTGGTGCTTTACACGGCGATTTGAGTCAGAATCAACGTGATATGGTTATGAAATCATTTAGAAATCAACAAATACAAATGCTTGTAGCAACCGATGTTGCTGCTCGTGGCATTGATGTAGATGATATTACACACGTTATTAATTACCAATTACCAGACGAAATAGAAACGTATACACACCGTTCTGGACGTACAGGTCGTGCCGGAAAAACGGGCGTTTCTATGGTTATAGTTTCAAAAAGCGAAGTGCGTAAAATAAAGAGTATTGAGCGTATTATTAAGCAACAATTTGAGAAAAAAGATATTCCTGATGGTGCCGATATTTGTGAAGTGCAATTAATGTCGCTTGCTAATAAAATTCACAACACAGAAATTAATCACGAAATTGATAAACACCTAACCAATATTAACGAATTGTTTGCTGATACAAGTAAAGATGAATTGATTAAAAAATTCTTCTCGGTAGAGTTTACACGTTTCTATAATTACTATCAAAAAGCTAAAAACTTAAATGTTTCTGAAAATTCTAGAGATAGAGAAGACGGACGTGAAGGCGGTAGAGGTTTTGGTGGAAAATCTGATTCTACACGCTATTTTATTAATGTAGGTAGTAAAGATGGTTTCGATTGGATGAAATTAAAAGACTTCTTAAAAGAAGTTCTTGAACTTGGTCGTGATGATGTTTTTAAAGTTGAAGTAAAAGAAAGTTTCTCTTTCTTTAATACTGAAAACGAACAAAAAGAAAAAGTACTTGCTTTCTTTACAGATTATAAGCACGAAGGTCGTTTTGTAAATGTTGAAGTTTCAGAAAACCGTGGTGGTAGAAGACGTAACGACAGACGTGGCGGTGGCGGTAAACGTCGTGATGATAGACGCGGTGGCGGAGAAAGACGCTCTGGTTCAAGAAACGACTCTAGACCAAGACGTTCTGGTGGTGATTTTAAATCAAAAAGTTCTGGACCTAACAGGTCTGAAAGACGTTCTGGTTCAGACTCAAAATCAAGTAATTCAGTTTCAGACAGACCAAGACGTTCTCGTAGATAGAATTAAACTTTTATGTTAATTTTAAGTCAAAATAAAAGTTATTGACGCTATTTTGTTGTTTTGTTTAGTATTTTTATAACAAAATTAGCTTTGACAAAGATAATCCCTATGAAGAATAACCTATTCCTATTTATACTCTTATTTACTTCCGCATTTTGTATTGCGCAAGAAGCCGATAAAGTGTTAGGAGTTGTTATTGATTCTTCTAATGATAAGCCTTTAGAAAATGTAAATATTGTTAACCTCAATCAGGTTCTTGGTACAACAACAAACAGTAAAGGAGAGTTTAAAATTTCTGCAAAAGTAAACGACACCTTACACTTCTCCTATTTAGGTTTTAAATCTATAAAAGTAAGAGTTACTAATGACTGGTTAAAGTTTGGAAGTTCAAAAATTGAATTAACAGAATTGGCTCTGGCATTAGAAGAAGTGGTTGTAAATCAATTAAAACTAACAGGTTATTTAGAAGTTGATATTAAGCAAGTTCCAATTATAAACAATAATTATCGCTATAGTATTTCTGGTTTAAGCACAGGCTATGAAGCAAGTTCCCCAGGAACTGTTAGTAAAATTATAGGCTCCATTTTTAATCCTGCCGATTTTTTACATCGTATGTTTGGTAAAAAGCCAAATGAGCTTCGTAAGCTTAAAAAGATGAAGGAAGATGATGAAATTAGAAACTTATTAGCAACTCGTTTTGATAGAGAAATGCTTACCGTTTTACTACAAGTAGATCGTGTAGATTTAGACGAAATAGTAAGCCATTGCAACTACTCTAAAGGTTTTATACAAACGGCTAACGATTTGCAAATACTTGACGCTATTAGCGAATGCTATGAAGAATACAAAGTATTAAGCAGAGGCAGAAGTAAGAAGATCTAGTCGAAAAAAAGTGCCTCTTGGCTCTACCTTGAGGTTACCGTTGAAATTGTCATTTCCATAAATCGGAAATCGAATATACTAAAAAGAGATTTTTTAATTAAAGTCTCTTTTTTTATACCTAAACATTAAAGTTTAGTTAATACAGGTGTTAAACTATCTTAAATGCTTTATTAAAAAAACGAATAATACATTAATTTGATAAACAAACATTTATCAAGTTGTGTACGATGTCTAAAATTAAAATATTGCTCTTCTTAATTTTACCAACAACTGTTATTTCTCAAAATATTACTGGAAAAATTTATGACGAAGAATCTACTGTAAAAGGAGCTAAAGTTTTTAATATTTCCAAAAACACAAGTACGTATACCGATGACAAAGGTAATTTTAAAATACAAGCTTCTGTTAACGACACACTAGTTTTCTCTTCCCTATTTCATAAAGAGAAAAAAGTAAAACTTACAGAAAACCATTTAAAAGAAACTAATGTATTCGAACTAAAAAAAATAGTTAATACGCTAGATGAAGTCTTACTTAGTGAAAATCGTGAAGTAGTCATTTTTGATGATGAAGTGTATGCCAAAATATTAGGCTTACAAATGGAAAATGACATGAAAAATAACCCTTATAAATACAAACCTCCTCCAAGTGGAAATTTAGATTTTATTAAAATTGCAGGACTAATTGGCAAACTATTTAAAAACAAAAAAAAGAAAGACACACCTGTAATTGCAATACCTTACAAAGCCTTCGATTCTCTTTTTAAAAACGATAATTTTTTTAACAAAGAACTATTAACGAATCAATTACAAATAAAAGAAGCCTACAAACCTCTTTTTTTTGATTATTGCGACACCAAACAAATTGATAAACAATTACTTAAAAAAGAAAACCGAGTAATTCTTCTAGATAGTTTATTTAATTGTAGTAAAGAATTCCTTGAAATTGTAAAAAAATCAAAAAAGGACAGTCTCAGAAATTAATTTCAAGACCAAACATTACTGCTTATAAAAACGCTCAACAATATCATCATAACTCTTAATTGTTTTTTTACACCAATCCAATCGCTTTTCTAACTGTTCATTTTCAGTTAACTGCCAATCAATATCCGTTTGCTTAAGCTTCGTAGTTACATGTTGTAAAATAATAGCAGCACTAACAGATATATTTAAACTTTCGGTAAAACCAACCATAGGTATTTTCATAAATACATCAGCTTCATTTAATACTTCTTGAGACAGTCCATTAATTTCGCTTCCAAAGAAAAAACAAGCCTTTTTAGTTACGTCAAATTCATGTAACAAACAATCATCTGTATGTGGAGTGGTCGCTACAATTTGGTAGCCTTTCTGTTTTAAATCGGCAATACAATCTTTTACATGAGTATATCTATTTAAATCTACCCATTTTTGAGCACCCATAGCAATTTCTCTATCTATTCGTTTTGAATTCCGTTCTTCAACAACATTAACTTCTTGTATACCAAACACATCACAACTTCTTATTACCGCACTAGTATTATGCAATTGATACACATCTTCGGTAGCCACAGTAAAATATTTAGTGCGCTGTTGCAATATTTTTAAAAATTTTTCTCTACGTGAGTCTGTTAAGTACGTTTCTAAATGTTCTAAAAGTTTCAAATCAATCATAAATTCAAAATTAAGAAAATAATTTGGGCGTTACCACAAGGGTCGGGCTTTCACTACTCGCTTCCTCCTTCGTCGGCGAGCTCAAACATGCCGTTCAATCCCTAACGCAAACTAAATCCTTAATAATAAAAAGTATTTCATAAATAACAAATCAAACACATTAACAACAACCAATAGTTTTTATATTTATATCATGAAAAAGCATATAGTTGTACTAACAGGCGCAGGCATGAGTGCCGAAAGTGGCATAAAAACTTTTAGAGATGCCAATGGTTTATGGGAAGGACATGATGTTATGGAAGTAGCAACACCCGAAGGTTTTGCCGCCAACCCAGAGCTGGTTTTAGACTTCTATAACCAACGAAGAAGACAATTGTTTGAAGTAAAACCAAACACAGCACATTTTGATTTAGCAGCACTTGAAAACCATTATAATGTCTCAATTATTACCCAAAATGTAGATGATTTACACGAACGCGCTGGTAGTACAAACGTAACTCATTTACATGGCGAACTCTTAAAAGCAAGAAGCACTGGTAACATCAATGATATTCAACATTGGGAAACCGATTTAGTTTTAGGTGACACCTGTTCTAAAGGTTACCAATTACGCCCACATATTGTTTGGTTTGGAGAAGAAGTTCCTATGATTGAAAAAGCTGTACATATTTGTAAAACTGCCAATATTCTTATAATAATTGGTACCTCAATGCAAGTATATCCCGCAGCTAGTTTAATGCATTATATTCCTGAAAACACCTTTACTTATTTTATTGATCCTAAACCAAATATAGAAAGTAATCCGTATTTAACCGTTATTCCTGAAAAAGCTACAGAAGGCATGAAAAAGATTATCGAGCTTCTTTTTAGTTAAAACCTCAGTTAAATAGCCACAATCATCCCATTTTTTTGATCTGTCATATATTATTCCTTTTTCATATAACTTTTCACAAAATCCATTAAAGCCCTTCCATGAACATTTTTAGCTATAACAACCCCTTTATCATCAAGAATAAAGTTAGATGGAATGGTACGAATACGGATTTTTTTTAAAAAAGGAGCATCATCGCCTTGTAAATCTGATGCTTGAAGCAAACTATTTGCTCCATCACGCTCTATAGCTGCTCTCCATGTAGGCTCATCACTTTCTAAACCATAACCAACTATTTGTATGCCTTGGTTATGATATTCATTCCAAATAGGCACTAAAACCTCTCGGTTTTCCTTTCGACAAGGAGCACACCACGAAGCCCATAAATCTATAATAGTGAGCTTATTGCCTAATAAGGATTTAAGAGACAATGTATCCTTTGTTAACATAGAAAACTTTAGATTTGGAAACATATCTCCTACTAAAACTGGTAAATTAGAAGGATTGCTTTCTTTACAAAGCTGTATAACCCATGGATGCTCTGGTTGTTTTAACTTCCATTTATGAGATTGACTCACCAAAAATTCAGGTACACGTTCATAATCATTCTCAGGACTTACCCATCTTAATGCAACTAATGCAGGCATAAGATACGGTGTACTATCTGCAAACTTTATTAGCTCGGTTTGATATTTTAAAATAGCCTGTTCCTTTTCCATCAATTGACTACCATCTTCTAATTGCCAATGCTTTCCTAAAAAATAAGTTTGATACGCTTTTTCGTTGAGATCTCTTAAGTCTAACAAGGCTTTATTAATTTCTGAAGGGTGTTCTATCGAAAAACTTTTTTGAAAGGCATCCAATTTAGCAGTAATTTTCAGAGACTCACCCAATTGCCAAACAATTGGCATATAATTAGACGTCGTTGGATTATCAGTTTGTAAATAATTAGGAGCCTTTCCTGTTGACTGCACTGCTAATTCTAATAAAACAGTTTCTCTGTTTTTTGGTAAGTTGTAAAACTCAAAACTACCATCAATATTTACTTCAGCAGAATCTATAACTTTGCCAAGATATGAAGCTGCTACATCTCGCAAACTTTCAGGTTCAATTAAATAAATCTTTAAGCCTTCTGTCTCTATACCTTCTAGTTTTCCTGATATATCTGCTGGAGAATGACACGCTATTAATGTTAAAATCATTAAGATAAGGCTAGTCGTTTTTTTTATTGGAATTGCTCTCATTTTCGCCAAATTAATACCTAACAAAATTAACTGTTTTTACTTACAAAATAAACAAGAAACTATTTTTAAATCTACTTATTTTTTTAGTACATAACAAAAATTGTTAATATACCGAATATCAGTCTGAACGCAATCAAAGACATTGGAAATATCGTTTTTTAATATATTTCGACTGCGCTCAATGTGACACTTTTAATTTTTATCATGTACTAAGACTTATTTTAATATTTCAATAAAAATTAAAATATAATAAATCCCTGTTATAACAAAAACAACGCCCGCAACATAACGCATTACTTTTTCTATTTTAGTAATCTTTTTATAGAAAAAACCAATATTATTGGCAGCAAAAGCTAAAAGATATGTAAATAAAAGCACTGGAAGTCCAGTGCCAAAAGCAAAAATAAAGGGCAAATAAAGTCCATTTGCATTAGATACTGTTATGGGTATAAGCATCCCAAAAAACAAAGCAGCACTGTACGGGCAAAATGCTAACGCAAATACGACTCCAATTAAAAAGGTTCCTAATAATCCTTTATTTTTAAATTTTTCTGAAAGTGTATCTGAAACACTAAATTTTCCTAAAAAGTTTAGCTTAATAATATTCAGCATCACTAATCCTAAAATAATAAGTAAAGGCCCTAAATATTTTTCACCATTTTGATTAAAAAATCGTGCTATATGAAATTTGCTTGCTCCCAAATAAAGTACGACACCAATAACGGTATAACTAAAGGCTCGACCTAAGAAATACAATAATCCACTTAAAAGCACCTTCTTTTTACTTGAAATATTCTTAGAAATATAAGCTGTAGCCGTAATATTGGTTGCTAAAGGACAAGGGCTAATAGCCGTCATAAGTCCTAATATCAACGCAGATATAAACGGTAATGTAGCATTTTCTAATAGCGATTTTAAATACTCCATTAAAGGGTCTTTAATTCATTTTCAATCTTTAATTTCAACTCATTTGCGAAAACTTCTTTTTCATTACCATTCATAAAAGCAAATTCTGTTAAATCGATATGCTTTTCTTCTCCATCTTTTACTACGTTTAAAAATAACGCTGTTCCTGATGCTTCAAAATTTTCGGCAATTTTTTCATTTTTCTTATCATCTACATTAATAACTTGAAATGTAATTTCGCCATCTTTAACTTCTTTAGCAAAATACGTTTCAAGTGTATATTTTGTATTCGCTTCAATAGCTTTACAGGTTATACAACGGTGTGTAGAATGAAAATCAATCACCTCAATTTTAGAAATGGATGAACTTGTTTCTGTAGTTTTACTTTTAGCTTGCCTATTACATGATACTAAACTTAGACTAAAAACTAGGATTGATAAAAATTTAAATAATTTCATAATGTATTTGTTTTAATTTATAAAATAATATTGAATATATAGCCCGATATGATGATGCAGAGAGTTACGACCCCAAAAAAGATTCCTATTAATTTAAAAGACATGACCTTTTTTAAAAGCATGGCTTCAGGAAAGGACAAACCAACAACCCCCATCATAAAAGCAATGGCTGTACCTAAAGGAATTCCTTTAGCAACTAATACTTGAGCTACAGGAAGAATACCCGAAGCATTTGAATACATAGGAACAGCTAAAATTGTCGCTATGGGAACTGCAAAAAGATTATCTTTATTCATATACTGTTCAAAAAAACCTTCAGGAATGTATCCGTGCATGAAACCGCCAACAGCAATACCAATAATAACATAGGGTATGATGTCTTTTATAATTTTAAAAACTTCATTTCTAATAATTGGTAATCGTTGTGCAAAGGATTGATTTTCTTTTTGAAAACTATCTTGTTCTTTTTGAGCATTTGCTAAAATATTTTTTACCCAAGGAGTTAAATAGCGTTCTAATTTTAATTTTTGAAGAATGAAACCTGAAATAGAGCCTAATAACACACCACTTACAACATAAATGAGCGTTGTTTTAAGACCAAATAAACCTATAAATAACCCAATAGCAACTTCGTTTACTAAAGGCGATGTTATTAAAAATGCAAAAGTAACTCCTAACGGAATACCACCTCGTACAAAACCAATAAACAACGGAACCGACGAGCAAGAACAAAATGGCGTTACAACACCAAATAGGCTAGCCATAAGATATTCTAAACCGTATAATTTGTTTCGTGATAAATAGTTTTTCACCCTATCTATAGGAAAGTAGCTATTTACTATTCCCATAAAAAATATAACTACAAAAAGAAGGATTACAATCTTTATAGTATCATATAAAAAGAAATTTAAAGCTTCAGATAAATGATTATTGGGTTGCATGCCTAAAGCATCATAAACCAACCAATCTGCTAATTGTTGTATCCAATCGAACATCTTTTTCTAATTAACAGCAACCACCTTGAGAGCAACAAGAACCTTTAGTGTCTTGATTCTTTTTTTGTTCTGGCGCTTGTAATAATTCTAAAACTTCTTGTTTTGATGGTATGCGTCCCTTTATGCTTACTAATCCATCTACAACCAAGGCTGGCGTTGTCATGACATTAAAGGTCATTATTTCCATAATATCCTCCACTTTTTCAACGGTAGCATCTATACTGTTTTCTTTTACAACAGCTTCCACTAGGCTAGTTAATGTTTTACATTTTGGGCAACCTGTACCTAATACTTTAATAATTTTAGTCATAATATTAATTTGTTTATCGCAAATAAGCGATTTGTTTTAAAAAAAATATATCAATCAAAAAAAGTTTTAAAAAGCGACTTGGCTTGTTTCCAGTTTTCTTGATTAATACAATACTTTATTTTAGGTGGTTTTAATTCACCTTGAATTAAACCCGCATTTTTTAATTCTTTTAAATGCTGAGAAACTGTAGATTGAGCCAAAGGAAACACCTCAACCAAATCTCCTGTAAAACAGCACGATTGATTTTCTAAATGTTTTAAAATAGCAATACGCGTAGGGTGCGCTAAAGCCTTTGCAAATCTTGCCAACGCTTCGGTATCTAAATCGTAATCTATATGCTCTAAACTTCTTTTCATTTCCAATCGTAAATATACGATTAGTTTTTTGTTTATAAAAGTTTATAATAGGCTCTTTTTTCTAATAAAAATAAAACAGATAATTACTTCTTTAAATCAATCTGCTTTAAGTTTTCAATACGGTTTCTAATTAAAAAATCATCAATAGTTTCAAAATGTTCAATAACACGTTGATCTTTAAATTCGAAAACTTTTTGAGAAAGCCCTTGCAGAAAATCACGATCGTGAGATACTAAAATAAGCGTCCCATCAAAAGACATTAAAGCTTCTTTTAAAACATCTTTAGACTTTAAATCTAGGTGATTGGTAGGCTCATCAAGAATTAACAAATTCACAGGTTCTAAAAGTAATTTCACCATGGCGAGTCTAGTTTTTTCTCCACCAGAAAGCACACTTACTTTTTTATCAATATCGTCGCCTTTAAACATAAAACGACCTAAAATATTTTTTATCTGCGTTCTAATATCGCCTTGTGCAACCTCATCAACTGTTTGAAAGATAGTTAAATCTTCGTCTAACAACGATGCTTGATTTTGTGCAAAGTAGCCCACCTTTACATTATGTCCTAAACTACATTCGCCATCAACATCTATCTCTCCCATGATGGCTTTTATCATAGTTGATTTTCCTTCGCCATTTCTACCAACAAACGATACTTTTTCGCCACGCGCAATAGACATGTTTGCATTTTTAAATACCACATGATTGTCATACGATTTAGACAACTCTTTAACAGTAACAGGATAATCGCCTGAACGTTGTGCTGGCGGAAACCTCAATTTTAAACTCGAATTATCTACTTCATCTATTTCTATAATTTGAAGTTTTTCCAACATGCGTTCTCTAGAGCTTACTTGATTGGTTTTAGAATACGTGCCTTTAAAACGCTCAATAAAAGCCATATTATCGGCAATAAACTTTTGCTGCTCTTGGTAGGCTTTTATTTGATGCTCTCGACGTTCTTCTCGCAATTGCAAATAATGTGAATAGTTGGCTTTATAATCGTAAATACGCCCCATAGTAACTTCTATGGTTCTATTGGTAATATTATCAATAAACGCTTTATCATGGGAAATAACCATAACTGCTTTAGCTTTATTCAACAAGAAATCTTCTAACCAAATAACCGATTCTATATCAATATGATTGGTTGGCTCATCTAAAAGAATTAAATCTGGTTTTTGTAATAAAATTTTAGCCAATTCAATACGCATACGATATCCGCCACTAAATTCGCTTGTTAAACGCGTAAAATCATCACGTTTAAATCCTAAACCAGTTAGAGCTTTTTCAACTTCAGCATCATAATTCACATCTTCTAGAGCATAGAATTTTTCACCTAAATCGGACACCTTTTCTATGATTTTCATATAATCATCCGATTCATAATCGGTTCTAGTTTCCAGTTCTTTATTAAGGCGTTCCATCTCGTCACGCATTTCAAAAATGTGCTTAAATGCTTTAGAAGCTTCTTCAAAAACGGTACAATGATCTTCAGTTAATAAATGTTGTGGTAAATAAGCAATAACAACATCTTTTGGGTAGCGCACATTTCCTCGGGTTGCCTTTTGCACACCAGCAATAATTTTCATCATAGTAGATTTTCCTGCACCATTTTTACCCATTAAAGCTATTTTATCATTCTCATTAATGGTAAATGATACATCACTAAATAAGGCTTGTCCGCTAAATTCTACTGCTAAAGCATCAACTGAAATCATAGTCTATTTTTTAAAGCTGCAAAGCTAGAAAAAAGCGGGTTAATAAAAAGAAATAATGTTTTTATAACAATCTTTTCTATGCCAGTGTTTTATAAAGACTATCTTCGCGCCTTATTTTGAAAAAGCCTAATAATGAAACGTATAAATGAATACAAAAAATTGTTTCAAGTTGAAAAAGACATCGAACTTAAACAATTAAAAAAAACGTACAGGAATTTGGTTAAGGAATGGCATCCTGACAAGTTTCAAGCAGGCGATGAAAAAGCTATTGAAGCCGAATTGAAAAGTCGACAAATTATTGATGCATATCATTTTTTAGTTAGTATTGCACCAGAAACTAAGGTGGCTAATTTAGAAAACTATAATACAACCATTACATCTCCAATAATGGATTGGCAACATAAAGGCATGCTTTTAGAAATAACTTTTTTAGATGGTAACACCTATGAATACTTTGGAGTTAATAAAGCTTTATATATAAAACTTTGTCAGTCTGATAAATTAACACGTTTTGCTAAACGTAACATTTTCAACAACTTTTTATATAGAAAAATTAAAAAAAGTGAGGTTGAAGCCTAGTTGCTTTTTTGAATAAGAAAAATACGCAACCTTTTATTGTTTTTTACATCTATAGAGAAAATATAACTTCTCATGAAAAACAAACTGCTCCTATTCATTTTTACTCTTTCTTTATGTTTTTTAAACTGTGATACTGATGATTCAAAATCTAAAAATATTTTGGCATACAACAGCAGTTTAAATTCATGGAAAACATTAAAACAAACAAATGGCACATCTTATTTATATGAAGTTAGCACAGCTTCTGTTTTTGGGCTTGGGTTTGGAAGCAAAACAGTAATAACGATTAAAAACGATGTAGTAATATCTAGAGTTTACGAAGCATATTCATTATATAACATTAACAATGAATATTTAGGATATGATAATAGATTGATTTTAAAGACTTACTCTGAAAATGCTGAGAATTTGGGTTCAAATAATGAAGGTGCTTCTCCTGTAACTATTGATGATTTATATGCAACATGCTTAAATGAGTACTTATCTGTAAACTCAAATTCAAATACTATTAGTTTTGAAGTAGATGATTTTAATATTATTAAAGATTGTTATTATGAGCCTAATGGTTGTCAAGACGAATGCTTGTTTGGAGTAAGATTGACAGATTTCCAATGGTTAGAAATAGAATAGAAAACTTATTTATTCTTCTCCTCTATCCACTTACTCATAAATTTTGTGCTTTGCATTGTATGATGTTGTAGCATTTGACCTGTAAAATTATCTAAGCGATGAATTTCCAAATTGTTTAAAACATCTTTTAGTTTATACTTAAAATCTAAAATAAATAACTGTTTATCATAACGTACATTCATTATAATAAAGCCATTTTTTTGTTTGCCATTCCAAAAAATCTTGTTGGTATATAATTCAACAGCTTTATTTGCAAATTGTTCGGCATCATCTGCTATAAAGCCATTAGGATCAAACTTACCAAACATACCTTCGGCTGCTATTGATGTCATTACAGCTGGTGTACCGTTAATCATCGCATCAATCAGTTTTCCTTTTAAACCAGCACCAAAACGTAAAGGTGCTAAACATACTTTAGCATTTTGCATTACTAAATTTACGTCTTCAGCAAATCCTTTAATAATAAACCCTTCCTTTTCATTATTTAACTGCAATACTTTTTCTGAAACGTAAGCACCATAAATATGTATTTCAACTTTAGGTAGTTTTTTTCTAATTAAAGGCCAAATTTTTTCTTTTAAGAATAAAACAGCATCAAAATTTGGAGGGTGTAAAAAGTTACCAATAGTAATAAAATGTTCTCTTTCCTTTATTTTTGGCAAATTTCGTTTGGTTTCCATCGAAATAACTTCGGTTAAAAAAGGCAAATAATATAAAAGATGCGCATTTACTTTAAACTGATTTTTTAATATTTCTATTTCTTCTTCTGATATAATAAGACTTAAATCGCATCTGTAAATACTTGCTATTTCTCGCTTTGCTACATCATTAAATAAATACGACTTATCAAAAATCGATTCATCTTTAAGTGCTAATTCTCTACCTTTTCTTAAACAATGTAAATCTTCGGTATCTAAAATTCTTAAAGCATTAGGGCATTGTTCTGCAACACGCCACCCAAATTGTTCTTCAACCATAAAGCGATCGAATACTACAATTTCTGGATTTAATGTTTTTACAAATGCATCAAAACTTACATTATTTAATTCAATAGAAACTTCGTTTATTCCAAGAATACTTAAATCAAAAGCATTATCTTTTTTAGCACACGTACTCGCAAAAGTTATTTTATAATCGGAAGATTTAAATACGTCTATTAACTGCATCATTCGGCTTCCAGCAGCAGAACTGTTAGGCTCTGGCCATACAAAACCAATTATTAATAGATTTTTTTGCATTAAATTATATTTACTCTGGTTTAGGCATTAAACTATACTTTAAACGAACTTGTTTTGCCCAATTAACAACAGATGCTATTTGCGCATCGGTAAGTTTTGCCTCCTTATGTGTCCATGTATATGAAGACAAAGGCATTTCTTTTTCTTCAACTTCTTCTATAAGTTCTTCAAATTTATGATCTTTTCGTTTTGCCGAATTCCCTACCCAATTAGAAAAATTCAATTCTTCTTTTCCTTCTTCTACATGATGATTTAACCAATAATTAACAGGTGTTATATTATTATACCAAGGATATCGAGTAACATTGCTATGACAATCGAAACACGTTTCTTTTAAAATAAGCTTTACATCTTCTGGTGGATTGGTTTCTTCTAGAAAAGCATCAATAGAAGCCATATCGCCTTGGTTTTTTTCTGGTCCGAAAAATTGTGAAATTAAAAACACGATTAATAAAACCCAAAGTATCTTTTTTATTGTTTTCATTTTAGTAATTTTATAGTATTAAAAATACTAAAATTCATTTGAATACAGCCGAACTTTATAAAGAATTAAATTACGTCAATCATTCACGTGAAAAACGATTGTATTACGCACATTTAATGATTGACAACCCAGAATTGGTTCCTAAATTGTTAGATATTCTTTTTAGAGTTGATGACAAAATATCGCCACGAGCAGCATGGGTTTTTGAATTTATGTGTAGTAATAACATTAATGCTATTATTCCTCACTTAGATATTTTTACTGAACAAATGCATAAAGTTCATTTAGATTCTGCTGTAAGACCTATTGCTAAAATTTGTGAATTAGTTATCAAAGCATATTCTTCAAAACAAGATAATGAAATAAAAAAAGTTTTAACCTCTATACACAAAGAGCGTATAATTGAAACCTGTTTTGATTACATGATTAATGATGAAAAAGTAGCACCAAAAGCATACAGCATGTCAACACTTTTTATGCTTGGCAAAGAATATGATTGGATTCACCCAGAATTGCTTTTAATTTTAGAACGCGATTTTACAATGCAAAGTGCCGCTTTTAAAGCAAGAGCTAAACAAATTATAAAAAAAATTAAACGCTAAAACTTCATTTAAAAAACCTGCAACTTTGCAACTTTTGGTTTTTATTTTCTAGCTTCTAACTTTCTTTACTATCTTTGCAACTTCTTAAAAAACAAACCACATATGTCATTATCACCACTTAACGCCATCTCTCCTATTGATGGAAGGTACCGAAGTAAAGTAAACGAATTAGCTCCTTATTTTTCTGAGGAAGCTTTAATAAAATATCGGGTTTTAGTTGAAATAGAATACTTTATTGCACTTTGCGAAATTCCGTTACCTCAACTTAAAGAGATTGATACTGCTATTTTTGAAGATTTAAGAGCTATTTACAAAGACTTTTCAACTGAAGATGCACTTGCTATTAAGAAAATTGAAAGTGTTACAAACCATGACGTTAAAGCGGTTGAATATTTTATTAAAGAAAAATTTGATGCTTTAAATTTATCTGAATTCAAAGAATTTATACATTTTGGATTAACATCTCAAGATATAAATAACACAGCTGTTCCGTTAAGTATTAAAGAGGCGATGAATAATGTTTATGTTCCTGAATATTTAATTATTCTTGAAAAACTAAAAACATTATCGAAAGACTGGGCAGCAATTCCAATGCTTGCAAGAACACATGGACAACCTGCATCTCCTACTAGATTAGGTAAAGAAATTGAAGTTTTTGTAGTGCGACTTGAAGAACAATTTAACTTATTAAATGATATACCAAGTGCTGCTAAGTTTGGTGGTGCAACTGGTAATTTTAATGCTCACCATGTAGCATATCCAAATATAGACTGGAAAGCTTTTGGTAGTAGTTTTGTACAAGAAAAATTAGGATTACAACACTCGTTTCCAACAACTCAAATAGAGCATTACGACCATTTGGCTGCTTTATTTGACAATTTAAAACGTATTAATACTATTATTATTGATTTAAACAGAGATATATGGACGTATGTTTCTATGGATTATTTCAAACAAAAAATTAAAGCTGGCGAAGTTGGAAGTAGCGCTATGCCACACAAAGTAAATCCTATTGATTTTGAAAATAGTGAAGGCAATTTAGGTATTGCAAATGCTATTCTTGAACACCTCTCAGCTAAATTACCAATTTCACGATTGCAACGTGATTTAACCGACAGTACTGTTTTACGTAATGTTGGTGTACCGTTTGGACATACTTTAATTGGTTT
This sequence comes from Algibacter sp., assembly GCA_050294475.1. Taxonomy (GTDB): domain Bacteria; phylum Bacteroidota; class Bacteroidia; order Flavobacteriales; family Flavobacteriaceae; genus Thalassobellus. The sequence continues at coordinate 197,404 of JBNKOE010000023.1, read as the reverse complement.
TAAATCGACTTTAAAAGGTTTAGACAAATTACTTTTAAATGAAAGTAAATTTGCTGAAGACTTAGAAAATAACTGGGCAGTAGTTGCTGAAGCTATTCAAACTATTTTGCGTCGTGAAGCATACCCAAATCCTTATGAAGCTTTAAAAGGTTTAACAAGAACTAATGCTAAAATAAATCAAGATTCTATTTCAAATTTTATTGATACTTTAGAGGTTTCAAATTCAATTAAAGAAGAATTAAAACGAATTACACCTAGTAACTATACAGGGATTTAAAATATATGGCAATCTTAAACGACAAACAATCTTTAATACTCTGCGGCTTTATGGTTGGAGGAATTTTTGTTAGTGGGATTCTAAAAATCTTAAGTAATTTTGTTGTCTTAACTATTTTAACACTCATATTCTTTACTATTATACTTAATCTTTTTTTGATAAAGGGAAACCAAGAAAAAAAGAAAAACAATATCAAATAAAAAAAAGGTTTACCAAAATAAATGGTAAACCTTTTTTTTATTAACATCTTTAATTTACTTTATTTAAAGAAATTCATAATATCATTAAGTTTATTTTCATCAACACCAGCTTTTTCTATAGCACCTACTAAGGTTACCATTTTATCTGGGTTCATTTTATTTCCTAATATACGAACAACTGCAAAACCTAATTCTTTAGAGCTTCCAAAAAGGACAACTTCATCTGCTTCTTCATCTGTACCTATATATTTTACTACTATTTTATTTCCTTTATCGCTAAACTCCATTAGATCGTTATACTTAGCATCACTTAAAATAGTTTTTACTATATCTATCTCAGCTTTTAAAGCTTCTTTATTATTTTCATCAACTTTATATCCTAAAAAATTTAATTTACTTACAGAATTATAAGCTTCCTTTTGTGCTTGAGTAAAATTAGTTTGATCTATTTTCATCATTGACAATGGAACGTCTTGTGAAATAAAATTCTTAGCTTCTTGCTTATCTACAAAATAACTTTGTAAACTAGCACCACTGCTACAGCTAACTAAAATAGCTGTAGCAAATACGATGCAAATTAATTGATTGATGGTTCGTTTCATGATTAATGATTTCACTTTTTATTAATTCTTTTTCTCTAAATGCTTACCGCCTGGTATATTCATTTTATCGGTAAGTTTAGAAATTTCATTTAAATCAATGTCTCCTGTAAGCGACACTATAACTGTTTCTATCTTACGATTTTCTCCATTAATTTCAACACCCTGACCTTTCATTGCTTTGTCAATACCATTAACAAAAATTAAAAGCTCTTTAACATGATCGGCATCTTTACCCTCTTTAATATAGAATTTCACTTCGGTACCATCATCTTTAACTTCCATTAATTCTTCTAATGCACTTGAACGTGATTTTACCCATTTTGAAATATCTGCAGATATCATCTTATTATCGGTTACAATGGTTTTAAAACTGGTAATACTTTTTACCATATCCATATAAGCCTTAGCCTCTGCATCATCTACATCTATCCCCATTTTTGCAATCATTTGAAACATTTTAGGTTTAATGGAAACAAAGGTTACATCAGAATTATCATTATACTTCTCAAAAACATCTTTTTGAGCCATTCCTGTTATTGGCATTAGCATGATTGCCATTACGAATACTATTAATTTATTTTTCATTTTATTTATTTTTTTAAAATTTGATTATTTATTTGTTTTAAAAATTATACTTGTTCCATTTTCAATTTCATTAAGGTATCCTAATGCTGAAGTTCCTTTATCAACTTCGTTTAAGTAACTTACAGTAGAAGCTCCTTTATTAAACTGACTTGAAATCATTTTCATAGATTTCGAAAAATCATTAAAAGCTAATTGAGGATCTTCATAAGTGCCTAAATCATTATTAAACGATGTTTCAAAATAAATGCCTAACATAAGAACAGCTACGGCTGCGACAGAAATCCATTTATAGTTAAATACTTTTTTAGTTTTTAATGGAATGTCTTTAGTAAATTGTTCTTGCTTGTTTACCAAAAAATAGGTGAACATGGGTTTGTACATTTCTAAATGTGGCGCTACAGTTTCTTGCGAAAAATAGTTTTTTAACTGCTGCTCTTCTTTTAGAGTTGTTTCTCCGTTCTCGTATTTTTCTAGTAATTCTTCTATATTATTTAATACCATAATTATGTGTATTAGTTAATTTTTCTCTTATTGTTTTTCTTGCTCTCGATAAGTTTACTCGCACCGCTGTATTATTCATATCTAACATTTTTGCAATCTCATCAAAATCATAATCTTCTATATCTCGTAATTGAATAATCATTTTTTGTTGCTCGGGTAATTCTTCAATTATTTTAGCCACCCAATTTACACTATCGTTTAACTCAACTTGCTTTTGTAACTGCGTATTTCCATCTTCATAATTACTATGTACAATTTTTAAATTTTGTGCTTGTTTCGATTTTAATTTATCAAAACAAAAATTCTTGGTCATTGTCATTGAAAATGCTTCTACATTTTTATACTCTTGCATCTTCGTTTTATTATTCCATAATTTTAACAAAACCTCTTGTGTTGCATCTTCAGCTTCTTCAGTAGACACAAGTAATCGTTTTGCTAAACGAAATACTTTATCTTTAAAAGGCATTACAATATTTAAAAACTCTGTTTGAGTCATTTTTGGTTTGGTTTAGTTTAAAACAACTGTATTAAGGCTGTTTGATATTACGACGATACGCTTTCTGTTTTGTTACAATGAAAATTAAATTCGTTCAAATTATTTTTTTATTACACAATAATGTAAGTAAATTTAGGGTTTTATAGACTAGTAATATAAATACATTAAATGAAAAATATAAAAGCCCTAATTCTTATACTTGCACTATCCATTTGTACTGTAAGCTGTTTTAAAGATAATAATGATGATACAACACCTTTGTCTAATACAGAGATAAATGATTTTATATGGAAAGGCATGAATTCTTGGTACAATTGGCAACCCAACGTTCCTGATTTATCTGACACAAAAGATGACAACACAAGTGAATACAATGCTTTTTTAAATCAATTCAATAATCCAGAAGATTTCTTTAATAGCTTAAGATTTAATTACGGTGTTACTGATAGATTTTCTTGGTTTATAGATGATTACATTATACAGCAACAAGAATTTCAGGGCATTTCAAAATCTTTTGGAATATCGTTTCAAGGTGTGCAAATAAATAATTCTGGAGATGTTATTGCATTTATAAGGTATGTTGCTGATAATTCTCCAGCTAGTGATGCTAATATAAAAAGAGGAGATATTATTTCTGGTGTTAACGGAACATCATTAAACAGTTCAAACTATAATCAACTTATAACTAATTTATACACAAGCGAAACCATAACATTATCGTTTTCTTCTGAAAACGGAGGTGTATTAAGCCCAATAGAAGAGAAAACCATTACATCAACTGTTATATATGAAAACCCTGTATATTTAACAAAAGTGTTTGACAACATAAACGGCAAAAAAGTTGGATATTTAGTTTATAACGGATTCAGGTCGTCTTATAATGATGAATTAAATGATGTTTTTTCTTTTTTTAAGAATGAAAACATAGATGAATTAATTCTAGACTTGAGGCTAAACGGTGGTGGTTCTGTTAATACATCAGCATATTTATCAAGTATGATTTATGCCAACGCTGGAGAAGAAGAATTTGCTAGTTTAGATTTTAATTCAAAACATACTAATGAAAATGGTTCTTACTTTTTTTCAAACACATTAAGAGTATATGATGCTAATAACAATGAGTTAGGCACAGAAACTATTAACAGATTAAATACAATTAATAACTTATATGTTTTAATATCTGGTAGCACAGCATCAGCTAGCGAAATGGTTATTAATGGGCTAAAACCCTATATGGATGAAGTAAAACTAGTAGGGAGCACAACGTATGGTAAAAATGTAGGCTCTATAACTTTATATGATTCTCCTAACACAGATTTTCAAGACAGAGCATCTGCAAACCCTAATCATTTAAATGCAATGCAACCCATAGTATTTCAAATATTTAATAAAAACGGCGAAAGCAATTATACATCAGGTTTCACACCAGATATTGAAGTATTAGAATATGAATACTGGAATAATATTTTACCGTTTGGAGATGAGAATGAAGTGGTTTTAAAAGCGGCACTTGATGATATAAGAGGTATTACATCTAAAAAATCAAACATAAAAAAACAAAGTAAAGCTAAAAGCTTAAGGCTAACTTCACCAAAGAAATTTGAGCAAGAAATGTATATAGACTCTAATTTTTTTAATAGAAATTAAAAAAGCAATTTATCAATATTCAACTATGTTAAAACATAAAACCTACTTCAATTGGAGTTCTGGAAAAGATTCCGCTTTAGCTTTATATCATTTATTACAAGACGAAAAATATTCGGTTAACGAGTTAATCACAACCATAAATACTCATTACAACCGCGTATCTATGCACGGATTGAGAAAAGAATTATTACTTGCTCAAACTGATGCCATAAATATTAAATCTAGCCTCATAGAATTACCTGAAATGCCAAGTATGGAAATCTATGAACAAAAAATGCTAGAAACAGTATCTCGATTAAAAAAAGACGATTTTACTCATAGTGCTTTTGGTGATATTTTTCTTGAAGATTTAAAAACTTACAGAGAAGATCAATTAGCTAAAAAAGGTTTTAAAGCTGTGTTTCCTATTTGGAAACGAGATACAAAAGAATTGCTTAATGAGTTTTTAGATTTAGGCTTTAAAACCGTTATAGTATGTGCTAATTCTAAATATTTTGGAGAAGATTTTGTAGGTACTGTTATTGATGAGAATTTCATTGACAATTTACCTGAAGGTGTTGATCCTTGCGGCGAAAATGGAGAGTTTCATACCTTTTGTTTTGATGGTCCCATATTTAAAAATCCTATTACCTTTTCTATAGGCGAAAAAGTATATCGAGAATATGATAATCCTAATACAGACAATTCTATTTGTGAAAGCGACAAATATGGTGTTTGGTACTGTGATTTAATTCCATAAAAAAAGCCACCAATTTAAGAATGGTGGCTTTAAAATTGACTTTACTCTCTCACTATAAAGTCAATTGAAATCCTAATCTAACATTTCTTCCTTTAGTTGTATACCCTGGAACATCTTCATAATCTTCATTTAAGATATTATCAAGTCCTCCAAAAAACTTAATCTTATTTTTCAAAGCTGTGTGACTTACATATAAATTAAATAAACTAAAGCTATCTAAAAACGGTACAAAACTATTCTCGAATCTATCATGTGTATATTGATACGATAACGAAGCGAAAGTTGTTTTAGAAAAATCGTAACCCAATTGTAAATTAGCTTTATGCTTAGGTATTCTTCGTGCTAAACTTTCTTTATACTCTGTAAATGTATAGTTTGCTGTAACAGATAGCTTTTCTATAGGTGTTGCTCGAACTTCAACCTCTACACCTCTTGCATGTAATTTATCTGTTGCATTTAAGTAACCTCCATCAATCCATAATACCGTATTTTTTTCTTCTCTATTAAAGAAAAGTCCTGTAACTCTAAAATTATTATTTAATTTAAATTCGGCCCCAGCTTCAATAGTTCTATTCTCCTCTGGTCCTAAATCTGGATTGGCACCGAAACCACCAAATAATTGATATAAAGAAGGTGTTATAAATGATGTACTAAAAGACCCAAAAATCTTTGTATAACTATCATCATCAGATTTAAGAATAAATGATGGGTTTAAATTATATGTAAAATGAGATCCGTAATCATTATGATTATTCAAGCGAGCTCCAGCATTAACATTTAATCCAAAATCTGAAACATATACAAAATTAGCATACGGATCTATAATATTAAATCTTACATTGTTAGCAAATACAGCCTTATTTTCAATAGCATTTAAGCCAACAATGGTATAAAACATTTTATCAAAAACATATTTATTATAGACATCTAACACATAATTTTTTGATTTGAATGTAGACGGATAAGCAGAGATAGATACTCTATCGTATTCACTATAAGCTGCATTTAAATTAATACTACCATTTCTGTATTTAAATTTAGATGAAATACCAACTCGAGATTGTTCGCTATTAAATTCATCATCAGTATCAACCAAAGCAAAATTAGAATCGTACCCATCTATTTCCGATTTTGTATCTGTATAATTCCCGTATACATTTAAAGAAAAAGCTTTACTAAACTCATAACCTAAATTAACATCTACACCATATTTATTGTAAACATCTTTCTCATTATTATTGCTAATAACTGCAGAAAGACCATCAGAAAATTGGTTATTAAATGCTGCACGATATTTAAACTTATTTAAAGTCCCGCTTAATGCCACACTATTATTAAAATCTGCAATATTATAATTTTGATCTGATTCTGTTTGATTTGTTCCAAAACTTGAAGAAAAAACAGCACTAACTTTTTTAGCATCAGCCTTTTTAGTTGTAATATTAATAACAGCAGATGCAGCACCACTACCATACAAAGTACTTGCTGCCCCTTTAATTATTTCTATAGACTCTATTTGATTTAAAGTTAAAAGTCTAAAATCATACTCAATATTAATTTGAGATGGATCACTTACTTGAACACCGTCAATTAAAACTAAAACTTGACGGCTACGACCTCCACGAGCATAAATCCCTAAGTTTTGCCCTGCATTACTTCTACTACCATTAATTTCAATACCTGATTGTGTATTAATTAATTCAGACACCGTTCTACCTTGGTTTCTTTCAATATCAACTCTTGATATTTTAATAACAGATTTTCCTGAATTCTCACGCTTTAGCTTAAAGCGAGAATCTGTAATAACAACTTCATCTAGTTGTTCTACTTTTGTTGAATCGACTTGCTGTTGTGCAAATCCAATCATAGATATACCAAAACATAGTATACCAAAAACATTTGTTTTTTTGTTCATTTTAATAAATAATACTCGAGAACCGCATGGATAGCATACGCAAACCTTTATCCCGAAAGTTTAACTTATTTGTTTTGAAAATGGCAGGTCTCCTGACTTGCGTCTTCATGTTGGTCTTCCCAAAGATTAATCTTCAGTGACATTGAAGTTGAACACGAAGCTTTATAGCTTACAGTTGCGGGAACAGTTCTGGAGTTTCACCAGATTCCCTTTTAATTTATTCACGTGAAATGAACAAAACCAAATTTCGATGCAAATGTAAATATTAACTTTAAAATAGTATCATAAAGCTTACTTTTTCTTAGTCATTTTATAAATTAAATAAATAAATCCTACTAAAAAATGAGCGATTATTATGCCTCCTACTATATATATTGTTAAATTTGAACCATCTCGCATTGTTAATATTTTTACCAAAAGTAACAAGCTATAAAATGTTTAAAAATGACAATTGTCATATACTACTTATGAAATACCTATCTCTTTTTTTTGTTTTAACAATCGTTCTCTTTAATTGTAAAAATAAGCCTGCGAATAACGTTTTAGAAACTATTAAAGGAAAGCAACTAAATATTAAATACGCTAAAGGTTTTTCGGTTATAGAGTATGAAAACTATAAAATTTTAGAAATTAAAAAACCTTGGCCTAAAGCAGAAAAAGTTTATAAATATATTATAATAAACAAAGAAAATGCAGCTAAAACAAGTTTTATACAAGATGAATATGAAGCTATTATTATCAATCCTATTCAAAAAGTAGTCGTCACATCTACCACTCATATTCCTGCATTAGAGCTTTTAAATAAAGAAAAAACTTTAGTTGGATTTCCTGGAATAGATTACATTTCTTCTGAAAAAACAAGAACTCGTATTGATAATGGTGACATAAGAGAATTAGGAAAAAATGAAGGCATAAACACCGAAGTTTTACTTGCTTTACAACCAGATGTAGTTATTGGTTTTGGTATTAATGGCAACAACAGAACCTTTGAAACTATAAAAAAATCTGGTATTCCTGTAATTTATAATGGCGATTGGGTTGAAGAATCTCCTCTAGCAAAAGCCGAATGGATTAAACTTTTTGGTGTTTTATTTAACAAAGAAAAAGAAGCCGATTCCATTTTTAACACTATTGATAAAAACTACTTAGAAGCTAAAAAAATAGTTAAAAATGCTAAAACCAACCCCAGTATTTTAAGTGGTGCTATGCATAAAGATATTTGGTGTTTACCCAATGGCACAAGTACAGAAGCTCAAATATTAAAAGATGCGCAAACCAATTATTTGTGGAAAGACTCAAAAGGCACAGGAAGTTTATCGCTTAATTTTGAAACCGTTTATACAAAAGCAAAAAATGCCGATATCTGGTTAAGTCCATCAAACTACTCAAGTCTTGAAGCACTAAAAAACGGCAATACACATCATACCATGTTTAAAGCTTTTCAAAATAAAAACATTTATTCATTTACTAATACTACAGGTAAATCTGGTGGTGTTTTGTATTATGAATTAGGTTTAACAAGACCTGATTTAGTTTTAAAAGATCTTATCAAGATTTGTCACCCAGAACTCTTAAAAAATTATGATCTTTACTTTTTTAAACGTTTAGAATAATTGAAAGACTCTAATACATATAAAATTCCTTTTTTAATATTAACCCTCTTACTAATCATTTGTTTTCTAACAAATATTAGTTTAGGCTCAGTTCATATACCATTAAAAGATGTATTTAATAGTCTTATTGGCAACACATTGCAACAAGACACTTGGCAACATATTATTATAAATTACAGATTACCAAAAGCATTTACAGCTATTTTAGTAGGTTCTGGTTTGGGTATTTCTGGACTATTAATGCAAACTCTTTTTAGAAATCCTTTAGCAGGTCCTTTTGTTCTTGGTATAAGTTCTGGAGCTAGTTTAGGCGTAGCTTTAATAATTTTGGGCTCTGGATTATTCGGTGGTATTTTAACAACATTACTACTTTCTAAATGGAGTGTCGTTATTGCAGCCAGTTTAGGTAGCTTTTTAGTTTTATTAGCTGTTTTATTAACTTCTATTAAAGTAAGAGACACCATGGCTATTCTAATTATCGGATTGATGTTTGCCAGTATAACAGCTGCCATTGTTAGTGTACTTTCTTATTTTGGATCTGCCGAACAATTACAACAATACATTTTTTGGGGTTTTGGAAGTTTAGGTAATTTATCTTGGAATGAATTATTAATATTTTTCATCATTTATGCCTTAGGAATTTTAGTTAGCATAACTTCTGTAAAATCATTAAACACGTTACTTTTAGGACAAAATTATGCTAAAAGCTTAGGTTTGAATATAAAAAGAAGTCGGTTAGCAATTATTATCGCAACTAGTTTACTTGCAGGAACTATTACTGCTTTTGCTGGTCCTATTGCATTTATCGGTTTAGCTATTCCGCACTTAACACGTCAAGTTTTTAACACCTCAAACCACAAAATATTATTACCTGCTACCTTTTTATTTGGAGCCATTATCATGCTTATTTGCGATAGTATTTCTCAAGTTCCCAATAGCGATTACACATTACCAATTAACGCCATAACATCAATAATTGGAGCACCTGTTGTTATTTGGTTATTGGTAAGAAAACGAAAAATGATGTTTTAAATAATGACAAACAAAAACGAACATATCATTTTAAAAACCGAAGATTTATCTATTGGCTATATTTCTAAAAAAGAAAAAAGTATTATTGCTTCAAACATAAATATTGCATTAAAAAAGGGTGAACTTGTTGGTTTAATTGGTGCAAATGGTATTGGAAAATCAACTCTTTTAAGAACACTTACCAATGTTCAAAACCCAATTAAAGGTCGTGTTTTAATTAGTGACAAAGATGTTTCTAAACAACATCCGTTAGACTTAGCCAAAGTATTAAGCCTTGTTTTAACAGAACCCATTGCTTCAAAAAACTTATCTATTTTAGAACTCGTTGCTTTAGGAAGAATGCCTTATACTAACTGGGTTGGCAACTTATCTGGTAAAGATATGGCAATAGTAAATAAAGCTATGGAGCAAACACATGTGCAACATTTAAAAGATAAAAAATGTTTTGAACTTAGTGATGGACAGTTACAAAAAGCTTTAATTTCCAGAGCCTTAGCACAGGATACCGATTTAATTATTTTAGATGAACCTACCACGCATCTAGACATGTATCATAAAGCATACATATTAAAACTATTAAAAGAACTCGCCCAAGAAACCGGTAAAACCATCTTGTTTTCATCACACGAAATAGATTTAGCTATTCAATTATGTGATACTTTAATTGTTATGAATAAAGATGAAGTTGTTATGGATAATCCTTGCAACTTAATTTCTAAAGGCACATTCAACACCTTATTTCCTGAAGACTTAATTGCTTTTGATGAAAAAACAGGAAGTTTTAGGGTGAAGAAGTAAATTTTACAAATCTTCGCGCTTCCCTCTTTATTCTTCATATCAAAACATTTATATTTGAGTAAATTTCTTTTTTAAATGAATGACAACCTTATTCTTATTCTCGCAATTTTAGTTTCTGGTGGCATTGGCGCTTATATTGGCATGACTATTACTAAACTAAAAAATAAAAGTGACCGAAGCACACTTGAAGAACGCCAAAACCAATTAAACCAAACTATTAACGACCTAAAACAAAACGTTGAGAAAATTGAAAATGATAGAGAAGATATTCGTCGCGAAAAAGAACTTTTAAATTCTGAATTAACTAGAAAAAGCACTGAATACGAAAACCTACAACAGCAAAGTTTAAAACGCGATGCCGAAATAGAAGAACGCCAAGAGCAATTACGTAAAGATTTTGAGTTATTGGCAACTAAAATACTTGATGAAAAATCGGAAAAATTTACACTTCAGAATAAAGAAAACATTAAAAACATTTTAAATCCGCTACAAGAAAAAATAAAAACCTTTGAAGAAAAAGTAGATTTAACCCAAAAGGAGAGCATTAGTATGCATTCGGCTTTAAAAGAACAATTGCTAGGTTTAAAAGACTTAAATCAGCAAATGAGTAAGGAAGCTACCAACCTAACGAGAGCTTTAAAAGGCGATAGTAAAATGCAAGGTAATTGGGGTGAATTGGTTTTAGAACGTGTTTTAGAAAAATCGGGGTTAGAAAAAGATAGAGAGTATTTTGTGCAACAAAGTTTCACTTTAGAAAATGGTTCACGCGTATTACCCGATGTGGTTTTACATTTACCAGATGGTAAAAAAATGATTATTGACAGTAAAGTATCATTAACCGATTACGAACGTTTAGTAAATGCAGATGATGACGACAAAGGCGTGCATTTAAAAGCCCACGTTAATTCTATAAAAAAGCATATCGATCAGCTTTCGGGAAAAAATTATCAAGATTTATATGACATAGAATCTCCCGATTTTGTGTTAATGTTTATTCCTATTGAACCTGCTTTTGCTGTAGTTGTAAATGAAGACAATAGTATTTACAATAAAGCCTTCGAAAAAAACATTGTTATTGTAACACCTTCTACCCTTTTAGCAACGCTTAGAACAATTGATTCTATGTGGAATAACGAAAAGCAACAACAAAATGCTATTGAAATTGCAAGACAAGCTGGTGCTTTGTATGATAAATTTGAAGGTTTGGTAAGCGACTTAACAGGCGTTGGAAAAAAGATTGATGCTGCTAAAAGTGATTACTCTGCTGCTATGAATAAATTAGTAGATGGTAGAGGAAACTTAATTACCAGTGTTGAAAAACTTAAAAAAATGGGCGCAAAAGCAAAAAAATCGCTTCCTGAAGCTATTATAAAACGTGCCGAAGAAGAATTATAAAGTACTTTCCTAATTACTGTATTAAGCAATTCTTATATTGATAATTATTAAAATTATTATTTTTAGATAAAAATTTCAGAACTTCCTAAAAATAATGATCCCCTGATTTATACGCGAAAATATATCCCTATTTTAGTCGTATCAAATAATTAAAAGTTAAGACACTCATGTTTAAACATCCTAAAGAATCACAAGTAACTATTACAGAATTAATGCTGCCTGCACACTCTAATTTTAGTGGTAAAATTCATGGTGGTTACATTCTAAATTTAATGGATCAAATAGCATTTGCATGTTCTTCTAAACATTCTAGACATTACTGTGTAACAGCATCTGTAAACAAAGTTGATTTTTTAAATCCTATTGAAGTTGGTGAGTTGGTTACATTAAAAGCATCTATAAATTATACAGGTAGAACTTCTATGGTTGTTGGTGTTCGTGTAGAATCAGAAAACATTCAAACAGGAGAAAAGAAGCATTGTAATTCTTCTTATTTCACAATGGTTGCTAAAGATGAAAACGGTAAAAACGTTCCAGTTCCTGGAATTATATTAGATGACGAACAAAGTGTTAGACGATTTGCCAGAAGCATCACAAGACAAGAACAAGCTAAAACCAGATCTAATAAATTTAAATCTTCAGAATTTAAAATTGAAGAACATATGGAAGCAATAAAAACACAAAATGTTAAAATTGAGTTATAAAAAAAGCCGCTAACAGCGGCTTTTTTATTTTATTAAATATCTACTTATTATTTATTCAAATACATTTTTCGTCTTGAATACAAATCGTAAAAAGCATCATCTTTTAAACCTTCTATAAATAAAATACTTTCTCCTGTACTTTTCATTTCAGGACCAAGCTTTTTATTTACGTTATGGAATTTATCAAAAGAGAATACGGGTTGTTTAATTGCGTATCCATCTAATTTAGGTTTAAAATCAAAATCTTTAATTTTCTTATCTCCTAGCATTACCTTAGTTGCATAATTTACATATGGTTCCCCATAAGCTTTTGCTATAAATGGTACTGTTCTAGAAGCTCTAGGATTTGCTTCAATAATATAAACCGTATCGTCTTTAATAGCGAATTGAATATTTATTAATCCAACAGTGTTAAGTGCTAAAGCAATCTTTTTAGTATGATCTATAATTTGTTGCATCACTAAATCACCCAAATTAAATGGTGGTAATAACGAGTTACTATCGCCAGAGTGAATTCCACATGGTTCAATATGTTCCATAATACCAATTATATAAACATCTTCACCATCACAAATAGCATCTGCTTCAGCTTCAATAGCACCATCTAAATAATGGTCTAATAATAATTGGTTCCCTGGCATTCTGCTAAGTAAATCAACTACATGCTTTTCTAGTTCTTCTTTGTTTATTACAATTTTCATGCCTTGACCTCCAAGAACGTATGATGGACGCACTAATATTGGAAAGTCTAAAACATCAGCAATTGCTGAAGCTTCATCAGCTGTGGTAGCAATATCAAACTGCGGATAAGGAATATTATTTTCTTTTAATAAGTTAGAGAACAACCCTCTATCTTCAGCTAAATCTAAAGCTTCAAAACTAGTTCCTAATATTTTTATACCATATTTGGTTAATTTTTCAGCAAGCTTTAAAGCTGTTTGACCACCTAACTGAACAATAACACCTTCTGGTTTTTCATGCTTAATAATATCATAAATATGCTCCCAAAATACAGGTTCAAAATATAATTTATCAGCCGTATCAAAATCTGTAGATACGGTTTCAGGATTACAGTTAATCATAATGGTTTCATAACCACATTCAGCAGCAGCTAAAACACCATGTACACAACAGTAATCAAACTCGATACCTTGACCAATTCTATTTGGTCCAGAACCTAATACAATCACTTTTTTCTTTTCTGTAACCACACTATCGTTATCTGCATAACGATTACCATCAGCAGTTTCCATATCACTTTCAAAAGTTGAATAATAATATGGTGTTTTTGCTTCAAACTCGGCAGCACAAGTATCTACTAATTTATAAACACGATTAATACCAAGTTCTTCACGTTTACTATATACCTGACTTTCTAAACAACCAAGCATATGTGCTATTTGTCTATCACCATAACCTTTTTGTTTAGCTTCTAGTAATAAATCTTTTTCTATGGTATCAATAGTGAATGTAGAAATTTCATTTCTTAAAAAATGCAACTCTTCATATTGCTTTAAAAACCACATATCAATTCTAGTGATTTCGTGAATTCTACTTAATGGAATTCCCATAGCAATAGCATCATAAATAATAAACACACGATCCCATGATGCATTGGTAAGTTTTTCTATAATCTGATCGTAATTTTTATTTTCTTTTCCGTCGGCTCCTAAACCATTTCGTTTAATTTCAAGCGACTGTGTTGCTTTATGCAAAGCTTCTTGAAATGAACGCCCAATACCCATAACTTCTCCAACAGATTTCATTTGAAGACCTAATTTTCTATCGGAACCTTCAAACTTATCAAAGTTCCAACGTGGTATTTTTACAATAACGTAATCTAAGGTAGGTTCAAATAAAGCTGAAGTAGATTTTGTAATTTGATTATTTAATTCATCTAAATGATAACCCAAAGCTAATTTAGCTGCAATTTTTGCAATTGGATACCCCGTTGCTTTACTTGCTAATGCAGAAGAACGTGATACACGAGGATTAATTTCAATAGCAATAATATCTTCATTCTCATCTGGAGAAACCGCAAATTGCACATTACAACCTCCTGCAAAGTCACCAATACTACGCATCATATGAATAGCCATATCACGCATTTTTTGGAATGTTTTATCACTTAAAGTCATTGCTGGAGCTACCGTAATGGAATCTCCTGTATGAATTCCTATAGGATCCATATTTTCAATAGAACAGATAATAACTACATTATCATTTGAATCTCTAAGTAACTCTAACTCATATTCTTTCCATCCAATTAAAGCTTTGTCAATCATAACTTCATGAATAGGAGAAATCTCTAATCCACGAGTTAATAATTCATCAAAATCTTCTTCTTTATAAACAAATGAAGCACCAGCTCCTCCTAATGTAAATGATGCTCTAATAATTAATGGAAAACCAAACTCTTGAGCTATTTCTTTTCCTTTTAAATATGATGTTGCAGTAGCTTGAGGCGCCATAGGCACACCTATTTCAAGCATCAATTCTCTAAACTGCTCTCTATCTTCAGTAATATTTATGGCTTCAATATCAACACCAATAATTTCTACACCAAAATCTTTCCAAATACCTTTTTCATCTGCTTCAATACATAAATTTAAAGCTGTTTGTCCTCCCATTGTTGGTAAAACGGCATCAATTTGCGGATGATCTTTAAGAATTTTAATAATTGACTTTGTTGTAAGAGGCAACAAGTATACATGATCTGCCATAGACGGATCAGTCATAATAGTTGCTGGATTAGAATTTATAAGAATCGTTTCTATTCCATCTTCTCTTAAAGATCTTAAAGCTTGTGTACCTGAGTAATCAAATTCACAGGCTTGTCCAATAACTATTGGCCCAGACCCAATTATTAAAATAGATTTAAGTTTAGGATTTTTTGGCATTTTTACTATTTATATATTGAATTATAATTTGTTACAAAAATAGGTGTTACGTAGATATAAAAAAAGGCGTTACACTTAAGTAACACCTTTAAATTATAAACAATTGTTAATCATTATTTTTTATGTCTAGATTCGGTTGACACAGATAATTTTTTTCTTCCTTTAGCTCTTCTACGTGCTAAAACTTTTCTACCATTAGCAGAAGCCATTCTTTCTCTGAAACCATGTTTGTTTCTTCTCTTTCTTTTTGATGGCTGAAATGTTCTTTTACTCATTATCTTATATCTTTAAAAATCTGAAATGTATATTTTATTTTTTGGCGCTTCCCCAAAACTGACGGCAAATATACAAAGCCTTTATTACTTTGCAAATCATTTTTGAAAAAAAATTACATTTAATTTTTACAACTAAAAATTTTATATAAAACCTTTATTCATTTGGGATAAACAGTAATTTTTTGTTTAATAGGTATAAGTTATTTTTAATAAAAATTTAGTTTCTTTGCAATCTAAATTAAAAGTAGCGTCAATTTAAATGCAAAATACGCTTATAACACACATCAAACTAAATAAAAATGTACAATAAAATCATAAAACTTATTATTGCAGCTGGTATTTTTGCTTATGCTGTTTATCAATTTACAGAAAGTAATATAGGTAACGGAATTATGTTTATTTTACTTTCTTTAATTTTCATCTTTCTTTATTTCAAAAATGAATTTATTCTATTAGCTTTTTTAAGATTAAGAAAACAAGATTTTGATGGTGCAAAAAAATGGTTGAATAAAATTAAAAACCCTGAAACGGCTTTAGTAACTAAGCAACAAGGTTATTATAATTACCTACATGGTATCATGGTTTCTCAAAGCAATATGAATGATGCTGAAAAATATTTTAAGAAAGCTATTTCTTTAGGATTGTCTATGGATCATGATTTAGCTATGGCTAAATTAAATTTATCTGGTATCGCTTTTTCTAAACGAAGAAAACAAGAAGCACAAAAACTACTGTCTGAAGCTCAAAAATTAGATAAACAAGGGATGCTTACAGACCAAATAAAAATGATGAAAGAGAACATGAAACGTGCACAAATGCCAAATCAGCATTATGGTACTGGAGGTTCTTTAAGAGCACAGAAACGTAGAGGTTAAATTAACGGCGACCAAAGCTTACTTATTAAGATTCATTTATTTTAGTATTTATAAATTCTAGCATATCAATTACTATTGATAATAACCTTCTTTAGGAATATCAATAACATATAATTTTCTAGACTTGTTATTAAGATGCGATTCGCGTAACCAAGGGTTGTGAAGTTTTAATATTTTATAATTAATACCAAAATTTTTAGCAAACTTTGAAAAATCGGTTACAGCAGTATCTACTTCAACCTTATAAGTTGGCACATTATTATATAAATCTTTATCTCTAAAATTAAAACCATACTTTGCTGGATGAGACAATATTTCTTTTAAAGCCACAATTCTAAATAAATAACGACCTGTTTCTTCACCTAATAACAAATCGTAATAATCGGTAACCCCTTGCTCTTCCAAACGACTAGAAATTCCTGCATTACCTGCGTTATACGCAGCTGCAGCGAGTGTCCATGAGCCTAACTCTTCTTTCGATTTTAATAAATATTTACAAGCAACTTCAGTAGCTTTTTCTAAGTTATAACGCTCATCAACATTAACATTTATTTCTAAACCATTTTCCTTACCTGTAGCTGCCATTATTTGCCAAACACCTCTTGCTCCTGCTGGAGACACTGCATTTGTTAAACCACTTTCTATAACTGCTAAATATTTAAAATCGTCTGGAACACCATACTTTTTTAAAATAGGCTCTATTATCGGGAAATATTTTTTGGCACGTTTAAACATTAACAACCCATTAGACTGCCAATAGGTATTTACTAATAACTCACGATCCATACGCTCTAAAATATCTGGATTTTTAAGCGGCACTGCTTCTCCTGCAAAGTCTAAATTCTCAGGAACCTGAAGGGCATAAACATTATAGTCGTTTATAAGTTTTGTTTCAAAATTCTCATCGGTTGGAGCATCTTGTAGAGCATAAATAAATAAAGCACATAAACTTAATAATCCCACAAACGCCAAAGCTTTTTGTATTATCTTCATCTTTAAAAAGTTTTGTTTAAAGTTAAAAAAAATAATTGGATTGACTCTATTAGTCTTCTAAAATAATACGAGGTAAATTTTCGTTAAACCACTTGTATTTATTAATAATCATGATATGTGTTCCATTTTTTACCGTAATACAATTAGATATATTTTTAATTGGAAATACCTTATCATTATCGCCATGAATATGAACTAAATTTGGATTAGATTTTTCTTGACTCCAACAAACCATATTTTCTATAGCCCAACTTAAATATTTACTATCATTTACAGATAAATATTTTTGATATAATTCCAAACGTTTTGAAACAACTTCTCCAAAGGCATATTTAGCAAAAACATCTATATTACTAGCTAGTTGTGTTGGTACTAATTTATATGCTTTTGTAGTTTTAGCTAATAACATATGTTTTGGTATTTCTTGTACAGATTTAACGCTTGATACAATTATTAGCTTACTAACTTTTATGTGCTTACTTATTTCTTGCACCAAAACACCTCCAAAAGAAACTCCTAACAAAACAATATTTTCATGTTTAATAAATTTAGAAACTCTTAATGCATAATCTGTTAACAATTCACCATCTAAAGGCATAATCCATTCTAAATAATGCATTTTAAATTTATTTTCTGGTAATTTAATATATTCGAAAATTTTTGGACTAGCTGCCATTCCCGGCATTAAATAAACATGTATTATCTCTTGACACATAAGGCATTAAGCTAAATATTACTTTACTTTAATGATTTTTTTTTGTACTTTTGCATTACAAAGCTACTAAATTAGTATTCGCTAATTAGATTCCATTGATATAAAACTTTTATAATATGATTGATGCTGCTGAATTAATAGACAATGATTTTTTACGCCAGTTTGAAATAAAAATTGACAATCATTTAGCAAAAATTGAATATTCACTTCAAGAACGAAAGATTTTTTTAACTAAAATTGTTATTCCAGACGAAATTAAAGATGAAAATTTTAGCAAAGAATTTTTAGCTATGGTTTTTGAACAAATTGAAGCTAGAAACTTAAGTGTAGTTCCTACAAGTCCTGAAATTGCTAAATTTGTACGAGGCAACAGAAAATATAAACGTATGTTACCTGTAGGTGTAAGAATATAATTTTCTAAAAAACAATAAAAAAGCCAAAACTGATAATTTTGGCTTTTTTATTGTTTATAATTCTTTAGAGCATTAATAATATTTCGAATAGTCATTAGACACTTTTTCTAAAAGTAAATCTTGAGAACCACTTAAAACAAGTTGTCCTTCTGAATTTAGAACAAATATTTTTTCAGGTGTATCATCTTCAACAACCGTTACAACATTATCGTTTATGTTCCAATTAAAAGAAGTTACACTTGAAGTAATTTCATTAGAACTAGAAATACTTTTATGAATACTCAATCCTGTATTTTTATCACCAAATACTAATGTATGCGTTTCTGTTGAATTTGTACTTAATGCACTTGTTTCCCAAACACCTAATAAATTAGTGTTTTGATAAATCTCTTCGGTTGTACAAGAAGTAAAGAATGATATAACAATTAGAGTAGTTAATAACAATAGGTGTTTTTTCATAACTAATAGTTTTGGGACACTTAGCTTAAAATTTAGGCTACCCAAACCTACGACTGCAAAACAATTACATCAAAAAAACTCGTTTAAACTCAATTAAACCAACTTAAAAGGAACTATTTACTCTTTACTAAGGCTTCATTTTTAACAAAATCAAAACGCACTAAACCATCGTCATCAATTTCATTTAATACAACATCATGCAATGTATTTACTAATGCTGGATTCCAAGGTGCTTTAACTTTTATATAGTTTTCGGTAAAACCATGAATGTAACCTGCTTTATTTTCACTTTCAAATAAAACAGTTCTATTAGTTCCAATCTGACTTTCGTAAAAAGCACGACGTTTTTTAACCGACAAACCACGTAGCATTTTACTTCGCTTACTTCTTACATTATTAGGAACCACACCATCCATTTTTGCAGCTTCTGTATTATCACGTTCTGAATATGTAAAAACATGTAAATAAGAAATATCTAATTCATTTAAAAAATTATATGTTTCTAAAAAATGATTATCAGTTTCTCCTGGAAAGCCTACAATTACATCTACACCAATACATGCATGTGGCATGACTTCTTTTATTTTAGAAACTCTATCAACATACAATTCTCGCATATAGCGCCGTTTCATTTTTTTAAGAATCTCATTATTCCCTGATTGTAACGGAATATGAAAATGCGGTACAAAAGCTCTAGATTTAGAAACCAAATCAATAGTTTCATTTTTTAGCAAATTAGGTTCTATTGAAGAAATTCTCAAACGCTCTATACCTTTAACTTTATCTAACTGAGTAACTAAATCTAAAAAAGTATGTTCGTGTTTTTTATTTCCAAACTCCCCTTTACCATAATCACCAATATTAACGCCAGTTAAAACAATTTCCTTAATATTTTGTTCCGAAATTTCTTTGGCATTTTTCAAAACATTATCCATGGTATCACTTCTAGAAATACCGCGAGCTAAAGGAATAGTACAATAAGTACACTTATAATCACAACCATCTTGCACTTTTAAAAAGGCACGCGTTCTATCTCCTATAGAATAAGAGCCTACATAAAAATCGGCTTCTTCAATTTCACAAGAATGTACTTCTCCTAAATCGTTTTTAGAAAGATCATTAAGATAATCTGTTATTTTAAATTTTTCGGTTGCACCTAAAACCAAATCAACACCATTTACATCGGCTAATTCTTGAGGTTTTAACTGCGCATAACAACCAATAGCAATTACAAAAGCTTCTGCATTTGCTTTTTGCGCTTGCTTTACTATGGTTTTAAAACGCTTATCTGCATTTTCAGTTACAGAACATGTATTTATAACATAAATATCTGCATTCTCAGAAAAGTCTACGCGCTCAAAACCTTCATCACTAAAATCCCTAGCAATAGTAGAGGTTTCAGAAAAATTGAGTTTACAACCCAATGTATAAAATGCGACTTTTTTTCTAGAATTCATTTCTTATATAAAAACGTGCAAATTTAATAAAAAAAAGAGCGTTTCTATTAGAAACACTCTTTATAAAAACATAACATAGTAATTATGTAAATTTGAGAGACTTTATTTTATTGATAATAACAATATCACCCAGTTTTAAGACCCATTACTTTTTAAAAAGTCACATTTAAATTTTAAACTTTTGAAATAATTAGAAATAGAAAATAAAACCTTTATTTTTGAAACACCTTAACAGTTAGTAATGTGACAAAAAAACAGATATCCCTTTTTAAAGCATTAAAATGCTTAAGTGTATTTATTATTTTTTTGAATGCTTCTTGCGCTAAAAAAGATTCAAAACAAAAGGATGCACTTGTTTTTCGTTATAATGAATACGCAAACATTAATACTTTAGATCCTGCATTTTCTAGAACATTACAAGACAATTCGATTTCAAATCAATTATACAATGGCTTAGTACAATTAGATAGTGCATTAAACATTTTACCTTGCATAGCAAAAAATTGGACAATCTCTGATGATGGTAAAACCTATGAGTTTTCACTAAGGAACGATGTCTATTTCCATAAACACGCTCTTTTTGGCAAAGATTCAACAAGAACAGTTATTGCCGACGATTTTGAATTTAGTTTTAATCGGTTAAGGGACGAAAAATTAGCAGCTCCAGGTAGTTGGGTTTTAAACAAAGTAAAAAATTTTAAAGCCGTAAACGACACGCTTTTTCAAATTACATTAAAACAACCATTCCCTGCATTTATAGGATTATTAACCATGAAATACTGTTCGGTGGTTCCTAAAGAAATTGTAAATCACTACGGAACTGAATTTAGAGCACATCCTATAGGTACTGGCCCTTTTAAATTTAAACGTTGGGAAGAAAACATAAAACTCGTTTTAAGAAAAAATAAAAATTATTTTGAAAAAGATAAAAACGGCAAACAACTACCTTACTTAGAGGCAGTAGCTTTAACCTTTTTACCAGATAAACAAAGTGAATTTCTGCAATTTATTCAAGGTAACATTGATTATTTATCTGGATTAGACGCTTCATACAAAGACGAATTATTAACAGCCGACGGTAAACTAAGAAACAAATACAAATCTACAGTTGATATGATTCGAGGCCCATATTTAAATACTGAATATTTGGGCTTTTATTTAGATTCTGAAACACCCGAAATACAATCTACTCTTATAAGAAAAGCCATTAATTATGGGTTTGACAGAAAAAAAATGATGATTTATTTACGAAATGGCATTGGAAACCCAGCCAATGGAGGCTTTATTCCTATTGGGCTTACTGGTTATAATAAATCTATTGGGTTTACTTACCAACCAGAAAAAGCGAAACAACTTGTTGAACAATTTAAAAAAGAAAGTGGTATTTCCAATCCTGAAATTAATTTAACAACTACAAGTAACTACTTAAGTTTTTGCGAATTTATACAACGTGAGCTTGAAAAAACAGGGTTGAAAATTAATGTTGATGTTATGCCAGAAGCGACTTTAAGAAGTGCAAGATCTAATGGAAAAGTAGATATGTTTAGAAGTTCTTGGATAGCCGATTATTTAGATGCAGAGAACTATTTATCGATATTTTATAGTAAAAACTTTGCTCCAAACGGATCTAATTATTTCCATTATAAAAGTGAAGAAGTTGATAGTTTGTACAATAAAGCTTTTACCATAACTAATATTGAAGAACGCAAACTATTATATACTAAAATTGATTCTTTAGCTATGGATAAAGCAATCATGGTGCCATTATTTTATGATGAAGTGGTTCGTTTTACAAGAAAAAATGTTAAAAATTTAGGTATAAACCCAATTAATATGCTGGATTTGAAACGGGTTAAAAAAAATTAATTTTCTTCATTAATATTTTTTCCAATATCATTAATTTCATCTTTAACAATTACTACCGTTTTTTTCCATCTGTTTTCCAATAAATAATGAACTAAACAAGCAAGACCTATACCAAAAGGCATAGTCAAAAAACCTGCTCCAAAAAATGAAAACATTTTAAAATTGTGATTAATGATTCCTAGAAGATAGAACAAAATTAAATTCCCTAATACAATTGATCCAAAATAAAAAACAAAAATTCCAAAAACAGAATATACTAACTTAATCTGTTTATAATCTTTAGCTAACTTATAAAAATACTTTCCAATAAAAAAAGCACATATTAAACCAATCATAGAACTTAATTTTTAACAAAATAATAAACATCATCATCTCCTTTTCCCTTTTCCCGTTTAGAAGAAAAGAAACCTGATACATTATCAGAATTCATTATTAAAGAAAAATCATCTTTATTGCTATTCAAAGGCTTAGGAAGTTTTTTGGCTTTGTCAAATGTACCATCAGCATTCATAATACTTTTATAAATATCATAGCCTCCAAATCCGTTTGGTCTATTTGAAGCAAAATACAAGGTATTATCATCAGCAATTACAGGAAACATTTCTTTACTATAAGAGTTTACTTGACTTCCCAAGTTTACGGGCTCACTATAAGCACCATCTTCTAAAACATTTACTTTAAAAATATCAGAACCTCCTTTTGTAGTTTCTTTTCCTCCACGCTGATTTGAAGTAAAATACAATACACTTCCATCCTTACTTAACGACGGATGCGCATAAGAATACTTAGGGTTACAAAAAGGGAGTACTTTAAAATTTGTCCAACCCACACCCTCTTTATACTCACCAACTTTTATATGAAAATTAGTGTCTTTAAAATTACCTTTTGGCTTATTTCTATAAGTATAAAGTGTTGTTATATAAAGTAATTTACCATCTAGTGATTTTGATGCACTTGTAATTTCATGAATATCTTGTTTAGAATCTATCTCTATTAATTTTACCGATTCAATATCACCAGAACTAGTTATAATACCTTCGAAAACAGCTAGTAGAGGATTACCTTGAACACGTTTTAATCGTCCTTTTTTATCTAGTAAATACGAAGTGAAAAGTATTTTTTCTCCAACACGCATTAAGCCAAAATGAGGGTATTCTGTATTTATTTTATGATTCTCTACAAAATAATTATCTGGTTGAGAATAAGATATTATTCCTATAAAAAAAACAAAAAGATAACGACCACTCAACATAAAAAAGACTTGATATTAACAAATATAACATTTTGAAACAAATCTTATCAAGTAACCCACTAATTAACAAAGAGATAAAACCTACTATTCTCTTCGATATTTCTTAGTTTCTTCAAAAACGTGTTCTAATATATCTTTATCTACTTGTGTAAATTCAATTTGACGTCTAGACATTACAACTTCGGCTACTTCAAAAACTTTTCTAGTTAAATAGGTTGTAAAACCACTACTACCACCCCAACTAAAACTTGGTACAAAATTTCTTGGAAAACCACTACCAAAAATATTAGCACTAACGCCTACAACAGTTCCTGTATTAAACATCGTATTAATGCCACATTTACTATGATCGCCCATCATTAAACCACAAAACTGCAAACCTGTTTTAGCAAAACCTTCAGTTTTATAATCCCATAACCTAACTTCAGCATAATTATTTTTCAAGTTAGAATTATTAGTATCTGCTCCTAAGTTACACCATTCACCTAAAACAGAATTTCCTAAAAACCCATCATGTCCTTTATTTGAATTGGCAAAAATAACGGCGTTATTAATTTCACCACCTACCTTACTTTGAGGCCCAACAGTAGTAGGTCCATAAATTTTAGCTCCTAATTTAACAACCGCACCTTCACATAAAGCAAAAGCCCCTCGTATAAGTGCGCCTTCCATAATTAATGAGTTTTTACCAATATAAATAGGACCATTAGTTGCATTTAACGTTACAAATTCTAGTGAAGCTCCTTCTTCAATAAAAATATTGTCTGGGGCTATTATATTATTACTTTTAGGAATTGGTTGAGAGACTCTATCCTTAGTAATTAAATTAAAATCTTCTTGAATAGCTTCTCCATTTTTAGAAAAAATATCCCAAGTATTTTCAATTTTAATAATACTACCTGTAAATTCTATTGCATCAAATAAATTAAAATCAATATCCTCTTGCGCTTCTTTAGTAAAAAAAGCTATAATATTATCTCCATCAAAAATAGCTTGATTCTCTTTTAAACCTTCAACAATACTTATTAATTCAGAATTTGGGAGGTAAGAAGCATTAATCATCACATTCTCCTCCATTTCTACCATAGGATATTTATCAGATAAATAATCTTCTGTAATAGTTGTGGTTGTTGTGCCTAAAAACATTTCCCATTTTTCTCTAATGGTTAAAATACCCACTCTAATATCAGCAACGGGTCTGGTATATGTAAAAGGCAAAAGATTATTACGAAACGGTCCGTCAAAAAGGATATAATTCATTTTAAAATTTAACAAGTTTATAATTATAGCTATTAATCTAAACTTAAGTTTAATCAAAAATAGTTTAATTGTATAAAACAAAAAAGCCTTTCATTACTGAAAGGCTTTTAAATATAAAATATAACGCTAAATTATTTTTTGAACTTCGCGTATTTGTTTTTGAATTTATCAATACGACCAGCAGTATCTACTAATTTAGATTTACCAGTGTAAAATGGGTGCGATGATCTTGAAATCTCCATTTTTACTAATGGATACTCAACACCATCAACTTCTAATGTTTCATTAGTATTTGCAGTAGACTTTGTTAAAAACACATCATCATTAGACATATCTTTGAATGCTACTATTCTATAATTTTCTGGGTGTATACCTTTTCTCATCGCTAAATGCTTTAATTCTTTTCAATTTTGGAAGTGCAAATTTAAGTAATTTTTACAAAACTACAATACTTTTTAATTTTTTTTATTTTCATTACAAATGTAACGTTTTATTATCTTTGAATACTAACTATTTAACTAACAAAAACATTAAATATATCATGGAAAAATCTTTAAAATCTATTGCAACTAATTATGGACTTTATTTAGGAGCTTTATTAGCACTACTCACAGTGGTTTCTTACGCTGTAAATTTAGAATTACTAACAAATATGTGGTATGGCATTTTTATTTTAATTGCTATTATTGTCTTCGGAATTATTTCTGTTGCAAAAACTAAACAAGCAAACAATGGGTTTGCTAATTTTAAAGAAGCATTTACTTCTTATCTTATAACTATTTTAATTGGGTTGGTAATAAGTACACTCGTTTCATACCTTTTGTTTAATTTTATTGATACTGATGCGGCGTTAGTTTTGAAAGAAAAAACTATTGAAAAAACAGTTCAAATGATGGAAAATTTTAATACTCCTAGTGAAGCAATTGCACAGGCTGTTGAAAAAATAGAATCTCAAGACCAATTTGCAATAGGAAGTATTATTAAAGGATTAGCAAGCTACCTAGTGTTTTTTAGTATTATTGGACTAATTGTAGCTGCTGCCCTGAAAAAAAATAACCCAAACGCAGAATAAATTCAGTATTTTTGAATATTATTTTTGAAAACCTATAAATGAATATATCTGTAGTTATACCACTACTTAACGAACAAGACTCTTTAACCGAATTACATGATTGGATTGCAAAAGTTATGCAGTCCAATCATTTTTCATATGAAATCATTTTTATTGATGATGGTAGCACCGATAATTCTTGGAATACTATTAAACAATTATCAATAAAAAACGAACGTGTTAAAGGTATTCGATTTTTAAAAAACTTCGGAAAATCGCAAGCCTTACATGCTGGTTTTGAAAAAGCAAATGGTAATGTAGTTATTACCATGGATGCCGACTTGCAAGACAACCCTGATGAAATTCCAGATCTTTATAATATGATTGTAAAAGACGGTTACGATTTAATTTCAGGATGGAAAAAGAAACGTTACGATTCTGTTATTTCAAAAAACTTACCTTCAAAATTATTCAATTGGGCTGCAAGAAAAACCTCTGGAGTTAAATTAAATGATTTTAATTGTGGCTTAAAAGCTTACAAAATTGATGTTGTAAAAAATATTGATGTAAATGGCGAAATGCATCGCTACATTCCTGTGCTTTCTAAAAATGCTGGTTTTACAAAAATTGGCGAAAAAGTTGTACAACATCAAGCTAGAAAGTATGGAGAAACTAAATTCGGAATGGATCGTTTTATTCATGGTTTTTTAGACCTCATTACCATTTGGTTTTTATCACGATTTGGAAAACGCCCCATGCATTTATTTGGTGCTTTAGGTGTTATTATGTTCGCTATCGGTTTTGGTTTTGCAGGGTATCTTGGTATTGATAAGTTATTTTTAAACCCTTCTGGCAGACTTATAACTCAGCGTCCCCAATTTTATATTTCACTAGTTACTATGATTATTGGAACTCAGTTTTTTGTTGCTGGCTTTTTAGGTGAAATTATTCTACGCACCAAACAAGATAAAAAACGATATTTAATTAAAGACGAACTGAATTTAAATTAAAAGCTGAAAAACCACTTAATTATTATCAATACGCAAACTATTTTTTTTAATTATTATCTCTCAATTGCTTACTTTTGAAGTATATTTTTAAGACATTATGATACACATTGAACCAAAAATTTTAGATAGGATTAATAGTTGGTTAACTCCTACATTTGATGAAGACACACAGGCTTTTATAAAAAGTAGTATTGCAAATGACCCAGAAGATATTCAAGAAAGTTTCTATAAAGACTTAGAATTTGGAACTGGTGGTATGCGTGGTATTATGGGTATAGGAACTAATCGTATCAATAAATATACACTTGGAAAAAGCACACAGGGTTTAAGTGATTATTTGCACAATCAGTTTCCTAACGAAACTCCTAAAGCTGTAATTGCTTATGATTGTAGACATAATAGTAAATCATTAGCAAAAGTAGTTGCCGATGTATTTTCTGCAAATGGGATTGAAGTCTTTTTATTTGAAGATTTACGCCCTACTCCAGAATTATCGTTCGCTGTAAAACATTTAAACTGCCACTGCGGTATTGTTTTAACAGCATCTCACAATCCTCCAGAATACAATGGTTACAAAGTATACTGGCAAGATGGCGGACAATTAGTCCCTCCTCATGATAGTGCAGTAATTAGTATGATTAACGCATTAGATTATTCAGATATTAAATTTGAAGCTAATGATAGTCTTATAAAATATATAGGTAAAGATGTTGATAATGTTTTTATAAACGCATCAGTAGAAAAAGGATGTGTTGGAGCTACTGAAACTGCTAAAGACGATTTAACAATTGTTTTCACATCGCTTCACGGAACATCTATCACAGCGGTTCCAGAAACCTTAAAACGAGCTGGTTATAAAAATGTTCATATTGTAAAAGAACAAGAAGTTCCAAACGGAGATTTTCCAACGGTAAAATCGCCAAACCCAGAAGAACCTGCTGCTTTAAAAATGGCTTTAGAATTAGCCGATAAAGTAAATGCCGATATTGTTATTGGTACCGATCCTGATTGTGATAGATTAGGTGTCGCTGTTCGTAATTCAGATAATGAGTTACAACTCCTAAATGGAAATCAAACCATGCTTATGATGACCGATTTCTTATTAAAACAATGGAAAGCAGAAAACAAAATTAAAGGCAAAGAATTTATTGCTTCAACCATAGTATCTACACCAATGCTAAGCAAATTAGCTGAAGCTTATAATGTAGAAAGTAAAATTGTTTTAACAGGATTTAAATGGATTGCAAAACTAATTCATGATTTCCCAGAGCTTGATTTTATTGGTGGTGGCGAAGAAAGTTTTGGCTTTATGGTAGGCGATTTTGTTCGCGATAAAGATGCTGTTACCTCTACCCTTTTAGCTTGCGAAATTGCAGCTATAACAAAATCTAAAGGAAGTTCATTTTTCAACGAACTTTTAAACTTATATATAGAGCACGGTTTTTATAAAGAGAGATTAATTTCTTTAACTAAAAAAGGTATTGAAGGTGCCGAAGAAATTAAACAAATGATGGTTGATGCCAGAGAAACACCTTTAAAAGAAATTAACGGCTCTAAAGTGGTTAAGTTTGAAGATTACGACTTATCAATTTCTAAAAACATGATAACTGGTGAAGAAAGCACTATCGACATTCCAAAATCGAACGTATTAATTTATTATACTGAAGATGGAAGCCAAATTGCTTTAAGACCTAGTGGTACAGAACCAAAAATAAAATTTTACGTAAGTGTTAACACAAAATTAGAAGCTGCAGCAGATTTTAAACAAACAGAAACTTTGCTAGACACTAAAGCAGAAGCTATTTTAAAAGACATGAAATTAATTTAATAACGTTTATCTTTGAATAAATTTGCATGCTTTTATGAATATCATAAAAGCATGTTTAATAAATAGACAATTCTCATTTAATGAATCAGTTTGTAAATATTTTAAAATACGCAAAACCATATAAAAGCTATGCCATAGGACATATCATTTCTAATATTTTATTTGCATTATTTAGTACATTATCAATGATTGCATTAAAACCTATGTTAGATGTAATTTTTAAACAAAAAAAAGAATCTGTTTTAGTAAAACCCGTTTACGAAGGTTTATCTAAAATTGGAGATTATTTAGAAAACTGGCTTACTTACCAAATGCATGAATATACAGGTGGCGATAATTCAAAAGCACTTGTATTTGTTGTTAGTTTAATTATCATTGCCTTTTTACTTAAAAATCTATTTGGGTATTTAGCCAACTACTTTATGGTGTTTTTAAGAAACGGCGTAGTTAGAGATCTTAGAAATGCTGTATATAAAAAAACAGTAGAATTACCACTTTCTTACTTTTCAGAACAAAAAAAAGGTGATATTATGGCACGTGTTACTAACGATGTTACTACCCTACAATATTCAATGTTGCCAGTTTTAGAACTTATTGTTAGAGAGCCTTTAACTATTATTTTCACTATAATAGCTATGCTTTACTTAAGTCCTAGTCTAACACTTTTTGTTTTTATTTTCATTCCAATAACAGGACTTATTATTTCTAGAATAGGCAAAAGCTTAAAACGAAAATCTGATCGCGTACAAAATGAACAAGGTGTTATTCTATCTACTCTAGAAGAAACTTTAACAGGCTTACGCATTATAAAAGGATTTAATTCTGAAGAAAAATTTGAATCTAAATTTAGAAATTCTTCTTCACGATTCTATAATTTTTCTAACAAATTAATGAATCGCCAAAACTTAGCTTCACCTGCTAGTGAGGTTTTAGGAATTTTTGTTATTGCAATTTTATTATGGTATGGAGGCCAACTCGTTTTAAAAGAAGGTAGTTCTGGAGGACTAAATGGAAGTGCCTTTTTAGTATATATGGGGTTAGCATATTATATTCTAACACCAGCAAAAGCAATATCCCGAGGTCTTTACAACATTAAACAAGGTAATGCAGCAGCAGAACGTATTCAAGAGATTATTGACACACCAAATCCTTTAAAAGATAAAGACAATGCCATTGTAAAAGATAGTTTTGATTCTAAAATTGAATTCAAAAATATTTCCTTTAAATATCAAGATGAGTATGTGTTAAAAGATTTCTCTTTAACAATTCCAAAAGGAAAAACAGTTGCTTTAGTAGGTCAATCTGGAAGTGGCAAATCTACCATAGCCAATCTTATTACGCGTTTTTATGATGTAAATAAAGGCAATATTTTAATTGATGGCATTGATATTCGCGATTTTACTACAAGCTCTTTAAGAAGTCAACTTGGTATTGTAACCCAAGATGCTATCTTATTTAATGAAAGCATTAAAAACAACCTAAAATTAGGCAACGATAACGCTACAGATGAGGAAGTTATTGAAGCTCTAAAAATTGCTAATGCATGGGAATTTGTTAAAAATTTACCTGAAGGCATAGAAACAAATATTGGTGATTCTGGAAACAAACTTTCTGGCGGACAAAAGCAACGTTTAAGTATTGCACGCGCAGTTCTTAAAAGTCCACCAATCATGGTTTTAGATGAAGCTACCTCAGCTTTAGATACTGAAAGCGAACGCCTAGTTCAAGTGGCTTTAGAAAATATGATGAAAAATAGAACCTCTATTGTTATTGCACATAGACTTTCAACAATTCAAAATGCCGATGAAATTGTAGTCCTTAATAAAGGTGAAATTGTAGAACAAGGAAAGCACAATGAGCTTATTGACAAAAATGGCGTTTACAAAAAATTAGTAGACATGCAAAGCTTCGAATAAACAATTACAAAAGGCTTAAAATATAAAAAAGGATAGAGATTTGGGTTTCTATCCTTTTTTTTATTCCTGTTAGACTTGGGGACGACTAACAACATAAGTAGGTTTCTGATACAAATATACACAAGACAAATATTTCTGACAAGAAAAAAAGCGTTTAATCGAATATTAAATACACTTTATCGATAAAATATATTATAAACTACTGTATTACAAGTATTTAACTTTTTGAAAAAAAATAAAATATTTCAACTTTAAACTTTTAGTATATTTAGTAGTCTAAAACAAAACTACTTTTGTGATTGACGAAGTACAATTAATAGAACAACTTAAATCGGAAAGCCATAAAGAAAAAGCCTTTAGAGAGTTAATATCTCTTTATAAAGAGCGTTTGTATTGGCACATACGAAATATTGTAAAGTCTCATGATGATACCGATGATGTGCTTCAAAATACTTTTATAAAAATTTATAAAAATATTAATAACTTTAAAGGTAACAGCAAACTCTTTTCTTGGATGTACCGTATTGCAACTAACGAATCTATTACATTCATAAATAAAAATGCAAAACGATTACAAACAACTAATGAAGAAGTTCAGCAATTGGCCATAAACAATTTAGAATCTGATGTGTATTTCGAAGGAAATGATATCCAATTAAAATTACAAAAAGCGATTGCCACACTACCAGAAAAGCAACAATTAGTTTTTAACATGAAATATTTTGAAGATATAAAATATAAAGATATGGCAGATATTTTAGAAACAAGTGAAGGTGCTTTAAAAACATCTTACCATATCGCAGTAAAAAAAATAGAAATCTATTTAACTAAAAATTAAACCATTAACAAAAAAAATAGTCTTATTAATAAGATGCAAAAAAAGAACATTCATAATATTAAAAAACCAGGGTTTAAAGTACCTAAAGATTACTTTAATAATCTTGAAGATACTCTTTTAAGTGAAATAAAACTTAAAGAGCTATCTCATAATTCAGGTTTTAAAACTCCCGAAAATTATTTTGAAACTTTGGAAGATCAAATTATTGAAAAAACCTCTATTAAAAGAACACCAAAAGTAATTTCATTATTTAATAAAAAGACCTTAATTTACATGTCTGGTGTTGCAGCAGCTGTATTATTGCTTTTTAATATATCTGTTTTTAAAACAACATCTACTTGGGCTTCATTAGACACATTAGATACTGAAACTGTTGAAGATTACATAATTAACGAAAACATAACAGATTCCTATGAAATCGCCTCATTACTAACAAATGAAGAACTCACTAATGCTGATTTTATAGAAATTGACTTTAATGAAAACAATATTGAAACTTATTTAATAAATCATCTAAACGTTGAAGATTTATATTTTGAATAAAAAATTACAAACAAATGAAAAAAATTATACTCACATTATTTGTGCTATTACTATCATTAAGCACATTTGCTCAAAAAGGTAGAAATAAAGTAAAAGCTCTTAAAGTCTCTTTTATTACAGAAAGACTTAAATTAACTGAACAAGAAGCACAACAATTTTGGCCTATTTACAATGCTTATGAAGATGTAACATTAAAAATTAAATTTTCTGATATTAGAAAAATTAGGCACGAAATAAAAGAAAACATTGACACCATATCTGACGAAAGAGCTAGTGAACTTTTAAATCAACTATCTAATTATGAAAAAAAATTACATGATGAAGATGTTAAGCTTATTAACAAACTAAAAAAAGTAATTTCTCCCAAGAAAATAATATTGCTAAAAATAGCAGAAGAAGATTTTAAAAAGAAACTATTTGATCATTTTAAACATATGCACCAAAATGGTAAATAATAATAAAAAAGGAGCTAAACGACTCCTTTTTTTATTTTCTAAAAGTAAGTTTTGAAATCCTTCCAGATCCAGAAGCATACGCTATGCTATCATTTAAAAACCGAATAGTATAAAAACTTTCATCGCTAATATGCTTCCATGATTCTCCAGAATTATTACTAAAATCAATACCGTTAAAACCAACAGCAACCAACTCCTTTCCGTTTTTATTTGGAATATATTGGACGCAACTTTTATAATTTGGGTTTTCATTTTTAGCAACTAAACTCCAAGTTTTTCCACCATCAGTCGTTTTTACTTTATTTGAAGCATTATCATCTGGATTCGAGTAATCGCCTCCAATGGCAAATCCGTTATTTTCATCATAAAAATCAATAGAATAAATCCCTTCAGTCGCTTTATCTTGAATGATAGGTGTATTTACAACTTCCCAAGACACACCTTTATCTTCAGAAAAATAAACATTACCACTTGTTGTTGCTATCCATGTTTTATTTCCTAGAACCTTAATATTGGTATTACTTGCTGCAAAAGCACCTTCTCCTACTTCCGCTTTTGGCAAATTATCGCATGGTATTTTTTGCCATATTTGTCCGCCATCTCTAGTTATAATAATAGACAAACAACCATTCATACTATCACCTACGGCAATACCTTCTCTATCATTCCAAAAGATCATCGCATCATAAAAAACGCCTGCTCCTTCTTCTTTATAAACCAATTCCATTTTTCCTGCATCTCCTGTTTTAAATAATAAAGCTGGACTATCAATTGTAAGCATAAAAAAATCTGTACTAGTATGTGCAATTGCTCTAAAATGTAAATTTAAAGAATCATACTTTTGAATTGAAGTTTGCCACAATTTTGTTTTAGGATTATACAAGCCAAAAACACCATTATTAGCTGCAAAAGCTAAGCTCTTATCATCTAATATGTCAATAGCGCGAATACTTAATAAAGAATCTTGTAAAATGGTTTCTACATCTACTTTACTAAAGTTTCTAATATTTTCTTCCGTCTTTCCACCACATGAAAATAAAACAAGGGTTATCAATACAAATAAAATACGATTCATAAATTTCAAATTTTTCTAAAAATAGAAAAGTCAAACGAATAAACAGGTAAACGATTTAACAAATCAACATTTTAAACGTAACTTTGCACCTTTATTTACACACGATGCGATTACACAGAAATTTATGCTTTGCGGTTATTGATGGTTTAACCCTAATATTTAACGAAGGAAAGTATGCCGATAAAGTTATTCAACAGCTATTAAAACGAGATAAACGTTGGGGCGCTCGCGACCGCGGCTTTGTTGCCGAAACAACTTATGATATGGTACGTTGGAAACGTTTATATGCTGAAATTGCTGAAGTAAAAGAACCTTTTGATAGAGATAATTTATGGCGAATGTTTGCTGTTTGGGCAACGTTGAAAGGTATTAAATTACCAGATTGGAAATATTTTGAAGGCACACCATTACGTAAAATTAAGGGACGTTATGATGAACTTTCAAAAACCCGAAAATTTAAAGAATCTATTCCAGATTGGATGGATGAAATTGGCAGAAAAGAATTAGGAGATGCCATTTGGGGTAAAGAAATTGCTGCTTTAAACGAACAAGCCGATGTTATTTTAAGAGTAAACACCCTTAAAACCACAAAAGAAAAACTACAAACAGAATTATTTGATTTAGATATTGAAACCGATTTTATAGACAACTATCCAAATGCTTTAAAATTAAGAGAGCGTGCCAATGTCTTCTCAACTGAAGCTTTTAAAAATGGATATTTTGAAGTTCAAGATGCTTCATCACAATTAGTTGCTGAATTTCTAAATGTAAAACCTGGTATGCGTGTGGTTGATGCTTGTGCTGGCGCAGGTGGAAAAACATTGCATTTAGCTTCCTTAATGGGAAACAAAGGTCAAATTATTGCTATGGATATTTATGGTAATAAATTGAACGAATTAAAACGTCGTGCAAAACGAAATGGCGCTCACAATATTGAAAACAGAGTTATTGAGTCGACTAAAGTGATTAAAAAACTTTACGATAAAGCCGATCGTGTTTTAATTGATGCACCATGTTCTGGATTAGGCGTGTTACGTAGAAATCCGGATGCTAAATGGAAACTACAACCAGACTTTATTGATAAAATAAAGAAAACCCAACAAGACATTTTACAACAATATTCTAAAATGGTTAAAGCGGGCGGACAACTAGTTTATGCAACCTGTTCGGTTTTGCCTTCTGAAAACCAAGAACAAGTAGCTACTTTTTTAAAATCGGAAGCTGGTGAAAATTTCAAACTTATAAAAGATAAAAAAGTACTATCGCATAAATCTGGTTTTGATGGATTTTATATGGCGCTTTTAGAACGTAAAGCTTAATTACTTGTTCTAAAGTTTATAATGGTAAAAACGTTGAAGCTTATACATATAAAATATACTTGATTTGTTTTACATCAAAATCATACATAAAGTTGTTGTATGTAATTTGAAAAAATGTCAAACAAAGAGCATAAAATAGAAATTGAATTTTTAGATCACGTAGCAATTCGAGTTGCTGATATAGAAGCTTCTGCTAAATGGTATGAAAAAGTATTGGGACTGAAACGATATCAATTACCTGAATGGGGAGACTTTCCTATCTTTTTGCTTTCTGGAAAATCTGGAATCGCATTATTTCCTGCAAATACATCTGACACTAAACTTGAATCAACTTCAAAGAATGTAAAAATTGACCATTTTGCATTTAATGTGACAAATGAAAATTTTAAAAAAGCTAAAAAAAGATATATCGAATTGAATTTGGAATTTAATATCCAAGACCATCATTACTTTGATTCAATATACACAAAAGACCTAGATGGACATACAGTTGAATTAACTACAATTAAAGTTAATGAACGTGAGTTTTACAAATAAAAGCTTACTTTAAAAACGCAAACCTGCGTTAGCGATTAAGGCATTTGTTGAAGCTCTTTTTGTGTTGTTGCGCCTATGCAACACAAAAAAGCGACTGCCGCAAGCGCGACCCCTTTTTCGGGGTAACGCCCAAAACAAAAAAACAACTGTTTAAAACCCTTTAATAACTCTCTATTTAGCTCAAATATTTTTGCGTGAAATTCAACTAAAAAGAAGTAAATTTGCACTTTCTTTAAATAAACAAATCAATATATAATGATTCATTTCTTTGGAAACGTAACCAGTAAGGTATTTGCTGTTCAAACAACAAAAGAATTATCTACCGAAACTATATTAAAGCTTACATGGCTTTTTGGCAACGAACCTAAAATAGAACAAGCATCGCTGGATGCTTTTTTTGTTGGACCTCGTGCGGCTATGATAACACCTTGGAGTACCAATGCGGTTGAAATTACTCAAAACATGGGGATTTCTGACATTATTAGAATTGAAGAATTTCAGGCTGTTTCTGAAGATTTTAAAGATTTTGACCCGATGATTTCTGAAAAATTTAAAGGACTTAATCAAGACTCTTTTACCATAAATATAAAGCCAGAACCAATACTTAATATTGAAGATATTGCAGCTTACAACGAGCAAGAAGGTTTATCGTTAAGTGAAGAGGAGGTTACATATTTAAAAGGTGTTGCAAAAAAAATT
Source organism: Algibacter sp. (assembly GCA_050294475.1). Classification (GTDB taxonomy): domain Bacteria; phylum Bacteroidota; class Bacteroidia; order Flavobacteriales; family Flavobacteriaceae; genus Thalassobellus. Next base: position 161,164 of record JBNKOE010000023.1, on the reverse strand, counting down.
GGTCGCCCACTAACGGATTCTGAAGTGTTTGGATTTTCGCAAGTAAACTCAGAACACTGTCGCCATAAAATTTTCAATGGTACGTTTATTATTGACGGGGTTGAAAAACCAACATCGCTTTTTAAGCTAATTAGAAAAACATCTGAAACACACCCTAACTCAATTGTTTCGGCATATAAAGATAATGTGGCTTTTGTTGAAGGTCCTAAAGTAGAACAATTTGCACCTAAACGTGCCGATATTCCTGATTATTATACTACTCAAGAATTTGAGTCGGTTATTTCGCTTAAAGCGGAAACTCATAATTTCCCAACAACGGTTGAACCATTTAACGGTGCTGCTACAGGTTCGGGTGGAGAAATTAGAGATAGATTGGCTGGTGGAAAAGGCTCGTTACCATTAGCTGGAACAGCGGTTTACATGACTTCTTATTCTCGATTAGAAGAAAACAGACCTTGGGAACAAAAATTTGAAGCTAGAGACTGGTTATACCAAACCCCAATGGATATTTTAATTAAAGCATCAAATGGCGCATCCGATTTTGGAAACAAATTTGGTCAACCTTTAATATCTGGTTCGGTACTTACTTTTGAACATGCAGAAAATGATTCGGCTAGCACTTCAAAATCAAGAAAACTTGGTTTTGATAAAGTAATTATGCAAGCTGGAGGTATTGGCTATGGTAAAAAAGAACAAGCTTTAAAAGACACTCCAAAAAAAGGCGATAAAATTGTCATTCTTGGTGGTGAAAATTATAGAATTGGTATGGGTGGTGCTGCGGTATCTAGTGCCGATACGGGTGAATTTGCATCAGGTATCGAACTAAATGCAGTACAACGTTCTAACCCAGAAATGCAAAAACGTGCTGCCAATGCAGTTCGTGGTATGGTAGAAAGTAATGAAAATTTTATTGTTTCTATTCACGATCACGGTGCTGGTGGTCATTTAAATTGTTTGTCGGAATTGGTTGAAGACACAGGTGGAAATATCGATTTAGATGCCTTACCTGTTGGAGACCCAACACTTTCTGATAAAGAAATAATTGGTAACGAATCTCAAGAACGTATGGGACTTGTAATTGCCGAAAAACATATTGACACTCTACAACGTATTGCAGAACGTGAACGCTCACCAATGTACACAGTTGGAGATGTTACAGGTGACGATAGATTTACTTTTGAATCTAAAACCAACGGACATAAACCAATGGATTTAGCCATGGAAGATATGTTTGGAAGTTCTCCTAAAACAATTTTAACAGATAAAACGGTTTTAAGAAACTACAAGAACCCACGATATAAAACCAAAAACTTACAAATTTATTTAGAGCAAGTTTTACAACTAGAAGCTGTTGCTTGTAAAGATTGGTTAACAAATAAAGTAGACCGTTGTGTTGGTGGTAAAGTTGCCAAACAACAATGTGTAGGACCTTTACAAATTCCTTTAAATAATGTTGGCGTTATGGCTCTAGATTATAATGGAAAAGAAGGTATTGCAACATCTATTGGTCATGCGCCTATTTCTGCATTAATTAATCCTGAAGCAGGAAGTAGAAATGCCATTACAGAATCGCTTACCAATATTATTTGGGCACCATTAAAAGATAATTTAACATCTGTTTCTTTATCAGCAAACTGGATGTGGCCATGTAAAAATGAAGGTGAAGATGCGCGTTTATACCAAGCTGTAGAAGCCGTTTCAGAGTTTGCCATAGATTTAGGAATCAATGTACCAACAGGAAAAGATTCTTTATCAATGAAACAAAAATATCCTAACGAGGATGTTATTGCGCCTGGTACCGTTATAATTTCAGCTGCCGGAAATTGCAATGAAATTAGCAAAGTTGTAGAACCTGTTTTAAAAGTAAACGGAGAAAATATTTATTATATAAACGTTTCTCAAGACGATTTTAAATTAGGAGGAAGTACTTTCAATCAAGTTTTAAACACTATTGGAAATGATACCCCTGATGTAAAAAATAGTGCTTTTGTTAAAAACGTTTTTAATACTATTCAAGATTTAATTAAAGCAGACAAGATTTCTGCAGGACACGATATTGCTTCAGGTGGATTAATTACCACATTGTTAGAAATGTGCTTTGCTGATGTTAATTTAGGCGCTGCTTATGATATTACTTCTTTAAATGAAGAAGATTCTATAAAAGTATTATTCTCTGAAAATTCAGGTATTGTTTTTCAAGCAGATGCTACTGTAGAACCTATTTTAGCAGAAAATAATATTGAATTTTTCAATATAGGAACAGCAAACAATTCTGGAAAAATCACTATTAAAAATAATGATGATACGTTTGCTTTTGATGTTACCAAAATAAGAGATGTGTGGTATAAAACATCTTTCTTATTAGACCAAAAACAAACAGCAAATGGTTTAGCACAAGACCGATTTGATAATTATAAAAATCAACCTCTTCAATTTACATTCCCAAAACAGTTTACTGGAAAATTACCAGAACTAAACGGAAAAAGACCAAAGGCTGCTATTCTTCGTGAAAAAGGATCTAACTCGGAGCGCGAAATGGCTAACGCTATGTATTTAGCTGGTTTTGATGTAAAAGATGTGCATATGACCGATTTAATTTCTGGTCGTGAAACTTTAGAAGACATTCAGTTTTTAGGAGCTGTTGGTGGTTTCTCTAACTCAGATGTTTTAGGATCTGCTAAAGGTTGGGCAGGCGCTATTAAATACAACGAAAAAGCGAATAAAGCTATTCAGAATTTCTTTAAAAGAGAAGATACTTTGTCAGTTGGTATTTGTAACGGTTGTCAATTATTTATGGAATTAGAAGAAATTAACCCTGATCATGAGATTCATGGAAAAATGCTTCATAACGATTCTCATAAACATGAAAGCTCGTTTACTTCTGTGAAAATTCAAGAGAATAATTCGATAATGCTTTCAACATTAGCAGGAAGCACGTTGGGTGTTTGGATTTCTCACGGAGAAGGAAAATTTAATTTACCTTACAGTGAAGATAAATACCAAATTGTTGCTAAATATGGTTATGAAGGTTATCCTCATAATCCAAATGGTTCTGATTTTAACACTGCTATGATGTGTGACAAAACAGGGCGTCATTTAGTTACTATGCCACATATTGAACGTTCTACGTTCCAATGGAACTGGGCAAACTATCCTGAAGGACGTAAAGATGACGTAACACCTTGGTTAGAAGCTTTTGTTAATGCTAGACTTTGGATTGACAACAAATAACCTCATACCAGCATAAATCAAAAAATCCCTAATGTGCTTTGTATGCATTAGGGATTTTTATTTAACTATTACTATTTTGTTTTATTACAGCCTGTGCAGATACTAATCTTGCAATTGGGACTCTATAAGGTGAGCAACTTACATAGTTCATGCCAACGTTATAACAAAACTCTACTGAACTTGGTTCGCCACCATGCTCGCCACAGATTCCTACTTTTAAATTAGGTTTTATACTTCGACCTCGTTCTGTTCCCATTTTAACCAACTGCCCTACTCCTTCTTGATCTAAAACCTCAAACGGATCTGATTTTAAAACGCCTTTCTCAATATATATAGGCAAGAATTTACTAGCATCATCTCGCGAATATCCAAAAGTCATTTGAGTTAAATCATTTGTTCCAAACGAAAAGAAATCGGCATGTTTAGCAATTTTATCAGCCATTAAAGCAGCTCTTGGAATTTCAATCATAGTTCCAACTAAAAAATCGATACTATCATTTCTTTCTTTAAAAACATTATTAGCTGTATTTCTAATAATTTGTTCTTGCGCTTCAAACTCTTTAACGGTTCCTACCAAAGGCACCATAATTTCTGGAATGGCTATTTTACCTTTTGCTTTTACATTTAAAGCCGCTTCAATAATAGCACGGGTTTGCATTTCTGTAATTTCAGGATACGTAATTCCTAATCTACAACCTCTATGCCCCAACATGGGATTAAACTCTTCTAATTCGGCAACTTTTATTTTTACGGCTTCTAATGAAATGTGCATGTCCTCAGCTAAACTTCTTTGAGTTTCTAACTGGTGTGGTACAAATTCATGTAATGGTGGATCTAACAACCGAATGGTTACTGGTAAACCTGCCATTGCTTCAAAAATACCTTCAAAGTCTTCACGTTGCATGGGTAACAATTCTTCTAAAGCTAGCTTTCTTCCTTTTAAGGTATCTGCCAAAATCATTTCACGCATAGCTTTAATTCGATCTACTTCAAAAAACATGTGTTCTGTTCTAGTTAAACCAATACCTTGTGCTCCAAAATTTCTGGCAACTCTAGCGTCTTTTGGTGTATCAGCATTGGTTCTTACTTTCATAACACCATATTTATCTGCTAGTTCCATTATTTTGGCAAACTCACCTGTTAATTTAGGCTCTATAGTATTAACCTTACCTTCAATAATGTTACCTGTAGATCCATTTAATGAAATCCAATCACCTTCATGATATTCATGACCATCAACCGTAAGTACTCGCTTCTTATAATTTATTTTTAAGGCTCCAGCACCAGATATACAACATTTCCCTATACCTCTTGCTACAACCGCCGCATGTGAGGTCATACCTCCACGAGCTGTTAAAATACCTTTAGCAATATTCATTCCCTCTAAATCTTCTGGTGAGGTTTCAATTCTAACTAAAATACTGCTCTTGAATTTATTAGCTTCATCTGCGAAAAAAACAATTTTTCCTGTTGCAGCTCCTGGTGAAGCAGGTAAACCTTGTGCAATAACATGAGCTATTTTTAAAGCATCCGGATCAAAAATAGGATGCAACAACTCATCTAATTTATTAGGTTCAATTCGTAATAAAGCCTCTGCTTCAGATATTTTTTTTTCTTTTAAAAGATCCATAGCTATTTTAACCATAGCAGCACCTGTTCGTTTACCAGTTCTAGTTTGTAAAATCCATAGTTTCCCTTCTTGAATGGTAAACTCCATATCTTGCATGTCTCTATAATGCGATTCTAATTTTTGCTGATAGGTGTTCAATTCTTTATAAATTGAAGGCATTAATTCTTCCAATGATGGATAATTATCTAATCTATCTTGCTCTTCAATTTTTGCTAAAACTGCCCAACGCTTCGACCCTAATTTTGTAATTTGTTGTGGTGTTCGCACGCCTGCAACCACATCTTCACCTTGTGCATTTATTAAATATTCACCATTAAAAACATTTTCTCCAGTACCTGCATCTCTTGTAAAACAAACACCCGTTCCCGAATTATCGCCCATGTTACCATAGACCATAGCTTGCACATTTACTGCCGTTCCCCAGTCTTCTGGATAGCCATGCATATTACGATAGTAAATAGCTCGATTGCCATTCCAACTATTAAAAACAGCAATAATTGCTCCCCAAAGTTGATCCCATGGGTTTATTGGAAAATCGTGTCCGGTTTGCTTCTTAACAGCATCTTTAAAATCATACACTAAATCTTTTAAATCTTGAATAGAAAATTCGGTATCTAAATGAATTCCTCTTTTCTCTTTAAGATTCTCCATAATCTCTTCAAACGGATCTATGTCTTCTTTTGAAGCTGGCTTCATTCCTAAAACCACACCTCCATACATTTGAATAAATCTTCGGTACGAATCCCAAGCAAAATGCTCATTTTTAGTTTTCTTTGCTAATCCTAAAACAACTTCATCGTTTATTCCAAGATTTAAAACTGTATCCATCATCCCTGGCATAGAAACTCTTGCTCCCGAACGAACTGACACTAATAATGGATTTTTCTTGTCGCCAAACTTAGTTCCCATCAACTTTTCAATGTTTGCAATAGATGATTCTACCTCTTCTTTTATCATCCCTAAAACAGCCTCTTCTCCAAGTAAATTATAATCTGTACAAACTTCTGTAGTAATTGTAAATCCTGGTGGAACAGGAATACCTATGGCACTCATTTCGGCTAAATTAGCACCTTTACCTCCTAGTAAATTTTTCATTTTACTATTTCCGTCGGCCGATTTGTTTCCAAATCTGTAAACTCTTGTTTTTGCTTCCTCTAGTAGTTCCATAATATTTATAGTTAATAGATTTTACCTTCATTTGAAGAATAAAAAAAATGTATTATTCAATTTTTTGGCTATCTATAAAACTATATTACAATCACATGATTTTCAATGACATAAATCATATAATATGTCGTTTTAATTATTTATATACATAACCAAATATTTTATTTTCCATGTCTTTAAAGAATTCATAAAAAAAACCTCATTAATTTAGTAATTTGAAAATCCTATTTAATTTCATACTTTGCATAACTAGAATTTCATCTAATAACAATGGCAAACATCACTAGGATTTTTGATTTTCCTTACTATCAGTTAGAAAACTATAACTTAGAAAAAGCATTTTCTACAAAATATAATGGTGAATGGAAATCTATTTCTACTCAAGAATATATAGATAAAGCTAATACAATTAGCAGAGGCTTAATTTATTTAGGTGTAAAACCTAATGATAAAATTGCTGTGATTTCTTCAACAAATAGAACAGAATGGAATATTATTGATATAGGAATATTACAAACTGGCGCACAAAATGTTCCTATTTACCCAACTATTTGTGCTGAAGATTATGAATATATTTTAAATCATTCAGAAGCTATTTACTGCTTTGTTTCTGACACTAAAGTTCTAGAAAAACTAAATAGCATAAAAGCAAATACAAAGCTTAAAAATATCTATACTTTTGACGCTATTACAAATGAAAAACATTGGACAGATATTTTAAAATTAGGTGAAGACAATAGCAATCAAAAAGAAGTAGAAACTAGAAAAAACGCAATTTCCCCTAATGATTTAGCAACTTTAATATATACTTCTGGTACCACAGGTAAACCAAAAGGCGTCATGTTATCTCACAAAAACCTTGTAAGTAATGTTATAAATAGCGAAAAACGAGTACCTTTTAAAAAAGGACAATCTAAAGCTTTGAGTTTTCTACCTATTTGTCATGTTTTTGAACGTATGATTCTGTATTTATATCAATACTGTGGTGTTGAAATTTATTTTGCCGAGTCTATTGATAAAATGAGTGACAACTTAAAAGAAGTAAAACCTACCGTAATGACAGCAGTTCCTCGTCTTTATGAAAAAGTTTATGATAAAATTATTGCTAAAGGCGCCGACTTATCTGGTATAAAAAAAGCTTTATTCTTTTGGGCCGTTAACTTAGGGTTAAAATATGAACCTTACGGTAAAAATGGTTGGTGTTATGAATTACAATTAAAACTAGCCAGAAAACTCATTTTTAGTAAATGGCAAGAAGGACTCGGTGGAAATTTAAAAATCATGGTATCTGGGAGTGCTGCACTACAAACACGATTAACCCGTACTTTTGCAGCTGCAAAACTGCCTATTATGGAAGGCTACGGACTTACAGAAACATCTCCTGTTATTTCAGTTAACGATATGCGAAATAAAGGTTTTAAAATTGGGACTGTTGGAAAAATAATTGACAATGTTGAAATTAAGATTGCTGAAGACGGTGAAATTTTAGTTAAAGGTCCAAATATTATGATGGGATATTATAAAGATCCTGTAAAAACTGCTGAAGTTATGACTGGTGATTATTTCCATACTGGAGATATAGGCGAAATAGATGCTGAAGGTTTTTTAAAAATAACAGACCGTAAAAAGGAAATGTTTAAAACTTCTGGCGGAAAGTATGTAGCACCTTCGTTATTAGAAAACAAGTTTAAACAATCGCGATTTATAGATCAAATTATGGTTATAGGTGAAGGCGAAAAAATGCCTGCTGCTTTAATTCAAATAAACTTTGAATTTGTTAAAGAATGGGCAAGACGACATAAAATAGATTATATTTCAGACTCTGAAATTATTACCAACCCTAAATTAATAGAACGCATACAAGCAGAAATTGATTCTGCTAATTCAACTTTCGGAAAATGGGAGCAAATAAAAAAGTTTGAAATAACACCCGATGTTTGGTCTATTGATGCAGGACATTTAACACCAACAATGAAAATGAAACGTAAGGTTATTAAATCTATGTACAGTAATCTTATTGAAAAAATATATAGACCTTAATCTTAAAGGAGCTACTTTTTTTTTAACTCAAATTATTCTTATTTAAAATTCTATGAAATTTTATTATGCATGCATAATAAAATTTCATATATTTGAAAACACCAACCCTCTCAAAATGAAAGATAAAACAATTGATTATGTGCTCCGAACTACATGGCTCACAGTTCAAAAGATGTATAATGAAGTAGCTGCAACAATAGATAGTACCATGGCAACAGGTTTTACACTGTTGAGTATAGACCCTGAAAAAGGAACACCTTCAACAGCATTAGGTCCTAAAATGGGTATGGAAGCTACAAGCTTAACTCGTATACTTAAAACTATGGAAAAGAACAAATTAATAGAAAGACACCCAAACCCAGAAGATGGTAGAGGAGTCATTATACGTTTAACAGATTTTGGACGTGAAAAAAGAGAATTTTCAAGAGATAAAGTTTTAATTTTTAACGATGCTATTAAAAAGAATGTATCTGAAGAGCAATTAAACCATTTCTATGAAGTTGCCGAAGTTATAAATAATATGATTTCAAATAAAAGAATATACAATCAAGAAGATTAGTTAGTTTTTAAAAAGATGAGTAAACGAATAATTAAAAAAGTAGCCATTATTGGTTCAGGAATTATGGGAAGCGGTATCGCTTGTCATTTTGCTAATATTGGTGTTGACGTATTATTACTAGACATTGTTCCAAGAGAACTTAATGATAAAGAAAAAGCTAAAGGCTTAACTTTAGAAGATAAAGTTGTTAGAAATCGTTTAGTAAACGATGCTTTAGCAGCTTCTTTAAAATCGAAGCCCTCTCCTATTTATCATCAAAAATTTGCCAACAGAATTACTACAGGAAATCTTGAAGACGATATTTCTAAAGTAGCAAATGTTGATTGGATTATGGAAGTTGTTGTAGAACGACTTGATATAAAAAAGCAAGTTTTTGAAAACCTTGAAAAATATAGAACTCCTGGTACATTAATAACATCGAATACCTCTGGAATTCCCATTCATTTTATGAGTGAAGGACGCAGTGAAGATTTTCAAAAACATTTCTGTGGCACACACTTTTTTAATCCAGCTCGATATTTAAAATTATTCGAAATTATACCTGGACCAAAAACAGATGTTTCGGTATTAGATTTTTTAAATGGTTATGGCGAACAATTTCTAGGAAAAACATCAGTTGTTGCAAAAGACACACCTGCATTTATAGGAAATCGTATTGGTATTTTTAGCATCATGAGTTTATTTCATGCAATTAAAGACATGGATTTAACTATTGAAGAAGTTGATAAACTAACTGGTCCTGTAATCGGGCGCCCTAAATCGGCAACCTTCCGTACAGTTGATGTTGTAGGTTTAGATACTTTAGTGCATGTTGCTAATGGTATTGCCGAAAACTGTAAAAACGATGAACAACTAGATTTATTTAAATTACCTGATTTCATCAATACCATGATGGAAAATAAATGGTTAGGAAGTAAAACAGGACAAGGGTTTTATAAAAAACAAGTTTCTGCTAATGGCAAAAAAGAAATCCTTTCATTAGATTTAAATACTTTAGAATATCGATCAGCACAACGGGCAAAATTTGCAACTTTAGAATTAACGAAACAAGTCGATAAAGTTGTCGATCGTTTTAAAATTCTAGTTAACGGAAAAGATAAAGCAGGTGATTTTTACAGAAAAAGTTTTGTAGCTCTATTTGCTTACGTATCAAATAGAATTCCAGAAATAACAGACGAATTATATAAAATTGATGATGCCATGAAAGCCGGTTTTGGATGGGAACATGGTCCTTTTCAAATCTGGGATGCCATAGGTGTAGAAAAGGGTATTGAAATAATGAAAGCTGAAGGTATAGAACCTGCTGCTTGGGTTAGCGATATGCTAGCTTCAGGAAACAAAACATTCTATTCCGTAAAAGATGGCGCAACCTATTCCTATGATATTCCGAAGAAAACTCAAGAAAAAATTCCAGGACAAGATTCGTTTATCATATTAGATAATATTAGAAAATCAAACGAAGTATTTAAAAACTCTGGGGTTGTTATTGAAGATTTAGGTGATGGTATTTTAAACTGTGAGTTCCAATCTAAAATGAATACTATTGGTGGTGATGTGCTAGCTGGTTTAAATAAAGCAATAGATTTAGCAGAAAAAGATTTTCAAGGATTAATTATAGGAAATCAAGCTGCGAACTTCTCGGTAGGCGCCAATATTGGTATGATTTTTATGATGGCAGTAGAGCAAGAATATGATGAATTAAATGCTGCTATTAAATACTTCCAAGACACCATGATGCGTATGCGTTATTCTGCAATTCCAACAATTTCAGCACCACATGGTATGACACTTGGTGGTGGCTGTGAATTATCAATGCATGCCGATAAAGTAGTAGCAGCTGCCGAAACCTATATTGGTTTAGTTGAATTTGGAGTTGGAGTTATTCCTGGTGGTGGCGGTTCTAAAGAAATGGCTTTAAGAGCATCAGACACATTTAAAAAAGGAGATGTTGAATTAAATACTTTACAAGAATACTTTTTAACTATTGGCATGGCAAAAGTATCAAGTTCGGCTTATGAAGCTTTTGATTTAGGCGTATTACAAAAAGGAAAAGATGTTGTGGTTGTTAATAAAGACCGACAAATAGCAACCGCAAAAGCCTATGCAAAAATAATGGCTGAAACGGGCTATACCCAACCTGTAAAACGTAAGGATGTAAAAGTACTTGGTAAACAAGCTTTAGGTATGTTTTTAGTAGGTACAGATGCAATGGAAGCTTCTAGATTTATAAGTGAACACGACCATAAAATAGCCAATAAACTAGCCTATGTTATGGCTGGTGGCGATTTATCGGAACCAACATTAGTAAGCGAACAATACTTACTAGATTTAGAACGAGAAGCCTTTTTAAGTTTATGTACAGAACGCAAAACTTTAGAGCGAATTCAACACATGTTGAAAACTGGAAAACCTTTAAGAAACTAAAAAAATGAAACAAGCATATATAGTAAAAGCATATAGAACAGCCGTTGGAAAAGCACCTAAAGGTGTGTTTCGTTTTAAACGTGCCGATGAATTAGGTGCTGAAACCATTCAGCATATGATGAAAGAATTACCAAATCTTGATGTCTCTAGAATTGATGATGTTATTGTTGGTAATGCAATGCCTGAAGGCGCACAAGGTTTAAATATGGCTCGATTTATTTCGTTAATTGGTTTAAATTCTGTCGATATTCCTGGGGTTACCGTAAACCGTTTTTGTTCGTCTGGTATCGAAACTATAGGAATTGCTACAGCGAAAATTCAAGCAGGAATGGCAGATTGTATTATTGCTGGCGGATCGGAAAGCATGAGCTCTGTTCCTATGACGGGTTTTAAACCAGAATTAAATTACGAAACCGTTAAGGCTGGTCATGAAGAATATTATTGGGGCATGGGAAATACAGCTGAAGCAGTAGCAAATCAATTTAAAGTCTCTCGTGAAGACCAAGATGCGTTTGCTTATAATTCACACATAAAAGCTTTAAAAGCACAAGCTGAAAACAGATTTCAAGATCAAATAGTTCCTATAAATGTAGAACAAACTTTTATTAATGAAAACGGTAAAAAAGAAACAAAATCTTATACTGTAACTAAAGATGAAGGACCTAGAGCAGGCACAAGCATAGAAGCTCTAGCAAAATTACGCCCTGTTTTCGCTCAAGGCGGAAGTGTAACTGCGGGGAATTCATCTCAAATGAGTGATGGTGCTGCATTTGTTATGGTAATGAGTGAAGACATGGTAAAAGAATTAAATCTAGAACCCATTGCCCGATTAGTAAATTATGCAGCTGCAGGTGTAGAACCTCGTATTATGGGTATTGGTCCTGTTAAAGCCATTCCAAAAGCATTAAAACAAGCTGGCTTAAAGCAAAATAACTTAGATCTTATTGAATTAAATGAAGCATTTGCATCCCAGTCTTTAGCAGTTATTAGAGAATTAAATTTAAATCCAGACATAGTTAATGTAAATGGAGGCGCTATAGCATTAGGACATCCACTTGGTTGTACAGGAGCTAAATTGTCTGTTCAACTGTTTGATGAAATGAGAAAACGTAATATGCAAGGAAAATATGGCGCGGTTACTATGTGCGTTGGTACAGGACAAGGTGCATGTGGAATTTTTGAATTTTTAAATTAATACAATATTATAATGGCACAAGATTTATTAAGAGGCGGTCAATTCTTAGTTAAAGAAACAAACTGCGAAGACATTTTCACACCAGAAGATTTTAATGAAGAACAGCTAATGATGAAAGAGGCTGTTACAGAATTTGTAGACAGAGAGCTTTGGCCAAATAAAGCGCGCTTTGAAGCAAAAGATTATGCTTTAACAGAATCTTGTATGCAAAAAGCAGGAGAAATGGGATTCTTAAGCGTTTCTGTACCTGTTGAATATGGTGGTATGGGTATGGGTTTTGTAGATACTATGCTCGTATGTGATTATATTTCTGGTGCAACAGGATCATTTAGTACAGCCTTTGGAGCACATACAGGCATTGGCACCATGCCTATTACTTTGTATGGAACCGAAGAACAAAAACAAAAATATGTTCCAAAGTTAGCAACAGGCGAATGGTTTGGCTCTTATTGCCTTACAGAACCAAGTGCTGGTAGTGATGCTAATTCTGGAAAAACAAAAGCTGTTTTATCTGCTGATGGAAAAACATACAGCATTACAGGACAAAAAATGTGGATTTCTAATGCCGGTTTTTGTAGCTTAATGATTGTTTTTGCTCGTATTGAAGATGATAAAAATATTACAGGATTTATTGTTGAATACGACCCAAATAACCCTAATGGAATTACCATGGGTGAAGAAGAGCATAAACTGGGAATTCGCGCGTCATCTACGCGTCAAGTCTTTTTTAATGACACAGTAGTTCCTGTTGAAAACATGCTTTCTACTAGAGGAAACGGATTTAAAATAGCTATGAATGCATTAAATGTTGGTAGAATAAAATTAGCAGCAGCTTGTTTAGATGCTCAACGTCGAACTGTTAGCGAATCTGTTAAATATGCCAATGAACGTATTCAGTTTAAAACACCTATTTCTAGTTTTGGTGCTATAAGACAAAAAATTGCAGAAATGGCAACCAACTGTTGGGTTGGAGAAGCTGCAAGTTATAGAGCTGCAAAAAACATAGAAGACCGTATTGAATTACGTAAAAATAACGGAAAAGACACACACCAAGAAGCCGAATTAAAAGGTGTTGAAGAATATGCCATTGAATGTTCAATTTTAAAAGTTGCTGTTTCTGAATTTACACAGCGATGTACTGATGAAGGCATCCAAATTTTTGGCGGTATGGGATTTTCAGAAGACACTCCTATAGAATCTGCTTGGAGAGATGCTCGTATATCTAGAATATATGAAGGTACCAATGAAATAAACCGTATGCTAAGTATTGGTATGCTTATAAAAAAAGCCATGAAAGGTCATGTTGATTTATTAGGACCAGCTACCGAAGTTGCTAATGAGCTTACTGGTATTCCTTCTTTTGAAACACCAGATTATTCAGAATTATTTTCAGAAGAAAAAAATATTATTAAAAACCTTAAGAAACTATTTTTAATGGTATCTGGTGCTGCTTTACAAAAATATGGAGAGAAAATAGAACAACATCAACAGCTTATGTTAGCAGCCTCAGATATTTTAATTCAAATATATTTAGCAGAATCGGCTATTTTACGTGCCGAAAAAATGGCTAAAAAACAAGGTGAAGATAAAGTAGCTGAACAAATAGCTATGGCTAAATTAAACTTATTTCATGCTATTGATGTGATTGAAACTGCTGGAAAGCACTCAATTATTTCATTCTCTACTGGAGATGAGCAACGCATGATGCTTATGGGGCTTAAACGTTATATTAAGTATGTAAACATGCCCAATATTATAGAATTAAGAAACATTATTGCAAACAAAGTAATTAAAGAAAACAAATACTGTTTTTAAAATATTATAAGTGACTAATTCAATTATTAAAAGCGCATTAAAATTATTTTTTGATGCGCTTTTTTATTTTATCTATTTTAGTAAAAAACATTAAGCATATGAAAACAATATCTATTATTATAATACTACTAACATCATCTCTAATATTTTCTCAAGAAGAAGAAATTTTAGAACCTAAATTAGAAAATATTGCTTGGATATCAGGAAACTGGAAAGGAAAAGCATTTGGAGGTATTACGGAAGAAAACTGGAGCAAACCTTCGGGAGATTCTATGATGGCAACTTTTAAATTAATTACAGACAATAAAGTTTCCTTTTATGAAATAGAAATCATAAGAGAAGTAGAAAACACATTAATACTACAATTAAAACACTTTAATAATGACTTAAAAGGTTGGGGAACAAAAGACGAAACAGTCGATTTTCCTTTGAAAAAAATTACAAAACATAATGTCATTTTTGAAGGCATGATATTTGAAAAAGTAAACGATCATGAAATGAATATTTATGTTGACTTACATGAAGAAGATGGTTCTACTGAAACTATTAAGTTTAATTACACTAAATAATCAAACATTAACAATGTTTTAATAGCCTTTTAGAATCTTTTTTAATTAATTTATTGACAAATAAAAAATTATGAAACATTCATAACTAAATTTTCAATACCCAAGAAAATTATTAAATGAATGTTATATGCAACCGATAAAAAAATAATTATAAATACATGAAATATAAAATTTTACCTCTTTTAATTTTATTAATATTATCATACGCTTCTGTTGAAGCTCAAGGTTTAATATCGAAAGAAGAAACCTTTACCAGACAAGATACTTTAAGAGGCACCATAACTCCTGAACGTGCTTGGTGGGATGTTACTTATTATCATTTAAACATTAAAGTAGATCCAGATAAAAAATATATTTCAGGAAAAAACACCGTTCAATATAAAGTTTTAAAAAACAATTCGATTATGCAAATTGATTTACAACCTCCTTTAAAAATTACGAAAGTAATTCAAAATGGAGATTCTTTACAGGTAAATCATGATGGTAATGCGCATTTCATCAAACTAAAAAGCAAACAAGATATTGGAAGTATTCAGTCGCTTGATGTATATTATGAAGGACATCCAAAAAAAGCAGTTAATGCACCTTGGGATGGTGGATTTTCATGGAAAAAAGATAGTAATGATAAGTATTTTGTAGCAACATCTTGTCAAGGTTTAGGTGCGAGTGTATGGTGGCCAAACAAAGACCACATGTATGATGAAGTAGATAGTATGCTAATAAGTGTAAATGTTCCTAGAGGTTTAATGGATGTATCAAACGGAAGGCTTCGCAAAATTGAAGAATTTACTGATACGAGAACCTACCATTGGTTTGTTGATAACCCAATTAACAATTACGGAGTTAACGTAAATATTGGCGATTACGCTCATTTTTCAGAAGTTTTTGATGGTCAAGGAGGCAATTTAGATATGGATTATTATGTTTTAAAAGATAATCTTGAAAAAGCTAAATCACACTTTAAAGATGCTCCGAAAATGATGAAAGCATTTGAACATTGGTTTGGTCAATATCCTTTTTATAAAGACGGATATAAGCTTATTGAAGTACCTTATTTAGGCATGGAACATCAAAGTTCTGTTACTTACGGAAATAAATATATGAATGGGTATTTAGGCAGAGATTTATCGGCAACAGGTTGGGGTTTAAAGTTCGATTTCATTATTATTCACGAATCTGGACATGAATGGTTTGCCAATAACATCACCTATATTGATATTGCAGATATGTGGATTCATGAAAGTTTCACAAACTATTCTGAAAGCTTATTTGTAGAATATTATTATGGAAAAGAAGCAGGTGCTGAATATGTAATTGGTACTAGAAAGGGTATAAAAAATGACAGACCTATTATTGGCTATTACAATGTAAACAAGGAAGGTTCTGGTGATATGTACTCTAAAGGCGGAAACATGCTTCACACTTTACGCCAATTAGTTAAAGATGACGAAAAATGGCGTCAAATTTTACGTGGATTAAACACAACATTCTATCACCAAACTGTTAGCACAGAACAAATTGAAAATTATTTAAGCAAAGAATCAGGAATTGATTTAACCGCATTTTTTAATCAATATTTAAGAGATATTAGAATCCCAACTTTAGAGTATTCAATAAATAAAGAAGAACTAACATATCGATGGACAAATATTGTTGATGGCTTTAAAATGCCTATTCAAGTAATTATTGATGATAAAGAACAATGGCTTTTTCCTGAAGCTGATTGGAAAACGGCATCATTAGACTCTAAAAATGCTTCATTAAAAATAGATCCTGACTTTTATGTAGAAATTAAAAAACTATAATTTCTTTGGAAACACCTGAATTATACTTTAAAACAGATACAGAATGGCGTAATTGGTTACATAAAAACCACAAAACCCAAAAAGGAGCCTACCTCATCTTTTATAAAGTAGCTCACAAAAATGAAAGTATGCGATGGGAAGAAGCCGTTAAAGTAGCACTTTGTTATGGTTGGATAGATTCTACAGTTAAAAGTTTGGGAAATGGCAAACGCAAACAATACTTCTCACCTAGAAATGAAAAAAGTATTTGGAGTGCTTTAAACAAAAAATATGTAGAAACCTTAATAGCTTCAAATTTAATGCATGAAAGTGGATTAAATAAAATTGAAATTGGAAAACAAAATGGTAGTTGGACAGCTTTAGATGATGTGGAAAATGGCATCATCCCTAAAGCATTACAAATAGAGTTTAACAAAAACACAGTCGCGTTTACTAATTATCAAAACTTTGCCCCTTCTTATAGAAAAAGCTATTTATATTGGTTAAATCAAGCAAAAAGAGAAGAAACTAAACAAAAACGAATTTCTGAAATCATTAAACTCTGTGAAGCTAATATTAAATCAAGAGACAATTGGTAAACAACCTATAATTCAGGATTTACAAAAGCATTTATTTTTTCTGAACTTATTTTTGGATTAGCACCATCTTCTTGTGCCACAAGTGCACCAACAGCACAAGCAAAATTTATTGCGTCTTGCGGATTTACATTATTTAATAATTGACTAATTAGTGAGCCTAAAAAAGAATCACCCGCACCTACTGTATTTTTAACTTTTATTTGATAGCCACTGTTATAATAAAGTTTTCCATTATAAAGTAAAACGGCACCATGTTCACCTTTTGTAACACATACATGCTTGGTGTTTGTGATTTCTGCTATATAATTTAAATTTTGTTCTAAGGAATGATATTTTGAATCCATATAACCAGAGACTTCATAAAGTTCGTCATCATTAAACTTTATAAAATCAGCTTTATTCATTAAATTTATAAGAACTTCTTTTGAATAATGTGGCGGACGTAAATTAAGGTCGAACACCTTATAATTTGCTAATTCTATAAGTTTATAAAGTGTCTCTCTAGATACATCATCTCTAGTAATTAAACTCCCAAAAACAAAAGCATCAGATGCTTTTACAGCATCTAAAGAAGCTTCTGTTATAGTTATTTTATCCCAAGCACTAGGATGTTTAATTTCATATGTTGCAGAACCTTTATCATTTAAAATAACATTAACCACACCTGTTCCCACAGAATCATTAACCTGAATACAGTCAATATTTAAATTATTCTCTAATAAAAAGTTTATAAGTTTATTTCCCAACTCATCATTCCCAACGGCACTAATCATTATAACATCATTATTAAAAGAGGCTGAACGGAGAGCCACGTTTAATGGAGCACCTCCTATTTTTTTATATTCTGGAAAAACATCCCATAATACCTCGCCAAAACAAACTATTTTAGCCATAAATTTTAATTGAATTTTATTTTAGTAGAATAAATTAGATTCCATAGTTTGCTGATTAATGGAGCTTTTAAAGACTTCTAACATGCGTTTGGCAATACCTGTCCAGCCAAAATTACGACGTGCAAAACGAGCGCCTTCAACAGAAAGTTCACTTCTCATTTTAGGATATAAAAGTGGCATTGCCATCATAGTTCCAAACTCAACTGGTCTGTGAGGATCTGCAAACAACGCTTGATTTCCAAAATCGATTAAATCATACAATCCACCATGAACAGTTATAACACTTGGTGTACCACAAGCCATGGCTTCAATGGCTACCATTCCGAAAGGCTCATATCGAGATGGCATAGCAAAAATATTTGCAGATCTATACACGTTTGCCAAATCTTCATCTGCTATATAATTTTTCCATTTTATTTTATCCATAATTCCTAATTCTGTTGCTAACGCCTTAAGTTTCGCAACACCTTCATCGTCTTGATTAGATTGATCACTACCAATAGCAGCAACTAATCGTGCTTCAGGGCAAAGTTCGAAAACCGTTGGTAATGCTTTTATTAGCAAATCATAACCTTTGTTGTGTGCCATTCTTCCTAAAGTTAAAATATCGGTAGGATGAATATCATATTTAACACGAATTTTATCATTTTCCTTTGAAGGCACTGGGAAAAAGCGATTTTCGTCAATTCCTGGAGGAATCATGGTACAATTTTTTGGTAAAACATCATATTGCTTAGTTAACAAATCTACTTGAGGTAATGTTGTTGCAATAACATGATTACACATTTGATACACAAAATATTCTTTTCTAATACGCTCTTTAAAACGGTAGGTTTTTTCCATCTCCTTTTCATCCATATCACTTCCCATGGTATGCTGCTTCCACCAACCTACTGAATGTGGTGTATGAACATGAGAAATCCCTAATTCTTCAGCTATTTTTTGTCCTGCCCAACCAGCATCCCAATAATGAGAATAAACAACATCGTATTTTTTACCTTCCTTTTTTATAGCTGCCAAACAATTAGTAACAAACTTTTTTAAGTGATCGTGCATATCTTCTTTTCGGATAAACTTTTTTCCTCCAAAAGGAATACGCCATACACTATAATTTTCATCTACATGATCATACTCTGGTTGATCTTCAAATCGACGTGTTACCAAATCTACTTTTTTACCCAATCTACTAAAACGCTCTGCAAGTTCTAAAACATAAACTACTTGTCCACCTGTATCTGGTTTTCCAAATTCAGCATTTGCACCTACATATCCGTGTAAAGAGATCATTAAAATTGATTTCATAGTTTTTTATTTTAGTTATTATTTAAATTATTTTTAAATGATTACATGCCGATATAAATTGAGCAGCAGACCAAGCTTGATAAGCTTTCCCCATGGCTTTACCTGTAGTACCATGTGCCCACTCGGTAAATTCCCATTCTTCTGTTAATCCTTCTTTATTAATTAATGCTAATTTGTATAGCTCTGAAATAGCTACATCACGAAGTCCTAATTTATTAACAAACTTCACCCAAAATCCGCCTACAAAAGGCCATATTCCTCCGTTATGGTAATGGTTGGGTAAGTTTAATAAATTAACGGTATAGTAAGGTTTCCAATCTGGATCACCTGGAGTTACAACAGGATAGACATTAGATACAGGAAAAGGATCATTAACACCTACACCCAACATAAACTTAAAAGTTTGACGAGCCTTTTCGGCATCAACAGCACCGTGCAAAAAGGCTAATACATTGCCAAACACATCGCAACGCCAACTAAAATCGAATGGTGTTGTTTGTGCTATTAAATATGGCGTATCACCGAGTGTAAATTGACGTTCGGCAAAAGATACCGACTGAAATAATTTTTGTTGTGTTGAAGGCCAAAAATTTTGTAATATTTCTTTTTTAATAACCTGAGACCATCTTATATACTCGCCAGCTTCTTCATAATTACCTAACATTTCTAACATACGCCCGAAGCATACATTAGCTCGATACCAAAGAATTTCATCATAAAGAATATTATAACTTCCCCCAAACAAATCGGTCCAATCTCCTGCTTCTGGAATTTCTAAAAGTGCATCGTTATTACTATCATGAGCACCTAACCAACGCATGGTTTCTTTTATATCTGAAATATATTTTCGGAGAAATTTTATATCCTTGGTTACATTTACATATTCGTAAAAAGCGATGATCACCCATATACCACTATCTATAGAACAAATGCCACCAACACCTGAATAATCGGCAACATTATCTTTTATTCGAACATTAGATGGTATTTGACCGTTTCGTGAAATGTGTTCAAACAACGTAATTAGTGTTTGACGTTGGCATTGATGAATTTCTTCATCATTTATAAGTGATAAAGATCCTATAACGGTTATGGCACCATCTCTAGCCCAAACGCTGTGATAATTTTCATCAGTTCCATTAGGTACATTATCTTTAATAGAACAAGCTGAAAAACCTAAAGGCGTAATATTCTTTTTTAAAGCTTCAACAGCTTTTTCATAACCTTCTTTTATTAAATCAATTTTTTCATTATCATCTTCTTCAGCTATATTACTTAATTCTTGCTGAATAATATAATCATCTATATGATCCTCTTCATTATTTATTTTTGCCGCTTCAGGTAATATACCATAATATATAAGTCCTTCAATAACACCATCGCCATGGTCGCCCTCGGCATGATAAATTTCTCTATGTTTTGTAAACCTATAAAGTTCTTCATGTGCATTTGCAACAACAATACCTCTAACATTATCTAGGTTAAACATAGCCGAATCATTTCCACTATCTCCGGCAACGACTACATTATTGTCTTTTAAATCTAATTTTTTAAGTAACCACTGTAATGCATTACCTTTATTCGCCCATTTAGGAAGAATATCTAAAAACTTTTCACCAGAATACACAACATTTATATGCATATCTGCATTTGCAAAATCTTGTTCGATACTAGATATTAGTCCTTCTGTAGCATCATGAAAATAATAACTTCGCTTATATGAATGTTGAAATTTAGCTGGCTGTTCGCTAATTGGATGATTTATACTTTGTACCACTTCTTCTACCTTAGTTAAATCCCAGCCATCATCAAGTACATCATTAAATTCTTTAACTACGCAATTTCTATTACAATCATAAATAAGAGTACCTACACCAGCTATTATATAATCTGGTTTAGGGAGAATACTTTTTTTTATCAAACTAAGGACATCGTCAATTAATCGCCCTGTATTATAAGTAAGCAAGACATCTGTTTGCTTTTTGTATTTATTCCAAATTTTAGGAAAGTTACTTTTGTGTGTATGAAAATCAATTAATGTGTTATCAATATCAAAAGAAAGAAGCTTTATATCTGATTGAATTCTATCTTTAATTTTACTCATAAATGGTTTTAATTTTTTATTATTTAACTAAATTAAAGTATCGATTTCCCCATAATTTAAAGCTTTAAAGACTAACAACCAAGAAAAACAAAAGTATTCTAATGGTTATTTATAATGTGGCAAGCAGAAAGAGGTAGAATAAGAAATTACAAAATATTAGCATATTTTTTTAAATATTTAATATTTAAAAAAAAGCGTTTAATTATAAGTTAAGACTTTTTTTTCTGATCATTTTAGGTGAAAAAACTAGTTTTATTGCACAAAAAGAGGTTATCTGAAAAGGCAGATTTTTTTACAAAATTTAGAGTTAGTTCTTAATTTTAAGAATGAGTAAAAAGGTAGTATTCAAGCTCTATATAATCAAGACCAACGAAGTCTCTTGTCGCCTATTAAAACAATTAGATTTATCTTATTGTAAAAAAAAGAAAAAATAGACAAAAGTTACTCTACTCGCTTTAAACCTTCTAAATTTTCAATTTTAATTTGTTTTCCAATAGTAGAAATAAGTCCTTCTTTTTTGAATTGTGATAACACACGAATTGCCGATTCTGTTGCTGTACCAACAATGTTAGCAAAATCTTCTCGTGACAATAAGATACTTAATGTTTTATCTGGATTAACGCCAAAACTATCATGAATATAAACTAATGTTTCAGCTAAACGTTGACGTACCGTTTTTTGAGCCATATTAACAATAATATTATCGGCTTCTTTTAAATCGTGAGCCATATCTTTTAATACGTCAAATGAAAATTTAGAATTGCTTTGCAAATCACTAATCATTTCACTTTTAGGAATAAAGCAAACTTCCATATCGTTTAAAGCCATGGCTTGTAAATTTGAAGGCTCGTCTGTTATAAGCGAACGCTGCCCTAATAGTTGTCCTTTTACAACCATTTTGACTATCTGATCTTTTCCGTTTTCACTTAATTTAGATAATTTACAAATACCATTTCTTATACAATAAACACCATTTATAATTTCACCTTCTTCAAAAATAATTTCACCTTTTTTAACAACCTTAGATGTTTTACACCCAGAAATACGTATTAGTTCTTCTTTATTTAAAGACTTAAGCGAATTAAATTGTTTAATTATGCATTGTTCACACTTTCCCATAATTACTTTGATGTTTATTAAACCCAACTAAGATACTCTTTTTATGTCTTTTAATGCAAAACTAAGAAAGGAATATCTGTATAATAACTTATTTTTGGAGCTGTAGGGTGAAATAATATTTTTTGAAAATAATTTAAATTTTTAGCTAACATTGCTATTAGATTTATGTCTCGACTTTCAACAAATTCCTGAATAGCACCTTCAATATGATTATTAGTTAAAAAATGAAAACTATGTTCATTATTATTAAAATAGTCATCTAAAAACTCTTTGTTTTTTTGTTGCTCTTCATTTAATTCAACATCATTTCTTTTAATATTTAAAACTCTTACTGATGCCTGACGAGATTCTACTACGTCTGCCATAGGTTGCAATGTTTCTGCAGGATAAAAAAACGAGAAATCTGTTGGAAAAGCAATCTCTTTCACATTTACATATTTAGCATTTTCAGGCACAACTAATGTTGTACATTTTACTTTTGTAATAACATTTCCTGTATTACTACCAATAGCAAATTTATTAATACCTGATGCGCCACGAGTTCCCATTACAATATAATCAATCTTTTTTTCTACAACCTGTTTTCTAATAGAATTGATAATATAATTATTATCAGTAACGGGAAAATATTTATGATTAGGATTTAATTGAGGTCTTTTATTTATTCGTTTAATTGTTTGTTGTAAAAGTTTTTTTGAAGATTTTTTTAAAACACTTGAGACTGTAGTATCATCAAAAACAGATGCATTTTCATTATATGTTAAAACATTTGAAGTATCAACATGCAATATATAAAAGTTACATGTTGACTTACTAAAAAAACGGAGTGCATACTCAATAGCATTCCATGCGTTTTCAGAAAAATCAGTTGGTATTAAAATATTCTTCATGCGTATCTTCTCTTCTTGTAAAAAACAAAAATAGATGCATGATGTTTAACGAAATATGACCAAAATCATATATCCCCTATATTTTAATAAATTAAGTTACTTGTTGCAGTTTATTTAAATCTAAAATCTTAATATTCCTGCCTTCTATCTCAATAATGCCACTATCTTTAAAACTAGAAAGTGTTCTTATTAAACTTTCTGTTGCAATACCTGCTACACTTGCTAAATCGTTACGCGAAATTCTTATAACATCTTCAGGTTTTCTATTAAGTTTTTCTGCAAATTTTAAGATGGTATTAGCAGTTCTTTTTTTAACTGAACTGTATGCCATTTGCAACAAATGCTCTTTAACATCTGTAAGATCTTCTGTTAGTAATTGAATTAACTCTAGAGTTACTTTATGATTATTTTCAAGTACATCCTTTAATTGGTTTTTAGAAATCCCTATTAAGGTTGTATCTTTAATTACTGTTGTAGTTTCTTGATATACTGTGTTTTGCGTAAATGATGTATATCCAAACAAATCATCTTCTTTATATAAGGCTGTTGTAAGATCTTTTCCTTGTTCGTCTAGCTTATGAGATTTTACTAGTCCTTTTGAAATTAAATAAATATAATTTGAATTTTGACCTTCTTCATAAACAACATCTCCATGAGCAAATTCTACAACATCACCATTATCATCAAAAAAATTCTTTAAATCGTTAAGCGTTCTAATACTTCCTTCATCTGAAACATTTTCCTCATGCTCCTCATTTTCCTCATATGTATCCTTTAAAATAGCAGCTTTAGCTAATCTGCTTTCAATAGCACTTATAAGCTCTTCTTCTTCAAAAGGTTTTGTAATATAATCATCGGCTCCTAAATCCATTCCTTTTCTAACATCACTACGCTCTGTTTTTGCTGATAAAAATATAAAAGGAATGTGTTTGGTACTTTCATTTTTAGACAATGCATCTAAAACGCCATAGCCGTCGAGTTCTGGCATCATAATATCGCAAACAACAATGTTTGGTAAATGTTTTATAGCAGTATCAACACCTAATTTACCATTTGGTGCAGTTATAACTTCGTAATTAGATAGTTCTAATAATTCTGTTGTATTCTCTCTTAAAACAACATCATCTTCTATCAATAATACTTTTTTCATGTGCTTGTTTTAGTTTTCCTTATAAGGATTAAATTTAACATTTATATAACCAACTCTTATTGTGCTATACTTTAGTTTTAAATGTTTTATTAATCAGCTTTATTTTTTAGTATAATTGTAAATGTACTTCCTTTATTTTCTTCACTTACAAAACTTATGGTACCTCCTAAGTTTTCTAAATGGTTTTTAACAATATTTAATCCTATACCTGTTCCTTGAGCAAGTAAAGCGTTTTCTGCCCTAAAATAACGATTGAATATACTTTTTTGATCTTTAATAGGAATTCCAATTCCGTTATCTTTTATCTTAAATGTTGTATGTGTTTCATCTTGTTTAATATTGATATCGACAATTGTATTTTCTGATGAATACTTAATAGCGTTATTTACCAAATTTGATAATGCTAATTCTATAATTTTTTCATCTTGATGTAAAGACATATCATCTATATTCTCTGGATAATTAATTGTCTGACCATCTTTTAAAAGCATATTGGCATTATAAACTACTTCATTTACCACTTTAC
Source organism: Algibacter sp. (assembly GCA_050294475.1). GTDB lineage: Bacteria > Bacteroidota > Bacteroidia > Flavobacteriales > Flavobacteriaceae > Thalassobellus. Next base: position 136,167 of record JBNKOE010000023.1, on the reverse strand, counting down.
TTAATTTAAATGTAGTAAGCTTATAATTCATTTTTCCTGTTTCCAGTTTTTCAATAGATAAGAAATCATTTAATATATTATTTAAGTAATGTACTTTGTCTGAAATTGTTTTTATATGCTTATCTCTTCTTTCTTGTTGTTCGGTTAATTTATATTTACTTAACAACATACAAGACGTTAAAATTCCACTTAAAGGCGTTTTAAATTCATGAGACACTAACGACAAGAACTTGGTTTTTAATTCATTAAGCTCTTTTTCTCTTTTAAGCGCATTACTTATTTTATCTTGAGCTTCTTTACGTTTCTTAATTTCGGCATCACGCTCAACATTTACTATTTTTAATGCCTCTACCGTTTTACTTAATTCATTGGTACGCTCTTGTACTTTCTTTTCTAACTTTGTATTTAATTCTAACAACTCTAGTTCTTGTTGTTTACGTATTGAAATATCAATAACCAAAGTCATTATATAAGTATCTCCTTTAATTTCTAAAGGATTTAAACCCGCTTCAACAGGAAATACAATACCGTCTTTACGCGCACCATAAATATCTCTTCCATGCCCCATTTTACGGCTTTCCTTTTTAGCCATGAACCCTTCAAAGTGCGCACCATGATTTGAATGATACGTTTTAGGAATTAAAACATTGAGATGTTGATTTTTTAATTCTTCTTTAGTATAACCAAACATACTTTCTGAAGATTTATTTGTAGCAACAATTCTCTGATGTTTATCTACTACAATAACCCCTTCTGAAACAGCTTCAAAAAGTACATTAAAAACACTATCCTCGCTTTGAAACATTAGTTAATAAGTATTGATGTTTAATAAATAGTGCTAAAACCATAATGATTACACCTCTTTTAAAAGTTATAAATAAATTAAAACACTGATTAATAAATTGTTTCCAATGCTTCATATTAAATATTCTTGTTTTGTAAAATTAAGTAAAACATGATAAATATCATATTTATAAAGCACATCTTTTTTCAATTTTGACTTAGGTATAAATGAGCAAATAATAATGAGTAAAAACACATGTTTTCACTGTGGTTTAGATGCAACTTCTGCAAAAATCACATATGACGATAAAGCATTCTGTTGCAATGGCTGCAAAACTGTTTATCAGATTTTTTCTGAAAACGATTTAAGCTGTTATTACGATTTACAAGCTGCTCCTGGCGCAACCCCTAAAGACATTGAAGGCAAATACAACTTTTTAGAAAATACTAAAATAATAGATCAACTTCTAGAATTTAACAATGCCACAACACAAATAGTAACACTATATATTCCGCATATTCATTGTAGTTCTTGTATTTGGATTTTAGAGAATTTGAATAAATTACATCCTAATATTAGTTCATCAATAGTCAATTTTGGTAAAAAGACCGTTCGAATAAATTTCAACATAGAATTACTTCCTTTAAAAGAACTCGTTATTTTATTAAGTAGTATTGGCTACGAACCGTTTATAAGCTTAGATGATTATAGTGTTGGCAAAAAACATATAAACAGAACATTAATTTACAAGCTAGGTGTAGCTGGTTTTGCGTTTGGTAATGTGATGTTCTTATCATTTCCTGAATATTTTCAAGTCAACGAATTTTGGTTAGAACAATTTAAACCACTTTTTAGATGGATTATGTTTACGTTTTCAATACCCGTTGTTTTTTATTCGGCTCAAGATTATTTTATTTCAGCATATAAAGGATTACGAACTAAAATTTTAAACATTGATGTTCCTATAGTTATAGGTATTACTGTATTATTTATAAGAAGTACTGCCGAAATTATTTTAAACACAGGTTCTGGCTTTTTTGATAGCCTTACAGGACTCATTTTCTTTTTATTACTAGGGAAGTTTTTTCAGCAAAAAACCTATACATTTCTATCTTTTGAACGCGATTACAAATCGTATTTCCCTATTGGAATTACCAAAATAACAGATGACAATGAAGAAGAATCTATTCAAGTTTATGATATTAAAAAAGGGGATCGACTTTTAATTAGAAATGAAGAGTTAATTCCTGTTGACTGTATTTTAATTAAAGGAAACGCTCATATAGATTATAGTTTTGTTACAGGCGAATCTAAAACCGTTTCAAAACAATCTGGCGATAAACTATTTGCTGGCGGAAAACAACTTTACGGAAGCATTGAAGTTGATGTTTTAAAATCGGTAGAACAAAGTTACTTAACCCAACTTTGGAGTAATGATGTATTTAAAAAAGATAAAGAACTATCGTTTACCAATATTACCAACAAAATTAGCAAGCGTTTTACAATAATCATTTTATTAATAGCGCTTTTAGCTACTTCATTCTGGTTAATATCCGATACCAGCAAAGCATTAAACGTATTCACATCTGTTTTAATAATAGCCTGCCCATGTGCCATAGCATTAGCAGCTCCTTTTACTTTCGGAAATATTTTACGTATTTTAGGAAAGAAAAAGTTCTATCTTAAAAATGCCAGTGTTATCGAACAACTATCTAAAATAAATACTATCATTTTTGATAAAACAGGAACCATTACGGCTAATAAAGAAACAACTATAAATTATGAAGGTTTAGAATTATCTAATGATGAAGAAACCTTATTAAAAAGCACTTTAAGAAGCTCCAACCACCCATTAAGTCGATCACTTTACCAACTATTAAATAAGCATGATATTCTAACTTTAGATAGTTATGAAGAACATTTAGGCAAAGGCATTACAGCTACTTATAAAGATGATAATATTAAAGTAGGATCAGCTTCTTTTATTGGTCATTCGGCACAAACTACTACTTTAAACACGTCTGTTCATATTAGTACAAACGATACATATAAAGGGAAATTCACCTTTTATAACACCTACAGAAAAGGGTTGTCTCAATTATTCAATACACTAAAAAAAGAGTTTGATTTAGTAATTCTTTCTGGTGATAATTCAGGAGAAAAAGATAATTTAACCAAATTACTACCAACAAAAACCAAACTACTTTTCAATCAAAAACCAGAAGACAAACTAGAATACATAAAATATCATCAAAGCGAAGGCGCTAATGTTTTAATGGTTGGCGATGGTTTAAATGACGCAGGTGCACTTGCACAAAGCAATATTGGCATTGCTATTTCAGAAAACGTGAATGTTTTCTCCCCTGCTTGCGATGCCATTTTAGATGCTTCAAAATTTAATCAACTGTACAATTACATAAAAATTTCAAAGTCGGCTATAAAAATAATTAAATGGAGTTTTTTACTATCATTTATTTATAATAGCATCGGGTTATATTTTGCTATAACAGGACAATTAGCTCCTGTTGTTGCCGCTATATTAATGCCTTTAAGCTCTATTAGCATTGTTGCTTTCACAACAATTACAACTAATATTTTAGGTAGGAAATTAGAATAAAAAAATAAAACATGACAAATGTCATATTTTAAAAATTGATATGAAAGTAATTTTGAATCATAACTTCAAGTAGGTATGAGTGTTATTTATGTATTACTAACAATAAGTATTATTGTTGCTGTCGGATTTTTTATAGCATTTATTTTAGCTGTAAAAAGCGGTCAGTATGACGATAGTTATACACCATCTGTTCGCATGCTTTTTGAAGACGAACTCGTTAAAGAAAAAACCAAAAAATCAATACTAACCAAAAAAGATTAACAACTATTAATTATGGATATGCAACAGTTTCATTACGATAATAAAATCGTTACTAAGTTTCTTTACGCCACAATAATTTTTGGAGTAGTAGGAATGTCTGTAGGTTTGCTACTGGCCTTTATGTTTCTATTTCCAAATTTAACCGACGGTATTTCGTGGTTAAGTTTTGGCCGTTTAAGACCACTACACACCAATGCCGTTATTTTTGCTTTTGTTGGAAACGCTATGTTTGCTGGAATTTACTATTCGCTTCAGCGTTTATTAAAAACTCGTATGGCAAGTGACCTTCTAAGTAATATTAATTTCTGGGGTTGGCAGCTTATCATTGTATCGGCAGCTATTACGCTTCCTTTAGGTTTTACAACTTCAAAAGAATATGCCGAATTAGAATGGCCAATTGATATTGCCATTGCTCTTATTTGGGTTGTTTTTGGAGTAAATATGATATGGACTATTTTAAAACGTAGACAACGCCATTTATACGTTGCTATTTGGTTTTACATAGCCACATTTGTTACTGTTGCTGTACTACATATTTTTAACAGTTTAGAATTACCAGTTAGTGCATTAAAAAGTTACTCCGTTTATGCAGGTGTTCAAGATGCACTTGTTCAATGGTGGTATGGACACAATGCTGTAGCATTCTTTTTAACCACGCCATTTTTAGGTTTAATGTATTATTTTGTACCTAAAGCAGCTAACAGACCTGTGTATTCATACAGACTATCTATTGTTCACTTTTGGTCATTAATATTTATATACATTTGGGCTGGACCTCACCACTTATTATATACTGCTTTACCAGAATGGGCACAAAATCTAGGTGTAGCATTTTCAGTTATGCTTATAATGCCTTCTTGGGGAGGTATGATAAATGGTTTATTAACACTTCGCGGTGCTTGGGATAAAGTACGTACCGATCCTGTTTTAAAATTCATGGTAGTAGCAATTACTGGTTATGGTATGGCTACTTTTGAAGGGCCAACTTTATCACTTAAAAACGTAAATGCCATTGCACATTTTACCGACTGGATTATTGCTCACGTTCACGTAGGAGCCTTAGCATGGAATGGATTTTTGTCATTTGGTGTTATTTACTACCTAATTCCTAGATTATTTAAAACAAAATTATACTCGTTAGCTTTAGCCAATTTACACTTTTGGTTAGGTACTTTAGGTATTATTATGTATGCTTTACCAATGTATGTTGCTGGATTTACACAAGCAAGTATGTGGAAACAATTTAATCCTGATGGCTCATTAACATACGGTAACTTTTTAGAAACAGTTACTGAAATCATTCCTATGTATTGGATGCGCGCTATTGGTGGTACATTATACATTATAGGTATGCTAATATTAGTTGTTAATATTATAGCAACAATAAGAAGCGGCAGTAAAGTAGAAGATGAATTAGCCGAAGCACCAGCTTTAGAACGTGTTACTAAAAAACGTACTTCTGGAGAAGGATGGCACACTTGGATAGAGCGTAGACCAATTCAATTAACACTTTTAGCTACTGTAGCCATATTAATTGGAGGTATTGTTCAAATCATTCCAACCATAATGGTAAAATCTAATATTCCAACTATTGCTAGTGTAAAACCATATACACCTTTAGAACTTGAAGGTCGCGATATTTACATCCGCGAAGGTTGTGTTAGCTGTCATTCACAAATGATTCGTCCTTTTAGAAGTGAAGTTGAACGTTATGGAGAATACTCTAAAGCAGGCGAATATGTTTACGATCATCCATTCCTTTGGGGAAGTAAACGTACAGGTCCAGACTTACATAGAGTTGGAAGTAAATATTCAGACAACTGGCACTTTAATCACTTATACGACCCACAAAGTACCTCATCGGGATCTATTATGCCACGTTATCCTTGGCTTATTAAAAATGAATTAGACAAGTCGAAAATTGAAGCTAAAATGAAAGTCATGACTACTTTAGGTGTTCCGTATTCCGAAGAAGATATTGCTAATGCTCAAGCTGATATGTTAGCACAAAGTACAAAAATTGAAGAAAATCTTTATACAGATCCTGACTTTGTAAAAACGTATGAAGCAGATAAAAAATATGCTAATGAAAACGGACAACCATTTGTAGAAATGAAAAACAGAGAAATAGTAGCAGTAATTGCCTATTTACAACGTTTAGGAACCGATATTAAAGTAGAAACAGCAAAAAACTAACCATAAAATTATAACTATGTTAAAATTTGCAAAAAACTATATGGAGAGCATTTCGGGTATTGAAATTTACCCAATAATTTCTCTTCTCATCTTTTTTACATTTTTTGTAGTGCTCTTTTTATGGGTATTTACTGCAAAAAAAGATTATATAAAAACAGTAAGTAACATTCCATTAGACAACCAAAACGACGATATATTATGAGAAATTTAATCCCTTCTTGGATTCGTGTTCCTGTAGCATTTTTTGTTATTTTCGGAGCTGTAGAATTCTTTATAGATTCTGGAGAAAAACCTGCCTTCATTGAATACCCAGTAGTATTACTATTTTTATTTTTAGTACTACTTATATTAATTGCTATTGAAGCTATTATTGGAGCATTAGAAAATGTAATGCTTCATAAATTAGACGAAGAAGCTAAAGCTAGGTTTTTAGCAGAAAAAAACAAGTCGTTTAAATTCACATGGTTTTCTAATATTTACAAAAAACTTGTTGGTGTTGATAAACCAATAGAAGAAGAACATGAAATTATTTTAGACCATAACTATGATGGCATAAAAGAATTAGACAATAACTTACCACCATGGTGGATTTATTCTTTCTATATCTCTATTATTTTTGCTGCGGTTTATTTATTAAGATTTCATGTATTTAATGGAGAAAATCAGTTTGATGAATTAGAAACAGAATTAGCTGATGCCAGAACGGCAGTTGAGGAATACAAAAAAACCGCTAAAAATTTAGTAGATGCTAATACCGTTACACAATTAACCGAAGCATCAGACCTAAGTGCTGGTAAAAAGACTTTTGAAACCAACTGTATAGCTTGCCATATGATAGATGGCGGCGGTGGTATTGGTCCAAATTTAACAGATAAACACTGGATTTTAGGTGGCGATATAAAACATATATTTAAAACCATTAGCGAAGGAGGAAGATCTGGCAAAGGTATGATTGCTTGGAAACAACAATTAAAACCTTTAGAAATAGCACAAGTAGCAAGTTATGTTTTAACATTTCAAGGTACAACACCTGCAAACCCTAAAGATCCTCAAGGAGACCTTTGGGTTGATGAAAGCACAGAAACAGCTCCTACAGAAACAAACACCACAGCATCTGATTCGTTATCAGTTACCAACTAAGTTATCAATTACCAACTAATAAAATTAGTGCATAGAATCAAGAATTGACACGATTAATAGCAAAACCCTAAGTTAATTCTTGATTCTATTTTTAAAACCCCAATTTAATGGAAACGCCAAAAAACGAAACATTTAGAGACTCCATAGGTACTATTACAGAAGATGGTAAACGCGCTTGGGTATTTCCTAAAAAGCCAAGTGGAAAATTCTATGAATATAGAAAATGGGTTAGCTATATTTTATTAGCATTTTTATTTCTATCGCCATTTATAAAAATAAATGGCAATCAGTTTTTAATGTTCAATGTTTTAGAACGTCGTTTTAATATTTTCGGTTTTCCGTTTTGGCCACAAGATTTTCACTTGTTTGTTATTTCAATGATAATTGGTGTTATTTTTATCACTCTTTTTACTGTTGCTTTTGGTAGAATATTTTGCGGATGGATTTGTCCACAAACCATTTTTATGGAAATGGTTTTTAGACGTATAGAATATTGGATTGAAGGCGATAGAGCTAAACAAATTAGACTTTCTAAACAACCTTGGAATGCAGAAAAAATAAGAAAAAAAGGATTAAAACTATTCATATTTCTTATCATATCATTTATTATTGCTAATATCTTTTTAGCTTATTTAATAGGAAGCGATAGACTAATACAATATATAATAGATGGTCCCTTTAGTCATTTAAGCAATCTCATTCCTCTACTAATCTTTACAGCTGTTTTTTATTTTATATTTGCTTGGTTTAGAGAACAAGTTTGTGTTATTGCTTGTCCATACGGACGTTTACAAGGTGTTTTATTAGACAACAAATCTATTATTGTAGCCTACGATCACAAACGTGGTGAAGCTAAAAATGGTAGAAAAAAATTCAGAAAAAACGAAGACAGAACAGCTTTAGGATATGGTGATTGTATAGATTGTTCTCAATGTGTACATGTTTGTCCTACAGGTATAGATATTAGAAATGGCACGCAACTTGAGTGTGTAAATTGTACTGCTTGTATTGATGAATGCGATAGCATTATGGAAAGCATTAATTTACCAAAAGGCTTAATTAGATATGCTAGTGAAGATAACATTGAGAAAAAAGCATCTTTTAAATTAACAGCTAGGTTAAAAGGCTACATTGCTGTACTTACTATATTAATTGGTATATTAACAGGTATGTTGTTTTTACGAAATGATGTTGAAGCAAATGTTTTAAGATTACCTGGTCAATTATACGAACATAAAGACAACAACATTATTAGTAATGTGTTTACCTATAAACTAGTAAATAAAACAACTAAAGACATTGATAATGTAAGTTTAAAATTATTATCACATAAAGGCACATTAAAATTGGTTTCTACTAGCGATGTACTTGTTGTTCCAAGTCAAGGTATTGCAAAAGGTACTTTATTTATCGAAATAAATAATTCGGCATTATCTGGAGATAGAAATAAAATTAAAATAGGTGTTTTCCAAAACGATAAACTTATTGAAACTACGACGGCTAATTTTTTAGGTCCTAGAAGTTATAGATAATGATGTTGATGCGATTTAAAATATAAGTTAACAAACAAGTGCATTAGGGATTGAGGCATTGTTGGAGCTCCTAGCATAGAGCGACTGCCGAAAGCCCGACCCGAAGGGAAATGCTAAAAAACACAAACAGATGAAAATTAATTGGGGAACAGGAATTGTACTTGCTTTTATAGGTTTTATAAGCTTTATCATGTATTTTATTATTACAATGAATGTAAACAATAAATACAATCATGATTTAGTAACGGAAGATTATTATGCTGAAGAATTAGATTATCAAAACGATATTAATAAGCTAACTAACGCTAAAGATTTAAGTCAAAATATTACATATAAAAAATCTGCTGAGGGACTCATTATTAATTTTCCCGATGATATTGATTATACAAAAATTAAAGGAAAAGTGTTCCTATATAGACCATCTAACAAACAGTTAGATTTTGATACTGCTATTTCATTATCTAAACCTTATTTGCTCATACCTGACAATCGTTTGGTAGATGGTCGATGGAACATTAAAATAGATTGGCAAATAAACAACCAATCTTATTTATACAAAGAAACAATAAATTATTGACATGCTAATTTCGGCATTTGTTTTAGGGTTATTAGGCAGTTTTCATTGCATTGGCATGTGTGGTCCTATTGCTTTTATGCTTCCTGTAGACAGAACAAATGCATTTAAAAAAATATCTCAAATTACTATTTACCATTTTGGTAGACTTTTAGCTTACAGTATTATTGGGTTGATTTTTGGTCTGATTGGAAAGAGCCTTTACATTTTTGGGTTCCAGCAACAACTATCTATAGCTATTGGTGTTTTAATGATACTTGTTGTTTTAATTCCGCAACAAACATTTAATAAATACAATTTCTCAAAACCTATTTATAAACTAATAAGCAACGTTAAATCGGCTTTGGGTAAAGCCTTAAAAAGAAAAACAGCAGATACTTTTTTAACTATTGGTTTTCTTAATGGTTTTTTACCTTGCGGTTTAGTTTATATGGCTGTTTTTGCCGCTATTGCTGGAGGTAATGCTTTAAGCGGAAGCTTATATATGGCTGTTTTTGGCTTAGGCACTGTACCTTTAATGACTTCTGCTATTTATTTAAGTAACTTTTTAAAAGGAAGTGCCAGACAAAAAATACAAAAAGCCATTCCAATATTTGTTGTTATTATTGGTTTACTATTTGTATTTCGTGGCTTAGGTTTAGGCATACCATACATTTCTCCTGCTCCTGTTCATGATACTGTTACAAGTAAAATAAATTGCCACTAACTTCAGGCAACTGTTTTTCAATACAATAAAATTCATTTTTCAAACTAAATCTTAATCATTTTATAAAAAATATATTTCTATTTTCGTCCTTAATAGTATTACTATTATATTTGTGTAAATATATTTTAATAATGAATACATTGCTATCTAATTTAAAAATTACTGTTCCTAATAAAATTTATATCAAAGATCCAGAGTCTTCGGCTTTAGGCAAGCGCATAATCGAACATAGTATTATCTTAATTGATGATATTGGATTTGACGCATATACATTTAAAAAACTAGGAAATTTAATTGGATCGAACGAAAGTTCTATTTATCGTTATTTTGAAAGCAAACACAAATTACTTGTATATCTAACCTCATGGTATTGGAGTTGGATTGAATATCAACTTGTTTTTGAAACGCATAATATTTCTAATGCAACTGAAAAACTTAAACGAGCTATACAAGTAGTATCTAGAACTATTAAAGAAGATAGCAACTACTCGCATATAAATGAAATTATTTTAAATCGTATCATTATAAATGAAAACTCTAAATCGTTTTTAACAAAAGAAGTAGATAAAGAGAATAAAGAAGGATACTTTTTCGCTTATAAAAGAATTGTCTATCGCTTACGTGATATGATTGCAATTGTTAACCCTGAATATAAATTTTCTTCGAGTTTAGCAAGTACCATTATAGAAGGTAGTTTACATCAGCATTTTTTAAAAGATCATTTCCAATCAATTACAGATTGTAAAGAAAACACAACCCCTACAGATTTTTATATTCATTTAGTAATGAATGCCCTAACACAATAAATATGAAACAACAAACTATGACACCATGGCAACGATTAATAGGCTTGTTACAACTTGAAAAGAAAGATATTTTTCAAGTTTTTTATTATGCTATATTCTCAGGCATTGTTGCATTATCATTGCCACTAGGAATACAAGCTATTATAAACTTAATTCAAGGGGCTCAAATATCTACTTCATGGGTGGTGCTAGTTATATTAGTTACTTTAGGTGTTGCTTTTTCAGGCGCATTACAACTTATGCAATTAAGAATTATTGAAACCATACAACAGCGTATTTTTATGCGCTCTTCTTTTGAATTAAGTTATCGTTTTCCGAAAATTAAAATGTCTGAATTACGTAATTATTATCCGCCAGAATTAGCAAATCGTTTTTTTGACACATTAACCATTCAAAAAGGGCTATCAAAAATATTAATAGACGTACCAACAGCCATCTTGCAAATATTATTTGCTTTAATTTTACTATCATTTTATCATCCATTCTTCATACTGTTTGGGTTATTACTATTAGTTTTAATATTTATAGTATTTAAATTTACTGCTAAAAAAGGGCTTGAAACCAGTTTAAAAGAATCTAAAAACAAATACAAAGTAGCACATTGGATTCAGGAAATTGCAAGAACAGTTATTAGCTTTAAACTTTCAGGTAGCACCAATCTAGGTTTAACTAAAAACGACACTTTAGTAAATGATTACCTAAAAGCAAGAGAAAGTCATTTTAAAATTCTCATCATTCAGTTTATTCAAATGATAAGCTTTAAAGTAATTGTAACCGCAAGTTTATTATTGATTGGTGGTGCATTGGTACTAAATCAAGAAATGAATATTGGTCAGTTTGTTGCAGCAGAAATCATTATTCTATTAGTAATTGCCTCTGTTGAAAAATTAATTTTAGGATTAGAATCGTTTTATGACGTTTTAACATCTATTGAAAAGATAGGACAAGTAGTTGATAAAGAATTAGAAACAGAAAATGGTGAGAAACCTACTTTTGAAGCCCATGTAAATATTGAATTAGATAAAGTTTCTTATGCTGTACCAAACAGAGATTTAAAAATAATTAATAACGTTTCTTTTAATATTTCAACAAAAAGCAGAATATTAATTCTTGGAGAAAGTGGTTCTGGTAAATCATCATTATTAAGACTTATAGCAGGAATTAATGAACCAACAGCAGGTAATATATATATTAACAATTTACCAATTGGTAGCCTAACTTTAAATCATTACAGATCGCAAATGGGTTTATCTTTAACAGAAGAAACGCCTTTTGAAGGCTCTATAAAAGAAAACTTAACCTTTGGAAATCAAGCCATAACAGATAATGAAATTTTTGATGTAATGGACAAAATTGGATTAATGGAATTTATAAAAGAGCAACCCAAAGGTCTAAATACTATTTTATACCCAGATGGTAAACAAATGTCTCATACTGTTTCTAAAAAAATTATTCTAGCAAGAGCAATATTAAAAAAGCCAAGAGTTTTAATTTTAGAAGATGCTTTAGACCGATTTAATCCTACTGAAACTAATGCAATAACCAATTATTTGTCTCATAAAGACAGACCATGGGCACTTATAGTTGTGAGTGGTAGCAGCCGATGGAAAACAAAATGTAATCAAATTATTGAATTAGAAAAAGGTTCCATAAAAAATATAAATCATGCTTAACATATCTCACAATACCGTAAATAAAAAAGTAGATTTATTAAAGTATAAGTCTAGCAAAAAGATTTTTAACAAAGCATACTATAAGCGCTTTAATCAGTTCTTATTAGTTATTGCTATTATTGGATTTATTGTACTTTTTCTCCCTTGGACACAAAATATTACTGGACAAGGCTTGGTAACTACTTTAAAACCAAATCTGCGTCCACAAACACTACAATCACAAATACCTGGACGTATTGAAGCTTGGTATGTTCAAGAAGGTGATTACGTAAATAAAGGCGATACTATTTTAAGAATTTCAGAAGTAAAAAGTGATTATTTTGATGATAAATTAGTTGAAAGAACAAATACTCAAATAGAAGCAAAATCTTCATCTGTTGGAGCATATGAAGGTAAAGTACAAGCTTTAAAAAGGCAAGTTTCTGCTTTACAAAACGAGCAAAAACTAAAGATGCAGCAAACACAAAACAAATTATTACAATCGCGCTTAAAAGTAAAAAGCGATAGTATTGATTTAGAAGCTGCAAAAACTAATATTATTATTGCCGAACGTCAATTTAACCGTATTCAAACCTTACAAGACGAAGGCTTAAAAGCAGTAAAAGATGTAGAAGAAAAACGGCTTAAACTTCAAGAAACACAAGCTAAACTTATTTCACAAGAAAATAAATATTTAGCAAGTAAAAATGAAGTTATTAATGCACAAATAGAACTTTCAAGAATTACAGCTCAATATACCGATAAAATATCTAAAGCGCAAAGCGATATGTACACAGCACAATCTAATGGATTTGATGCTCAAGCTCAAGTTACTAAATTAGAAAATGCATACACAAATTACAAAATGCGTAACAACTTATTGTATGTAACAGCACCACAAGACGGGTACATAAATAAAGTTTTAACTGGAGGTATAGGTGTAACTTTTAAAGAAGGTGAAGCACTTGTAGGCATTATGCCTGCTAAATACGATTTAGCAGTTGAAACCTTTGTAAAACCTATAGATTTACCTCTTTTACACAAAGGCGAACATGTACGTGTTCAATTTGACGGGTGGCCAGCAATAGTTTTTAGCGGATGGCCTAATGCATCTTATGGTACTTACGGAGCTAAAGTTGTAGCCATTGATCAGTTTATTAGCGATAATGGAAAGTACAGAGTTCTATTAGCTCCAGATGAAACCGACCAACAATGGCCAGAAGCTATACGTATTGGCTCTGGTGCAAAAACCATAGCGTTATTAGAAGATGTACCTATTTGGTTTGAATTATGGAGACAAATTAACAGCTTCCCTCCTAATTATTACCAACCGAATAAAGACAGTAAATCAGCTTCAAAAAAAGATAAAAAATGAGAATCTATATAGCAATTCTATTTTTATTTATAAGCAGCTTCCTTACTGCACAAGACAGCTTATCTGTTATTAGCCTATCGGAATATTTAGGTTATGTAAAAACATTTCACCCCATTGTAAAACAAGCTAATTTAATTATAAGTGAAAGTGAAGCTAAACGAATGAAAGCTCGTGGTGCTTTTGACCCAAAACTAGAGATTGATTATAATAGAAAAAAGTTTAAAAACACAGAGTACTATAATAAATTAAATGCCTCATTTAAAATACCAACTTGGTATGGAGTAGAATTAAAAGGAAACTTTGAAGAAAACTCTGGATTTTACTTAAACCCAGAAGCCACCATTCCTGAAGATGGATTATATAGTGTTGGCGTTTCTGTTTCTGTAGCACAAGGCATGCTTATAAACAAACGCATGGCTATGCTTAAACAAGCTAAAATGTTTGTGAACCAAGCCAAAGCAGACAGACAGATATTAGTTAACAACATTTTATACAATGCCACACTTGCTTATTTTAATTGGCTAAAAACATATAATGAAAAACGCGTATATGAAGATTTTTTAACCAATGCCGAAATGCGATTTAATGGTATAAAAAGAAGTTACGAAACTGGAGACAAACCCGCTATTGATACTTTAGAAGCACGTATTGCGCTTAATATCAGAAAATTAAATTTAGAGAAATCGAATATTAAATTCATAAAATCATCATTAGAATTATCTAACTATTTATGGTTAAATGAAAACACACCCATTGAAATAAAAGAAGGTATTACTCCTGATATAAATACTTTTGAAAGTATAGATCTGGTTTTAAACACATCAATTTTTGATATTGAAAATGCTGATTTAAAAAATCATCCTAAGTTAAAATCATTAGACTACAAATTTCAAAATTTAAATATTGAAAAGCGCTTAAAACTAAACAACCTATTACCTAAAATAGATTTACAGTATAATTTTTTATCGCAAACACCTGAAGTTTCTCGATCGTTTAGTACTTCGACTTATAAAGGCGGGGTTAATATTAGTTTTCCTCTATTTTTAAGAAAAGAACGTGCCGATTTAAAATTAGCTAAACTAAAATTACTGAACACCAAATATGAAATTCAATCTACAAAAGTGACACTTAAAAATAAAATTAATGCCATTAATCAAGAACTAGCATCTTTTGTTTTGCAAAATGATTACACTACTGTTATTGTTGATGATTATAAAAAAATGCTAAAAGCAGAAGAACGTAAGTTTTTCTTAGGAGAAAGCTCATTATTCTTAGTAAACTCAAGAGAATCAAAACTTATTGACGCTAAACTTAAAGCTATTTCACTTGAAAATGATTTCTTTAAAACAAAGGCTAACTTATTTAAAATACTAGCTGTTTCAATACAATAAAAAAAGGAGCTTGTTATTAAAAAGCTCCTTTTTCAAAATTAGTTACTATAATATAAAATCATTAAATCTTAAATGTTATAACTGGTAATGTTGCATGATTAGCAACATCTTCTCCTACACTGCCTTCAAAAAAGTGTGCTAACCCTTTTTTGCCATGTGTTGGTATAGCAATTATATCGGCTCCTATTTTATTTGAAAAACTTAAAATACCATCTTCAATACTATAATCAGACACATAATGTACATCTTGTATGCGTTCTAAATTACCTTCTGCTTTTGTAAAGAAATTAACAACACGCCTTTCCATTTCTAAAGAACTTTTAAATCTATCATTAGGAAGATTGACATAAACAAAGTACATTTTAGAACCTATTTTGTTAAACATATTAATAGCTTTAATATATGGTTTAATACATTCTTCAGAAAAATCGCAAGCAAACGTAACGACTTCAAAATTAATTTGACTTACTTTATTCTTCACAACTAAAACAGGAATACCAGCATTTCTTACAACACGTTCAGTATTAGAGCCTACAAATATATCCTTAACACCGCTTGAACCATGAGACCCCATTACAATTAGGTCTGCTTCATGCTTTTTAGCAACATCATTAACTTCACTAAAGACTTTAAAATGTTTTATAATTGGAGTTACTTTTATACCTTTTAAATAATCCTTTTTAAGAAATTTTTCAAATTTTTGTTCAGACAAGGTTATAAAAAAAGCTGCTTTTTCATTTTGAAGTCCTTCAGAAGCTGTATATATTAGATCAGACATCTCTAGCATGTGAAGTGCTAAAATCTCTGCTTTATATTTTTTAGCTAATTTAGCTGCTGTTTCTAATGCATATTCTGAATATTCAGAAAAATCGATTGGTACAATAATTTTTTGCATAATATTTGATTTTAGATTCCCACATTAGTGGGAACAATATTAATAAATTACACTGTCATTGAAAACAACTGTGTGTTTGGTTGCTTACGTTGTAATAATAAATCGAAAGCCATACATATATTTCTAACAAATGGTTGTCCTTTTTTTGTAACCTCTATAGTATTAGAACTTATAACGAGCAAACCATCTTTTTCCATTTCCTTCAACCTTAAAATAACTTCTGGAAGCTCATTAAAATTAAGTGAATTATGAGACCAACTCGTTTTAAATTGACACATTAAGTTAAGAATATGCTTTCTTATAATTAAATCTTCCTCATTTAAAATATGACCTCGGTAAACAGGTAATATATCTTTACTTAAAGACGCATAATAATCTTCTATACTTTTCTCATTTTGAGCAAAACCATACCAACTATCACTTATTGCAGAAACTCCCAAACCAATCATAGCCTGAGTTTTAGAAGCAGTATAGCCCATAAAATTTCTATGCAAACTACCTTGTATCATCGATTTATATAAAGCATCTGTTTTTAAAGCAAAATGATCCATTCCAACCTCGGTATAACCAACTTCAGCTAACATTTTTTTACCTATTTCGTACTGCTCTCTTTTAAGTTCAGCTGCTGGTAAATCGCTATCACTAAAACCACGTTGTCCATTTCCTTTAATCCAAGGTACATGAGCGTAACTATAAAATGCTAATCTGTCTGGAAGCAAGGTTTTTGTTTTTAAAATAGTTTCTTTAACATGTTCTAAAGTTTGAAATGGTAATCCAAAAATAATATCATGACCAACAGATGTATATCCAATTTCTCTAGCTAAATCTGTTGCTCGCTTTACATTTTCAAAAGGTTGTATTCTATGAATGGCTTTTTGCACAGTTTCATTATAATCTTGCACACCATAACTAACACGTCTAAACCCAACATTATAAAGTGCTTCTAAATGTGCACGCGTTGTATTATTTGGATGTCCTTCAAAACTAAACTCATAATTATCAGCTAATTCTGAATCTTTCAATAATCCTTTAATTAATTTTTCTAAATTCTCTGGACTAAAAAAAGTAGGGGTTCCACCACCAAGATGCAACTCTTTAATAACAGGTTTTTCATCAAACAACTTTAAATACAATTCCCATTCTTTTAAAACAGCAGTAATATATGGGCTTTCTACATTATGTTGCTTTGTTATGCGTTTGTTACAACCACAAAATGTACATAAACTTTCACAATATGGCAAATGAATATATAAACTAATACCTTCTTTTGTACTACTCTCCTTAATAGATTTTATTAACGATTGCCTCCAATTATTTAAAGAAAAAGTTTCTTGATTCCAATACGGAACCGTTGGATAACTCGTATAACGAGGCCCTGCTATATTATATTTACTAACTAACGAACTTAACATACCTAACATTTAAAATCAAAAATATAGGATTGGCAATGTTAAAAATATGATATATATCATATTGAAAATTTGCTATCCATTGATTATTATATAACTTTACATAAAAATAAAATTTAAAAAAATGAAAAGAATACATCTTTTAGCAATTGCTTTAACATTAAGTGTTACAGCATGTAAAAACAATAAAAAATCAACTGATTCTGACACAACTGTAGACACAATATCAACAGAACAGTTTATTATAAAACCAGAAGCAACCTCTGTTAAATGGACTGCTTACAAAACAACAGAAAAAAAACCTGTAAGTGGTGAGTTTTCAACTTTAAACTTCGAAAACAAAGCTGGTAAAACACCTCAAGAAGCTTTAAATAATTTAAGTTTTTCCATCCCTATTAGTAGCTTGTTTACAAAAGACGCTGGTCGCGATGAAAAACTAAAAGCCTCATTCTTTGGAGCAATGCTTGACACCGAATTTATTAAAGGTACTATTAAATACAACGACAATAAATATATTGCTTCTATTACCATGAATGGTGTTACTAATGATTTACCTCTAGAAGTAACGATAACTGAAGAAAGACGTGTAACTATGACTGGTACTATGAATCTTAAAGACTGGGATGCTTTAGGAGCACTAGAATCTATAAACAAAGTTTGTTACGAATTACATAAAGGACCAGATGGCATTAGTAAAACTTGGGAAGATGTCGCTATTGAAGTTAGTGCTTATTTACGTGAAAATTAACTGTTTTAAATAATAATAAAAATTTAAATCAAATTTAAGCTGCTTTAATGAGCAGCTTTTTTATTTTTATAAAACTAAATAATCAAACATATGAATCCATCAGCTTCAGGCTGGATAAACAAACTGCTTAAAGAAATAAGTAAAAATGATTTATTATTTAATTATAATGAAGAATCATTTTACAATGCTTTAAGAGCATGCGGCTTTATTTATGGTAGCAACTTAGAGGTTATTGGAAATATAATACACAAAAAAGATTTTACAGAAGAAGAACTTTGTAAAACCAATTTATGTCTTGCCTTTCTTTACACACATCATGTTTCTGGTTGCACAACAACATTTACCGATAGTGTTATAGGATTTTATACCGACATTAACGAGCTTAAATTATCATTTTTTCAAGGGTTATTAGGAGGTAAAAAATCGGAAGAACAACTTGAAAAAATATTACACAAACGCATTCAAATAGATGACAATATTTTAACCAAAAACTTCAATTACCTAATTATAAATGCTCTTTTGTATGTTGATATATTAGCATATAATGAATACTTAAAAAAAGAAACTATTTCAAGTGACTATATAAAAAATTTAGAAGCTTCTATTTCTTCAATTTCATTAAAAGTTTTAAATTCTAAAAAAACTAAAAACCAATATGATAATAGTTTGATTAAACTTTTTGAAAGTTCTTTAAGATACCAAGACAATAATAATGTCGATTACAATAAAGCCATATCATTTGTAAAAAAACCTAAAGAAGCACATTATATATTGGATATAGCTTGTATGGCGTCTTGGAGTGATAGAATTATTGATAAAAATGAAAAACTTTTTTTATCAAAACTAGGAACAGACCTAAACCTAAATACCAAACAAATAAACAAATCAATAAAAACAGTTAATGAATTTTACACTGTAAACAAAGACAATATTGCGCTATTAAGTTCTAAAAACATCGTACAGAGTTTTTATAATAATTCTAGTAAAATGGTAACCAAATTAATTACCAGAAACAGCAAACGCCTGTACCAAGAATTAAAAGACAGTAAAGAACTTATGGTGCTTATTTCACAATCTACTATTAGAGACTTAAATACTGAAGAACAAAAAAAAGTACAAGAACAACTTTTAGACATATTTAAATCCATTCCTAGTCTAGCCATCTTTTTATTACCTGGCGGTGCATTATTACTACCATTAGTAGTTAAATTCATTCCTAAATTACTACCATCAGCTTTTGATGAAAATAGAATTGAAGATTAAAAAAGCATATTTTCTGTTTTTTTTCCATTAGATTTACAACTAAGCTAACCAACAACTTAAAACAACACATGATATCTTACACAATTAGTGAAATTAACGATATTTTAAAAGGAGAGTTAATAGGAAATACCAATCAGAAAATTGAAGGTCCAGAACAATTATTAAACGCCAAAAGCAATCATATAACTTTTATAGGAAGTGTAAAATATGTAAAACATTGGGCAGACTCTAAAGCTTGTGCTGCTGTGGTTAATGATAATTTAAAAATTGAACCTGACGAAAATCGCGCTTTAATTAAAGTTAAAAATGCCGATTTAGCTATGGCTAAAATTTTAGAATTATTCAATCTGCCTGCTCCTGTATTTGATGTCGATATTCATCCAACGGCTGTTATTCATGACACTGCTAAAATTGGTAATGGATGTAAAATTGGTGCTAATTGCTATATTGGTAAAGATGTAGAATTAGGAAACGGTGTAGTTTTATACCCAAATGTGTGCGTGTTTGATGAAACTAGCATTGGAGATAATACGGTTGTTTGGTCTGGCACTGTAATTAGAGAACGCTGCATTATTGGTAGCCATTGTATATTTCATACCAATGTAAGTATTGGTGCTGATGGTTTTGGGTACAGACCAAGTGATGACGGAAACGGACTTGTAAAAATACCTCAAATAGGAAACGTTATCATTGGTCATTATGTAGAAATTGGAGCAAACTCTTGTGTAGATAGAGCAAAATTCAGTTCAACCATTATTGGCGATGGATGTAAAATAGACAACCTTGTACAAATAGCTCATAATAGTATTATGGGACGTTCTTGTATTATGGCAGGACATAGTGGATTAGCAGGTTCTGTTACCCTTGGTGATGGTGTTATTATTGGAGGAAGTGCCTCTATTAAGGATCACACCACTATACATTCTGGCGCAACGGTTGGTGCTGGTTCTGGAGTTGTTGGCGATGTTGCAGCAGGCAAAACAGTTTTAGGATATCCTGCGCAAGATGCTAGAGACATGCTAAAACAGTGGGTAGCAGTGAGACGTTTTATGAAAAGTCAATAAATAATTATTGATATAAAATTCTTAAAAATATAAAAACTGCTCTACAAAAATGCTCATATCTAAAACAGTTGAACTCTCCATTGAACTACTTCCTATTATTCTTCAACATCTTTAAATACATATTCTCAACCTTGGTTCGAGCCCAAGGCATTCTACGTAAAAACTTTAAACTAGATTTCACGGAAGGGTTATCAGTAAAACATTTAATTTTTATGTTGTAACCCATATATTCCCAACCATAATGAGCCACCAACTCGTTAATAATTTGTTCTAGTTTAATACCATGTAACGGATTATTTGGTTGCGATTCCATTTACAAGATCTTTAATTTTTACAGCTTTTTCAAAATGATCAAGTTTATGCGTTTTAATCCACCAAGTGGCAGCTTCCATTAACAATTCTGGATCATCATTTTTATTTGCAAAAAAAGCATAAAAAGACAAACCTACATTGTCTCCTTTTTGAGCTATTTTTTTATCGCAAACCTCAATAATTTTATCTTTTAAAACCTTTTTCATGATTTTTAACGGCGTCTATCTGTATTTCGTTTTGGTCGTCTTGAAGTAGAATTCTTGTTTGAATTGTTATTAGAACCCCGAGAGTTATTAGAATTTCTTGTGTTTCTTTTTTGACGCCCTTGTCCTTGTTTCATTGGAACTGTTGATGCATTCGGATCGGGTTCAAAACCTTCCACAACCTCAACAGGTAATTTCATTTCTATCAACTTTTCAATATCTCTTAAAAATGTAGTTTCATCTGCACTTACTAAAGATAAAGCTTCGCCACTAGCTCCTGCTCTACCTGTTCTTCCTATTCTATGCACATAATCTTCAGAAATATTTGGCAATTCAAAATTTACAACATGTGGTAATAAAGGAATATCTAATCCACGAGCAGCAATATCTGTTGCTACTAAAACACGAACACTACCATTTTTAAAACCAGACAAAGCCTTTGTTCTTGCGCCTTGACTTTTATTCCCATGTATGGCAGCAGCTGTAATACCTGACTTAACCATTTTTTCACAAAGCTTATTAGCCCCATGTTTAGTTCTTGTAAATACTAATACTTGTTTCCAGTTACCTTCAGAAATTAATTTAATAATTAATCCTGTTTTCAAACCTTTTGCTACTCTATATACTTTTTGGCTAATAGCATCAACTGTTGTGTTTTCTGGAGTCGCTTCAACTTGCACAGGATGATTTAAAATGCCATGCGCTAACTTCTTAATATCTTTAGAAAATGTTGCTGAGAACATAAGATTTTGACGCTTTTCTGGCATCGATTTTATAACGCGTTCAATATCACGTAAAAACCCCATATCTAACATTCTATCGGCTTCATCTAGCACAAAAATCTCCACTCGTTTAAGTGATAATAAACCTTGATTTTGTAAATCTAATAATCTCCCTGGTGTTGCTACTAAAACATCAATACCTTGACGAATAGTTGCTGCTTGTGGTTTCTGGTTAACACCTCCAAAAATAACGGCGCTTCTTAAATTTAAAAATTCACTATATTCTCTAACATTAGCATATACTTGTGCTGCCAACTCGCGTGTTGGTGTTAAAATTAAAGCACGAATGGGTCTGTATTTTTCTTTCGGATTTTCAGAAAGTATATGTAAAAGCGGCAATGTAAAACCTGCTGTTTTTCCTGTTCCTGTTTGAGCAGAAGCTAAAACATCTTTACATTCTAAAATAGGTGGAATTGCTTTTTCTTGAATTGGAGATGGAGTTGTGTATCCTTTTTTGCTAATAGCTTTTAGCAAGGCTTCAGATAAGCCTAATGATTTAAATGACATATAAATTGTTTGATTTAGCCTTTTTAAGACCAATGAGATGACAATTTATTAAGTAAACAAACCACCTCTTATTTTTATTAAGTTGCAAAGGTACACTTAATTTTATCGATGTGTTTTTTATTTGTCAAATATTAAACTAACAACTTAATATTAGCATAAGAATTTTTAAGCGCTTCTTTAACTTGAGTTTCATTAAGCCACTCTACTTTAGTAATACCTTCTTCTTCTTGTGCATATAAATCACCTTTAAAACTAGTTTTCATTTCAAACCAATAAGTAACTTTTATTTTATGTTTGCCATTACGCTTAAAAATATGATAGGTTGTATTTAAAGGTTTTACTATTTTTAAACCTGAAACACCTGTTTCTTCAGTAACTTCACGAATTGCGGTTTCTTCAATAGTTTCATTTCTTTCTGCTTTTCCTTTTGGTAAATCCCACTTATCATTTCTATAAATAAATAAAATCTCATTAGAATCATTAAAAGCTTTTCCCCCACCAGCAATAACATTTGGTAATTTCTTTAAAAACTTTTTTAATAACTTATCTTCATTTTTATGAATTAGTCGAACCTCTTGTAATGACGTATTATTTAATTCTTTTATAACTTTCCCAATATTTACAGTATCAAGTAAATAATTTTTAAAATTAGTTTCTTGTTCTACTTTAGTTGTTAAAACTATAGGTTTATCTCCAACAAAAACTTTATGCATAGTTTGTATTTAACAATTTCGCTTTGGTAAAAATATCATTTTTAGTGACAAACTAATAAATGTTGAAAAAAATATTTTAATTAATAATCAACTGTTACGTAAAACTAATTTATTGTGTAATTTTGTGGCTATGATTTTTAATAAAGAAACTGCCAAAAAAACCGCTGAAGTTTTATTACAAGTAAACGCTATAAAACTTAGCCCAAAAGATCCATTTACATGGGCTTCAGGATGGAAATCTCCAATTTATTGTGATAATCGGATTATCTTATCTTATCCTCCAATTCGCAATTATGTTCGCGAAGTCATGGCTAAACATATTGAAAAATTATATGGAAAACCTGATGTTATTGCTGGTGTAGCCACTGGAGCCATAGGTATTGGAATGTTGGTTGCTGAATATTTAGGATTGCCTTTTATATATGTAAGACCAGATGCTAAAGGACACGGACGTAAAAACCAAATAGAAGGATTTATTGAAAGCGGACAAAGTGTTGTGGTTGTAGAAGACCTTATTAGCACAGGAAAAAGCAGTTTAAATGCCGTAAGAGCTTTAAAAGAAGCCAACATAAATGTAAAAGGAATGGTTGCTATTTTTACTTATGGTTTTGATGTTGCTAGTGAAAACTTTAAAAAAGAAGGTATTGCTTTAAACACTTTAAGTAACTACGAAAACTTATTAGAACAAGCCTTAGACACTAATTATATTTCTAAAGAAGAATTAGAAACATTATCTGAATGGAATTCTAACCCAAATGAATGGAACGCTATTTGATATAGTAATATTAAAAAAAATTATGAATTTAGAATCTCCAAAAATAAACGTTAGTAAATCGCCACAAGAAGTATTTGACTTTTTAGCCGATGTAAAAAATTTTAAATCTTTAATGCCTGAAAACATTAGCAAATTTGAAGTTTTAGACGACGATAAATTTTTATTTGCATTAAAAGGAATGCCTGAAATTATTCTTAAAAAGAAAGAAGTAATACCGCCTAATAAAATTGTTTTAGGTGCTGCTGGCGGAAAAATAGATTTCTCCCTTGTTGGTAACATTATTCAAATTAACGAAACATCAAGCGAAGTTCAATTAAAATTTAGTGGCGACTTTAACCCCATGATGGCTATGATGATTAAAGGCCCTATAACCAAATTTATTGAAACGCTAGCTACAAGTATACCTAAAGCTATTTAATAAAGTAATGTAATTTCTTTAAGATCGAATTTTTTAACAATTTCGTCTTCTAAAATTACTAATAGCTTACCATATTTTGTAACACCTTTTATAAAACCAGGAAATAAAACACCTTCAGCATCCATAAATGTTGAAGGTTTATTTTTTCTAAACAAATTAGTTTCATATTCGGTTTTTACGTCATCATACTTTCCTTCCTGTAAAAGCAAAGAATATTCTTTAGTATAATTGATAACTAGCTTTAAAACTTCATCTAAATCATAATGAATTCCAGTAATATTTTTTAAAGATGTTGCTTTTGGAAGGTTTTTAAATTCAGTTTGGTTTACATTAATACCAATACCAATAATTGTAGAGTTTAATTTGTTTTTTATGACATTTTCAATCAAAATACCACAAATCTTTTTGTCTGCTGACAAAATGTCGTTAGGCCATTTAATATGTAAATCAGGAATATTTAAAGCTTTAAAAGTCTTCAAAATAGCTAAAGAAATAGCCATACTAATATAGAAAGGAAAATCTACATCGTACTTATTCAAATCTTTAAACACACTAAACATAAGGTTCTTACCATTATCAGAATCCCAAACGGTACCCATTTGTCCTCTGCCATGTGTTTGTTTTTCAGCCAAAACAACCGTATAATCAGTTACTTCTGCTTCATTAATAAGCCTCCTCAAATAGTTATTTGTAGAATCGATGGCATTAAGTTTGATTATAGACATATGAAGGTTATTTTAATACTGTAAAATCTTATGATTATTTTAAAGTATAAAGAACTAAAAAAATAATAACTTTGCACAAATTAAATAAATTTAATGGCGAAAGAAAAAATAAACGCAGATCAACTCATATCAGTTATTATTAGCGGTATAGAAGATGTTAAAGGAAAAGAGATAAATATTTTAGACTTAAGGGACATTGAAAACACTGTTTGTGATTATTTTATTGTTTGCGAAGGTACTTCAAATACGCAGGTAAACGCCATAGTTAATTCAATACAAAAAAAAGTTAGCAAAGAACTTAAAGACAATCCTTGGCATACAGAAGGCTTAGAAAACTCTGAATGGGTATTGATAGACTATGTAAATGTTGTAGTACACGTTTTTCAAAAACATATTAGAGAATATTACGATATTGAAAGCCTTTGGGGAGATGCAAAAACAACAATTATAGAAACGAGCTACTAAAAAAGAAAGATGGCAAAAGACAAAAAAAACATAAAAGAAAACAAGCCAAAATTCAGTCCGTATTGGATTTATGGTATATTAATAGCTCTTTTCTTAGGGTTTCAATTATTTAGTAGCGGAAGTTATCAAGAGGATAACAAAATCACAAAATCAGACTTTTTTAAATACTTACAAGATGGTGATATTGATGAAGTTGACATTATAACAAACACTCGTGTTGCCAAAGTTTTTTTAACAAAAGATGCCGAAGAAAAAGAAATTCATAAAAAATCTAAACCTCAATCATTTATTGCTACTTCCAAATTACCTAACTACACTTTTGAATTTGGAAGTCTAGAGAAATTTGAAGAAGACTTAGACAATGCAACAAAAGGATTATCTACACAACCTAAAATAGAATTTGATAAAGAAACTGATACATGGGGTAATTTATTAATGGGTATTCTGCCTTTTATTTTACTTATTGGAGTTTGGATTTTTATTATGCGTCGTATGTCTGGTGGTGCTGGAGGTGGCGCTGGAGGGCAGATTTTTAATATTGGAAAATCGAAAGCAAAACTTTTCGATCAAAATACAGAAGTAAAAACAACTTTTAAAGATGTTGCAGGTTTAGAAGGTGCTAAAGAAGAAGTTCAAGAAATAGTAGATTTCTTAAAATTCCCTGAAAAATACACAACTTTAGGAGGAAAAATACCAAAAGGAGCACTTCTAGTAGGACCTCCAGGAACAGGTAAAACCTTATTAGCTAGAGCCGTTGCAGGCGAAGCAAAAGTACCTTTTTTCTCTTTATCAGGATCTGATTTTGTTGAAATGTTTGTTGGTGTTGGTGCATCTCGTGTTAGAGATTTATTTAAACAAGCTAAAGAAAAATCACCTTCAATTATTTTTATAGATGAAATTGATGCGATTGGTCGTGCTAGAGGAAAAAATGCCATGTCTGGAAGTAATGACGAACGCGAAAACACACTTAATCAATTACTTACCGAAATGGATGGTTTTGGAACAAATACAAATGTTATTGTAATTGCTGCTACCAACAGAGCCGATATTTTAGATAAAGCATTAATGCGTGCTGGTCGTTTTGACAGACAAATTTTTGTTGACTTACCAGATATTCGTGAGCGTAAAGAAATTTTTGAAGTACATTTAAGACCACTTAAAAAGGCTAAAGATTTAGATACTGATTTTCTTTCAAAACAAACACCAGGATTCTCTGGAGCCGATATTGCTAATGTTTGTAATGAAGCTGCATTAATTGCTGCTAGAAATGGCAAAAAAGCTGTTGACAAGCAAGATTTCCTTGATGCTGTAGATAGAATTATTGGTGGATTAGAAAAGAAAAATAAAATAATTACACCAAGCGAGAAAAAAGCAGTGGCTTATCATGAAGCTGGACATGCTACTGTAAGTTGGATGCTAGAACATGCTGCGCCATTAGTAAAAGTTACTATTGTGCCACGTGGACGCTCTTTAGGAGCTGCATGGTATTTACCTGAAGAACGCTTAATTGTTAGACCTGAACAAATGCTAGACGAAATGTGTGCTGCTTTGGGTGGTCGTGCTGCAGAGAAAGTTATATTTGATAAAATTTCTACTGGTGCTTTAAGCGATTTAGAAAAAGTTACAAAACAAGCTAGAGCTATGGTTACTATTTATGGACTTAGCGATAAAATAGGAAACCTAACGTATTATGATTCTGGACAAAGCGAATATGGTTTTACAAAACCATATAGCGAACAAACAGCCGAATTAATTGATAGCGAAATTTCAGCTATTATTGAAGAACAATATCAAAGAGCTATTAAACTTCTTGAAGAAAATAAAGACAAATTAACTGAGCTTGCAGAAGTTCTTCTTGAAAAAGAAGTTATTTTTAAAGACAATCTTGAAAAAATATTTGGAGAGCGAGCTTTTATAAAAGAAGGGGGCAATAATACAGAAGTAGTTAAAAACAACGAAGAAGAAGAATAAAATATATAGATATTTTGTTAAGCTTTTAGTAAAAATCTTAAATTAACTGCATCGTTAATTTAAGATTTTTTATATTTGATAAATCCCTTGAGAATTTCGTTAATAGCAGGTAACTAAATGAGTCTTTTTAGAAAAATATTTGGTTCCAAATCTGATAGATTTGATGAAGAACTAAAGTCTGATGATAGAGGCAAATATATGCCCGAAATAAAACTCCCAATAGATGAAAGGTTTACTATAAACTTTAAATCTAATGGTGGTAAGTTTTTATATTGCGATAATTTAAACGAGATATTTGAAAATTTAAAAAACATCATTAAAGAAAATAATTGGGAAGAAAAAAAAGTATTATTATTAGATGAAAATCTTCAAAGTAGATTTAAAAAATCAAATTTAAAGCCAACTAAAAAAATAAGTGAGGCTACTTTTTTCTTAACAACATGCGAAAACTTAATTGCTAACGATGGGTCTTTGCTTATCTCTTCAAAACAAATATTCGAAAAAAAGCTTCCAGAACTTCCTGCAAATTTTATTGTTTTTGCCACTACTAGCCAAATTACTGAAACTATTGGAGAAGGTCTTAGAACTATAAAATCTAATAATAGAGCAAAAATACCAACAAACATTACCACTATAAAACACTTTAAATCTGGTGATGATAAAGATTTCTTAAGTTACGGTAGTAGTGCTAAAAACTTATATCTACTGCTTTTAGAAGACTTATAAGATGAAAGAAACTCTTATACGATCCATTTCTGGGTTACTTTACGTTGCTTTATTAATTCTGTGTTTACAAAACAAGTATGCATTAATTGCCCTCTTTTTTGTTTTCGGATTAATTAGCATCAATGAATTCCAAAAATTAATTCAGCTTAAAAGTTTAATCCCCAATATTATTTTCATCATTCTGTTTGCTGTATTTGGGTATTGGCAATTAATTTCAAAAACCGATAAGGGTTTAGATGAAATTACCCAAATACTTATGGTGTTTAGCATTTTTGTAGAACTATTTTTAATTAAAGATTTGTTTTCTGTAAAAAAGACACCTCTTTTCAGTTCTAAACGCTTTGTACTTACCACATTCTATTTATCAACAGCTTTCGTTTTTCTTGTTTTAATAGCAAATTACTATGAGCCTTATAACCCCAGTATACTTTTAGGAGCTTTTATTCTTGTTTGGGTTAACGATTCATTTGCTTATTTAGTGGGTAAAAACTTTGGTAAACAAAAACTTTTCGAAAAAATATCTCCTAAAAAAACAGTTGAAGGTTTTCTAGGAGGTTTGCTTTTTTCCTGTATTGCAAGCTATTTTATTGCTACCTTTACGCAGACATTAAATTTTACAAATTGGCTAATACTAAGTATTATTATTAGTGTATTTGGCACTTTGGGAGATTTAATTGAATCAAAATTTAAAAGACAAGCTAACGTAAAAGATAGCGGTGTTATAATGCCTGGTCATGGTGGATTACTAGACCGATTAGATAGTATTATTTTTGCCGCACCATTTATATATTTATTTTTAAGAATTTTACACTATGTTTCATAAAGAAGGACATAAAATTATAATAATAACATTTGTTTTTGTCATTGCATCCTTTTTACTAGCTGATACTTACATATCAATTAAATGGTTACAAACCCTTATTATGATTGCTTTGTTTGTATTCTTAATACTTATACTTCAGTTTTTTAGAAACCCTAAACGCCATACTGTTTTAAACAACAAACATGTAGTTTCTCCTGTAGATGGAAAAGTTGTAGTTATTGAAGAAGTGTTTGAAAAAGAATATTTTAAAGAAAAACGCTTACAAGTTAGTGTATTTATGTCTCCTATAAATGTTCACGTTACACGATATCCTATAAGCGGCAATGTTATATTTAGCAAATATCATCCAGGAAAATATTTAGTTGCATGGCATCCTAAGGCTAGTGAGGAAAATGAACGTACAACAGTAGTTGTAGAAAACGAAACTTACGGCAAAGTACTTTACAGACAAATAGCAGGTGCATTGGCTAAGCGCATTGTAAACTATGCCAAACAAAACGACAAAGCCATTCAAGGCAGTGATTCTGGTTTTATTAAATTTGGATCTAGAGTCGATTTGTTTTTACCACTAGATACAAACATAAAAGTTACACTTAATCAAAAAGTTAAAGGTGGCGAAAGCATTATTGCAGAAATTAATGAGTAGAGAAGAACTAGACATAGCATTTAAAGAAGCGGTAAACCGAGTAAACGCACATACCGAACCTTTCCCTGCAGACACACTTTTAAAGCTTTATGCTTATTACAAAAAAGCTACAAACGACTACGGAAGACCAAAAAGCAAAGAACCCATAATTAATGCTTTTAAAACCAATGCCTTGTTTCAAGCTAAAAATGTAAGTGAAGATGAAGCTAAACAAAACTATATAGATTTAGTGAATAATTACTTTTTATATAGAGAATAAAAACGCATCGCTTTTTTACATTTTCACACTTATAATAGTATTTTTTAGTCATTCGCCTATTTGACTTTGTCAGAAATTTTACCTAATTTCGTTTAACATTAGATATGAAACATTAAAACGATTTCATATCAAGTCGTTGGGCACAATTTGAAAAGACATAGAACTAAATATGGGAAATTTAAGAATTAAACTAAAATACAAAAGCTTCGAAATAGAACTTGAGGGAGACAAAGACACCGTTCAGTCCGAATTTAAGGACATAAAAGAAAACGGATTAGGAAACATTGTTATGAGTGTTGATATGTCAGAAACAACGTATTTAGTTGAACAACCCGAAAGCGGAATACCAAAACAAATTGCTCAAGCGGAAAATATAGATTTTACCGATAGTGACATTCCAAGTTTGAAAGATGTTTTAATGAAGCAACTTCCATCAAGCGAGAGAGAATGGATTTTAGTTTATGCCTATTATGCAACCGAATTTGGTAACAAACCCTTTACAAGCAAAAACATATTAGAAGCGTACGAAAGCACTAAACGAAAAACAACAAGTCGACACGCAAATATGTCCCAAAATATTAAAGCTCTTTTCAATAAAGGATATTTTAGCGCACTTAATGACGAGGAATTTATACTTACGAATGATGGCAAACATCAAGCTAATGAAATAATTTCAAGAACACATTCTACGCCTTTAAAACAAAAAAAACCGAAAACAAAAGCTGACAAATCAACGGCTTCAACCAAGAAAAATAGTAAAACTTCAGGCTCAAAATTTGAAGTCTTAAAGGACTTAAATTTACGTCCAACCGATAAAATTTCTCTAATCGATTATGTGAAAAATTATGAAATAAAATCCAATGGAGACCGAGTAATTGTTATAGTTAATTACTTAAAAGAAATTTTAAAAATCGATAAGGTTACAATTAACCATTTATACACAGCATTCTTTGTTTTAAAATGCAGAATTCCTGCAAGTTTCTACCAAGTAGTCGTTAATACCAAGAGTCGTAGCAATTGGATTGACTTCGACAAGGTTGATAATATAAAATTGTCTACGCAAGGTTCAAATAGAGTTAGGTTAGATATCGTAAAAAAGAAGTAGGTTTAATAAATGAAAGGATTAGAAAGTTTTATACTATCCGTAACAGGATTTAATGATTTAACAGCAAGTAAAAAAATAGATTTTTTCGCTTATTACTTGCTAATTGAACAAAAAGCAAACGGATTTACAGTTAAGGACATTGCTGAATGCTTTGATAATCTTCATTTAGAACCTTATTCAAATATCTCATCATATTTAGGTAACAATTCTAAAGGAAAATCAAAGAAATTCTTAAAGAAGAACGGTTCATATTATATAGAAAGAACTTATAAAGAAAAATTGGATTCAGGTTTTGGGAAAATACCAATTCCTAAAGCAATTGATTCAAAATATCTTCCATTTGAGATATTTATCGAAACAAGAGGATATATAACCAAGTTAGCTGAACAAACAATTAATTCTTATGATTTAGAACTATATGATGCTTGTTCAGTTCTTACAAGAAAATTAGTAGAAATCCTAATTATTGAGGCTTTTGAGAGACACGGAATTGAAAATTTAATTAAGAAAAGTGATGGCAGTTTTTACTATTTAAGTGATTTAATAACCGAATTGTTAAAAGAGCCTAAATGGAATTTAAGTAGAAACACTAAACAGTCTCTACCAAAAATTAAGAAAAATGGCGATTTGTCTGCTCACAACAGAAGATACATTGCCAGAAAACCCGATTTAGATAAACTAAAAGATGATTTAAGAATAGTAATAGGAGAATTAATTCATATAGTGGATTATCCTAATTGGAAATAAAAACAAACCAATAGATAAATAAATGAAAAAAGAGCAAAATGAACTATTATTAACTTGGGACTCTGACTTGAGAATAATTTGTCATTCTCACTATGATGCATCTGTTAGTTCGTCAAAAAAACATTATATATTAGGAATTTTGACAATAGTTTTGACTGCAATAGTTGGTACAACCATTTTCTCAACAATTCAAAAAAATTCAGATTTAAAAACACAGATTACGACTGGAATATTGAGCTTCTTTGCAGTTGTTTTTGCTTCATTACAAACATTCCTTAAATTATCAGAAAAAGCTGAAAAACATAGAACTTCAGGTGCAAAATTCGGTTCGCTATTAAAAGAACTTGAACATCAAATGGTTTTGAAAAAAAGTGCATCTGAATTTGAGCAATGGTCAAATTCATTTCGAAAAAGATGGGATGATATAAGTATACAATGTCCAACCGTACCAAAGAAAATTTGGAAAAAAAGACTCACTTTTGAGAAAAAACAACTTGCGAAAAAATTAAATAAATAAAAACTGTTTACAACACCGGTAGCCGTTGCACAAGCCCATAATTTTCAAAAACAAGATACAAAAACGTCCTTTTTTAAGGGCGTTTGTTGTTTTTGAATGTGTTTTCCAAATACCCTACCAAGCATAACTTAAAGAACACGACGGAATCGATGCTCTTTTGCCCACTATTGCCATAGAAGCCTTTGGTTTCTTGATAGACAAAGTCTAATTGTAAAACTGCTTTTAAACGTCGATAGAAATTGTGCTCTGGTACGCGAACACTTAACTGAAAATTGTTGAATAATTTCTCTTGATAATCTTTCTTGCCTTGCATTCCTAAAAATAAAAACTTTCATGTAAATCTTAAAATTTTTAACTATATTTGAGTGTTGTGCAACAGGCACACCGGCTATAAGTAATTGCTTGTTCTCGCCTACTTCTGAAAATCCTCGCAACTACTCATGGACGAGACCGTTGGCGATAATTTCTAAACTGCAAAATTATATTCTTAAGATAATAAATCTAATGATGATATTGAGAAAATGTTATTTATGGATTGTAGTTTTTGTTTTTAATATAACATTGTTTGCAGCAAACAATCCTAATATTGAAAGAAACTACCATGGTAAAATTGGCACAAATTTAGACGTGTCATTTCATATAAAGAGTACCAATGGAACTATTTCAGGTTTTTATTATTATAAAAAGATAGGAGTTGATATAAAAATAGTTGGGAGTATAGATAATAATACATTAAGAATATATGAACTAGGTATTAATAACGATACTATCGCTTTGATGAAATGCTTTATTCGTGATTCTGAAATAGAAGGTGATTGGATTAATTTGAAGACAAATAGGCAGTATCACATAAAGATATCTGAAACTAATGATGAAATTGTAGCATTGCCAAAGAAAATAGAAGGTGTATATAAGTGTGATGATTGCAATATGGAAATTGTAATAAAGAAAGTAAAAGAAAGGTATAATTATACATTTATTTCAGAGTTAAGGACACTGAAAGGAGAAATAAGTTTTGTAAGGCATGACCGTTATAATGAAATTATTCTTGAAGGAATTGAGTACGCAGAAGATTATTTTGACGTAGGATTGCCTGAAGAAAATCCGGAATATGAAGAATTGAAAAAAGAAGGAAATAGAAGAGTAGGTATAGATTGTTTCTTAGATTCTGACCGAATTACTATTGAAAATTATGGAAATGCTATGAACTATTATCTTAAGCTGCGTGATTGTGGTAGTAAGTATATAACCTTGGAAAAGCAATAACTATCGCCAACAAGCCGTTATAAGGCATGCCTTACAGTTGTATTATTTGGAGGTTTAATATCACGCACGAACTAAGCGAAACTAATAAAGAATAAATCACGCAGCGGCACGCATCATACAGCCAAACCATTAAACGAATCTCTACAAAAAGCCCTATTCCAAACTAGCTAAACTAGCTTTCAAAGTCTCAATCTTAGCCAAAGCATCTGCTTCTTTTTTCTTTTCTGATGCTACAACTTGCTCTGGTGCTCCTGAAACAAATCGCTCGTTAGATAATTTCTTTTGCACAGATTTTAAAAAGCCTTCGGTATAATTTAACTCTTCTGTTAGTTTTTTAATTTCAGCCTCCACATCAATAGCACCTGCCATTGGAATAAAATACTCGTTAGATTTTACTCTAAATGTTAAAGCACCTTCAACAGCTTCCGCAGTATCTTGTATACTTTCAAGATTTCCTAATTTAGCAATAACTCCATTAAAAGTTTTACTTGTATTTTCATTATTAATTACAGAAAAACCAATAGCATCTTTAAACGCAATATTCTTTTGTTTACGAATGTTTCTAATTCCTGAAATAACTTCCGAAGCAAATTCAAATTCAGTAATCAGCGTTTCATTTACAGCTTTAGCTTCAGGCCATGTTGCAACAATTAATGCGTCTTCTGGTGTTCTTTCTGAAATATATTGCCAAATATCTTCTGATAAAAATGGCATAAATGGATGTAACACTTTAAGATTATTTTCAAAAGCTTCAATTACCGATTTATATGTTTTGGCATCAATAGGTTTTTGATATGCTGGCTTGATAATTTCTAATAACCATGATGAAAAATCGTCCATGATTAATTTATAAATAGCCATTAAAGCATCACTTAATCTGTATTTACTAAAATGACCTTCAATCTCTACTAACGCTTTTTGAAACTTAGCTTCATACCATTCTAAACCTACTTTTGAGGTTTCTGGTTGTGAAATGGTTTCATCAATCTCCCAGCCTTTAATTAATCTAAAGGCATTCCATATTTTGTTTCCGAATGCTTTTCCTTGTTGGCAAAGGGCTTCATCAAACATTAAATCATTTCCTGCTGCACTACTTAACAATAAACCAACACGAACGCCATCGGCACTATATGTTTCAATAAGTTTTAAAGCATCAGGAGAATTTCCTAAACTTTTACTCATTTTACGACGTTGCTTATCGCGAACCAAACCTGTTAAATACACATTATTAAACGGTTTTTTGCCTTTATACTCGTAACCAGCAATTATCATACGGGCAACCCAAAAGAAAAGAATATCTGGACCTGTAACCAAATCGTTAGTTGGGTAGTAATATTTTATATCTTCATTTTCAGGATTACGAATGCCATCAAATACACTCATTGGCCATAACCACGATGAGAACCAAGTATCTAATGCATCAGTATCCTGACGTAAGTTATCTGCTGTTAGTTCTTGATTATTAGTTACTTCTTTTGCTTTTATTACGGCATCTTCAATATTTTCTGCAACTACATAATCTTCCTTTCCATCACCATAATAATACGCTGGAATTTGTTGCCCCCAAAGGAGTTGACGCGAAATATTCCAATCACGAATATTTTCCATCCAATGACGGTACGTATTTTCAAACTTCTTTGGAAATAATTTTATATCGGCATCTTCACCTAAAACAGCTTCAATGGCAGGTTTTACCAACTCTTCCATTTTAAGAAACCATTGGTCGCTTAAACGTGGTTCAATAACCGCTTTAGTTCTTTCAGAAGTTCCTACTTTATTTATGTGTATTTCTGTTTTAACTAAAACACCAGATGCTTCTAATTCTTTAGCGACAGATTTTCTTGCTTCAAAACGATCTTGACCTTCAAAATGAAGTCCGAAACTATTTAAACTAGCGTCTTCATTAAAAATATCTATAACTTCTAAATTGTGTTTATCACCTAAATTCTTATCGTTTTCGTCATGTCCAGGTGTTACTTTTAAACAACCTGTTCCAAATTCAACATCAACATACTCATCTTCAATAATAGGAATAACACGATTACAAATAGGCACAATGGCTTTTTTTCCACGTAAGTGTGTAAAACGCTCATCATTAGGATTTATACAAATAGCGGTGTCTCCAAAAATAGTTTCAGGACGTGTAGTTGCTATGGTTAAGGTATCATCACTTCCTTCAATTTTATAATTTAAATAATATAAGTTTCCTTGACGTTCCTCATGAATTACTTCTTCATCAGATAACGTCGTTTTAGCTTCTGGATCCCAGTTTACCATGCGGTAACCACGATAAATAAGTCCTTTTTCATGTAAATCAACAAAAACCTTTATCACAGCTTCCGACATATCATCGTCCATAGTGAATTTAGTACGTTCCCAATCGCAAGAACATCCTAGTTTTTTCAACTGTTCTAAAATAACACCTCCATAATCGTGAGTCCAATCCCATGCGTGCTTTAAAAACTCATCACGCGTTAAATCGTTTTTATCAATACCTTGCTCTTTTAACTTAGCAACAACTTTAGCCTCGGTTGCAATTGATGCATGATCTGTACCAGGTACCCAGCATGCATTTTTACCTTGTAAACGGGCACGACGAATTAACACATCTTGAATAGTGTTATTTAGCATATGCCCCATATGCAGCACACCAGTTACATTTGGTGGCGGTATAACAATAGTATATGGCTCTCTTTCATCTGGTGTTGAATGAAAATAATTATGTTTCATCCAGTAATTATACCATTTACTTTCTACCTGATTTGCATCATATTTTGATGGAATTTGCATGCTTTGGAATAGTTTTTGAATATTGATGTGCAAAAGTACTTATATTTCTTTTGTTGTGAAAGTTGATAACAAGCCGAATATTAAAAAAGACTATATTTTAAAATGAAAAAGCATAGAAACTATGTTAAGTTTTATGTATTTCATCCAATATTTTTGCAGATAACAGTAAAAGCACCTATGTTTGACATAAAATACAACATATAAAAAGAACAAATAAGCTTAAAAAAGAAACACAGCTTATTGTAAAAACATAAATACTACAAATATGAAACAATTAATTACAATTTTATTTATCGGATTAATAAGTTTTAGCATTAATGCTCAAGACAAAGTAGCAAAAATTGAATTTAAATCGGAAACTATAGATTACGGAACTATTGAAAAAGGTTCTGATGGTAAACGTGTTTTTGAATTTACAAACACAGGTGATGCCCCTTTAATTATTTCTAAGGTTACTTCTAGTTGTGGTTGTACAATTCCTAAATGGTCAAAAGCCCCTATATTACCTGGTAAAACTGGTGAAATTCAAGTGAAATATGACACTAACAGAGTAAATCCTATTAGAAAAACAATCACAGTTATATCTAATGCAGAAACACCTACAATAGCTTTAAAAATAAAAGGTTTAGTTGTTAATTCTGCTGGAGAAAGTGTTTTAGAAAAGAAAGACAAAAGTATTGTACAGCAATAATCTTGTAATAAATAATAAAATGAAAAGGGTCTAAACATTGGTTTTAGACCTTTTTTTATTTGAAAACATCTTCTAATTGAAATTTAAAAATTAATATTTCTCCATTTCTATCTACTTTCAATCTTATGCTTTTACCTGATTTTGCGTAAAACAAATGCATCAATTGTTGTAATGAAAAATTGAAAGCTTGTTTTTCATTAATGCTTAATATTACATCTCCTAGTTTTAATCCTGCTTTTTGTGCTGGAGAATTATTTCTTAACTCAACAATAGCATAGGCTGGTTTTAAAGATATTTTATAATGTGTATCGATAATAATTTTTGTATTAGTTGATTGTTCGTCACTTTTTATCATATTCGAATTTATTTTATTATCTAACTCTTTAACAAGTCTTAAACCATCATGAGCTATTTCGATACCACTTTTATTATAACTAAACTTATCTTTAAAATGATTATTTTTTTTAAGTGTTATTTTAGATTTTCTATAATCAATTACAACATTAAATCGTTTTAATATATTGCCAGACAAACTACCATTACGATTTTTTACTTTTCTTGCATGCCATGTATAATTAGAGTCTGGGAAGGCTACATTTGCATTCTTTAGTTCAAAACTTTTTAAATAAAAAGATTCTATTTTTGAACGCTTTCCATAAACACTTCCGCTTAAGCCATGTCCTAAAAAATCATAAAAATATTTATCGGAAGATTGTATGCCTAATGTATCATCTTCAAACAACCATAAAGCATCACTACCTCCAGAATCAATTAATAATTTAACAGGAATTTTATTATCATTAACTTTAACTTCTGCATTTATATATGGTTTATTTCTATAAAATTCTAAATTTAATTTTTCGCATTTTTTACACTTTTTGTATTTATATTTTTCTGGATTTTCAAGTCTAATAAACCTATTAGAGTAATTGATTTCTACTACAAAATCTTTAAACAAATCGTAACCAATAATACCATGTATTGGAATTCCCAACCTAGGAGCAAAACTTAATTTTGAATCTTGAATCGCATACAAGTCCTGGTGCAAATTTATAGCATCTCCAATTCTAACAACATTATTAGTAGATTTTAATGCTTCAATAGACGCTCCTTCTCCTAAGCCTCTTAAAAATATTTTTTCTGTATTGTATAATTTCAAAGTATCAGAAACATTTAAAAAATTAAAAATCAAAGGTTTAGTTACTCCTGTATCTAACAAGAAAGATAAAGAAACACCGTTAATTTCAACAGGTAATACAATTAAATTATTAATTAATTTAAATCTAATTTTATCAGACTGCTTCTCATTTCTAATTAAAAACCTATGTTGTGAAAAACTTAAATTAGTCGCACAAAAAAACAAACATAAGATAGTAAAAACATGCTTCATTATTAAATTTTCAGTTATATACAATCAATTTACAAATCTTTACACTAGTCTTCTCATTTATAGCTGTTTTTTAAAAAAACTTTAAGATAATTTTTTAATATTTGCAGCTTAAAAGAACAAGAATGCCAACTATTTCAAGAAAAGGGCAATTAATGCCTGAATCTCCAATACGTAAACTAGTACCTTTTGCTGAACAAGCTATAAAAAAGGGTAAACATATATACCATTTAAACATTGGGCAACCCGATATTAAAACTCCTGAAATTGCTTTGCAAGCAGTAAGAAATAATGATGTAGAAATACTTTCGTATTCTAGATCTGAAGGTTCTGAAACATATAGAAAAAAGCTAGCAGCCTATTACAAAAAACATAATATTATTGTTTCTCATGAAGACATTATTGTTACTACTGGAGCAAGTGAAGCACTTTTCTTTTTATTTAGTAGTATTATAGATCCTGGTGACGAAGTAATTATTTCTGAACCTTTTTACGCCAATTATATAGCCTTTTCAACTGCTACTGGAGTAAAGATAGTTCCAGCAATATGTGACATTGATGACAATTTCTCATTGCCACCTGTTGAAACATTTGAAAAACTAATTACTCCTAAAACTAGAGCTATATTAATTTGTAACCCTGGTAACCCAACTGGGTATTTATATTCTGAAGAAGAAATTAAACAACTGGGAGCTATTGCAAAAAAACATGATCTATTTTTAATTGCAGATGAAGTATACCGTGAATTTGTTTATGATAATAATACACATTTTTCTGTTATGCAACTTGAAGACATAGATCAACACACCATTATAATAGATTCTGTATCTAAACGCTACAGCATGTGTGGGGCAAGAGTTGGTTGTTTAGTTACAAAAAACAATAGTGTAAGGCAAACAGTATTAAAATATGCTCAAGCACGTTTAAGCCCACCTACATACGCCCAAATAGCTAGTGAAGCAGCTTTAGATACGCCTCAAAGTTATTTTGATGATGTTACGAAAGAATATGTTGAAAGACGAGACACTTTAATAACCGAATTACAAAAAATTGAAGGTGTAAAAGTAGCTATCCCTAAAGGCGCTTTTTATTGTATGGTAGAATTACCAATAAAAAATTCTGATAATTTTGCTCAATGGCTTTTAGAAGATTTTGACATTGATGGAGAAACTGTTATGGTAGCTCCAGCTGCTGGGTTTTATTCTACTCCTGGGATTGGCCTAAACCAAATACGTATTGCTTACGTACTTAATAAAAAAAGCTTAATTAAAGCTGTTAATATTTTAAAAGAAGCTCTTAAAGTTTATAAAGACTAGTGCATATCAAACAAAACATATCTTTAAAACCATATAACACTTTTGGTATTGATGTCACGGCAGATTATTTTGTTTCAGTTTCTAATATAGAAAACTTAAAAAAAGTTTTAGCTCTTAAAAATCAGCCTAATAAACTTATTTTAGGTGGTGGCAGTAATATGCTACTAACTAAAAATCAAAAAGCGTTAGTTATTCATCTTAATCTAAAAGGTATAACTATTGTTTCAGAAGATGAAAATTTTGCTATAATTAAAGCCAATGCTGGCGAAAATTGGCATGAATTCATTTTATGGTGTTTAAACAAGAATTTTGGCGGTTTAGAGAACATGTCATTAATTCCAGGAAATGTTGGTACTTCCCCTATTCAAAACATTGGTGCTTATGGTGTAGAACTAAAAGACCATTTTGTTTCTTGCGAAGCACTATCATTAGAATCAGGCAACATTGAATCTTTTAATAAAGTTGATTGTAATTTTGGCTATAGAAATTCAATTTTTAAACAAGAAGCCAAAGGGAAATATATTATAACAAGTGTTACCTTTAAACTCACAAAACGTAATCATAAATTAAATATTAATTATGGTGCAATTGCTTCTCAACTTGAATCTACAGGCATAAAAACACCTACAATTCAAGATATTTCAAAAGCAGTTA
Organism: Algibacter sp.; assembly: GCA_050294475.1. Classification (GTDB taxonomy): domain Bacteria; phylum Bacteroidota; class Bacteroidia; order Flavobacteriales; family Flavobacteriaceae; genus Thalassobellus. Next base: position 95,956 of record JBNKOE010000023.1, on the reverse strand, counting down.
TTACTATTAGAGAAAGTAAACTACCAAACCCTAAAGATATTGGTAATAGTGGGAGTTTCTTTAAAAATCCAGTAATATCTAAATCACAATTCGATAGTTTATCTAAAAGTTTTAAAGATATCCCAAGCTATATCATTTCGGATGATGAAGTAAAAGTTCCTGCAGGTTGGCTTATTGAAAAAGCAGGTTTTAAAGGAAAACGTTTTGGAAACTATGGTGTGCATAAAAAACAAGCTTTAGTTCTTGTAAATTATGGAAATGCAAAAGGTGAAGATATTTTAAATCTATCTAGATTAATACAAAAAACAATTAAGCGTATTTTTAATATATCTATTGAAGCAGAAGTAAATATCTTATAATCTAAAAGAAATTTCTAACTTTGGCGCAATTAAATTTATACTAAACCAACATTATCTTGATTTCAACTATAGAAAAAGAAATAGTTTATTTATTAGAACGTGGCGATAAAAAAGCCATTACATTATTATATGAAAACTATGCCGACTCGTTATTTGGTGTTATAAAAAAAATAATAGTTGATGATGATACAGCACAAGACGTACTACAGGAAAGCTTCGTAAAAATATGGCGTTATGCTAAAAAATATGACGCCAGTAAAGCTAAATTATTTACGTGGCTATATCGAATAGCATATAATACTGCAATAGACAAAACAAGATCTTTAAAGAACAAAAGCGGTAAAGAAGTCCAAATAGAAACTTCAAACGTATATAAAATAACATCCAACGGTTTAAACGAAGATGTTTTAGATATAAAAAAGCATCTAAGTAGTTTAGATGAAAAATATCAAATAGTAATTAATGCACTCTTTTTTGAGGGCATGACTCAACAGGAGGCTAGTGAAGAACTAGATATTCCGTTGGGAACCATAAAATCGAGATTAAAAATTGGATTACGTGAATTAAAAAAAATTTACACTCCTCAATAAATAACGTCATGAATGAGAAAATAAATACTTTTTTAAATTCTGGCCTATTAGAAAAATATCTACTAGGTGAAACTTCTTCTGCAGAAACAGAAATGGTTGAGTCTTATATTTCAAAATACCCAGAAGTACAGAATTCATACAACACATTACAATACAACTTAGAAGTAGTTGCAAAAAGTAATGCGATTGAAGCTCCTAAAGGCATCTTAAATAATATTTTAGAAGAACTTGATGAAACACCAGTTGTTAAAATGACAACATCTTATAAGCAAAAAACTTGGTACAAGCTTAGTGTTGCAGCTAGTATTGCGGCTCTAATTTTTGCTGGTACTGCTTATTCTTTTTATTCACAAAACCAAAAATTATCTAATGAAAACCAAGTAGTCGTAGATGAGATTTTTGACTTAAGAAGTGATATAGAGATGAATAACAAAAAGTTAGATGAAATTATGCAACAATTTAAAGAGCTTAATGACCCTAACACATACAAGTACATTATGCAAGGTAATAACCGTGCGAAAAACTTAAAAACTGTTGCCTATATAAATCCTAAAGAAAAAACATCTATGATTGATGTCGTTTCGTTACCGCAACTACCAGAAGAGCAATGTTATCAAATATGGGCAGAGCTACAAGGAAAAATGGTTAGCTTAGGTATTTTAAGTGAAACAGATAGACAGCTAAAAGCAATTCCTTATACCGAAAATGCATTAGCTTTAAACATAACCATAGAACCTAAAGGAGGTAATTCCACAGCATCTTTAGACCATATGGTAGCAGAAATAGATTTACAATAGAAAAAGAAAATAACGCAATGAAAAAGCCTCATTTTAATAAAATGAGGCTTTTTTTTATACTGTAATTAAATTTATTCCTTATCAAACAAAGCTTTATGGATAAAACCTGCTACAATAGCACCTGCTATAGGAGCTACCCAAAACAACCAAAGTTGTGCAGTAAATTCCATTCCTGCAAACAAAGCTTGACTTGTAGAACGTGCTGGATTAACAGATGTGTTAGTAATAGGAATACTAATTAAATGTATTAATGTTAAACCTAAACCAATAGCAATTGGCGCAAATCCTTTTGGAGCTCTATCATTAGTACTTCCTAAAATAATTAATAAGAAAAACATAGTTAATAAAAACTCAGCAATTAATGCTGCAGTCATAGAATAACCATCAGGAGATAACTCTCCATAACCATTTGCTGCAAAACCACCAATAGAAGTAAAGTCAGCCTTATTAGTTACTATTAAATATAAAGCACCAGCTGCTGCTATAGCTCCTATTAACTGTGCAACAATATAACCCAATAAATCTTTAGCTTCAAACTTACCTCCAGCCCAAAGACCCAAAGATACTGCTGGATTAAAATGCCCTCCAGAAATATGACCAACAGCATATGCCATGGTTAAAACTGTAAGACCAAAAGCTAAAGCAACTCCAGCAAATCCAATTCCTAATTCTGGATAACCTGCTGCAAAAACGGCACTACCACAACCGCCAAAAACAAGCCAAAATGTTCCGAAAAATTCTGCAAATAATTTTTTCATAAATAAATAATTTAATTGGTTAGAATGTTAATTTACAAATTATTACTAATAAGACGCATAAAAAACGAATCCGTCACCTAAATTTCTACACTACATACTAATTTCCTTTTTACTAAAAGCATTATCTTTGCTTAAAATTTCATCTAATAAAATATTCATAACTAAATTTTCGATTTCCAAAGAATTGATTCAATGAGTATTAGAGATAATTAATATAAAAACAATAATTACAAACACATGAAACTTCTTTTAATTACAATTGCTTTATTAGCCATAGGAATTTTAGGTATTGCTATTAAAATTTGGGCAAAAAAAGATGGTAAATTTGCAGGAACCTGTGCTAGCCAAAATCCAGCATTAAACAAAGAAGGAGAAGCTTGTGGTTTTTGCGGAAAAACACCAGACCAATTTAGTGATTGCAATGAACCTCAACACTCATAACTCTTTATGAGTATACTTGATTTTATTTTCTATAGCTTCATTGTTATAGTTTTTATTCAAGCCTTTTTTTTTATTATTTTATTTGGAAGATTTGCTTTTCTAAAACCTGTTAAATCCAATTCAAAAAACAAACCTGTTTCAGTTATTATTTGTGCTAAAAATGAAGCTGAAAATTTGCAGAAATTCCTACCTTCTATAATTTCTCAAGACTATCCCGATTTTGAAATTGTTTTAATAAATGATGCTTCAAGCGATAACACTCTTGAAATTATTGAGCATTTTTCGAATCAACATGCTAATATTAAAATTGTTGATGTAAAAAATATTGAAGCCTTTTGGGGAAATAAAAAATATGCCTTAACACTTGGAATAAAAGCTTCAAAAAACGAACACCTTTTATTTACCGATGCCGATTGTAAACCAGTCTCAAAATATTGGATTCAAGAAATGAGTGCTCATTTTAATAATGAAAAAGCTATTGTTTTAGGTTACGGTACTTATTCAAAAATTAAAAATTCATTTTTAAATAAACTTATACGATTCGAAACATTAATTACCGCTATTCAATACTTTTCTTTTGCGAAAAATGGTATTCCATATATGGGTGTTGGACGAAATTTAGCTTATACAAAACAAACTTTTTTTAAAGCTAACGGTTTTGTAAATCATATAAAAGTTCGATCGGGTGATGATGATTTATTTGTAAACCAAGTTGCTTCAAAACAAAATACAGCAATTGCTTTTTCAAAAAATAGTTTTACCGAATCTGTCCCTAAAACCTCTTTTAAAAGTTGGATTAAACAAAAGAGACGTCATATTTCAACTGCAAAACATTATAAATTAAAGCATAAAATATTATTAGCTTTATTCTATAGTTCAAATCTTTTGTTTTGGATTCTTTCTACATCACTTTTAACATTAACATGTTATTGGCAATTTGTATTAGGATTATTTTTATTCAGGTTATTATTTCAATATATCGTTATTGGATTTTCATCAAAAAAACTGGACGAATCAGATATTTTAATTTGGCTTCCTTTTTTAGAAATTTTTCTAATTATAATGCAATTAACTATCTTTATAAACAATCTTATATCTAAACCTAATTTTTGGAAATAGACGAAGCTATCAAACGGGCAAAACAAAACGACCAAAAGGCATTTAATTTTTTATTAGACACCTATTGGGATACTATTTATGGTTTTCAATTAAAACGTATTCACAATGAAAATGATGCTGAAGACATAACTATTCAAACATTTTCTAGAGCTTTTGATAAAATTGACACCTTTAATGATGATTACAAATTTAAAACGTGGCTAATCACCATTTCAAAAAACATTCATATAGATTTAATGAGAAAAGAAAAAAATTCTATTTCTCAAATTACCTCTAATGATGACAAATCGGTATATCAAATTTTAGACGAATCTCCTTCTCCAGAAGATGAAATTATAACAGAGCAACATTTAGCAAAATTATTACGTGATATTAAAAAGCTAAAACCACACTACCAAGAAGTAATTAATTTACGTTATTTTCAAGAATTGAGTTATAAAGAAATATCTTTTCAACTTAAAGAACCAATGAATAATGTAAAAGTTAAATTGCTTAGAGCTAAAAAACTGTTAGCAGAAATTATTCAGAAAAATTAAAATGATTTCTAAACTTAAAAACCTAGGTCCTGGTTTATTATTTGCTGGTGCAGCCATTGGGGTATCACATTTGGTTCAATCTACAAGAGCTGGTGCCGATTTTGGTATGGGTTTACTTTGGGCATTAATTTTAGTAAATGTTTTTAAATATCCTTTTTTTCAATTCGGCCCACGATATGCAGCTGCAACTAGCGAAAGTCTATTAGATGGCTATAATAAATTAGGTAAAGGTGTTTTAGCAATCTATTGCATACTTAATTTTGCTACCATGTTTACTATCCAAACTGCTGTAACTATTGTAACAGCAGGTATTGCTTTAACCCTATTTGGCAATAATTTTAGTTTAGAAATATGGACTATTATTATTTTAATAATATGTATTACAATCTTAACAGTTGGTAAATACAAATTATTAGATAAATTGATGAAAATTATTATTATAACACTTACCATTAGTACTATTATAGCTGTATTTATCGCTTTAAAACAAAATTCAACACCTATTTCTTTTCAACAAATATTGCCTAATAACAGTTTAGAAATTGCTTTTTTAATAGCTTTTATGGGTTGGATGCCGGCACCTTTAGATGTTTCTATATGGCAATCATTATGGACCGTAGAAAAAAATAAAAACTCAAATCAAAATAACACAAAATCTATTTTGTTTGATTTCAATATTGGTTATTTAAGTACAATCATTATTGGTATTGGTTTTTTAATGTTAGGTGCTTTAGTTATGTTTAATAGTGGAGAAACATTTAGCAGTTCTGCTGGTGCTTTTTCTAGTCAACTCATAAACATGTATACTGCTAACTTAGGTAATTGGGCTTATATAATTATTGGTATTGCTGCATTTACAACTATGTTTAGTACAACATTAACAACACTAGATGCATCACCAAGAGCTATGGAAAAAACCATGCAGTTATTATTTAAAAAATCTTCAAAATTTAATTATACCTTTTGGATTGCTTTATTAGCAATAGGTACCATTTGTATCTTTTTATTTTTAGCTTCAGAAATGGGTGTATTAATTAAAGTAGCTACTATATTATCTTTTATAACCGCGCCATTTTTTGCTATAATTAATTACATATTAATTTCAAGTAAACACACACCTAAAGAATGGCGACCTTCAAAAAAACTTCATATTTTAAGTTGGTTAGGAATTGCCTTTTTAGTTGCTTTTAGCATTTGGTATCTATTCAGTTTATAAAAAAAACTTAAAAGAATACTTCGTATCTTTGCTGCTTTATTTTAATAGCATGAATAAAGACACAATATCTAATATTTTACCCGAACGTCAAGCCAAACCAAAATGGCTTAGAGTTAAACTTCCTACTGGGAAAAAATACACTGAATTAAGAGGTTTAGTAGACAAATACAAACTTAATACTATTTGTACTTCTGGAAGCTGCCCAAATATGGGTGAATGCTGGGGAGAAGGTACTGCTACTTTTATGATTTTGGGAAATATTTGCACGCGCTCTTGTGGGTTTTGTGGTGTAAAAACAGGACGCCCAGAAACTGTAGATTGGGATGAACCCGAAAAAGTTGCCCGATCTATTAAATTAATGAAAATTAAACATGCTGTTTTAACAAGTGTTGATAGAGATGATTTAAAGGATATGGGAAGTATTATGTGGGCTGAAACAGTAAAGGCTGTTCGTAGAATGAATCCTGAAACAACTCTTGAAACTTTAATTCCAGATTTTCAAGGCATTGAAAAGCATATAGACCGAATTATTGATGTAGCACCAGAAGTTGTATCTCATAATATCGAAACCGTTCGTCGTTTAACACGTGACGTTAGAATTCAAGCACAATACGACAGAAGTATGCAGGTTTTAAAATATTTAAAACAACAAGGGCAACGGCGTACAAAATCTGGTATCATGCTAGGTTTAGGTGAAACAAGAGAAGAAGTTATTGAAACGCTTCACGACTTAAAAGCAAATAATGTTGATATTGTAACTATTGGACAATATTTACAACCAAGTAAAAAACATTTACCTGTAAAACAATTTATAAATCCAGATCAATTTAAAGAATACGAAAATATTGGTTTAGAGTTAGGTTTCCGTCATGTAGAGAGTAGTTCACTTGTGCGCTCATCTTACCATGCTCAAAAACATATTAACTAATCATGATTCGCATAGCAATTAATGGTTTTGGTAGAATAGGCAGACGTGTATTTAGACTAGCCGAAGCACATAAAAACATTCAAGTTGTTGCAATAAATGATTTAGCCGATGCAAAAACGCTGAGTCATTTATTAAAATATGATAGTGTGCATGGTATTTTCAATGGAACCGTTACTAATAATGGCAATACTATTATTGTTAATGACAAAAAAATACCACTATTAAATGAAAATCATCCAAAGGATATCAACTGGAAACCTTTTAATGTAGATTTTGTAATTGAGGCTACAGGAAAATTTAAAACTACTTCCGATTTGCAAAACCATATTACAAATGGTACCAAACAAGTTATTTTAAGTGTTCCTTCTGAAGATGATGATATTAAAACTATTGTTTTAGGTGTAAATGATAAAAATATAGATGGTACTGAAACTATTATTTCTAATGCTTCATGTACCACTAATAATGCAGCACCAATGATTGACATTATTAACAAACTTTGCGGCATTAATCAAGCATACATAACTACGGTACACTCCTACACAACTGACCAAAGCTTGCACGACCAACCACATCGGGATTTACGTCGTTCTAGAGCGGCTAGCCAATCTATTGTTCCTACAACAACAGGAGCAGCAAAAGCACTTACTAAAATATTTCCAGAACTATCTAATGTTATAGGTGGTTGTGGTATTAGAGTTCCTGTAATTAATGGCTCTTTAACAGATATTACATTTAATGTAAAAAGAACTGTTACTATAGAAGACATAAATATGGCTTTTAAAGAAGCTTCTGAAAAACATTATAAAGGCATTATAGAATATACTAACGATCCTATTGTTTCTATCGATATTGTAGGAAACACACACTCATGTATTTTTGATTCTGGTATGACATCTGTTATAGGAAATATGGTAAAAATCATAGGTTGGTATGATAATGAAACTGGATATTCTTCAAGAATCATTGATTTATTATGCAATTTGTCGGAAAAAAAGCGTGTTTTATCGATAAAATAATTATATTTGCCAGTAAGATTCAATTAAATGATCCAAATCAGAAATTACATATATATAGCAGTACTGTTATTTAGCCTCAGTATTTCTGCACAAAAAACGATTGATAATGACCCTGAAATACTTCAGGGAAAAATTAACTTTCGCTTAGAAGAAGCTCATTCTGCATTAGATAATTATAATTATTTAGAAGCACAAATTAATCTAAATGAAGCTTTAAAATTAGCCGAAAAGCTAGACAACAAAAAAAGTTTAGGAATTATTTACACTTTTAAAGCTAGATTACAGCTTCTTAATAATGAAAGTGATAATGCTATAACATCACTTAATACTTCAATAGAAATTCAAAGAATCATAAAAGACGATGCCAATTTAGCTGATTCTTACAAAACCTTAGGAGAAGTATACATTAGCAAAAAAGACTACTCACAAGCTTCTGATTATTTTAAATCGGCTAGAAATCTCTTTTTACAAGAAGGTTTAGAAAAAAAATTAGCTGAAACACTTCTTGAAGAAGGAAAAACTTATATGCTTTTAAAAAATTACAGAAAAGCAAGATCTATAATTGATCAATCTTTAGCTCTGGCTAAAAAAACAGAAGATTTAAAAACTCAAAGTAAAGCTCTTATAAAACAAGGTATTATTTACAGTTATTTAAATGATAATGAAAGAGCACTAACTTATGCAAACGAAGGATTACAAATTGCGAAAGAAAACAACTTTGCAGGTATTCTTAATGAAGGCTACACGGTACTAAGCAACATTAACGAAAACATACAAAACTACAAACAATCTAATGATTATTTAAAACTACATATAAAATTATCAGATTCATTAAGAAATCTAAAAACAACTTATTCTTCTACAAACAGTGAAATACAAAACAAGCTAAATACTGAGATTGAAAAAAATAAAAAAGCTAAAGAAAAATTAGAAGAAGCAGAAGGAGACAAAAACTTAAACACATTAACGTCTATATTAAGTGTTGCATTAATTACTATTCTATCGCTTTTAACATTATCGCTTTACAAGAATAACAACATCAGATTAAAAACCAATAATATGCTTCATAAAAAAAATGGAGAACTTATTATTGCTAAAGAAAAAGCTGAACTAGCATCAAAAACCAAAGCCAATTTCTTATCTACTGTTACACACGAGTTACGAACACCGCTTTATGCTGTAACAGGATTAAGTAATATGTTGTTAGAAGAAAACCCAAAACCTGAACAAATTCAACACTTAAAGTCATTAAAATTTTCAGGAGATTATCTTTTAACTTTTATTAATGATATCCTTCAAATTAACAAAATTGAAGCTAATAAAGTAGAAATAGATCCAGAATCATTCAACTTAAAAAAGAAAATAAACAATATTATTCTTGCTTTAAATAATTCAGCAAGCGACAATAATGTTAAACTTCATCTTGAATACGATAAAGATTTACCAGAAAACTTTATTGCCGATCAATTAAAAATTTCACAAATCTTAATTAACCTTATTGGAAACTCTATTAAGTTTACAAAAGATGGAGATATTTGGATTAGAATATATAAAATAGACCAAAAAGATAGCACTTACACACTTCGATTTGAAATTGAAGATAATGGTATTGGTATTAGTCAAGAGAAACAAGACAATATGTTTGAAAGTTTCTCTCAAGGCTCTATTCAAATTAACCGAAAATATGGAGGAACTGGTTTAGGTCTTTCAATTGTAAAAGGTTTAATAGATATTTTAAAAGGAAAAATTTACGTTAAAAGTGAATTAGAAAAAGGAACTACTTTTTATTTTGAAATACCTTTAGAATACACATCTGTTGAAGAAGCTAAAGAAAATAAAGTTAGTTATTTTAGTGGCAATAAAGAAGACCTTGATTTAACAAATGTTAAAATTTTAGTTGTTGAAGACAATAAAATAAACCAAATGATTACCAAAAAGATTCTTACTAAAATGAATCTTAAATGTGATATTATAGACAATGGTGAAGATGCTGTAGACATGATAAAAGCAAACAACTACGACATTATATTAATGGACATTCATATGCCAGGAATAAGTGGTATGGAAGCTACTAAACGTGTTAGAGCTTTTGATAAAGAATTAACCATTTTTGCTTTAACTGCTGTAACCATTGAGGACAAAATGCACGAATTTGAGGAAGCTGGTTTTACAGATATTATTCCAAAACCATTTAAGCAAGAAGAATTTGAGAAAAAACTTTACAACGCTCTTGCTGGTAATGCTAACAAGTCTGCCTAAGCCTTTACAAACGTTTTAATTAAAGTATTAAATTCGGTGTTATTATCAATAACAGTAGTTATTGGCAAATAAAACAACTTAGTTTTTAAAGACTCATATTGTTTTAATCGCATAAAATCTTTCTCGGTAGTTACAATACATGTTTTCTTATTTAAGGCTGCAATATCTTGCTGAGAAAAATCATGGTGATCTTTAAAATTTAAATGCTCAAACTTTAAATTTTTATTATTTAAAAAATCAACTAAAGGATTCGCATTTGCAATACCTGTTACCAAAGTAAAATGAGGTAAATCATCAATTTTCACTTTAGTATCTATAGACATAACTTCATTAGCATATGCAATAGAACTAAAAAAAACAGATTGATGACTCATTGGGCTAATCTGCTCAATAATTTTATTCTTTTCGTTTTCTGTTAATCCTATTGGGCATTTAGTAACAACAATAATATTAGCGCGTTTTGCGCCACTTCTTGGTTCTCTTAAATTTCCAGAAGGCAAAACAATATCTTTAAAATATGGATTTCCGTAAGTAGTCAACAAAATATTAAATCCAGCCTTTACTTTTCTATGCTGAAAAGCATCATCAAGCAAAATAACTTCTGGAGGAAGATTTTGCTTTTGCAAAGTTTCGATACCATTCCTTCTATCAGAATCAACAACAACTAAAATATCTTCTTTAAATTTATTATAAAACTGAAAAGGTTCATCTCCTATAGTTTCTGCAGTAGAAAATTTATTAGCCAATTGAAACCCTTTTGTTTTTCTTTTATAACCTCTGCTTAATGTTGCTAGTTTGTAATCATCTTTAAGTAAAGTAACTAAATACTCAATCATAGGTGTTTTTCCTGTACCACCAACACTTAAGTTTCCAACACAAATTATAGGCATAGTATACGATGTAGACTGCTTCAAACCTAAATCGTACAATTTATTTCGCAAACTTGTTATGCCGTAATAAATAGGTATAAAAGGAAAACATATGGTTCTAATTAACTTCATCAAAACAATGTGGGAAATAATTATAAATACTAAGGTTCGAATATAATCAATATTTAAATCATTTTAGATTACACTAGACGGCTAAAAATAAAAATTTACAATTGAAAGCATAATCTTTTATCTTTGAAACAAACAAAAAACACATGATTGTTCAAGATATAATTAACCACTTAGAAGCACTTGCACCTTTATCATACGCCGAAAGTTTTGATAACGTTGGTCTTTTAGTTGGTAACAAAAACACAAAACTAACAGGTGTACTTGTTACTTTAGATACGCTTGAAACTGTTGTAGACGAAGCTATTAAAGAAAACTGTAATTTAATTGTTAGCTTCCACCCTATTATATTTAAAGGTTTAAAAAAAATAACAGGCAAAAATTATGTAGAGCGCGTAGTTATAAAAGCCATAAAACATGATATTGCTATTTATAGTATGCATACTGCTTTGGATAATGCATTACAAGGCGTAAACGATATGATTTGTAATCAACTAGAGTTAAAAAATAAACATATCTTAATTCCGCAAAGCGAAACCATAAAAAAACTAACAACCTATGTTCCTAAAGATGAAGCCGAACAATTACGCGCTTCATTATTCAACTCAGGAGCAGGAAACATTGGTAATTATAAAAATTGCAGTTTTAACGTAGAAGGTTACGGCACCTATAATGGCAATGAAAATTCTAATCCAACAAAAGGAGAAAAAGGAACTACACACGTTGAAGCTGAAACCAAAATATCAATAACATTTCCAAAACACATAGAACATCAAGTTATTCAAACCTTATTTAAATCGCATTCTTACGAAGAGGTTGCCTATGAAATAACAACCATAGAAAACAAAAACCAAAATATTGGTATGGGAATGGTTGGTGAATTAGCAACACCTATGGACGAATTATCGTTTTTAAAGTATTTAAAAGCTAAAATGGATACACAACTTGTTAGACATTCGTCGTTTTTAAATAAAAAAATAAGCAAAGTTGCTGTTCTAGGAGGTTCTGGAAGTTTCGCCATTGAAGCAGCTAAAGCTTCTGGTGCTGATGTATTTATAACTGCCGATTTAAAATATCACGATTTTTTTACAGCCGAAAACAGTATTCTTTTGGCCGATATAGGACATTATGAAAGTGAACAGTTCACAAAAAACCTTTTAGTAGCGTATCTTACAAAAAAAATTAGTAATTTTGCCATCATTTTATCAAAGACAAATACAAATCCTGTTAAGTATTTTTAAAGTATGGCTAAAAAGAAAGAAGCAACTGTAGAAGAGCGATTAAGAGCGCTTTACGATTTACAACTCATCGACTCTCGTATAGATGAAATTAGAAATGTACGTGGAGAACTTCCTTTAGAAGTTCGCGATTTAGAAGATGAAGTTGCTGGATTAAATATACGATTAGAAAAACTTGTTGCTAGTTTAGAGGTTACAGATAACGAAATTATTAGTAAGAAAAACCTAATTGAAGAATCTAAATCTTTAATTAAAAAGTATAGCGAGCAACAAAAAAATGTTAGAAATAACAGAGAATTTAATTCTTTAACTAAAGAGGTTGAATTTCAAGAATTAGAAATTGAATTAGCTGAAAAGCACATTAAAGAATTTAAAGCTCAAATAGAACAAAAAAAAGAAGTTATTTCTGCAACTAAAGAGCGTTTAAAAGAACGTGAAACACATTTAAAACACAAGAAAAGTGAATTAGATGCTATTTTAGCTGAAACTGAAAAAGAAGAGCAAGCTTTAATTGGAAAATCTGAGGATTACAAAAACCAAATTGAAGAGCGCTTAGTTGCTGCTTACAACCGTATTCGTAAAAACGTAAAAAATGGTTTAGCAGTTGTACCAATTGAAAGAGGTGCTTCAGGAGGATCTTTCTTTACTATTCCCCCACAAGTACAAGTAGAAATTGCTTCTCGCAAAAAAGTAATTACCGATGAACACAGTGGTAGAATTTTAGTAGATGCCGCTTTAGCAGAAGAACAAAAAGCAAAAATGGAAAAAATGTTTTCTAAACTTTAATCCATTTTAAAACATAAATTCAAAAGCCTTCATTTATTGAAGGCTTTTTTTATACCCAATAATTTAGGTGTTATTCTATTTGGGAAAAGTATTTTATTCATTAATCAATATTTTTAATTATTAAACTCATGAATATAAATATTTCACGACTCACTTCCTCCTACCTCCTACCTCCTACCGTCGGGGAACTCAAAACAAACCGTTTAATCCCTAACATAGTTAGTAATTAGTACACATAAAAACTTTATACAAAACAATTTAAGGTTTCATACTTTTATGCGTCTAATAAAAGAAAATTTAATCATGCAAAGAATCCTTCTATTATTAGTATTAGCCCTATTTTTTAGTTGCCAAAATTCGGCACAAACAAATAAACAACAAGAAACCGTTATTAATGCAGAACCAGTACAAATACCCATTAAAAACGGAAAAGCCAGAGCCTATTTTTCTAGTGGATGTTTTTGGTGTGTAGAAGCCATTTATGAAAGTGTAAAAGGTGTTGAAGAGTCAATTTCGGGATATTCGGGCGGACATACAAAAAACCCAACCTATGAGGCTAGCAATACAGGAAGAACAGGACATGCAGAAACTGTTGAAGTTATTTATGACCCAAAAGTAGTAAGTTTTGAAACCTTGGTAGATGTTTATTTTGCATCGCAAAATGTAACACAAGTTAACGGACAAGGTAACGACAGAGGTTCGCAATACCGTTCTATTATTTTTTACCAAAATGACGCACAAAAACAAATCATTTTAAAAAAGAAAAAAGCTTTAGCGAAAAAACTAAATGCTAAAATAGCTGCCGAAGTGTATCCGTTTCAAAAATTCTGGAAAGCCGAAGGCTACCATCAAAACTACGAAAGGCTTCACCCAAATAATAGTTATATAAGAAATGTCTCTATACCAAGGTTAAATAAGTTTAAGGCAAAAATGCCTGAAGTTTTAAAAGTGAATCATTAAAAAGCATTCAAGTTTGATAAATACGTTTTTCTGAATTTTATAATCTTGGTTTTATCAGAAAAAAATAGCTGAGTCATTTAACGTATGATATAAAATATTAAAACGATTTTATATCTACTGGTTGTGTGTAATAACCAGAAACACCCAAACAACAAGAATGAGTAATGAAGAAATAACTTATTTAGTTTCAAAAAAGGTCTTAGAAGGAACAATAACAAAGTCTGAAGGAATCAATGAACTCTATTCAAAAATTAATATGAATAAAGGTTCTGCAAGTATTATAATTGGACAAGTTTACCCGAAATTATTTAATGGTGTTCTATTCAAAAGGACAGTTTCTGTAGCCTATTTTACTCGGTTTTTAGAATGTATAAAAAGAGATTATGGAAACGAACAATTATCAATCTCATTATCTGGATTAAAAAAACATATAGACTACATCTTGACAACTGGAGACTCAAAAATAAAACTTAGAAAAGTTTATGAAGAGTATTTAAAACTATCGAAAACTCAACTAACGAATATCCAAAAAGATGAAATTGAACAAATCGAAATTATAGATTTATTCAAAGAAAAATCGAAAAACGAATTAAAAGCTGAATTAGATAATCTACCTGAATTAGAAACAGAGGAAGTTTATGTGAATCAGAAAAAATATAAAAGAGATAATAAAGCGATTGCGTTAATAAAATTATTGAGAGATAATGAATGCCAAATTTGCGGAAAATATATTAGAAAAAAAGACGGAACAAAATATGTGGAAGCTGCTCATATAAAAGCAAAAAGTGACAGAGGAAATGAAACTCTTGGAAATATTTTATTATTGTGTCCAAATCATCATAAAGAATTTGACTTAGGAGATTTAAACATTATAAATCATTCCAAAGAAAAAATTGAATTTACTTTGAATGAAAATAATTATGAAATTTCACTATTAATAAATGAATAAAAATCACTGCACACAACACTGGCTCCTATGAAAAGCACTAGTCAAGTTATTCAAAGTTAATATTTTATCGCTTTTATCTCAAAAATCAAAGGATACAATTTATCTTTTGTAACAAACATGCCATTTTCAGTTTCAATCAAATCTGGTAACACATTATAAGGGCTTTCATCATATTCTTTTAAATACTCAATATGTAAACCAGCTTCAGTTAAAACAGAAATCACTTCACCCAAACCATGATTCCAACCATACTCTTTACTTAGCATTTTAGAATCTTGATTAGCATAAGTACCTTCGTATTCTTCATAAATAACATCGTCTTGCATATAACCATATTTCATAACCTGCTTGCCTTCTAAATAATCAAACATCCAAACTATGGGATGAAATTCAACCAAATAAAATGTACCGCCTTTTTTCAATCGCTCAGCAATCATTTTTCCCCAAGGCTTTAAATCTGGTAACCAACTAATAACACCATAACTTGTAAAAACAATATCAAAAGTATCCTTCACAAACTCTGAGGTATCTAATACATTGCAACAAACAAATTTGGCATCAAGCTTTAGTTCTTCATTTAAACTTTCTGCTAATTTAATACCTTCATCACTCAAATCAACTCCAACACATTTAGCTCCCATTCTGCTCCAACTTAACGTATCTTGTCCAAAATGACACTGCAAATGCAATAACGTTTTTCCTTTTACATCTCCTAAAACTTTCAATTCATAAGGCATTAAAGATGTTTTTCCATTTTTAAAGGCTTCTAGATTATACATATCACTTTTTGCATGCACTTTAACCTTATTATTCCAAGTGGTTTTATTGGTTTCAAAATATTGTTTGTTTGTTTCCATCTTCAAGTTATATCTTTACTAAAATTCTAAAATTATGCAAAAATTATTATTAATTATCTGTTTATCAACTATTTGTATTTCGTGCAAACAAAAAAAAGAAGAAACAATCGTTGAACCCGAAATTTCGATAGTTCACAAAATAGCAAACGCACATGGTTTTGAAAACTGGAATGATATTACTGAAATTCAGTTTACATTCTTCGGAAAAAGAAACTGGACATGGAAACCAAAAACAAACGATGTTACTTTAATTACCGAAACGGACACGATAAATTACAACAGAAAAACATTGGATAGTATTTCAAGAAATGCAGACAAAAATTTTATAAACGATAAGTTCTGGTTGTTAATTCCGTTTCAATTAGTTTGGGATACTAGCGCTACAATTTCAGAACCAATTAAAACAGATGCTCCTATAAGTAAAACTCAAATGAACACAATTACTTTAACATATCCTGACGAAGGTGGCTATACACCAGGAGATGCATATGACATATTTTATGACGATGATTATATTATTAGAGAATGGGCTTTTAGAAGAGGCAACCAAACTGAAGCTGGACTTGTAAACACATTTGAAAACTATCAGGTTTTTAATGGTTTAAAAATAGCTTTAGAACATAAAAATGTAAAAGGCGATTGGAATCTTAAATTTTCAAATATAAAAGTAACTTTAAAGTAAAATTTGGCACAAAGATTGAAATACAGTTAGTAGAAAATTTATTTTAATGTAAGTTAAACATCTACCCTACGACTAAAATCGTATATTAATTTTCCGCATTTGCGTCTATATATATTTAAAGCGCTTCAATCTATGGTTGAAGTGCTTTTTATTTTTATAAACTTATTAAAATTAACCCTTAAAACTATTCTTAATAAGAGTTCCATCACAAAAAGCAGTTGTTTTATTTTTAGTTTCTGTAGTTCCATCTTTATGAGTAACACTCAATGTAGCATAGACTAATAACGGATTTCTAAATACTTCTATCTTAGTTCCTAAAGTTTCGGCAGTTTTATCTTCTTCATTATTCATATAAAAACTTAATGCACCAGAAGAACATGCTTTTACTTTATTTATTATAGCATCGGTATTGGCTGCACCAATTCTAACCCACGGCGAACTTTTGGCTTCCCAAACTACGGTAACTTCACCATTTGAATACTCTTTAGTCTTAGCCATTATTTAAGATTTAAATAAAAATACAAAGAAAATCATATTCCAATTTAGCAAAATTTATCAATTCATTTCTAACTTTATAATTCTTATTTTTGTTAAAAACCTAAATTAATCACTTTGTATAATTTTAAAAAGAGTCTTGATTACGCTATAGAACAAGATCAAAATGACGCATTATATTCTTACAGAAATCAATTTCATATACCAAAAAACAAACATGGAAATGATTTAATTTATATGACAGGTAATTCACTTGGATTACAACCAAAAACTACCAAAACATATATTAATCAAGAACTTGAAGATTGGGCTAATTTAGGCGTAGAAGGTCATTTTGAAGCAAAAACACCATGGTTACCATATCATGAATTTTTAACAGAAAGTATGGCAAAAGTGGTTGGAGCAAAACCTATTGAGGTTGTTGTAATGAATACACTTACTGCTAACTTGCATTTTATGATGGTGTCATTTTACCAACCAACCAAAACACGTTATAAAATTCTTATTGAAAGTGATGCTTTTCCATCAGACAAATATGCTGTTGAATCTCAATTACGCCATCATGGTTTTGATGACAAAGA
Source organism: Algibacter sp. (assembly GCA_050294475.1). GTDB lineage: Bacteria > Bacteroidota > Bacteroidia > Flavobacteriales > Flavobacteriaceae > Thalassobellus. The sequence continues at coordinate 78,388 of JBNKOE010000023.1, read as the reverse complement.
AGGTTTGGTTTTATGGAAGCCTAGAAAAGACGAAGAGTTATTAAATTATGATGATTTAGAAGCTATTTTAGAAACTCAAGGTGATGAAATAGCACTTATAATGATTGGTGGCGTTAATTATTACACGGGTCAGTATTTCGATTTAAAACGGATTACAAATCTCGGTCATAAATATGGCTGTAACGTTGGATTTGATTGTGCACACGGTGCTGGAAATGTCGCATTAAATTTACACGACTCGGGAGCTGACTTTGCCGTTTGGTGTACTTATAAATATCTTAATTCTGGCCCAGGAAGTTTAGCAGGTTGCTTTGTACATGAGCGACATGCACACAACAAAAACCTCAACCGCTTTACAGGTTGGTGGAGCCACAACAAACAAACCCGTTTTAACATGCGTCATGAATTTGACCAATTGCCTGGTGCCGAAGGTTGGCAATTGAGCAATCCGCCCATATTATCAATGGCTGCTATTAAAGCTTCTTTAGACTTGTTTAACGAAGTTGGTTTTGAAAAATTGATAAAGAAATCTAAAAAGTTAACAAGCTATTTTGAATTTCTTTTAAAACAGTTAGGAGATGATGTTATTAGCATTATAACTCCAAGTAATCCTGAAGAACGCGGATGCCAACTATCTATTCAGGTAAAAAACGCCGATAAAACATTACATGACAAATTAACCAAAGCTGGAGTAATAAGCGATTGGCGAGAGCCTGATGTTATTCGTTGCGCTCCAACACCTTTATATAATACCTTTGAAGACGTGTATCAATTGGTTGAAAAGTTAAAAGCTATTTTAAATGAATAAACAACAAAATATACTAATAATAGGTGCTGGACTTTGCGGAAGTCTACTTGCCCTACGTTTAGGTCAACGTGGTTATAATGTTTCCGTTTACGAAATGCGACCAGACTTACGTAAAGTAAATATTTCTGCTGGTCGTTCTATAAATTTAGCTTTTTCTAACCGTGGTAATAAAGCCATGAAACTTGTTGGTATTGAAGATAAAGTAAAAGCACTTTGTATTCCTATGAACGGACGCATGATTCATGATAAAAAAGGTAATACGTCTTTATCTAATTATAGCGGACGAGATCATGAATATATTAATTCTATTTCTCGTGGCGATCTTAATGCTTTACTTTTAAATGAAGCTGAAAACCATGAAAACGTTAATATTTATTTCAACAAAAAATGTAAATCGGTTGATTTTGAAAAAACCACAGCACTTTTTAAAGATTATCATACTAAACATGAGTTTGTTGAAGATGCCGATGTTATTATTGCTACAGATGGCGCAGGTTCTGCTATGCGAAAAAGCTATTATTTAGGCAAAAAGTTTTTATTTAGTTTTTCGCAAGATTATTTAACACACGGTTATAAAGAACTCAGCATTTTACCAACAGAAAATGGCAATTATAAAGCATATAAAAATGCGCTTCATATTTGGCCTCGTGGTTCTTTTATGCTCATAGCCTTACCAAATTTAGATGGAAGCTTTACTGTCACGCTTTTTTTAAGCTACAATAAAGGTGCATACAATTTTAATAACCTAACTACCGAAGCTCTTGTACTAGAGTTTTTTCAAAAAGAATTTCCAGATGCTTTAGCCATCATGCCAAACCTTGTTGATGATTTCTTTAAAAATCCAACATCGCCTTTAGGAACTATAAAATGTTCGCCTTGGCATTATAAAGGAAATACGCTTTTAATGGGAGATGCAGCACATGCTATTGTGCCTTTTTACGGTCAAGGCATGAATGCTTCGTTTGAAGATGTTGTTGAATTTGATAACGTATTAAACCAAAATCTTGAAAATTGGGAAGCTACTTTTCTCGCTTATGAAAAGGATCGTAAAAAAGATACCGATGCAATTGCCGATTTAGCTATTGATAATTTCCATGAAATGAAAGACCATGTAGCACATCCTATTTTTCAAGAAAAACGAAAATTAGAAATGGCTTTAGAAAAAGAATTTCCAAAGGAATACGCTTCAAAATATTCATTGGTTACTTTTAATGAAAACACTGGTTATAAAGAAGCTATGCTACGAGGACGAGCACAAGACAAAGCCATTTTAAATTTATTATCAGATAAAATAATTACCCTTGATGATGATTTAAAAGCGACATTAAAAAAAATAAAACAAGAAACAGATGCTATTTTAGAAGATGATAGAATTGCTGGACTGAAATAGACTTGATGTGATTTAAGGGAACTACATACAAGTTTACACCAAAAATAAAAGTTTAATTTTGCACTTAAAATTGTGCTTTTTTTAAGTAAAGTATTTAACTCCAAAAAGTATCAAAATACCAATGTGCATCTAGCTAGTACGGTTAATTCCGCCAAAGTTAAATCTTTAATGTAAATGAACATATCACACTTGTTAATGCCCTATTCGTTTTTAAGAACAGGCGTAGCCCTAACTAAACAGCTAAAACTGGGTGCAGTGTAATTATAATAAATAATTTAAGATTATATTAACTTAATTAACGTATGTATATTGTAACTTATAAATAAGTAATGCGTCTATTACTATAAGCAAAACTTATAACAGGTCTAGACCCTATTATAAATAAAAACTATTACTTATGATACTCATATAAATATTATATTGTAAGAATATATATATTAAATAGGTTTTGTCCGACAAACTTATTGTAGTTTTGCGCAATAGAACAACAATTAATAACATAATTAAGTTGTTAACTAAAAAATAAAAACAATGGCGATAGCTATAAAATCTATACCTGTATTATATAAAGAAGCAGCATCTAATTTCGAAAAAAGAGTTAATGAAAACACTGCTAACAGGTCTTCTATTGATTTTTCTGAAGAATTAAGCATAGCTCAAAAGATTTTGGCTAAAGCTAAATTATAAGAGACTTATATATTGGGTTTCTTACTAGACAAGTGTACATTCTCTCCTTTTAACAATACTACATTATGTGATTGTGATGCATTCAATTGTGGTCACGATGATTTGAACGATTTCTTTTCAAATGATTCCGTAGATTGGTCTAAACAATTATTAGGCAAATCATATTGCTTTACACTGGATGAAAACCCATCACAAATTATTTGCGCTTTTACAGTTTCTAATGATAGTATAAAAACTAAGCATTTACCTAATGCGAGAAGCAAAAAAGTAACAAAAGGAATCCCCAGAATTAAAAGGATGAAGAGTTATCCTGCTGTTTTAATAGGTAGACTTGGAGTTAATCAAAAATATAGAATGATTGACGGAGAGAAAAACACAACTGGAGACCAATTAATGAGTTTTATTAAGTCATGGTTTATTAATGAGTCTAATAAAACTGGTTGCAGATTTATTGTAGTTGATTCATACAATAATGAAAAAGCTTTAAGATATTACGATAGAAACAGTTTTACTCCTTTATTTTCATCAGAAGAACAAGAAAAAGAGTTTACTGGACTAGCCCCTGAAGATGAACTTAAAACAAAAATGTTATTTTTTGATTTAATCCTTTTAACCGATGCAAAAGACAAATAAGTCTTTATTTAAAATAGGCACTCTATTAACTTATATATTCGAAATACACTAAAAACACCTTGAAAACACAGTAAATCCTAAAAATTCACCTTCTAACACAATATAAGACACGAGAAATTTGGTTAACGCTATAAATATAGATAACGAACCGATGAATCTAAAAAACTAGTATTATTTTCTTTTTCATTATATATTTTTTTTTACTTTTTTAAACAGGCATCTTTTAACCATTGTTTTCATTGGTGTAATGTGATATATAATTCCCTTATTTAACAACAAAAATATCCGTTTTTTATTGTAATTTTATTGAATTGATGAATGCTGCGTTAAGGATTGTAGTGGCATCCTTTTTTTGCTGCCATATATGGCAAAAAAAGATATAACGAAAAGCCTGACCCGACAGGGAAACGCCAAAAATATATAACTATGAGTAAATTAGTATCTCCTTTAAATTTTAAAGCTTGGATAGAAGAAAACAGACATCTTTTAAAACCACCTGTTGGTAATAAAGTGGTTTGGAAAGATGCCGATTTTATTGTTATGGTTGTTGGTGGACCTAATAATAGAAAAGACTATCATTACAATGAAACTCCAGAATTTTTCTATCAGGTTGAAGGCGATATTATTTTAAAAATTATTGACAAAGGCACACCTAAAGATGTACATATTAAAGAAGGTGATATTTATTTACTACCTCCTAAAGTACCGCATTCTCCGCAACGTGGTGCAAATACCATTGGCTTAGTTATTGAATATAAACGTCCTAAAGGGATGAAAGATGCCTTACTGTGGTTTTGTGAAAATTGTGTAACTAAATTATATGAAGAAGATTTTACTTTAAAAAATATTGAAACCGATATGCCTAAAATTTTTGACAATTATTACAATGACAAACATAAACGCAGTTGCCCTAATTGTGGAGAAGTAATGCAACCGCCAAAAAAAGTAAAAGTAGATTAATATTGTCATTCCTGTGAAGACAGGAATCTTACCTATAAAAACTTAAATTTTAAAAAATAGATTCCTGCCTTTGCAGGAATGATAAAAATGAACAAACGCAAACTTCGAATAAACGGGCATTCTCACTTACTTCCTTATCCTGAAGAGATTCCTGATTTTATGCAAGAAAAAGGCATATTTTGGGTAGATAAGGATCGAAAATTTATGCTTCAGAAAGATTGGAGCAGACCTGTTACCGACTCTAGTTTTTTTCTAGATGAGAAGTTAGAATGGATGGAGCGTAATAGTATTGACCATGCTGTTGTTTTAAACTTATCGCAACTTTATGGTAACGGTTTGCGGGTGGAAGAAATGAAACAAGCCTTACGGTTTCAAAACGATTTTAATGCACGTATGCAACATGAAAATCCTAGTAAATTTACTTGTGGCTTTGTGGTGCATCCTGGTTTTGTAAGAAGTGCTTGTTGGGAAATTGAACGTTGTGTTGATACTCATGGTTTACAATTACTATGCCTACCAACTCATTACATGGATACTATTGGAACATGGCGTTGCATTTTTGATGAAGAAAATGAACCCATTTTTGAATTGGCTAATAAATATAACTTAGCTGTTGAAATTCATCCGTATGATGGCGAAAAATTTATAAAACTAGAAAACACCTCATGGCGCTTTCATTTAATTTGGATGCTAGCTCAATGTGCCGATGCTTACCATTTTTTAACTTTAAATGGATATCAAGAAAAATACCCAAATATGCGAACTTGCTTTGCTCATGGCGGACAATTAGCTCAAATTAATTTAGGAAGACGTATTCAAGGTTTTGATGGTAGACCCGATTTATTTGAAGGCAAACACCACCCAAGAAAAGCGGTTGGACATAAAAATATTTTCTTTGACACCTTAGTGCATGATACTGGCGGTTTAGAATTACTCATAAAAAACCAAGGTTCTAAACAAGTTATTATGGGACTTGACGACCCTTATCCTTTAGGTGAAATGGAAAGCACAAAACAATCTTCTTACCCTGGAAAAATATTAGATTTAGCAAAAAAACGTAACATCATAAACCAAGCCGAATACGATGCTATTTGGGAAGACAATGTGATACAATGGCTTTGTGGTGATAATGAAACAGCAAAACAAAAACTAATTAATAGAATTTTATCTTAATGTACTTTTTACCTGAAGACTTAGACGAATATGTAGTAGCTCATTCTGAGGATGAACCCGAGTTGTTGCAACAACTAACACGTGAAACCTACCAAAAAATACTACAACCTATTATGCTTAGTGGTCCTTATCAAGGTCGTGTATTGAGCATGATTTCTAAATTAAAAAATCCTAAAACCATTTTAGAATTAGGTACTTTTACTGGTTATGCAACGCTTTGCTTAGCTGAAGGTTTACAAAAAGAAGGCGAAATACATACGATTGATATTAATGAAGAGTTAGTTGATTTTCAGCGTAAATATTTTGATAAATCTGAATATGGCAATCAAATTTTTCAGCATTTAGGAAATGCTTTAAATGTAATTCCTAAGCTTGATAAAACTTTTGATTTAGTATTTATTGATGCCGACAAGCCTAATTATGTGAATTATTTTCATACGATAATTGATAAGCTAAATACTGGTGGTATTATTATATCGGACAATGTATTGTGGCACGGAAAAGTTATAGAGCCTTTAGCCCCTAAAGACAAATCGACTAAAGCAGTTTTAGATTATAATACACTTTTGAAAGAAGACCCAAGAATAGAAACAGTTTTGCTTCCAATAAGAGATGGTTTAACTATTAGCAGAAAGCTATAATTTTCGTTTTACAGAACCTGTAAATTCTTCTATATCATCTTTTACTTTATCAAGCTCTTTTTTAACATCAGTGACAATACTGGTATCAATACCACTTTTATCAGCTGTTTTAGTTATTTCATGCTTAATATCATTTGTAGCATCTTTAAGAGTACGCATACCTTTACCTAAACCACGAGCAATTTCAGGTAACTTATCGGCACCAAAAACCATAATAACAATAAACAGTATAAATGCTATTTCGGCACCACTTATAAACAAAAATGTAGCTTGTTGTATCACACCACAAATATAGTGAGTTGTTTTTATAGAATAAAGAAATATTAAACTCTTTAATTTGTTAAAAAGAAAAGCCTATTTACTTTTAAAAGTAAATAGGCTTTTCTTTTTAATATGAATTATTATTTAACCCTTTATTTTTTCTTTAAATTTTTCAAAATTATTAGGCTCCTGTTTCCTTGGCCATGAATTATTAGAAGTATCAACATCAGCTGTTTCTAAATCTGGATCTATAGTAAAATTAGTAATAGCCTTTTGTGTTTTAAAAACTTTGGTTACTTCGTTTTCATTATAGCGCCAAATTTGAGCTGGATACATTTTTCTTTCTTTAGTTCCATCTTCATAAGTTAACTCTAAAATTATTGGCATTACCAATCCTCCTGGTTTTTCAAAAGTAACTTCGTAAAAATATTTTGGAGCATCTTTTAACTGCGCTTTTTGAGCTTCCGTTAAACTTGAGATATAATCATTTAACCCTTTAAAATCTGAAACATTTTTAGCATCGGTAGGCAAAACATCACCTTCTTCTTCAGCATAATAAATAAGTTTATCTGCATAATCATCAAGATTTATATTATATCTTTTTGCAGCTTGTTCTGCCTTCTTAGTTGGCTTATCTGTTAAATAATATTTTTTAACACCTTTAATACCTATATCGCTAACATTGGTAGTATAAAACCAGCCTCTCCAAAACCAATCTAAATCCATTGCCGAAGCATCTTCCATAGTTCTAAAGAAATCTGCTGGTGTTGGGTGTTTAAACATCCAACGTTTAGAATAAGTTCTAAAGGCATGATCGAATAACTCTGGCCCCATAATAGTATGTCTTAACATATATAGTGCCGCTGCAGGTTTTGCATATGCATTAGGTCCAAATTGATATATGTAATCGCCTTGTGACATAATAGGCGATATATGACTTTGATCTCCGCTCATATAGGGTACAATGTCTTTTGGTAAGTTACCTGTTATAAAATTAGGATCATAATCTAACTCAGCTAAAGTTTCTACAAATGAATTTAAACCTTCGTCCATCCAAGTCCATTGACGTTCGTCACTATTTACAATCATTGGAAAGAAATTATGTCCAACCTCATGAGTAATAACACCAATCATACCTCTTTTTGTTCGCCCTGAATAGCTTCCATCTGGATTTGGACGACCATAATTAAAACAAATCATTGGGTATTCCATACCTTGTCTTTCAGAATGTACAGATACAGCTTTACTATAAGGGTAATCGAAAGTTAGTTTTGAATATTCTTCTAAAGTATTAGCAACAACACGAGTTGAATGTTCTTCCCAAAGTGGATTTCCTTCTTTAGGATAAAGAGATATTGCCATAACAGCGCGACCATTAATTTTAACAGCCATAGCATCCCAAATATACTTTCTTGATGTTGCAAAAGCAAAATCTCTAACCTTTTCTGCTTTAAAATGCCATGTTTTAGTTTTTGTACTACGCTTTTTTTCTGCTATTTCTGCTTCTGCTTGAGTTACAATAAAAACAGGATCTTTAAATGATTTTTTGGCAGACTCGAATCTTTTAATCTGTTCTTTAGTTAAAACATCTTTCGCGTTTTGCAAATCTCCTGTTGCTTCTAAAATATGATCTGCCGGTACCGTTAACTTTACATCAAAATCTCCAAACTCTAAAGCAAATTCACTACGTCCCCAAAATTGCATATTTTGCCAACCTTCAACATTATCATAAACACATAGTCTTGGATAAAATTGAGCTATAGTATAGTTATTATTCCCATCAGGAAAAGTTTCTAATCCTGATCTACCTCCATCTACATTTATATCATTAATATTATAATTCCATTTGATGCTAAACTTAAATATTTCTCCAGGAGCTAGTGGTTTTACTAAATTTACACGCATCATGGTCTGGTTTATTATATATGACAAATCTGAACCATCAGCATTTTTTACCGCTTCTATATTAAATCCTCCATCAAATTTCTCTTTCATGTTTTTGTTAGTAAAATTCATTGGACCTTGAAATGGTGCATTAAAATTCTCTGATTCAATATCTGGTGATTTAGAATTTTTTGCGCGCATATTTTGATCTAACTGAAGCCACAAATATTCTAAATTGTCTTTAGAATTATTATGATAAGTTATTTTCTCACTACCAAAAATTCGGTTATTATCTTCATCTAAACGAATATCCATGACATAATCAACCTTTTGTTGCGTATATAAATAACCTGGTGCACCAGAAGCCGTTCTAGTTTCATTAGGAGTAGCTAGAACATCTTTCATTTGTCTAAATTTGTTCTGATCTGTGTGTCCTTGTTGTTTTGTTTTTTCTTGATTTTGCGCAAACAAACTAGTAGAAATAAGGACTACTGCAAAAAAGCAGTACTTAATTTTTTTTATTGTCATTTTTTAGGATTTATTTAATGATTTTCGCTTTTCAGCTAAAATTATTTATTAATAACAACGAAAATCGGTCGAAAGTAAGAAATATCGAAATGTTTTAACGTGTTTTTAATTAAAATTTAACACAGCGCTAGTATCTTTAATAGTAAGAATGAAACTTTTTTGCTTAGAGTTTATTTTAGTTTTAATAATATTTTGCTGTTCTTGAATTAAGTCGAACAAAACTTCATTGGTAATTTCAAAAGAATGAATGCTCTTAATATTTTGAATTTCTAGATAACATTTCATTATGTCATCATCATACTCTTCTCCAATAAAATCAAAATCTACTTTTTTACCGTTTATCTTAATTCTTATTTTTTCTCGCAAATAACTTTCAATATAGGTATCAACATTTTTTGGTTTAAGTGCTTCTCCAAAAGTGATATTTTTATCATACCGTTTGCGCAATAGACTTTCAATATCAGAAAGAAATATTCTTGAGGTTATTTGTAAAGATTGTGTTTTTTCAATATAATCTATTTGAGTAATACTTATATAATAATCGTGAATTGCTCCAAAGCTCAAAAAAGATAATGAACAAAATAAAATTATAGTTTTAAAAAACCTCATATACTATTATTTATTACGAAAGTAATCTTTTCAAAAAGTATTCCAAAAACATTAATCTAAAGTTGAGGATAAATTTTCTTTATACTGCCTATATTTCATTCTTAAGAAAATCAATATTTTAAAATCTGTTTGATTTTTACAATACTTAATAAAATTTTCATCATCAGCACAGAAATAAAAAAAATCCATTCTTAAGTCTTCTTCTAAGGGATTTGAAGCAAAAAAATCTTTTGACATTCGTCCCTTTATACTTAACATTAAGCTTTCTTTCTCTTCAGTTTTCACTCTATTTTTAAGCATTTTTGTTCTGCCAGAAACCCCATTAATCAAGGCATCTAATGATGCGCCTCCTAAAAGCATTGCTGGTATATTCTGTGGTTTAAACTCTCCTGCCTGACTTAAACGTCGTTCACTTTGTGTTTTTTTTCTTCCTGTATATCCTGGAATACCAACATCAAAGAAATTAATAGGAAGTTTTCCATTTACATTTTTAATATCAGACATTAAATTTCCCGACAATACTTTACCTACTAATACTTCATTTAGAGTATTAACTTTATTATCTAGAAAAATTAAAAGTGTTTTGTTTAAAATAATTTCTTTTGAAATGACAACTTCTTTCGGGTTATAAAGAATAGATGAAAAAACTAAGGTATCATTTAATCTTGCAGTAATAATAAAATTACCATCACTATTTGTAATTGTAAAAACTTGAGCCGTTTTATTAATTACATGAATATTTTCAACATCATCATCACTTTTAACCTGTCCGTGTATTTTAACAGATTGCCCATTAACATAAAAAAACGAAAAAATAAGATTAAAAAAGAATAAAGTTTGTTTCAAATTAGCGCTCTTTTTAGTATTATAAAGAACGTGTTTCAAATCTTAAAAAAATTGTAAAATGCCTCTAAGGTTTTGTTAAAACAAGTATGATTAAGTTATAGTTTTTATTTTTCCTTTAAAAATTCCAGACTTTTATAATGTAGCAAATCTAAAAACTCCATTTCTTTTCCATAATTAAGTAATGAGAAATCAAAATCACTACCTTCAACATAAGCTATAAATTCTTCAACTCGATGCTCAGGAATATTAAAATTATCAACTAAAAAATCTGAACCAAAATAATATTTTATAGCATCTACAGGCACATCAGGAATACCCTTTTCTTTTTTGTTATCAACTTTAGACCTAAATAATGGTAACAACAATTGATCTACCACATTTTTTATATTCAATCCATTAACCATAGTAACATGTTGTGTTGCAATAGCAGTATTGGTTACTTTTGTTTTATTATCATTTTCAAATTCAAATTCTTCCTTATGCTTAATTCCATAGTATAAAGCATCTAATTTAGGTTTAAATAATTGTGTAGTTTCTATATCTGTTTCTAAATTACCAGACAATTTGTTAGGCAACAAAATAATCTCATCAAGCCTGTTTATTTCTTCTATCAAAAATATTTTAATAGTTTTTGAAGTAATAATATCTTTATTTACTTGGAATTTAATATTCTGAAATTGTAATGCACTAACCTCAATAATATCATTTAATCTTACTGTTAATGTAAATTCTCCATTATCATCGGTAACAGTACCCAAATTTAATGACGCATTAAAAATAGTTATACCTGCAATATCATTGCTTTCAACAATAACTTTACCTTTTGCTTCTATGCTATTTAAAGTTTGAGACATCATACCCAATGATGATAAAATCAATAAAAATGCAATAATATTTTTCATGTTATTTTTTATTCTAATTTACTACATAAAATTAATACACGGGTAATAAGTATATAAAATTTTGTTATACACTATATTTGTAATTCTTATACATAACAATTATATATGCGACATATTATCATTGCAAGTACCTCAACTATACATGGAAGTGGTTATTTAGAATATCTTTTAAAAGATTTGGAATTGTTTTTTAAAAACACCGAAGAAATACTTTTTATACCTTATGCAAGACCAAGTGGTATATCTCATGATGATTATACTCAAATAGCAAAAACTGCGTTTTTAAAAATTAAGAAAAAAGTTAAAGGCATTCATGAATATGAAAACCCAATAGAAGCCTTAAAAGAAGCAAAAGGTATTTTTGTTGGAGGTGGTAATACCTTTGTACTTACTTATCAATTATATAAAAATAATTTAATTAAACCTTTACAAACTACTGTTAATAATGGTACACCTTATTTAGGAACAAGTGCTGGAAGTAATATTTGTGGACTTACAATAAAAACAACTAATGATATGCCTATTGTATATCCGCCAAGTTTTAATGCTTTAGCTTTAGTACCTTTTAATATTAATCCGCATTATTTAGACCCAGACACCAATAGCAAACACATGGGTGAAACTAGAGAAACTAGAATTAAAGAGTTTCATAATTTTAATACACAGCCTGTTGTTGGTTTAAGAGAAGGTAGTTGGTTACATGTACAAAATGACTCTATAACTTTAAAAGGAGATTTAAAAGCACGCGTTTTTGAACATAACAAAACTCCTTATGAAATTGAAACAGGCAAAGAACTAAACACTTTAAAATAAAAAAGCTTCATATTTCTATGAAGCTTTTGTGAGCGAGAGACCGGGTTCGAACCGGCGACATTCAGCTTGGAAGGCTGACGCTCTACCAACTGAGCTACTCTCGCATTTCCAGTTACAAATATATGCAAACTGTTTATTAAAATACAAGAAAAATTACAAGGTTTTTAAAAAATGAAAGCCTAAAATTTTAAAGCCTTCATTAAAATAAAACTTATGTGACAGAGCATTAGCCACATAGGTGTTTAATTCTATCGATTCACAACCTTTTTTTTCTTTTGCATAAGTATAAATCCAATTAAAAAAATCTTTACCTAACCCTTTTCCTCTATAAGCTTCATCTATAAAAACATGATCTGGCTCAACACTTCTTCCTGAATAATGACGAGTACAAAACCATAAACCACAAACACCTATTAATTTATCAGCATCATAAATAACAGCACATTCATAATTTTGATAATCTTTTATTTCAGAAAAACGCTGCTCTAAAACCTCATAAGAAATCCTGTTATTATTTAATTTTTCAACCAAAGGAACTACTACTTTTATACTTTCCTTTTCTAATATTTTAAATGTAAATGACATTAAATTGTTTTTTTAGTGAAGATAAATAATTCTATACCGTCTTCCTTATTGAAAAATAATTTTGTTTAAGTTTGAAACACTTCTTGATTATAAAATAAATGAATAAACAATTAAATTACAAAAGAGAAAAAAATTATTCAATAAAAATAATTGATGCTAAAAAAACACACCAAGTAAGACACGCGGTTTTAAGAGTTGGCAAACCTATTGAATCTTGTGTATTTGAAGATGACGATTTAAAAACTACAATTCATATAGGAATCTTTGTAAAAGATGAATTAATTGGAGTTTGTTCTTTTTTAAAGAACAATCATGATTTAATTTCTGAAACTTCGCAATACCAACTTCGAGGTATGGCTATTTTAAAAACATTTCAGGGTTTGGGTTTTGGTAAAATTATTTTAAACTATGGAGAATTACAACTAAAAAATATTGGAGTTAAAATCGTTTGGTGTAATGCAAGAGAAATAGCTGTTAACTTTTATAAAAAAAACGGATATCAAATAACAGGAAACCCTTTTAATATTAAAGACATTGGCTTGCATTATGTTATGCACAAAACATTATAATATAAAAAAGCCTTGAAATTCAAGGCTTTTTCGAGTGACTAACTCAAAACAATTATATATTTCTATAATTATTTTTTCTTTTTAGATGCTATTGCTTCTTTTAAAATAGCTTTAGCTTCTTTTGCTCCGTGTAATTCAGCATATTTAACAGCTGTCATACCTTTATCAGATTTTGCTTTTAAATTAGCTCCTTTTGCTATTAAAAGTTTTAAAATCTCTGTTCTATTATACTTTGCAGCATACATAACAGGCGTCATGCCATTAGATTTTTTATTCACATCTTCTCCTCTAGCTAATAATTTTTTTACAGTTTCCACATCGCCTTTTGCAATTGAAACACAAAATGAATTGACTTTAATAGAATAATATTTTTCAATATTTGTCTTTACAGTTTTGTTAATAGGGGTTGCATTTACAGATACAATTGAAAAGCATAATGCGATTGCGGAAATAATGATTGTTTTTTTCATGATGAAAGATTTTAAATTTGATTAATGATTTGTTTTTTGATATACTAAAAAGACGACTACAATTTTAATCTGTTACATAAAAAACAGTTTATAACACTTTTTTAACGTTTCATTCACATTTTTTTAATGTATTCATTCATTTTTTAAACACTCTCTAAAAGCCTTAAAATATTAGCTTTTTGGAAGATTTTATACACCTTATAACAACAAACTTCTTTATCTTTGTGGTACAATAAAATTTCAATAAAAATGAATAAAAAAGTTATCTTAATGATACTTGATGGCTGGGGAAATTCACCAGATCCAAAAGTTTCAGCAATCGATCATGCCAACACGCCTTTCATAGATTCTTTGTATAAAAAATACCCTTTCGCGACCTTAAGGACTGATGGTTTACATGTAGGATTACCAGAAGGACAAATGGGGAATAGTGAAGTAGGACACATGAATCTTGGTGCAGGACGTATTGTTTATCAAGATTTAGCAAAAATTAACCTTGCTATTGAAAAAGACACTTTAAAAGACGAAAAGGTATTAGTTGATGCGCTTAAATATGCTTCAGACAATAATAAGAACGTTCACTTTTTAGGCCTATTAAGTGATGGTGGCGTGCATGCACATACAAATCATTTAAAAGGATTTATAGATGCTGCAAATAAAGCAGGCGTTAATTCTTTTGTACATGCTTTTACTGATGGTCGTGATGTAGATCCTAAATCAGGAAAAGGCTATGTTGCCGATTTAGAAAACTATATTGAAGGCACAAACACAAAACTAGCTACCATAACAGGTCGTTATTATGCCATGGATAGAGATAAGCGTTGGGAACGTGTAAAATTAGCTTATGATGCTATAGCAAATGGTGTTGGTACTAAAACATCAAACGCAACTGCTTCTATTCAATCTAACTATGATGAAGATATCACAGATGAATTTATTAAACCTTTAATTCTTACTGATGCCAATAACGAGCCTATTGCCAAAGTAGAAAAAGATGATGTTGTTATATTTTACAACTTTAGAACAGATAGAGGTCGCGAATTAACAGACATGTTAAATCAAAAAGATTTTCCAGATTATGATACTAAAAAAATCGACTTATACTATGTAACTATTACTAATTACAGTGATGATTTTAAAGGTATTAAAGTAATTTTTAATAAAGATAACATTACCGAAACTCTTGGAGAAGTATTATCTAAAAACGGTAAAAAACAAATTAGAATAGCCGAAACAGAAAAATATCCACACGTTACTTTTTTCTTCTCTGGCGGAAAAGAAACTCCTTTTGAAGGTGAATCTCGAATTTTAAAAAATTCACCAAAAGTTGCAACTTACGATTTACAACCCGAAATGAGTGCTTACGAATTAAGAGATGCCCTTGTTGCAGATCTTAAAAAAGGCGAAGCTGATTTTGTTTGTTTAAATTTTGCGAATGGAGATATGGTAGGACATACAGGTGTTATGGAAGCTGCCATTAAAGCTTGTGAAGCTGTTGATGCATGTGTTAAAGATGTTATAACAACTGGTTTAGAAAATGGCTACTCTACTTTATTAATTGCAGATCATGGAAATTGTGAAACTATGATTAACCCTGATGGTAGCCCAAACACAGCACATACTACAAACCCAGTACCAGTAATATTAATTGATAACGAGTTAAAAGAAATTAAAGATGGTGTTTTAGGTGATGTAGCTCCAACTATATTAAAACTGATGGGTGTTGAACAACCAGAGGCCATGACACGTTTCTCTTTAATATAGAAAGCTCAAAAGAAATTATTGTACTTTTGCATCAAACTCAAGTCTTTAATTTAAATGAATTTTAACAAACAACTTATAATTGCTGTAGATTTTGACGGCACCATAGTTGAAGATGCTTATCCTAAAATAGGAAAGCCCATGCTTTTTGCTTTCGATACTTTAAAAAAGTTACAAGAAGAAGGGCATAGACTTATTTTATGGACATATAGATGTGAAGACAAATTAGAAGACGCCGTTAAATTCTGTGAAGATAATGGCGTCTTTTTTTATGCTGTAAATAGTAGTTTTCCTGAAGAAGAATACACGAATAATATCAGCAGAAAAATTCATGCCGATTTATTTATAGACGACAGAAATATAGGTGGATTTTTAGGCTGGGGAGAAATTTATCAAATGCTAACAAACACGGCACCTCCTACTATTGAGAAAAAGAAAGGCTTATTTAGTTTTTTCAAATAAACCTTTCAAAGACTTAGTCTAGTCAATCGTTCTATTTTGAGTATCTTTGCCATTATTTTTTGAAACATGATAGTTATAAAAACTCGAGAAGAAATAGAGTTAATGCGCGAAAGTGCTTTAATTGTATCTAAAACATTAGGAGAACTTGCTAAAGCTATTAAGCCAGGTATTACTACTTTACAATTAGATAAAATGGCTGAAGAGCATATAAGAGACCACGGTGCCATTCCTGGTTTTTTAGGGCTTTACGATTTTCCTAACACCCTTTGTATGAGTCCTAACACTCAAGTTGTTCATGGAATTCCTAATAACGAACCTTTGGTTGAAGGAGATATTATTTCTATAGATTGTGGTGCTTTAAAAAATGATTTTTATGGCGATCATGCTTATACGTTTGCTGTTGGAGACATTGACCCTGAAACTGAAAAACTACTTCAGGTTACAAAAGAATCTTTATACGTAGGTATTAGAGAGTTCAAAATAAATAATCGTGTAGGTGATGTTGGCTATGCTATACAAAAATACTGCGAAGATCATGGTTATGGCGTTGTTAGAGAATTAGTAGGTCATGGTTTGGGGAAAAAAATGCATGAAGACCCTGAAATGCCAAACTACGGTAAGCGTGGACGAGGCAAAAAATTTGCTGAAGGTATGGTAGTTGCTATTGAACCTATGATTAATATGGGAACGCATCGCATAAAACAACATAGAGACGGTTGGACCATCACTACTTTAGACAATAAACCGAGTGCTCATTTTGAACATGATGTTGCTATTGTTGATGGTAAACCAGAATTACTTTCTACATTTGCTTATATATATGATGCTTTAGGCATTACTTCTAACGAAGAAGATGAATTTAGAAAAGAAGCATTGGTATTGTAATTATTGCGCTGAGATTAGCTAAAGCTCACAGAAATTCACAGAGAATAATTCAACCTCTAATAAACATCTATGTATAACATGATTACAGAAAATATTATTGGAGCTGCTATCGAAGTACATAAAGCACTTGACTCTAATTTATTGGAGTCTGCATATCAAGAATGTTTATTTCACGAATTGAAATCTCTAGGCTATTCTATAAAAAAAGAAATTGATCAACCAATAATTTACAAAGATATAAAGCTTGACCATGGCTATAGAATTGATTTACTTGTAGAAAGTAAAATTGTAAATGAGTTAAAAACAGTTGAAAAACTTACTAATGTTCATTCAACACAAATTTTAACTTACTTAAAATTAAGCAATTACCCTTTAGGGTTATTACTAAACTTCCACACTAAACTCTTAAAAGATGGTATTAAAAGATTCATAAACACAACCGAGTAAAAACTCTACGAGACTTTGTGTACCTCTGAGAATCTCAGTGTAAAAACTATGAAAAAGTTATTCAAAATAATTCTAAACACCATTCCAAGACCATTATTAATTAGGTTTAGCTATCTTATTCGTCCTGTTTTAGCATTCTTTTTAAAAGGCAATACATTTACAGATCCTATTGATGGTAAAAGTTTCAAAACATTTTTACCTTATGGATACGGCACACAACGTAACAATGTGTTATCACCTTCAACATTAAGTCTAGAACGCCATAGATTACTTTGGTTATTCTTAAAAAATGAAACTGATTTATTTAATTCTAAACAGGCCTCAGATTCTAATAAAAAATTCATTTTAAGAGATACCGCATCAAATGAGGCATTAAAAGTACTTCATTTTGCTCCAGAGCAATGTTTTTTAAAACGTTTTAGAAAACTAAAGAATCTTAATTATACTACTACAGACTTGCTCTCTCCTATTGCAGATGTAAAAGCAGATATTTGTAATCTTCCTTTTAAGAATAATAGTTATGATGTGATTCTTTGTAATCATGTTTTAGAACATATTCCCGACGACACGAAAGCTATGAAAGAATTATATCGTGTTTTAAAACCAGGTGGCATGGGCATTTTTCAAATTCCTCAAGACTTAGCTCGTGAAACAACTTTTGAAGACGATAGCATCATTGACAAAAAGGAACGCGCTAAAATATTTGGACAATATGACCATGTGCGTGTTTATGGTCGCGACTACTTCGATAAATTAAGACAAATTGGTTTTAAAGTTGAAGAAGTAGATTATACCGCAACACTTTCTGCGGAAGCGATAGAAAAATACTGTTTAGCAAAAGGAGAAATTATTCCTGTTTGTTTTAAATAATTACAAAAACTCTCTATACTGCATAACTCTAAAATCGAATGTATTAAATTTCGGGTTTTTAGCTTTTAATTGTTTATACAAAGGTATTCTACTAATTGAAATATTAGCAGCTCCAGAACCAGAGGTTAAAGACACCGTCTTTATAGTCCGTTTTAAATCTTGAGGTTTATTCATGTTATCATCAATAACAGGTAATTCAAACTCATGAATTCTAGGCACTTCATTTGAAACCAATTGAAGCTTTATCTCAAATTCTTTAATATGTTTTCTAAAAAAATATTCAGGTCCATTTTTACTATTCCCACCTGTAAACAATAGCGTATCTATATTGGGATATTGCTTTAAATAACCAATTACATTACGCAGTTTAATGTTTTTCATTCCTAAATCTGAAGCATCAATTTTATTGCGTTCGCAACTATCTACAATATCGCAAATACCAATTTTATGTTTTATTAAAAATTGTTTTCGCTCTTCAATCGCTTCAACTGAATTATCATAGCGTAAATTCAAATCATGAATTTTATCAATGAATAACCAAAGTGAGTTGTAATAACTCCCGTAGCAAAAATCGACATCTTTTTCTAAAAGTTCTCCAGTTGAAAATCTTGGAGGCGGTAAAGTTCCAACTATTAATTTTGTTGTTGAAGATTGAATAAATGGTTTATATGGATGCTCATGTTTAAACATAATTTAACTTGACTTTATCATTTAAAATCATTATATTAAATTCATTAAAATAATGAGATTTCCGCCTTCGCGGAAATGAAAACAATTAATTTACTATGGGCAAAGGCGATAAAAAAACAAAACGCGGAAAAATAAACCGAGGTACTTTTGGTACGCGACGACCACGTATTAAAAAGAAACAATCTATTGAAAACAAAATTAGTATAACTAATAAAGCCATCCCAAAATAGCAGTTAATTCAGCTCTTTTAAAAGCTTTTCAACTTCAAGAGTTGTTGTTTTAAAAAGACGTTTGTTCAGTTTAGTCATATGTTGAGACTCTGCATATATCTCTTCAAGCACTTCTTTTCCTTCACTAGTTTTATTTCTACTTAGCAAAAATTTGGCATATATTAAACGCTCATTATAAAAAGAATAACGAATATCTATAGCTTTTAAGTTAGCTTCTGCTTCTTCGACTTTACCTATTCTTTCTAAAGCTAATCCGTATAAAAATTGCGATCTAGATTTCTTAAATTCTGAATGGTCTATTATTTTTTCAGCATATAAAACAACCTTCTCACAGTCTTCAATATTAAAATAACATTCTATAAGTTGTTTGAAAACATAAAGATCGTTTTGCTGATTTCCTTCAATAGATTCTAAATAATGAGCGATAGCATTATAATAATCTTTTATTTCTAAATAAGCATCTGCTAAATTCACTCTATTCTGGTACGATTCTGAAAACTGAAGTTGTTTTTCTAAATCTTTAATCTTCTTAGTTGGGTTTATAATATGAGTAATCTCAGAAGTTATTTTTTCAGCATCACGTTTATTATAAACTTGAGTAATTAAGTAAATAATAGATCCGATTATTGGTATAAACATAATTAAAAACGCCCAATAATAAGGGTTTCTGTTTTTATACATATGATAAATACAATAACCTTGGAGTAATAAAATTAAGTAGTAAGGCATATAACTATCTAATAAAAACTAAATTGGTTTCAGTTGACATGTCATTACTAAAACCATATCCCTCATAATTAAATCCTTTTAAATCATCAATAGTTTTGGCATTGGTATCAATAATATAACGCGCCATTAAGCCCCTAGCAGCTTTGGCATAAAACGAAATAATTTTATACTTGCCATTTTTAAAATCTTTAAAATTGGCAGTAATTACAGGTACTTTTAATTTTTTTGTATCTATCGCTTTAAAATATTCATTGCTTGCTAAATTTAAAAAAAGCTCATCGTTTTCTAATTCTTCATTTAAAACATTGGTAATAGTTTCTTTCCAAAATTCATATAAATTTTTATTTCTCCCAACAGGAAACTTTGTACCCATTTCTAAACGATAAGGCTGCACTAAATCTAATGGTTTTAATAAACCATATAAACCCGAAAGAATACGAATTGTATTTTGTGCAGTATCTATTTTTTCTTGAGGAATTGTATAAGCATCTAAACCCTTGTAAACATCGCCACTAAAAGCATACATAGCTTGTCGTGCATTTTCTGTAGTAAATGGCAATTGCCAATCTTGATTTCGTTGAAAGTTTAATTGACCTAAAGCATCTGAAATACTCATGAGTTTTGATAAACTTTTTGCTGACTTACTTTTTAACAGTTTATTAATACGCTCTGATTCTGACAAAAATTGAGATTCAGTATACTTACTACTTGGTAGTGGTGTTTCAAAATCGAGTGATTTTGCAGGCGACAATACTAATTTCATGTATCTATATTATTTTTTAAAATATCTAAATTACGATAATTCTTTTATTTCTCCGTTTATAAAACCAAAGTTATAATCGCCTTTTATTATGAAGTCTGATATATAAGCCTCTTCTTGTGTAGGATGCCATTTTTTAACCGATTTATCTATTAAAATAAATAGTCCTTTATCATCTCCTAAAGCACAAAACCTTGATAAATCACCATCAAAGACAGGAATTGTTTTCATACTATTTATATCATTATAAACAGTTTTAATATTTGTTGTAGCTATAGCTATTTCACTAATTGAAAAAATAGATTTAGATGAAAAAAAAGAGGTAGTAACCAACCCTAAATTTTTTCTAGCAATAAACTCAATAATATTATTATCGGCATCATAAAAATAAATAGCTTGTGCATTCCATTTTTTAAAATTTGAGATGAGGTTTTCTCCATCAGGTAAAATTGTAACACGCTTTTTTAACCAATATAAAGCTTCTTCAATTTTATTTGAGTAAATATTAAATGCTATATGCGAAGGCTTTGTTTCTTTTTTGTATTCAAAAGTTAAGATACTTTCTTGTGTATTAAAAGAAATTTTTTCTTCGGAATTATAAACCAACTCTAAGTCTAAAACATTTTGATAAAACTGCTTTTGCTTTTCAATGTTATTAGTAAAAAGTATGATTTCTTTTATTCTCATACATCAAATATAGCTCAAGCATATGCAACTTAATTGATATTTTAAATGATAATTTTTATTAGAGAATAAGCACTTTTTATAATACTTAATAATTTAAAAACCAACGAAATAAATAAAGTTTTATTTAAACTTCATTTAGAATATTAAGGACAATAACTAAAATACTAAACAGAAAAACTATTAACTATAAATCTTGATGCTTAGAATACGTTCTCCATTTTTCTATACATTGTTGCATATCGTCTGGAATAGGCGTTTCAAACCTTAAAAATTCTCCTGTTTTTGGGTGTACAAAACCTAAGGTTTTAGCATGTAAAGCTTGTCTTGGTAATACCTTAAAACAATTATCTACAAACTGCTTGTATTTAGTAAAGGTGGTGCCTTTTAAAACTTTTTCACCGCCATAACGTTCGTCATTAAACAAGGTATGCCCAATATGTTTCATGTGCACACGTATTTGGTGCGTACGACCAGTTTCTAACTTACAAGACACTAAAGTAACATAACCCAAACGTTCTAAAACTTTGTAATGAGTAATGGCTGGCTTGCCTTTATCGGCTTCGTCACCTAAATACACCGTATTTTGCAATCTGTTTTTAGGATGACGCCCAATATTGCCTTCTACAGTACCTTCGTCTTCTTCTATATTCCCCCAAACAATAGCAACATATTCGCGCTCACTGGTTTTATTAGCAAACTGTAACGACAAATGCGCCATGGCAGTTTCTGTTTTTGCAACTACTAAAAGTCCGCTAGTATCTTTATCTATTCTATGAACCAATCCTGGACGTTCACTAGAGTTATTTGGCAAACTATCAAACCTATAAATTAACGCATTTATAAGTGTTCCTGAGTAATTTCCGTGTCCTGGGTGTACAACGATGCCTGCAGGTTTATTTACCACAAGAAGTTCTTCATCTTCATAAACCACATCAAGCGGAATATCTTCACCTACTAATAAATTTTCAAATGGTGGATGTGCAAACAACACTCTAATTTTGTCAAAGGGTTTTACTTTGTAATTAGATTTTACAGCAACATCATTAACAAAAATGTTTCCGTTTTTTGCTGCTGCTTGAATTTTATTTCGCGTAGCATTTTCAACAAAATTCATTAAATATT
Organism: Algibacter sp.; assembly: GCA_050294475.1. GTDB lineage: Bacteria > Bacteroidota > Bacteroidia > Flavobacteriales > Flavobacteriaceae > Thalassobellus. Next base: position 55,986 of record JBNKOE010000023.1, on the reverse strand, counting down.
TATCAATACGCAATGGCGTTTGCCCTTTATCTACAGTAAAAGCATGATGTTCGTAGAGGTTATCTTCGTCTGGTAATTGTGGTGTATAATCTTCCATTTTTATGGTCTGTTACCATTACCAAGTACCAAATCTATTACAGATGTTTTGGCTAGTTTATCTCCGGGTTTTATGGTTTTTCCTTTATAAGTCATTTTAAGCACTAAATCTTTCCCTATATTATCTTCATAAGTAAGCTTTCCAACTTTAAAACCTAAAGCTTCTAAGATAGGTTTAGCTTGCCTAAAAGTACGTTCTCTTAAATCTGGAACATTTATTTTTCTATAACCAGATGGATTTAGTGTTATGTATATTTTTCTATCTTCCTTTACTTTTGTACCTGCTGGTGGTTCTTGTTCTATAACCGAAAACTTAGGGTAATCTGGATTAAAGTTTGCAGAATCTTGAATTTGCATAACCAAATTATTTTCATTCAATTCTATTTTAGCAACACTAATAGATTTTCCAGTTAAATCTGGAACTGTCTTAAAATTGCCATGGTTTGTAGTTACATTTAACCATTTTAGTGCAATAAAACATATAACTACTAAAGCCACAATAGCTAATAAAATTTGTTTTAAAAACGTTTTACTGATAAGAAATTTAATAATACTCATTTACAAAATTTTCAATTAGGCAAATATATAAAAACAGAACTGTTTTTTCTTTTGCAATATATATGATATTTTAGCTTAACTAATAATAGATACGTTTTATTGTTGGTTTTAGATTGATATTTAATTAATTCACTTTAATGAAAAAAAATATAGCCATCATCATGGGAGGATATTCAAGCGAATATCAAATCTCTTTAAAAAGCGGAAACGTTGTTTTTGAAACTTTAGATAAAACGAAGTACAACGCTTATAGAATTCATATTTTCAAAGATAAATGGGTTTATGTAGACGAAAATAATGTTGAATTCCCTATTGATAAAAACGATTTCTCTATAACTATAAACAACTCAAAAATTACTTTTGATTGTGTTTTTAATGCTATTCACGGCTCTCCTGGTGAAGACGGATTTATGCAAGGCTATTTTAAACTTCTTAATATTCCTCACACCAGTTGCGATATGTACCAAGCCAGTGTTACTTTTAATAAACGTGACTGTTTAAGTATATTAAAACCTTATGGAATAAAAACTGCTGAATCCTTTTTCTTAAACCTTGGCGACACTATAAATGAAGATGCTATTATTAAAAAAGTAGGCTTACCTTGTTTTGTGAAAGCAAATAAAGCAGGAAGTAGTTTTGGTGTTAGTAAAGCTCATAAAAAAGAAGATTTAAAAAATGCTATTGATATCGCTTTTAAAGAAGATGATGAAATTATTATTGAATCATTTTTAGATGGCATCGAAGTTTCAGTAGGTGTTATTACCTATAAAGGAAAAACGAAAGTATTACCCATTACTGAAATTGTAAGTGAAAATGATTTTTTCGATTATGAAGCTAAGTATTTAGGAAAATCACAAGAAATAACCCCAGCTCGTTTAACAACAGAACAAGAAACTAAAGCAAATACCGCTGCAAAAAAAGTTTATGAAATTTTAAAAATGAAAGGGTTTTCTAGAAGTGAATTTATTTTTAAAGACAATGAACCACATTTATTAGAAGTAAATACTGTACCCGGATTAACTCGAGAAAGCATCTTACCACAACAAGCAGCTGCCGCAGGAATTAGCTTGAGTAATTTATTTGATAATGCTATTGAAGAAGCTTTGAAATAAAAATTGTAATTTTAAAAAATGAATAGAGCTATATTTCCGGGATCTTTTGATCCATTAACAAAAGGACACTACGATATTATAAAACGTGGCATCCCTCTTTTTGATGAAATTATTGTAGCCATTGGCATAAACGGCTCTAAAAAATATATGTTCTCTCTTGAAGAACGAAAATCTTTTATTGAAAAAGCTTTTGCCGATGAACCAAAAGTAAAAGTTATGACATACAAAGGTTTAACGGTTGAGTTTTGCAAAAAAATAGATGTTGAATTTATTTTACGTGGATTACGTAATCCTGCCGATTTTGAGTTTGAAAAAGCCATTGCCTATACCAATAGAGACCTTGCTCCTATTGAAACTGTTTTTCTATTAACATCAGCTAACACATCACATATCTCTTCTTCAATTGTGAGAGATGTTATTAAAAATAATGGTGATTACACCAAACTAGTTCCTGATAGTGTACGTGTGAAATAAACCTAATTTTCGGAACATTTCTTATTTATTTGAGACTAATAAATAAACTAGCTATATTGAAGTAAATAGTGTTTTTCTAGTTTAATCATTAAAATTTATACTCAGAAAGTCCTTTGGTAAAAGCCTCAGGGTTTTCGGCTAAATGATAACGAGGATCATCAATATTTTCTACAATAACTTCTTTAAATTTAGGGTTCGATTTATACAACAGTATTTTACAATCCTCACTCAGGTGTTTTAATTTAATTTGTTTTCCTGCCTCTTCATATTTATTCACCAAATTAAAAACAGCTTCAATAGCAGAATGATCGCTTATTCTAGATTCAACAAAATCTACCTCAACTTTTTCTGGATCATTTTTAACATCAAATTTATCATTAAATGCTAATATCGATCCGAAGAATAAAGGTCCCCATATTTCGTAAACCTTTGTGCCATCTTCACGCATACGTTTACGAGCTCTAATACGCTTAGCATTTTCCCAAGAAAACACCAAAGCACTAATAATAACACCTGCTATAACAGCAATTGCTAAATCGAAAATAATAGTTAATGATGATACAGCTACTAAAACAATAACATCACTTAAAGGTATTTTATTTAAAATTCTAAAACTACTCCATGCAAAAGTTCCAATAACAACCATGAACATAACGCCTACTAGTGCTGCAATTGGTACCTGTTCTATAAGTCCAGATGCAAAAAGGATAAACACCAATAGCAAAACAGCAGCAACAATACCAGAAAGCCTTCCTCTTCCGCCACCTTTTATGTTGATTAAAGATTGACCAATCATAGCACAACCTCCCATGCCTCCAAAGAAACCTGTAATAATATTTGCACCACCTTGCGCCAAACATTCTCTATTAGTATTACCTCTTGTTTCTGTTAATTCATCTACAAGATTTAAAGTCATTAACGACTCAATTAAACCAATAGCAGCTAATATTAAAGCGTAAGGACCAATGAATTTTATAGTTTGCCAATTAAAAGGCACTTTACTAAAAATATCTGTTTGAAATTGAGGTAAACCACCTTTTAATCCTTCTCCACCACCATCACGAATAAAACTACCTACGGTTGCAACATCTAAATTCCCAAAAATAACAATAGCTGAAACTACCAAAATAGCAATTAAAGCTTCGGGTAATTTTTTAGTTAACTTAGGTAAGCTAAACATAATAGCCATAGTTAAAAGAATTAAACCAAACATAATTTGGAATTCTTTATTAGTAAAAACCCCATTAAAGAATTCACTAAACCATTTCCCCATATCTTCCCAAAAATAAACATCTTCTGGAACTAAACTCGGAAACATCCCTAATTGAGATATAAAAATAACAATAGCCAAACCATTTACAAACCCCATCATTACTGGATGCGGAATCAATCGTACAAACTTACCAAGCTTAAAAACACCGGCTAGCATTTGTATAACTCCCATTAATATTACGGTTGCAAACAAATAATAAAGTCCTAAGCTCTCGCCTTCGGCTCCCATTGCATTTCCTTCGGCTACTAAACTAACCATTACAACTGCTAAAGCGCCTGTAGCGCCACTTATCATACCTGGTCTACCACCAAAAAGAGAGGTAATTAAACCAATCATAAACGCAGCATACAAACCTACTAAAGGATCTACTCCTGCCACAAAAGCAAAAGCAACTGCCTCGGGTACTAGAGCCAAAGCTACAGTCATTCCACTTAAAATATCGTTTTTTGCATTGGCTGCACGCTTAATAATAAATTCAGTCATGGTTTGTTTTTTGAAGGTGCAAATTTACGCTTAATTAATAGATGAACAAGAATTTGACTCTATTTTACTTGAGAAGAAAAGTAAAACGTTTGAAAAAAAATAATAGTACCAAAAGATAATTTATAACTTTTCATGTAAATCTGTTTTTTTGAGAGATTTTCAAAACTACATATACATCTTAAAACTTATTATTTAATAGCACTTACAGGTCTTAAGTTAATTGTTTTTTTTAATTAAAAAACAAAAACTAATCTAGAAAACAAAAAAAACCTATCAACTAAAAAGTTGATAGGTTTTTTTAAAGTGAAAAATATTTATTTATTTTTTCTTTTTATCTTCTAACTTCTTAACAGTATCATACATAATTGGAGTTGCTATAAATAGAGACGAATAAGTACCTACTACTACACCTACTATTAATGCAAACATAAATCCTCTAATTGAATCACCTCCAAAAATAAAGATTGCTAACAATACTACTAAAGTTGTTAGAGACGTATTTAATGTTCTACTTAAAGTACTGCTTAAAGAAGAGTTTACCACTTTTTCAAAACTCCAAGAAGTGTGTTCGTTAAAAAACTCACGAACTCTATCAAATACTACCACGGTATCATTTAATGAATAACCAATTACAGTTAAAATAGCTGCAATAAACGCTTGGTCTATTTCCATGCTAAATGGCATAAACTTATAAGTTAAAGAGAATACACCTAATACAATTACAACATCATGGAATACAGCAACAACAGCTCCAAGAGAATATTGCCATTTCTTGAAACGGAATAATATATAAAGGAATACTACTATTAAAGATCCTAAAATAGCCCAGAAAGATGCTTGTTTAATATCATCTGCAATAGTTGGACTAACTTTAAACGACTCCATTAAACCTACTTGTTTATTCTCATCATTTAAATCAATAAAGTTTTCATAAGACACACCTGACAAATGTGGTTGTAATGTGTTGTATAATTTCAATCTTATTTCTTCATCTACCGCAGCACTTGCTTCGTTAACTTTATATTTAGTCGTGATTTTTAACTGATTGGCTTCTCCTACTGTTTTTGCATCGGCACTACCAAAGGCATCTGCTAAAGTTTTAGAAATTTCTGAAGCACTTACATCCTGTGCAAAACGTACTTGATATGTTCTTCCCCCAACAAAATCAACACCTTGATCTAATCCGTTTGTAAATAAAGACCCTAAACTTAAAACAAAAAATGTTCCTGAAATAATGAATGCAATTTTACGTTTCGATAAGAATTCAATATTAATACTACTAAAAAGGTTTTTAGTAATTGCAGTAGAAAAATCTAACTTACCACCTTTATTAGCATACCAATCAATCAATAATCTAGTAATAAATATTGCAGTAAATAAAGATGTCATTATACCTATTAATAAGGTAGTCGCAAACCCTTTAATTGGTCCCGTACCAAAAACAAATAATATTAAAGCTGTAAGTCCTGTTGTTATGTTGGCATCTAAAATTGAAGATAACGCATTACTAAATCCATCTTGAATAGCTTCCTTTTGTCCTTTACCTTTGGCTAGTTCTTCTCGTATTCTTTCAAAAATAAGCACATTCGCATCTACCGACATACCGATAGTTAATACAATACCCGCTATACCAGGTAATGTTAATACCGCTCCTAAGCCAGATAAAACACCGAAGATTAAAAGAATATTTAATAACATAGCAATATCTGCAAATCCACCTGCTTTACCATAGTAAACAATCATCCAAATTAACACGAGTGCTAAAGCAATCATGAAAGACATTTTACCGCTATCAATAGCTTCTTGACCTAAAGAAGGCCCAACAACTGTACTTGATATGATATCTGCTGATGCAGGTAACTTACCAGCACGCAATACGTTTGCTAAATCGATTGCTTCATTTAGTGTAAAATCTCCTGAAATAGAAGAACTTCCACCTGCAATTGGTCCTGTTGTTACTCCTGGAGCAGAATACACAACATCATCTAAAACAATAGCAATTTGACTTCCTTGAGTATATGCTTTTCCAGTCATTTCTTCCCAAATCTTAGCACCTTTTGCATTCATTTGCATAGATACTTCCGATTTTCCTGTTGGTCCAAATTGATTTCTAGCATCGGTAACTACAGCTCCACTTAATTGCGGTATGTTATCTCTATTACCAATTAAAGCATATAAATCTACTATCTCACTACCTTTTTTAGGTTTTCCAAAAGCAAACTTTGTATAACGCATTTCTGCAGGAAGCAAAGCTCTTACTTGTGGCATATTTAAATAATCAAGAACTGTTTCTTTATCTTTTATTGCAAATCTTGCAATAACTGGTCCTCCTTGATAACCTTGACCCTTAATTAAATCGAAAATTGGATTAACCGTTGCAACTTCTGTAGAATCTGTTGTTGCATCTCCTAAAAGATCATCAATTGCAGAATCTGTAGCATCTTCTTCATCACTTGGTTCTTGATCTGCAACTTCTTCTTTAGGCGCTACAATATCTTTTAATACTTCGTTAGCTTGACCTAAAAAATTAAAAAACTGCTCTCCTTTATAAGCATCCCAAAACTCTAATTGAGCGGTACTTTGTAATAAAGACGTTGCTCTTTCAATATCTTTAACACCAGGTAGCTCTACTAAAATACGACCAGAATTCCCTAAACGTTGAATATTTGGTGATGTTACACCAAACTCATCAATACGCTTACGTAATACTTCAAAAGCAGAAACAATAGATTCATCTATCTTAGTTTCTATAATACCTTTAACCTCTTCATCAGACATATTTCCATTAATCTCACCATCTAGTGCTTTAGTATAGAAAATATCTGGAGATGCTAATTTTGTATCGCCTTTTATTTTATCAAATGAAATAAAGAAATCTTCTAAATAAGTATTTTGACTGTCTTTCTGAAGTTCTGATGCATCATCTAATGCTTTATTAAAAACAGGGTTTTTAGTGTTATTTGCTAATCCACTTAATATGTCTTTAACTGACACTTGTAAAATAACATTAATACCTCCTTTTAAATCTAAACCAAGATTCATGGCTTTTTGTTTCACTTCATTATAAGTGAATTTTGCTATTCCAATATTAAAAACAGTATCGGTTGCAATAGCTTCTAAATAATTTGCTTCTTCTGCACTTCTCTTAGAGCGATAATCGTCTTCAGTATCTGGAATTTTACTTATAGCAGTTTCTTCTGCTTGGTTTTCAATTTGCTTTGCTTTGAATGTAAATGATAATTGGTAAAGACTTACCAAACCAAATAAAATCGCAAATAATTTTACTAATCCTTTGTTTTGCATTTTATATTTATTTTGTGGTCAAATTTTTTAAAACGGGCAAATATATGCTTTACCTCTAAATTTGACAATTTTTTATATTTAAATAAGATTTTACAGCTTCATAATATTTAAAATGAATACTATAACTTAATTATAAGTGTACTTGTAATTATTTTCGGGAAGTGTTTTTTGAATATAAATTTTCAATAATCTGAAGAAAACAAACCCAAGTTAGCAAATTGGTCCAGCTCTAACTTCGGGTATTTTATGTAACGTATTATCTATTATTATCGTAATATTTCTACGAATTTTATAGGCAACTTTTACAATACTATCTTTTTCTGAAATACTTATTGTATTAGCAGATAAATATACATTTGGGTTAAAAAATCGATCATTTTTAAGTTTTGGCTCTAACAAAAATTTGCCATTAAAACCTAATTCTGAATAATCACCATTATCTATTTCATAAACATCAAGATTATAACTTAATGAATCATCGTTTGCTGGTAATTTAACAGGGTTATTTTCTTGATTAAAGGAAGAGTAATCAAGAACTATATTTTTTTCTTTAGAAAAGATTTTTTTTACACTAGCTACATCAGTATCGCTATAATATCTTATTCTTAAATTCCCATTCTCAATTTCGGCTACTTGTATATTTTGTACACCTAATTCTTGCAATTGCTTTTTTACAACTGCAATGGTTTTTTGAGCTTGATTAGTAGTTGTATTAACATTTGCAAATTGCAATACAATTTGCTGATTTGGTAAAGAAACTTGCTTATGACAAACAACTCCTAAAAAGGTAAGAATAACAACTAAAGTACTTATGTACCATCTTTTCTTCATGTGCCAAATATAAAAAATAAAGACTGTATTTCTACAGTCTTTATATAAATATCTATTTTAAGGTATTATATTCTATAATTCTAATAAACCATTAGTTTTTCTAACACCTTCTGCACTAGCTTGCATATGTGCTTTTTCAGCATCACTTAATTCAATATCAACAATACTTTCTATACCGTTTTTACCTAAAATCACTGGCACACCAATACAAATATCATTTAAACCGTATTCTCCTTCTAATAAAGCAGAACATGGGAATAATTTCTTTTGATCGCAAGCAATAGCTTGAACTAATCCACTTACTGCTGCTCCTGGTGCATACCAAGCAGATGTACCTAATAATTTAGTAAGTGTTGCTCCACCAACTTTAGTATCGGCAGCTACTTGCTCTAAACGTTCTTCTGATATAAACTCAGAAACTTTAACACTATTTCTAGTTGCATGAGAAGTTAATGGCACCATACCTGTATCGCTATGTCCACCAATAACCATTCCGTCAATATCACTAATTGGAGCTTCTAAAGCTTCTGCTAATCTGTATTTAAAACGAGCAGAATCTAAAGCACCACCCATACCAATAACTCTGTTTTTTGGTAAACCTGTAGATTTATGAACTAAATAAGTCATCGTATCCATTGGATTACTTACTACTATAATAATAGTGTTAGGAGAATGCTCTATTAAATTAGCAGATACCGTTTTTACAATACCAGCATTAATTCCTATTAACTCTTCACGAGTCATACCAGGTTTACGTGGAATTCCAGAAGTAATTACACAAATATCACTTCCTGCAGTCTTACTATAATCATTAGTAATACCAGTAATTTTTGTATCAAACCCATTTAAAGATGCACATTGCATTAAGTCCATAGCTTTACCTTCTGCATAACCTTCTTTAATGTCTAATAATGCCACTTCTGATGCAAAATTTTTAATAGCAATATACTCTGCACAACTTGCGCCAACTGCTCCTGCTCCTACAACTGTTACTTTCATAATTTAAATTTTAATTTGTTTTTTATTCGTTTATGTAATTTGAATCAATAATTTCTAAATTAATTGAAATATTTATTGCACAAATTTCACAATATATATAATTGAATTTTATGACTTTAGTCATGCAAAATTACGAATTTAAATACTCTAAATAAAAAAGTGCAAGATTAAATCTTGCACTTTTTTAATAACTAACTAAACAAAAACTAACTAAAACTAAACAATTATTTATTTTAAAATTTTTTATCTAAAACTAAATGCTATACCAGCTGACACCGTATTATATTTTTGTAGTGTATAATCTCCAAAAATCTTAAAAAACCCTAAATTTAAACGAGCTCCAAGAGTTGATCTAACTCCATTTGCATCAAAATCTAAATTTACAGGATCTGAAATTGACTCATTAACAGTACCAACTGTATTTCCATTACTATCTTCAACATCATAAGTTAAATCATAATCTCCTTTTATTTTTATTGAAGAAGTCCCCTTGTTATATCCTAAGCCAGCATATAATGTAATTATCTTAAAGTCTAAAGAACCAAGAGCTTGAACTGTGATTGTATTCATTTTAAATTCAGCTTCACCATCAGTAACATTTATCTCATCAGCAAGGTCACTACCTGAAAACCCATAAGACACACTCATATTAGTAAAAGCTACCAAAACAGAAACATTTAAAGGTAATTTATCTAAAGGACCAAAATACTGCATTAAATCATGTTGTAAACCTAAACCAATAAGATTAGCTTCAACACTATCATCAAAATTTAATTTTGGCACATACCTTAATTTAATATCCGTATGAAATGGCAAACCAAAACCTAATTGAACCATTGGTGTTGGAACTGCATTTCCTGGCAAGTCTCCTCCAATTCCTCCTGGCATATTAAAGCTTGCTACTTTATAGGTGTTATCTTGATATGGTACTCTAATATCAACACTAGCTTCAGATTCATCACTACTCATAATTGTTGGTAAAGAAGTTTCTCCATTTGGAAGCGTTGTATAAGTGTATTCGCTTGGAATAAATTGAAATATCTCATCGGCTTTAGGAACAAATGAAGCACTTGCATCAATTGTAATATCAAAGCCAAACTTTTTATGTGTTTTAGCAGTAGAATACCATCCGCCATTCATACTATACATTAATCCATTCATAACTGGACGAATATAATTTTCAGTTAACTTACTAGCATCATCAGCAGCCAGTAAAATATCTCCTAATTCTTGAGCTTTGGATAATTGAGTTACTACAAAAAGTAACATAAGTAGTGCTATCTTTTTCATTTTTTAAAAATTTGGTTATACAAATATAGAAAAAAGTCACACAAAACAACACTTAATCGTAAAAAAAATACATTTTATCGATTTTTTGTTGTGTGTTTTTAAGATTAAAAGCTTAATCTTAAACTAACATTCGGAGTTAAACTAAGGGATTTATTATCTATTTGAATGGCCGCACTATCGTCTTCTGGATTAACCTCAAAATACCTATTTATGATATTTACCCTATCTAAAACATTTAAAACACCAACCCTAAATACTCCTAAAACAGATTCTGAATATCTAAAGTTATAATTAATTGAGGCATCTAACCTCATAAAATCATCTACATTTTCATTATTAGGCGTATCATAATTAACACGGATATTATTTCCATCTCTTACAGTTTCTTTTCCGTCAATTGGTTTTGTGTACGGCTGCCCCGAACGCCAAATGCCTCCTATTGAAAATTCTAAATTTTCTAAAAAATTATAATTAAACGCCAAGGAAACAGAATGTCTAATATCTACATTATTTGGAAAAACAGGAGGTAAAATACTTTCAAATTCATAATCGTTAACACTATAAGTATAGCTTAACCAAGTACTATAATCACTTGATCTTTTATTTAATAAAAATTCAATACCTCTTGAATTATAACTTCCTTCTGCATTAACATATTGAAAATTATTATAAAACCCTTGATTTGATGCTGTAATACCATTTACTATCTTATAAAACCCTTCAATATCTAACAACCAATTATGTTGATTAAACTCAAAACCAAAAGACGCTTGCTTACTTTCAGAAATTTTTATTTCTTTTTCATTAGCCAAAATCCATCTTCTATTCTCAACACCTAAAAAATCATCTTGAAAATCTATTTTTTGATTTGCTGATTGATTTTTAAATTCTCCTTGAAGTTTTATTGCAAATTGATTTGATAATTTTTTTCTAAAATTTAAACGTGGTTCAAATATAAACTTACTAAATTTTTGAAAATAGTTTCCACGAATACCTAAGCGTAAATATAAATTGTTCTTACTATATTCTATTTCACTAAAAAGTGCATGATTTAACAACACATCTTTTTTAGTTCTATCATAAGAAGGAGCGCTAACCGTTGTTTGATATAAAATACCTATTTCACTAAATTGATAACCATTTAAAAGTTTAAAAGCATTATTAACTTTATATACAGTTTTAAACTTAATTCCAGTTTCAAGCACTTCATTTGCTTGTGTAAGTCTTTGGTCTGTTTCAATCCTGTAATTTGTCGCATCAACATTATACTGAGAATAAAATGCTGATAAATGTGTTGTAAACTTAATATTCCAAAAAGCATTCCAGCTTGTTCCAAAACCTAAGTTTTCTTGTTTTAAATTACTTGTTTTAGACTCCTTTATTCCATCTGAGTTTAAGTAACTTTCTATATAATCTAAATTATTATTAATACCAATAACATTGACTCTAAACTTATGTTTATCTGTAATATCAAAAAGTAACTTTGCTGTATAATCGTAAAAGTAAAAATTTGACGACCTATTACCATCGGTTATATTATCACCATTTGTTGTAAGCTCACTATCCTGAAAACTACGTGCAAAATAATTATCATAAGTTGGAAAATTAAATACATCTGTAAATGAACGCCTTCCAGAAACATGTAAAGCCAATTTTTTACTTATTGGTATTTCCAAATACCCATCGGCATGTATTAAATTAGCACCAAAACCGCCAGAAAAACTATTTCCAATCTCATCTTTTGTCAACATATTAATAGTACTAGACACGCCATCACTAAACTCACTTGATGTTCCATTCTTTATTACAACAACTTTATTAGTGAGATAAGGGTTATATGCAGATATAAGACCGAAAAAATGACCAGAATGATACATTTTAATACCATCCCATAGCATTGAATTTTCATCATTTGTACCTCCACGCACATTAATATTTGCTATACTTTCATTAACACTTTCTACTCCTGGTAATGCTTGAATAGATTGTAAAACATCTGGTTCGGTTAATCCTGGTAATGCACCAAACTTCTTTGTATTTAATACAGTACTTCCATCTGTTTTCTTTTGCAAACCTTTGGTTAAAAATTTAGATATCAACACTTGATTTAATTCCTCTATTTCTTCCTCTAAAACAATTGTTTTACAATTACCATCAATTGACATTAATTCTTTAGCAGAAAAACTTATTGTTTTATAACCAATAAATGAAATAATAACAGTTTCATTAATAGCTATATTGTCAAAATTAAAAACACCATCAATGTTTGTAATGACACCATTTGAAGTATTTTTTATATAAACAGAAGCACCTAAAAGCGGTTTATTATTAAGTTTTGAAGTAACTGTACCACATATTATAATACGCTTATTTAATGTAGAAACTGTAATATATCGAGCATCTAAAAATTTGAAATTTAATATTGTTGAAGCGTTAAGACTACTTATTATCTCCTCAATAGAATCAGTAACTAATGGTTTATTTACGTAAACATTACTAATATCATCTTCAGAATAAGAGAATTTTACATCAAACTGTATTTCTAATTGCTTTATTAAATTTAATAAAGGTATTTTTTCTTGTACTTGTAAAGCAAAAGAAAAAATACTGAAACATAAAAAAACAATAAGTAAATATTTAGTTTTTAGCATAGTTATATAACTCAACTTTATTACCATCAATTTTATAGCTCAAATTCAATGGAATAGTTACAGATTGTAAAGCTATATTTTTATCCTTATGTGTAAAGCTTCCTGAAAACAACTTAGATGTATTAACATTCTCAAAAGAAATTGATATATCAAACTGAGCCTCTAACTCATTAATAACTTGCCAAAGAGGCACATTATCAAACGACGATTCTTCTGCTATCCAAGACGGGTTTGTTGCATTAAAATCTTTAACCAAAACAACTTTATCTTTAATCATTCTGAAGGTTTTTCCAGGAGTTAACACAACCTTTTCATTATTACTTTTTACACTTACCGAACCTTCATAACATTGCACTTCAAAATAATTATCGCGTTCTTTTACATTAAATTGAGTTCCCAAAACTTGAATGCTTCCTGCTTCTGTGTTTACAGTAAATTTCTTCCCTTTTGTTACTTTAAAAAAAGCTTCACCATCTAAATATAAGATTCTATTATTTTTCCATTCTTTTTTATTGTAGGTAAGACGAGATTCTGAATTTAATATTACTTCAGAGTTATCTGGCAAACTAAATATTTCCTTTTGCGCTATTTGAGTTTCAAAAGATTTTACATTGTTAAAAAACAAAAAATAAGATGATGCTAACAATACTACTAAAATAGCTGCTATCTTAAAAAACGATTTATAATTTAAAGGAATCACCTTTGGCTCTTGTTTATTAAAAGTTCTAGTTTTAAAATCTGTTAAAGCTTTTTCTGCATCAACTTTTGGAACAGCTATTTGTTTTGCATAAAAACCTGCTTTTTCTAAAACCGAAAAGTCTTCATTAGGATATAACTTTTTAATTTCTTCAGAAGAAATTTCGCCGTTAAACCATTTTAATATGTCATTTTCTTTGTTCATTAATGTTGTATTCTATCAATAAGACACCTATATATATGTTTACCCTACCTTACTCAAATATTTTCTATATGATTCCTTAAAATTTTTAATGCGGCCGACATTCTTTTTTCTACTGCTTTCTGAGAAATATCGAGCAATTCGGCAATTTCTCGATACTTTTTCCCTTCTATTCTGTTTAACAAGAAAACTTCTCGCTGAGCCTCTGATAACAACGAAATAGCATTTTGAAGTTTTGTTTTAAACTCTTCTTCTTCCAATAAATATTCGGGGCTTTCATTGGTTTTATCAATATAAGGAGCCGCCTTTGCATATTCCATAACCACCTTATTGTGTTTTACCTTATTTAAAAATAAGTTATTTACAGTAGTGAACAAATAAGTCTTTGCTTTGGTAAAATCTATTTTAGAGCAGTTTTCCCAAATTTTTGAAAACGCATCCTGTACCAAATCCAAAGCATTATCCTTATTGCCACATTTATAAAATGCAAAATTACTGGCGTGTTGAACATGCTCTAAATAGAATTCGTTAAAATATGCTTCTTCGCAAAGCTTTAGTTTCTCCATTCAGTATTCTTTTGAATTTGAAAAATAAAACATTTTATGCAAAAGTAGGGTAAATTAATTTTTAGATGTCTTAAACACGTAAGCAAACACACACATATATATCATGAAACAAGGCACTACATTTAAAATAATAAAATTCATCTTAATCATAATATTAATCTGCTCTATTTTAGCAGCAATAAATTTAACTATTAAAATATTTTTTTAATCTTGGGTAGGGTAAATTAATTTTTAGGTGTCTTATTCTTAGAAAGCGAAAAAATCGCTATGAAAAAGAAAAATTTTATAACCCAAAAAAAATTAAATCATGAAAAATTTAAAATTATTAACCACAATCTTATTAACCGCTATTTTTAGTTTCACATCATGTCAAGATGAAATTGATAACGAAAATGGACAAAATCCAAACACTAATTCAGCAACATCTCCAACAGCAAATAATTTAGAACGCACAGCAATGTACGATGGTAGCTTTGACGATTTTCTAGACGGCATGTCCTGTTCTTCAATATTATTTCCTGTTACCTGTACTGTAAACAATACAGAAGTCACACTACTAAGTCAATTAGATTATAGCTTAGTACTAAACATACTTGGAGAAATAATTAACGACGAGGATGTAATTACCTTTCAGTTTCCACTATCAGTTAAATTGAGTAATTATACCGAGGTTCAAATTGCCAACCAAACTGAATTTAATGCACTAATGAATGCCTGTGAAGAAGCTGAAAATAATGCTGAAGACGCCATTAGTTGTTTAGATATCGATTTCCCAATTACAATCTTAACTTACAGCTTAAATTTAGAACAAACTGGCAGTGCCGTTATTGAATCTGAACCACAGCTGTATGCTTATATGAATAACTTTAGTGAAGATGAAAAGTTTGCTATCAACTACCCTATAACAGCTACGTTAAACAATGAAACTGTTATTGAAATTACTAGCGATATAGATTTGCAAACACGAATTAACGAGTGTTTAGCAAACAATGAAACTATGGAAGAAGCTGAAGAAAATGCAAATAACCTAGAAACTATTTTAGTTGAAGGTACATTTAAAATACAATCGTTTATTTCTGCAGGAATAGATACCGCAAACAATTATGCCGATTACACTATCGATTTTGCAAACAATTTAACCTGTACTGCCAAAAACACTGTTAATACAACAATTGAAGATGTAGAGGGCACTTACGAAGTAGCATCAGAAACAGAAGTGTTTATAACGCTTAATTTCACTGGAAATACATCGTTCGAATTGCTAAATCACACATGGCAAGTAACAAGCTATTCTGAAAATTCAATCTCAATACAAAGCACAACAAACGCAGCTATAACACTTGTTTTAGCCCAAATATAAAACTCGATTTGTGTTTGTTACTTATGCTATGACAAGAACAGCTGTCCCTTTGGTCAGCTGTTCTAAAAATTAAAAAATATGAAAATAAAAAACTCAATATTATTACTGATTCTTGTTGGCTTATTTCATAGTTGTTCAAAAGACAATCATTCCGAAAACCAAGAAAACATAAATATTAATGACAACAAACAGGCTACAGGAAGCTCTTCAAACGATTTATTGTCCGACAATCAATTTACACGAATGGAAATTGAACTTGTATATGTTGATGGCTTTGAACCTACCCAAGAAACTATTAACAATTTTATTTCCTTTTTGGAATCGAGAACTTATAAACCAGATGGTATTTTAGTAGAAAAACGAAAAATTACATCGCCAGGAATTGATAAATTCAGTATTGAAGACATAGCAGACATTGAAAATGAAAATCGCAAAAAATACAATAATGGTAACACGATAACTGTTTGGGCTCTTTTTGTTGATGGAGAATCTGATAAAAACGACAATAACAATGTTGTGCTGGGTGCTGCATATTGGAACACCTCTTTTGTTATTTACGAAAAAACTATTAGAGAATTTAGCAACAGCCCTACAGAACCTAAACGATCGATTTTAGAAACTACTGTAATTACCCATGAGTTTGGTCATATTCTAGGATTAACAAATTTAGGCGCACCTCTTCAAAGTGATCACGAAGACAACGAACACGAAAAACACTGTAATGTAGAAAGTTGTTTAATGTATTGGGAAGCAGAATCGGGTTCAGCCATTAACAATATGATTAACTCTGGAAGCATACCTCAATTGGATCCCCAATGTATTGCCGACCTAAGATCTAACGGTGGAAAATAGAATTTGATAAACTTAAAATCTTATAAAATGAAAACAACTTATTTAACAATTTTAATAATATTCGGTCTAATTTTTAATGCTAAATCGCAAGAAAACAACAAAGCACACACTTCAAACGCTGGTTTAAAATTTGGTTACAATTTAGCAGCCGTAAGTTTTGATGGAAATACAGAAACTGGACAACGTCATGGATTCCATGCTGGGTTTTATGGCGAATCATTTATTGCCAAAGCTCTCGCATTGCAAATTGAGATTCTGTATTCACAACAAGGCTACGAATTAAAAGATAGCAGCAATACATTTACACAAAAAGTCGATTATATCAATCTTCCATTCTCATTAAAAATATACCCAATAAGCACCTTTTATTTAGAAACTGGCCCACAAATTGGATTAGCCATTTCACACAAAGAAGAGTTTGATAATAACTTCGGACTTTTTGATACAACACAGAAGTTTGAACCCAACAACTTTGACTGGGGCATTAACTTTGGCGGTGGTTTTAAAACCGATTCTGGCATAAGCCTTAATGTTCGTTATCATTTAGGAATGGGTGATATATACAACGAAGGCAGTCCGCAAAACAGAGTGTGGCAATTTTCACTCGGTTTCGATTTTTAACAATAAATACTTCAAACAAAAAAAAGCTAGTTTAAAAATAATTAAACTAGCTTTTTTCGTTTCTAAAAATCTTAATAATACTTCCTTAAGTTTTTTGGTTAAAATGAATATCAAGAGTTTTATTATCGATTAAAGGCTATTTTAAATTGCATAATAAATCTAAAAAAAGTTTAATACAGGTAGGGTAAAAAATGTTTTAGGTGTCTTATTATTGAAAGCTTACAATAGGCATATTAATAATTAAAAAAATAAGATTATGAAAACAATAAAAAAACTAACATTTGCATTAATTATAGGAACTTCATTTTCATTATATAGTCAGGAAACTGAAGTTTCAGATAGTAAATCTATTGACAAAAAAACGTATTACCAACAACGTGCTATTGAAGATGCCAAATACGAACAACAGTTTAATGCAGAAACCAAACAGGAAGAAAAAGAGTTTTGGGAAGACCAAAAAGCGTATGAAAAAAATTTAAAAGAAAAAGATAGAAAAGCCTATAAAGCATATATGAAAGGCAAAAGAGACGCTTATGCTAATCATTATAATCATTGTGACCACTATCATTGTCATCATAGTGATTATTATTATCACCATGCTTCATTTTATTACTATGGATATCACGAATACAATTACCAAAGACCTTCACATAGAAGAAGTAGCATTAATGTTAGGGTTAATAGCCCAAGTATAAAAGTAGTTGGTTTATTCTAAAACAAATTACCCCAAATTGCAAAAAAAGAGGCTATCAAAATTTGATAGCCTCTTTTATAATTATACTTTTAATTTACGCATCAATATTCGCATAAATAGCATTTTTCTCAATAAAATCTCTACGTGGTGGCACTTCATCACCCATTAACATAGAGAAAATTCTATCAGCTTCTGTGCCATTATCAATTTGAACTAAACGCATGGTTCTAAATTCAGGATTCATTGTTGTATCCCAAAGTTGTTCAGCGTTCATTTCTCCAAGACCTTTATAACGTTGAATTTTTGCACCATCTCCAAATTCAGCTACAATATCATCACGTTCTTTATCAGACCAAGCATATTGTTTTTTAGCTCCACGCTTTACTAAATACAACGGTGGTGTTGCTATATATATATGACCGTTTTCAATAAGCTCCTTCATATACCTAAAGAAGAATGTTAAAATTAAAGTTGCAATGTGACTACCATCTATATCGGCATCACACATAATAACAACTTTATGATAACGTAATTTTGAAAGATTAAGCGCTTTACTATCTTCTTCGGTTCCTATGGTAACCCCCAAAGCTGTAAATATATTTTTAATCTCTTCGTTTTCAAAAACCTTATGAGTCATGGCTTTTTCAACATTCAAAATTTTACCTCTTAATGGAAGAATAGCTTGAAATGCTCTATCTCTACCTTGTTTAGCAGTTCCACCCGCCGAATCTCCCTCAACAAGAAATACTTCACATTTAGTAGGGTCTTGCTCAGAACAATCACTTAGTTTACCAGGCAAACCACCAATACTCATTACGGTTTTACGTTGCACCATATCACGTGCTTTTTGTGCTGCATGACGTGCTTGAGCTGCTAGAATTACTTTTTGAACAATAACTTTAGCATCATCTGGATGTTCTTCTAAATAATCGGTTAACATTTCTGAAACTGCTTGACTCACCGAAGCAGAAACTTCTCTGTTTCCTAATTTAGTTTTTGTTTGACCTTCAAATTGAGGCTCTTGTACTTTTACAGAAATAATAGCAGTTAATCCCTCACGGAAATCATCACCTGCAATATCAAACTTTAAATTTTTCAATAAACCAGATTCATCAGCATACTTTTTAAGTGTATGTGTTAAACCACGACGAAACCCTGATAAGTGTGTTCCTCCTTCATGAGTATTAATGTTATTTACATACGAATGCAAATTTTCGGCATAAGATGTATTATAAATCATAGCAACCTCAACAGGAACGCCATTCTTTTCACCTTCAAAAGCAATAACATCTTTCATTAAAGGCTCGCGAGTAGCATCTAAATACATGATAAATTCTTTAAGACCTTCATCTGAATGAAATGTTTCACCTTCAAACTCACCATCTTCTTTTTTAGTTCGTTTATCAACTATATGAATGGTAATTCCTTTATTTAAAAATGCCAATTCTCGTAAACGACTTGCAAGCGTATCATAGCTATACTCTAAAGTTTGAGTAAAAATAGTTGGGTCTGGCTTAAAGGTTACAGTTGTACCTCTTTTATCTGTATCTCCTACTTTCTTTACAGGATATATAGCCTTACCACGTTCATATTCTTGTTCCCAGATTTCTCCTTTTCTATATACAGTGGCTTTTAAACTTTCAGATAAAGCATTTACACAACTTACACCTACACCATGAAGTCCACCAGAAACCTTATAAGAGTCTTTATCAAACTTACCACCTGCACCAATTTTAGTCATTACAACCTCAAGAGCTGAAACACCTTCTTTTTTGTGTAAATCTACAGGAATACCACGACCATCATCTTCTGTAGTAATCGAGTTATCTTCATTAATAGTTACGGTAATATTATTACAATGTCCTGCTAAAGCCTCATCAATAGAATTATCTACAACTTCATAAACTAAATGATGTAAACCACGCACACCAACATCTCCAATATACATTGAAGGACGCATACGTACATGCTCCATTCCTTCTAATGCCTGAATACTATCTGCCGAATAATTATGTTCATTAAAGGCTTCTTTTTCTTCGCTCATATTATTATATATCTATTAATTTGTTTAGTTTTTTTACATAAAAAAATGACGCTTTTGCATCATTTTCATTACAAACAAATATACGGATTTTAAACTCATTTTAAAAGTATTTTATCGATTCAACTTAATAATTATCAACATTTGTTAATTACTTAAAACTGTCTTAAAACGTCTAAAAAGCACCTTAAAATAGATTTTACCGTAATTTTTACTTCTTAAAACTAAGCAAAAATCAAAAAACAGCTTAGAGCCTTTATTTTTAGCTTTACTTTTCTTGAAAAACGACTAAATATTGACCAATAAAGCATCAAATTATCCGTTTTTTTTCAAAAAATTTAAATAATTACGAAAAACAAGGACAGCAAATCACACACACAGTCTTTCATATTTCAAACATAAATCATATTTCTATGTAAAATTATAACTAAATATACCAAAATATAGGTATATTAAAATAGCTTCTAGCAACATTTACCATATACCAAGTTTAAAAGCTTAAAATACTTAAACTCCGTGAAAACTTTCGTAATTTTACCACCTAAAATTCCGCTATAAAAAATAAGATTTAAAGACATGAGTAAAATTATGACAGTCGACATTTTGTCGAGCATTAAAGGAGCACAACCCTCTGAGGCTGTGAACAAATTATTTGAAGTAATTAAAAACGCTAATTCAACAAATAACGCCTTTAATAATGTTAATAATAATTGTGTTTCTTTAAATGACTTAAGAGATGATATTGTGATTGAAAGTTCTGAAATTGAAAAACAAATCATCAAGGAAAACTTCCCAAAAGAAAAAGACGGTTATTTAGTGGTTGCTAAAGTTATTGAAGAGTAAAATATTATGGAATCTCAAATAAAAAAAATACACCAACAATTGGTGTCTAAACAAGTGCGCTGTACAGATTTGATACAGCAAAAATTAGATTTACTAAAAAAGAACACCCATAATACTGTTAATACCCTTTTAGAAAGCTTATCGTTAGATTTAGCAGCAAAAGTTGATGCTAAAATTGAAAACGGAGAAACTATTGGATTACTAGAAGGTATTCCTTTTGGTATTAAAGATGTTTACATGGTTCAAGGTACTGTAACTACGGCAAGTTCAAATTTACTTAAAAACTATAAATCAGCATATACAGCTACAGCCATTCAAAAATTATTAGATGCAGGAGCAATTCCAATAGTAAAAGAAAATTGCGACAGTTTTGGTCATGGTTCTTCTAGTGAAAACACTATTTTCGGAGCAGTAAAAAATGCTATAGATACAAACTTAGTTGCAGGAGGTTCTAGTGGAGGATCGGCTGTTAATGTTGCTAAGGATTATACCGTTTTTTCTATTGGTGGAGACACAGGAGGTTCGGTGCGCCAACCTGCTGGTTACAATAACATTTATGGTTTAAAACCTACTTACGGACGCATTTCTCGCTACGGTTTAATGGCATATGCATCATCTACAGACTGTGTAGGACCTTTAGCAAAATCTATTGAAGATATTCGTATTGTTTTAAATACAATGAGTGGAAAAGATGCTAAAGATCAAACCACTTACGCTTCCGCGGAAATAAAAGAAGATTCAATTTTAAATTCTGATAGCATTAAAACAGTTGGTTACTTTAAAAACTTTATTGAAAATGATGCTATTAACGCACAGGTAAAATCTGATTTTTTAGCAGTTATTGAAAAAATAAAAGCAAAAGGTATTACTGTAAAAGCTTTAGACTTCTTTGAATCTGAAACTTTAGTATCTACTTATTATACTTTGGCCATGGCCGAAACTGCTTCTAACCTTTCACGTTTAGACGGCACTAATTATGGTAATAGAATTGAAGCTGAAAATTTAAAAGAAACCTATGCTGTAACACGTTCTGAAAATTTTTCAGAAGAAACTAAACGCCGAATTGTTGGTGGTAATCAAGTGTTATCTCAAGGATTTTCAGATGAAATATATTTAAAAGGATTAGCTATTCGCGATCAAATTTCTGAAAATTTCAACAACGATTTTAATGAAGTTGACGTTATCCTATCACCAGTTACACCAAGCACGCCGCCTAAAATAGGCCATAGTTTAAAAGACCCGCATGCCATGTATTTATCTGATGCTTATACGGTTGGTTTTAGCTTAGGACAATTACCAACGCTAACCATACCTCAAGGTACTGCAACAGGCTTACAAATTACAGCAGCAAAAAATAATGACGAACTTGTTTTGAAGTTTGCTAACTTCTTAAAAGATACGATATAATGGATTTAGAGCAAATAAACGAGGCTTTAAAAGCCCACGATTTAGAATTGGTAATCGGACTAGAAACTCATGTTCGATTAAACACCAAAACCAAGTTGTTTTGTTCTTGTTCTAATCAAGAAATAGACACACCCAACCAAAACATCTGTTCGGTATGTACCGGACAAATGGGCGTTTTACCAGCTATAAATAAAGAAGCTATTACAAAAGCTATTTATTTTGGAAAAGCAGTAAAATCTTCTTTTGAAAATGACATTATTTCTTGGGACAGAAAACATTACGAATATCCAGACAACCCAAAGAACATACAAATTACGCAGTTTCACAATCCTGTGATTCCAGACGGACAAGTATCTTGTTATCGTAATGACGGTTCTCAATTTACTGTAAATTTAACACAAGTTCATATTGAGGAAGATGCTGCTAAATTGATGCACGAAAAGAAAATTTCGTTAGTCGATTTTAACAAAGCAGGTGTGCCTCTTATTGAAATTGTAACTGAACCTTGTATTCGTCATATTGAAGATGCTTCAATATATGCGCAATACATTCAACGTATTGTTCAAAACTTAAAAATAAGCGAAGCGAACCTTGAAAAAGGAGAATTCAAATCTGATGTTTCAGTATCACTTCGTAAAAAACACAGCTACGAATTAAATCCGCGTACAGAAATAAAAAACCTAAACTCATTTAAGTTTATGGTTGATGCTTTAAAAGAAGAAGTTGAAAAACAACTTAATTACTTTTTAGAGCATAAAAAATTTAGACCAGACCAAACTACGGTTTTATGGGATGCTGAATTAAAGCAAACTAAAACCATGCGTAAAAAAGAGTTTGAAGCAGATTACCGCTTTATCTCCGAACCTGATTTGCCATTTGTTTCAATTAAAGAAGTTGTTGAATCTATTGATGTCGATTTAAGCACACTTCCTTACGCTGTAGAATCTATTTTAATAAAAGGTGGTGTATTACCGCAAGACGCAAAGTTTTTTACTGCTGATTCGTTACGCTCAGAAACTTTTATTGCCATAAACAATGTTATAAAAGACCCGTCATTTGTTGCAAAAACTTTAGTAAACAATATTGGAGCTGATGAGTATGCCGATATACATAGAATAGAACATCTCATTGAAATTTTTCAACTTTTTAAAAATGAAAAAATAACATCAGTTCTCGTTCAAAATGCTATAACAAGATATCTAAAAGACAGAGATTTTGACTATAACAAATATTTTGAAGACAATACAATTTCTGAATCTCAGATTGAAGATGCCATTAAAAAAGTAATTTCTGAAAATGAAGCAGTTGCAAATGATATTAAAGACGGCAACCAAGGAAAGGCTGGTATTTTAGTTGGAAAAGTGATTGCTATTATTGGCAAAGGTGCTTCAGGAAAAATAATTCGTGAAGGTATTTTGAGTGCACTTTCTGGAGGAATTAAAAGTCAGAAAACTGAAGACAAAAGCAAAGAAACGCCAACAACCAACAATCAACAAGCAACAGCTCAAACCGAAGAAGCTCTTCCTGAAATTCCTTTAATAATTAAAGATAAATACAGAACACATAAAATATCCGATTTATCGGAAAGTTCAATTTCAGAAACTGTTACACTTGCTGGTTGGGTATCTAGTGTGCGAGATCATGGAGAACTTATATTTATCGATTTACGCGATTCTAGCAACGAAATTTTCCAAGTACGATTAAGTAGAGAATCTTTTGCAAATCTTGATGAGCTTGTAAAATTAAAACCAGAATCGGTAATTACAGTTACAGGAACTGTTGTGCAACGTAAAGAGGATGATTACAACACCTCTCTTCGTGCTGGAACTATAGAATTAGAAACGTCCGATTTAGATATATTAAATTTATCTAAAACCTTGCCTTTCGAAATTAAAAGAGCAACAAAAACAAATGAATCTGTTCGTTTCCAATATAAATATTTAGATCACAGAAATGACGATGTGCGTAGAGCCATTGTTAACCGCCACAAAGTCATTAAATTGATGCGCGATATTTTAGACGATCAAGAATTTATTGAAGTAGAAACACCTATTTTAACTGCTGGTACCGATGAAGGCGCCAGAGAATTTATTGTACCTACTAGAAAAAAAGCTGGATCTTTTTACACATTACCACAGGCACCACAACAATTTAAACAAATTTTGATGGTAAGTGGTTATGAGAAATATTTCCAAATAGCACGTTGCTTTAGAGATGAAGATTCTCGTGGCGATCGCCAACCAGAATTCACGCAGTTAGATATTGAAATGGCATACGCAAGTATGCAAGATATTATAGATTTGAACACTAAAATGTTCAACAACATCGTATCAAAAATATATGGTAAAAAATGGATTTTACATCCGTTTGAAGTTATTACCTATAAAGATGCTATGGATAAATATGGTTGCGACAGACCAGATTTACGTTTCGGATTACAAATGGAAGACATCACTGATATTGTAAAAGAAACAACCTTTCAAGTATTTAGCAAACCTATTGATGATGGAGGTATTGTAAAGTGCATTAAAGTATCTAAAGAAGAACAGGGCAAAAAACGTTTATCTAAAGGACAAATAGAAAAGCTAACGGCTACCGCACAACAAAACGGTTTAGGTGGTTTAGCTTATATTATCGTCAATGAAGATGATTTACAATCGCCAATAATTAAATTCTTAGGAGAAGATATTGCTGCCGGAATAATTAAAACTACCAACGCACAAGTTGGTGATATTGTATTCTTTTCTGCTGCCGATTACGAAACAGCTAATAAAGCTTTAGATGCTGTAAGACAAGAATTAGGAGCCATGCTAAAATTAATCAATCCAAAAGAATTAAGACCTGCATGGGTAGTTGATTTTCCTATGTTTGAAAAAACAGATGAAGGTCGTTGGACATTTACACACAACCCGTTCTCTATGCCAGCTATTTATGATATTGACAAGCACATGAATGGTAAAGAAGATGAAATTGGAACCATCATTGCACAACAATACGATTTAATACTAAATGGCTACGAAATTGGTGGAGGATCAGTCCGTGCTCATAAGCCTGAAATATTAGAAGCTACATATAAAAACATGGGCTACAATAAAGAAGAAATGCTTAAAAGTGTTGGCACTATGTATGAAGCATTTCATTATGGCGCACCACCACACGGCGGTATTGCTTGGGGTGTTGATAGATTAATGATGATTCTAGAGAAAAAAGCATCTATTAGAGAAGTTATGGCATTCCCAAAAACAGGAACTAGTGAAGACTTATTATTTGGTTCGCCTTCTCCGCTGTCTGATAAAAAAGTAGAAGAAATGAATGTTAGAGTCATTCGAAAATAATAACATTCCATTATATATTCTAAAGCTTCAGTTAATTCTGAAGCTTTTTTTTATTTTAGACACATTAAAATGTAAACTTTAACATTCCTAACCGACTTTTATAAAAACTTTAAGACAATTTCAATTTATCTTTAAGAAAATCTAAATTTTATGAAACATCTATAACGACTTCTCAATACCAAAGAAATGATTAATATGGATGTTACATGTAACCAATAAAAAACAATAATTATAAACACATGAAAAAATCAGCTTTTTTAACAACTATTTCTTTAGCATTAATTATGTTATTATCTATTAATGTAAATGCTCAAGAATTTGCAAAACTAGACAAAAGCCCCATGGATGCTGCAGCTTTCCCAACGAGCTACAAAGAAGCAAACAAACTTATTAAGATAGTTTATAGCAGACCTCAACTAAAAGGGCGCGAATTAAGTAAGTTAGCTCCTAACGGAAAAGTTTGGAGAACAGGAGCAAATGAAGCTGCTGAGTTAACACTTTACACCGATATGAAATTAGGAAGCACACCTATAAAAGCTGGAACTTATACCTTTTATGTGATTCCTGGTGATAAAGAATGGACAGCAATAATTAGTAAAGACCTAAACGTTTGGGGAGCTTATTTCTATAACGAAGCTAATGATGTAGCGCGTTTAGCAGTTCCTGTTACTTCTGGCGAATCTTTAGAAGCTTTTTCAATTGCTTTTGATGAAACTGATGGTAATATAAACATGCATTTAGGATGGGGAACCGCAAGAATTGCTGTGCCTTTTTCAAAATAAGTCAACCTTTAAAAAACTAAAAAGTTCCGATGAGCAAATATACTTATCGGAACTTTTTTATACATTTAATTATAGTAACTAAGCACTAAAACTTAAGGTATATTTAAATATTTATGTGTTTGCAGCGATACTTTCCATTTAGGATTTGCCATAACATAATCTACAATTTCTGGTACAACTTTATCGCGTTTACTCCACTCTGGTTGTAAGTATAAAATACAATCTTTATTAACCTTAGCCGCTTGTTCTTCCGCGAAGCGAAAATCGTCTTTATTATAAACAATTACTTTTAATTCGTGTGCATTCTCATAAACTTCTTTAGTAGGAAGCTTCATCTTTTTAGGCGATAAACAAATCCAATCCCAAATTCCGGTCAATTTATAGGCTCCAGAAGTTTCAATATGAACTTGCAACCCTTCAGCTTTTAAACGAGTTGTTAACGCCGTCATATCCCAAGTTAATGGCTCTCCACCAGTAATTACAATGGTATCACTATATTTTTTGGCATTTTCTACAATCTTTGAAATGTCTGTAGGCGGATGCAAATCGGCATTCCAACTCTCTTTAACATCACACCAATGGCAACCCACATCGCAACCTCCAACACGTATAAAATAAGCTGCTGTTCCTTTATGAAATCCTTCCCCTTGAATGGTATAAAATTCCTCCATTAAAGGTAACATTTCGCCTTTATCTACTAACTCTTGTATCTCTTTTTTCATCGTTAGCAAAGATACATATAACTTGATTTAATTTAGTTATTTTAAGTTTCAATTCTAAAAAACACTTTTCAGTTATATAAATGAAATAAGAATTGAAAAGTCCATTTTTTTCTTCTTTGTTTTTCCTGTATTTTTACCCAAATTTATTTAGCATGAGTAAGAAAGATACTTTTTTCAAATACATAACAGAAGGCAATACTACAAAAGGTGATTTTATACCCATTGGAGCTGCTATGTTAGATGGAGAAACCATAACTGGAGCTCATGTAAAAATTCCGTTAAAAACATTAAACCGACATGGTTTAATAGCTGGTGCTACGGGTACAGGAAAAACGAAATCGCTACAAGTTTTAGCCGAAAATTTAAGCGACAAAGGTATTCCTGTATTACTGATGGATATTAAAGGTGATTTAAGCGGATTAGCACAAGCTAGCGCAGGGCATCCAAAAATTGATGAGCGTCATGAAAAAATCGGGCTTCCTTTTGAAGCAAAATCATTTCCTGTTGAAATTTTAACCTTATCGGAACAAGATGGTGTACGTTTAAGAGCTACTGTTAGTGAATTTGGACCTGTATTACTCTCAAGGATTTTAGATTTAAGCGAAACACAATCGGGCGTTGTTGCTGTTATTTTCCAATATTGCGATGACAATAAAATGCCTGTTCTCGATTTAAAAGATTTTAAAAAGATTTTACAATATGCCACTCAAGAAGGTAAAAAAGAATTTACCGAAGCTTACGGAAGAATTTCTACCGCTTCAACAGGTGCCATTTTAAGAAAAATTGTAGAACTTGAACAACAAGGAGCCGATTTATTTTTTGGAGAAACTTCTTTTGATGTTGATGATTTATTAAGAGTTAACAATGAAGGTCGTGGGTATATTAATATCATGAGACTAACCGATATTCAAGACAGACCTAAATTATTTTCAACATTTATGTTGAGCTTATTAGCTGAAATTTATTCAACCTTTCCTGAACAAGGTGATAGTGACAGACCTGAACTTATTATATTTATTGATGAAGCCCATTTAATTTTTAATGAAGCATCAAAAGCATTACTAAATCAAATTGAAAGCATTGTAAAGCTTATAAGAAGTAAAGGCGTTGGCTTATATTTTGTAACTCAAAACCCAACCGATGTACCTGAAGGCGTTTTAGGGCAACTAGGTTTAAAAATACAACATGCCTTAAGAGCATTTACTGCTAAAGACCGAAAAGCTATAAAATTAACCGCAGAAAACTATCCAGACTCCGAATATTATGATACTACCGAAGTACTTACATCATTAGGTATTGGCGAAGCTTTGGTGTCTGCTTTAGATGAAAAAGGACGTCCAACACCATTAGCCGCTACCATGATGCGAGCACCTATGAGTAGAATGGATGTTTTAACCGATACAGAATTAAGCAATCTGCTTTCAAGCTCTAAGCTTGTAAAAAAATACAATGAAACTGTAGATAGAGAAAGTGCTTATGAAATGCTCAACAAAAAAATTGAGTTAGCTGAAACTGAAGAAGCTAAAGAAAAAGCAAAACGAGAAAAGGAAGCTCTTAAAAAAGCCGAATCTAAGCACCGTGCAAGTTCTACAAGAAGAAAAAGTACTGCTATGAACCCTATTGTAAAAGTACTTACCAGTGCTACATTTATTCGTAGTGTTTTTAGTATATTAACCAAAGTAATGAAAAAATAAGTCGATAACCGGCATTTAATTAACTCGATAAACACCCCCTTTTATAATGCGTCATTCATTTTTAGGCATTTTAGCCATAACCTTATTCATAGTAAGTTGTAACCAAAAACAAAATCCGTTTGAAATTAGTAAACAACATATTGGATCTTTAACAGATTCTACTCAAATTAAAGATTTAAAAACTGTTTTTAGCAATGATTCTATTGTAAAATTCATTAGTGGTGATGAGTTTACTGGAAGCATAAATAATATTGAGATATATGAAAAAGGTGGTAAAAAACTATTAGTATTAACACCAAAACAAGCTTTAGATTCTACATCGATAATTGAAAATATTCAAGTTATAGATCCACGTTATAAAACATCTAAAAATATTTCGACATTAAGTACGTTTAAAGATATTTCTAGTTCTTATAAAATTTCAAAAATTAGTAATTTAATAAACTCTGTTCTTATTACTGTTAACGAATTGAATGCAAGTTTTGTAATAGACAAAAAAGAGCTTCCTGCAAATCTTAGATTTGATATGAATTTGAAGGTTGAAGCTATGCACATTCCAGATGATGCAAAAATCAAATATTTTTTCTTGAATTGGAACTAAAAAACGGCTTTTTAATAATTTCATTTTAATGACGTTAGGTACATGAAAAAATATACAATTCAAAATAATCCTTTTACTGTTCCAACAACAGATGGAAAAATTATAAATGAACATTTTGGTTTAGCTACCGATGGGAATTCTAAAATTAGTATTGCTCACATGAAAGCACCTGCTGGTTGGAGTGAGCCTTTTCAAACTCCAGAGTTTGACGAATACACCTTTATTATAAGCGGTAAAAAACAATTTATAATTGAAAATGAAACCATTATTTTAGAAGCAGGTCAATCTATCAAAATTAAAAAAAACACACGAGTACAGTATTCTAATCCGTTTACAGAAGTATGCGAATACATTGCTATTTGTACACCAGCCTTTTCTATAAACTTAGCAAATAGAAACCTTTAAATGAGTAAATATATCCCAAAAATTATTGGACACACTATAAACTTTACCAGTTATTTTTCATCTAAATATGCAGCAAAATTGGCTGTTAAAATATTTTCAACACCAAAAAAAGGCAAAATTAGTAGTGAAGAAACAAACTACCTAAAGTCTGCAATACAAGAAGATATTACTTATAAAGATTTCTCAATAAAAACATATCGCTGGAGCGGAAAAAAAGAAACTGTTTTATTAGCACATGGCTGGGAAAGCAATGCTTACAGATGGAAAGATTTAATCGACCTATTAAAAGAACACGATTACAATATTATTGCTATTGATGCACCTGCACATGGCAATTCGGGCAGTAAAATATTTAATGCTGTTTTATATTCTGAGTGTATTCATCTGGCTGCTAAAAAATTTGATACAGATATTATTATAGGACATTCTATTGGAGGTACTGCAGCTGCTATTTCATTAAACAAATACAATTCGCTAACTACAAAAAAACTGATATCGCTGGGAGCACCTTCAAACTTTCGTGGATTAGTTAACAATTATATTAAAATAATGGCCTATAATAAAAAGGTTTCAAAAGCTATGAATACCTATTATTTAAAACATTTCGGCCAATTACCAGAGTATTTTTCTGTTGCAAATTTCTCAAAAAACATTAAAGCAAAAGGTCTTATTATTCATGATAAAAAGGACAGAATCATATCTTACAAAGATGCTTTAGACTACTCTAAACACTATAAAAATTCTGAGCTTGTAAGAACTATTGGCTTTGGACATGGTTTAAAATCTGAAAAGGTTTACAATCATATTTTAGACTTTTTAAAGGCATAAATTATCGTACTTTTGCCTTATGGAAAAACAGTTAAAACGCATCAATAAATTTTTAAGTGAAGTTGGTTATTGCTCTCGTAGAGAAGCTGACAAACTTATTGAAGCAGGACGTGTAACTATTAATGGCGTTGTGCCAGAAATAGGAACAAAAATTGCACCTAATAATGTCGTTCATGTTGATGGTGTAGAAATAGAAAACAAAAAAGAATCTTTTGTTTATTTAGCTTTTAACAAACCTGTTGGTATTGTTTGCACAACAGACACAAGTGTTGAAAAAGACAATATTATAGATTTTATAAACTACCCAAAACGCATTTTTCCTATTGGTAGATTAGATAAACCTAGTGAAGGTTTAATTCTGCTAACTGATGATGGAGATATTGTAAACAAAATTCTTCGTGCCAGTAACAACCATGAAAAGGAATATATTGTAACGGTAGACAAACCTATTTCTCAAACCTTTATAGAACGTATGGCTGGTGGTATTCCGTTAGAAGAGCTGAAGAAAACAACTAAAAAATGTGTTGTTAAAAAAATAAACTCACATACCTTTAGTATTATTTTAACCCAAGGCTTAAACAGGCAAATTAGACGTATGTGCGAATACTTAACCTATGAAGTGGAAACATTAAAACGGGTTCGTATTATGAATATTAAACTAGACATGCCTATTGGAGAATACAGAGAACTTACTAAAGAAGAATTTATTAATTTAAATAAACTTTTAGAAGATTCTACTAAAGAATACAAAGCTAATTTACCTAAAAAAAATAAACGCTTTTAAAAATACTAAAAACAAAAAATGCCTTATAAATTAAGGATTCATAAGGCATTTTAGTTATACTTTTCTTGATAATATTATTTCAAATTTCTTTCTCTAGCAAGTAATGTATTTTTAAGTAACATAGCAATAGTCATTGGTCCTACACCTCCCGGAACAGGTGTTATATAACTTGCTTTTTTACTTACACTTTCAAATTCTACATCGCCAGCTAATCTATAGCCGTTTTTCTTAGTTGCATCTGGAACACGTGTAATACCTACATCAATAATAACAACGTCTTCTTTTACCATATCGCCAGTTAAAAACTCAGAAATACCAATAGCAGCAACAATAATATCTGCTTGTTTAGTAATTTCGGTTAAATTTTTAGAACGACTATGAACAACTGTTACTGTAGCATCACCCGCTTGTCTTTTCTGACTCATTAAAATACTCATTGGACGACCAACAATATGACTTCTTCCCATAACTACAACATTTTTACCAGATGTTTCAACCTGATACCTTTCTAATAGTTCAAGGATTCCGTAAGGAGTTGCTGGTAAAAATGTTGGTAAATCTAAAGCCATTTTCCCAACATTTGTTGGATGGAACCCATCGACATCTTTATCTGGATCTACTGCCATTAACACTTTTTGCTCATCAATATGATCTGGTAAAGGTAATTGCACTATAAAACCATCAATATCATCATCGTTATTTAGGTCGTTTATTTTTCCTAATAATTCTTCTTCACTAGTATAATCTGGTAAATCTATAAGTGTAGAATTAAATCCAATACGCTCGCAAGCTTTCACTTTTGCGTTTACATAAGTCATACTTGCACCATCTGTACCAACCAAAATAGCTGCAAGATGTGGTACTTTTTCACCTTTAGAAATCATTGCCTTTACATGTTCAGCAATTTCATCTTTTATATCGTTACTTACTTTTTTACCGTCTAAAATTGTCATTTTTTGGCTATTTGCTTTTGGCTATTATAAAATTAAAATTTAAAAGATTAACGCATATTCTTCATCATCTGCATCATCTTTTTACCACCTCCACCTTGCATCATCTTCATCATTTTACTCATTTGGTTAAACTGTTTCAAAAGCTGATTTACTTGCTGCACAGAGGTTCCTGAACCTTTCCCTATTCTAATTTTTCTACTGGCATTAATTATAGAAGGATTTGTTCTTTCTTTTGGTGTCATTGAGTGAATTATAGCCTCAATACCTTTAAAAGCATCATCATCAATATCTACATCTTTCATCATTTTTCCAGCACCAGGAATCATCCCCATAAGGTCTTTCATATTCCCCATTTTCTTTATTTGCTGAATTTGCTTTAAGAAATCATCAAAACCAAATTGATTTTTTGCTATCTTCTTTTGAAGCTTACGTGCTTCAACCTCATCAAACTGTTCTTGTGCTCGCTCTACTAACGACACAACATCTCCCATGCCCAAGATACGATCTGCCATACGAGATGGATAGAACACATCTATAGCTTCCATTTTTTCTCCTGTACCTATAAACTTAATTGGTTTATTTACTACAGATTTAATAGAAATAGCAGCACCACCTCGTGTATCACCATCTAACTTAGTTAAAATAACACCATCAAAATTTAAGACATCGTTAAAGGCTTTTGCTGTATTTACAGCATCTTGCCCTGTCATAGAATCTACAACAAACAAAGTTTCTTGTGGCTGAATAGCTTTATGAATATTAGATATTTCGGTCATCATCGCCTCATCTACAGCTAAACGACCAGCAGTATCTATAATAACAACATTAAATCCGTTTGCTTTTGCATGTGCAATACCCGCCTTAGAAATAGCAACAGGATCATTATTTCCTTTATCGCTAAAAACCTCTACACCTATTTGATCTCCAACTACATGTAATTGATCTATTGCAGCAGGACGATACACATCACAAGCTACTAATAAAGGTTTCTTTGTTTTTTTGTTTTTAAGATAATTAGCTAGTTTACCAGAAAAAGTTGTTTTACCAGAACCTTGTAAACCCGACATTAAAATAACACTTGGTGTTCCTGAAAGATTAATACCTTCGGCATCGCCTCCCATAAGTTCGGTTAATTCGTCTTTTACGATTTTAACCATTAATTGTCCTGGTTGCAATGTAGTTAATACATTTTGCCCAAGTGCTTTTTCTTTTACTCTTACAGTAAAATCTTTTGCTATTTTAAAGTTAACATCGGCATCTAATAAAGCCCGTCTTACTTCTTTTAAAGTTTCGGCAACATTTACCTCTGTAATACTCCCATGTCCTTTAAGAACGTGTAAAGCTTTATCTAATTTATCGCTTAAATTATTAAACATAATTTTATCTATTCTGTAAGCAGTATGGTGTTAATTGTCTGCTTTATGATTAAAAATGAAGTTGCAAAGTTAATGATTTGCTGTGTATTAATAAAGTTGGTTTTTATAAAAAAAATAGTTGTTTTTAGTTAGCCTTTTTTGCGTTAGAGATTATTCATTGGTTAACATTTTAAATTAATGAAATCATGAATGCGTTGCATTTGAAGTGAAAGCTTTTGGCGAGGTATGCATCGAGCCAAAACTTTTAGCGGAAAGCCCGACCTGTTCTTAAAATTAATTCAGGATGAAGGTTGCTCCCAAATGTTTTTAACAAAAAAAGGTTGCCAAATAACATTGACAACCTTTATAAAGGAAACTTAACTTACAAATTAACCTAACAAACCGAAAAGATAAAAGATTCCTTATTTTACCAAAACATAATTATATTTTCTTTTCAAAAACTAATATGCGTTCTATTGTTCCAGTAGAACTATAGTCTTTCAGCTCAATTCTATCTTGCGTGATTTCTTTAATTTTCCATCTATGGTTTAAGTCATCAAACGGTGCATTATTTCCGAAAAACAATCCAAGATGTAATCCTTCGTTTCTGTATGCTAACCAAGAACCGCTAAAAATACCATCATTAGGATCGGTTACTTTAACACGTCCTGTTTCCATAAAGTTTAAAGTATACATGTAAAATTCTTCTGGTTTATTAACACCATCTACATAATAAGCAGCAACTTCCCATTCACCATTAATTAATACTCCATCAACAAAGGTTAAATCGTTATCACCATCTGGACAATGTCTTTTTAAAACCATTTGATTATTAATATTCTCCAGCTTAATTAAATCTGGTTCTAAGAAAGTAATTAACCATTCTAGATTTAAGTTTGGTCGCCCTTCTAAATTAACTTGTAAAACAAAACCATTATTTCTAGCACCTACTTCATAAGTTCCCTCAACCAATTCTCCATTAACTCGAAGTTTAACAACATTATTTGGGAAGAATTTAAGTGGTGTACCTATATACTCTTTTTCATTATCTACTCCGTTTACATTTAAACGAGCGACTCTCCATAAACATTCTTGTAAAAAGTTTTCTATTTTTTCTTTAGTAATATCTATAACAACATCACAGTTTTTCTTTAAAATAATTCTGTTACCGCCTGCTTGATATAATTTTATTCTACCAGGTCCTAAGTCATAAACAAACCATTCTAAATTGAAGTCTACTAAATTATCGAACTCTAAGTTTATTAAGGCGCCATTATCGGTTACACGTGTTGACCATGTTCCTGTTAACATATCGCCACCTCTAGCACGCATTTTTACAACATTATCAGCTTTAAATTGTATTGCATACTCATTATATTGTTCTATTAAATTATCTTCATTTCTTTCAAACTCATAAACTACCCAAGGGCAAGTCATTAATAAATTATCTAAACGCTCTTTAGTAAAATCGTTATCATGATAATCGTTATCATCATCTTCATCACAAGCATTTTTTGCTTCTTTAATAGTGCGTTGTAATTCTTCATTGTTAGATACAACTATTTCAGAACCATCAGCTAAAACCATTGTTACAGGAAAATTAAGACTAGCTAAAAAGCCTCCTTCATTTCTAACACGGTTTAAAAAACGATGTAATGCTCTATCGTTTTCAACATTAACCACATCTATAACTTGAAAATCTGTATCGTATACTGAAAATGCTAATGGATATTTAAAATCGATACATTCAATATCATCATCCTCTTCATTTTCACCAACACAATCTTGAATTAACTCTTGTAACGCTTGACGGTTTTCTATAACAAACTCTTCAAACTCTGAAGTAATAATAGTAATAGGAAATACAATTTCTAAAATATCATCGTCATTTTCAAACTCATCAAAAATGGCTTTAATAACTTTATAATCTTCTTCAGAATCAACTGTAATTTCAAGTCCGTTTACAACAACCGTAACTGGCAGCTCTACAGATAAACAACTTGCTTTATCAATAATATTATCTTTAGACCCGTCTAACTTAGCAGTAGAAGTCATTAAAGATGTAAGTTCTGAAGTTGCAGTAAGAGCCTCGGTCTCTGCAGGTGGCGTAATATCTGTTACTTCATCTTGACACGAAGTAAACATTAAAAGGACAAAAAAAGGTAATAACAATAATGTACTTAATTTAGTTTTCATGATTTTTGAATTTGGGTTATACATAGCTTTTTGAATATAAAACAGGATAACTTTAAAAATTCCTACCCTGTATCTCCTTTTTTTTTATTTTAGTACCACAACTGCCAATAATAATGGGGAAACAACTACATGAAAATATTTGCGAGGAACGTATATTTTCTTCTATATTTAATAAATACTCTAAAGATTTACACAACTTTTTATACTATAAGTTTGGCGAATTATTAAACCCAAAAGATAAAGTACAAGAAGCTTTTGTTAAGTTATGGCAAAACTGCGCTAAAATTTCGCCAGATAAAGCAAAGAGTTTTGTTTTTACTACCGCCAACAATTTAATGCTAAATGAAGTTGCCCACCAAAAAGTAGTTTTAAAACACCAGCAAACCAAACCTAAAATGTATACTAACGAAAGTCCTGAATTTTTAATGCAGGAAAACGAGTATAACGATAAACTACAAAAAGCATTAAGTAATTTAACAGATGCGCAACGCGAAGCTTTTATGATGAATCGTGTTGAAGGTAAACGTTTTAAAGAAATTGCTGAAATTTTAGACATTTCAACGAAAGCTGTTGAAAAAAGAATTTACGGTGCTTTAGAAAAGTTGCGGAAGGATATTAAAGAGTTGTAACTAGTTGTTAAGAAACTAAAGTTTATTTTTTCACCCCAAGGGTAGGAAAAAATAAAACATAACTGTTATATAATTGAATAAGCAAATGATGAATAGAGAAAAACTCATATCGAAATGGTTAGATAACAATCTAAATGATTTAGAACTTGAAGCGTTTAAAAACCTTGAAGATTATAATGATTTAGTAAAGTTAAATAACAGCCTACAAGCTTTTAAAGCAGATGATTACGATACCTCTAAAGAATTAGAAACCGTATTATCTACTATTAAAAGCAAAAAGCAAGAACCAACACATTGGCTCAAACCTTTTATGCATGTTGCTGCCCTACTTGCTATTTGTTTTAGCTTATACTATTACACAACAACTATAGATACTACAATAACAACTACGGTAGCTCAAAAAACAACTATTGAACTACCAGACGCATCTAGTGTTTCCCTCAACGCTAGGTCGTTATTAGCTTTTAATAAAAAAGATTGGAAAAACGAACGCGAAGTAGAACTTCAAGGCGAAGCTTTTTTTAAAGTTGCCAAAGGTTCTTCTTTTAACGTTATTACAAAACTAGGAACTGTAACGGTTTATGGTACTCAATTTAATGTAAAACAACGGGACAACTATTTTGAAGTTATTTGCTACGAAGGTTTAGTTGGGGTTACCCATAATTCTCATGAAACAAAATTAAAACCTGGAGACAGTTTTTTAATTATAGATGGGAAAATAATTGCTAAAGAAAAAGAAAACCGCTCAACACCTTCGTGGTTAAATAACGAAAGCACCTTTAAAAGTTTGCCATACAAAACGGTTATTGCTGAATTTGAAAGACAATATGATGTAAATATTACATTAATAAACATTGATTCTACTAAATTATTTACAGGTAGTTTTACCCACAATAATTTAGAAGTTGCTTTGAAATCCATTTCCTTACCCTTACATTTAACATATAGTAAAACCAATAATACTATCATATTAAAAGGTGAGTAAAAATATTTGTTTTTCTATTTTTATTTTACTGTTTTTTTTGAATAATGCTAATCTAAAAGCTCAAGATATTCAAGAAGAAAAGCAACCACTTATTACTTTATTAAAAACACTTGAAAAAACATATAATATTAGTTTTTCGTATGCCGATGAAACCATAAAAAACAAAGAAGCAAATTCATTAAAAAAAGATTTAACTTTAGAAGAAGTTTTAGAGTTTTTAAAACTTGACACCAATTTAGATTTTGAACTTTTAGACAATCGGTTTGTTGTAATTAAAACTCAGCATACAAATAAAAACACATTTAAAACTCAAAGACTAAAAGAAATTGTAGTGAGCAATTATCTTACTACAGGTATCACAAAACTAAACGACGGTTCTATTACTATAAAACCAGAAACGTTTGGTATTCTTCCCGGATTAATAGAACCTGATGTTTTACAAACTATTCAAGCACTTCCTGGTGTTTTAAGTACCGATGAAACGGTATCAAACATTAATGTTAGGGGTGGTACACACGATCAAAACTTACTACTATTAGATGGTATTAAAATGTACCAATCTGGACATTTTTTCGGTCTTATTTCTGCCTTCAATCCTTATACAACTAAACATGTTAATGTTTATAAAAACGGAACACGTTCTAAATATGGTGATGGTATTTCTAGCATTATAGACATGCATCTATCTGATAATATTGATAACGAATTTAAAGCAGGTTTAGGTGTTAATTTAATTAATGCCGATGGCTATGTTAAAATTCCGTTATCTAAAAAAACCGAATTACAATTATCTACTCGTCGTTCTATAACCGATTTGATAAACACCTCAACCTTTGAGCAATATTCAAAACGTATTTTTCAAGATTCCGATTTTAAAACCGCAGAAAACAACGATAATTATATTTCACAAAACGAGTCGTTTTTCTTTTACGATGTTACTGCTAAATTTTTATATGACATTACGAAAAAAGATAAAATAAGACTTCACTTTTTTAACATTTATAACGATTTAAATTATGATGAACAATCGACTATTAACGACAAAAACGAAGCTTTAAACAGTAATTTATCTCAACGTAATACTGCCATTGGAGTTACTTATACTCGAAACTGGAGCAAAACACTATCAACAACCTCTCAAATTTATATATCAAATTATGATTTAGATGCTACTAATTTTGACATTATAAATAATCAACGCCTTATACAAGAAAATGAAGTTTATGATGGTTCTGCTAAAATGGATATTAATTTCACACCAAATAACCAATTTAAAATTAATGGAGGGTATCAATTTAGTGAAGTTGGTATTAGTAACTTAGAAGATGTTAGCAATCCAGATTTTAGAAGCTATATAAAAGAAGTTATAAGAAGTCATGCTATTTATGCCGAAACTGGTTTATTATCAAACAATGCAAAAACAAAATTAGTATTGGGCGGACGTTTAAACTATTTTGAAAAACTAGATATGGTTATAGCAGAACCACGTTTAAGTTTTAGTCAACGGTTTCTAAATCATTTTAGATTTGAACTTTTAGGCGAATTTAAAAGTCAAACCACGACACAAATCATCGATTTACAAAACGATTTTTTAGGTATTGAAAACAGACGATGGGTTTTAGCAAATAACAAAACAGAAGTTGAAATTAACAATACTAAAACCATATATCCAATACCCGTTTTAAAAAGCAAACAAGTATCAGCAGGCATACATTACAACAAAAACAAATTATTAATAAGCGCCGAAGGTTATATAAAAAAAGTAGATGGTATTACAGCTAGAAGTCAAGGATTTCAAAACCAATATCAATTTGTAAATAGTATTGGAAGTTATAACATTAAAGGTATTGATGTATTATTAAACAAACAATTTAATGATATTGTTAGCTCGTGGGTATCATATTCATACTCTAGTAATAATTATCTTTTTAGCGATTTAAATGAAGGGCAACGATTTCCAAACAATGCCGATATAAGGCACGCAGTTACTTTTGCAGGAACTTATACTTATAACGATTTAAAAGTAGCATTAGGTTTAAATTGGCATTCTGGAAAACCTACAACATTACCAAATGATAATAATCCAGTAAGTAACGGTGAAATAATTTATCAAACTCCAAATAATTCTAATTTAAATGATTACTTACGAGCAGATTGCTCTGCCACTTATGGATTTTATATTTCAGATACAACACGTATTACTATTGGCGCGTCCGTTTGGAATATTCTTAACAAAAAAAACATCATCAATACCTACTATACTCTAGATGGTGAAAATGAAGTTAACAAAGTTGAAAACCAATCATTAGGCATCACTCCAAATGTTAGTTTTAGAGTAAGTTTTTAACTTGATTTTGTGAAATTTTTAACTACCTTCGTTTATCATTAAATTTAAAACATTAAAATGATTTCATACCAAGTCGTTACCTACAAACTCAATAAAACTAGCAATTAAAGAAAATATTATTTTATGAAATTATATTTGATATCCCTTTTTACACTTTTATCTCTATTTTCAGTTAATGGACAATCTAAATCTAGTACAACACCTAAATATCTAGATTTATCGTTAGATTTTGAAA
This sequence comes from Algibacter sp., assembly GCA_050294475.1. GTDB lineage: Bacteria > Bacteroidota > Bacteroidia > Flavobacteriales > Flavobacteriaceae > Thalassobellus. The sequence goes on along the minus strand of JBNKOE010000023.1, from coordinate 15,783 downwards.
CACGAGCAATGGATTTAGTTCAACAAATGACCTTAGATGAAAAAATATCACAGTTAGGAAATAATGCACCAGCAATTCCTCGCTTGGGTATTTTAGAATATGACTGGTGGAATGAAGCTTTGCATGGTGTTGCCCGAGCAGGAAATGCAACAGTATTTCCTCAAGCCATTGGTATGGCAGCAACATTCGATACAGATATGATGAAAAAGGTAGCGGATATAATTAGTGATGAAGCAAGAGCAAAACATCATGAAGCCATCCGAAATAATGATTACAGAAGATACAGAGGTCTAACATTTTGGTCGCCTAATATCAATATTTTCAGAGATCCACGTTGGGGACGTGGGCATGAAACCTATGGTGAAGACCCTTACCTTACTGGACAAATGGGAATGCAATTTGTAAAAGGTTTGCAAGGTGATGATCCAAAATATTTGAAGTTGGTGGCTACCGCAAAACATTATGCTGTACACAACGGTCCCGAGCCAGAAAGACACGTGTTTAATGTAGTACCCAATACACGAGATTTATGGGAAACTTATTTGCCAGCATTTAAAGATTTGATGGTTGATGCAAAAGCCTATTCAATTATGGGAGCCTATAATCGTGTTGATGGTGAATCAGCAACTGCTAGTTGGTTGCTGTTAGAAGATATACTTCGAGATAAATGGGGTTTTGAAGGATATGTGGTTTCTGATTGCGGAGCTATTAGAGACATTTATGCATTTCATAAAATAGTTAATAGTGCTGAAGAAGCTGCCGCTATAGGTATTCGTAAAGGATGTGATTTAAATTGTGGAAGCGAATATCAAACTGCTTTGAAAAAGGCTATTGAAATGGGATATATTGATGAAGGCGAATTAGATCTATCCGTTTATAGACTGATGTTAGCAAGAATGAAACTAGGAATGTTCGACCCATCAGAAACAGTTCCTTACGCTCAAATTCCTTTTGAACTAAATGATTGTGAAGCACATGATGAAGTTGCTTTGGAAATGGCTCAAAAAACAATGACACTTTTAAAGAACGATGGAATACTTCCTTTAGATAAAAGTAAAATAAAGCGAATAGCTGTCGTTGGTCCAAATGCAGATAATCTTAATTCTTTATTAGGAAATTATGCAGGAACACCTTCTCATCCAGTTACAGTAATTAATGGAATTAAGAATGCAGTGGGTAAAAACATAGAAGTTACTTATTCCAAAGGTGCACCAATGGTGATTTATGATCTAAATGGAAGAGACTATCCTATAGTTGATAGCAAGTACTTATTTACCAATGATGAGAAAGGAGAAAAAGTACAAGGATTAACTGGACACTATTTTAATAATATGAATTTTGAGGGAGAACCAACTTTAGTTAGAGTAGATTCTGAGGTAAAATTCAAATGGAGTGGAAATGAATCGCCAACGACTACTGATGTAGCTCAAGGTATTATAAGTAATGATAAAGCTATTAATGCAGATCATTTTTCTGTTCGTTGGACAGGTAAATTAGTAGCTCCAATGACTGGTACTTATAGCTTAGGAGCATCATCAGATGATGGATGTAGACTTTATCTTGATGGTAAACTAGTTGTTAATAATGGTTGGTATAATCATGCTAAGAAAGTGTTTTTTGGAGATGTTAAATTGGAAAAAGGAAAATCCTACGATATTAAGTTGGAGTTTTATGAAAACACATCAGGAGCAGAAGTAAACTTAATATGGGTTACGCCAGAAGAAAAAGCGAAGGAGAAACCAAAAACAACCAAACTTTCTGAGGAAACCTTAGCAAATGTTAAAAAAGCTGATGTTGCCATTTTTGTAGGTGGTCTGGATGCTACTTGGGAAGGTGAAGAAATGGGAGGACGAACTGGTATTGATGGCTTTAATCAAGGTGACCGTACTAAAATTGAATTACCTAAAACTCAAATGGATGCTTTAAAAGCTATGAAAGAAACGGGAACCCCTGTAATATTTGTCCTTATGTCTGGTAGTGCTATGTCGTTTAATGGTTTAGAGAAAGAACTTGCTGCAATTCTTATGACCTGGTATCCTGGACAACGTGGTGGTGATGCTGTTGCTGATGTCTTATTTGGAAATTATAATCCTGCTGGAAGACTACCGGTTACTTTTTATTCATCAACTAACGAATTACCTGATTTTACCGACTACAATATGCATGCAGGTAAAGGATTTACGTATAGATATTATACAGGAGATGCACTTTATCCATTTGGACATGGTCTCAGCTATACTAATTTTAAATATTCAAATTTAAAGATTGATAAAACTTCAATTACTAACGAAGATGAAATATCAGTTACTGTTGATATTAAAAATAACGGAAAATTTGATGGTGAAGAAGTTGTACAGCTTTATGTTAAAGATGTAAAATCTGATAAATGGATGGCTATAAAACAACTGCGTAAATTCGAGAGAATTGCATTAAAAAAAGGAGAATCAAAAACCGTTAAGTTTAAGCTAAAGGTAAGTGAAGATTTACGTTATTATGATTCAATGCATCGTAGTTATATGGTTGAACCAGGTGATTTTGAAATTCAGATAGGAGCTTCTAGTGAAGATATTCGATTGAAAAAGATTCTTACTGTTAAAGATTAAAATAGTTGTAATAAGCTAGCTGGTATATAAAAATAATAGCCTAAACGGTAGTAAATTCAAAAGTTATAGTACAAACTTTCTTGTTTCTTGACAATAAAGCACACGAAACAGGCTACTATTCTTATTATCATTGTTAAACGAACCTCAACAAAAACTACATTCTTTCAGGAACTTGAATTCCTAAAACGCTAAAAGCATTTTTTATAGTATTTGCTACTGTATTAGAAAGCTGTACTCTAAGTAATTTCTCATTATCGGTATCTGCTCCTAAAATGGATACATTTTGGTAAAAAGAATTAAACTCTTTTACTAAATCGTATGTATAATTAGCAATCAAAGCAGGGCTATGGTTTTCGGCTGCATTTTGTATAACCTCCGGAAACAATTGTAATTGCTTAATAAGTTCTTTCTCTTTTGTATGCAACTGCAAATCTTCAACAGTTTGCGCAACTGCTTCTTTCACATTTGCTTTTCTTAAAATAGATTGAATTCTAGCATAGGTATATTGAATAAAAGGTCCTGTATTTCCTTGAAAATCTATAGACTCTTTAGGATCGAATAAAATACGTTTTTTAGGATCTACTTTTAAAATATAATATTTTAAAGCGCCTAAACCAATCGTTTTATACAAATCTTGTTTTTCTGCATCACTATAACCATCTAGCTTTCCTAATTCCTCTGAAATTTCTCCTGCAGTACTAGCCATTTCATCTACTAAATCATCAGCATCAACAACAGTACCTTCTCTACTTTTCATTTTTCCGCTAGGCAAATCTACCATACCGTAACTTAAATGATACAAGTTTTTTGCCCATTCAAAGCCTAATTTTCTTAAAATTAAAAACAACACTTGAAAATGGTAATCTTGCTCGTTACCAACTGTATAAACCATACCTCCTACATCTGGAAAATCTTTTATACGTTGTATAACAGTACCAATATCTTGAGTCATATAAACGGCTGTACCATCGGCTCGAAGTACTATTTTTTTGTCGAGTCCATCTTCGGTTAAATCACACCAAACCGAACCATCTTCTTCCTTAATAAAAACACCTTTTTTTAATCCTTCTACAACAAATTCTTTTCCTAATAAATAGGTATTACTTTCATAATAAAGCGTATCAAAATCTACTCCTAAATTTTTATAAGTTTCTGCAAACCCTTCATAAACCCAACCGTTCATTGTTTTCCAAAGCGCAACAACATCTTCATCGCCTGCTTCCCATTTTAAAAGCATATCTTGAGCTTCTAACAACAATGGTGCATTCTTTTTTGCCTCTTCTTCTGTTTGTCCGTTTGCAATTAAATCTTGTATTTCCTTTTTATATTCTTGGTCGAACTTTACATAATAATTACCAACTAATTTGTCTCCTTTTAAACCTGTGCTTTCTGGAGTTTCTCCGTTACCAAACTTTTTCCAAGCCAACATGCTTTTACAAATATGAATACCACGGTCGTTTATAATTTGAGTTTTATAAACTTTTTTTCCAGATGCTTTTAAAATTTCGGCAACACTATATCCTAAAAGGTTATTTCTAACATGTCCTAAATGAAGTGGTTTATTAGTATTAGGTGAAGAGTACTCAACCATAATAGCTTTTTCTTCTGCCTTTGGTGAAACAAAACCATAAGTTTCTTTCCCCTTTATGTCATTAAAAAAGTTAATATAATATGAGTCGCTTATTTCAATATTCAAAAAACCTTTAACAACATTAAATGCTTTTACATCTTCTACAAACTCTACCAAATAGTTACCAATGGTTTCTCCTATTTGTACTGGATTTCCTTTTACAAAACGCAACATTGGAAAAATAACAACCGTAATATCACCAGCAAATTCTTTTCGGGTTGCTTGAAATTCAACCGATTCTAATGTTACATTAAAACTTGTTAAAACTGCCTGTTTTACTTGGTTTGATAAGGTTTCTTGAAGACTCATTAATCATTACTTTTTTAGGAGAGCAAAGATAAAACTTTTATTTATGCCTCGTAGTAAAAATTAGTTTTAAAAAGTCCACAAGGCTAATATTGACAAAACACTAATATCTTAACAAATAAACGATAAACAATACATTAAGTATAATTAAAAAAAAATGAGAAAAAAAAGGTGCATTTCATCGACAAAAGTGTTGTTTTTCTATGATTTTTGCAGTTCATCTATTCGTCGATTTTTTACAAAATTCACCCCTCTCCATTCATCTAATTTTTTGGTATTAAAACCTATAAATTAGATTTTGATTAGGCTTTTTACAACTTTTGTTATGTAAAGCTATTAATCATTTTTTGTGTTTTTATTAAAACACTAATAATAAAATACAGTACAAAATATAACTTTCTTTATTTCCCTCAATAAAGGCAAAAAAATAATTTTGTTTTAAATACTGTAATACAAATAATTGTATGAGGAAAATAATTACTTTAATTATTGTATGCTTATCTCTTTTCTTTGGTTTTTCTCAAACTAAAGACATAGACAGTATCTCTATACAATTAGCTTTCCAAAATCAAGATTCTACAAAAGTCGAAACATCTTTAAAATTAATTAAATTACTTTACGAAATTAAAGAATATGACAGAGCATTAAAATATATCGTTCAAAGTGAAAAACTTTCATCAAGCCTAAACTACAACAAAGGTATTGCCGAAATAACGTATTACAAAGCCTTAATTTATGCTGCAAAAGACGATTATATTAATGCAACCAGTGGCTATAATAAAGCTAAAGAATTATTTATCCAATTAAATGACACTTTAGGAGTAACTAACGTAAATAATAGTATTGGATTAATAGAAATTAAACGTGGTAATTATTCTAAAGGTTTAAAACACTTATTATCTGCTATTAAAGAATTAGAAAACAGACGCCTTAAAAACGAACTTTCTTTAGCTTATAGTAATCTAGCAAAAGCTTTTTATGAAATTAAGGATTTTGACCAAGCTATAGATTATAATCTAAAAGCCTTAGAAGTTCAAGAACAACTAAATGATACTTTAGCAATTAATCAAACGAATAATCAGCTTGCTGAATTATATTCCATAAAAAAAGAATACCGAAAAGCTATTGAATATTATGAAAAAGTAATTGATGGCAATATTGGAAAAAATGACTCAATTCGTGCTCAAATATACCCAAAACTAGGTGGTGAATATTTAAAGTTTAATGATTACGAAAAGGCCTCAAAATATTTAATTGAAGGCTACAATTTAAATACTCGTATAAAAAACGACTCTAATTTACTAATTGCGTTAAATAATCTTGGAAATTTAAATTTACAACAAAATCGATTAATTTTAGCTGAAAGACAACTACTAGAAGCTGGAACTATTGCTAAAAAAATTGACAACAAAACAGAGTTATTAAAGCATTACAAGTTAATGAAAGCTTTAGATTCAACTAAACGCAAATTTGAGAGAGCCTTTACTTGGCAACGTAAATATTATGATTTGAAAAATAGTCTTGATAAAAAAACTATTACTATTGATACTAAAACGAAAGTATCTGACGAGTTAGAATTAGATTCTAATTTTAATAAAGAAGAATTAATTCAACCTAAAGAAAAAGTAATTAATGATGCAAATTTAGAGTTTTTTAATAAACACAAACTTATTTTTTACGGATTAATAGCGGCTTTAGCTATTGTTTCTATTTTTTTAGTTCTTATTTATTTAAAAAGAAATAACAATATAAAATACACTCAAAAATTAGAAGAAAAGAACATTAAAATTGAATTACAAAATGAAGCATTTTTAGAGCAAACTAAACATCTAGAAAATGTTAATAATGTAAAAGATAAATTATTTTCAATAGTGTCTCACGATTTAAAAGACTCTCTTTCTTCTATTAATGGTTTTATAGATTTACTTAGAGAAGGATCGTTAACTAGAGAAGAATTTGACAACCTAATTCCTGAATTAAGTGAAAATGCTAATAATGCTTCATTATTGTTATTTAACTTATTAAACTGGTCTAAATCTCAAATGCAATCATTAGAGCCTAAACCTACTTTATTTGACATTCAAGAAGTTTTTGAAGACAAAGTGAAACTTGTTGAACAACGTATGGAAAGTAAAGGCATTGAATTAATTAATCACTCTCTACGTGATTTTGCTTACGCAGATAGAAGCATGTTTGAAATTGTTGTTCAAAACTTACTTGCAAATGCTTTAAAATTCTGTAAAAAAGGAGACACTATTACCATTGCAAACCACATTAGTAATGGCAATTGTATTATAAGTATTGCTGATACTGGTGTTGGTATTTCTAAAGAAAATATTGATAAGTTATTTAAGAGTAGCTCATTTACTACCATGGGTACCAATAACGAAAAAGGAACAGGTTTAGGACTTTCTATATGTAAAGAACTTATAGAACTAAATAATGGTAAAATTTGGGTAGAAAGTACTCATGGTGTAGGAAGTACATTTTATGTACAACTACCAAAATCGAGACCTAATGGAGATCGTTAGGCTTTAGGTAAAAACACCTCTGCCATCATACATCTAGCACTACCACCACCACAAATTTCAATGGTATTTAAAGAACTATAAATAATTTCAGAATGCTTTTCTAATTTTTGTATTTGCGAAGTTGTTAACGATTTATAAGCTGACTCGCTCATTATTAAATACTTTGCACCATTAACCCCCTTTACTTGCAACATATTACCAGCAAAATTATTAACCTGAGCTTCAGTAATATCTATAATTTCCTTTCCGTCTTCTTTTAAATGGTTAATAACATTTTTACGTTCTTTCTTATCATCAATACTACTTAAACAAATAACTGCAAAGGTTTCTCCAAGACACATCATAACATTAGTATGATATATTGGTTTACGCTTACCATCTACAGTTTGATTTGCTAAAAAAATAACAGGAAAAAACTCGAAATCTTCACAAAACTCAATGAATAAATCTTCATCTGCACGCGGTGATAATGCACAATATGCTTTACGATTTACTCTATCTAACAAAAGGCTTCCTGTTCCTTCCAAAAAAACATGTTCTTCTTCAGCACTTGTATAATCAATAACATCATTTATTAAAAACCCAGCTTCTTCTAATTTTACAAGAATATCTTCTCGTCGTTCAAAACGTCTGTTTTCTGCAAACATTGGATATAAGCCAACGGTTCCGTTTTCATGAAAAGATACCCAGTTATTAGGAAAAATAGAGTCGGGAGTATCAAACTCATCGGTATCATCTACAACAACTACATTTACTCCAATAGCTCTTAATTTTTCTACATAAGCATCAAACTCTTGTTGTGCTTTTGTATTAATAGCGGCTGGTAACAAACTAGATAACTCCTTTTGATAATAGTTATTTACTGCAGTTTGTTCATTCATCCTAAAATTTATAGGACGAATCATTAAAATAGTATTTGTAATTTGCTGCATAAGTTTTATTAATCCCTTATTAAAGGCATAGTTGTACAACGTAATAAACCTTCTTGTTTAGAAATTTCAGCATAAGAGATTTTTTCAACAGTAAAACCTTGTTTTTCTAACCATATGTTTAAACGTGTAAAGCTTCTATCTGAAATAATAACCTCTTCAGAAATAGAAAAAATATTACTATTCATATTATACATTTCTTCTTTATCAATTTCGAACACGTTTTCTTTTCCGAAAAAGTCAACCAACCACTGGTATTCTTTTTCAACTAAAAATCCGTTTTTATGAATAATCGCTTTATCTTTTCCTATTGGTTGAAAACAACAATCTAAATGCAATGCATTTTCTTTAGCATTTGTATTAGACTTTCTAAGTTCGAATGGTTTAACTATTTTATGAGGAAACAATTCTTGTATAGCTATAACTGCATCCATATTTGTACGAGCAGTAATTAAATCTGGATAATCATTACCAGAATAAGTTCCAATAAAAATATAATCGTTCCAGAGCATAACATCACCACCTTCAACATGACATTCTTCGGGCAACACAATACGCTTATCTTCTTCTACTTGTTCCCAAATATACTTTATAGCTTCTACTTCTTCTTCTCTATTGGGTAATATGTTAGCACGTAACATCTTATCTTCAATAACAAAAGCAATATCTCTAGAAAATATTTGATTGCAGTTTTCTATAACCTGAGGTCTTAAAACAGTAACATTATATTTTTTAAAAACATTTACTACAGATTCCAGTTCAAGAATCATATCTTCTTCCTTAGGATAAGTTCCTGCCAATACATATTCTATACTTTTAGGATCATAACAATCTTCTACTTTAGGTGTAGGGCCGTTACTAATTGCAGTTCCTAAAACAACCTTACGTAAACGAGAGGTTTCATTATTTACATTTAATTTAAGCATGCACAAACGTAAAAAATATAATCGATTTTTTTTTAACAATTAACAACAATATTATTGTTTAGATGAAAATATCATATTTTGAAATCGTTAAAACAACTAAATATTAAATTAAAAAGATTCAAAAAAACTTATTACAACAAAAAAAAGCTTCATAATAATATAATTATGAAGCTTTTAATATTAGATTATAAAATTATTTATCTTTCATCAATTGGCACAAACGCTCTTTCAGTTGCTCCAATATATAATTGTCTAGGTCTTCCTATTGGTTCTTTACGTAAACGCATCTCACGCCATTGTGCTATCCAACCAGGTAAACGCCCTAAAGCAAACATAACGGTAAACATATCTGTTGGTATACCCATACCTCTATAAATAATACCTGAATAAAAATCTACATTAGGATAAAGTTTTCTATCTACAAAGTATTGATCTTCTAAAGCTTCTTTTTCTAAACCTTTTGCAATATCTAAAATAGGATCTTCAATACCTAAATCACCTAAAACTTCATCAGCAGCTACTTTTATTATTCTAGCTCTTGGGTCGAAATTTTTATAAACACGATGTCCAAAGCCCATTAAACGGAAAGGATCTTCTTTATCTTTAGCCTTAGCCATATACTTTTTGGTATCTCCTCCATCTGCTTTAATTGCTTCTAACATTTCTAAAACTGCTTGATTTGCACCACCATGAAGAGGTCCCCAAAGTGCTGAAATACCAGCAGATATAGAAGCAAATAATCCAGCATGTGATGAACCAACTATCCTAACTGTAGAAGTTGAACAATTTTGCTCATGATCTGCGTGTAAAATTAAAAGCTTATCTAAAGCATCTACTAAAATTCTATTTTGATTATAATCTCCATTAGGTTTTCTAAACATCATTTTTAAAATGTTCTCTACATATCCTAAAGAATTATCACCATAATCAAGAGGTAAACCTTCTTTTTTACGAAAAGTCCAAGCTACTAATACTGGAAATTTACCTAATAATCGAACTACCGATTTATACATATCTGCCTCAGAATTCACATTAACTGAAGAAGGGTTGAAAGCTGTTAAAGCACTTGTTAAAGATGAAATAACCCCCATTGGATGAGCCGACTTTGGAAAAGCATCTAATATCTTTTTTACATCTTCATCAACAACAGATTCAGCTTTAATATCATCATGAAACTTATCATTTTGCTCTTTTGTAGGAAGCTCTCCAAAAATTAAAAGATAAGCTACTTCTAAAAAATCAGCTTTTTCTGCTAACTCTTCAATAGAATAACCTCTATATCTTAAAATTCCTTTCTCTCCATCTAAAAAAGTAATAGCACTTTCACATGAACCTGTATTTTTAAAACCAGGATCTAAAGTAATAACGCCGCCACTGGCAGCTCTAAATGTTTTAAAATCTATTGCAACTTCATTTTCAGTTCCTTGAATTAGAGGAAACTCATTTTTCTTACCATCGATTTCTATAGAAGCTGTATTTGCCATATTTTTTTAATAAATTTATTATGTTTAGCGGGAAGCTAATTTACGAAATAAGTGTTGATTTAAGAAACAGATTCGTAAAGGTTTTAATAATTAACAAATCATTAATAATTAATACAAAAAAAAAGCGATTATTAAAATAAATAACCGCTTTCTTAAAAAAAAGAATTTTCTTATTTTACCTTGAATGCTTTTTCCTGTGGGAAATAAGCAACTTCTCCTAATTCTTCTTCAATACGAAGTAATTGGTTGTATTTAGCCATACGATCACTACGTGAAGCAGAACCTGTTTTTATTTGTCCACAATTAAGTGCTACAGCTAAATCGGCAATTGTATTATCTTCTGTTTCACCAGAACGGTGAGACATTACAGAAGTATAACCTGCATTTTTAGCCATATTTACTGCTGCAATTGTTTCTGTTAAAGAACCAATTTGGTTTACTTTTATTAAAATTGAATTAGCAATACCTTCTTCAATTCCTCTAGATAAACGCTCAACATTAGTTACAAATAAATCATCTCCAACCAATTGTACTTTATCTCCAACTAGCTTAGTTAAATATTCCCAACCTTCCCAGTCGTTTTCATCCATACCATCTTCAATAGATATAATAGGATATTTAGCAACTAATTCTGCTAAGTAATCTGCTTGCTCTTTTGAAGTTCTTACAACACCTGTATCTCCTTCAAACTTTTTGTAATCGTACTTACCGTTTTCATAAAACTCAGCAGATGCACAATCAAGAGCAATTTTAACTTCTTCTCCAAATTTATATCCAGCATTTTCAACTGCTTTTGCTATAGTTTCAATAGCATCTTCTGTACCGTCAAGTGTTGGAGCAAAACCACCTTCATCACCTACTGCAGTACTTAAATCTCTATCATGAAGTACTTTCTTTAGATTATGAAAAATTTCAGATCCCATTTGCATAGCATGTGTAAAACTTTTAGCTTTAACAGGCATTATCATGAACTCTTGAAATGCTATTGGCGCATCACTATGTGAACCTCCATTAATAATGTTCATCATTGGTAATGGAAGCGTATTTGCAGATACACCACCTACATAACGGTATAAAGGTAAACCTAACTCTCCTGCTGCTGCTTTAGCTACTGCTAAAGAAACACCTAAAATTGCGTTGGCTCCTAATTTTGATTTATTTGGTGTTCCATCTAAATCAATCATAATTTGATCGATTAAATTTTGTTCAAAAACAGAAACACCCAATAATTCTTGAGCAATAATTGAATTTACATTATCAACTGCTTTTAAAACACCTTTACCCATGTAGTCGTTTCCACCGTCTCTTAACTCGACAGCTTCATGCTCACCTGTTGATGCTCCTGATGGTACAGCAGCTCTTCCTAATACATCATTTTCTGTTACAACATCTACTTCAACAGTAGGATTTCCTCTAGAATCAAATATTTGTCTAGCGTGAATATTAATTATTACACTCATAATTTGGTTTATTTTAATCTTATTATTACTTCAAATTTACGGTTATTTCTCATTTATTTTTAGATATTTTTAAATAAATATTGAAAAACACGTCTATAACGTTTTAGTAAACAAAATCCTCAAAAACAATAATTTTTTTGAGGATTTATAACTACTATTTATTTTTAATATTTTCTATAAACTGGTCGAAAAGATATGAAGAGTCATGTGGCCCAGGACTGGCTTCTGGATGGTATTGAACTGAGAAACAATTTTTGTTTTTCATAGCTAAACCAGCAACTGTATCATCATTTAAATGCACATGTGTTACCTCTAAATCTTTATTAGCTTCTGCCTCTTCCCTATTAACTGCAAATCCATGATTTTGAGATGTGATTTCTCCTTTACCAGTTATCATGTTTTTTACCGGGTGATTTATACCTCTGTGCCCATTATGCATCTTATAAGTAGAAATGCCATTTGCACGTGCAATAACTTGATGTCCAAGACAAATACCAAATAATGGTAAATTTCTTTTTATAATCTCTTTTGCTACTTCTTGAGCTTCTACCAATGGTTCTGGGTCTCCAGGACCATTAGACAAGAAATATCCATCTGGTTTAAAGGCTTCTAAATCTTCAAACTTTGAATTATATGGGAATACTTTTATATAAGCATCTCTATTTGCAATATTTCTTAAAATATTCTTTTTAATACCAATATCTAAGGCTGCTACTTTGTAAGTAGCATTTTCATTACCAAAATAATAAGGTTCTTTTGTCGATACTTTTGAAGCTAACTCTAAACCTTCCATGTTTGGAACTTCAGCTAACTGCTTCTTTAAACCTTCTATGTTATCAACATCAGTTGAAATAACAGCATTCATCGCTCCATGATCTCTAATGTAGCTTACTAAAGCTCTAGTATCAACATCTGAAATAGCTAAGAGATTATTTTTATCTAAGAAATTTTCTAAAGAACCATCTGCTGCATCTCTAGAATATTCGTAACTGAAATTTTTTACAATAAGACCAGCTATTTTAATAGAATCTGATTCTATTTCTTCATCATTAACACCATAGTTTCCAATATGAGCATTGGTAGCAACCATAAGTTGCCCATAATAAGAAGGATCTGTAAAAATTTCTTGATAACCTGTCATTCCAGTATTAAAACAAACCTCTCCAAAAGAAGTTCCTTGTTTATTACCTACTGCTTTACCGTAAAAAATAGTACCATCAGCTAGTAAAACGACAGCTTTTTGTTTTTTTTGATATTTCATGTATTTCCTAAAAAAGTTTTACAAAATTGCATAAAAAAAAGGATAAACTAAAATAGTTTATCCTTTATATTTTAAATGCTTATTAACATTTATTCTTCTTCATTTGATGCTTTAGTTTCAACTACAGGAGCAGCAGCTGGTTTAGAACCACCTCTTCTACTTCTTCTTGTTGTTTTCTTAGCTTTCTTATCTGCATTGTAAATTTCATTATAATCTACAAGCTCTATCATAGCCATATCAGCATTATCACCTAAACGATTACCAAGCTTAATTATTCTTGTATAACCTCCTGGTCTATCTGCAATCTTAGGCGCTACATCTCTAAACAATTCTGCTACCGCCTCTTTTTGTCTTAAACGAGCCATAACAATACGTCTGTTATGAGTTGTATCTTCTTTTGATTTGGTAATCATTGGCTCTACAAATTGTTTTAAAGCTTTAGCTTTAGCAACTGTTGTATTAATACGTTTATGTTCTATTAATGAACAAGCCATATTAGCCAACATTGATTTTCTGTGAGCAGTTTGTCTACCTAAGTGATTTATTTTTTTTCCGTGTCTCATGACATTTGTTTTATCATCTTGCTACTAAACTCGTTTACCGAGGAGCAAAATATGATTAATTAATCTTTATCTAATTTATATTTGCTTAAATCCATTCCGAAGTTTAAACCTTTAACGTTAACAAGCTCTTCAAGCTCTGTTAAAGACTTCTTACCGAAGTTTCTGAATTTCATTAAATCATTTTTGTTAAATGACACTAAGTCTCCTAAAGTATCAACTTCTGCAGCTTTTAAACAGTTAAGTGCACGAACAGATAAATCCATATCGATTAACTTAGTTTTAAGCAACTGTCTCATATGTAATGATTCTTCATCATATGTTTCAGTTTGTGCAATTTCATCAGCTTCTAATGTAATACGCTCATCAGAGAATAACATGAAGTGGTGAATTAACGTTTTTGCTCCTTCTGTTAAAGCATCTTGAGGTGTAATCGATCCATCAGTAATGATTTCAAAAACTAATTTTTCATAATCAGTTTTTTGCTCTACACGATAGTTTTCAATACTATACTTAACATTTTTTATAGGCGTATAAATTGAATCGGTAAAAATTGTACCTATTGGTGCAGATGCTTTTTTGTTTTCTTCTGCAGGCACATAACCTCTACCTTTTTCAATAGTAATTTCCATATTGAAATTTACTTTTGGATCTAAGTTACAGATAACTAATTCTGTATTTAATACTTGAAATCCTGAAATAAACTTTTGAAAATCTCCAGCTGTAATTTGTTCTTGACCAGAAATTGAAATAGAAATTGATTCGTTATCAATATCTTCAATTTGTCTTTTAAAACGAACTTGTTTTAAGTTTAAGATGATTTCTGTTACATCTTCAACCACACCTGCAATTGCAGAAAACTCATGGTCTACTCCTTCTATTCTAACCGACGTAATAGCAAATCCTTCTAAAGAAGATAATAAAACTCTTCTTAAAGCATTTCCTACTGTTAAACCATAACCTGGTTCTAAAGGTCTAAATTCGAATTTCCCTTCATAATCGGTAGAATCAATCATGATTACCTTGTCGGGCTTTTGAAAATTAAATACTGCCATTTTTTCTTCGTTTTAATTGTTATTTGGTTGCGCGGTTTAAAAGTTTGAAGAAGTACTTACAAACCCTTTGGCCAAATACCAATGTTAATAATTTATTATTTAGAATATAATTCGACGATGAATTGCTCGTTGATGTTTTCTGGAATTTGAAGTCTAGCAGGTACAGAAACATAAGTTCCTTGCTTTGTATCAGAGTTCCAAGTAATCCATTCGTAAACTTGACTTGAGTTTGAAAGAGATCTTTCAATAGCTTCTAGTGATTTTGATTTTTCTCTAACTGCAACAACATCTCCTGCTTTTAAAGAATAAGAAGGTATATTAACCAACTCGCCATTAACAGTAATGTGTCTGTGAGAAACTAATTGTCTTGCAGCGCTTCTAGTAGGAGCAATTCCCATTCTAAAAACTACATTGTCTAATCTAGACTCACAAAGTTGTAATAAAACTTCACCAGTAATACCTTGTGCAGCTCTTGCTTTTTTAAATAAACCTCTAAATTGTCTTTCTAAAATACCGTAAGTATATTTAGCTTTTTGCTTCTCCATTAATTGGATTGCATATTCAGATTTTTTTCCACGACGTCTTGCGTTTCCGTGTTGACCTGGAGGGTAATTTCTTTTTTCGAAGGCTTTGTCATCTCCGAATATTGCTTCGCCAAATTTACGAGCAATTTTTGTTTTTGGACCAGTATATCTTGCCATTTCTAAATTAAATTAAGGTAGGGATTATGAATTCAGGTCTAAATAAATCCTTCGATAATCGTATACCTACCTTGGTTATACTAATAAATTATACTCTTCTTCTCTTTGGAGGTCTACATCCATTGTGAGGCATTGGAGTAACGTCGATAATTTCAGTTACTTCGATTCCACTGTTGTGGATAGAACGAATAGCTGATTCTCTTCCGTTTCCTGGACCTTTAACGTAAACTTTTACTTTTTTAAGTCCAGCTTCTAACGCTACTTTAGCACAATCTTCAGACGCCATTTGAGCTGCGTATGGAGTGTTCTTTTTAGAACCTCTAAAGCCCATTTTACC
>JBNKOE010000022.1:0-143021 GCA_050294475.1 Algibacter sp. | reverse complement strand
TAATACCTATGGTATTGACTTTCCCTAAACCCATAAACTGAGTGAGCGTTCCAAAAACGGGCTCTACTGTGCTTTGTCGTTTGGCTTTCATATAACGCCCCTGTGGACTGTTTACTCTGACGATGTTGCGCTCGTACTCGGAGCGGTAATAGGTTACAGTAAATTTCTTTTCCTGTGCACTTTTACCTAAACACTCCCTGCGTATCGGGCAGTCAATGCAAACCTTCTTTGAAGCTCGGTATTCCTTCTTTTTGGTCTGGTTCTTCATTTCATAAAACACCTTTTTAAATGGGATTATTTTGCCCTTTGGACATACATAATGATCTTGTTCTTTGTTATAGATAAAATCTTCAGAACCTCCTTTGTAAGTCCCATCTGGGGGTATAAAGCGAAAGAACTCTGCTTGAATAAAATTACTCTTTAGGAAGAAGTCTTCCACTAACAGGCTCAAGGTCATACATTACAAAAGTTTCTATAATACTTTCCATATCCTCGTTTTCACCATGATCTTCTTTCCCTTCTTTTGTTTCAAGGAAATTATAAAGTGTTTCTTTTTTGTCGTAAGTTGCCCATACAACAACTGAATTTCTTCCCTCATCGACACTAACCTGATAAGCAAGAAGACCAGCATATTTTTTGTCCATTCTCATAGTTGGAGCTTTAGCAATTCGGATTAAGTCTTCGAGTTTTCCTGGTTTAGCAGTTGATACTGACATAAAGGTGTAAGTTGGGTTTTTCATCGTTTTTTCCATTTTTTGATTATTTTTTTGTTTACAAGAAAATGACAATACTAGTATTGTTAATAAAACTATTTTATTCAATTTCATTGTTATTTATATATTTTATTATGTTTTCGATGTAAATATAAAGTATTATTTCAAATACATAATATTATTTTGTAATTTTGTTCATTATAATACTATATTGACTCAATGAAGCTTACATTACTTAAAGATATAATTGAACTAATCGAAGAGTTTCAAACTACAAACGACTCTGAAAAAATAGAGGATTTCACTATCTGGCTCAACAATAAATTGTTCTCGTTAAATCATAGTGAAGAGCATTCAACTCACGATGAATTATTGATTGCTTTTAAAATAATGTTGCTAAATAAAGAACTGAAAAAGCAGACAAAAAACGTTTTATCTAAATCAAATGTTTCTTCTATTGATGAATACAGCTTTTTATTACACTTAAATTACCAAGAGAGCTTCAGAAAAATGGAACTAGTGGAATTGCACAATCTTGAAGCACCAACAGGAATAGAAATTATAAAAAGACTTCTAAAAAATAACCTGATTGAGGAATCTCCAGATAAGGAAGACAAAAGAGCAAAGAGAATAAAAATAACAAAAAAAGGTATTGCGGAATTGGCATCAATTAAACCGAGCATTGATTCCATCTTTATTAAATTAACAAAGTCACTTAACCTGAATGAGAAAATTCAAATTAGCGGCCTTTTAGATAAATTAAGAAATAACGAGGTACAACAACGACTATAGTTCATTACGGCTGAAATTCCTACTCGGAATTTCAAGCCTTTTTGCTAAATTTATGGTTACGGTGGAATGATACTCGCGTACCATTCCGTAACGAAACCATAGCCAAAACCGTTGTACAACATTTGATGAAAAAACTGATAATCATATTAACATTGTTGATTTTTAATTTGACTTCAGCTCAAATTGAGAAAAAAAGTGATACACTTGAAATCTGGACATTATTTAGTATTGGTAATTTTGTCAATCAAAATGCTGAACGAATTGTTGAAAAAAAATGGCCTTTTAAAATAAAAGGAATCGCTGGAGATGCATTTCTAGAAGATTTAATTGACTCTTTAGAAATCCATAACAACAAAGTATGGAAATATCTTGACGAAAATGGATATTCTGACTCAAAAGAAAAATTTGAAAAGGACTTGCTAGCAGAAATTAAACGAATAAAAAAAGCAATTAATATTTCAAATTCGGACAGAAAAGTAATTGCTCTTTTTGACAAATGGAGAAAAAAGGGCTTCATAATTTTACAAAACTGAATAAACTGAGCGATGTGAAATATGAGTTTTTATTATACAGTTATAATATAAACGATTTAGATAAAGAACAAACTTTTGAACTCAAATACATTGCGGATTTGGACAAAGAAAAAATAAAGATTATTGAATAAAAACTACCCACAATAATATATAACCTCAATTATGACGGATTCGACTACGTCCGAATCCACTCGGAATTGCTAACGTTAGTGCTTAACCAAAAAGTAAAACATATAAACCCATAACTGACGGTTATACGAAACCGTTGAAAAAAAACCGCAACTAAATGAAAACCAGAACGATTGACATAAATGAATCTACAATTAAAAATTACGTGGAATCATTACGACCTGAAAATCTTGAAATTAGAGAACAAATTGATATTGGATATTCATATGATGGAAAAGTTATAATTCTATTTAAAATTCGACCTGATTGGCAAAACTCAAAAAAGAAAAAACAATTTGATTTTGCCAAAATCCGTTATTACAAATCAAAAAAAGAATGGAATTTATATTGGATGCGAGCAAGTGGAAAATGGGAGATTTACGAACCGTTTCCCGAATCTACTTATTTAGATAAAATTATAGAGATTATAAAAGAAGATAAACACGCTTGTTTTTTTGGATAATTCTAGACAAAATATAATTAAAGAAATTGCGCAAGAATTGGATTGCGGATTTGATTGCTATTACAATTCTAAAACTAATGAAATTGTAACAATACCAAACGTTTCTCATATAGCAGACGAAGATGATTTTAAAGAGGCTTTTCAAGATGATTTAGAAAAAGTAAAGAAACATCAAGCGGATTTTGTAAAAATTGAAGTTTTACAAAGTTTTGAGAGTTTTAAAATAATGGAACTTTTTGTTGAGCAATTGCCTGACATAAAACTTCAAGCGGAATTAGAAAACGTATTAGCTAATAAAAAACCATTTCAGAATTTTAAAAATAGAATAGACCATTCAAATTTTAGACAAAATTGGTTTGATTTTAAGCAAAGTAAACTAGAAAAAATAGTAGAAAATCAATTAAACCGTGGAAAATCCAGCGCACAACACCGGCTATAGTTCTTTGCTTCTAACTTTCCTTGCGGAAAATCCTAGCGGATTTTTTCGCAACAAAACCATAGCCAAACCCGTTACAATAAATAACAACGACACTTACACAATTACATTTTCTTATACAAATAACCAAAATATAGTTTCTGGAAATTTTACTGAACCATTAACAAATTTACTGGAATAAAAACTGTTTGTAACACCGGTAATCGTTGCACAAAGCTCTAAAAACATAAATCTTAATTCATAAGCTCCTTTTTTAGGGGCTTTTGTTTTTTCGGGAAGCCTTTTTCTTATTAAAAAATTGAAGGAGGTTAAAGGTCTTATTTGAAGTGCTTAATGAGACCGTTAAGCAAACACCTACAGTTTTTCAAACAAAAAAGCCAAATTTCACTCACCAAAAGGTATTTAAATATTTATTTTCTTTTAAACTCACAAAATATAAAGCTTTGTTTGAATGCTAGCAGCAATATTTTATCTTTGCATGCTTAATACGATAATGATTTATGAAGATTTCATATAATTGGTTAAAACAATTTATTAAAATAGATTGGACACCAGAACAAACCAGTGAACTACTTACAGATTTAGGACTAGAAGTTGAAGGTATTGAAACCTATCAATCTGTAAAAGGCGGATTAGAAGGTGTTGTAGTTGGCGAAGTTTTAACTTGCACAAAACATTCAAACGCCGATAAACTAAAAGTAACAACTGTAAATATTGGTTTAGATGCACCTGTACAAATTGTTTGTGGCGCACCTAATGTAGCTGCTGGACAAAAAGTACCTGTGGCAACCATAGGAACAACTTTATATACAGAAGAAGGAGAAGCTTGGACTATTAAGAAAGGTAAAATTAGAGGTGAAGAAAGCCACGGTATGATTTGCGCCGAAGATGAATTGGGTTTAGGAAAATCTCATGATGGTATTTTAGTTTTAGACGACTCTTTAAAAGTAGGTACACCTGCTGCCGATATTTTTGATATTGAAAACGATCAAGTTTTTGAAATTGGCTTAACACCCAACAGAGCTGATGCCATGAGTCATCTTGGTACAGCACGCGATTTAAAAGCTGGTTTGGTACAAAAAGATGTTAATTTAGAATTTATTACACCATCAGTCAGTGCGTTTCATGTTGATAGTCGCATTTTAAAAATTGATGTTGATGTAAAAAACAAAGATTTAGCACCACGTTATTGTGGCGTTACTATTTCTGGTTTAAAAGTAAAAGAATCTCCTGCTTGGTTACAACACCGTTTAAAAGCTATTGGTTTAAGCCCTATAAACAATATTGTTGATGCTACCAATTATGTATTGCATGATTTAGGACAACCATTACATGCTTTTGATGCTGCAAAAATTTCAGGAAATAAAATTGAAGTTAAAACTTTAGAAGCAGGTACAAAATTTGTGACTTTAGATGGTGTAGAGCGTGAATTACATGAAGATGATTTAATGATTTGCGACGAAGAAAAACCAATGTGTATTGCTGGAGTTTTTGGTGGTATGCATTCTGGAGTTAGCGAAACTACTACAAGTATCTTTTTAGAAAGTGCTTATTTTAATCCTGTAAGTATTAGAAAATCGGCTAAACGTCACGGATTAAATACAGATGCTTCTTTTAGATTTGAACGTGGTATTGATCCTAATGTTACCGAATATGCTTTAAAACGTGCTACTCTTTTAATTCAAGAGCTTGCTGGTGGCGAAATTACAAGTGATATTGTTGATTTCTATCCTAATAAAATAAAAGACTTTGAAGTGCGTCTTAGTTTTGAAAATGCAGAAAAACTCATTGGAGAAGAAATCCCAAAGGAAACTATCAAACAAATATTAACTTCGTTAGATATAAAAGTTAATAATGTTACAGAAACTGGGTTAGGTTTAACTGTTCCTGCTTTTCGTAATGACGTAAACAGAGAAGCCGATGTTATTGAAGAAATTTTACGCGTTTACGGGTATAACAATATCAAAACTACCGAGAAATTAAATGCTTCTATTTCTACTACTTCTCGTTTTGAAGATTATAAAATTCAAAATATTATTGGGAATCAATTAGTTTCTCAAGGATTTTTTGAAATTCTTTCAAATTCGTTAACAACACCTAATTATGCAGCTTTAAGCGAGCAATTAAAAGACGAGCATAATATTTCTATGCTAAATCCTTTAAGTAATGATTTATCTGTTTTAAGACAATCTTTACTGTTTTCAGGATTGGAAGCTTTATCATTTAACATTAACCGAAAACGAAGCGATTTAAAGCTATTTGAATTCGGAAAAACATATCATGGTTATACTAATAAACGTGAAGAGTTTAAGCATTTAGGGCTATTCATTACAGGAAATCAATTACAAGAAAATTGGTCATCGCCATCTAAAAAAAGTGATTTCTTTTATTTAAAAGGAAATATTACAACCATATTAGAGCGTTTAGGTATTTCAAGATTTAATGAACTTCCAACAGAAAACGATTTATTTAGCGAAGGTTTAGGTTTCTACCAAGGTAAATTAAAATTAGTTGACTTTGGTATTATTAAAATGCCAGTTCTAAAACATTTTGATATTTCTCAAGAAGTATTATTTGCAGACTTTAATTGGGATGCTATTTTAGAAATTGTAAAAAGAAACAAAATTACATTTAAAACCATTGCTAAATATCCAGCAGTGAAACGTGATTTTGCTTTACTTTTAGATGATAATGTATCTTTTGAGTCTATTTATAAATTAGCAAAGCAAAGTGAAAAACAATTGCTTAAAAGTGTTAATTTATTTGATGTCTATCAAGGTAAAAACTTACCAAAAGGTAAAAAGAGTTATGCCGTTAGTTTTACATTACAAGATGAAAACAAAACGCTTAACGACAAGCAAATAGATAAAATAATGTCTAAATTACAATCTAGTTTTGAAACACAATTAGGTGCAGAATTAAGATAATTGTAATTTATATATATGTTAAAAGCTGGTTAAACCAGCTTTTTTTATATTTAAAAATGTTGTATATTTAAATAAACACTTAAATACACAACATCATGAACGATTCAAATTATATTAAAATTTATACTGGCGAATTTATAATTGTACAACGCATAGTTTCTGAACTAGAAAAACTAGACATTAGTCCTGTTCTTAAAGATCAAACAGATTCTGGTTTACTTCCTATATTTGGAAGTTCTAATTCTGTTTTTAAGCAAGTTTATGTTCATAAAGATGAATATGAAAAAGCAAAATCGGTTATGGATAGTATTAATTTAGAATTACAAAACTAAAAACATTCTAAAAACAAAAAGACCTCACAGATTTATATTCTGTGAGGTCTTTTTTTATGTGAAAAAATTAAATTTTAAACAGTATACATTTTATCACGTAATTCTTTTATTTTCTTGTCTTGCATGTATTCATCAAATGTTGTGTATCTATCTATTACACCATTAGGCGTTAACTCCACTACTCTATTACCAACTGTTTGTGCAAACTCATGATCGTGTGTAGTTAACAAAATGGTTCCTTTGAAGTTTTTTAAAGAATTATTAAAAGCTGTTATACTTTCTAAATCTAAATGGTTTGTTGGTTCATCCAACTGAAGAACGTTAGCTCTAGTCATCATCATACGAGATAACATACAACGAACTTTTTCACCTCCAGAAAGTACCGAAGATTTTTTAAATGCCTCTTCCCCACTAAAAATCATTTTTCCTAAAAAGCCACGAATATTAACTTCTTCTCGTTCTTCTTCTGTTTGTGCCCATTGGCGTAACCAATCAATTAGTGTTAAATCGTTATCAAAAAATTCACTGTTATCTAATGGTAAATACGATTGTGTTGTAGTTACCCCCCAAGCAAACTTACCAGAATCAGCTTTTTCCTTATCATTTAAAATTTGATAAAATGCTGTTGTAGCTCTTGAATCTCTTGAAAACACCACAACTTTATCTCCTTTTACTAAATTCAAATCAATATCTTTAAACAATATTTCACCATCAATAGAAGCACTTAAACCTTCAATATTAAGAATTTGATCGCCAGCTTCTCTTTCTCGTTCAAAAATAATAGCTGGATAACGACGACTTGTTCTTCTAATATCAGCGATATTAAGTTTATCAATCATCTTTTTTCTACTAGTAGCCTGTTTACTTTTTGCCACGTTAGCAGAAAAACGACGAATAAATTCTTCTAATTCTTTCTTTTTCTCTTCTGCTTTTTTATTTTGTTGAGCATGTTGTTTAGCAGCTAATTGAGACGATTCATACCAAAACGTATAGTTACCTGAATAATGATTTATTTTACCAAAATCAATATCAGAAATATGTGTACAAACAGCATCTAAAAAGTGTCTGTCATGCGATACAACAATTACACAATTATCATAATTAGCTAAAAAGTTTTCTAACCACGAAATAGTTTCATAATCTAAGTCGTTGGTAGGCTCATCCATGATTAACACATCTGGATTTCCAAATAGAGCTTGGGCTAATAATACACGTACTTTTTGTTTTCCGTCTAAATCGGCCATCAAAGAATAATGAAATTCTTCTTTAATACCTAAATTAGATAACATAGCAGCAGCATTACTATCAGCATTCCAACCATCCATTTCCTCAAATTGTACCTGTAACTCTCCTATTTTATCGGCATTCTCATCAGAGTAATCGG
This sequence comes from Algibacter sp., assembly GCA_050294475.1. Taxonomy (GTDB): domain Bacteria; phylum Bacteroidota; class Bacteroidia; order Flavobacteriales; family Flavobacteriaceae; genus Thalassobellus. Next base: position 135,273 of record JBNKOE010000022.1, on the reverse strand, counting down.
CATAAAGAGCATCAATTTGAGTTTTAATTTCAAATAATGGTTTGTTTCCCATTAAAATAGTTTCTAAAACGGTATGCTCATCATATAAATTATGATCTTGTTCTAGAACAGACATTCGTTTACCTGGTTCTAATGAAACATGACCCGAAGTTGGTTCTTGTTTCCCTGATATAATCTTTAAAAATGTAGATTTTCCTGAACCATTGGCGCCAATAATTCCGTAGCAATTACCATTATTAAAGGTGGTATTTACTTCATCAAAAAGTACACGTTTACCAAATTGAACAGAAAGGTTTGATACTGATAACATAGGGTTGTTTTATATTTTACTCAGATGTTTTTAATTTATAAATAAAGACTTAGCTAACTTTCAATATAATAAGATTTACTCCTTGACATATATCTGTTTTGAAAGTTTTTGCAAAAGTAGAAAAATCAATTGGTAAGACGAAACATAGTTTATCTATTTTTCTGTAATTACGCTTGCTATAAGGTTTTTTGTTATAAAACATTTAACAACGCATTAACAGGAGTTTATAAATACAAGCTATATTTTTGTTAGTACTTATTTTCAGAGAAACTTATGAAATTATTTATATCAGTTATTATATCATCACTAATGCTTTTTGGATGCAAAAATAATTCCAATAACGCAGAAGGAAATATTGCCTATTTAGGTGGTGAAATTATTAACCCTAATAATAACCTAATCATACTATCTAAATCTAACAAAGTTATAGATACGATTAAACTTGATGGAAGAAACAGGTTTATATATAAAATTAATAACCTAAAAGAAGGCATTTATACTTTTAAACATGGTGGCGAAATTCAAATAGTCTTTTTAGAGCCAAATGACAGTATTCTTTTAAGATTAAACACCATAGATTTTGATGAGTCTTTAGTATTTACAGGTATAGGAGCTAAAAAAAACAACTATTTAATTAATGATTTTTTAGAAAACGAAAAAATTGAAAAAAACATTTATCAATATTGCCAACTTACTCCAGAAACGTATCAAAAAAAATTAGATTCATTATCATTACTAAAAAATAAAAAACTAAAGGCTTTTTTAAAAAAATATAAGCCTTCTAGCTTATTTGAAAAAATAGTAAAAACCAATAATGAATATAACTACTACTTTGGTAAAGAAGTTTACCCATTATGGCATCGAGGCGATAGTAAAAAAGACATTTTAAAATCGTTACCTAAAGATTTTTATAACTACAGAAAAAATGTTAGTTACAATGATAGCTTACTAAAAGACAATAATTTTATTTATAATAATTTTTTAAAATCTAGTTTTAACAATTTAGCACTTCAAGAACATTTTAATCATCATAAAAATGATAATAAATTTAAAAGAAATGATTTATGCTATAATATAGACAGGTTAAACCTTATAGACAGCTTAATAAGCAATCCATATATAAAAGATGATTTGCTTTACTATTTTACAATAAACTACATTTCAAGAAATAAAGACTTAAAAAACAATGATATTATTTTAAATGCCTACTTAGATAAAAGTAAAGATGAAAAAGGCAAAAAAATGATAACGCGTTTTACTAATTCAATAAACAATTTGAAAATTGGATCTATAATTCCCAACGTTACTGTAGTTAATTATAAAAATGATGAGTTAAATATTAAGAGTATTGTTAATTCTCCAACTGTTATAAGTTTTTGGTCTCATACGTATTACGATCATTTTAAAGATAATCACATTAAAATTAATGATTTAAAGAGAAAATACCCTGAAGTTAGGTTCATTTCTATAAACATTGATGACTACGACATAAAAAAATCAAAACAATTCTTAAAAGAAAACCGTTTTTCGTGTAGTGATGAATATCACTTTAAAAATCCTGAAGCTTCAATTGAAACTTTTGCAATTCATCCTATGACTAAAACTATTCTTGTAGATGAAAACAAAAAAATAGCAAATAGTAATACTAATATGTTTTCTATAAATTTTGAAGAACAACTTTTAGGATTGATAAATAAATAAGTTTTATAACTTATAATGATTCATCAATAATTTTTCATAAACGGTGTCTGGCAAAATTCGTTTTAAAACAATAGAAAATTTCTGCATAAACTCCCCTACTTTATAATGTACTTTTGGTTTATTTGTATTAATGATTTTAAATACTTCTTTAGCCATTAATTTAGGGTCACTTCCATTATCAACATGAGTATTCATAAGATCTAATGTGTCACCATAAGGCTTTTTATAAGGAGAATCTGCTAATAAGGGTGCATGGTATCTGCCAGCAGCTATATTGGTAGAAAAATCGCCAGGTGCAACATTTGTCATTTTAATATTAAAACCTTTTAATTCCATTCTAAAAGCTTCGGTTAAAAGTTCTAAAGCACCTTTACTTGCACTGTAAACACCTCTGTAAGGTAAGCCCATATAACCAGCAATAGATGTAATATTAATTATTAAGCCCGATTGTTGTTTACGCATTTGTGGCAATACCGCTTTAATAACTTTTATAGGACCGAAAAAATTAGTTTCAAAATTAGCTTTAATTTCTTTTTCAGGAATTTCTTCAATAGGACCAGTAATACCTGCTCCTGCATTATTTACTACAACATCTAAACGTCCTTCTGCTTTTATTATAGTAGTTACTGTTTCTAAAATAGTATCATTTTTAGCTACATCTAAAGCTAAAATAGGAAATTTGCTTTCTGGATAATTATCTGGATTTCTACTAGTTCCATAAACTTTAAAACCCTTTTCGCTTAAAAACTCTCCTATAGATTTACCTATACCTGAAGAACCACCTGTTATTAAAATAACTTTAGACATAATAATTAGAAATTTAATTCTTTAAAAATACAATAATAATAAAGAGATTTCCTCCTTGATGAGAATGTTCAATAAACTAAAAAAATCTTGATTCGCTAAAGCTTCCAAGATTTGAGTTTATTGTACAAAAAAAGGCAAGCTACCTACATCACACCGCTACGACCATTTACCTTTGCTTCGTTCCCGACCTGGAGGATTCAACAGGAGCTGGTTGTGTAGGACTTGCCGAGTGCAAAGATACAACCTTTTAAAATTTTCACAATGATTTTTTAAACTGATTTTAAATAAATATCTTGCTTGAAAATTTGTAGTTCTCATGAAAACAATTAAATACTTAACAATCATATTTTTAACAGGATCACTTATAGCTTGCGGATCAAAAACAACACAGAAAAAAAATGATTTTTCTATTCAAACAAACGCTATAAAGGGGGATATTTCTATTGATGAAACCTTAAAACTCTCAATTGAAAACAAAAAAAATCATAAAATAGATTCTACAACGTTCACTTTTGAAGGAAAGCGTGTAAGTAAAAACATAAACTTAGAAAACAAAAAACTGGGAAAGCAAACTATTGAGGCTACAATATATTTTAATAATGAAAAACAAACAGTAAATACTACAGTCACTATTCTAAATAATGTAGCTCCTAAAATTTATACCTATAAGATTATTAATGAATATCCTCATGATATAACATCTTACACACAAGGTATTGAGTTTTTGAATAATGAATTGTATGAAAGCACAGGTCTATACAAAGAATCGAAACTTAGACATGTTGATTATAAAACAGGTGAAGTAATAAAAAATATAAATTTAGCAGACGAATACTTTGGTGAAGGGTTAACTATTTTACATGATAAAGTTTATCAATTAACATGGAGAGAAGATTCTGGTTTTGTTTACGACATTAATTCATTTGACAAATTAAGTAGCTTTAAATATGGTAATAGTAAAGAAGGTTGGGGACTTTGTAACAATGATAGTATTATATATAAAAGTGATGGAACCGAAAAAATATGGTTATTAAATCCTGAAACTTTAGTTGAAGAATCTTTCATCGAAGTATATACAAACAAAGGTAAAATTATTGGTATCAATGAAATGGAATGGATAAATGGACATATTTATGCAAACCGCTATCAAAAAGATGGTGTTGCCATTATTAATCCTAAAAATGGTGCTGTAGTTGGTGTTATAGACTTTTCTCCATTAAAAAAATTAGTGACACAACATGAAGGTTTAGATGTATTAAACGGTATCGCTTACAACCCAACAACAAAAACTGTTTTTGTAACAGGTAAACGCTGGGATAAATTGTTTGAGGTAGAAATTATTGAAAAATAAGACACTATCCCGTAAAGTGTGTAAATAAAAAGGCTTTACTTAAATGAGTAAAGCCTTTTTTTATTAAATGATAACTGTTTTCTTAATTATTCTTTTACAATTTTAAACGATTGTGTTTTTGTATTTGTGTTAATAATAACATTATACATACCTGCTGAAATATTACTCAAATCTAATTTAACTCGTTTTGAGTTCGCTTTAAATTGAAGAACTCTTTGTCCTAATGTATTAAATACATTCACATTTATTATTTCTACTTGAGCTGTTATATTTAACTCTGAAATAACAGGATTAGGGTACATTGAAATATTGACTTTTTCAAAAGTATCAATCTCTAATGATGTATTAACTAAATTTATCATTAATTGTACTTCTGCTAATGTTGCAGGTGTTGAAAAATCATCAGGGTTAGTATCAATATAATTTTGATATGCTACTTCGTTATCTATATTAACCCCTGTTAAACCAGTAATAGTATTTAATTCTAAAACTGTTATTACTGAATCTATGTTATCAGGGTTATCTCCTTCTGCTCCTATTTGAGTTAATACTTCTAAACCACCATCATCATTTACCGTTACTGTCCAACTTTCTGAATCACTGTTTCCGTCGCTATCGGTAGCTGTTATAATTAATTCATAGACATTATCGGTATTGGCATCTGCTGCATTTTCATAATCTCTGGCTATCATGCTGACGATACCAGTTGTTCCATCAATGGTAAAGTCCGCAGCATCATTACCGCCTAAAGTATAAGTCACAGTTCCTATTGGTGTCGCTCCTGATAACGCAGGTGTTACACTTGTGTATGCTGTGTTTTCGTTGATGTTTGTGTTCGTAATAGGCTCCAATAAATAAATTTTGCTTCCAGCAGAACTAAATACTACGGATAAAGGAGCTCCATTGTTTACGGCTATTTGTGCAGTCCCTCCATTATTATCAAAATCTCCAGTGGAAGTTATTGAAACCACTTCCTCTACAGTATTAGACACAGTAATTGTAGCCACACCATTTGCATCGGTAACAGTCGTTGTATTGGAAAGTATAGCACTACCTGTTGCATAAAAAGTGATATCCACTCCCGCAATAGCAAGATTATCTCCAACATCGTTCTTTAATTGAAGTGTAATTGTCTCTGTGTCTACACCATTTGATATGGCTCTACCGTCAGAAGAACTGATATTTGTACCAGTAACACTATTACTTATATCATCATCAGATAAGGTTACATTTACTGTTTTATCAGAAAGTGCGTCAAAACTATCATCTGAACTGCTATCGTTTATTGCAATTGTTATTATGGCTGTATCTTCTCCTAAAGCTGTATCGTCTACTCCTGTAACTGTAATGGTTTGTGGAATGTTCCAATTGGAAGAAGTAAAGGTTAATTGTGCTAGATTAACTGTAGCCTCATTTAAATCATTACTAGTAATATCAAATACGACATCACTCGTTGGACCTACATTAAGAACAACCGTAAATGTAGCATTACCTCCATTTTCATCAATAGTTAATGTTGTCTGGCTAACCGTAAACTCGGGAGATGCAGTTGCCATGGCAATATAATCTCCATCAGCTGGATTTATCTGTGCATATAAAAAAGTACCATCATCAAAGAGTGTAACCAAAGTATCGTCTGTATTAAAAGTAGTATCATTAGATAATACTATTATTGGAATACCAGAAGGGAAGGTATAAGATGCTTTAGGTATGGCAAAGAAAACACTACCTACCATGCCAGTCTCATCCACTTTCCAAACTCTGTCTGACAAATTGTTGGTGCCTCCATTAAAACTTGAGGTAAACGAGTTTTCGGTTCCATTGTTATGCCCAATTATTAAGAAATTGCCATCGCCAAGGCTTGTTCTGCTAACGTCACTATTTTCGGAAGCAAAATCTTGAATGGTAGATAAAATTGGCCCATTAGCAGTATTGGTAGATTTAGATACCTTTTGATTTAATCCGCTTGCATCGTCGCGACCAATGCCAAAAATATCATTATCATAACCAGTATTATCTGAAGCGCTCCAGATGGTACTACCATCAGAAGCTAAATAGTCCGTTGGAGAAATTTGGTCTAATGCAATACCGTATTTAATCGCGAGGTATGAATCTATCTTTTGTTGGTCACTGGCAGAGATATTGGCACTATATTCTACTACCTCTGCAATATTTCCTATCCAGAATTCCCCAGTAACATCTGCAATATCAGCCCCTATACGTATGCGACTGTTTACGGTGTTCCAGGTTGGAGGTGTTCCGTCTGTATCGGTTGTTAATGTTACTCCGTCAGCTTGTAAAAATGTTGTCGATGTTCCATCAAACCCTCCACCAACTATATGCGGAGAGTTCAATGTCCAAAAATTATTACTAGCTATATCGTTTACAGGTTCCCATGAACCATAAACAAGGCTATTACTGTTTACTGAACCCGCTATCACATGAGCTTGATCTTGTGTTGCTGTACCATGTGCAAAAGGCACATGATTCCCTGTGAAAGCTCCCGTTTGAGTCGCCACTACACGCATCAACCGGGCATCAGAACTGGAAGGAAGCCCTGTTATACTTACGCCATCCATGGCTGTGGTACCATCAAAATATACCTGTGGATTAAAATTCAACGAATTTTCCAGATATGTTGGTTTTTCTATATTTACCTGAGTAAAATTGTTCCCATATGGTCCCTGGTCACTCCATTGTTCTATTGTATTGTTATTTGTAGCATTGGTTGTGCCTAAATCAGAAAAGACCTGATCGTTCGCTTTTATCCAAAGGGAAATACCATTTATTACACCACCAGGCGCCTTTTGTAACTTGGCTAAAGTTAGGTAATCACTATTGCTTAATGTTACGTTTGTAATTTCACCATTGGCATCTAATGTACCCAATGGACTAGCTCCTGAACTGAAATCTCCATCATTGTCTTTTAACAAAGTCCAAGAGTCATCAAAACCATCAAACTTTAAATTGATACTCTGTCCAAAGTTTGTGTTATCCACTTTCCATTCTCTGGAAATACGTGTATTATAATTGGTTCCGTCAATTTCTGTAATTTGGACGGAAGTGGCGCTACCATTGTTTGCTATTACCAAAAACTGTTTGTCGTTGGTATGTGTGGTAGTACGTGCTGCATCCATATTTGCTGCTGTAAAGTTGTTGTCTAATGCTACAGTAAGAACTGAACCAGCATTGATGGATTTTGACACCTTTTGATTTAACCCACTAGCATCGTCGCGACCAATACCAAAAATATCATTATCATAACCAGTATTGGCTGTTGCATCCCATATAACGGTACCATCCGAAGCCAAATAATCCAATGAGGATGTTTGGTCGAGGGCCACACCATATTTTAAAGCTAAATATGAGTTTACTTTTTGGACATCGGTGTCACTCAGTTTAGATTGATACACAATGACCTCAGCCAATTTACCAGTAAAATCATTGGTGGTATCTGTTCCAATTCTGGCAACATCATTTGCAAATGTATTGGTCGTTCCAGAAGTTAAAGCATCGTCCGCGTCAATGGCTCCGTTATAGATACCTTCTTGGCTGCCATCGTCTATATCATCCCTTAGACCTACCAGTATGGTTTGGTCATTTGGGGCGTCAACACCTGGTATGAATTCTCCAAAAGGGTTATCATCAATATAGCCGCCATTAACATTTAACTGCGTAATATCACCTGCATTGCCCTTAGCGGAAAAGACGGCTTCATTTCCAGCACTTTTGTTGAATACGGCAAATAATGTTGCTGCATCTGAACCCACAATTCCTGAAGCTGTAGCATCACGCAAAGAGCGGGTACTCCCTATACCGTGGTCTAAATAGTCATTAAAATTAAATACACTGTTAGTTCCTCCAGAAATTAGATCTGGCCCTTCGTTTCCATCATCATCAATAAAACTATGACCGTTACCTGATTGATCGTCCCATTGATCCATAGAATCTCCAGTATCTGTAGTCACTCCTGTATCTGCTCTTAACCACAGTGTTAGGTTTGGGGCTATCCCTCCAGGAGTTGGTTTCATGGCGAGTGCTATATAAACAGGAGTTGTATCGTCCAAATCCAATGAGGTATCCGTGCCCAACGTAATATTGTTGAATGTGACCTTTCCTGTATTAACAGTACCCCCAGATAAGGGTTCCGCATCAGAGAAATCACCATCGTCATCCACCAATAAAACGAAAGATTCATCGGTTAGAGAGCTCCAAATAGAGGGAATATCAAATTCAAAATCCAAGGCATTATCGCCCAATGCATTGTTTCCAAATTCCTGGAGCATCCAGGCCTTATTCAGCCTCTTTAAGTTAAAATTTGAAGGAGCGTTATCATTACTCGTATTGGTTCCGTTATTGTCTGAGAAAACGACGTAATTTCGGTTAACCGTATTATCTGCATCAGCAACAGTTAAGGTCATCCCATTGCTTGTTGCTGTATTTCTTTTGTCCTGTGTGTCTCCACATATATCTTCCTTTAAACCTATTCCAGCTGTTGTATTATTGTATGCTGTATTTATGGAGTCATTATATAATGCACTAAATGACGATGAAAAGTCTTTTCCATATTTAGCTCCTAAATATTTGTTGACTTCGTCTAACTCGCAATCTGTTAGCATCTTATCGTATATAATGACTTCGGTAATGCGAGAATCGCTATACCTATTATTGTTTCTATTTTTATTGATATTATAGACATCAAATTTTCGCCCTATACCAGTGTACGTCCCATCGTAATCTTTTATAACGCCATCAACCAAAGTTTCCAATCCTGAAACAGACGATTCCCTCACGGAATATAATTTAAGTTCATTCTGCTTTTCTGTTTCAAAATCAAGATACTTTGCATTCGAATTAATATTTGCTTTATAAACAAAGTCATTTAAGGTAACGGGAGATACGGTTATTTGAAAATAATCATCCGTATAAGGATTGTTTCCATTCGAAAAGAATGAATCATCATCTGCCCCATCTGCGGTTTGTTCAAAAACAATAAAAACGGTATAATCACTTTCCCATTTAGCTCCGTTTCCGGCATCAGTATCTGGCAGTGAAATCGTTAAATGATCATGATCACTTTTACTAAATTCAATAGTTGGTAAATTATTATTGGTTAAACCACCATCAGACACATATTCAGGAAATTGAAAGTTGACAGAATTTGTAACATTGGAATGATAATCAGATTTATCTAACCACAACTGAATCTCTGTACCAGTATAGTTTGTTCCGGGATTAGCAGACTCTAACTCTGAAATGCTTTGACCTGGATCGGCTGTTGGAGTAGTATATAAAGTCGATTTATCGGTGGCATCCAACCAAAGCCTAAGATTGGCATTTAAATCACTAGAAATGGTACTTCCCGTTGAATTATCATCTACAGTTCCGTTAGGGTTAGTTTGAGCTTCAATTTTTTTTGTAAATAAAAGAAAGGTTGTAACAAATAATAATTTGATTAGGAAAGATGATATTTTTCTCATTTTGTAATATGATTTGTGATAAACTTATTATTTTTTAGTAATGAGAGAATTTCACTAAATATTTTTTACAAATCTATTATATTAAGTTATTATTTTTTGTTAGCATTTGCTAATAAATTGCTTTTTATCGAACAAAAATGTTTTTAATCGATTATTATTGAATAGTTTTTTGAGGGAAAACAATTATTAGTATTTTACATATTTATGAACTTTTTTGTAAAAAACCATCTTAATCATTTATGAGAAATAGTACATTAAATCCTCCTAAAAAATTTAACTTTCCTTATGATATATTTGAAGGCTTTGGTTTAAAAGCAGCATCAAAAAATCTAAGTATAAAAAAAGGCACGGTTTTTTCAAAAGATATATTAAGTCATAAAAATTTCTCATTAATAATAAAAGGCATTGTTGTTCTTTACTGGAAAGACGAGAATGGTGATTCAATAATTATTGATTTTAAAACCACTAAACAACTATTGCGACCTGATATTGAAATAAATGAGAATAGAATAGGAAAAATATATGCTGTTGCACATACAGATGTTGATTTAATTTTATTGAACTCTAAGTTTATATGTTCTTGCGCATTAAAAAATAAAGCTATATCTGATTTCTATTACGGTGCATTAACAAGTGAATTAAATTTTACTTATCTGCAATTGAAATTACTAAAGGAATCTGAATTAGAAAAACGTTATAAAATATTTAGAGAAGAATATAAATTTATATACAATAACATTACAGATCGCATGATAGCTAGTTATCTTGGGGTACATTACACAACGCTTTCTCGCTTAAAAACAAAGTTGTTAAATAATCAATAAATTTATTGGAAAACAATTTCTAATATATTTTATATAACATCTTCTTCTAAATAATAATTAAAACAAAAATAGAGTTTACTAAAAACAACGTTTTAATTGGTATTATAGATTTTTTATAGGGTAAAATATTAACACTATTTGTAATAAATGTTACCTAGAATTAAGCTATAAAAAGTATCTTTGCAATACTACTTTAAAGCCCTTTTTATGGACAATTTAGATGCTGCTAGATTACAAATGGCATTTACCCTTATTTTTCACATTGTATTTGCTTGTATTGGTATGGTGATGCCTTTTTTTATGATTGTTGCTCACAAAAAATGGTTAAATACAAAAAATCCTATTTACTTAAAACTTACTAAATCATGGCAAAAAGGTGTTGCAATTTTTTTTGTTACAGGAGCTGTTTCAGGAACAGCATTATCTTTTGAATTAGGCTTATTATGGCCAGAATTTATGAAATATGCTGGTCCTATAATAGGCATGCCCTTTTCATTAGAAGGTGCCGCCTTTTTTGTGGAAGCGATAGCATTAGGTTTCTATTTATATGGTTGGAATAAACTACCTGAGAGATTTCATTGGCTAACAGGAATTATCGTTGGTATTTCAGGTGTTTTATCGGGTATACTTGTAGTATCTGCTAATGGGTGGATGAATGCGCCTTCAGGATTTGATTACATTAATGGGGAATTTCTAAATATTAATCCAGTAAAAGCCTTATTTAATCCTGCATGGTTTACTCAATCTTTACACATGACACTTGCTGCTTTTACAGCAACAGGTTTTGCTGTAGCAGGCATTCATGCTTTTCAGATATATAAAAAACAACAAACTGAATTACATAAAAAAGCTTTTAAAATAGCTATTACTTTTGGTGCTATTGCAGCTATATTACAACCTTTAAGTGGCGACCTTTCTGCAAAAGATATTGCTAAACGCCAACCAGCTAAATTAGCTGCTATGGAAGCCCATTATGAAACAAGTAAAGGCGCTCCTCTATATATTGGAGGTATTATAGATGAAGATAAACAAGAAGTCTCTTATAAAATGGAGATTCCTAAAGCGCTTTCTTTTTTAGCATTTGGAGATTTTGATGCTGAAGTAAAAGGACTTAATGATTTTCCTGAAGATGAAAAACCTAAAGTAGCTATTGTGCATTATGCTTTTCAAGTTATGGTAGGCATTGGTACCTTACTTTTAATAATTGGTATCTTATTTTTTATAAGTTTAAAAAAGAAAAAATGGTGGCTTAATAAAAGGTTTTGGCTAGTATTTACAGCACTTGCTCCTATGGGTTTTATAGCACTTGAAGCTGGCTGGATAGTTACCGAAGTTGGCAGACAACCTTGGATTATTCATAATATTATGAAAACAAAAGATGCGGTAACACCTATGCCAGGAATGGTATATAGTTTTTATATGTATGTGGTACTTTATAGCATATTAACAGTTGCTGTTACATGGCTTATGATGCGCCAAATAAAATCGCTTAACAATTCAAAAATAGCTTAATATGTTATACGTTGTTTTATTCTTTTTAATGTTTTCATTATTACTTTATGTTGTTTTAGCTGGAGCCGATTTTGGAGCAGGTATTATTGAATTATTTTCTTCTGAACATAACCAAAACATTACAAAAAAAACAGTATACCGTGTTATGGGTCCTGTTTGGGAAGCAAATCATATATGGATTATCATTTTAATGGTTATTTTATGGGTTGGATTTCCTGATTTTTATAATGTGCTTATCGTGTATTTACATATTCCATTAACACTTGTTTTATTAGGAATTACACTGAGAGGTGTTGCTTTTGTTTTTAGACATTATGATGCTTATAAAGACAGTTCGCAAATTCTATATGATTTAATGTTTAGAATATCTAGTCTCCTCACTCCTATTTTTCTAGGAACTACTTTTGGTGCTATGCTATCTGGCGAATTGATTATTACTGATAACTATGAAAACTTTACTTTTTATGAGTTATTTATAAATCCTTGGTTTAATGAATTTTCAATATTATTGGGATGTTTCTTTGCTGCGTTATGTGCCTTTTTAACTGCTGTATTATTAATTGGAGAAGCTCATGAGGCTGATACACCTATATATGTTAAGAAATCTAGAATAGCTACCGTAATTGTAATTGTAATGGGTTTTATTTTATTATGCTATGGTTTTATTTTTAATATCTCTTTTGTAACCGACTTTATAGACAATCCGTATGCTATAAGTTTAGTAGTTATATCTGGTATTTTAATATATCCGTTACTTAAAAGTATAAAAAAAGCTCATAAAATTATTAGTCGCTCTTTAGCTGGTTTACAAGTTGTATTAATAATGATTGCTGCATTTATTACGCATTTTCCTGATTTAATAATTGCATCTAATAAAGAAATTAGTCTTATTGAAACTGCTTCTACAGATAGTGTTATTACTGTTTTAGGTGCATCATTAATTGTTGGTGGACTCATAATATTACCAGGACTGTTTCATTTATTCAAATCATTTAAAATGATAAAGGTTTTTGAAAGGTAGTTTTGTTGTAGTTGGTGCTGCAACATCTTGCAACTTATTAATTAACTTCTGAATAGGAATTAGAACGAAAAATAAAATTTGCAAGAAAAAATGGTGCCGATTTTTACAAAAGACTAAGAAAAATTCATAAACAAAAACTGAAAAACGGTAAGATTGAGCACACTGGTGTTGGTAAATTTCTTTATAAACTTACTAATATTTTTAGATAGTACGCTATGTATTAAAGATTATTCATTGGTTATCATTTGATTGGTGCTTAAAAAACGAATAAGAAACAGGAATAAACATAAAACCTAAAATAACAAAAATTAAAAAGGCTTTTTGCAAATTAAAAGCATGTGCTAAATAACCTATTAATGGCGGCCCTAACAGCATTCCAAAAATAGCATACGTGGTTATTATTGAAACTACCATACCAGGAGAATATTTTTTTGAAGTTCCTGCTAAAGACATTGTAATTGGGAAAATAGCAGCAGTACCAAAACCTACCAAACAAAACCCTAATAAAGCTGGCCAAAAATAAGGAAACAAAATAGCGATTAATATTCCTATTGAAATTAATATAGAACTTAAAAAATAAGTTTTTTGTAAGCCTATTAGGTTAACAAACCTATCTGAAAAAAATCTAGAAAACGCCATGGTTAAAATAAATACTAGATAACCAGATGTAAATACTTCTTCATTTACAACTTCTTTAAAATAAACGCCACTCCAGTCAAACATACCTCCTTCACAAATAGCTCCTAAAAATAATAAAAGTCCTAAATGAAATATAAAAGGATCTGGTTTTCCTAAAATTAATTTATTTCCTGATGTTGATTTGTCATTCTTTAAAGTGTATTTAAATGCCAATAGTGCTACAATCAATATCATTATTGAAATTAAAAGAAAATGTATGTGTATTGAAACATTCATTTTCACCATTAATGTAGAAAAACTTACACCTATTAAGCCTCCTGTACTCCAAAGTCCATGAAAAGCACCTACAACACGCTTTTCAAATTTTTTTTGCAAAGTTATAGATTGCGTATTCATAGAAATATTTATGATACGCATGCAAAATGAAAAAAAGCAAACTGCTGTTACCAATAAAAAGGGCGTGGTTGCAAAACCAATTAGTGTTAACGATACAGAAAAAAACACAAAAGCTACTATTAATGGAATCCTACTATCAAATTTTGAAATTAACCACCCAGAAATAGGCAAACCTATTAAAGAACTTATTGGCATTGCTAAAAGAATGGTTCCTAATTCGGCTTCATTAAAATTAAAAAAGGATTTTATAGTTGGAATACGAGATGCCCAAGTAGCAAAACATATACCTGATAAAAAAAAATATGTGTTTAATGCTATACGTTGTTTTCGCCTTAATTCCATGAGAATATAACCTATTATTAAAAGGCACAAAAATAATGTAAAGCTTTTATTTTAAACATATAAAAAGATTAATTAAATAGCTTAACCACAATAAGAGTTAATTGAATATTAAAAATATTAAGACATTAAAAAACAAATAAATTAATTTTCAATAATGCAACAAATTAACTACATAATTACAAATATGATAAAAATCATATTTTAAAATTAACATTCTATCAAACTTTGCACTATTATTTAAAACCAATATAAATTATGCTACGATATAGAAACCTAAAATTAGAGCTACTAAGCTTATTAGTATTATTCTTTTTTACTATAAGCATAAGCTATTCACAAGAATTCAGTTTAAACAATAATGCCTCTACCTTAAAGGTACTTGGAACTTCCAGTTTACACGATTGGCATATCACAGCAGAAACTCAAAGTGGAAAAATAGTATTTAAAGATATTAACACCTGTGATATAGAAAAATGTGATTTTACTGTAGTTGCTGAAAGCTTAAAAAGTGGAAAAGGCTCAATGGATAAAAACACTTATAAAGCTTTAAAAACAGATGACTACAAAACAATTGATTTTCAATTAACAGAAATTAAAAATGTTACAAAAAAAGAAAATGGAACGTATGCTGTACAATCTGTAGGATACTTAACCATAACTGGAGTTAAGAAACAAATCACATTAAACTTTACAATAAACATAAATGGAGAGAAAGTTACCTTAACAGGAGAGAAAAAAATTAAGATGACTAATTTTAACATATCCCCTCCAAAAGCATTATTTGGTACCATAACTACCGGAGATGATTTAACAATCGAATTTTCAACAACCTTTATAAACTAAATACAACTAACCATTTAAATTAAAAATCATGAAAACAACTTTTAAAAATTTATTATTTGTAGGAGTTATATTAACTGGATTCAGTTTTTATGCTCAAAATAGAAATTTAGATAATTTTAGACACCCCGATAAAGATGGACTACATGTTTTTGAAACTCAAAAAGATAGTGTAACATCATTTGACGGAGTAAAAGTAAGAATGGGTGGTGCTTCAACGCTACAATATCAAGCTTTAGATAGTAAAAACTCAGGTGCTACACCAATGGTAGAAATTGGTAGTAACTTTAACTTAGCCACTGCTAACTTAGATTTAGATGTAGCATTATACGATGGTGTAAGAATGCATTTAAGAACGTATTTATCATCTAGACATCACCATGAAACTTATGTTAAAGGAGGTTATTTCCAAATTGATAAATTAGATTTTATTAGTGAAGGCTTTATGAGCGATTTTATGAAGCACGCAACTATAAAAATTGGACACATGGAAAACAACTATGGTGATGCTCACTTTAGAAGAAGTGATAATGCACAAACATTCTTTAATCCATTTGTTGGAAATTTAATTATGGATTCATTTACAACTGAAGTTGGTGCTGAGTTATTTTACCAATGTGATAGTGGATTTTTAGGAATGGTTGGTTTCTCTAATGGCAAATTAAATCAAAATGTTAAAATATCTAATGGAACAACTGGTGGAGCTGCATTTTTAGCTAAATTAGGGTATGATAAACAAATCTCTGATGATTTTAGATTTAGATTAACAGGATCTTTATATAATACAGGTTATGCACCAAGTGTTTATCTATATACTGCTGATAGAGCTGGCTCAAGATATTATGACGTATTACAAGCAGAAACAGCTACTAGTGATAATTTTAGATCAGGTCGTTTCGATCCAGGATTTAAAAATAAAATTACAGCAGTTATGATTAACCCATTTATAAAAACTGGTGGTTTAGAACTTTTCGGAACTATTGAGTTAGCTTCTGGTAGAACTTTAAATGAAACAGATAGAAGAAAAACTCAACAATATGCTGGGGAACTTATATATCGATTTGGTAGTACTGAAAACTTATACATAGGTACTCGTTACAATACTGTTAGTGCTGAATTAGCAGGTGGAAATGATGTAACTATTAATAGATTTCAATTAGGTGCTGGTTGGTTTATGACTAAAAATATCTTGATGAAAGTGGAATATGTAAATCAAAAATATAACGATTATCCAACAGCAGATCTTCTTGAAGATGCTAAATTTAACGGACTTACTTTAGAGGCTGCTATTAGCTTCTAATCAGAGAATTTTCACAAGTCTCAATGAGGTTATCTTATTGAGACTTGTTTTTATTTAAATTTATATTTATATTAAGTTGAAAATTAGAAATTTAACTTCATGAAAAAGTTTGTGTATTTTTTTTCTATTATGTTATTATTTGCTTTTACTAATAGAGGTATTGTAAAAAACACCTCTGTAGTTATTACACCTAATAGTAAATTAGTAGTTAAAGGAAAAACGAATGTCAGTACTTTTGATTGTGAATTTAATGTTACAAAATTAAAAAATCCTATTCCTGTCTTTTTTGAAATTAAAGACCATAAAATGGTATTTAAAAAAACAGAACTTGTTTTAGAAAATGCTTGTTTTGATTGTGGAAACAAAGGCATGAATAAAGATTTTCAAGAATTATTAAAATCTAACGAACACCCATATATTTTTTTAAAATTAAAGGAATTAGAAAATATATATAATGAAAATTCTTTTTTACAAGCTACAATAGAACTAGAAATTGCTGGAATAATAAAAGAATATCAAATACCTGTAACATTAGAAGGAAAAAATGACTTATTTGTTAAAGGACTTTTAGAACTAAATATTTGCGATTTTAATATAGCTCCTCCAAAAAAACTATTAGGTTTAATTTATGTTAATGAAACTATTGAAATAGATTTTCAACTACTTATTAAAGAATGTTAGCATAACTATTTATGTACTGCACTTTGCACACAAGGACAATTACTAATACCTTGTAAAAAGTTTAATCCAATAGTAATAACATGAGTACCTGAATTAAAAGATGATAACTCATTAGTCGTTATTTGATAAGCATACCCAAAATAGAAAACACTTTTTTGAAAACCTAGCATAGGACCAATATTTAAAGGTTTTAAAAATTGATCATTTAAGAAACGATAAGAAATTCCAGCCCATACATAATCTTCTTTTCTATTAAACTTTCGTACTTTAAAATTTAAATCGGTACTTGAACGGTTATCACTTGCAAACATTTGATAATATACAGACGGTTCAAACTCTAAACCACTTTTTTTAGGACCATTAAAAGTATAGCCCGAATATATTTGATAGTTTAAAAGTAAACTAGGTTCTGCTATTCTTATTTTCTTATCAATGTTCTTATCTAAAATATTATTAACATTAAAACTTAAAAAGAATCCTTTGTTTCTATACAAAAAGCCCGCATCAAAATTGTTATTTGATGTTTTTCTTTCATCTGTAACAAAAGGGTCTATAATTGGGTTTTCATAAGTAGTATTAAAATTATTAATATCTATTCTGAAATTATTAATATTATAAGATATACCAAATGATAAATATTGTTTAGAATAATAATCTAAAGTAAGGTGATGTGCAAAAGAAAACTTAAACCCCGTTTGAATAGTATTTCCATTTCTATCATTATACAAGGAAAATCCAACACCTGAACGATTTGAAATTCTAAAATCTCCATAAAGTGATTGATTATCTGGAGCATCTTTAATACCAACCCATTGCGTCAATCCGTTAGCTCTTATTTTCAAGTTATCTCCTATACCAGCATACGTTGATGATACTACAAAATTATTATCTGCTAAATACTGAGTAAAAACAGGTAAATTCAACTCTTGTCCATAGCTATTAGCCATAAAAAAGAGAAGTACATATATAATTAATTTTCGCATTTATTTATATTTAATGGTTAAACCACTAATTCTCGTTATCTGTATAGCGTAAAGTGTCCAACAAATTGACGATTATCTTTTATATCATTTAATTTCACAACATACCAGTAATCTCCTGATGGAAGCTCTGCTCCTTTATATTTACCGTCCCATTTTTCACCAACTCGCAACGTAGCTACCTTACGTCCATATCTATCAAAAATATTAAACTTAAGATCTTTATATTGATTGGTACATCCTGGTCCCCACTCATCTAAATTCCCATCATCATTAGGTGTAAAATAATTAGGTATACATACATCTATATATTCATAATATCTTGTGTCAGATGCTACACATCCAAAACGGTCAGTTACTGTAACAGTGTAATCACCAGACGCATAAATAATAAATGTATCTTCACTACCGTATGGTTCTCCGTTTAATGTAAATTCATAATCACCAGATCCACCAGATGCAACAGCTACAATTTGATTTAGTTCTCCATCTTGTAATACTAATGTTAATGGATCATAACCTATGATATCAAAAAACTCTGTACGCTTAGTACAACCATTTGTATGACTAACATCTATATAATGATTTAATCCTGCAGGTACGTTTGTAAATATATTACTGGCTTGATAAGCCCCTCCATCTAATGAATAAGTTAAATTTGAAAGATCAGTAATACTGTCATCAACATTAACCGTTACAGTATTAGTTGATAAATTATTTGAACAACCATATTCTACATCTGCTACTGGATTTATAAGTACAGATTCTGGGAACGTTATATTCCATTCAGACTCACAACCAAGTGCGTCACTAACATAAACAACATGATCTCCACCAGATAAATTTGTAAAGTCAAACTGTGTTTGAGTTAAAGCTCCTGTTGTATAAACACCATTAATATCATCTAAAGCGACACTATATGGCAACTCACCACCTGATATTTCTATACTAAAAGCACCATTAGCATCGCCATTACACAATTCTGGAATTATAGAATTTGGTACAATGTTTAATGAAACAGGTATAGGATCGTTTATTACAAAATCAAAAAGGACAAAACAACCTAGTTCATCTTGCGCAATAGCTTGATAATTTCCTGGTGCAAGATTTTCAAAAATTGGTGATTCAAAAAATTGATTTAATTGAGGTGAAATAGCATATTTTATAATACCTGTACCACCAGTTGCTGCAATTTCTAACAATCCATTATTTGCTCCAGTACAAGTTACATCTGTAGCTGTGAATCTAACATCTAATGGTAATGAAGGTTCGGTTATTGGAATTATTGAAGACGTTGTTAAACAATCTCCACTATCTACTCTTATTTGATAAGAACCAACAGGAAGATCTGTAAAAACACCAGTTGTATTTTGATTAAGAGGTGATATATTAGTTCCTATACCATCTTGTAAAGTATAAACATAACTTCCTAAACCACCTTGAGCTGTTACAACAATAACACCTGTAGTATCACCAGCACAATTAATTTCAGTATTGGTTGCATTTACATCTATATTAACTTCTAACGTTGGAAGCGGATCAATGGTTATTTCATTAGAAACACTTGCATAACAATTATTAGTATCTCTTACATAATATGAATACGTTCCTGAGGCTCCTTGTGGTAGATTAATTGGAGTTGATGACGCAAACGAACCTAAAATTGTTGTAAAGGACGCCGTATCACTATACTCATATGATCCTGTTCCTCCTGTGGCACTTAGTGTAAGTGTTGTACCTGTTAAACAGGTTTGTGAGGTTGATTTTACTAAAGTAGCCTGTATTTGTGCAGGTTCTGATATGACAACATCTGTTGAAGTGAACTCACAATTATACCCATCGGTTACCGTTACATTATAGGTTCCTGCTCCTAACCCTGTAAAGACAGGTGAAGATTGAGGTCCCGATGAACTTGCTGTTGGTGCTACCATGTTTAACATATAGGTATAGTTGCTTCCCTGACCTCCCATTGGATTACTTACCGTTATTGTTGCATTTTTATCTCCAAAACATGACAATAATGTTGTACTTGGTGTTACGATAGCTGCTATTGGTATTGGTATTGCTAAGGTAACAACATCTGAAGCTATACAGCCTCTAGAATCTCTTACACTAACTACATAATCTCCTGGTGTTAATCCAGTAAAGTTTGATACCGAACTATATGATGCAATTGGTGTAGTACCTCCTGTAATTTCCAATTGATATTCATAACCACCTGGCCAACCTCCAGTAGCTGTTGCTGAAATAGATCCATCATTATTGCCACTTACACATGTAATGTCTGTATGTGTTTCTGAAATAGCTAAAGCTGCTGTTGGTGCTGTAATTGTGAATTTCTTATCTATAGGACATCTTGGATCATTGATTAATTCTGCCGTTATTTCATAGGTTCCAGATGCAAAACCTGAAAGTGTTATTGGTCCTGCACTGAGTGAAGTTCCTGAATCAACAGTATTACCTAAAGAATCAATCACACTATAACTAAAAGGACCGCTCTCATCCGTAGGAGAAGGTGTCCTATCTATAAACGTTAGATTAACACTACCATCACTAGCGCTAAAGCAAGTGACATCTACAACAGAGTCTATAGTAAGATCAAATGTATTTGGATCACTTACATAATGTGCTTTTTGTAAACTACATCCTGTATCTAAATTGGTAACAGTAATCACATAATTACCAATGGTTAAACCTGTAAATATACCTGTGGTATTCGTTTGACTATAAACACCTCCTGTTACTACCCCAACAACATCTTCTACAGTATATTCTAAATTAGTAGGTGTACCACCAATACTACTTACCGAAACAGTAATATCTTCGTCTTTCTTACATGTAATGGGGTTAATAACTACATTTATTTTATCTAATTCAATATAAGGTGCTATGGTAGCTGTTATTGTACCTGAACATCCATTATCGTCATAAACATTAATGGTATACGTACCACCTGACAAATCAGATTCAATATATTGATTATTAGAACCAGATTGAACGGTTACACCTCCTTTTATAAATTCATAAACGGTATATGTTCCCGAACCGCCTATTACACCAGACACTGTAATAGAGGCAAAATTTGTTGTATTAGTACCCGTAGTACAGGCATAGCCTACTACGGTTGGTGTCGGAACGTTTATTGGATCTGGTTCTCCAACAGTTTCCTGTTGTGTTAAAGTACAGTTTTTACCAGAAGTAACCGTAATATTATAGATTCCAGATGCCAAGCCTGTAAAGACATTGGATGTTTGGGTGGTTACACCTCCATCTATACTATACGTATAAATTGGGTTATCATTACTAGCTGGTAAATTTACTGTTATTGTACCATCAGTACTACCATTACAACTTACATTAGTAGGTGTCGTTGTAAAAGTTACTGGTGTTGCAACATCCAATGTTATGTTAGCATTCTGGGTACATAGCGTGGTGGTATCTGTTATAGTAACCGTATATGTTCCTGATGGCACTCCCGATATCACGTTTCCTGATATAGATCCCACATTCGGACTAATTGCATAGGTATAATTTCCTGAGCCACCAGAACCTGTTACTGTAATGACACCATCATCATCAGAACAACTTGGTAATGTGGTTACTGTTGGCATTAATCCTAATGGCGCAACAATATCCACAGATACTAAATTTCCACATCCGTTTGAGTCTTTTACCTCAATAGTATGTGACCCTGATGTTAAATTGGTTATAGTGAACGGTGCTGTTCTTGATTGATAAGAGCTTCCATCAATACTATAACTGTATGGAGCTATCCCTGCTGTTGTTAATGATACATCTATTATAAAATTACCTTCAGTAGCGGTACATTGATTATTAACCAAAGCTGCAATAACTGGTACTGGATCTGCATCTAATATTACTGGCGTTGCCGCTTGTATACAACCATAATCATCTTTTACATAAGCTATGTAACTATTTGCTGGTAAGTCAAACGTATTTGTAGACACCCATGCTGGGTCTGTTGATGCTGGAACAGGATCTGTATTTAATAAAACCTGATAGGTATAAGGTGCCGTACCATCATGTCCTATTACTGAAATTTGTCCCAAAGCATTACAGTTTTGGTTTTTAACAGCCGAAGCCGTAGCACTTAAAGCAACTGCAGATTCCTTAATTTCAAAAATTGCTGAAGCCGATTTACATCCATTAAAGGCTCCTGAACCATTTTCAGTAAAGACAATATAGTACTGTCCAGGTGCTAATGTTCCTGGAGATGGTGTCGTTACTGTTTCTGGGGTTCCAAAAGTAACTGGCAAATTAACTATTGCCCCAACAGATACATTTGAAAAAGCCTCAAATATTTGATAATCAACAGAAGTTGTTGTACTATCAAAGTTATCGATAGTAAATGTAACACTGCCATTGCTATCTCCTTTACAAACAACATTATTGGGAACAACCGTTGATGTTAAACTTGAAGCAGGAGCTATAGGAGCATTGGCTGATTTTACATAATAACAATCTGTCGCAAGATCATGTACTACAAACGTATAAACGACTCCTGGTATTAAATTATCAAATTGGCGAGTATCACTTGGTCCTGTAGCTGGATAAAAAGTTGATGTATATGGTGCTGTATTAGATTCTAAAATACCAAACTCATAGCTACCGCTACCAACAGCCGATATTGCTTGTACAACCGCCGTACCTCCATTGGTACAATCGGATGAAAACGTTGTCACATCAATAAGCAAATCAGAAGGTGGAGATGCCATGGTTACTTGCTTTGTTAAGCTACATCCATTTGCATCAACTACATCAATAGTATAAATACCATAATTGATAACAGTAAACGTATAATCTTCATTAGATACTGCTGCATATGGATTACCAGGAATAACATCACCAAAATTATTAGTAATATAATATGTAAAAGGAGCTGTTCCTCCCGTAACATTCTGTACAATAATAGACCCTAAACTTGTCCCTCCTAAACCATTACAGGTAATATCCACTTGGTCTAAATCAAAATCAATTGGTGCTGGTTCTGCAATAGTAATCGTTGCCGTATCTGTACAAGATTTTGCATCGGTAAGCGTAATGGTATAATCTCCAGCGGTTAAACCACTTGTTTGAGTACCATAATCTACTCCCGTTGTATTATTGAATACATTAATCACAAATGATGGCGTACCAACAGCATTGTTAATGTTAACCTGAATAGCTGCATTAGAATCGTTACTACATAATATAGGTTGTGTTTGAATAACCGATGTTATTTCTGGTAATGAAATAGGATTAATAGTTTCTACTGTTGACTGTGTACTACATCCATTGGCATCTGTAATCTGGAATTGGTAGGTTCCATCTATTGTCGTATTGTATATAAATGGAGACCCTGTAGTTCCTAATGGAGTGTAAGCCCCCGAATTAACAGATACTTCATAAGTATATGGTGCAACACCCCCAGAAATAGTTCCTGTTATGGTAGCATCTGGTGTTGCCGTACAATCTAAATCTTTGGTTAGCATGCTAACTTTTACTTGTGATGAGATAGTTTGTGTTGGTAAGCTAAATGTACATCCAAAAGAATCTCTTACAATTATATCATAAGTCCCTGGTGTTAAGTTTGTGAATATATTGCTAGATTGAAATGCGCCTCCATTAATATTATATTGATAAGGAGATTGTCCTCCTGATGCACTAACCTCAAGTGATGCTCCATTGGTAGCATCATAACAATAATCGGCATTAATTATAGTTGCCGTAGGTGTTGTAGGAGCCACTAAACTGAGTGGTTCATCATCTGTACATCCATTAGCATCTGTTGCCCTTACTATATAATCTCCTTGAACAACACTAGTTAAAATACCGCTACTTGGGAAATTAGCGACTAAATTTAGTGATGTATCCAGCAACTCATAAGAATATGCTGGCGTTCCCCCAGACGTTGTTGCCGTCACCGTAGAACCGTCAAGACAGGTTACAGGCGTTGCCGATACAGATACCGTTAAGAGCGCAGGAGTAGTAATATTTTGGGTATACGGAAAATCACAACTATTAGCCGTATCATCATAACGTATTTGTATATCATATGTATCCTCAGCCAACCCTGTAATGGTATATGGCGACGTCATTTGGGTGTTCCATGTCACACCACTATCTATTGAATATTGAAATCCTTTTAAAGGGTCAAAATTTTGAGCAGCGATGGTAATGCTACCATCTGTCCCACCAGAACAGCTCACATTAGAGGTTCCTGTTATATTTGCTGTAAAAGCTTTACCCGATTCTACTACAAACGGAAAATCAACCTGCGTTATACAAGTTTTTGGAAGTTGATATACTCTAATATCATCAATAGCCACATCATTACCACTTGTTTGCTGTACATTGGATCTAACTATAAATTTTAAACTTGTATTAGCCCCAGGATCTAATGTTAAAGGTGTTTTAGGGTATTGCTCCCAACTTTCAATTTTAGGGATTTCTCCAGTAGCAAATGATGATATTTCGTTTCCAGAACCATCAACTAGAGCAACCAATAAATCGGCATTATACTGTGTATTACCTGCCTTAAGCAAATTCATGGCAAAAAACTCTACATTTATAGGCTGATTAGGAATAATATCATCTATTTGCTTTTCGTATAAGATTTCCGTTTTGGGAATTGTAGCCCCTATATTAACAACCAAATACCTTCCTTTCGGAGTTGGAGGTATGGTAGCCGGTGTGTGATCCACAGGATTTACCCAAGCACCATAAGGTTTTACAATGTTGGAGGTAACCGAATAATCGCCATCTTGTATTACAATACTTCCTTTGCATTCTGTTCCTACTTTTTGACGTTCAAAACAGTAATATACTGGGTTGATACCAGGTGATGTTGTATCATCACCATAACCAAAATCCTCTAACAATAAATTACTATAAGTTGGCACTGCTTTCAATTTATAAGCTACACTTATGGTATGAGACCCTTCAGGAACATCTAAAAATGTTTTAGGATCTGCAGTATTGGTGTTTTCTACACCATCCAATAAATAAGTATAAGTATAGGTATTACTACTATTTGAGTTCGTTACGGTTACTGTGGCATTGGCTGTTCCATTACAATTAAAATCTGGATCAGAAACATCTATAGTAGGTGTTACTGGTTCAGGATCCAATACAATGTCTGGCATAGCATAAATACAGCCATTGGCATCCCTTATATATAAAGTATAAGTTCCAGGAGTTACATCCGCTTCATTAACAGTAATCCAAGTTGCTTGATTATCAAAACTATATTCGTATGGTGGTGTACCGCCTTGTGGGTTCGTTATACGTACCTTTCCTTCACCACTAGGTCCACAGCCTGCCAATTCCGATATGCCAGCCGAGGCGGTTAAAGCTGTGTCGGGCTGCGTTATGGTTATGTCCTGAGCTACACTCAAACAGTCTGTTCCACCTAACGAATATTTTATCAGTGCCTGATACGTTCCTGCACTAAGGTTGGAAAATGTATCATTGAGCTGAAATGTGGTACCATTATCAATACTATACGTAATGGCATAACCATTGGCATTAGTTACGTTGAAATGTATTTCACCTGTATTGGAATTATAACATAAAATATCTGTTTTTAAAACATTAAAATCTGGCTCTTGAGAAGCATTTACAGTTATTGAAGCATCCGCAGAGCAGTTATTGGAATCAACAACGGTGATATTATAAACTCCTGATGCTGTAACAACTATTTCCGGATTTCCTTGAAAAACAGTTGTACTGTTCACAAAATAGTAATATGGAGGAGTGCCACCATCTGGATATACAGTAATTTCACCATCTGTACAAGTCAGTGGTTTGGTAAGTGCTGCTGTTGCTGTTAGTAAAGGAGGGTTTATAATTTCTATATCCTCAGAATATATACAGCCATCTTCTGTAGAAACATTTATAGTATAAGTCCCTGGATTTAAATTATTAAATCTGTAATCACTTGCTATAATTGGTCCTACACTATTTACTAGAGTAGCTCCATTATAAATTGAAAAATAATATTGAGGACGAACATCATTTGCCGCGACAATCACACTACCAAAATCTCCATTACAAAATGGTTGAATTATATTTGTTGAAACTGTAAAATCACGTTGCCTTATTTGTACATCTGGTACTGAAAAAATACATGGGTTTGGTGTTACACCAATTTGCCTTACGTATACACTATAAATACCAGGGGAAGTAATAGAAAACAAATTACTTGGTTGATAATTTACACCATCAATACTATATTCATAACCGCTAGGAACTCCACCAACATTAATCTCTCCTGGTGTTTTACAAATTATATCTTTTGTTGTAGCAGTAGGCACCAATAAATTGGTATAAATATTGAAATAAAACTGATTAAAACAACCACCTGTATAATTTAAAGTTAATCTATATTGTCCAGCAGTATCTGCCATAAAATCTGGTCCCGTTGTTACTTGATTCCAAGTACAACCAGAATCTTCATTAGCACAATCTTGATTTATAACTGCAGTACAACTTGTTTCATCTAATTTTTCCCATATAATAGATGTTGTATCTGTAATACCCGTTTGAATAAACCTTGAATCATTTCCACCACATAAAAAGATATTAGGTAATGATTTACCATCATTAGGACAAGTAACAACTTGATCTGCAAATGGAATAATTGGATTTGTAACATTAGCTCCAAATGTAATCACATTAAAAACTTGATCAATAGATTGACAAGGAGCCAAAGCCGTATTATGTACATAGTAAGTTCCTGGAGTTGTAACTGTAATAGATTGTGTCGTACCTATTACAGGAGTTCCAGATGGACTTGTTGACCAAGAATAGGCATCATATCCATTACCTGCAGTTAATACAACATTATCGCCACAAAGTATTACTTCTTCCTCAAAAGTACAATTGAGATCTGCTAAAAAATTTGTTGCGGCGGGCGTTATCAAACAACCAGTATTAGCACTTAAACTAGGATCATCAGTAATAGCAAAAGTCGAATTTATAGTTCCATTGTAAGTTACATAAGCTTGATTACTTATTACATTAGAACAAGCATCATCTAATAAACTACAAGAAGATACCACAGAGACTTTAAAACGTATTTCTTGTACAGGATCATTTTCTTCAACAACTGAATCATCAACATTAAAAATAAGCTCTCTAGTTAATGGATTATAACTTTGTACAGTAACTCCAGGAGGTAAAGCCTCCAAATCTGCTGGATAGTTAAAATCAATGTTTATTGGTAGTACGTCTCTTATAGTAAGATTAGTAGCATCATCATTACCTGTATTTTGAAAACCAATTATATAATTCAATTCATCTCCAAGATCTACCAATTGATTACTAATATCATTTCCTGACGTATCCTCAACTACTTTAGTTAATGTTATCTTAGGCTCTATAATTTCAACAGCAAAAGATGTTAAAAACACACCATAACCATCTCCATTCGTCGTTAATTTTAAATCTCCAGCTGTTGCATTATTGGGTAAAACGGAGTTTAATGGATTTGGTAACTTAAAATTATTAATATCTAATCCAAGAGTATTTAAACTTGCTGGATTTCTATTAGTAACATGAACTCCTTCAAGAGTGATGCTAGAATTAAAAAAATTATCTGGTTGATTTATTGCATCACTCAATACCGTATAAGTACCTGAGGTACTTGCTTTAAATTGAAATGAATCACCAGGAATACCAATATCGCCTTCTAAAGCCGCGACCCCAAGATTGGAATTTACAGGTAAAGGACTTGGTAATGTTTGAAAACCTGAAACAGGAATATCTAATTCTGTGGTATTTTGTACACCAGCATATCCATCAAAAACAGATATAAATTTACTAGGTAATATAGGGCTCTCATAAATAACTACTAATGTCCATCCTGCTGAGCACCCTCCTCTTCTAACCCCTCTAGTGGCTCTTAAGTTAGCTACAGTGTACTCACCATCTGCTTCTGATAAACCTTGCAATAAATTTGTTACATTTTTATAACATATTATTGGTGAATCTTTAAATGAATTTTCTACACCTGAACCATAATATTCATATCCATCAAAAATAATATCATCTTCTTCTCCTACTGGATCAGGATTATTATCTGCTACTAAATCAATAAACCCTCCTGTTGGAAGTTTAAACTTTATTTGATTCCAATCTTCAAATCTAGGTGTACCCTCAAATTGTACATCTACATTATTAGCAACTTCTAATGGATAAACAGAAGCCCAATATAAACCAGCATATAAAATATCTTTACAACTATTGTTTATCGATAAATTTGCACTACTAGAGCTAAAAATAGATGGATCGCCTCCACTTGCAACATTTATATAAACACCTTCATTATCATTATTTATTTCAGTACCATTATATGGTAAAGGCAAATCTTTACCAGTAACAATACCATTTCCAATTAGTATGATATCTCCTTTTACTTTTATACTTCCTCCTGGAAGTCTAGGTGAAAAAGGAACTGGAAGTTGTGCAAAAATATAATTACTACAAAATAGGGTAATAAGCAATAAAGAAATAATTCCTTTGTTTACATAAGTAGTTTTTTTCATGGTAGGTATATTTATAAATTCTCTTTTACTTTGGGGAATAAAAAAGAAATGTCACTCGTTATTTAATTGTTTAAACTCTTTAAATTTAGAATATTAATACTACAAATAATATGTTTCGTCTTTGATTTAAAGTTCTTTAACGGTATAAATATCGGTAATTTTTTTATAACAGAGAAAAAACAAAGCAAAATTCATGTAGTTTATCGATAAAAAAAACATTTAATCTTATATATTAAATGTTTTCAAACTATTTTACTTACAAAACATAAAATTGTTGTATTATAAAAATAAGATAAGAAATAGGTTTTAATTTTCTATTTTAACTATAGACATTTTACTGTTGTATGGTTTGTTTTCTTTTGATTCAAGTGCATTTTTAGCAGTATCTATATAATCAAACTTATTGTAATAAATATAATATTTACTTGTATTTACATCAAAAAAGAAATTTATGTCTTTTTGTCCAGATGCAACTACCTTTCTTAAAAACTCATCTCTTTTAGCAACATCACTATGAACTGCAATTACTAAATAATAGCCACTAACTTCTTTACTAACACCTTTTATAATTTTTATATTATTGTTTAATTCTTCGCCAAAATCAAAATCAGCTTGAGTTAATGGTGTTTTACTTAAAGGCGTATATTTTTTTATTAAATCTAAAGAAGCTCTATCTTTTCTATATTGATCATCTTTATTATCATAAGAAGCACGCTTTATTCTTCGCTTTCTCTCAAACTCTGTAGCTACTTTTACTACTTCTAAGGTAGAAAGCAAACTTGCTTTTGTTTTTATAGCTCTAGATTGAACAGATTTTAATTCCTGAATTTTTTGTTGATAAAACACATTTGTAGCTTCTGTTTTATCTTTAACTATTTTTAATCTTTTGTTATATAAATTTTCAAGTTCTAACAGTTTAGCGTCTTGAGATTTAATAAGGTTATCAAGGTTTGCTGTTAATACCTCTAATGCTTTATTTTCTGCAGAAATACTTTTAAACACCTTTGGTTTTGTACTAACAATACCTTGTTCGCTTAAATCATTTTCTTCTTTTAGATTATCTAAATCTTGTTGCTTTATGTCAATTGCATCCTTTAGTTTTATCAATAAATCTTGCTGCTCAATTTTAGAATTCTCTGTTAATTCTATCAGTTTTTTTAGTTCTAAAGATTCTTTATCACGAGCAAGTTTAATTAATGCACCATCTAACTCTAATGTATCCAATTTCTGTTTAGCTAACGCTTCTGCTTTAGCCTTTTCTTCTGCCAATTTCTGTTTAGCTAATGCTTCTTCTTTGGCTTTAGTTTCTGCTGCTAATCGTTTTTGCTCTGCTTGTTCTTCGGCTAATTTTATCTTAGCCAACGCTTCTGCTTTAGCCTTTTCTTCTGCCAATTTCTGTTTAGCTAGTGCTTCTTCTTTGGCTTTAGCTTCTGCTGCTAATCGTTTTTGTTCTGCTTGTTCTTCGGCTAATTTTATCTTAGCCAACGCTTCTGCTTTTGCCTTTTCTTCTGCCAATTTCTGTTTAGCTAGTGCTTCTTCTTTGGCTTTAGCTTCTGCTGCTAATCGTTTTTGTTCTGCTTGTTCTTCGGCTAATTTTATCTTAGCTAACGCTTCTGCTTTTGCCTTTTCTTCTGCCAATTTCTGTTTAGCTAATGCTTCTTCTTTGGCTTCTGCAATTAATTTAGCTCTAGCTTCTTGTTTTACTTTTAATTTTTCTACTGCTTCTAACCTAGCCTTTTCCTTTGCTTCTGCTATTGCAGCTCTATCTATTTTTTGTGTTGTTGAAGGTTTCGATTTTGCAAATATGCGTCTTGGTTTTTTAGTTGAATTAAAAACTGATTGTTCATCATCATCTCCACTATAATCATATCTAAATACATTTTTAAATTTATATGCTAGAGTTATTTCATGAGAATTTCCGAAGGTTAACAAATTTCCCATAGCTTTTTCATAATTATACTCTAATGAAATTTGATTAGTAATATTTAAACCTATTCCAGCAGAAACGCCATAAAGTGTATTATATCCTGTTTGTGCCCATATTCCTTTAGGAACTGTAAGCATCATTATTGCTGAAAGAACTGTTTTATCTTTTTTAAATTCTGATCTAACTAATCCAGAAAATTTACTTTCATCAAAAAAGCCACGACTATTTATATAGCCCGTATACATAATATGACCTTGTATACTTTGCTCTGGATTATCTTCAATAAGTTTTGAAGTTTGTAAATTATAAGAAACAAGATTATTTATAGATACTCCAAAATCTATAAAACCAGTACCATAATTTATACCTGGATTTACAGAAAAAATAGTGTTAGATGGAATATTATTTAAAGAAGAATCATCAAAATTAGTAATAACTTTACCAGAATTTAGTCCGCTTTTGTAAACCCCAAGGTTCATACCAAAAGTTAAGTTGCTATCTCTACTTAAAACAGCATTATAAGCAAAGTTTAAAACACCTCCAAAAGTAGTTAACACACCATAATCTTGCTGAAAGGCAGCAACTCCTGCTCCTACATTTTCTTTAAATCTACCTGCATAACTAAATAAATAAGTTTGAGGTGCATTATCAAACTGAACCCACTGTCTTTTATTAGTAAAACTTATATACTTATTTTGTTCTCTAACAAAGGTAAAAGTAGGATTGATAGCATATCTATTAAACTTTAAAGAATTTCTAATTGGCAAATTAAACGCAACAACACCGCCTTCTTGAGAATGAAACTGTTGCGCAAAACAGAAAAATAAAACTATATGCAATAGATATTCTTTCATTTTTATTTAACGACCGTAATGGAGCCTTTTCTAATTTGATTATTTTCTGTTGTAATTATATAGTAATAAACAGGATTTACATCTTTAAAATCCAACTGGTTTAATGGCCAGTTATTTTGATAATCTGTAGTTTTTAATACAATGTCTCCTTGTGCACTCATTATTATAACTTCCGTATTTGATCCGCTTACATATATTTGAGGAATTATCCATGTATCATTTACACCGTCACCATTCGGACTTATCAAATTAGGAATATTATCAACATTAGGAAACGGAGTAGTTACAGTAAATTGAAACTCGGTAGATGCCATACAACCTGTGGTTTGAGTAATAACAACTTTATAGTCTCCTGTTTGAGTCGCTTCATAACTATTAGTAATAGCACCAGATATTACCGAATCATTTAAGTACCAAATAAACTCTGGGTCTATTGCTGTGGTTGATACCGTAGCAATTAAAGTTTCATTTTCTTTTATCTCATTAACATCCAATACATCAATACTACTAGTAAAATCTGTGTTTTCTAAATTAATAGAAGCACTAGTACTACAATTTCCTAAATCTATTTCTACTGAATATTCTCCAGCTTCATTGGTTTGATACGTTTGATTAGTAGCTCCAGATATAGCTTCACCATCTTTATACCATTGATAACCATTCGCATTTATAGCGCTTAATGTCGTTTCCCCTTGACTTGAACAATATGGATTACCTAAACTAGAACTAATTGAAGACGTTCCGCCAGTAGTAGATTCACTAATAGTAACTCGATTAGAAAACGAATTTGATGTACAAGTACCATAATTTGTTTTAGCAAAATAAGTTCCTGGTTCTGTAACAGTTAACGT
This sequence comes from Algibacter sp., assembly GCA_050294475.1. Classification (GTDB taxonomy): domain Bacteria; phylum Bacteroidota; class Bacteroidia; order Flavobacteriales; family Flavobacteriaceae; genus Thalassobellus. The sequence continues at coordinate 102,910 of JBNKOE010000022.1, read as the reverse complement.
AGGGCTTGTTTCAATAAAGATAGCTGTAGTAGGACTTGTTTCCTTATACCAATTAAAAGTAAGTGATGGATATTGTAAAGGTGAATTATTTAAATTACTTCCTGGATTATCTATAGTTAACAAATAACTACCTCCAGAACAAAACACACCTGTAGAAATTAAATTATTAATTGTAAAAGGTTCATCTTGAATTTTATAATAAGCTGCAAACGAAACAGAACCAGTGCTAGTAGCTACAGGATCTGTACTTTTTATTCTAAGTTTATAACTTTCTCCAGCAATAGTTGTTGGAAATGAAAATGTTATGTTAGCTGGAGATGTTGTAATAGCTCCTTGCGATGAAGTATATATTGTAGTTGCATTTGAAAAACTACCAGTTTCATCTGATAATTCAAGAATAAATTGATTTGTTGTTTCTAATGAAGCCTCCTCTGAAGAAAAAACAAATGACACATTATATGTATTAAAAGAAGGACTAGCACAAGCTTGACTAAAACCTAAACTTGGTGTACCAATAACTATTTGAGCCTCTATTCTTTGAAAGAAACATAAAAAAACAAAAAGAAATAGATTAATAATGACATAATTCTTCATTAGATATTAATTTAATTTTATAAAATAACAATACTTTAACAGCATTACTATTTTAAGTAGCAAAATACCCTTTAATCATTAACACCTAAATCTTCAGAGACATAATGATCTTTAGATGCTATTATTTTATTAATACTCAATCTAAAGTCTGGTCTTTTTCTATTTTTTAAATCAATAAATGTTTCGGAATTATCACTTTTAGAGTAAACATTATAAAAAGCGCTATTGCCATACCAGTTTTCTAAATCTTCATTATTAGAATTGTTTTCAACAAAAATATTTCCATTACAATTGTTAAAATACATATTAGCAAACTTGATTTTTTCTAAATTATCTTGATTAATCTGAATTTTATCTTCAAATAAAACTGCCGGGTTAAAACCTGAAATAACACTTTTATCCATATCAAGAGATGCATGTTCTCCTATATAAATAGCTTCCTTTACTAAGCCCATGCTTATATCAGCTTTTAAATCATCACTATCATTTATCAATGTTAAATTCGTTGCTACAACTGAAGTTCCCTTTTTGGTAAAATCTACTAATTCTTTTTTATCATAAGATGAGACCAACATACATCTAGAACCTTCACTACTTGAAATATATGGAGACCTAACAGCCAATGAATTATTAATTTTACATTGCGCACCTAAATTGAATTTAAAATCGTTACTATTTGTTTTATATGAAACAACTTTATTTAAACTAACATTACCTCCTAAAATTTTAAATGAATCTCCAGCAGAATGACTTATCATAATGTTTTCAAAAACAGTTTCACTGCCCACACTTGCTAATAATAACCCGCTAAAATATCCAGCTGTTTTAATTCGTTTACCAGCATATTCAATTCTTACATATCTTAACACACCAGAATTACTTTGAGTATTTTCACCTCCATAATTTGTGTTTGCATAAGAATCATTTGTTAATTGTGTATAAAAAGCAGATACAGATCCATTACCAAATTTATTAGTTGGTGCATCACCAAGTATAATTATACCTCCCCAATCTCCAGCTCTTTTAACACTTCTGTTAGAAGTAAAAATAATAGGATCAGTTTCTAATCCGTCTGCTATTATTTTTGAACCTTTAGAAATAGTTAAAGATGCTTTAGAAGCATAATCTCCAATTATTACAGTTCCTGGCTCTATGGTTAATGTTGCATTATTAGTTACAAAAACATTACCTAAAAGCAAATAAGTATCTCTTTTAGTCAATGTTAAATCTTCTGAGATACTACCTGCTAAGATTTGTGTTGGCTCGCCATAATCATTTTGACCAGGTTCAAATTCTGTCCAATTATATAGCCAATTATTGGTACCAATTATACCTTTTTCTTGTTGAGCAAAGACATTTCCAACAACAAAAAGAAACATCAACATTGTGTAAATAAAATTTTTCATAACTAAATATTTTTTGTTTAAGTAGATTTGGACCACTTATAACATTTAACATTAATCAAAAATACAAAAAAAACCCGCGAAATACCAATTTTTTCGATGAAATACATAAAATCACTGAATTACAAATAGATAGCAAGCGTTGAAATGCAATTAATATTAAAAAAAAAGACCATAATTATAGTAAAGCCTCTTTTTTTAAGAAAAAATTAATTATCTAATGAAATTCACTATACTCATGTAAAGATTTCATAGTTTCTTCATAAAACAGTATAGCTGCAACTAAATTATCTGTATCAGAATATGGTAATATGCGTTTTTCAAACTCTCCTGTGGCTACTAAAAAATCATGAGTAGCCTCAAATTGCTCATCTAGGGCTTTTCTATTATCGCTATCATTTGGAATTCCTAAAGTAGTCATTGTAACCCCAGGTTTTGTAGCAAAAGCAATATAGGGTAATAACTTAACAAGACTTTCTATACGTTCCATGTACAATACAAGTAATTCACCTTTTTGCATGCGATCTAGCTCTTCTTTATGGTGATATTTTTTTATAGCTACATTAGAAATAATACTTTTAGGCGCTTTATTTTTTTGAGCAAAACCTATACCAGCTATCAAAAAAAAGCTAAAACTAAGTAACACAATTTTAATTTTCATATCTTAGATTTAAAGGATTTAAAAGTACAAATTTATGTAATTAATCGTTAAAAAAAAGCTTTTTATCGATTTTTTTATATTTTTTTATTTATAAGAGATTTTGGCTATGTTGTTTCTTTATATAAAGTTAAGACAAATAAAAAAAACATAACATTTATCAACGTAATTTCTTCCTCTTAGTTGTTTATAAATATGAATGGTCTTGAACTTTCAAAAAACAACATCATATTCTATGAAGAAATTATATAAAATAATATTTAAATACGCTACTCCTTTTTTTAATACTAAAGCTTCTGGTTTATATATTTTATTATTTGCAATATTTATTGCCGTTGCTACCTTTATAGAAAATGATTTTGGTACAAGCGCTGCACAAAAAGTAATTTTTAAAGCTTGGTGGTTCGAATTATTATTAATCTTATTTGGAATCTCTATTCTTGTAAATATTTTTAAGTTCAGAATGATTCAACAAAAAAAATGGTCACTACTCATTTTTCATTCTGCTATTATCATTATTTTAATTGGAGCTGGAATTACTCGTTATTTTGGTTTTGAAGGTGTTATGCACATTCGTGAAAATAGTGCTTCCAACAGCTTTCTGTCTTCAAACAGTTATTTAAAGTTTCAAGTAAATAAAAATAATGAATCATTTGTTTTTAACGAACCTGTACTGTTTGCTTCTTTAGGAAATAACAATTGGCACCAATCTTATTTAGTACATGACGATTTAATAGATATTGAAGTAAAAAACTTTATTCCCAACCCTAATCAAGTGTTAACTTCTAATAAAAATGGTAAACCAACTCTAAAGATTGTTACCTCTGGGATGAATGGTAGAGAAAATTATTTTTTAAGTGAAGGAGAAACTAAACGGATAAAAAATACCTTATTTAACTTTAATGATACAGAAATTCAAAATGCTTTTAATATTTCATACAAAGGTGATTCTTTATCATTTAAAACCAATATAACCTATTCACAAATGGTAATGGCTACCCAAAAGCGTGATACTATTTATCCTTCTAATAATTATAATTCACTAAAATTAAGAGCCTTGTACTCTAATAATGGTAATAATTTTGTGTTTCCAGAATTCAATCCTAAAGCCACTGTTACCATACAATCTGAAAATGTTAAAGTGAAAAATGAAAGCACCACAGCATTACAATTAAATGTTTCAATAAATGGGAAAAAACAAGAAACTATTGTTTACGGAAACCATGGTATGTCTGGAAGACCACAAATTTTAAATTTTGATGATACATCTATTTCTATTGCTTATGGATCCAAAGAAGTTAATTTACCTTTTTCAATATATCTAAAAAAATTCATCATGGATAAATATCCTGGAACCAATAGTGCTTCCTCTTATGCGAGCGAAGTTGTATTATTAGATAAATCAAATGATGTAAAAAAAGATTTTAGAATTTTTATGAATAACATTTTAAACTATGGAGGCTATCGTTTTTTCCAATCGTCGTTTGATAAAGATGAAAAAGGTACTTATTTGAGTGTCAACCATGATTACTGGGGTACTTTAATTTCATACATAGGTTATATCTTGCTAACCATTGGGTTACTCTTAACTTTTTTTAGTAAAAAAACGAGATTTTATGATATCACTCAAAAAATAAAGAAAATAAGAGCTAAAAGTGGCACTTTTATTTTACTAGTATTACTATCTCTTTCTTATTCCAATATTTTTGCGCAATCAGAAAACAATAACGCATACAAAGCAAGTGCCGTTAGCAAAACTCATGCAGATCATTTTAGCAAACTTGTTGTGCAAGATTTTAAAGGACGCATGAAGCCTGTTCACACACTTTCTAGAGAGATTATGCGAAAAATATATCGTAAAGAATCTTTTGAGGGCTTAAATGCAGACCAAATTATACTTAGCTTATTTGCAAATAGTTCTCATTGGTATACTACTAAGCTTATAAAACTAGGAAAGCATCCAGACATTTTAAAACAATTAGGCGTTACTTCTAATTATGCTTCCTACAATGATTTTTTTAATGCAGAAGGAAAATATAAATTACAAAATGAAGTGCGACGCGTTTATGATTTGATACCAAAAGATAGAGGTGTTTATGAAAAGGAATTATTAAAAATAGATGAACGCCTTAATATTTTAAGCATGTGCTTTTCTGGTAGTTTACTAAAATTAATTCCTGCTAGTGATGATGAAAATAATACTTGGATAGCGAATCATAATCATGGAAACAATAATCATAACAGTCATGTTGCTAATAACTTTTTTAAAGCCTATAAATCGGCACTTAAAAAAGGAATAGATACTTATGATTATAATGATGCCAATAATTTAATAAGCGAACTTAAAGCCTACCAAATTAAAAATGGTAATGCTGTGATGCCTTCTTCAAGTAAAATAAAGGCTGAGATATTCTTAAATAATTTCAATATTTTTAATAGGCTTGCTGCGAGCTATTTTATGTTAGGCTTAGCTTTTTTGTTTTTCTTATTCTTATCTGTTTTTAAACCAAACATTAAACTAAAAAAGGTTTATAAAATATTATTTGCATTGGTTATTATTGGTTTTATAATGCATACTATTGGTTTAGGCTTACGTTGGTATATTTCTGGGCGAGCACCTTGGAGTAATGGTTATGAATCTATGATTTACATTGCTTGGACCACTACTTTGGCTGGTATTATTTTTACAAGAAAATCGTTTGGTGGATTAGCTGCAACTATGATTTTAGCTGCAACCATTCTTTTAGTATCAATGCTAAGTTTTTTAGATCCTGAAATAACACCTTTAGCGCCTGTTTTAAAATCGTATTGGTTAACAATACATGTATCATTAGAAGCTGGAAGTTATGGCTTTTTAATGCTAGGTGCTATTATTGGTTTAATCAACTTAATATTAATTATTTTCACTACTACTAATAATAAAGATCGTATTAAAAGAATAGTTACTGAAATGTCATATATAAGTGAATTAACTCTTATTGGCGGCTTGGTTATGGTTAGTATTGGTACTTACTTAGGAGGGGTTTGGGCTAATGAATCTTGGGGAAGATATTGGGGTTGGGATGCTAAAGAAACTTGGGCATTGGTTACAATTCTTGTTTATGCTTTTATTCTACACATGCGTATTATACCAAAATTAACAGGATTGTTTGTTTATAATGTATCTACCATTTTTGGATTAGCAACCGTTTTAATGACTTACTACGGTGTTAACTATTATTTGTCTGGGCTTCACTCCTACGCTACTGGAGATCCTGTACCAATACCTCGTTGGGTTTATGTTGTTGTTGCCTGCATTATCATTATTACAATTTTAGCATATATCAAAAAAAGAAAATATAAAATGGTTTCATAAAAAGGTTAATTTTTAAAACGAAAAGGTGCTTAAATATGAAACCTCAACTTAAGCACCTTTTTACTTCTTCTAAATGTTATTATAGTTATTTTATAAGAATACCTTTTTCTAAAATTAAATCATACTTATACCCAGCTCCAAAATCTTTATTTAGAACTACCAATGCTTTTATTGAAAATATTGAGCCTTCTGGAACATAGGCGTCTGAAGTTATAACTAAATCGAAATCATCCTTACTACCATCTTTAATATGAATCCAATTTCTATTCATAATTCCAGGATTTATTTTAGTGCAAACACCATCTAATTGAACCGTTTTGCCTTCATACTTTTTGGGGTTTGAAACTAAATCTGAAATTTTAATAGAGCCTTCATGCCTAACAATTTTTTGAGTATGCATTTCAATATCTTGTTTTGTCGTATTTAGAGGTTTTACCGAACTAGTTGTTATATCTTTTGATTCATTATTTACACCATGATTTGCTGCAGAAATTAAATTAGATATTAAGTACACTTTATCAAAAACCCTATTATATTCCTTGCTTTCAAAATTGGTTTTTAACAAACCGCCTTTATAATAATAAGTTTCCCCAACTCTCACATCCATACTACGGGTTGCTATCCAAAAAGTCTCATCACCTTCAGTAACATTTATATATACGTATTTTGATGTAGGAAGTATTTCGTTTGCAACTACCGTATGAAATTCAGAAGAGGATGTTATATCAAAATCGATACTTTCTTTTGAATTAGAAGACGATGATTCATCAAATATTCCAGAAGGATTAACTTTAGTATTATTAGGTGTAGATGGTTTTATAACCTTAGGTTTATTATTGCATCCTAAAAAAACAAATGCTATTACAATAATTAAAAACGGTGTTTTTTTCATGACTATTTTCTTTTTTTGCTTCTAAAAAAGCGCTTAATAATTTGAGTGTTTATTCTATAATCTGTTTGGTTTCCATACATAGAAACCTCTCCAGACAAACTAAATGTAAAAGACCTATCTATATAATAAGATAAATAAGTGCCTATATAGTGCTGATTAAAATCTGCTACATTGGTATTGTATTTATAATTTACAAATCTATAATAAGTATCTGTACCAAATCTACCATCTATAAATTCTCTAGAATATCTAATAGAAGCTATATTACTTTTTAAATAGTTTGAAGTATTCATATTATATGTTAAAGACAATCTTCCGTTAATGGGTAACTTAGATAAACTAACATAACCATATATATTATCAGACTTGTTTTGACTATCACTTTGTAGTCGTTTACTATAACTAAATCCACTATAAACATACTTAACAGGCCTGATATTTAAACGTGCTCTAAAACCTTGTCTAGCAATATCTTCATCTAACAATCTCTCAATATCGGTTTCATAGGTTTTGTAATAAATAATACGTTTTCTAGAATCGTAAGATAACGACACATTAAACTTACTACTTAAACGATAACGACCTGATACATATAAGTTTGTAACTCTAATATTGTTTTTTATAGAATCATTTACTTTATTATATAAATCGACTTCTAAAGTTGAAAATAAATTAAACTTTTTAAAAAGCGTACTGGAATGTTGAAGATAACCAAATCGCCTATCAATGTCATTTTGATTTCTTTGTTCTGCAAAACCCATAGTAGTTTGAGAATAAAAATTCTCACTATTAGTTAATCTGCCAATATATGCACCGTATTGTAATAAATTAGAATTGAAACCATAATCATAAATATCGGGTCTAAATCCTGCAATAACACCCACGTAATTATTACCAATAAACTTTTCGACTTGTAAGCCATCAATAGCTCCAAGAGATGATATTTTATAATTAATCTTCCGACCTAAAGTTACAGAAAGCGTGGTATCTATATCATACTTTAAAGCCATATTAAAGACATTTAAGTGACTTTTTCTTAAACTATTAGTTGTATCCTTTGGGTAAATATTTTGCCTATAGTTAAGATAACTTTCAACAGAAAATTTTGAATTATTTATATGATTTGCTTCTAAAGAAAAACGCGTCATAAGTCGATGGTTATCATCTCTTACTTGTGAAAAATTACTATAACTAGCGGCCGATAAGCGGCTTGTAATTTTCTCTGTATACGTTTTACTTTTTTTATTTTGAATGGCTTTAATAGAATCATTAAAACTGATGCCTATACTTTCCTGAATATCCTCACTTTCAAGCACTTTACTTTTATCTTCAACTTCATAAACGTATGAGATTTTATCATCTTTATTAATAATACAGTTATTAATTTTTAAGCACACCACCGAACTTGTAGACTTATTGGTTACCACTAAACATTTCTTTTTATCCTTTGTTTGTAGTGTGTCTCCAATCTTAACAACATTTGTATTTTCAAATCTTACATAAGCATTTTTAGAAGTAACAAAAGTAACCTTACCAATAATAGTATGCTCATTATCTTGAGCCAGTAGGCTATCTGTTGTTATTCCCATAATAAATATGAAAATAAAATAAAATTTATACTTCACCATCTTCTATCTTTTAGTCTTTACCTCTGGGGTGGCATTCATAACATCGTTGATTACCTAAATTGGTATTGTGATCGCCAGTATGACAATGGATACAATCGAATGACGAAAAATCATTTGCATTTGTATGGCATTCGGTACATTTATCCCATGTTTCACCCTGTCTATGTTTACCTGTATAAATAGGGAAATACGGATCATGATTAAAGGTTGAAGGTGTCCATCCAGAGTTTGTGGTATGACACTCAACACAATCTGTTGGAAAATTAGCCGCCTTATGATTTGGATCTGTAGTACCATCATAATCGGTTTGATGACAACTTACACAATTAGGATCGGCATCCGAATAATTGTTGGTTTTATGACACGCTTTACAATCTTGTATATTATGACCTTGTGTTAAAGGGAAAAAGTCATGATTAATCGTTGCTGGTGTCCATCCTGGATTCGTGGTATGGCAACTAGCACAATCTGTTGGAAAACCAGCATTATTATGATTCGGATTCGTAGTACCATCATAATCAGTTTGATGACAACTTACACAATTAGGATCGGCATCCGAATAATTGTTGGTTTTATGACACGCCTTACAATCTTGTATATTATGACCTTGTGTTAAAGGGAAAAAGTCATGATTAATCGTTGCTGGTGTCCATCCTGGATTCGTGGTATGGCAACTAGCACAATCTGTTGGGAAATTAGCTGCCTTATGATTTGGATCTGTAGTGCTATCATAATCAGTTTGATGACAACTTATACAATTAGGATCGGCATCTGAATAATTTGCTGTTTTATGACACTGGGTACAATCTTGTATATCGTGACCTTGTGTTAGTGGGAAAAAGTCATGATTAATCGTTGCTGGTGTCCATCCTGAATTTGTGGTGTGACAGCTAGCACAATCTGTTGAGAAACCAGTATTACTATGATTCGGATCTGTAGTACCATCATAATCAGTTTGATGACAACTTACACAATTAGGATCGGCATCTGAATAATTTGCCGTTTTATGACACTGGGTACAATCTTGTATATCATGTCCTTGTGTTAAAGGGAAAAAGTCATGATTAATCGTTGCTGGTGTCCATCCTGGATTTGTGGTGTGACAACTAGCACAATCTGTTGAAAAACCAATATTACTATGATTAGGATCTGTTGTGCTATCATAATCCGTTTGATGACAACTTATACAATTAGGATCGGCATCTGAATAATTTGCTGTTTTATGACACTGAGTACAATCTTGTATATCGTGACCTTGTGTTAGTGGGAAAAAGTCATGATTCCCAATACTATTTGTACTCCATCCATTTCCTAACGGATTGTGACATTCAATACAATCTGTTGAAAAATTAGATTTCGTATGATTTGGACTTTGAGTTGCATCATAATCTTGTTGATGGCAACTTATACAATCATTACCTATTCTATCAAATCGTAAATTAGTTTCAGCAGTATGACAAGCAACACAACTCAAACTGCTATGAGCCCCTATTAATGGAAATCCATTTTCTTCATGAATTTCCTGTACATTATCAACAATCCATGTTTTCGATGTGTGACATTGTGCGCAATCATTTCCAACAGACATGCTATGAATATCGTTATGACATGATGCACATTGATTAGGTGCTTCACTAAAAACTAAACTCTCATGGCAAGCTTTACAATCGGTTTGCGTGTGAGCGCCTTCTAATTTAAAATCTGTTTTATTATGATTAAAACGCATTAAATAAACATCTAATTCCCAACCAGATGGATTATGACATTGATTACAATTAATTTTTAAATCTTCCCCGTGAGGAGATTGAGCAAAAACCGATGTAACCATCAAAAAAGACAGTATTATGAGTGGCAATCTATACATTCAAATTTATTTAGCTTATAAATTATTTCTTCATTACCGTTTACTGTAGAACTCGTGTGACACGCTCTACATTCAACGTCTTTGTGCTTACCTTCTAGAGGGAAATTTGTGGTATTATGGTCAAAATTTTCGGGTAGCCAACTACTTGTTACATGACATCTTACACAGTCGGTTACACCATTTATAGCGAATTTATCTTCATGTACATTGTCATGACATGCTATGCAATCTGTATTTAAATTGATAAACTTTTGTACTATTTCTGATTTATTATTTTTATTTTCAGTAAAATGACATTCACGACAAGCAACTTCTTGATGTTTACCTTCAAGAGGCCATTTGGTTTTAGAATGATCGAACGAATTGATACTAGACCAAGTATCATTCACATGGCAAGTACTACAATCTTGATTAGGATAAAACTTATCACTAATAAAATTCTCATGAATATCATTATGGCAATCTATACAATCGTTTCCTAAGGATTTAAACTTCCAACGTTGTTTTTCTTCACTTACATGACAAGCATAACAAGGTGTGGCTATATGAGCGCCTTTTAAAGGAAAATCGGTTTCTTGATGCTGTTCTAATGTAAATAAGCTATAATCAAACCCTTCTTGTAAAGAATGACACTCCACACAATCAGGAGATACATTATTTTCTTTAAACTCACCTTCATGATAATCGTCATGGCATTTATTACATGTCGAAAAATCAATAGCTTTTGTATAACGCCCTTTATGACATTGTTTACAATCTACCTCTAGGTGTTTACCTTCCAACGGATAATCTGTAACGCTATGATCAAAATTCTTTATCTTTTTTATTGATAAAAAACTTGTTTCACTATGGCATTTTGCACAATCTAATCCAAATTTACCCTCATGTACATCGTTATGACATTTTACACAGTTATTTTCTTGAACGCGTAGATTATCTTGAAAAGCTAATAAAGGATTACCCGTTTCTTTATGACAACTAAAACAGTCTACTTCTTTGTGTTTTCCTTTTAAAGCAAACTTTGTTAAATTATGATTAAACGTGTCTTCTCCAAAAAACAAATTAAAATTAGTTTCTTGGTGACAAGATTTACAATCACCAGGAAGTTTACGCTCATGCGGATCTTCATGACAAGCAATACAATCATCAAAAACTAAACCTGTAAACTCTTGAAACTCTTTACCATTTCGTGTAGTTTCTTTATGGCATTTAATACATTCAACATCATTATGCTTTCCTTTTAAAACAAATTCTGCGTTATCATGATTAAATTTTGAAGCTGGTTTAAAGGCTTCAAAATCATGACATTTAGCACAATCATTTGAAAGGGTTTCTTGATGAAAATCGTCATGACAGCTTAAACATTCTTGTGCCAAACCAAGGAATGTATTTTTTCTTTTCCTTATTTCAGTATTTTGAATATTATCTGGCATATGACATTTTCTACAATCAACTGTGGCATGTTTACCTTCTAATTCGTATCCTGTTTCATCATGATTAAATTTATCTTCATCAAGGTGAATCATATCAAATTTTCTTCCATGATGATCGCTATGGCATTGAAAACAATCTTGCTTTATAACATTTGCTTGACCATGCAAACCTTCTTTTTTATTAATAAGTGTTTGTATGTCTTTATGGCATTCTAAACATTTACTATCTAAAACTTTTTCTCCTAACTCATGGCATTGTGTACAATTACTCATGCCTTCTAACTCCTTATGAGCTTCAGATAAATCGCCAGGAGAAATTTGAGCATGCCCAAGACATACTAAAAAAACAACAAAAACGATATGTAGAATTACATTTTTCAAATACTTTTAATGGCTTTTCATGGTATATCCAAAACGCTTGGTAATTTTAACACCTGCTTTTTCTAAAAAACGAGTTGGAAGTTCGCCACCTGCAAATATGTATACCAAATCGTTTTCTATTTGTTTAGCTTCATCGTTATCGTCAATCTTAAGCAGTACATCATTTTCATTAATAGAAATAACATTTGAATTAAAAATGACATTAAGTGATCCATCTGCAATGGCTGCTTCAACTTTTTCTTTATTCTTGGGTTTTAACCTAGCAAACTTGTCTTTTCTATAAGATAAAGTCGCATTATTCTCATCTTTTAATAGTAGCACGGTTTCAATAGCAGAATCGCCACCACCAACAACTAGCACATTCTTATTTTGAATATTTTCGGGTTCTAATAATCGATAGGCTACTTTCTGAGAATCTTCTCCTGGCACATTTAATTTTCTAGGACTTCCTCGCTTTCCTATAGCAAGCAAAACGTTATTACAAATAAATTCTTCATTGGTATTGGTAACAATTTTAAAGGTGCTATCTTCCTTAGGAATAATACTTTCTACTTTAGTATGCTCTTTAATTTCTATATTATGCTTAGAAATTACCTTTTTCCATAATTGAAGTAATTCATCTTTTGATGTGTTAAATAATTTTGCTTTTCCATATAGAGGTAAATTCATTGGAGCTGTCATAACTATTTTAGATCTAGGAAATGTATAAACCGTACCGCCCAAAGATTCTTGTTCTAAAGTAACACTGGTTAAACCGAGTTCTTTTGCTGCAAGTGTCGCCGATATACCAGCAGGTCCAGCTCCAATAATAACGACATCTACGACATCTTTTTTAGATACTTTTTTACTCTTAACAATATTCATTATGGCTTGCTGACCTTGTTCTACACTATTTTTAATAAGCCCCATGCCACCTAATTCGCCTGCTATATAAATACCCTTAAAATTGGTCTCAAACGTTTCACTAACATGAGGCAAGTCAACACCTCTGGTATCTGTTCCTATCCTAAGGGTAATAGCTTCAACAGGACACGCATGAAAACATGCTCCATGACCAATACAATTAGCTGTATTTATAACGGTTGCAACACCATCAACAATACCAAGAATATCTTTTTCTGGACATGCGGTTATACAAGCTCCACTTCCTATACACGTTTTTAAATCGATATGTGGATATAGTGAAACAGGTTCAAAAAGCCCTTCAACTTTTGCTAACTCAACCTTTTCTTTAACAACTACAGAATTCACTTTCTTCTTTCTTAAATAAAAGAAAACAGTAATAGCACACAGTATCAATACAGTGCCATAAACTAATATTTGTTCTATAAGTACTTCTCCCATTAAAATATCCATTTATAACCAAAAGCCACTGTTATTGCTATGTGAATAACTACTATTACAAGCATTATTAAAGCAAAAGGTAAATGTGCCACATGCCAATATTTAAATAATTTCTGCATGGTTTCTAAACGCGAAATCTTTCCAGAAAGACTTACGTCATCCTTAACCAGCTTTATTATATAGTTTTGATCGTCTTTCGGAATTTTTTTTCGTTTCAATTCCTTTTTTAACTGTCTTACATTTTTATATGAAGGTTTATCAGCATTTACAATACTCTCAACCAATTGTTTTGTTTGAATATCAATTTGAAACTTCTCGTCTAAAACAGCACTTAAATCTGTTTTAAGATTTTTTACTTCTTTTAATGTTAGTGCTCGCCCTTCAATAGTTCTGGGAATTTGAATATAAATAAAACGTCCTGCTACACCACTTAAAACAACGGCAACCATACTCCAAAAAGCAATTGACACAATACCACCAAACTTAAAAGCCGTGTGAAATAAAATAAGAATTGGACCTAGTGTACATAAAAAAATATGAAATTCTAATAAATACTTTAAACGTATGGTTTTCGATAAAAAATTATAACGTTTTCTAGCGATATAACTAACAACTCCTAGTAATATTAATAACGTACCAATAATACCAAGACCTTGTCCATAAATACCACTTGGCTTAAACCAAGTGTGTCTTGGATGATAAAATCGCTCCTCTAAAGGTGTGTTATAATAAGTATAACCTGTATAAACTAGATATGCTGTTGCAATTAAAGTAATTACCACCATAGTTGCTATGTATAGATTATGAAGGGGTTTTGTCATAAATTTAATATACTAATCAGTTATTTTTTACTCCTAAGAGTTACTGCTTTATTAAAGAACAACTCAGCTTTAAGTTTTACATGATTTTTTTTGATTTAATTTTCTTTACAAAAAATAAAATGCCCTTTTTTCAGTAAAAAGAACCTTTCAGTTGTTTTATAAAAAAGGAATTGTTGTATTTATAGAAAAGATAAAAACCTCGCAACTCCTAATTAATAGCAATCTACTGTGCTTAACCTATATAAAAACTTATATTTATGATGCATGAAATTCAAAAACAAAACGCAACTTACTTTGCTTTTAATAGCGATATTACTTTTTATGCGTCTAAATCTTATTCTAGACAACCTCTAAAAAATTCATTTGAAATTCAATCATATATTAATAATCATGACATTCAAATTTCGTTATTCAAAAAGCATTTTAAGTTAGATTCTGGTGTTATACCAATGAATGCAAGACCTAGAATTGAATTTACAGGTGAATTACTAGAATTTGATTACTCTGAATTATCTGAAAATGAATCTACAGTAATTATAAAAGGAGACATGAGAGTACTTTGTGATAAAAAACAAAAGACCTTTATAGGAAGCATTAAAAAAATTAAGGATACTGTTATTTTAAAAGCTAATATCTTACTAGACTCTTCTGATTTTGAATTTGAAAAAGTACTTACCTGCGACACTTCATTTCAAAATGTAAAAACTATTTCTGTTGAAATGTTGCTAGAATTAAAAGCTTAAGGACATTTTTGTTCTAGTTTCATATGATCTTCAAGATTGCGTAAATCTAATTCTGTACCATCATCTTCGTAATGTATTTCATGCAACCTCCATGTATTATTAATAGAAGATAAATCATCAAATTGAATGGTAAGTCTTAATCCACTATTGGTAGTAACTTCCCATGTGCCATTATATGAAATTCCAGAAGTATTTGTAGCGGTTGCAACACCATTTTCATTAAATAGAAATTTATATCCTTCAAATTGGTTTTCAACATGTTGACCACTTACTTCTAACTCATCAATTTCCCAAGGACATAATTTTAATAAATCAATAAACTCTTGCTCAGTTCCACTTAAATTATCGTCATCATTATAATCAAAATTGTCATCTTCATCGCAATCGTCTTTAGCATTTTCAATATTGAATTTTAAAGTATCCAAATTATCAATAGTAATAGAAGTGCCATCAGAAAGTGTCACAACCAAAGGAAAATTGATATTAACAATCAAATAATCTTCAATCGAATCTATAAACTCATAAAGTTCCTTATCGCTATTTATAGATTTTGAACCTAGTTTATCTATAAGTGTATTATAAGTAGTAAAAGCTATTGGGTAATTAAAATCTATGCATTCAATATCATCGTCTTCTTCATCCTCGCCTAAACAATCATTTTTAAATGTGTTAAATTCAGCATCTGAAGTAATCACTTTTTCAGTAAAATCTTCTAGTATAATGGTTATGGGGTAGCTAATTATTAAAGTATCTGTATCATCATCGTATTCATCAAAAATAGCCTCGATAGTATTATAATCTTCAGTATCACTAACAATAATAGAAATGCCATTAACTTCAATAGTAACAGGAAGTTTAATAGTTATACAATTTGCCTGATCTATAATATTATCAATCGACCCGTCTTTAAGGCTAGTACGTTTCATTAAACTGGCTACAGCCGATTCTTTTACCAATGGTTGCTCTTCTGAAGTTTCTTTTAACCTGTATTCATCCTCTCTACAAGAAAAAAACACAGCCAAAAACAACAATATAAGTAATACCTTAATTTTAATTTTCACAACAACTATTTAATTAATACGTTTCATATATATAACAACCTATTCAATAAAATTACCCAAGTATCGTTTTTTTTTCTAAATTTAATGAATAATCTACCGTAATGCCAAAAGAAATTAGAAACCACATATGTGAGGAAAAAATATTCTCTAGTATTTACTCAAAATACTCCAAAAATTTACACGATTTCTTGTATTATAAATTTGGTGAACACTTAGACCCAAATGATAAAATGCAAGAAGCATTTATTAAATTATGGGAAAATTGTAAAAATGTAGTTCCTAGCTCTGCACGTGCTTTTCTTTTTAAGGTTGCCAGTAATATGATGCTAAATGAAATTAAACATCAAAAAGTAGTGATGCGTTACAAACAAGAACCTACAAAGAGTTACACAAATGAAAGTCCTGAGTTTATTATGCAGGAAGCACAGTTTTTTGAAAAATATCAAAAAGCATTAAGTAAATTACCCGAAGAACAACGCATAACCTTTTTATTGAGTAAAGCTGATAAAAAATCGCATAAAGAAATTGCCGATATGCTAGATGTAACAAGGCGTGTAGTAGATAGTAGAGTTTACAACGCTTCGTTAAAATTAAAAGCTGAACTTGAAGAATTTAATAAATTTTACGCAAAAAAGACATCTAAATTGTTATAGTATTAGATGCATGATATATGGATAAAGATTACCTAAATAAAAAATGGCTTGCAGGCACATTAACTCCTGAAGAAAAAAAGGCTTTTGATCTTTTAGAAGACAACGAACTTTTAAAACAGATAGTTAATAAAGCACCTGCTTTTAGTGCTTCTCATTTTTCAGAAGCACAAGATTATAGTATTCTTAAAGCAAAAATAACTTCTAAAAACAGCTTAAATAATATTAGAAAATGGATATCTCCTATGCTACGTATTGCTGGTGTATTTGTTGTAGCTCTCGGAATTTCTTTTCTTTTCTTTTTAAATAATGCGACCCATTTTGAAACAGGTATTGCAGAAAAAAGAATGGTTGAACTTCCTGATGCATCACAAGTAACACTTAATGCTGTTTCTAAAATTACTTTTAATAAAGAAACATGGGCAGAAAAAAGAGCACTTACACTAGATGGGGAAGCTTTTTTTAAAGTTGCCAAAGGATCTGCTTTTGATGTAAACACATCAATTGGTAAGGTTACTGTAGTAGGAACTCAGTTTAATGTAAAAAACAGAAAAAATTTATTCGAAGTTAATTGTTTTGAAGGAGAAGTAACACTAACTTACAAAAATAAAACTTGGCAAGTGTTACCTGGTAATTTATATACCATTATAGATGGAAAAGTAAACTCTATAACGGTTAATAACAAAAACACACCACTTTGGATGCATAACACAAGCTATTTTAAAAAAGTGCCTTTTCATGAAGTTATTGAAGAACTTGAAAGACAATACAAAGTTGAAATCTCATCTAATTTAAATGATGAAAATGTATTGTTTACAGGTGGGTTTACTCACGATAATTTAAAAGAGGCTTTAAAATCTATTACGGTACCTTTAAAACTAAAATATGTCATGGTCTCGTCAAATAAAATTTCATTACATAATAGTGAATAAATTATATTTTGTTTTAATTTTTCTATTTTTAAATTTTCATCTAACAGCACAAGAACAACAAAAACGAGTTCCATTAGTTGAAGTACTTGAGTACTTAGAAACGATACACCCATACAAGTTTAATTATTTATTTAATACTATTGATGGGGTTTTAGTGATGTTTCCACCCAAAGATATTTCGTTTAAAAAAGCAATTCAAGATTTAGAAAAGCAAACAACATTTCGGTTTTCTATTTTTAAAGATTTTGTATCTATAACAGAAAAAGAAAATTTTTTACTTTGTGGATATATAAAAGATAAGCTTACCAAAAAACCAATCTCTTCAGCAAGTATTCAAGGAGAAAAAAACTCTGCTATTAGCAATGAAAATGGTTATTTTCAATTAAGTACAGAAAAGAAAACCGAAACTATTTTATTCAGGCATTTAGGTTATAAACCTATCAAAAAACCATATCATTTTTTAAAAAAAGACACTTGTAATGTTATTTATTTAAATCCCGACGTGGTAAAATTAAAACAGATTACCCTTTCAAATTATTTAGTAGAAGGGATTAATAAACTTAAAAATGGCTCGTTTCAAATAAACGTATCTGAATTTGGTATCTTACCAGGACTTATAGAACCAGATATTTTACAAACCGTGCAAGCCTTACCTGGTATTCAAAGTGTTGATGAAACAGTTTCAAATATTAACATACGAGGCGGTGGTAATTATGAAAACTTAATACTCTGGGATGGTATAAAAATGTACCAGTCAGGACATTTTTTTGGATTGGTTTCTATTTTTAATCCTAAAATGACCGAACATGTTTCTCTTATAAAAAACGGCACAAGTGCTAGTTATACTGATGGTGTTTCTGGAACTATTGAAATGCAAACCAGTAATGATCTTAATACTGATTACAAAATAAGTTTGGGCATTAATTTTTTAAATTTTGATGCCTTTGCTGATGTTCCAACTGGTAGAAAAGCTTCATTACAAATTTCAGCAAGAAAAGGATTAAGTAGTTTTTATAAAACACCAACTTATAAATCTTTCTTTAAAAGAATCAAGCAAAATTCTGAATTAGATACCAACCAAAATGGTGAAAATAATTCTAATGCAACATTTGGTTTTTATGATACTAGCTTAAGATGGCTTTACCAGATAGATGAAAAAAACCAAATTAAATTAAGTTTTTTAACGCTAGAAAACGAATTAGATTTTACCGAAAATGCTATGATAAATGGTAATAACGAATCTAGAGAAAGTAAACTGGAACAAATTAGCTATGGAGGTAGCTTCTCTTATAAGCGAATTTGGAATACAAAATTTGAATCTACATTTCAAATTTATGAAACCGATTATAAACTAAAAGGTAATAATGCCGACATTACCAAAAACCAAAGCGCCTCACAAGAAAATAAAGTTTCAGAAACTGGAATAAAACTAAATACTACTTTAAAAATTAACAATAGATTATCTCTACTTAGTGGATATCAATTCATCGAATCTCAAGTTACTAATTTTGATGAAGTAGATAATCCTGTTTATAGCTTGTTTATAGCAGAAGTTTTAAGAATACATGGTTTTTACTCTCAGTTGAAAAGTCTATCCAAAAATAAAAAGAATACTTTCATTTCTGGTTTACGTGCCAATTATATTCCAAAACTAAATGAATTTATTTTAGAGCCTCGTTTAAGTTTTAATCAGAAAATAAATGACCATTACAGTTTTGAGATTTTAGGAGAGTTAAAACACCAAACTACCTCACAAATAATTAATCTACAAAATGATTTTTTAGGATTAGAAAAACGCCGTTGGCAACTTTCAAATGGTGCTAATATCCCTATTATTAAAAGCAAACAAATAGCCTTAGGTTTACAGTATAACAACAATGGTTGGCTAATTAACGGTGAAGGCTATCTAAAAAAAGTTGATGGTATAACAACACAAAGCCAAGGATTTCAAAATCAATACTCATTAGCAAGAACAGATGGAAGTTATAAAGTTTATGGTTTCGATTTTCTATTAAGAAAGCAATTTAAAAACATAAATACGTGGTTAAGTTATACGTATATGGATAGTTATTATGATTTTGAAAACCTTCAAAATGAGGAATTTCATAATAATTTAGATATCACAAACTTTGTAACTTTAGGTGCTGTTTATACTTTTAAAAACTTTAAATTCTCGGCAGGATATAATTGGCATTCAGGCAAGCCTACAACAAATACAATATCAAAAAATATTATAACAAATAATCAAGTTAATTACGAGCCTGCTAACACCAATCGCTTAAAAGATTATAGTAGACTAGATATTTCTTCAACCTATCAATTTAATTTAGGTAAAAAAGCAAAGGCAAACTTAGGAATCTCTATTTGGAATTTGCTCAATCATAATAACATTATTAATAGTTATTATAATGTAACTAACACAAATCAAATAGAAAAGATTTCTCAATCTTCTCTTAACTTTACTCCTAATATGAGTTTTAGAGTTTCGTTTTAAATTTTGCTAAAAAATAATTACTTCCCAGATACATAAAGTAACTATTCGTTATTCATAAGTATTAAACATAAAAAGGCACAAATACGAGACAAACTAAATCAAGTTTACTACAAAATAAAACATTAAGTAAAAATTATAAATCACAAAGCTTTATTTTGCTTACTTTTTCTTTTTAAATAGTTTGTTAAAAAAACCTTTATCTGTGTTTTTAGACCTATTAATAGAATCTAATCTCTTTTGATTAATCCTTTTCAGCTTTTCTTTCTTTTTAGAAATAGAATCATTACGCTTTTTAATAAGCCTATCTAATTTTAATTTTGCCCTTTTAATAGAGTCGTTTTTTCTATTATTAGCTCTCTCAAACTTTATTTGAACTTTTTCAAGAGAATCTTTTTTTCTTAAAAAACGTTGTAAAAAGTTTGTTGGTTTTTCTTCTAATTTAGAATTGTTTTTATAATAAGTAGTGTCCTTTGTTTTATAGTTTATCCACTGCCCTACTTTTAAATTGTTTTTGTATTTACCTTTCAAAATTAAATTACCATCAACATCATATTTGGTTACGTCTCCATCTTTATAACCATTATTCCAATATTCTTGTAATTTTAATTGTCCGTTTTCGTGCCAACTTTTCCATACATCAGTTTTTAGTCCATAGTTAAAATCTCCTTTTTCAGCTAACTGATTAGATCTGTAATATTTTATAAATGTATTATGTAAAACATTGCCACCAATATTTGATTGAGACTGATGGATTTCTCCAGATTTATACCAATAATATATTTTATTGGTATTGAAAGTATTTATTTCTTTTAATGCTATATAACATTCAATATCAAAAGCACCTTGCCTAACTATCTTTTTTTGCAAATCAGAAGAGAATGCCAAACAGATAAATAACACCAATATAAGAATCCCTATTTTTTTCACTTAATTATAACTTATTATTTAATTTTTAAAATTAATAGAACACTATTATAATCTATTAGGGTTTTACCTTATTAAATAAAAGGAGTTCACCTATATAAATAAATCAACCATTCATTCTTGAATGATTATGTACTATACTATTATTCTATAATTAAGTAATCTTTTTTAATACTTAAACTTAGCCAAAAAAACCAACATCATCAATTTCTAAAATGGTATTATCCCCCTGAAAATTTCTGGCACTTGAGTATTTCCAATCTACAACATTGGTTACAAAACCACTTTCTAAAGGATTGTTATGTATGTAATCTATTTTTTGTTTGATTACCTTTTCGCTCCACAACTCAATAGGTTTATTATGATGCTGCCAAAATTGGTATTTGCTTGTTGTTGCATTCTTTTTACCTGCACGTTCAAACATCCATAAAAGCCATTCTTTTCGGCTTTCTTGTGGATTATTTTCTATAGCTTCTATTACTTTTTTTGATGTATGCCTTTTAAAATCTCGTAGTAATTCTGAAGGTTGTTCGGTTGATGACCTAAATATAAAATGTACATGGCTTGGCATAAAACAATAAGCATACAATTCCATACCCTTTTCTTTTCTACAATAATCTACACTGCTTGCTAATACATTAAAGTATACTTGCCTTGTAAATACATCTATCCAATTTATTGTAGCAAATGACACAAAATATAAACCTGTCTTGTTATGAAACTTGTATTTTCTGCTCATGTTACTAATATAGTAAAAACTTATAATCTTGCTACCGCTAGAATTCTCTAGTGGCAGTAAAATAGCTATAACAAAAAAAGATTTTTCCTTATAATATATTTTTTATTAAACTTTTTCACTTACTCGGTACGGCACTAGTTACAAACTAGCGCTAGCGGGGGGTTTACACTTTAATGCAAAAGCTTTTTCCTTATAATACATTTTATTAAACTCTATTTTAATTACTTGATACGGCACAATATAGATTTGTATAGTAAACAAAATATCTAAAATTTCTTTTTACTTACTCAGTACGGCACTAGTTACAAACTAGCGCTAGCGGGGGGAGTTATTCGGTTGCTTCTTTTAAAATTACTTCGCATTGCAACAAAATAGATTCATCATTACAATCTAATATAAGTTGTATAATTTCCAGTTTCCTTTTAATCATTTCTGATTCTATCATAATTATTTATTCTTCTTTTCTGGATTCTGCCAAGTATTGAATACAGAATATACAATCACTTTGTTTTTATCAATCTCGTAAATAATTAAAAATGGAAAACGCTTTATAAATGCTTCTCGATACGGTTTTCTTTTTAAAGGAAAGTGTTTTGGGTTCGCTGTAATTCTATCAAAATACGTATCTAAATGCTCTAAAAACTCTTCGCCTAATCCTGTACGTTTTTCTTCATAATAAAGATAAGCCTCTATGGTTTCTAAGTTAGCTTCGTCTTTAACTTCTAAATTATATTTCATTAACTAGCAGCGTTTCTTGCGTTTTGTTTGACTTGTTCCCAAGTAAACGATTGACTTTTTCCTTTTAAATGTGCTTCTCTTCGCTTATCAATAATCTTGTATTGCTCTTCACTTAACGTAAGTTCTTGTTCGTCATTCTGATAGCTTTCCGCTAATGCTTTTATCATTTTTAACAATCTTACATCAGCAGTATTTATGTATTCTTTAACAGCTTCTCTTAAATCTAATGTTGCCATAATAATTTCTTTTTTCTTATTGTAAAGATACAATTTCTGTTCCATATTTCTTAATGTTATGAAACTTGTATTTTCTGCTCATGTTACTAATATAGTAAAAACTTATAATCTTGCTACAGCTAGAATTCTCTAGTGGCGGCAAACTAGCTATAACAAAAAAAGATTTTTCCTTATAATATATTTTTTATTAAACTTTTTCACTTACTCGGTACGGCACTAGTTACAAACTAGCGCTAGCGGGGGGAATACTCTAGTGGAGGCAAACTAGCTATAACAAAAAAACTTTTTCCTTATAATACATTTTATTAAATTTTTTACTTACTCGGTACGGCACTAGTTACAAACTAGCGCTAGCGGGGGAGACTACTGATAATAATCTCATCGATTTTAAAATCTTGATTAATGTCCGAGTATTTTCTTATTTCGTTTAGAGTATTATTTTCCACCGAATAAATAATATTTGAGTTTTTCTTATCCTTTAAAAACAAGTAACCATCTGGAGATTCATTTAAACTTTTTTTGTCTACGTAAGTTTCTATAGATTTCAAGGAAACACCAACAGACAAATTACCCGTGTATTTAACTTCATCACTGTACACTGTTATTCTACTAATTTTTTCTTTATTTAACCAATTAGATTCTAATAAACAAACCTCTTTTTCTCCTTTCAAAACTATTACTCCATTCCACTTCAAGCTCTCATCTTCATTAGAAGATATCAAAGTATCTTTAAGAAAATAATCTTTAGGAAATTTAGATTTGATGTCTTTAATATTATTATTTAAAATATTCTCATTTAAATATTCTATAGTAATAGCATCTCCTCCTATCGAATGATTATTTTTTTTATTATTACAAGCTATAAAAAACAATCCTGATATTATAATTAAAATTATTCTCATCCTTTTTTTAGATATTTAGTTCTGACCCAACCTTTTTTACCATCAACAGTTCTAACTTCACTTCTGTTTCCTGACACTTTACCTGTTGTAAATACAGGTGCTCCTTTAGGTATATTTCGTTGACCTTTAACTCGATTGTTACTAGATGCTCCATCAAAAAATTTCAATGGAGATGTATTTGTATTTATATAATTTAATTGATGTGTCGTATTATCCTGTTGCCCTTTAGAACTTTTTGCCCCCGCTACCGCTAGAATTCTCTAGTGGCGGCAAACTAGCTATAACAAAAAAAACTTTTTCCTTATAATACATTTTATTAAACTCTGTTTTAATTACTTGATACGGCACAATATAGATTTGTATAGTAAACAAAATATCTAAAATTTCTTTTTACTTACTCAGTACGGCACTAGTTACAAACTAGCGCTAGCGGGGGGGAACTGAAGTCTAAACTATCTGGTGATTTCTAAGAATAATTTTTTTCTTAAATCTGCAAGTTTTTTGTTCTCCTTCAAACAAGGTTTCCCATTTGAATATAACACAACATCATTAAAAGACCCCATACCTCCGTACATTTGCCTTAAATTTGACTTTAATTTATCTGTTGAATCTACCGTATTTAAAAGTTCTTGAAAAGCATTTCTCCAATTTTTTTCTCCAACTTCATCAAAAACTTTGATAATATCATTGCAAATTAATCTCACCATTTTATTTTAATTTATATTTCCCTAACACTTCTACCCCTTCTATTAACCAAGGTGTTTCTATTAATATTTGTTCTGTCCCCCCCAAATAATATCCGCCTTGTGGAGCGACTAAACCTTTATGAACTGTAGTTCCTTTAGGAATTTTAACAATATACCCGTGAGTAACAACTGACTTTGCCCCTCCTGGCCACACAGGCAAAATTGCTTTATCAATCCTTGCTTGAATAACACTTATAGGTGCATCCGCTGAAAAAAACTGCCCTAAATCCATAATATCATCCCCTGCACGATACATAATTAAATCAGACTCTAACACAAAAGATTCATATTTTCCACCCATAAAAGTGGAAGCTAGGTCATCACTAAGTTTAACACTATTTTTTGCAACACCTAATGATTTACCAATTTTAGGTATAGGCATTAGAGCTAATGCTATAGAATTATCCTCTACAATACTACCTGACGCTTTTGCTAATATTTGAAGATTAGCACTATTAAATATTCTAGTCCCTTGTACAAATAAATTATCTAACGCTTCTTTTGTAAAGTTCATTTTACCCAGCCTTTCTTTCAAATCTCCTGTAGGAGGCTGTTGAACTTTTTCCATGCTATAATAACTTGAAGCTTCTTGCCAACTACCACCAAGCCCATTTCCACTTTGACTAGCATATTCCATTGCTAATGGAGCCATTAACTTCTCATATTCTCCTTTTGTATGCCAAGTTCCAACACCATTTTCATCTACAATTCCGAACCAACCTGAAGCTGGACTTCTTTTTCTCGCTCCTTGTGTATGATTGTATGGAGCACTTTCATGTTGCCCAGTTTGAGTTGGAGGTTCAGCAGATTCGAGTCCTTCTAACTCAACCTTGTCTATAGGTCTATTTCCACTAAATTGATAAGGAGTATACCATGGAGATTTTGGTTCTAGTGGGTCAGGCGCAAAAAACCTTCCCACACGAGGGTCGTGCATTCTAAAAGTGTAATTCAAGCTATTGCCTTCCCCTTTAATCTCATCATCCATCTCTTGCCCTTGGAAGCCGTAGCGGTACTTATCGGTGTCTTTGTGACGGTTAGGCAGCAGCATTCCAAAGGGATAGTAATCATTAAATGTAAGAACGTCCGCAGTAAAGTTAGTAAAATTAAGCGGATCTGCAACCAATTTTCTATCACTTACAACAGAAAGCACATTACCTAAGTGGTTACTAAGCTCGTAACGTTTGTCACCAACGGTACGCGCAAAAACACCTGGTTCTTCGGGTGTAATACTAAATGGCTCTATTGTTGCTAAAAAGTTACTTCCTAGTTTTGAAGAAAACCCTGGTTTTAAAATAATACTGTTTCCTGCTTTTAACACAAGGTTACCACTGGTTTCTACTGTATAAATTGACGGATTACCTGCAACATTTATGTCCTGTTGTGTTTGTACCTGTTTATTGCTAGTTATTGTACCATTTTGAAGTGTTTGGTTAAACGAGCCTTGTAATCTTTTTTGCTCGATACCTAAACGTGAACTTCCATAAATATGATGTTCTTTTAATATTACATCTTTATTGGCAGAAATATTAGTAATATCTGATTCGTTAGTTTCATATACTGCCAGCACATTGCCTTGTGCTTCACGGGTATAAAGGGTGGCTTTATTGTCTGAGTTTAATTAAACTTTGTCTTGATTACTTGGTACAGCACTAGTTACAAACTAGCGTTAGCGGGGATTTCAAAGTAATAACGGTTATTTTGAAGTTTGAAAAATTAAGGATTTTTAAATTAGTTTGGTTCTGATACATAAAGCACCTTTCCCCTATTTACAAGTATTTTAATAAAAATTGCACAAATACGAAAATTTAATGCTTCTGCGTATATAATAACCTTATTCCCTCTTTTGTTCTTTCAGATTTATCATCTAATTTAATGAAAGACAAACTTAAGAGGTGTAAAATTACTTGGTACAGAGTATATATTTTAATGTCTTAACTTTATTTATAGTTTGTATGTACCTGTTTCTACTTCTGTAATAATTTCGTTTAGTCTATTCTGAAATTGCTCTGGAGCTAATTCCTTTACTTTTTTTATGTCTTTAAGCGAAGCTTTTGTATTGCCCAAAAAGTATTGACTTAAACCTCTATTCAATTGTATTAACCAAGCCTTTGGATATATCTTGAAATTTGAATTATTGTAGTCATAAGCGTCTTGATAAAAACCATTACGCAATAAGAAGATTCCAAAATCAATGGCATCATGAGAATTTGCATACAACGCTTTAGCTTCTTTAATCGTTGATTGCAGTTCAGTTTTCATATTTAGTTTTTCAAGCAATTTTATTTTAGTACCTAGATTTCTAAGGTTTTTATCAGCTGCAAAACCACCATATCCACCATTAATAGATCGGTTTACCCATTCTAAAGCTTCTTCTAAATTGGTATTATGATTTAAGCACCAGTTTGCTGCATCATTCCAGGCTTGCCAATGATACGTGTTTATACCTCGCAATTCGCTTCTAAAACTTAAGACTGTTGTAGAATTTAAATCGACTTCAACCTTAAATGGAAGTCGACGCTTTTCCCATTCTAGACCAATTATAAGTGAATTCTCTGTACGATCAAAAAATTCAAAATCTAATTGTTCTGAAAATGGAGATTCTTCAGATTCAACCTCAACACTTAATGTAACATCTTTTTCAACATCTAAATAATAACTTCCCCATTGATTATTATTATGAGCAAACAATAATGTATATATATTTTTCTTCGGAATCACATGAAAACCATATGTTCCTGCTTTTAATAATTGCCCTTCAATTAACACATCTGTACTAAAGGTTATAGTAGTATTCATATTTGCACCTGCTCTCCAAGCAATAGGATTTCCTTCTTGAGGAATAACATTAGGATTGTTCCATACATCTCTACCTCTTACTGAAGGACTACTATAATTAATTGTGATTTTTGTAACTCCCAATTTTTGGGATTCTTGAACTTCTGGACTTATTCGTGGAATGCTTAAAGTATGAAATTGTGCAAAGGAAAAAACCGAAACTAATAGTAAGACTGATGTTGCGTAGTACTTTTTTAACATATTATGTGTTTTATATTTACAAGCACAAAACTAGTCTCTTAAAGTCTCTAAAACCTCCTAATTCTTGAAATATGGAGATAGATTTATGAGCATTTTAACAAATTCCAATATCTATAAATGAATATATTTGTAAAAATTAAAAGATAAATGAGCTTCTCTTTAACTTTAGTTATTTTTTCAAGTATTGCAGTTACCTCATGTGTTTTTTTGGCAAGCTATTTTTTGTTTATTAAAAAAGACCATCGTTTAAAAGACATGTCACTTGGACTACTATTTGTCGCTATAGCTTTTAGAATTGCAAAGTCTATTTTTTATTATGCGCTACCCGAAATTTCTGCATTAGGAATTGGAATGGGTTTTATCGGTTTCGCCTCAATTGGACCTTTAGCACTAACCTATTATAAAGTTAATAGAACTAATCAAACGAAATTAAAATCGAGAGTTTTTTTTCATCTAATTATTCCAGTTATTGGTTTTGTAATAATTTTATTGAAAAAGAGTTTAGCTTACGATATGTATTTTATAGCTAATATTAGTTTCGTATGTTATTTAAGCGTTATAGCCTATAAATTTATTTACAAATTAGATAATGTTGAAATAAAAAAATGGCATAAAACTTTATTTTATGCATTATTATGTCTATCAATAATTTTAATATTTCAACTATTTGGGGAAACAATGAAAAATTATACTCTTGGTATTATACTAGCATCTGGAGTACTTTATTTCTTGTTCTTTTATGCATTAAAATCTCCTATAATTACTAAAAAACCAAGCAGTGAATCTTTACCTGAAAATTTATTAGAAAAAATAAGGATAACAATTGAGGATGATAAAATATATATACAACCAGCGATTACTTTAACACAATTTGCCGAAGCAATTGATACACCTACCTATCTAATTTCAAAGGCTACAAAAATTATTTATAACAAAAGTTTTCCTGAAGTTATTAATTATTTCAGAATTAAAGCAATTACCGAAAAGCTGTCTCAACTAGAATATGCCAATGAAAAAATTGAAGATTTAGCTTACGATGTTGGCTTTAATACATCTTCAGCTTTCTATAATGCCTTTAAAAAAGAAACGACAATGTCTCCTAGAGCTTATCAGAAAAAAATGCTAAATCAATATTAATTACTTTGTTTGTTAGCTTCTGATTTTCAATTTGAAAACATTACCCGTTTTCTTTTTTTGTTGAAAAAATACAGTTGAAAAAACTTAATAATGTTACTACCAGAACTGTTTTAAAGTATTCCATTAATATGTTTGATTTTTTTTCACTTATTTCCTGTAACTATTGGTAAAATAGTTATATGCTTCAATTTTTTTCTAAAAAGCGATACATTTCTGATGCAGCCAATAAAAATGCTCCTACTCCAAAGTCTGCTGTAGAATTAATATCTACCACCTGCCCAGGAATAGCTCTTTCTCCAATAGGCTGCACATATCCTACGCTACCATCGTTTTGAAGGGCTACTTTGGTTAAATATTTCCAACTCTTCTCTACAACAGGTAAATAAGTATTCTTTTCTAAAACACCGTTATTAATTCCCCATAAATAGCCATAGGTAAAAAATGCCGTTCCGCTAGTTTCTGGTCCTGGTGCATGTGCTAAATCTAATATACTCCGTGTCCAATAACCTTCTGGTTGTTGAACTTCTTTTAAGGATTTAGCCATGGCTTTAAAACGAGAAATATACGCTTCACGATATATAGCCTCTTTAGGTAAATCTTGAATAACCTTAGCTAAACCGGCAAAAACCCAACCATTTCCTCTTGCCCAAAAATCTTTTTTGCCATTTGTACTTTTATGCTTTGGGTATACATATTTTGCATCGCGAAAGTAAAGTTGTGCATCTTTGTCATACATAATGCTATTTGCATAGCTCCAATACTCATGAAGCTTTTTTAAATAGAGGTCGTTACCAGTAACGTTATACAATTTAGTCATTACAGGCATTACCATATAAAGCCCATCTGCCCACCACCAATAATCGTTAGCATTGGTACTCATTTCATATTCCATGACTTCTCGTGCACGTTTTATTTTCTCAGGGTCTTTTTGCCCTTCTAAATTATAAATATCGATATAGGTTTGAAACGCTATTTGCCAATCTCCAAAGAGCACATGGTCGTCTGTTTCTCCATAACTATATTTCCATTCAGAGGTATTATCAGATTTGGCTCCTTTATATTCATTTTTTTCAGCCCAATCTTTTGAATATTCTAAATAGCTTTGGTCTCCTGTCACCTTGTAAGCTTCAATATTACCTGTATGGTATGCGGCAGGATTCCAAAAGGCACGACCTGGTACAGGATGAGCGTTCTGCCAATGTTTATTTACTTTATTAATGATGGCTAAAACACTATCCTTACTTTGAGATATACTACTAGTTTCTTTAACAGTTGTCGCTTTTGTCTTTTTCTTGTTTATAGAATTACAAGCAAGAAAAAGAACTAAAATTAAGCACAAAAGACTGAGAAGTTTATGGTTTTTCATTTTTTTAATTAAATTATTTGGGCAATTTGTTTAACTGTAAGACACTAATCATAGTTGGTGATTTTTGGGATACCCCTTCCCCATCAATTTGAGTAACGTTTTGCGAAAAAACATTCAATTTATGATAGTTTTTCCAAAGATTAATATCATAATTAGGCTCCCATTGATCTACTGAGGTTTTAGTTAAATCTGTAATTTTCCAGTAGTTTTTTTTATTCAAACTGCAATAAGCTAATGATACTTTATTTCCTCTTTCTTCATCCCTAAAAAGAAGGTATAACATCGAATTTGAATCTTCCTCATCAACAAGTATATCGGGTCTTGAAATTGGAATTTGTTTTGTTCCGCCGCCGCCCAAATAAAAAGCCCTTTTCCGGAAACCTGTATTTACTTTTTTCCAAACGCCTTTATCTAAATAAACTATTTGAAATTGTGGAATATCATTTTCATTCCAATACGATGCGATATAAGGGTTCCCACTTTTATCTGTTGTCATTGAGGTCTGATTTATTAAGCTACTTTTTTGTGGAATTTTCCAAGCATATTCTGCTAAATTAGCAGTGATGGGCAATGCGTAATTTTCGCTTGTAGATTTTTGCCAAGTAATGCCTCCGTCTTTTGATTGTGCATAACATAAATCGTGATTGGTAGATACATCCCAGCTTTCACGCCATACCCAAGAGAGGTGAATAACACCTTGTCGATCTACACAAGCTTGCCAATAAGCATTTCTTTCATCTTCGCCATCTAATAGATTTTGTTGTATCTGAGACCATTTTTGGCTTTTTAAATCGTACAAATTAATTACTAAATTTCCTCTGCCCGAAGCTCCTGAACGGTAAAAGAAGAGTAAATTTCCGTTTGGAAGATTATAAAACTGTGGATATGTTACTTTTAATTCCTCATTGCCCGTCATGGATTGTTCTTCTCCAAGCTCTAAACTAAAAGGAGCTTTGCCTTTTGCGTAACGTAGTTTAGTGTTATGATGATCCCATGATACATGCAAATACCCATCGCCATCTATTACCATACTAATACTGTTGTGTGCAT
The DNA here is from genome assembly GCA_050294475.1 of Algibacter sp. GTDB lineage: Bacteria > Bacteroidota > Bacteroidia > Flavobacteriales > Flavobacteriaceae > Thalassobellus. The sequence goes on along the minus strand of JBNKOE010000022.1, from coordinate 71,783 downwards.
CTTTTGTATTTCCTTTATAAGGTGTGATAACTTTTTTCCAGTTTTTTGTGTTGGTTTTTCGCTTTCCAAGAACTAGAAACCCATCTGCATCATAATAAGCAATGAATTGGTAGTCTTTATAAGTTGTCAACGCATTTTTTCTAAATTTAACTGTATTTATTGAGTTATTACTCCATCCAAGACCAACATTTGTTTGTTCTATTTTTTGGATAGAAGAAGCTATTTTTTGTCCTGTACATGAAGTTGAACAGATTAAAAAATAAGCGAAGCAAAGAAAGAAAACTTTTATAGGGATAGTTTTAGTTACCCGTATTATTTTGTTATTTTGCATGTAACTGCTTTTATTTGTTTTATATAATATTTTTTGTTCCCGTTAAATAAAATCTTCTCTAATGGGATTGATACTCTCTATAAGTTTTACTGTTTTCAGTTAAAGTTTAGACACAATGTTTTAAATTAGGTGTTTAAAAACATCTCCTTCATTAAGAAGATTTTCCCTGTCTTCATATGAATAACTTTAATAATCCTGAAGACACATAGGCAATCTACTCATACAGATAATGATACGAAGGATATGCTTTATTCATTGGTTCATCATAAAACTCAATTACGGTAACCATCAAATTGTCTAAATGTACTACTTTTCTTTTTATTGGGGGCTTATATTTAATTTTTCAATTAAAAAGCCCCAACAAATAAAAAAGGTCAGGGCTTTTAAAATTAACTAAACTAACTCAATATTATACATGTAAAAGAATCATTACCATCCTGGGTTTTGTTCCATTTTCACATCTTTATTTCTATCTATAACAGATTGTGGTATAGGCCACAGGCTAAAATCAAAATTAAGTGTTGTACGAGTAATATCGTTGAGAGCATATTCCCGTATACGGTCTACCGCTATGGTTCCTCCCATTCTTAAAAGTGTACACCATCTGCGTTCTTCTTGTAGAAGTTCACGACCACGCTCATCAAGAATATAGTCTAAATCTACTTCGCCTGCTGTTACAGGTGTAGCGTTTGCTCTGTTACGTATAAGGTTAATATCATTTGCTGCTAGGTTTGAATTACCTAATCTCCAGTAAGCTTCTGCTCTTAACAAAATGGTCTCTGGTAAACGAATGGCATATTCATCTCTAAATATATTACTTCGGTTTTCACCTTCGTCCAGTCCTACAAATTGGTCTGTAGAAAGCTTCCAGAATATTGGAAAAATCCATCCATTGGCATTATTCTCATCAATAACCGATTGAGGAACTACTTCTCCATTATTGGGCTGATTAGGATCGTTATAATAAAATGTTCGTTGGATATTAACTTCACTATTACGAATGTCATTAGTAGCACCTTCCCATATCAAATCTGCGGCATAAGGTGTAGGAGCATCAAAAGCTACACCTCGTCCTCCTACATCTTCTGCTGTTCCTTCAACACCTGGAATAGCTCTTAATACAGGCATATAATCTCTTGGATAACCTAAAAATGATTCTCTGTCACTTCCTAAAAAGGCATCAAAATCTATTTGAAATGTCCAAATACTTTCGGTATTTCCATCAGAAAAATTAATATTATTTATTCTAAACAAATCCCAATAAACATTTTTATCTGCTTCTCCAGCTCTTGCACCAAAACGTTTGGTCATTAAAGAATATGTGCCTCCATCAATAACATCGCTAGCAGCGTCTATGGCACTTTGATAAAACTCGCTATTCCCTGTTTCAATTCCCAACGCTAAATAAAACTCACTCAAATAATGTTGAGCAGCTGCTTTAACTAATCTTCCTGGTTGATTGGTAAGCTCTGGTAAATCAGGTATAATAGCTTCAAGCTCATCAATAGCATATTGGTAAGTTTCTGCTCTTGTTGCTCTTACAAAATCATACCTAGGCTCATCTGCTAATTCTGTAACTATAGGAACCCCTCCATAGAGTTCTGCCAACGTTCCATGAGCATATGCTCTAAAAAAGCGAGCTTGGGCTAATGCATAATTTTTGTCAGATTCAGAAGACCAATTTACACTTTCTTGATTGGCCGCATCAATGGCCGAATTTGCATTACGTATAACTAGGTAATGAAAAGAGAAAATATCTCTATATCTCCAATCATCTGGGTTTAGTTGGCTATAATCGCCAAATGTACTACCCAATCTAAAATTAGGCACATCAAACATATCTGTACCTCTATGTTTAAAGTTAGATGTTCTTACCATAAAATTACGCATGTCTGAATATATAGTAATTAATACCTGATCTACCTGTGTAGGTGAAGAAAATATATTCGACGATGTATAAAATGTTTTAGGCTCTGTATCTAAAAAGTCTTCGTCATTACAAGACATAAAGGCCAGTAAAAATAAGACCAGAACTATTTGAATTTGATATTTATATGCTTTCATCTTTTAATTTTTTTATTTTATTTTTTAAAAAATTATAAACTAAGGTTAACGCCTACAGATACTGTTGTAGGTACAGGGTATGCACCACTTCCAGGACGTATTCCTAACTCAGGATCACCACCTCCAAACCAATCTGTAAAGGTGTACAAGTTATGTGCACTTGCAAATATTTTTGCAGATCTAATATTGATTTTATTCAATAAATCTTGTGGAAAATTATAAGATAAAGAGATATCTTGTACTCTCACAAAACCTCTTGATTGTAGTCCTAAATATCGATTGCCTAAATAGTCGGGTCTTAAATATTTTTCACTTTGGTTTTCGGGAGTCCACCAATCGTGATTAATTTCATTAGTATCAAAACGGTTACCAAATGAATTTTCTAAAGGGTTCTCACTCATATAATAATTATTACCTCCGAAAACACCATTTAATAAAACATAGAACGTAAAATCTTTGTAATTAAGCGTATTAGATAAACTCATTCTAAAATTCTCTCTACGATACCCTAAAATTTTACGATCATTTTCTGCTGTAATAAAACCATCTCCATCAAGATCCTTAAATTTAGCATCTCCAGGCACAGCTCCTACATTTGCAATATAATCTGTATCATCCGCTTGAACAACACCATCATATTCGTAACCAAAAATGGTTCCGATTGGTTCCCCTATAAACAAACTATTGGCAATATCATCATCTTCTTTTCCATCTCCATCTAAATCATCACCATATAGCTTTTCAATTTTATTACGATTACGTGTATAGATAAGGTTTGAATTCCAACTAAAATCTTCTGTTTTAATATTTGTAGTTCCAATATTGATTTCAAGTCCATTATTATTAACCTGACCTAAACTAGTTAAAATGGAACTGAATCCAGTCATTGTAGGTATATTCCTTACAAAAATTTGATCTGTAGTTTTTGAGAAATACAAATCGAAGTCTAATGAAATAAGATCATTAAGCCATTTTGATTGAAACCCTGTATTAAAGGTTGTAGTCGTTTCCCAACCTAAATTAGGACTTGCAAGCGAGGTAAGTGATACACCATAAAGAATAGTAGACGGTGCGTCTCCAAACTCATACTCTATATTACCTTGGCTACCATTAGCCACAAGCGCTAAGGTTTGATATGGATTTAAACCTTGATTACCATTTTGTCCATAAGACGCTTTTAATTTTAAGTAACTTAACGTTTCATTTCCATTTAAAAAATCTTCGTTAGAAGCAGTCCAGGCAACTCCTCCTGATGGGAAATTACCAAACCTTTGATTAGCCCCAAATACAGAGGCACCATCTCTTCGTATAGAAGCATTTAAATGGTAACGATCGTTATAGGTATAAGCCAAACGTGCCAAATAACCAACATTAGATCGTTCAATTATATCCTGTGAACTTAAAACGGTAGTGGCTTTACTTATCCCGTTTACACCAAGTGAGCTGTTTCCATTATCAGAAAAATCACTTCCTGATAAAAATACGTTTTTACTATAAGAATAATCTCTTGTAGCTACTAATGTTAAATCTAAATAATGCTTATCAAATGTCCTGTTATAGTTTAAAATATTGTCCATAACATAAGTATAACTGTTAGTACGTGAATTATACCCATTAGCTTGAGAGAGATGATCTTCTAATGCCTGATCAGAGTAACGCTCTATATAGTTATCTGTTCCAGCTTCACTTATATAGTAATCTTCAAAATAGAATCTGTCCCTTACTTCATACTTACCATCAATAGAATAATTAAAACGATAGCTTAATCCTTTTACTACTGGCAACTTAACTAAAGCATGTCCTGAAAACCTGAAAAAATCACTTTTATCTACATCTTCAATGGTTCCATCGGTACCCCAAAGCGGATTCTGTACTGAAGATCCTACTGGCCAACGTTCTAATAACCTACTGGAATTTGTAGCGGCATTGTTTGGTTGATCATCGTAACGATAAGGGTAACCTATAGGCTGCATTAAGTAAGCATTGCCTACACTTGCTCCTATTCCTGAATAATCATTATTGTTGTAAGTACCATCTATACCTACCTCTAACCAATCTGTAATATCAGTATTAAGACGTGCTCTTAAAGATATACGCTCGTAATCGTCTCCTACAATTACACCTTCTTCTTTAGAATAACCTCCAGAAAAATAGTAATCCATATTATCGGTTCTACCAGATACAGATAATTGTTGGTTTTGAATAAATCCAGATCTGGAGATAAGATCCATCCAATTAGTGTCTATACGTTGCTCTAAATAGGCATTAGCCATGGGATGGTCAAAAGCAAGATCTTCAACAGCTACCCCTAATTGAGCTGCAAACTTACGCTCAAAAGTATCTAAACTCATCATGTCATATTTATCTCTCCAAGAGTTAGCTCCTATAATAGATGATATATTGATGATAGGTTTTCCTATTTTTCCTTTCTTAGTGGTTATTACAATAACACCGTTTGCCGATCTGGAACCATAAGCCGACGCTGCCAATGCGTCTTTAAGAATATCGAAACTTGCAATATCGTTTGGATTAAGGTCTCGAATACTTCCCAGAAAAATAACCCCATCTAAAACAATAAGCGGGTCGTTACTTCCATTTATAGAGTTTTGCCCTCTAACCAAGATACCTGGACTAGCCCCTGGTGAGTTTTGTGGTGTAACATTTAACCCTGGAGACACCCCTTGTAAACTTTGCAATAAATTTGTAGTAGGATTATTGGCTATTGGAGAATCTTCTAGTTTTAAAGTGCTTACAGACCCTGCTACATCCTTTCTTCTGGCTGTACCATAACCAACTACTACAACTTCATCTAAAGCAGCTGTGTCTTCTTCTAAAGTAACATTAATTGTTGTACTTCCATTTAAAGGGTACTCTTGAGTTTTAAACCCGATATAAGATACTATTAAAATTGCATTCTCGCTAGAAACAGTTAATGAAAACTTACCATCAAAATCTGTTTGGGTTCCATTTGTAGTTCCTTTTTCCTTAATATTGGTTCCTGGTAATGGCTGTCCATTTATATCTACTATAGTACCCGATATTTCAAAACTTTGTTGTTGAGATTGTAATGTAGTATTTATAATTTTTGTTTCACTCGCTTGAACTTGAAATAAGGTAATGCAAAATAAAAGCATGGTTAGTTTTACCTTAAAATCAAATCTTAAGCGATTGAAATAAATTCCATAAATTTTAAATAATTTTTTCATATATAGTTTGTTTTTGATTAATCTCTTAATTTTTAAATTCTTATTAATTAGAATTAGCATATTAGTGTTTAGTGGTTTTGTTTCTTCATAGGCATGTTTTTGTTTATTGTTAATTTTTTGATATGTTTTTATAACACAACATAGCTTCATCCTGTTTTGGATTATAAAACTTAAATTTTATGTTTGCTATTTATTTTTAAACGTTATTTTTACGCTTTTAAAGTGTTATCATTCAAAACTATACCTAACCAGTTGATTTGAACAGGCACAAATGATTAAAAAAAGGGGCACAATAGACTCAAACGAACAAAAAATAGAGATTAATATGCTTAAAAAATAGTACTCAAAATACTAGCAAACATTTATATAATTAAGTGAAGATGTTCAAAAAAATGTATGCACAATAAATTGAAATTTGATTAAGATGTTTTTATTGTAATTTTACTGTTCATGAAAATAATTAATAGCATTATATTATTTATACTTATCCAAATAACTGCAGTTAGTTATTCACAAGAACCTTATTTTAATAATTTAATTACCGAAAAAAGTTCTTTAAAATTTGAATATTTTAATGTGGATTCTGGACTTTCCAACAATTTCATTACTGATATAGCACAGGACTCGCTGGGTTATATTTGGATATCTACATTTGACGGACTTAACCGCTATAACGGAAACAAGTTTTTTAACTTTAAAAAAGAAAGCGACTCAAGTAACAGTCTAAATTATAATTTCATCCATCAAATAAAGTACAATAATAAAGGTGAATTATTGATTGTAACTGGTGAAGGTTTAAATATTTACAATATAAAAAAAGAATCTTTCACACTTATAGACGAAACCAACGGACTCGCTCAAACAAGTCTTAGTTGTATGGAATTTGGAAGAGAGAACGAACTTATATTAGGAGAATACGGAGGAGGTCTTCAATTTTTTAACTCGGATTATCCAGAGAAAAATATAATTTTAAAACACAAGCAAGGTGACTATAAAAGTATTTCTTCTAATCATATTTCCACTATTCTTCTGGATAAAAACAATACATTATGGATTGGCACCTTTAATAACGGTCTCAATAAAATAAATTATGTTACCAAAGAAGTAGAACGCATACCTTTAGGAAACAAAGAAGACAAAGGACTAAATCAAATTAATTGTTTATTTTTTGATGATGAAGGTAATTTATGGATTGGCACACGAAATGGAATAGTCATTTTAACAAATGACAATGAAAAAATTTATATTCCTGCCAGCAGCAATGAGAAAAATGGATTAAGTGATAAAGAGATTCTTTCTTTTGAACAAGATTATATAGGTAATATGTGGGTTGGCACTCAAAATGGAGGGTTGAACATTATCAGTCTTAAATCCTATAAGAATAAATCAAAATATATTAAATGGTATCTGCCTAACCAAGATGGAAACGATTTTCAAGGAAGATTTATTTCTACTATCATGAGAGATAATGATGATAATATGTGGATTGGAACCCGTTATGGTTTGTATTATGTTAATCCAAAAGGAACTCCTATTGAACATCTTAAAAAGAAATTCACCGATAACCCCGTTACCATAAATAGTAATTATATTCGTAGCATTACTGAACATTTTAATGGTGAAATTTGGATAGGTACAGATGGAGAAGGATTAAATCTCTATAACCCAACTACCGGAAAATACAAATATTATAAACATGAAGAAAACAATCCTTCAAGTCTTTCTAACAATTATATATACACCGTTCTTGAAGATTACAAAAAGCGGGTTTGGGTGGGTACTTATAGAGGTGGATTAAATCTTTTAGATACCTTAACAGGTAACACTAAAAAGTATCTTCAAGGATCTGTTGAAAATGGATATAAAGTAAATAAAATATATGAAGATAATCATAAAAATATCTGGGTTGGAACAAACCGTGGAGGGTTATACAGGTATAACGAATCTTTAGATTCTTTTATTTATATATCAATCCTTGGTAAAATTGATATACGAGATATTACCGAAGATCAATTTGGCAATCTATGGATGGCTACATACGGAGATGGGGTTGTTAAATATAACCCAAATTTAGATTCTTCAGATTTATTTAGTATAAATAATACAACTGATTTTCCTAGTAATATTACATATGCAATATCTAGGTTATCAGATAAAAGTTTTCTGGTTGGGTCTGCCTATGGTGGATTGTTTAAGCTTTATCCTGAGAATAGAAAATCCGTATATTATACTGATAAAGAGGGTTTAAGTAACAATACCATAAAAAGCATGGTTTTTAGAAATGAAAATGAGGTATGGCTAGGTACTTATAAAGGATTAAGTTATTTTAACATCAAAACAGGGACAATTAAAAACCTTAGCTCTCTTGATAACATCCCCCAAAGCGATTTTAATGTGGGTGCCGCTTTTAGAGCGAAAAATGGCATTCTTTATTTTGGAAGTAATAATGGACTTTTTATAATCAATCCAGATAAAATATTCAGTTCTGAAGTTGACCCTCCAATAATATTCGAAGCAATAAAGGTGTTTAATGGCAAAGTACCTGTAATTCCAAATGATTCAAAAAGTATATTGAAACAATCGCTTCCATATTTAAACCATGTCACATTTAACCACAATCAAACATTAATCACGATTGATTTTAGTGTATTAAAATATCCAAGCGCCCGTAATATTAAGTATTCATACATGTTGGAAGGCTATCAAGACCAATGGGTAAATATAAACAATAGCAATTCCATAAATTTAAGTAAACTTCCTCCAGGCGACTACAACTTAATAGTTAAAGGAACTATAAATCCAGAAAAAATTGTTAGTAACAATCTTTTAATTACCATAACCCCTCCTTTCTGGAAAACACTTCCCGCTTACTTAATTTATGTAATTTTATTCGTTACATTGGTTTGGATAGGAATAAGATACTATACCGAACGCATGAAGCTGAAAAACTCTCTAGTCTTTGAAAAAAAACAAAGGCAATTAGAAAACGAACTTAATTTAGAACGTGTAAGGTTCTTTGCAAGCTTTTCCCACGAATTAAAAACACCTTTAAGTTTAATAATTGCCCCTGTTGAAGAACTTATAGAAAAGATAGATAAAAAGAAACAAAAAGACCAGCTGAAAATGGTTCTTAAAAATTCCAGATATCTATACAAAAACATACAAAAGCTCTTGGAGTTTAGAAAATCGGAAATAGGGTTAAATAAACTTTCTATAGACAGAGTTAACATATCAAACTATATTAACCAAATTCTTACTAATTACAAATCTCTTGCAAAATCCCGTGGAATAAGTCTTAAAATTAACGAACCTGAAAACGATATTTACATTTGGTGTGATATAGAAAAAATTGAGATTATTATACATAACTTACTTTCCAACGCTTTTAAATATTCTCAAAAAAAAGGAACTATTTTGGTTTCAGTTAAAACAAATATGAATCGTCTATTAATATCAGTAACTGATAATGGTAAAGGAATTTCAGAACAAGACCTTCCTCATATTTTTGACTGGTATTATCAATCAAATACAAAAAACAAAAAAAAGGGTTCAGGTATAGGATTAGCGTTATCCAAAATATTTGCTGAACTTCATATGGGCTCAATACATGTTGAAAGTAAATATAATGTAGGAACAAAATTCATCCTTGATATACCTAATGATGCTTTTGAGAAAAAAACAAGTGACGATACCTCTGTTATTGACAATGAAGAGCAAAAGGAGCTAAACGAGATCACTAGAATTTGGGAATACCAAAAACATCCATCTGATGTAGATACAATTAAATCTAAAATCAGTCAAGATAAATCGAGAGACCTTATATTAATTGTCGACGACAACAAAGATATTCTCTTATTCCTTTCTACTTTATTAGAAAATGAATACGATTTAATATTTGCCGAAAATGGTACTGAAGGCATTAATAAAGCCATAAAATATGTACCAGATTTGGTGCTTTCAGATGTTATGATGCCTATAGAAAACGGCATTAATCTATGTAAAACATTAAAAAAGGAACAAACAACCTCTCACATTCCAATTGTACTCTTAACGGCAGCGGGAAGTATAGACAGGATGAACCAAGGCTATGAAGAAGGCGCTGATGATTATATAACCAAACCTTTCAATTCTAAGATACTAAAAACAAGAATAAAGAACCTTATTCAAAACCGGTTAAAACTGAAAGATTACTTTAACAATAATGAAACATCAACTTTTACAACAGAAAACAGAAGTTTACTAGATAAAGAAAAGGCTTTTTTACAGCGATTTAATCAAATTATTGACCGACTAATCTCTGAAGGGAATACCAATATTGAAGTCATTTGTAAGGAAATAGGTATGAGTAAGACCTCTCTTTATCGAAAAATGAAAGTTCTAACAGGGAAAAACATCAATGAATTAGTACGTAAGGTAAGATTAGAAAAAGCAGTCCAATTGATTAAACATAACAATTTAACAATTTCAGAAGCTTCTTTTGAAGTTGGTTTTAATAGTGTCAAATATTTCAGAAAACTATTTAAGGAAGAATATGGAACTCTGCCTTCTAAATTAAATAATAAAACAAAAGATTAAACCTTAAAATAAAGAGTATTTATTCCCTTGATAGGTTTACTTAAAATTTAGTACCTATCCCTTTAATGGAATAGATTATTTTTTTGTTTTTATTTGGTTTTCGATTATTTTATATACTTAATGGAATCAGTTTTTTTAACTTTTAAATATCCCTTTTTTATGGATTTATTTGTTAATGCTATAAACAATTATTACGTCTAATTTTTCATATTGTAAAGTTCATGCAATAGGTTGTCGTCGGTAATTAAATCAAAACGGTGTAAAATACCCATTTTCATTTTTTACGATTTCAGTTTGAAACCCTGCAACCACTTTACGGTGCTTGGCAAAAAAAGCTTCCTTTGCTTTTTTTAATTCAAGAAAATCCCTTTCGTATTCCTTGTAGCCCATTTTAGGCTGTGTATTAGCTTTCTAAACGCCATTTGTTTTATTTGTTTAGCAGTCTTTTGTTTTTAATTTATATTTTACTTGTTTTTTACATTTAAAATTCCTTTGACGGAAAAATGAAACTCTTGGAACTGTTATTTTTACCATTGGTGCGTGTGCTAACCAAAACCACTCATCAACTTTATTATGTATTCAACTAATGTTTACATCAGTAAAGATAGAATTGGACTTAAATTTAACACGACTAACACCTTTCTTGTTGTCGGATTGAGTTTTTTAATTGGAGTTGCATATTGCAATTACAAATTATCTTAACTTATCTTTACAAAACTAAATGGGCGAACAAAGTTCGCTCATTTTTTTTGTTCCAAGAGTTTATTTAACCATAAGCTATTTCTTTTACTTGTTTACTATCCTTAGCTTTCCAATGCTCCAGTTCTTTTTCTTGAAACAGTGCATTCTTTAGAAACTTTTCCAGTTCATTTCCTTTGAAATTCTTCTGTTTTTCATGTCATTAATAGTTTTCATGCAGCTTTTTAATTGTTACTTTAAATCCCGCCTTTGGCAAAAACTGATCTGAAATAGTTAAAATGGAATGAATATTATTTCTCAAAAGATCCAATTTAATTTCATCTGGACTAATGGCTGTTTGCAATAAATGAAGTGCCATATCTGCCAGAAGTATGCGCTGTTTTTCTAACCATTTATCGTCCCCTTTACGTGCAGAATCATTTAGGTAACTGGCTTCAACTTGGTCATGAAGTTTCTTACTGATATTAAGTATCTCAAGTTTTTCTTCTTTTTTCATCCTTTTATTATTAACCTACGAGCCATTTAATCTTCAGTGTAATTAATGTTTTAGTTTACGATCATTTTCGTTGATTTGTAAATCATTGATACTGGCGTAGCGTTTTTTCATGAGTCCGTTTTTATCAAATTCCCAATTTTCGTTTCCGTAGGCCCTAAACCATTGTCCGTCTTTATTTTGGTACTCATATTCAAAGCGTACTGCTATTCTGTTATCAGAAAAGGCCCAAAGTTCTTTTTTTAGTTTATAGTTGAGTTCATTTTTCCACTTATTTGCTAAAAATTCAACAACGGCTTGTCGTCCATTGATAAACTGATTTCTATTTCTCCATTCGGTATCAATAGAATATGCTTGAGACACCTTCTCAGGATTCTTACTATTCCAGGCATCCTCTGCCATTTGCACTTTTTGTAAAGCTGTTTCCTCTGTAAAAGGTGGTATTGGATATTTCTTCTCCATTGTTTTTTATTTATGACCTGAGTTCGATATAAAATTGATAATTATTTGAGCAAACTACTTGTTCAAGAAGTATTATAATTTGTTCAATAAATAGTTGAAAAAATAAGCAAACCTTTGATTTAAGGTTTGCTTATTTAACTTACAAACTGGGGTGTCTTTTTACTTCTTAGTTTGCAATAACGGAGCTACTTCATTATTTAATAAGAAAATCAAAGGAACAGCATATACCATATGACGTAATAAGGTTATTACTGGCATCATTGGCGACATGTTTAATCCAGCAACACCTGCGCCCAATAACGGAAGCATAAACAGCCATACCAAGGCTACCGTTTCTCCTGCTACAAAAATTAATGGTCTTACCCATTTTGGACCCCAAAGGGAGGGTGCAATTCCCGCATAAAGTACTGCTAATAAAATTCCATTTGAATAATGTCCTACTACGCCATAGGCTAAACCCAGACCAGTTTTAGCACCTAAAATACCTGGAATGTCCCACCATTCTCCTGTAAATACCAATCCTACTAAATCAAATAGGATGGTTCCTATAATTCCTGCAATTATTGCATTTTTCCAATTTATTGTTTTCATAATTTGATATATTATTGAATTGTTTTTAATTCTAATTCTGGTGCTAAAGGAAAATCTATTGCTACCTTGGTGATATTATGCAAATAGTTCATCACAACTTTATCGGCAATTAGTAATAGTAAATCCACTAAACTTCCTTTAGTATAGCCTTGGTTAAAAAAATCGTTTAACTCTTTTTCAACCTGGTTTCCTTTAGATTCTGTAATGGCTTTGGTTAATTTTGCCAACGCATCTAATTTCTTATCCCAATCTGAAAAACTGGCTCTTAACTGAAGGATTTGATCTTCTGTAAAACCATTCATTTTAGCGATTGTAGTGTGTGCTGCTTGACAATAATGACAACCATTTATTTGACTTACAACCAAATTAACCACCTCTTTTTCTCTTTTTGTAAACGAGGTTTTTGCATTTTGGAACTGTAAGTAATTTGAAAGCGCTGTATCAGAATAAGCAATGGTTGCATATAAATTAGGTACCATGCCAATGGCACTTGTTAAATTATCAAATATTGCTTTGTTGTTTTCAGATACATCTCCTCTGGTGGGAACTTTAAAATTTGTCATATTTACATTGTTTTTAATGATACTTTATTGTAACAATGCAAAGATGCTATGATAATGGAGGTGTTTGTTAGGTAGAATTTCCTGACTTGTTGGCAATATTGCCTATGTGAATTGTTCTCTATAATGGGATGGAGAAACACCTTCTAAATTTTTAAAAAATCTACTAAAAGCTTGTACATCTTCAAACCCAATTTCAAAAGCAATTTCTTGAATTTGTCTTTCGGAGTATTGTAATAGTCTTTTGGCCTCAAGACTTCTTCTTTCCTGGATATATTGCAATGCAGTTTTAGACCCCAGTTTAGAAAAAAGATTAGAAATTGTTTTGGGAGATTTGTTGAGAATTTCAGCGTAATCTGCTACACTAAATTTTGTTTTGAAATGTTGCTCTACTAAAAAATTAAATTCTCTTACAATGTCTGACTCTATTTTTTCTGTTGGATAGTTAGATTGACTTTTAAATATACGCGTACACAAAATCAGGTATCGCTTTAACATCATTTGGAGCATATCAATCTTCAAATCATCATCAGATACCATTTCAATGGCAAACATTTTCCAAAGTGTTTCAAAACGTTCAGTCTCATTTATAGGAATTTTAATTATTGGTAGTTGAGAAGCACCAAAAAACAAAACCCCTTTACATCCCACTTCAATATCATGATCTAAAACACAATAAAAAGGCCTATTAAATTTCACCAATTTTGCATTACAAATAGAATTAACCTCAACGTTATGAAACTCAGTCAAAAAAACAATTTGATTTCTCTGAAAGCTTGTTTCAACACCATCAATAGTAAGTTTATTGTTGTCTGAAACAAACCATAAAACTGTTAAAGAACCTTCGTGTATTTCTTTAAGCACATTACAATTTTTGCTTGTGATTTGCTCTAATACTATAAACTCTCCTGACTTTCCTTTAAATTGCATTTACATATATGGTTTAATTAATTTTTAATAGTACTCTATCAACAATTTCTTTAGCAGTCGTAATTTTAGACAAGTCCTTACATAATTTGCCATTTTTTCCTGAATAATGACCATGTCCGATAAGTTCCATGAGTTTATATTTTTTTGACATAAATTCTTTTGATGAAGTTTGTGTTTCATATATCAAGGAAGGTTGTCCAACCTGCCCGGAACCTGAATAAATAGGGTCATCAGGAAATTTATCTTCGGTATAATAGTCATTCCAGTCATAAGACTGATTAACCTCTAACATAACTTTAAAGTTTCTTAAATTTTCCAGATTGCTTTTGGATTTTATTATAAAATTACCTGTTGGTGTTGCTCCAGAAACAGCATCAAGATCTTGTGCGTTGTTGAGTGGCACATAAAGACCATCGGAGGCTATTATTCCTCTTTTGTGCGACCAATAGGGAAGGGCTTCCGGTCGTCTTAAAATGGCAGATTCCCATTTGTTGTTGATTTTTTTACCATAATCAAATGAGCTGGAAGAGATTACTCTTGAAATATACAGGGTTTCAACATAGTTCCCTGTTGAGTCCTCTATCCAAATAGCAAACAATGGATACTGAAAGGATGCTCCCTTTTTTAACTCAATATCAATAGTATGTTTTCCCAGTGCTTTTTCTAATTCAATAATCTCATAGTCAAACTGTTCTTCTGTTTTGCCAATTTGTTCATTTCTAATTCTGTTACCAAACTTGTATAGACTATTTAAAAATGGGAGATCTAGATATAAACCCAATGCCACAACTAAAATTAAAAAGAAAACTAATGGACTTAGAAGTTTTTTAAGTTTTGATTGTCTTTTACCTTTTATATAATTTGAAAGAGGTTTTTTATTATTCAGAATATGAAAGACCATTCCTAAAACAAATAGTAGTCCAAAAAAAGTATGCAATGAAGCAATGTTTTTGGTGAAAGGTTTTAAATACATTAACAAGCCTGATCCTACCAGTATTAGTAGCGTTATTATTAAAATATTACCTAAAAGTCTTCTGTTCATGAGATTGATTTTTTAAGATTTTTAATTATAGCATCCGTGTTGAACTAAATCCGCTTAGGCGAATAGCCTGTCTGCCGACAAAGGCAGGTACAACCGGCAATCTTTACACTAGGTCTTGCAGACTGCTCATATTCCTATTTATTACCCAACGTTTTTTATTCCATTTATAATATCATTCGATATCAGACCATCGATTTATTACAATAAGTTGCTTTTTCAAAATCTCTAATATTGATTGAAATAATTGGAACATCAGGAAACATTGATTTCAATTCAGTAATAATTCTTTCCGATAGATTCTTTTTTTGAGAAACAGTTCGTCCTTCCATAATATTTGCAAAAATGTGAATAAAATCATCTTTAGTATTTCCGATATTATAATATTCAAAAGGATTGATTCTTACTTTAATATCGCCTTTGTCAAAAAGGTCAGTTGAATCTGCTGTATCATATACTTTTTGAATAATTTCTTTTGGTGATTTTCTTTTTATGATGTTTTCAGAACAATCAATTACAAAATGTGGCATAATTTATTTTATTTGAGGTTTTGTTTTAATGTTTGGTAACGGTAGTATAAGAGTAATAGTCGATTGCGGAAGTAGAAACTTATAGTTTACTACCAAATTTTAAGCGAACTACAATACCCCTATTTACTACTGTTTCGGTTAATATTTTTATACACTATTGCTGTTAACTTTTTCTATTCCATTGTAAACATTTGGATTATGTTTTTCCATATAGAATTCAGGATAAGCTAATTCAGTAAATCCAAATTTTTTATAAAGCCATTCGGCTGTATCAGTCAATAAAATCCATCATCTTAATCCTTGAAGGTTAGGATGTTCCATTATTTCATTTATCAGCCATTTACTTAATCCATTCCCACGATATTCTTTTACAATAAAAACATCGCCTAAATATGCAATAGTTGAGTAGTCTGAAATTATTCTAGCATATCCTATTTGTTTATTTTCGTAATAAAGTCCAAAGTTCAGAGAGTTTTCAATAGATGTTTTTAGAGTATTCATTGGAATTCCGTTACTCCAGTCAGTTTCATTTGTAAGGAATTTGTGAATACAAGTAAAATCCAATTTATTCTTGTCTGTTGAAATGGTGTATTCGTTTTTATGAGTTTCTCTAATTTTCAATTCATTTTTTTTTAATCAATGCCAACTATTTTTATTTGTTGATTGTTATTAAACCTTGTTTCTAGACCCCAGTCATTGGCTTTTTCAATCACATAAAATTGAAGCACGTTTCTATCTTTATTTATTCGATTTGGTTTCATTTACAGGGTGCCTGAATAATATGATTCCAAAGGAAACTCCGAACAAACAATATATAATTCCAGCCGTCCAAATCGCATATGAGATACTTGGGTTGGAAATTATTCCTTTAGCTAACGCAAGTCCGGCAATCAAAAAATGAGAGAAGTTAGCGATAGCTATAGGGCGATTATAAATTCCACCTATCAAACTCGTCTTTGTCATCCAATTTAGCATTGCAAAAGAGAAATATAGAGCTCCAAGAATTTGCATCAAGAACTGAGAAGTCTTGTTTACATCAATATTTAAATGGCTTAAAATGGTGTCGGGAATAAATGTTAATAGCACTCCAATGGCTCCCAAGATAAGAGCACTTAATGTCATTATCAATTTTGTATTCATATCGTTAAGTTTCTGCTAATATTTATCAATCAATATGAGCTGGCATTATTTGCTCATTGGGCTCCAAATCCCTATTGCCGCCGTCTCTTGTATATATTTAGAAAAGGCTTTAGGTTTACGTTTCAAAACCTTTTCAATATCATTGGTGATTTCTGAAACACTAGGATTCCCCAACACTTCTGTAAACAGATATTCAATTAACCACGCAAAATCATCTGGAATACCGTGGTCTTTTAAAGCATTGATGTATTCTGCAACCGAAATTGGTATAAAGTCAATTTTTCTATCAGTAGCAGCTGCTATTTCTAAAATTGCTTCTTGAAAAGTCAACGTTCTAGACCCCGTTAATTGGTATATTTTACTATTGTGCTTATCATGTAGTAACGCTTCCACAACAACATCGGCAATATCATCGGTATCAACATAAGGTACTTTAACATGTACTTGAGGCAAAGCTACAACACCATTTTTGATAGGTTCTAAGAAAAAACTTTCACTAAAATTTTGGTTGAACCAACTCGCCCTAACAATGGTGTAATCTAACCCAGAATGAATCACTACTTGTTCGCAGAGTTGTGCCTCTTTTTCCCCTTTCCCGGATAGTAGCACCACTTTTTTAATCTTCTTTTGTTTTGCTACATAAATTAATTTTTCGATGGCTTGAATAGCACCTGGTACTGCCAAATCCGGTTGATACGTAATGTAAACTTTATCAATTCCCTCCAATGCAGTCTCATAAGTATCAGGGTTATCCCAATCAAAAACAGGGTTTGACGATCTTGAACCAATGCGTACATCTTGATTTAGCAGTTGTAAACTTTTCACTACTTTACGACCTGTTTTTCCGGTTCCTCCAATTATTAAAAATTTATCTTTTTTCATTTCTCTTGTTTTTTAATGTTATTCTGATTCTAATTGTTCAATTTTCTTTCTATTACTCTTCTTAATACTTTTTTTAATCAACCCTATAAACCAAGGTACACCATATCCGTTTTTATAAAGATGGTTTGCCCCAAATTGATAAATAGCATGATTGCCTTTTACCCCATGTCCATCAAGCAAACGGTTGTAAAAATTGAATAAACAACCCACAATTATGGCCTCATGCAATGCTTCTTCTTTCCATCCGGCTTTAAACACCATAAGAGCATCATCTTTAATTATCTTGCTTGGCGTAAGCGTTAGTTTTTTCAGATACTTAAAGATTGGTTTAAGATTATCTTGAACACCTGCTGAATCAATATCCATTAATAGCTGTTCAATTACTTGCTCTGAAATGCCAAAGTTTGAAGCTACTGTTTTATGAGAGCCGTAACAGAAACTACAGGCGTTTAATCCTGAAACATATGCTGCAAACATCTCTCTCTGCGCAGGTGTAAATTCTGATTTCCCTCTCATAATTCTTTGAGAGGCTTTGTCGAATGGTCCTAATCGCCCTCTGTCATTGAATGTTATATCAGTAATATCAGAAAGCTCGTCTAAATTTTTAAAAAATGTCATGTTACTTATTGTTTAAGATTATTAATTTGTTTTTGAAATTTGAATTAGGGCTACGACCAATAGCGAAAATGAAATAGATGATGTAATTGTTCTGACTAAGTGAAGTTTATTCCATTTATCCTCAAAACTATCTCGTAATGCTTTTAGATCTAAAGAACTGTCACTTGATAAATCAGTCTTGTCTAACATTTCATTTAATGGAACATTTCCAAAAATGGTTATAAATACTACCCCAAGAATATAGATAACTCCAGCAATTACAAGCATCCAAAATATTTTATTTGGTTGATTACGATACAAATACATATTGAGTAGATTTAAGAAGAAAGGACCAAAAAAAACAATCAAAAACAATGGATTGATGATAACTCTATTCATTTGCTGAAACGACCGTAAGAACCCTAAATCGCTTAAATTCCCAATACCTGGAGTTACTGCATTTGACCAAGTAAAACATAATCCAGCTGACAGCCCTGTAAGTAAAATTGTTAAAACTAATGTTGAAAGTTTAAATGAAATTTCCATATCTATTTATTTTTTATTGTTGAAATCCATGTCAAAAGTGATGCATACTCTTCTGAAGTTAATCTGTTATCTTTTCCCTTAGGCATTCTTTTCTTAACAAACACTTGCTTATAAATATCTTTAGACATGTTATCCATATTATTAAAAGTGAATAGACGCTTTTTGTTCTTCTTAATATGGCAGACATTACATTTTTGATTAAGTATATTGAAAGCTTCTTCTTTAGATGTTAAATTCGAAGGAATAACGACTTTGTTGATAAAATCACTTCTACAAGGAATATCATTTAATAAACCAACATTATAGACCAATCCAATAGTAAGAAGAATTACTTTTAGTTGTAGTGTGACTAAATATTGCATAACCTATAATTGATTAATAATTACAGGTACAAATTTGGCTATAACGGAAGTATTAGCTTAGTTCTAAAAGGAGGATGATTTGTTTGATAAGGAGTTTACTTTATTTGGCTTGGTCTGTAACCAAATTTTTTTTCAAAGGCGTTAGAAAAAGAGCTAAGGCTGTCATATCCAACATGCCATGCCGCCTCTTGCACAGTCGATTCATGACTTTTGATTAACTCATGAGCTGTTGTTAATCGTTCATTCTGTAAATATTTAAATACGGGCACTCCAAACAACTCTTTAAAGTTTTTCTTTAGACTATAACTATTGAGACCTATTTGTTTTGATAATTCATTTAAAGAAGGCGGATTATCCAAATTTTCAAGTAAAATATCTTTAGCTTTATATAGTTTATCTCTTTCTGTAGTATTAATTTTTTCAGTTTGTAAGCTTGCAAGCTCCCCAAAAAAGTGAGAAATAAGAGCGGTCATTTGGCTTCTAAAAAACATCATTTTAGTTTTGCCATGATATTTCATATTGAAAACAGCGTCTATAATGGTTTCCATTTCAGGAGTCATAAAGAAATGAGGGCCTTCTACATAATTGTCGGATGGATTGACCAGCTCATTTAATAAATTTGAAAAAATCTCTCCCTCTTGATTGGGTAAATTATCTAAACTCCTTAGAGAGGTTGCTATCACAATACATTGTAACGGTTTTTCAGGGGATACAGTATGTTCAAATTCAACATTAGTATCAGCATAAAATGATAACGCCAAGCCTTTTGTATGATGAAAATCCTTTTCATTTTTACCATATTTCACAGTTAAATCAACATTGCCAGAACCATAAAATGCTACGGCGATAACAGGTTCGTCAAATCGACAAGAATCAACTGTAATATCTTCTGTTGAAGCTTCTTCAACAAGAATGGTAAAATCATTTATATCAATAAAGTCTCTGGTCATATTACAAATCTATTAAATTCTTTTTAAAAAAAATTGATTTGACCTTTTGGTTGAATTAATGGTGTTTATTGAGGTTTAGATACAAAAAGTACTTCACTCCTATTTATAGGC
This sequence comes from Algibacter sp., assembly GCA_050294475.1. Classification (GTDB taxonomy): domain Bacteria; phylum Bacteroidota; class Bacteroidia; order Flavobacteriales; family Flavobacteriaceae; genus Thalassobellus. The sequence continues at coordinate 51,715 of JBNKOE010000022.1, read as the reverse complement.
CTCTCAAGAAAATGGTATAAATACGGAACTATTATTTTAAACTATTTGCCGATACAAAAAATGAGAATATACTGTTTATAGGGTTTTACTAAATTTAAGAGACAAATAAGTGACAATATATGTGGTTTTAAGGTAAAATTAGTACCAAATTAAGTTAAATTGAACTTGTATTTTGTCAATCTTTTATCTCCAGTTTTAACTAAAACTTCTTGTTCTACTGCCCATTTTAAATCTCGGCTTGCTGTTGCTTGACTAATATCTTTGTAATTTAATAAATAATCTTTACGACTAAAATCACTATCTCCAATAATATCTTTGTAAAGTTCTATTCTATCTTCTGCTGTAAGGGTTCTATTTTGAGTTTTTAAGAGGTTTTCTAATGCTTGAAGCATAATATTTAACATAAACTCTATAAATGGCGTAGAAGTCGCTTTTTTATCCGACATACTCAACGCTTTATAGTAAGCCTCTTGATTTTCTTTTATCAGGCTTTCAACTGGCAGGTATTCAAAAACTGGGTACTTCTGCATCAAGATTAATGTTTGCCATAGTCTGCCAATTCGTCCATTACCATCTAAAAAAGGATGTATAAACTCAAATTCGTAATGAAATACACAACTTTTAATTAGCAATACATCTTTATCGGTTTTCAGATAATTAAACAAATCATTCATTAAACCTTTTATCATAGTTCCACTTGGTGCAACGTGCTCAACTTTTGATCCTTTTACAATACCAACATTTTTAGTGCGTAGTTTTCCAGCATCTTCAATCAATCCTTTCATAAGGATTGCGTGTGCTTTTTCTAAATCCTTTAACTTATTAGGATTAAACTCTCGTAATTGCTCATACACTTTTATAGCGTTTTGAACCTCTAAAATATCTTTTTGTGGTGCAATTACTCGTTTATCGTTTAAAAGTGCTGTAATCTGCTCTTCTGTAAGTGTATTACCCTCAATCTCTAAAGATGATTGTATTGTTTTTATACGGTTCTTTTTCCGTAGTTCTGTTGGAGGCTTGTATAAGTGTGTAGCATTAATTTCTCCCAAACGCTCTGAAATGGCTACCACTAATTTTAAAATAGTATCGGTAATCTGATAAGGTGGTTTCATTCGTTATTTATTATTCTTGTAATACTGTCGGATGTAATCTCGTAAACTCGATTTCATTTATGATAGTATCATTTGATAGTATCACAAAGATAAAGAAACAAATTTTATTAAGGAGTGAATTTATTTTATAAAGCCTTTATGACCTTTTTAGTGACTCCGATAAGTGAAGAGTTATAACTATTTGTTTGTAATAACGCTAATATTTGATTTAACTTTTTTAAAATCAGCATCGTTAGTTACAATTTTATAAATGTTTTTTTGTGCTAAGGCAGTTAAATAAGCATCATTAAAATCAACTTCTCCAAAATTGTTATAAACATTATCTGTTGAGATTGCATTGAAACTATCAGAAACCAGAATAATTTCAGGAACCTTTAATATTTTGTTGATTAGTAACTTTACATTGCTTACAGCATCTTTATATTCTTTAGTTCCAACAAAATCTTCTTTATAATTACAGGTGATTTGTTGTTGACTATCTTTCCACTGTTTAAATTCAATTCTTAATAAAACATTTGCAAATTCAGATAGAATCACAGAAGTTAAAAATATAGGCTTCTGTTTAGATATTATTTTTTGAAATAATTCAGAATAAACTTTTTGATCTTGTTTTTGATAATTAGAAACTGTTCCAAATAGAAGTAACCATATATTCGTGTCAAAAAGAAATTGGTCGGAAAATTTTATTTGGACATTATTTGGTTTAATTATTTCCATAAATAGAGTCAGAAGAATTTTGATCAAACTTATCCTTGTCTGCAAAATACTCTTTTGCTCTTTTTACAACTATACCAAATAAGTGTTTATCTTGGTCATCAACATTTATTAAAGATATATAGTTATTCAAAAATTCACTCGAATATTTATTATTACTATATAATTGACCAATAGCGGCATTTAAGAAAGCGGTTGTCATAAGAGTTATCCCTTCAAAATTTAAAACAACTTTTTCATCTTTACTGAAATAAGAATTTAACAGAGCGTATATTTTATCTCCGTCATCTGTAGATACAGCAAAGTTTGAACTAATTATATCTTTTACAGAAATATTCATTGATGAGTAGTACATATTATATGCAAAATTAAAAAATTTTATTTAAATCGATTTCTTCATCTTTAAAATGATAAACTTTACCTTCATTTAGCATAAACTCAAGATTAGCAATTGTTCCTGAAAAACTAAAATTTATATCGGCTTTTTTTACCTTTCCATCTTTTAATTCCCAGTAACCATTTGAAGATAAAACTTGAAATTTTCCTTGATTTATATTAATAAAATCAAAAATCAGGCCTAAACCTAAACCACCAGGAGTATTTCCCTCTTTAGTTGTATTTCCTGTTTGCATCGCCCAATCAATACATTGGCAGGAATTTATTTTATTTTTCAAATAATCCTGTACATTACTCACAATGGTTTTTCCTGTATCAACAATAGTTATATGTAACTTTTTATAATAAGGATAGAATTGACCGCAAGTGTGTATATGGGTACATTTACCATGCGTTCTGGCATTCTCAAACAATTCATATATGTTGCGTTTAATTTCTTTCCCTAATTTTGGACTATGTTTAGGAAAATCTTTGTTGTTTAAAAGTTCTTGCTGTATATAATCATTATAAGAGATAGGTTCACTATGCTTAAATTTTTTATATGGTATTTGTGTGTCACTACTAAACAAACTATTTATTGTAATTCCATAATGCGGAAAGAAACCGTTCCTAAATAAAATATCATTTATACTTTTAAAATCATCATATTCCACAATTTCAATTTCATTGCCTCTACTTTCTAACTCTTCAATCATTGCTCCTAAAACGGCAACTAAATTAGCCTCAAACCATGTTACATTTTTAAAACTAATATGAATTGTATTATTACTAAAGTGTATTATATCATTGTGAAATCTTAACAACAACTCATAGCCATCAATAGACGATGTGATTTTTTCTGGAAGATAAGCCTTAATCATAAATTACACTACTTCATTACCATTCCCACTACAATATTTAGTCACAGTTGTCTTAGCTGTAAACTCATTGTCGCAAAATTGACAAAGCTTTTGTATTCTAATATTACTACTCATTGGTGCTCTGTGTTGCTTATTGGTGCATTATGTTGCTATATGTTGCAAATCATTATAAAAAAATATTGAATTACTTCAATATTTGTACCTCAAGAAGAGCAAGGTACAAAATAGGTACAAATAAATACATAATAGACATGTATTATCTATTAATAAACAATAAGCCAAAATATCAATAATTTCTTTAAACAAAGGGTATATATGTAATTAGTATAGTTTTAGTAGTTGTTTAACAATAGAGGTTACTTCCCGATACAATATGTAACTTTCCTTATTTTATAGGGCTTTACAAGGTTTGAGGTGTAAATGGGAGACAAAAATTAAAATTTCACTTAAAATTATTTAAATTAAATAAATTGACAGTATATCATGTTACTTTGTAAGTTTTAAAATCTCAATTTAAAAAACAATTTGAGATTTTTGTATTTATTAACTTTAAATTTTAATAATATTAATGGAAAACCTAGAACACCCTATGATTTGTTTCTACAAATTTCCTGATTGTGACATTCGCTTCATTGTATCAAAAAATGCTTGGTAAAACGCTTCGTCTTTGGCATACAATCTGTATAAATCCAATTCTTGCTTGCGCTGTTTAGACATAACGTCGTCCAATATTTTTCTAAATGCTAAATCCTTATTTTGTTCATCTTGGTTTTCAATTACTTTGGGCTGAAAATCCGGATGTGCTTGTATTGACTTTGTCAAACTAATAAACTTAACACGTTGATCTTCTGGTGTAGCTTCCCAACCTTGAAACCAACGCTCATTAAAGCTATTAATGATTAAATCTAAAGGGTCTTTTTCCTCATCAGTACCATGAGCTCCTCTAGGATTCGGATTTTGAGGTTCTACAACACTTTCTGTATCATCTAAACCAATAGGTTCGTTTAAACGTACTCGTTCTATCCCATAAGTTGAAAGATCTATTGAACTTAGTAATTCATCTAAAGCATCTATTTCTGGGTTCTTAATAGGTAACTTCGGAATTAAAAATTTCAAAAACCAATACAGCTTTTCCCAATTCAAAACTTCAAAAGTCAAAATAGATGCCATCTGGCCGTAAATCTTGACAAATTGTTTGGCTTTTATTTTGAAATCGGCTTTATCATCGTCTTCCAATTCTAATTCGTTTACAAAGCGTTCTGCAGATCGTTCTATAATTGGGCTTAATACTTGTGCGTCTTCCTTATTGAAAAACTTAATATTAAAATCTTCCACTTCACTCCACTCATAAACCCCAACGGCATCTAAAACATCTTTTAACTCATGCAGCACGTTTACATCTGTTGCCTCACTTAATGAGGTTGCGGTATAAAATGGATCGAACGACGCTTTGATATCATCTGTAGAATTAAAGAAATCCAACACAAAAACATCTTCTGTTTTTTTACCTAATTTATCTGCTGCTCTATTTAAACGTGATAGCGCTTGTACTGCCATAACACCTTGCAGTTTCTTATCAACATACATAGCGCAAAGCTTAGGTTGGTCAAAACCCGTTAAATACTTGTTTGCAACTACTAATATTCTATAATCATCTTCATCAAACTTATGGCGTGTATCTTTTTCTGCAAAACCATTCATTTCGGCTTCTGTATATTCTATACCATCTACTTTTTTTATTCCTGAAAATGCGATGGCTATTTTAAACGGATTCCCTTTGTCTTTTAAGATACTTTGTAAGGCTTTGTAATATCTTATAGCGGATCCTATACTTTGTGTTACAACCATGGCTTTTGCTTTTCCTTTTAGCTTCTTTTGATTCACTATTTTAGGAATAAAATGCTCTAGTATTATTTCTGCTTTGGTGTTAATGGTTTGTTGATGTTGTTCAACATAAGCTCTTAATTTTTTTTGCGCTTTTGCAGAATCAAATAAAGGATTATCTTCAATAGACTTTTCTATTTCGTAATAACTTTTCAATGTAGTGTAATTAGATAGTACATCTAAAATGAACCCTTCTTCAATAGCTTGTTTCATAGAGTACAAATGAAATGGCTTAAAACTTCCATCTTCTTGTTTTATCCCAAACTTTTCTAATGTAATAGGTTTTGGTGTGGCTGTAAACGCTAAATATGATGCATTACCTCGCATTTTTCGAGATTGCATCGACATAACTATTTTGTCTTGAGCATCAAAACACTCTTCGTCTTCATTAAATTGCAGCCCCATAGCTCTATTCATATTATCATGGGCAGAACCACTTTGGCTACTATGCGCTTCATCAATAATAACTGCAAATTGCTTATCACTTAAATCGGCAATACCGTCTATAATAAATGGAAATTTCTGAATAGTAGTAATAATTATTTTCTTGCCTTGCTCTAAACTTTCTCTTAATTCTTTAGAAGAATATGCTGGTGCGACAATATTTTTAACTTCCGAAAAATCAGCAATATTATCACGTATTTGTTTATCTAACAAACGTCTGTCGGTTACTACAATAACCGAATCAAATAATGGTCTCTCCAAATCCTTAACTCCTGGAGTATTAACATTGGCTGGATAGGTTTCAATCAATTGATAAGCAGCCCAAGTAATGGAATTGGATTTCCCTGAACCTGCTGAATGTTGAATTAAATAGGTTTGCCCTACACCTTTTATACTGGCATCATTTATAATTTTACGTACCACATCCATTTGATGGTAACGAGGAAAAAACAATGTTTTTGTTTGCAATGCATCTTTTTTCTTACCATCCAGTCGCACAAAATGCTGAATAATATTTGCTAAACTATCTCTTGTAAAAACATCGTTCCATAAATAATTGGTACGATGTCCTATTTCACCTCGTGGTAACTCTGGATTGCCTTTTCCGTGTTTGTTCCCTTTATTAAATGGCAAGAAAAAAGTATCTCTTCCATTTAATTTGGTTGTCATAAACACTTCGTCTGTATCTACTGCAAAATGCACTATACAACGCGCAAATTGTAACAAAGGCTGTTTAATATCGCGTTGTGTTTTATATTGGTGTTGCGCATGCACTCTGGCGTTTTGACCAGTCCAATGATTTTTTAGTTCCATTGTAACGATTGGCAAACCATTAACAAACAGCACCATGTCTATTTCTTCTCTCGGGTTATCAATGCTATAACGTAATTGGCGTGTAACACTAAAACGGTTTTGTTCAAACCTTTCTTTTATGGTTTGACTGCTACTAGCCAATGGCAACTGATAAAACAAGGTGAAATTTGCATCGTCGACCTCCAACCCCTTTTTCAGCAAATGCAACACACCATATTTTTTAATCATACGGTCAAACCTATTTAAGATTTTTAATTTCCAGTCGCTTTGTTTTTGTAGTTTTTCGAGTTCTTCTTTTTGGGTACTTTCTAAGAAACTCCAAAAAAACTGCTCGTCTATTGAAAATTGAGCATTAAAATTAACTGGTTGTCCAATATAATAGCCTTTGCCAGTTTGGTAGATTTCAGCATTTTCGTTCACTGAATCAATAGACGTGCCTTGAGTTTTCAATACGTCAGAATCACATCCTGTTAAGTGTTTTTCTATAGCTGCTTCTAAGGCTTGTTCGTTTGTTTGGCTATGCATATAATTTTAATTTTAAGCTATTTCTAATTCAGAAAAAGCAACGTAATAATCTTTAACAACTAAGTTGGTTTCTTCAAGTTTATGGTCGAAAATAATTAGTTCATCATTCTTAACTAACCATATTTCATATAAATCTTTTTTATCAATCCCAAATTCGTATTCTTCTCGTGAAATAATAAAAGTATCTTTTGAAAAAGTTTTGACCTCAACATATCTGTATGTAAGCCCTTTGTCTGGACTATATCTTAAATCGTAATGTAAACCTTCATCTTCCTTGGCTTTATTATGTACAAACTCCTTGGTATATTTTTTACATAAATGATTATAAACCTTTTCCTCAGATGTTTTACCTATTTCTGATTTAGTTCTATTGGAACTTCCATTCGGGCTAAATAACTCTTTTCGATTTTTATATCCAGACCAACTTTTAGTCTTAAAAGAACCTACTCTTTTCTCTTTTAAAACACTATTACCATCACTAGTTTTACTTACATTGGTAAGTGGTACTAACTCAATTTTACTATATTTAGAAATTTCATTTTTAAAAGCTTCAACATCTAATTCAAAATACAATAAGCTTTCTAATTTTTTAGAACTCTCAACTATCTCAATCTCTTCGGATGACAAGTGTAATTTGTTTTTTTTATATATATCATCAATATCTTTAAAGTCCTTAAAATCAATTAAAGTCACTCCATCAAATTCTTTTTGCATAAATAAATTGAAGTACTCTTCTTGAGATAACGAAAACTTAAATCTATTATCTAATGCAATTGATTTTGCATAAGCATCCAACTTAACTTCAAAATCATGCAATCTTTGAAGAAAGTTTTCTCGAAGTTTTTTTGTCTTTGAAGAACTATGAAGAGATTGTTTAAAAACATTAAATTTATTTATAAAAAAAGCTGTTAGTTTTTTCAAATGGAAATCATATAGATTTAAGCTATTTATGCTATAAGAATTAAATTCTTTGATTGAAATATCCAGTTTTGAAAACAAATCCTTTAAAAAAGGAAGATTAGTTTCATTATCTATTGTTGTATAATCTGCCAAATGTGATTGTAACGATAAGTCTAAATCATTATTTATTTGATTAATATCCACAGTACTTTCTTCACCAAAACTTAACTCTTGACCTTTAATTCTATAAATAGTTGTCCAAAATGCTATTGTAGAGTTAGAAAAACCTAAAATAGTTAATGTTTCATCTAACAAATCTTCACCAAAATTAACTTTTGTAATGTGTTTCACATCTTCTAAATCAGTTGATAATAATGCTCTAAAATCGCTCTTATGACCCGAAACATCAAATAAATGTGACAGAATATCAGCAATAGTATCTTTAAAACTTGAGTGTTTTTTAATGCTCTCTAAATTATCTTGCTTTGGTAGTTTTATGTAATATCCAGAATCTTCTAAAAATATAAACTCATAATCATCTAGTGTAAATAATTTATTGTCAACTTTAGTTACAACTTCATTACACACGTTAACAACCAATTGCTGTAATTTTGATGCGTCTTTTCTTTTAGTAGTTTCATTATCCAAAGCATTTATTCTGTGAATTAGAATAAATGGGTATAGTTCAACTAAATAATCATGTAGTAATTTAGAAACTAAATCATCTTTGTCAAAATCATCTAATTCAATTTCAATCTCAGATAAATCATTTATCCTAAAAAATTGTATTGCTTTTTTACCTCCAGATCTTTTCGGAAAATTAAACACAGGAAACTCTGCTCTTAATTTATTTGGTAATTTTACTTTGTCACTATAATAAATTTGGTCTTGATTAAATAATTTTAGCCCTTCATGGTCTTTTGCAAAAAGCTTAAAATTCTTAGTTAAAGGTTCTTCGTTTTCTTCAAAATGTAAATAGGCACGTCTATAATAGGCGGATGTATTTCTACCATTTTCGTAAACGGTATTAATCTTTTCTAATATTTCTTGAACACGTTCAATTGATAACTCATTGAAATCGGAACAAGCCCCTAATTGCCTTAAAACAACATCTACATCTTTTCTTTTAATATCATGTTTCTTGAACAAACTACTAGAATAATCAATTTCTATATCATTAATAGACTTAAAAGTATTATCCATTAAATGATTTCGAAAATTATAAAAATCTTTTTCAATTAATTCTGCTAAATAACTTTTTATGTGAGATTTACTGTAATTGGTATGGTATTTAAATTTAACTACTTCCCCGTGTTTCCTTTCTAGCTGATTTAAATTATCCGACAACTTAGAATCTTTAATTACCCAAAGAATAAATTGTTCAGCAGTCAAATTTTCTAATAAGGTGTCTCTTTCTTCAAAGTCTAAAACTTGCACATTAGCAGTTGTTGGCGCATAACCTACAACTCTTCTAACATAACTATGGTTTGTATTACTAATTGTATTATAATGATATTTAACGAAATTGTTTACACCTAACCAACTTAAAAACTTCTGAACATCATTTACATTTTTATTCTCTAAACCAAGTGATTCTATACTATTGACTTGATTTCTTTTTTGATGTGTCCCACCGAAAATGTCCAAACAAATTTGTCCAATAGGATAATCATCAGAAAAATATAAATCTGACGCCTTTACTATATTATTATTTTTATCTAATAAAGGAACATCCAATACCCCAATTGAAGTATAATTCGTATTTGGGTCATAATTATTGTAAAGCGCAGAAATCATCTTTTTAATTGTATCAATTTTCTTCTCTGGCTCCTTAACAAAATGACTATGTGTATTGTTTACTATTTTTCTAGACAGCGGTATAAACTCATAGGAATGTACATTATCTATACTTTTTAAAAGACCTTGCAAAGCTCTTGCTCTATCCTTTTTTGATTCTTCTTTGATATTAAAAACACTGATTAAGCTATCAAAAAGACTTGGATGTAGTACTTCAATTAAACAATAATCAGGTATTTCTAATTCTTTATTTAAATGCGTAAAAATTTCATTTTCCTTATCAATTATTTTTAAGTCTTCATTAAGTAAAATATTAAATTTATCCTTAAGACCTTTGGTATTGTTTCTATTAACTAAATATTGAATTACTTTAGACCTAACTTCTAAACTAATAATAGTTTGACTCCATTTATTTATTAAATCAATAAAATATTTATAAGCACCGTATTTTGGTTTTAATACATTTAAATTCACACCAGTGAAAACTGGCTTTATATGTTTTTTGAAAATAGCTCCTCCATTTCCGCTCTGAATTAAATTAGAAAATTCTTCATCTAAATACACTGCTTCGTTAAGTGAACAATAAACCTCACTTGCACAAGGAATGATATTCTCATTCTGGATAACCTTATCTAAATTTTCATAAAAACCTAATTCTTGTAAATTTTCATTTTCAGTATTGTATTGTAATAATTTAAACGCCGACCAATCTACTTTGTCTTCAGTTTTAAATAATGCCATTTTACACATTAACTCAGTTAGCTTTTCGACTACAAATTTATTTTTATCAGAATTTTCTAAATGCTTTCTGTTTTGGTCTAGATCGAAAGTGGCATGAATAATATAAGGAAAGTGTAGATTTATATTAGTTGCAAAAAAGGAATACAACTTATAAAGGTTTTTGGTTTCGTTTCTAGGTACTGCAATACGAATCTGGTAATTTTCAATAATTCCTTGCTGGTTTTGATATTTATCAGGCAGTCTGTCCTCATCTTGGTAAACATCCCAAGTTTCAACATCATTTGTAATTTTCTGAATACTTCCTTTTACTAAGCCTTCAGTTTCTCTGTTAATATGAATATCCGTTTTGAAATCAAAACCAACAAACTTTATACTTTTTATACAATGAAGAAACAAAATAGTTTCTGAGGTAATAGTTTTTATTTGATCATCTATACTTTTAGTAAAATCACTTTTATAATTTAACTCTATAACCGAAGCGTATTCATCATACTTATCTGTTTCAGTTATTTTAGGAACAGACAAAACGGGTATTGGATAAACCGTGCTTTGTAAATTATAAGTTTCTCTTATTTCATTTTTTATAGTTTCGTCAAAAGCTTCATCAAATGCCTTTATTTTATTTTTATCAGAGTAAGTAACTTTAAACCCATTGCTATAAATTGATACCTCAACAGACCAATTTAAGATAGATCTAAACCCTAATCCTTTATTTCCAATATATTGAGTTTTATCTATTTTTGAGGATAAATTACTCGTTGCTAACGACCTATAACCAGCTTTTGAAAATGGTATGCCTTTATTTGCTATTAAAAGTCTATTATTCTGTCTATCAATTTCTATAACAACACTCTCCGACTTTTGGTCATCGCAGTTTTGCAAAAGTTCTAATATTTGTCTACCATTATAACCACTAGTAGTAGCTACTTCTCTATTATAAGCTGCAACCATCTCGTGATAGTCTTTTTTATAAAGGTTTATTTTATCCTTTTTAAGTTGTAAGACGAATTCTTTCATATTTAACTATCCCCAAATATTAGCAGTTTTCGAATTATAAACATTCACTTTACAATCGAATTTTTCTTGAATGCTTTTAATGTAATTAAGGTCGTTTTCAGAATAAACACCAATGTAAATACTGAACAGTTTTTCTCCTGATTGAGCTCCTCTTTTTGCCGCTTTATTTACAGCATCGATAATATGATAATCGTATTCACCAAAGTTGAAGCCAAAAGAAACTAAAGAGCCTGTAATTGCACTCAATTTTTCGTAGCAATAGGTTAAATATCTATTGTGATAAATGTGCTTTAACTTTTCAGTTCCATCACCTGCCGTAACAAAAATCGGATATTCCATCTTACTCATTCTATCTTTAATGTTTTGTAAGAGATAGTTTCGGTCACGGTAAACCTCTTTCTCAATTTCGGTACCTGTATCAAAAATTGGTAAAGTACCATGTACATGAAAAACTTTTTGTTCTTCCTTATGTTTTCCCCAATTTAGGTCACCATATTCGGCATCCTCTTGACCTCTCCGCGTAGCTACAGGGTTTAAGTGTTCTCTTCCAAAGCCATCATTGGCTTGTTTAGATTCATTACGCATTAAAACCCAGTATAATAACAAATCATAATTAGTGGAAAAGACCATTCCTTGCTTTTCTAAATATTCATTTAAGAAATCAAAACACGCTTTACTTTTATCTTCTGAAACTTCAAAAACATGTTCTGGGTGTAGAGAACTTACTGCATCAATCAAACTTTGTTGTAATAATTGATGAGCTTCGGTTAGAGCCTTTATTAAAGTACCATCTGTGTCAAATGCTTTCGCTATCTCGATAAAGTTGTCCAATTGACGCATTACCAGTTCAAAATTCTTTGTATTGATGACTTCAAACAACTTACTTAATGTAGGGTCTTCCAGTTTTTCTATAAAATCATACAAAGCATTATAGGAAAATATTTTATGGTCGTATGCCATACTAAATCCATTCCCCATTATTAGATGCTTTGGATAATGTCTTTTATTTAGTTTGTCTATTACTGATTTATAATCTGGTAAATTTTCAAATTTTAAATCTGCTGGTATATTTCCTGCTGCCATATTTTTCTATTTTTAACAAACCCTAACCTTACCCGTTACCACACTATTGATGAGACTACTTTTATACTCTTGTAGTTTTTCTATTTCTTGCGTTTTAAGGCTAATGGCGGTTTCTATTTTAGCCGATGCGGTTTCTATATATTGGGCGATTTCTTTTTGTTCAACAATAGAAAAAATAGGAATGCTAAAGTTGTTAATATCAGATTGGAATAAATGAGGAACACCCATTCCGTCTTTTTTCTTTTCAATAATTCTTTGACACGTTTCACTTTTAAGATAAAAATTTAGATACTCAGGCAAAAGATTTATCCCATCTACTACTCTCAATACTGCTATAGAAGAATTCACAGTACATTTGAAGGGAAGTTCTTTTACTATATTTGTTATTCCTAAGGTTGAACCGTCCTTAACTAATAAAACATCTCCTTCCTGAAGCATAATTTCAGGTGATTCGTAATATCTCCTTTCCGTAATAAAATATGCTTCATCATAATTAATATCTCTATTTTTAATGTTAGGTGTTGATAAAAATCCAAATTCACTTTGGTCAACATATTCAGAGGCTTTTAACCCTTTCCAACCTAGTCTTGCTTTAGTTCTTATAACGAATTTAAACTTCACGCAATCCCAATGCTCAGGAATCTCACCAATCCACGCCACACCAGAATCTTTTAGTTTTACATTTGGGTTTAAGCCTTGTGTTACCGCTTTGTGTATGAGGATTTGTTTGCGTTCTTTTAATAGGGCTATTTGTTGCTGTTTGATGCCAATAGCTTGGTCTATTTTGGTGGTTTTATCGTCTAAAAATTGGGCAATGGCGGTTTGTTCTGGTAGGGGTGGGACTGGTAAAAAAGAATATGATAATTCTGGAAAACTAATATTTTTACCTTCCCTTATTCCAACAACACTTGTTTGAAGTTCAGAAATAAAAGAAATTGATTTAAATAGGTATTTATAGAATAATGGATGTAAATTTTCTTTTCTCCTTTTAAGAACCGTATATGCTGGACTTATTATACCATCGTGATAACAGTATTCAAGTCCACCTTCAAATGACCTTAAACTAATAGCAAAATCTTCTTTTTCAATAAACTTGAAAGTTTCGAGATTACCAGTTGGCATAACCATTCGACTATCTATCCAATCTCTTGGTATCACTCCTCTATCTTGAGTAACTGATGATAGTAATTCATTAGGTCTATTTTTAATTGAAACATCTTTGTAAAGGCGTTTCATTCTTATACATTCCCAATGCTCAGGAATCTCACCCAACCATTCTACACCAGAATCTTTATAACTGTCGTATTTTTCAATTGCACTACTCTTCATTAACTTCAATCTTGTCTTTAGAATTAGCAGTATAATTAAGGTCAGTTAAATCTGAATTTAAATAATCATCATTCAGAAGTTTTATGAAGATTTTCTTTGAATTCGCAGAACTTAAATTAAATGCAGATTTAGCATCATTCAATTTTAAAATGTTCTTAAGCTTAGGATGTCCTGCAACAAAAGCAGATACCGAATTAAATTGCATACCCAGCACTGGTGTACTTTTGGCCGATATAAGTTTTCTTTGATAACTTTTATTATTGGAAGCATATTCTTTTAACTCTTCCATATTTTCTATAAAATTGGAAGCTTCTATTACATCAAGAAATTCTTCTGACTCCACTTCTAAAACCTTGTCAAAAGAGAAGTATTTTTCCAATGTTTTAAGACTTATTACTATTAAATCACCATTTACCTTGATTAAGTCATAACCCTTATTTAGTATAAACCCATCTTTTTGCATTTCTACAAACCTTTCAGCTGAAGGGAATATGTAGAGTCTCCTGTCTCTTTTTACAAAATCAATTGGGTGATGCTTTTTAAATGTGGTCAATTTAAACTCTTCATTTCCAACAACTGTAATATGTCCAAACAGATCATCCAATGAATCTTCACCAAAATTGAAGGTCTCAATTTCATCTATCCTATTAACCTCATTAAAAAAATCTAATTCTTCGGGCTCTTGTTGAAAGTCATATCTGTAGGCAACATTTTTTCTTTCGTCGTGTGTGCTTAAATTTAAATAAGACAAATCCTCGTTATTTATAAATTTATCATTTACAAAATTTATAAATTGTGCTGTGATTTTTTGTTGAAGTTCATTCGAAACATCGACCTTTTTGGGGATTAATTCATCATCAACTTTTAATAAAAAATATAGTACCGAAGAAATTTGGTGTTCCCCATTCACATATAACGTTAGGGTCTCGATTAGTTGTTGTTTATTCATCTGACTTTGGCTTATTAATTTGTTTAGCATAATATACTGTATTGCCTACCTTAAGATCAGAAAATGATTGACCTTCGTTTAGTTTACCTTGAGTTATCAAAATCATTTCAGTATCTTTTGATGTTTTTACTTCATAAATGTGATAACCTAATAATGCTAGAGTTGGATTAGAGTAAAATAGATTTGTTTTAACATAAATAGCTCCAATTATTACTAGCAAAAACACAAAAATGAAAGTGTTTCTTAAATCATCAAGCTCAAAACAGATAAAAGGAATTATATAAGTTGTTAAAAATGTTAGATGTTCATAATTCAAATTTTTGATCTCTTTTACTTTTTTAGGTAAGTCCAAAGTACCTTCAATCTTATATCGTAAGTCAAACAAAAAAATGATACCCAAAACAAGTAACACGAAAGCACTTGTAGATAATAAATTATTACATATTAATGTTTTAAGATTAGTCCAAAAATCAACATTTTTACACCACATATCCCACTTAAATTCTTTGATAATTATTAATAAGAATAATAACCAAAGAGAAATTACATACAGTTTTATCCTAGTCCTCATTTATTAAAAGTATTTCATTAATTAAACCTTCACTTTGCTGTTCCAGCTCCAAAATATCGGCAGTAACTTCTTCTATAGTACGTAAAGGCGTATGCTTGTAAAAGTATTTGTTAAAACTGATTTCGTAACCAATTTTGGTAGCATCTAGGTTTATCCAAGCTTCTGGTACATGAGGTTTCACTTCACATAAAAAATAACTATGTATGTTGTCTTTAAGTGGTACGTTTTCGGTATCGCGTAGGTCGCTTTCTGTTTCGTACACTATGTATTCTCCTTTTTTAGGGGTTGCGTAATAACCAAAGTCTGCTAATTGGCTTTCATCACAATCTAAATGTTTTAACACTTTGGCAAGTTTATCACCAGAGAGTTTTTCAACCTTTTTAATGACTTTTTCAGCCTCAGCATCATACCAACTTACGGCATTTAAAATGGCTTTTTTATCGCTGGCACTTACATTTAGTTTTTGTTTTTTAATTTCGGTATCTACCAACAATTTAAATTTGTTGAAATCGTTGTATTCGGCTTGGCCTATGCCTTTTAATAAGGCGGTTCCTAATTTTACTAAGTTTAAATGTTTTTTCCAAGTTTCCTTTTTAGTCAATTTCTTTTTGTTGGCAGATGAAAGATTAAGTTCGTTTTTTTCGCACCAATCTAAAATTTCTTTTTCGTGCTTTTTAATATCTGTATAAATACTGTCTCCAAAGGTATCACAAGCATATTGCATGGGTTCTTGTAAAACCCTATCATATCGCAAGGTTTCAATGCGCTCTGCTGTAAATTGCGCTTTTAAGCGTTTTGGTCGTTCAATGGTAACTTTGTAATATCCAAAATCAATATTATCAAACACTTGTGCAGAAATACCTTGTTCCCCCTCGCGTTCTACAACACTCATGTTTGTATATGTTTTTACAATTTCAGTAACATGTTCGGGTGCAAACTCACAGTTTTTGTTTCCTAAGTTTTTACGCAGTTTACGATACAACTGTCCTGCATCAATTAACTGCACTTTACCTTTACGGTTGACTGGTTTGTTGTTGCTTAAAATCCAGATATAAGTAGTAATGCCTGTATTGTAAAATAGGTTGTTTGGTAATTGCACAATAGCTTCTAACCAATCGTTTTCTATAATGTATCTACGTATATTGCTTTCACCTCCACCAGCATCTCCTGTAAATAGACTACTACCATTATGTACAGAAGCAATACGTGTTCCTGTTGGACTTTGAGTAAGCGGTTTCATTTTAGAAACCATTTCCATTAAAAATAGTAATTGTCCGTCCGACGATCGCGGAATGGCATCAGCATCTTCTTCTACATCCCAATAATTATTTAACTTGATTTGGAAACGCGAATCAATAACATCACTACCATCTTTGATATATTTTTGTTCACTGCCCCACGACTTTCCATAAGGCGGATTAGAGAGCATAAAATCAAATTTTGTTCCTGCAAACTCATCAGTAGAAAGTGTAGAACCCACTCTGATGTTTTCAGGATTGTTTCCCTTAATCATCATATCACTTTTACAAATAGCGTAGGTTTCGTCGTTTATTTCTTTTCCGTAGAGATACACATCACCAGTTGCACGAATTTCACCTTCTTCATCTTTGATAAAGTTTTGAGATTCGGTTAACATACCACCACTACCACAAGCAGGATCATAAATAGTCATTACCGGTGGTAAATTGTTTTTAATGGGGTCGAAAATAATATGTGTCATCAAATCTATGACTTCACGAGGTGTAAAGTGCTCTCCTGCTTCTTCGTTATTTTCTTCGTTGAATTTTCTAATGAGTTCTTCAAACACATAACCCATCCCTAAATTAGACAAGGCAGGCAATTTTCTACCCTCTGGATCTTCTTTATCAAATGGTGTTAAATTGATGTAAGACGATGTGAATTTTTCCAAAACATCGAGCAATACATCTTTAGTTGCCATATGACGCACTTGACTACGAAGTTTAAACTTCTCGATGATTTCCTTCACATTCGGACTGAAACCATTAAGGTAGTCTTCAAAATTGGCTTGTAATATTTGTGCGCTATTGGTGGCCGTATCTTTCAATTTTTGTAACGTCCATTTACTCGTGTTATAAAACACATAGCCTGTTGCCTCTTCAAAACCTTTGTCTTCTAATTCGGTAAAGCCCATTTGATCTCTTTGAAAGGCCAATTCTTCTAACACTTTGTCTTTCGTTGGCTCTAAAAGTGCATCTAAGCGACGCAATACAATCATTGGTAAAATAACGTCTCTGTATTTGCCTCGCACGTAAACATCTCTTAAACAATCGTCTGCTATAGACCAAATAAAGGATACTAATTTATTATGGGATGATTTATTCATTTTATATATTTAAACTTTTTGGGGAATATTGTTTGTGAATATCTTAGTCAACTAAAGTAAGAAATAGGTTTCATATATAATTAAGGAAACCCATAATTATATAAAACTATACATAATGTTTCATTTAATATTTAACCAGTATCGCGTACCTTTCAATGCTCCCGTTTTTATTAGCATTTTCTTATCTAACATGTCCTTTAAATCACGTGTGGCAGTTGATGCAGACGTTTTTGAAATTCTAATATAGTTTTCAGCACTTAAGCCCCCTTCAAAACCTTGAGGTCCCGCTGCGAATAATCGGTTTACTACTTTTAATTGGCGCTCATTTATTTGATTTACATAACGATCGAAAAACTTTGCCTTTTCAATAATAAAATCGATTAGCTTAAGAGTGTCTTCTTGTGCATTTAAAATGGTTTGTCCAAAATAACATAACCAATCTGTTATATCACATGTCTTATTATTCTTTTCCAAAGCATCATAATAAGACTTCTTATTAGCTTCAATCGTTTTTGATAAAGAAATTAAGGCCGGCTGCCCAATACTTATAGAAATAGACTTTTCAGCCAAAGCACGAGCCATCCGTCCATTACCATCTTCAAAAGGATGTATGCTAACAAAATAAAGGTGCGTAATACCTGCTTTTACTATGGGCAATAATGTATTAGGTTCTTCTAAATGAAACTTATTAAACCAAGTTATAAATTGTTCCATTTCATTATCCATGTCACGGGATGGAGGTGCTTCAAAATGGACTGTAGGTTTATCTAATCGTCCTGAAACCACTTGCATAGCATCTTCATGTGTCCGGTATTTTCCAATATCGGTTAAATCGCGTCTACCATTGGTTAGCATCTTATGCCAATCAAACAATTGTTCATGCGTTAAGTGTTTGCAATAATTGTGATACAAATCGACCATCATTTCAGAAATACCATACTCAGCCGGAGCTATTTTTCTTTTGTCAACTTGTAGTCCCAGATTTTTTTTTATGGAAGACTGAATACTATCCCTATCTAAATACTCACCCTCAATTTCTGATGTTTTTAAGGCTTCATTGGACAGCAATTCAATAATAAATTGCTCCTTTTCATCGTCATTAACATACTTAAAAGCCCCTGAAACCGCACCAATGTTTTTAGAGAATTGTAATTCCAGTGCTTTTAATTCATTGTCATTATAGGAGAAATTTGGCCATTCTTTGGATTGCCAATTCCAAATTTTACGTTTCATGAGCTATATTTTATAATTTTATAGCTCAAATATAATGTTTTTATGAGCTATATAACAATTATATTTGGCTCAAAATCTATTTTTTTAGATACTATCCTTTCGGAAGTTTTAGGTCTTTACACACTTCCTTTAATAATTCTCCTGGGTCTTCATCAACAGCAAGAGCAATCAAGTAAAGTTCATTTACTTTTAATTGTGTTTTAGAATTATTTGATAGTTCACTTAACCGTGTTTTACTAATACCTGTTTTACGAGAAACATCTGACCTATTTATTGATTTTTTAGCAAAGTAGAGTCCTAGTTTAGTCATGAATTTATCTTTTTTCAGTACATAAAGTTAATATTTAAGATAAAGTTTTCTGATTATCTAAACTTTCATTTGTAATTTTATCATAATATATGTACATTAGTTCAGATTATATGAAAAATATATCCGAATATAAAAACTTTAAAACCTTCAAACTATTAAAATTATGAATCAAGAAGTTAAAACAAATAGAGAAGAGGTCATAAATAAGCTCACTACTTTTCTTGAAGTAAAATACATTTATAAGTCAGACATTGCATTTGAGGATTACAGCAAATCTTTATTAATTGTCATTTTAGAAGGGAACTGTACTGCATTGACCAAAGAATTATCGGCAATGGTTGCTAAAATATTCGAGGAGCAAACAGACTTTCTCTATCGTATATTCTCTTATGAATATGCACAAGAACAGTTAAAAGAAGAAAACTTGTTTTTTGTACATGGATGTACAAGTGGTAAACTAGTTTTTCACAATTCTGATAAAGAATCAGATAGCTTTTATGATTATTATATTCCCGAAAAAACCATAAGTAATATACAATCTGTTTTTGAAAAAGAGTGTAAAAAAATCGCTGCCTTTTTGGATGGTGCAACCTTTTTTATCGAAAAAAATAATAATTCCCATGCGACTTATATGCTGCACCAATATATAGAACTGTGGTTTCGTTATGCTGCCCTTTTTACTATGGGCAAGGAACGTAAAAGCCATAGTATCAAGGAGCTTCAAACCTATATTAAAACATTTGCGCCGGAACTGGGTAACCTTTTTAACACCGAGATTGAAGAAGAACAAAACCTTTTAAAATTATTAGATAGCTCCTATATCTCCACACGCTATGAAAACAATTACCATATTAACTTAGAACAAATCAATAACATATTAGATAAGGCCACTAACATTGAATCCATAGTTACCTCATTATTTAATAACAAACTTGAGTCAATCCACGAAAAAGAAATAGGAATTTCTAATGAAGAACCTGTACTTAAAAACGAAAGTGACCTATCAAAACTCATTAAACCCCTATCCGAAAAGGATTTTTCATCCTTGAAGCCCTACCCATTCAAAAAGGATTTTTATACCATTGATATTGTTACCGAGGGCTATATGGATCTTTCCTTTATGATTTCAAACCTTTTAAAGGTCTGTATTCTTGCTATGGAAGTAGAATATTTTCCAACTCGATCCATCCCTGAACCAGAACATAACATTAAAGAAGTTTTAGGTTATGTTTTGGATATGATACCCCATAACGAAATGGAGCTGTTGGATGTCATCAGGGATTTAGCATTAGAACCAGAAATCAAAAGCTCATGAAAGAAAAAAAGACATATAAAAACAAATTGATTGCAATAAAGAAGCACATTGAAAACTTCCCTGGGGTAAACACGGAGTCTCATGGAAACAGGACAAGAAAAACCATCGGGTTTGAGGTACATGACCATGAAGACATCACCAGCAGTATTTCGGCACTCTTAGAGGTTTGCTATTACGCCCTTGATGGTAATGGTACTTTCGTTTATCCCAAGCATAGTAACAAGACACCCATAACTAGTGTGACCAAAGTGCTGGAAATGGCTATCGACCTTTTACCACATGACCAGATGTTCTGTTTGGACAAGATTAGCGAAATCCTTTCGGATGGTGAACACGAAAAAGAACAACCCTAAAGCTTTATTGACTATGAAAACAAAAAAGAAAGACCTCAAGAAATTAATTGAATCAGCTAAGTATAAATTAGATACCTTAGAGCCATCAGATGTTCAAAATGGCAAATTTAAGGCAACATATTTAGAATTTGAAGGTTACTTAGATTTGTTCACCACTATTGAAGCTTTAATGAATGTCAGTATTTTGGCCACTCAAGGAGACATCTATTGCCCACCTCACATAAAAAATCACGGTAAGGCCATCCGTAAAACCCTAGAATTAGCGCAAAAACTTTTACCGTTTGATGAAGGCGAATTTTTGGATGATGCATATGATATGTTGAAACAGCTTGATCTAGAAAGGTAATTACTTACAATTACTCTTTATTGAAAACCACATAAATGTAATAAAACCCATTATAGGTGGTTAATCTACCCGCCTTTGATGTTGATATATTATCAACTTTATCGGGAAATTGTTTTTTAAATTTTTTAATCAAAATAACTTCTAAATTTCTAGCTATTTCTTTACTTCTTGTTCGATATATTCTAACAACATAATCATAATTTTCTCTGTAATCTACGGCATCCATTCGAACAGAGGTATCTCCCATAACTCCAATTTTTATAGAGCTAGAAATTTTTAAAACACTTTTAATCCTTGTTGTTATTTCCCTCTTAACTATTGGGTTATTTAATAAACCAGTAACAGATGGTTTCCCCACCAATTTTGGTGGTTCCCCATACCAAAAATCTCGTAAAGAAGCTACAAACGAAGATCTGTTCCGTACAGGATGCAATTCAATAGGCTTTTTTTTAATTTTCATAAATTTAAATTTTTGTTTTACTCTAGGATATGTATTGCTTATTAACTTAGTTTTACCATAAATTTTTAATCCAACAAATTTTTGTCAAATACTTGAATATATTTATCTCCAGTTGCTATTGACTTAACAAAGTCACACCCTTGCTTACATTCCCTATCATAATATTGGCTTATTATTCCAGGATTGTATCTAAATCGTTGAACTCCAAAATTTGAAACATCACCTGCCTCAGTGACAAAAGCAATTAATTGAAATATTTCTAACGATGCTAAATTTGAGCTAAACGGAAAAATATTTTCATTATTTTTCTTTTTATATTCATCCTTTGGAAGCCCTTTAATGTATGAAGGATCATCTAACATACCATCAATTTCTAAGGACACATCGCTTGTATCATATACTTCTAGACATTGTAAACAGGGTTTATTAGGAGAAACAGTTTGCAACTGCCAATCTGCACCAGAAAAATTGTAACCATTGATTACATCACCATCAAACCTTACTTGAATGCCTCCATCAATCACTGGAATTAAATGAGCATAAGCAACATGGTTTAAAATGTACCTTGCACGTGGCCGATCAACACAACTAAAAAGTATATCGCAATCCATAGCAAGCCTATAAGCTTCTACTTTATATAAACTTTTATTTGATTTAATTATATCAATATTAGCAGATGTTCCTACACTCTTAATTTGCCTCTCGGCTACATCAACTTTATATTTTCCAATATCCCTTTTTGTTGAACCTACAAGACGATCTAAATTATGAACCTCAACTTTATCAAAATCAATTAAAATAAATTTTTCAATCCCCATACGCGCAAGACCTTCAGCAACCATGCTTCCTACACTGCCTAACCCAACAATCCCTATACGCATCTTGGCCAATTTTTCATGATTAGTTTTACCCCAAACAGCTCTCGTTCTCTTAAATTGTTTACTAAATTTTGGAGGTGGCACTAAAAAATCGGTATAATCTATCTTTAAATTCCTACCTACACTTCTTACATTTTCAGCCCATTGAATATCATATTCATTTGTATTTTCATTATACATCCACCTTCTTCCACTCCAAGTCCTATCCGAGCCAACAGTCATTCCTACTAATCGATAACCAGTCAACACCTCTACAGTTTCACTAAGCCTCTCTTTTTCAGCTATAACATCATCATTGCTCATATTTTGCCAACCAGGAAATGGGTGACTATGAATAAAAGCAATACCCATATTTTTTTGAGCAGCTATCTTACAAACTCTTTTAATGTATTGGGGATTAAAACTAACATTGCCATGCCTTTGCCTATCTCCTTCTCCTGGAAAAACAAGCTCACAAATTAATGCCGATTCCCGATGAGAGCCAATAGATTCGTTCCATAATGCAAAAATTAAATCTTCTTCCTTATCTTCCCTAATTAAATGATTACATAATAAATTATTCAAATCTTCAGGAATCGCTATACTAAACCTTTTCATCTCAAGCTCTTTTAAAAACCCCATTAATTTGTGACAACAAATGTATAGCAGTACCTTCAGGAACTGAAGTAAAACGATGACTCCAATACCTCCAATCCGGACCTAGCTTACTATCAATTATGTTACGTACACCTGGAATTGTGTCTGTCTTTTCAAAAAGTTGTGGTGTTGCCCTTACATGTATGGAATTATGCACTCTTCTTGGGTAATCAGAAGGGATCATTAAACCTAAATCAATAACCTTT
This sequence comes from Algibacter sp., assembly GCA_050294475.1. GTDB lineage: Bacteria > Bacteroidota > Bacteroidia > Flavobacteriales > Flavobacteriaceae > Thalassobellus. The sequence goes on along the minus strand of JBNKOE010000022.1, from coordinate 28,499 downwards.
CCTGAAAACTGCCCTATTTCAATTTCGAACTCTTTAAATATAGCATAAGTTTGCCCGTCACTTCCCTTTACTAGTTCAGCCTTATAACCTATCTCTTCAAAATCTTTTAAAAATTGTTCAGACCCATATATCATGATGCAGTGGTTGGTGTTTTGTCAAAAAGCACAAAGTGCATACCATTCTCCATTGTTATAAATTCATTCACATCAGTATATTCATGGTGGTCATTTCCCTCTTTTAAAGCCAAAGATTTTTCTGTTATTTTAACTTTTGCAAAATCTTCTAAAATCTGTTTTACAGTAAGCTTCGATTCGTGGGTTTCATGTTTTGTTTTCCCTATGAAAAAGATTATTTTCTTTCCATCTTTTTTTGAATTTGTTTCCATTTCTATCTATTTTGAATTAAAAAATATGATTACGGTACAAATTAAAGACAACATGGCGCAACCTACTTGCGCCATCAAAAAAAAGTTGAAAATTATATAAATAATTATTTGGGATTATATTGTTTTAAGGCCTCTTCAAAATCTTTTGTGATCTCTTCTACCACTGACTTTGGAGATATTACCATAGCATCTGACCCATAACTGAAAATTTTAGAGTAAAATTCATAGGAAGGTTTAACTTTTACCATAATTACAAATTTATCATCATTATCCTCAATTATTTTCTGTGTTTGGTGAATTGGCAAATTTTTTAAATAATTACCCTGTTCTGGTTTAAACGAAATAACTACTTCAATAGGTTCATTTTCTGGAACGGTCACTCCAAAGGAATATTTAAAATACTCACTACTATCAAAAATAATTTCTTTAAATTCCTCTTTACAAGTTGTAACATCTATTATTCTGTCCAGAGCAAGCGTTATCAAACTATTCTTTTTAAGGCTTTCACCTATTACATACCACAATTTTTTGTCTTCCTTTAAAAGAAGTGGTTTTATAAGATGAGTTTTGATTTTATCATCAAACTTCTGATAATCAATACTAAGAATTTTCCTTTTTGCAATTGCATCCAATATTTCAGCTATCATTTCTATTCCACCAATTGAAGGATGATTCTCCGTTTCCAGTAAAGTATGTTTTTTAAAAAGCTCTTGAATTTCTGGAGAAATGTTTGAGTTTTCAATTACCTTCTGTATGGCATTCGATATTTCATTAAAAATAGGATATTCTTTATATTGGTTTATTGTTTTAGCATAGAACAAAAGTGCATTTATTTCATTTTGTTCTAGTTCCAAAGAAGGAAATATACTTTTTGGAATTGTCTCATAATAATATGTTTTCGTGCTTTCATCTTTCTTAATTGGAAGGAAAAAACCCAATTCTGTATCTTCAGTCAAATCTTCTAGATCCTTCTGTATAGTACGTAATTTTACTGGTATACCTGCACCATTACAAATTTCTAAAATTCTACTCGACTTATGTTTTCCTCCTGTTCTAAGAACATTATGAATAATTCTATATCTTTTTAAGGCTTCCTTGTTATTAGGCATAAATTACTGTATTAATTCTTTAAAATGCTCATATATCATAACCATTGCTAAAGTATCTAACTCACAATATTTCAGCAACGCACTAGTTAACTCATCAATTTCGGATTGGTCCATATCTGTATATTGTAATTTACCGTAAGCAGTTAAAGCCGCCCCACCATTGGCGATATCTTCTATTTCAGACAAAGTATTTTCTATTTCTTCTTCACTCCAACCGTCAAACAAGGATGGTAGCATTTTATATGGACTTTTTACAATATCATTTTCAATTTCTAACCAAACATGATTTTCGGGGAAATTTTTACTAGATACGTTTATTTGATTAAGAGGCCTTGAATATTTTTCTTGAAGATATTTACTTGAATTTAATGAAGCTGGTAAAACTTCCTTTATTGAATTAGAACCTTTGGTTAAAGGGTTATAATAATATCTCTTTTCAACATCCCATAAATCTACCATATCTCGATTTCCTTTCCATTTAATAGCACTCTCCTTTTTAGAGTGGGATATACTTTGTATAAACTTCATTAATCCTTCTTTATCTTCTTCATCTGAACCTAGTAATTGAATATAGATCGCATTAAGAATTGTATTCTCATGATTTGAATACCTAAAGATAGTTCCATTATCTTTCTCTAAAGCCTCTTTTAAAGCTCGTAAAAATTCAAAATTTGGAAATACTCCTGCTTTATTATTGATATACTCATTAGCATGTTCTATTTTACCGCTTTCATGATAGATGTGATGAGAAAACTGAAACGCTATTTGCTCATAAGGTTTTAGCCCTTTATTAAAAGGCAATGCAACAGCACTTGTTTCAAAATCTATGAAATGTAAAGGAAATACCCATTTATCCATTTCCTCTTTTAACCCTTCAACATCAACATATAATTCATTATCATTTTTAACTTCTTTTTCTATTTGAAGCCATTGCCTATGTGATGTTGTTAATTTCTCTGCTTCAATTTTCAATCCTATATTATCCTCTGTAAGTTCATTTTTAAAATAGACTCCTTCTTCAAATAGTTTATTCCCTCTAGTAAAGAAATAAATATCAAAAATATTAGGCTTTGTAAAATCACTTTCTGTCCAGCCATGCTGTTTAATAAAACATTCTTTAAATCCTGATTTTAACTCATTATTTTCACTTTTGAATTCACAAGACTTGCAGACTCCAAAAGAAGTCTTCCAGTTTGCATATTCATCTTTTTTATAAAACTCTTTAAATTGATTGATGGAATCTATAAATGTCAGACTATCGTGATATTTGAATTTGTTTGCCTCAATATCTGCAACAATTTGAGTAACATTTTTTCTTCCTAAAACCGGATTACCCGTTTCTTCAATAGTACTTACTTTTTTCAAAATACCCGTTCTATTTTCCCCTCTACTGCTAATTCTAAAAAGTTGGTTCAATCCATTTATACTCGCTTTCTTAGACTTATCAGCCATCATTATATAAGATTGTATTTTCCATTCAGGGAAACATAACTGTATAACATATTTCTGGAATGCAATATCAAAAAGGTAAGGCTTCCAATCACTTACCATGCCTCCTCTTTTTCCTATAAAAAGATACTCATCATCTGGAGTGAATGATTTTGCTTTAACTTCTATTAATTCAATATTATCTCCTTGTTTTACAAGAACATCTGTTCTAATAAATAAATCATTTATCAAAAAGGCTGCTTCATAAATAATGACATTTTCTTGTTTTAATAGTTCTTGTGTTTGATCCCACAAAAGTTTGTAATCCCAATCATTTCCTTCTATTAATATCCCATTTGGATAATGCATTCTTGCCAATTCTTCCACTTGAAAACCTCCTTGGGCTAATGCTTCTAAAAACGAATCTTCCTTTTTAGAATTTGCATATTCGTCTTTACCAGTGTAATAAAGTTTATTTGGACATTCTAGCCCTAGTTTAAATCTTGATTTAGATAATACTTTCATATTTGTTTTTGCTTTTCTTCTTAATTTTAATAACCAAAAATGTCAACCAACAATGCTGACAAACCACTTTGCTTATTTTAGATTTCACTCAATTACTAAAGATTCTTATATTTTCAAATAATAATAACAAGTAAGATGGCTCAAAAGAGTCGCTATTATCAATCAATTTTTAGGGAGACATTAAAGTTAAAAAAGAATATGAATTTTTAGGTGATTTACTGAAATTTCTTTCGGAAATATATTAATTCAGAAACATATAGGAGACTAGCACTACAGTAATTACAATACAAACTATAAAAACCGATATCGCCCAATTAGGATAGATTTTAGCTTGTTCTAATTTATAGTTAAACCGATTTTCAAAGCGTTCAATGGAATCTAAGCAAGATTTCATTTCTTTTTGGTGTGAATAAATCATGGTTTTATATTCCAATAAATCCATTTTGATTTTGGTGTCCTTTAATTGATCATTGATTTTCTCTAGGTTTTCGACACTATTCTTAAAATCATTTATTTCATTGACCATTAAGGTCGTTAGTTCTTCAAGTTTTGTCATGATTGTTATGTTTAATTTAATATCCTATGTCCATCCCTTTATCGATGGCTCTTTTAATAATGAACTTGGTGATTTTTAAGGCTAAATTTGGCGTCAGGTCAACCACTTTCCCTGCCAGTTTGATACTTGCATTGTTGTCCTTTAAAATACTTTTCCCATGAATCCCGGACATATCTTTTCCTATATTTCCCATTGACATATTGCGATGTACCTCACTCCCTTTAAGATTATGCCCATCAAACTCAAACCGAAATCCCTGTAATTTGTTTTGCTTGTTTATTGTTGGAATGACCTTGATCCCATTGGCTTCCATGGCTTTTATATAGGCATCAAAGGATTTAGGCTTGAACTGTTTCATGGTCAGATCATGCCTTCGCTTGATCTCTGTTCGTATTTCCCTAAGATTGAATTCCTTTTCAAATTGGATTTGCTTAACGGTAGTCAATCCCATATGTTCCGCTATTTTTTCTGTCGCCAATTGGCTTCGCTTACCTATGAAGCTATCATTATAGGCCACGCCCCTAAAATCAATACGGTTGACATATAAATGAATATGCTTATGCTCTTTGTCCTGGTGTACAAAGGCTATGGCCTGACGTTCTCCCAGTTTCATTTCATACATAAAACGTTTGGTGATGGCTTGGAGCTCTTTCTTTTCCAATCGCCTGCCATCTTCTATGGTTGGACTGATAACAAAGGACAGAGTGTTTTTTGTGCAGTTATGGTTTTGGTCCTGGAGCATTTTGAACTCTTTGGTGATTTCTGCAGGTGAATCCCCGTGCAGAAATTCCTTTAATACAATTTCTGCATCCTTTTCCTGGTTCCACCCATAGGACATCGAAGCTCTGGTATGCGATATGCTTTTCCCTTTACCGATCATTGTTGGAATCTTTTAAGATGTCCTTTGATTTCATCTGCCAAATCATATACTGTTTGCATAAGCTTGGGATTTCGTTTTTTGAACATGTTTCCAATGGACTTAAAATTATTATGGTACTTGATAAGCATTTTATAGAGCTCAATATGTTCCTCTGTAAAACGTTCCGTGATTTCCATTTCAAATAAGCTACGTCGTATATATTCGCTTAAGGTCAATCCGCTACGCTTTGCCTTTATTTTCAGAAGTTTCTTTTCGTAGATGGAACATCGAAACTTAACCAGATCCCCCTTCCCCTTAAACACTCTTTTTTTTTCTTTGCGACCTTCGGGAGCAAACGAGAATGTGTCCACAGACACACATCTCGAATTCCTACCTAACACCTTTTCCTTTTCCGAGGAATTCCTTTCCAGATCCAAGTCTATGCAATCCGAACTGTTAAGTACATCGGTAGGAATCTTGATCGTCCGCTTCTGTTCATCCAAGGATTTAAAATCATATTTGTTTTCCTTTTTCATGGCATATCAAATCATTTAAATCTTTATAGTTTTTATAGTTTTTATAGTTCTTTCTTTTGTCAATGACGTTTTTGTGCTTTTTAGTCAAATACTCTGTAGCTCGCTCTCCAGCTTTATCATTATCTAAATAGAGATGGACTGATACATATCTCTCTATATAATCTTCAGCAGACCTTATAAATGCAATGGAATTTAAAACAAGGATATCCGAAGCTTTTAACAGGCTTTCATTTAAAGTGGCCAACGTTAACAGATCAAACATACCTTCCAACATAATTAATTGCTTGTTGTTGTTTTGGATATAGGTATAGAATTTGGGGCTGCTACTGTTTTTGAATAGCTTGTTACGCAGTTCCCAACCATTTTTAGCATTCCTTAAACCAATGGCGAAAAATCGGGTGTCCTTATACCTGTACCAAACCTCTTTACAATAGATCCTGGCGGTCATTAATGGAATACCCCTGAAGTTTAAATATTGGATTAAAGCAGTGTGTGTGATATCCTTTACATTTACAATGTCAATTTTTGTTTCTTTATTATTGAAAATTGGTTGATGCTTAAATGGGCTAATCGCTGTCCCATCATTCAAGAATTCTAAAGCTTCCTTTATGGTACATTTTAAAATCCTGCATACCAAATCTATCACGTTACCCCCTACGCCCTCGCCATGGTCGAACCATCTGTTCTTAGTTTTAGATACTTTAAAAGAGGCTTGGGTTTCTGACCTGAAAGGACTCAGAAACCAAGCTTCTTTTTCCGTTGTTCGATTGGGAAAATGCCCTAATTTTTCCAGTGCCTTTAACACTGAAAAATTACGGGCTGTTTCACAATTTATTTTTCTTTTCATAAGCCAATGTGTTTTTAGGTGTTTTTTTGATATTTTGATGATTTCACTTGTAAAGCCTTATAAACAGTAACTTTGCTCAGTCATCAATTTTTCATCGTTTCATCATTCTTGGTTTTTAATAGCACTATCCTGTCATCATTATTTTTTTTGATGACAAAATGATGAATAAATGATGACGGCCTTAACCCCAATGAATTCAGCAGTTTCTTCACTCTGTCATCATATCATCAAAATTTTGGGTTAAAAATGTTTTTTGCACAGTAAAATAGCGTCCCTTTGTATTGAGAAAATTGATATCCCCATTGCCCCAAATCTCAAACTTTTCATAGCTGTTCGAATTTTTCTGGTTCTCCAGCTTCCAATCCTTTTTCAGTAAATGCCTGAGTTGTGTCAAGTCCGTTTTTACCCGCGTCCTGTTGAGTGCCAATAAAGCATCCATTGGACATAGGTGCACCTCTTCAAGATCAAATCGTTCTATGACACTCAACAGAATACTTGCCAGTTCCTTCTCTACTCGGTTACGGTTATTCTGCACTAACTTCATTAATGCCCTGGTCTTTATTTGATTTGCTGAAAACCACATCCGGGTCAAATGTTTGGAGTGCAAGGTTCTGTTTGCCAAATAATACATAAAGGCAGGGATTTCTTTAACGAGGTCTTCCAGAAAGTTTGTGTTCTCTTTTTCCAATGTTGGAACCTTTATCACCCAGAAGCGGGTCTCGTTGGCATCAATCTTTATAAAGCTCTCTTCATTGTTGCTGCACAGTATAAACTTTCCAAAGAATTCCACTTCTCGTTTATCCTTACCCTTGGCTTCCAGCTTATTGATGTTGGTTGTACTTAGATATTTAATACGCTCTGTGAGTTCTTCCTTATTGAAAAGCACTTCGTCAATACATATCAATAGCTTGTTTGCCCAATCGGCATTGAACTGACTGCTGAAACTGTCATTAGTTAAATAGGTCAGATTATTATCAAAGATCTCCTTGAGCCATTTTAAAAAGGTGCTTTTCCCTGTGGAGCGTTCTTTGGAAACCAAACATAGAATGGGCAGTACCTGGATGGGTTTGAGATATAACAACTGTAAATAGTCCAAACCCAGTTCGTAGTGTTTTCCAAAAATGTGCCTGACGAATTTCAGAGACAATGACGTGTCCCCTTCTTTGGGTATTTTACCCAAAGGAGAATAAATATTGTAAAAGCCCAGATATTCCTGTTTAAAATCCAAATGGCTAGGAATACAGGTGAAGCCATCATACTTAGAGATTTTACTTAAATGATCTTTACCATGGTCTTGCTTGATGGTCTCCATGTTCCAATGCACCAAGATTTCGTTAAAATGGCCTGCAATGGTCGGGGCTTTAACCCTTTTATAATACGATGTGCCTACACGTATATAAGGTATTTGTTTCATAAGAATTGTTTTAGCACCTAATTTTATTAAGGTGTCATTAATATGTAGTTATATGAAAGTGTTACCGATGGTTTTTATGGCGCATGGTATAGGCCAAGGCTTCGGATTCAATATCCTGTTGCGATTTACGCTTGTTCTGGAGCAGCCAATTCACAAGTTTCTTTTTTTCGAAAAAGAGCATTTTTCCGTTGGGTTTGGAATGTGGAATTTTCCCCGAAGCGGTCAGTTTGTAAAGATAACTTCTGGATATACCTGTATAATCACAGGCTTCTTCGAAGGTCAAGACCTCTTTGCTGCCTATCAGTAGTTTTTCCAAACGATCCAATCGTTCCAGTATTAATAAAGTGTCCATTTTTATCGTTTTTTAGATTTATAAAATGAACAAAAGCACTTTTGTTTTCCCTTATGGGAGTATGGAAATAAAAGTATAAAACAGAGCTAGTAAAAGAAGAAAGAACCCCAAATATTTATTCACAAATATTTGATAAACAATGAATTAAATCAGTTTGACTCAAGTTTTATAAAATATTTTAACGTATTATTTTCTTTGGTTTTTTATGGTGTCAAATGGAATCAATCTTAATGGACATAAAATGACCATTTTGAAGTATATTTTGAGTTATTAACAAGGAAAACAAAGAATCGCCTGAAATATTAAGGATTAAAAACACTTAAAAACCAATTATTAGAATAATGTGTTAAAACATATGCAAACTATTATTTAAACGAAACACAGCTAAAAAATGTAAGATTTATTACCTTAGTGATATAATCTGAACATAGACCATTGTCTATATTCAATTGTTATTTACAATTCTAAAAATTAACTCATGGAATTACCAGACATTGATTTAGGAATATCTAAACTAGTCCTAAAAATATTTGGACCAACAGCCGAATATTTAGGAAACAAACTTCAACATTGGACAAAAAAAAGACTTGAAAATGCGAATGACATTTTCAAGAATGCTGAAGATATTTTAGGCAACAAAATAAATGAAAAAGGCTCAGTATCACCAAAAGTCCTAAAAGAAGTTATAAATGAGGGAACTTTTTGTGATGATACTTTAACAAAAAAATACTATGGAGGTGTGCTTGCATCTTCACGTTCTCAAATACCAAGAGATGATAGAGGCGCTATTTTATTAAAAACTATTTCTCAATTATCCAACTATCAGATTAGAATGCACTATGCAGTATACCAAATTGTACGGAAACTGTATTTAGATTGTGGACTTTCATTAACAAGAGAAGATGACCGACCAGAGATGCAAATATTTATATATATGGAGGACTATAAGAACCTAATGGATTTCTCTGAAAAAGAGAATCCACGAACAATACTGCAACACATCCTCTATGGACTTAGAAAAGAGAATGTAATAGAATCCTTTACTTATGGTTATAAAGGTCTAAGAATTGATGATAATGGCACAAGCAGCCCTGGAATTCGAATTAGACCGTCTGCATTCGGGGCTGAATTATTTTTATGGGCAATTGGTCAATCAGATTTGTTAGTTGATCAAATATTAAAGTCTGATTGTGATTTACCAAATCTTGGTGGAATTGAATTGACTGGAAATTATTTAAGAGTACCCAAATCAAAAATTACAAAGAAAAAACTGTAAATAACAATGCAATTTGAAGAATGAGCATAGTCAATAAAATTTACCAAGAAAATATAGGCATAACTGAAGAGGAAGTGCTTGAAAAAATCATTGACACTAAAGAGTTATCAGCTTTAGACTTATGGTTATTACCACAATACGTTTTTGACGAATGGAGAAAAAAACACGACTATCCGAGAATATTAGAAAACTTCAAAAGAAGATTACCGAGATTCAAAGAATGGATGAAAACCTTTGAATTGACTGACGAAATATTAATGGATGGTTACATAAGTGAATTCTTAAAGTTTAAATACACACAAATTAAAAAAGACCATATTTTTCATTTAGTAAAAGTTACATATAAAGGAAAAACGAAACATCAAGTTTGGTATAGTTACGATAAGAAATCACTACACAATGAAAATGAAGTAAAGTATGAATATGTTCGCAATTTCCAAAGTTATTTTGAGTGGTGTGAATTAAACAAAGTTGATGGTTATGAGATAAGAGTCGATAAGTATTATCAAGCATACGAAAATGAAGAGGTATATTATAATTATGACTTAAGATTAATCAAAATGGGAAGAATAGAACCTCCTGTTAATGCTTTAGGCCAAATGTTACGACAAAAAAAAATTGAATTTGCTAACATTAGCGGTCTAAAATTAAACGACGAAATAATTAACAATAGTACTGTTGAATTCATTTTTTGTACTTGTGACAACTTTATTTGTAAACATCTTCATACTCATTTCTTTACTTTTAATAATTCGAGTGTTAGAAATTTGAATATTACAAACTCGGATATAAGTAATTGGAAATTCATTAATTCCATAACGACAGGAAGAATAAAAGATTCGCGGATAAAAAACTCAAGAATTTGGGGTGGTAATTTTACTCCTATATTTGAAAATAGTGAACCAGAAAATATTGGAATTTGGTATAAGAACCTAAAGCATTCACCGAATTTTGACAGAACTTATCGGAATCTATATAAAGCGCATACAGAAATTGGGAATTATAAAGAGGCTAATAAATTCAAAATTTCAGAATTAGATTTTAAGAGAAAGGAAGCAAAAGGATTTTGGAATAAAGTAAGTTGGTTTATAGATAAATATTTTTGGGGTTATGGAAGAGAGCCTAAAAAAATTATAATTTTCACATTTTCAATTATTCTACTATTTAGTATTATTTATTCTTCGATTTCTAATCAACTAATACCCAAAGAAATCTATTCTACTTTGAATTGGGCAGAAAAAATAATTTATAGTCTATATAGTAGTGTAGTAACTTTTGTGACTTTAGGATTTAGTGATATATATCCGAATACAGGCTTTGCTAAATTATTGGTGTCTATTGAGGCTATAATTGGTGCTCTTTCATTGGGAGCTTTAATTGTTACTTTAACAAAAACAAAGGAATAAAAACTACAGGTAACACCGTAAATTAATAGCTAGTGCAAGCCTACTTACGAAAATCCTTGTGGATTTCATATTCGGTTTTATTTGCTAAATTAGGTGCTTAAACAAACAACTAATCTTATAAACACGTTGTACGTAAGCTAAAAAAACATCTAATATGAAATTAAGTAATTCGTTTTGTGGAGCATTAAGAACATTTTCATATTTCATTGCAAGTGGAACTCATTATCAATTAGAGGGAATAAATTACCTTGAATTATTTGGAAATGAACCAAGTGCAATTGAAAGAGCTTTTGCGATTTTTGCCAATGTTATTGAAATGGACGAAAATGGAACTGTACTAAACAAAAAATACGCAGAAAAAAGAGCAGTTGACTATATCCGTTCTTATTGCGATTCTGACTTTAAAGTAGTACCCCCTTATGAGGATTGGGAAATCGAATTATATTAACAAACTAAATCTTACAGACTAAAGTAATACATGAACATAAATATAAAGCCTACGTACAACTCAGTTTATCCTTTTTTTCGGAAGCTTTTTTCATTCTAAAATGCAACCCTGTTTTTGAAGAATAAGGTTAATTCTGTAACTTAAAACTAAATTATATGAACGCTACAAAAGAAGAACTAATTGAATTCTTAGAAAAAAAAGTATTAATTCCTGCAGAAACGAACCTTGATGCAGACATAACAATTAAAAGAAAAATAAATGCAACTAGAATGAGGTTAAATAATCAAGTAAGTGCAGAAAAGGTCGAACAATTTTTTTGGAGTTCAATGGCAACCGATAACGGAATAGATTCTTATAAAAAAATATCAAATATTGGTGCTCCAACTTTTGAAGATGTGAGGGACGAATTTAAAAAATTATGCGGTAGAAAATAATCCTTATCCTTATATAAGTTGATTTTAATTATTAACCAATACTAGAGACACAAACCTACAAATGGCTAAAAAAAGTTAATCAAATTTCACCCAATCTCACCCAATTCCAATTTCGGAATCAAATTAGCCGCCTCTTTCATTTTCTTGTCTATGATTTTAGCATATATCTCGGTTGTTCTTATTTCTTTATGTCCCAGGCGTTTTGACACAGTATAAATATCTGCTCCATTTTCCAATAGTAGCACCGCATTTGTGTGTCTTGCCGAATGAAATGTGATGTGCTTGGTAATTCCAGCAAACATACACCAACGTAGTAACTGAAGGTTCATGTGAGCACTATAACGAAGCCCCTTGAATACACGTTCTTTAGGATCCTTTCGTTCCCCCAAAAGCCCCCTAGCCTGTTCTGAGATGTACAAATACTCTACTCCATCGGTTTTCTTTTGTTGAAACACAATTCGAAAAATTTCATTCCCTGTATCATCTCTACCTTCTTCCCGCACTTCCGACCATTTTAACTTATTAACGTCAGACCATCGAATTCCTGTAAGTGCAGAAAAAAGAAATGCACGTTTTAACAAAGGTATTGTGCAGTCAGTTTGGGATAGCTTTTGAAGTTCATCCGAGGTAAGATATTCCCTAGTTGATTCTCCCATTGAAAATCCTTTAACCTTCTTCATCAAGTTTTCTTTTAAATAACCTTCATCAAATGCGGCATTCAAACAAGCCTTGAATTTATTAAAGTAAGTGTGCTTGGTATTTTGAGATAATTTTTTGCGACTTTTAGTAACTGCAACTGTATCTAAGTATTTTTTATATCCTTTAATAAAATCAACATCAATGTCATTAAAAGTAATATGAGCCGGGCAATATTGTTCCAAATGTTTTTGAGCAGCATCCCAATTGTCATAATTCCCCTTTGTTTGATAACGTTCCTCCTTTTTGAGATTATAAAATTCAATAAAATTTAGCTTCTCCTTAGAACTATTTTGAATTTGATATTTTCCTTGATAAATTTCAGCTTTTCTAATAGCCAATATTTGATCTGCCAATTCGAGTTGTTCAGTATTTTTTCTTTTTTCATTCGCTGATTTTGGATTTGTAACCAAATAGAGTTCTAGGTATTCAAATTCTCGAATATGCTTAATCTTTCCTTCAGGAGTAATTTTATGTCCTTTATAGTATTCAATATATAGGCTAGTCTTACCGCTTTTAAGTTTTTTCTTTCTTAGATGTATTTTCATAAGAGATGCATTTTTTACACCTCAGGTGTAAAAATCAATTTTGAGGTGTAAATTAGATGTAATAAAAGTACTAAAATAGCAAAGCTTAGGAAAACAAAACTTTAAAAGTTATTAACAATCATTTGATTTACAGTTATTTAAAACCAAATGAAATCAGAAAAAATGATTATCTATTTACCGATGCAGAAATTAGCAAAAATATTACCTAATAAATCATCATTAGTAATTTCACCAGTAATTTCTCCAAAGTAGTATAATGCCTGACGAATATCTATAGCCATTAAGTCTCCAGATAACCCCGATTCTAATCCTTGCTTAACTTTATTAATTTCATCCAACGCTTTCAATAAAGAATCGTAATGTCTTGAATTAGTTATAATAGTATCATTATTTCTTAACGCACCAGTATTTACAAAACTTAAAAGCTTATCTTTTAATTCGTCTACGCCAATGCCTTTTTTTGCAGATAAAAAATGAATCTGGGGAATCTCTTTTTTTATTAATTTTATTTGATTTCCATCTAATTTATCAACCTTATTGGCAACAATTAATAGAGGCTTTAATGGATATTTATTCTTAATTTTTTCAATTTCAATCTTAAATGAATTGATAAACACATCTTCTTTAAAATTATTACTATCAGCAAGAAATACTACTACTTGTGCTTGATCTATTTTTTCAAAAGTTTTTTTAATTCCTATACTTTCAACTACATCTTTAGTTTCACGAATACCTGCTGTATCAATAAACCTGAATCCAATCCCTCCTATTGATATTTCATCTTCAATAGTATCTCTGGTAGTTCCTGCTATTTCAGAAACAATAGCACGTTCTTCATTTAATAAAGCATTTAAAAGTGTCGATTTCCCAACATTAGGTTCTCCAACAATAGCAACAGGAATACCATTTTTAATAACATTACCTACTGCAAACGAATCGATTAATCGCTTTAGAACAAAACTGATGCGCTCTAACAATTCTTTAAACTGACTTCTATCTGCAAACTCCACATCTTCCTCTGCAAAATCTAATTCAAGTTCTATTAGCGAAGCAAAATTTAAAAGTTCTTCACGTAATTTCGCTATTTCAGATGAAAAACCACCTCGCATTTGCTGCATAGCAATTTGATGGGATGCTTCATTATCACTAGAAATTAAATCGGCTACAGCTTCTGCTTGACTTAAATCTAACTTACCATTTAAAAACGCACGTAGTGTAAACTCTCCTGGAGTTGCCATTCTACAACCTTTACGAAGAAATAATTGAATAATTTCTTGTTGAATATAATTAGAACCATGGCAAGATATTTCCACCACATTTTCGCCAGTATAAGAGTTTGGATTTTTAAAAACAGATACTAAAACTTCATCAATAGTTTTACTTCCATCAATAATATGTCCCAAATGAATAGTATGAGTTTTTTGACTGCTAAGTAATTTTTTAGTTTTAACAGATTGAAAACAACTATCTGCCATAGCAATAGCTTCTGCTCCAGATAATCTTATTATGGCAATTGCACCCGCTCCAGAAGGTGTTGCTAATGCTACTATGGTGTCTTTATGAATCATAAAGCAAAAATAGAAAATAGTTATTGCTATGTGCTATATAAATTCAACAATAAAGTAAAACAATTGTCATTAAATGACTCTTTTTAGTCAATTTACAATCGATTACACACATTTATATATTATGAAAATACTAGAAAAAAAATCAATTTCACAACTAACTAATAATCTTAAGCCATAATAATTTATAATAACCAAAAAATTCTTTGTAAAAATTGCTGTTTTGATAAAAATTAAAGCAATATGCAAACATATTATTCAAGCATAGTATATTTGCATACCCCAAAAAAAAAGTAAAATGTCTATTACTGAATGCCCTATATATAAAAATCTGAAAAGCAAAAAAGACATTGGTTTGGGAACCTTATTCTTCTTTGAAAAATTTGTGGTTGCCGAATTTAACGACGGTGTTACTATAGATTTTGAAAGTCTAAGCAAATACAGACCTTTACTTAAAGAGCATTTTGGAGATAAAGAGTTTGGTTTTATAAGCAACAGAATAAATTCTTATGCTATAGTACTTACTGATGCTCCAAAATTTTATTTAAATGGCTCTAATCTTAAAGCGTATGCAACTGTTACATATAACCCTTTAGCTGAAAAAGTATTTAATATTGAAAATCATTTTTTTAAATTCAATAAAAAGAATTTTCAATCAATAGATGACGCCATTTCTTGGGTTGAAAACACTTTGAAATTAAACCAAGTAAATACCATCTGATTTAATTTCTATTTCCTTTTGTTTATATAAAGCTCCTATTGCTTTTTTAAAGTTCTTCTTACTCATTTGAAGCACTTCTTTAATGGCTTCTGGACTAGATTTATCGTTAAGACTTAAGTAACCGTCATTATCATGTAATTCATGCATAATACGTTCGGCATTGGGTTCAATATTTCTATACCCTATTTTCCCTAAACCAATATCTAATTTATTTCCTGGACGTATTTTTTTAACAATACCTTTTAACTTATCGCCTACACTAATATCTGAAAAAATTTGATCTTTATAAATTAAACCTAAATGGGTTTTATTTACAATAACATTCATCCCAATATCTGATGGATGAGAAACAATTAAATCAACTTCATCAAACTGAGCAACTGTTAACTCTTTATTATCTAAAAAACGATTGGTTTTACTTGAAGCAACTAATCTTTCAGTTTTTTCATCTAAATAACAATGTACTAAATACCAGCCACCTGGTTTCATTTTAAAGGCTTGCTCTTTAAACGGACAAAATAATTCTTTAACCAATCCCCAATCTAAAAACGCGCCATGTTCTGTTACTTCATTGCAACGTAATAAAGCAAATTCACCACGCTTAATATATGGCATATCTGTAGTTGCAACTGGGCGCTGTTCATTATCTAAATACACAAAAACTTCAAGCTTTTCCCAAATTTTAAATTCCTTAGGAACATATCTATTTGGTAATAGTACTTGATTATCTTCATCATCAACTAAATAAGCTCCGTGATCTGTTTCACGAAGTATTTCTAATGTATTTATCTCTCCTAAATGTATCATTTGGCAAAGGTAATGATATTAGTTTTTGAAAAACAAAAGCGCTACAATAATTGTAACGCTTTCTTATATATAATGCTATTAATAAATTAATAAACAGACTCTTTTTTAAAATGCTTAGTTAATAAATAATAAACAACTGCTCTATATTTATTACGATTTGATTTTCCGTAAGTTTCCATAACTGCCTCAATACCTTTATCTAAATCTGCACTATCTTTTAATCCTAATTTTTTAATTAAGAAATTATTTTTTACTGTAGCTAACTCTGATTCATCTGAACCTGAAACTGTTGAAGAATCGGCATTATAAATTGATGGACCACAACCAATAGTTACTTTTGTTAGTAAATCCATATCTGCTGTAATACCGCATTTGTCTTTTAAGTCTGCTGCATACTTTGCTATTAGCTCATCACGTTTACTCATAATAATTTGTTGTTTTTAATATGTTTATAAATACTTTAAATTAATAACTGTTTTAAAGATAACTATTTTTTAGACACATAAAATAATGATAAGTCACATTTTATTTAATAAACTTAAAATAGTTTAAAAGCACTTCATCATTTAAATGCTTTGGCGTAAAAATCTCTAATAGTTTTGGTTTTGTACTTTTTGTAAAAAAGGATTTCAAATTAGTCTCTAAAGATAATTCGTTAGATATTTCAGAATATTCAAAACCATACATTTTGCATAAATGTTCTGCTGTTAAACTATGATTGGTTTCAAAATAGGTATCAAAATTCTCGGTGTTTTTATGTCCTGGTAATATTCTAAAAATACCACCACCCTGATTATTTATAACAATGATTCTAAAATTATTAGGAATATAATTATTCCACAGAGCATTACTATCGTATAAAAAACTTAAATCGCCTGTAACAAAAACAGTTGGTTTTTTATTAGCTACTGCACATCCTATTGCTGTAGAAGTGCTTCCATCAATACCACTGGTTCCTCTATTACAAAAGACTTCAAGCGTTTTATTAATTTTAAATAACTGTGAATACCTAATAGCAGAACTATTACCAATTTGTAAAAGATACTGGTTAGGAATAGCTTTAAAAATTTCATCAAAAACTTTAAAATCACTATAAACTATTTGTTTTAAATACTGTTTATGTTTTAATAACCTATTTTGTTTTACAGCTGTCCAATAAGCTTTATAATCACTCTTAACATAATGCGTTATTTTTGGTAAAAAAGCTTTAAAAAACGTATTAGGAGTAGATTCTATATGATTGTTTAAACAGAAAAAAGTATCATTTGCTGTTTTCTCATCAATATGCCAATGTTGTTTAGGTTGATACTTTCTTAATAATTGTTTTATTTTTTTTGAAACAATTAATCCGCCAAAGGTTAAAAGAATATCGGGTTGTAATTGTTTTTTTTCTTCTTCTGATAAAGGGGCAATAATTTGATCGATACTAGGAAAAAAACTTGTGTCATGAAGATTTGAAGTGGTTTCTGTAAGCACAATAACGCTATCATCTTTAATAAATTCATCTAACCATTTTTTTTCAATTTCATTAGGTTGATTAACACCAACTAAAATCATTTTTTTAGTGGCTGTACTCCAATCTTCTACACATTCTAAAACAACATGATTTTCTATCTCCTTTTCTTTTATAGTTGACATTGTTGCCTTGGGAGATACGCTTAATTTATCAACCATTTCATAAAGCGGTTCATCAAATGGAATATTAATATGAACAGGACCCTTTTTTATATTTGAAAAATTTATAGCTGTATTAATTTCTTCTTCATTAAAGGTTTGAATATTTTTTTGCAAGCCTAATAACCGCTCAAGTTTATCCTCTAAATTTTTCATGATTGGTAATTCTTCATTACCATGAATATTATTTTCGTCTTTTAAATCGAGTTTTAAATTTGCAGAATATAAAATATGATTCTCAAAAACATTTTTTTGATTAATGGTCTGTCCGTCACCAATACCAATTAAATGTTTGGGTCTATCTGCCGACAATACCACTAACGGAATATTGCTATAAAAAGCTTCGGCAACTGCTGGATAATAATTTAAAAGTGCGCTCCCTGATGTACAAACAACAGCAGTTGGTTTATTAATTTGCTGAGCAATTCCTAATGCAAAAAAAGCAGCACAACGCTCATCTACAACACTATAACATGAAAAATAAGAATCGTTTGTAAAACCTATGGTTAAAGGTGCATTTCTACTTCCTGGAGAAATAACTATATGTTGTATTCCTTTTGCTTTACAAAGCTGAATAACGGTTTGTGCAAGTGGAATTTTAGGATAAATCATATACTTTTAATCAAAACGTAAAAGTAATAATAGCCTAGTAAATACCCTAATTACAAAATGCTTTTAATTACCTGAGATTTCGAGACAGTTTCCTCCCACTCACTTTCTGCATTAGAGCTTTTAGTAACACCGCCTCCAACATAAATAATAGCAATATTGTCTTTTACCTGCATACAACGCAAGTTAACATAAAGCTGTGTGCTTTTTTTGGTTATTGCATAAGCTCTATTTTCAATATTTCGCTTTCCAGAACGTGGTGCACTAATAACATCTAAATTTAATTCGCCTAAAAAGCCAGTATAAAATTCTCGTTTATAGTTTTCATTTTTTATAATAAATGATTTAGCTTCTTGTTTTGGTAAGCCACAAACTGCAGGTGTAGGATGAATGCTAGTTATAACATCCTTTAAAGAAACATTTGGTTTTAACCGAGCAGAAATCATAGTTTTTAAATGCAATAAATTGCCCGCTTTTACAGTTTCTATTTCCGATTTTTTTAAATGATCTGCCGTATTTTTTAAACTATCAACAATAAAATCGGTAACAAATTTTTGTTCTTGTAGTTCCTTCTCTTGCCAAACCACATCTAAAGTGCCTTTATAGTCTTGCGTACCTGCCAATGCCATAATAGAAAACTGAGTACCTTCAATTTTTACTAATGTTTCTGGTGTAGCACCTAACCACAATCCTACTTTAGGATGATACCAGCAATACACAAATGCTGATGTATATTTATTTAGTAACTTTTTAAATATTGAAATAGGATTTGTTTCTTCAAGTTGAACACTTTCTGTTCTAGATAACACCACTTTTTTAAACTGATTATCTTCTATAGCTTCTACACCTTTGTTTACAAGATTGATATGAAAATCTCTTGAATCTGTTGAAGTTATTTGCTGTATCGATTGAATTGCTGCTTCAAAAGGAATAGCCCCATTTATTCTCAAAACCTCGGCTCCTTCTAAAGGCATTAAAACTGTTTTCTCGGCATTATCAAACGGCGAAAAAACAAATCCTTTTTCGGTAAAATCTTTAGCAAAAATTAAATCGTCTGTATTTTGAAGTATACTAGTAACCTTAATTTCATTAGGTTTTTTATAAACAACAAAAGGTAAGCCTTGATTGTATTGAGATTCAATACGTTTAAAAAAATCGTTAGGAATCATTAACTACTTTTTTTTGGTAACGAAATAGTAGATAATTTACAAACCGAAATTAAATTATCGGCATCATCGGTAACTCTAATATCTAATAGTTGAGTCGTTCTGCCTTTATGAATAAAAGTTGCTTTTGCATATACAAAACCCTCACTAACGCTCTTTAAATGGTTCGCTGTAATTTCTATACCTCGCACAAAAAACGTCTCAGTATCAATAAAAATATGCGATGCAAAACTACCAACACTTTCTGCTAAAGCTGCCGTAGCTCCTCCATGTAACACACCATCTGGTTGATACACTCTAGAATTCACTGGCATTCTTGCTACTAAAAAATTATCACCATAATCAACCATCTCAATGTTTAAGGTTTCCATTAAGGTATTTTTACTCACTTTGTTGGCTTGCTCTAAAATGTCTTCTTTAGATAATGACATAGTATTCTATGTTTTAAAATCGTGTTGTCAAAAGTACAAAATGCCATGGTAATGTAAACGCTATTTTGGTTTGAATTGATTAGAATTTAATGCTTTTTTCATTTTTCAAAGTTCAAATAATTATATTTGATTATGAAAGCACCAACTCTAGAAAACAACCGTGTTAAACTTTCTCTTTTAGATTTAAGTAATTACAAACACTTATTAGAAATTGCCCAACAACACAATTTAGTACAATACTCGCCTAGTAAAATTGATACACCCAACGATTTAAAAAACTACGTGCAAACTGCTGTTGATGCCTATTACCATAAAACCGCTATACCTTTTATTGTTTTTGATAAACAAGCCAATGCTTATACTGGTTGTACTCGCTTTGGTTTAATAAATTGGAAAAATAAAGTATTGCATATTGGTTGGACTTGGATTGGAACACAGTTTCAAGGTAGCGGACTTAACACTAATGTGAAGTTTTTAATGCTACAATATGCTTTTGAAACCTTAAATTTTGATAAAGTTGAGTTTCGCGTAGATGAGCGTAATATAAAATCTAGAAAAGCCGTTGAAAAATTAGGTGCTAAATTAGAAGGCATTTTACGTAAAGACACACTTATGCTCGATGGTTTTAAACGAAGTACTTGCTGCTATGGTATTTTAAAAGAGGAATGGACTGGTATTAAGAATGATTTTTCTTTATAACTTAAACATTATCAATTATTTAGACAGTTTTAAATAAAAAACTCTAAAATAAAAATATTACTCGCTTGTCATGTCGACATGAAACATAATTAAAACACCAAGTTAACGTACTTTTCTAAAAAAGAACTTAAATAAAATCAAAAGAAATTTTCAATCCTTGAATTATCATATTGGTACCAATAATAGCTATAATAAGTCCCATAATTTTACCTATAACCGATATTACATTTCTACCTAATCTTTTTACTATATAATCACTTAAATTGAAAGCTATATAATTTAAGAAACACATAATACCATAAATCAAAATAACTATGATTATTTTTATGGAACTCGCGTTAGCCACAAAGTTCATAGCTGTTACAATAGTTCCAGGACCAGCAATAATAGGTATTGCCAAAGGAGAAATAGCTATATCTTCATCAACATTAGTTTTGTTTAAATGCTTTACGTTCGATTTTTTAGACTGTAACATTTCAAAACCAACATAGAATATTAAAATACCACCTGTTATTTTAAAAGCAGGAATGGTTATACCAAATAATTGAAAAATAAACTTACCTAATATTACAAAAATGAGTACAATTATAAAGGCAACAAAAACTGCTTTCTTACTAATTTGTCGCTTTGTCTTTTCGTCTTCATCATCAACTAACGACATAAATATCGTCATATTCGAAATGGGATTAGTTATAGCAAAAAAACCTGTAAATACTGAAATTGAAAAGGCTAGAAGTTGATCCATTTAATTTGCTCTATTTTATATAATTTAAACAGTTATAATTAATATTATTAACTGCAACGCGAAATTATAATTTCGAATACAGAACACCAATTATTTATCAAAGGAATTATTACCAATAGGCTTCTTTTTAATTAAAATTGATATGTATTTTTAGTTTTACAATGATAAATTATGATTGAAACACGAAAACAACTTTTAAAATATTAATAGCCTCCACGAATTTCACTGTGAATGACCGTTTTATACAATTGAATTAAAGCGTCATGTATTTCTGGAGTTAAAGCTTCTAAATTAGAAACTTCTGCGTTTGAAATTACTTGACTCGTTGAACTTGCACCTGGAATAATGGTAGTTACAGCATCATGATCTAATAACCAACGCAATGCTAGTTGCACCATAGATAAATGACTTGGTAAAATATCTTTTTTAATAATTTCTACAAACTCTAATCCTCTTTCAAAAGGTAAGCCAGCAAAAGTTTCACCTACATTAAAGACTTCTCCGTTTCTATTATAATTTCTATGATCATTTTCTGGAAACGTTGTACTCGCATTAAATTTACCAGTAAGTAAGCCGCTTGCTAATGGTAAACGTACAATAATACCAACGCCCTTTTCTTTAGCTTTTGGAAATAATTCTGTTACCAATTTTTGTCGGAATACATTAAAAATTACTTGTAGTGATAATAAACCTTCTTGTTCTATACAAATTAAACCTTCTTCTACGGTTTCAACACTGGCTCCAAAATACTTTATCAATCCTTCTTCTTGTAATTCGCGTAGCCAATTAAAAATAGAACCTTCTCTTAAATACTGAGTTGGAATACAATGTAGTTGTAACAAATCTAAAGTATCTACTCCCAAGCGTTTCAAAGAACCTTCAACTGATTTTCTTAATACTTCTTTAGAATATTTATCTGGATAGACATCCCCTGCTCTACCAAATTTTGTTGCAACTCGAATTGGTGCATCACATGTTTTTAAAAACGCTCCTATTAAAGTTTCACTTTTCCCATCTCCATAAACATCAGCTGTATCAAAAAAAGTAATGCCATTTTTAACAGCTTCATTTAAAATATTAAAAGCTTTTTCTTTTGAAATGTCTTTACCCCAATCTGCTCCTAGTTGCCAACATCCTAAACCAACCTCACTAACATCAAATCCTTTATTACCTAATTTTCTATTTTTCATTTTCTATTTTATGAAATTTAAAATCAAATTTACAGTTTTTAAACACTTTATCGTAATTATAGTAATGCAAACGAATATTATACTTTATTATTAAATAATTACAATACTTTTCATATCTAAAAATATAATATATCATGAAAATAGTTATTCTATTTCTAGCCTTAATATATACTGGTTTATGCAATGCGCAATTTATATCAAATGATGGTGAATACCATGTTGCTGCAGGTGCATTAATTTCTGGAGCAACATATACTATTATATATTCCAAAACAAAAAATAAAAGTAAAGCATTTTGGTATAGCTTAGGCGCTTCTGCTCTTGCAGGTATAGCTAAAGAAGCTTATGATAGTACTAAATCATGGAATAAATTTGATAGTGCAGATGCAACTGCTACTGTTGTTGGTGGTTTAACTGCAAGTGTTACTCTCAGTTTATTTGTTGGCAAAAAGAAAAAGAATAACAAAATTGCATTTGTTAACTAACTAATCGTTTAACAATATCTTTTGTAGTCAAAATTTTATTTGTGTGTTCAATACTTGGACCTGCAACCCAAACCGTTTTATAAGTTGCTTTAGTAGCAGCATTTTTTGTTGCATTCATTCCAATTGAAAAACGTATCATTTTCACCAATTTTTTTAGGCGTTTATACTTGTTTAAAACTGTTTCTAACCAAGTTGCTTTCGTGCCAATTTTCTGTACATAAGGCGTATTTATAACTGTACAAGGGGTTCCTGAAATACGCTCTGTCATAACAATATCTTCTGCTCCATAATCTACACAGGCTTGTTTATATTCTTCTGTAACATCTGCTTCAACTGAAGCTATAAATGGACTTCCTACCGATACGCCATCAGCTCCATAACTTAGCATAGTATCAACATCTTTTTTACAACCAACGCCACCAGCAGAAATTATAGGAATATTACAATGAGTCACTAAATCTTTAATAAGAACCTCTGGAGATATATTTCCTCTATGACCTCCTGCTTTATTATTAACAGCTATAACAGCATCGGCACCCAAACCTTCAACTTTTTTTGCGAATTTTAAATCAACAACATCACAAAAAACTTTAATCCCCACTTTATGAGCCTGTTTTATGGTTTCTTCTGGACTTCCCAAAGATGTAATTATAAAATCGCACCCTTCTTCACAAATCACTTCTAACTGACTTTTATATTTTACATTTGACTTATTAACTATTAAATTAAAGCCAAAAGCACCTCCTTTTGGCTTTGCTGCTTTAAGCTCTCTTAGTGCTATTTTTAACTCATCAAGTGTTCTATAATTTAATGCAGGAATACAACCTGCAATACCACAATTCATAGCCTCCTTTACCATTGCTACATTAGAAACTAAAAACATAGGAGCCTGTATAATAGGGTGTTTTATATTTAAAATTTTTGTGAGTTTTGTAGCCATAATTAATTTTATTCAAATATAACAAATTATTATGCACGCATAACAACTGACAATCAATAAGTTATGTTTTGTTCAAAAAAAATATCTTAAAATACTGATTTTATGATATTTATCATTTTTTTATTATGCATGCATAGTTAATTTTAAACCACTAATTAAAACATTATATGTCATGAAAAAATTATTCTTAGGTTTATTTTTGTTGGGATTAACTATTCAAGCTTACTCACAAACAATAGAATTAGACGAAACACTAGTTTCTGTAAATCACAAATATCAAAACGCTATAGAATCTGATAATGTTCCTCTAACTGTTAAAAAATTTGAAACAGAAGTACTTAATTATAGTAGTGAAGATGTTGCTGAAATTTATAATGAATATGGAACGTATGAAGTGATATTTAGTTCTAAAGACGGTGAAATTTTAGCAGTATATGACGTAAACGGAAAAATTATAAAAACTACAGAAAAATACAATGATGTAAAATTACCATTAGCAGTACTTCAAGCAATTTCTAAACGCTATCCAAATTGTGGCATTATAGGAGATGATTATCATATTAATTATCATTGTAAAAAAGACATCTTAACACAAGAATATCATATTAAAATTAAAAATGAAGATGATATAATTACAATAAAAACAAATAAAAACGGAATGTTTTTATAACAAATAGTATTTATTTATGAAACAGAAATCCTTGGTACTCGGTATCAAGGGTTTTGTGTTTTTATTACATAGATTATTAATCTAAGAAACGATAATAAGCACATTTTAAATAAGCACCTTCAGGAAAACTTATTGGATGATCTTCATCGTGTTGAGTTTTAAGTATAACTTTATAATTCCTATTTGACGACGCTAATGTTTGAGCATTAATATCAAAAAAAGCTTGACTAAGTACTCTTGATGAACAAGAAGCAAGAACTAACAAACCATTTTTTGCAGTTAGTTTCTCGCCTAACTCAGCTAATTGCGCATATTTCTTTTTTGCTAAAACTATTTCTGAAGCTTGTTTTGCAAAACTTGGTGGATCGATAACTACAACATCAAAAGTAACATTGCTCTTTATTAATTTATTAAGTTCTTCAAAGGCATCACCAGCAATAGTTTTATGTAAACCAGTGTAAGTATTTAACTTACCATTATCTATGGCTATCTCCAAAGCTTGTTTACTAATATCTAAGCTTGTTACTTCTTTAGCACCATTATATAAAGCATGTACTGAAAACCCTCCAGCATATGAAAACACATCTAATACCGTTTTACCATTACTCCACAAACCTACTTGCTTTCTATTAGCACGATGATCTAAAAAGTAACCTGTTTTATGTCCTTTAATAACATTTGCCGAAAAATTTACATTGTGTTCTACAAACTGCACCACTTCATTTAGCAAAGTACCAAAAACAACATCTCCGTTTTTTAATTGATGTGACTTTAATTGTTCTAAACTTCTACTTAAACGAATAACAATCGTTTTTACTTTTGAAACCTCTTGTAAGCTTTGTATAATAGACTCTAAATATGGTAGCCATATTTCAGAATAAATTTTAACTACTAAAACAAATGCATAAACATCTGCTATTAAACCCGGGAAACCATCATTTTCACCAAATAATAAACGGTAACTATTCGTGTTTGTTTTTAATAAATTTAGACGTTTTTTATAAGCTTCTTCTATTTTATTCTGAAAAAAATCTGCGTTAATTTCAACCTTTTTAGTGCTGCTATGCAACATTTTAATCCGAATTGGAGAATTGGCATCAAATAAACCTAAGCCAATAACACGGTTTTTGTTTTTACCGAAAATAATTGCCAAATCTCCAGATTTAGCATCCTCATTTATTTTAGTAATATTATTTGAAAACACCCATGGATGTCCTTGTACAACAAATTGTTCGCCTTTAGCATTTAACTTTACTGCTAATCGTTTAGGAATGTAATTTGACTTTAACTTTGTTGAAAATGACATATTAGTAATTTGATACAAAAGTAACTGTTTTCTTTTGTTTATAGTACTAGAGTCTAATTATTAGATTAAGTATTTAAAACAAAAAACGCAACCAAAATGGTTGCGCTTTTACTTTGTATTTTGACATGCTTTATTTAACAAATGTCATTACAGCATCTATTGTTGCAGTAATATTTGCCCCCTGCTGTGATAAGTTTTCCTCTGTGGACACTGAAATTTTTAAAGTTTTATCTGTTAATTCAAGAATTGTGTAATCATAAGAAATACCATCTTTAGATATTGTTAGTATATTACCATTTTGACTCCAAATTCCATCTTCTATAAACTCTAAATCTTCTATATTTTGTACTGAAGTTTGTCCTAAAACAGTACCTGTTAATTTAATACTATAACTACCTTCTGAAATAACAGTATTAGGTTCTTCATTGAAAGTAAGCGTATAATTCATATCATAAGCTTCTCCTATATAATCTGTTTGTATTGTTTGTCCTTGATAATTTACTATTGATTTACCACCATAATCAAGGGAAGTTCCTGTCCAAGTTCCAATAATTTCACTAGAGGTAATAGTTCCTGAATCCTCAGTAGAACAAGATAATAACGTAAGAGGTAAAGCTACAAATAAAACTATAAATTTTTTCATGTTTTTTGGGGTTTATTATTTTGTAGGTAAAGTTACAAATAAAATAAATTGAAACCTTTATTTTTACAAATTAATATTTCTATATTTCTTATTAAAAATCTGGATCTGCTGTAATCTCTCCTGTATACTCTATTGAAAACGTTAATCCATTAAATACTCTTGAACCTGAAATAGTATAACTATACAATAGTACCAAAAAAACTACAAAAAAGGCACAATCATATATATGATTGTGCCTTACTTATTTATAACTTCAGTCTTTCGACTTTTAATTTTTACTTCACTTCTTCAAAATCTACATCTTCAACATTATCACCTTCTGCTTGAGCTGACTCTCCTGCTCCTGCATCTGGTCCAGGAGCTCCACCTTCAGCTTCAGCTTGTGCTTTATACATTTCTTCAGATGCTACTTTCCAAGCTTCATTAATTTTTTCTAAAGCAGGTTCTATAACACCTAAATCTTTAGTTTCATAAGCTTTCTTCAATTCTTCTAAAGCATCAACAATTGGTTGTTTTTTATCATCAGATAATTTATCACCAAATTCTTCTAATTGTTTTTCCGTTTGGAAAATCATAGAATCTGCTTCGTTTAATTTTTTAGCACTTTCTGCTGCTTTTGCATCTGCTTCTGCATTTGCTTCTGCATCAGCTTTCATCTTTTGAATTTCTTCTTCAGTTAAACCAGAAGATGCTTCAATACGAATATCTTGTGTTTTATTTGTCGCTTTATCTGTAGCCGATACTTTAATAATACCATTAGCATCAATATCAAACGTTACTTCAATTTGCGGTGTACCACGTCTTGCTGGTGGAATACCATCTAAATGGAAACGTCCAATTGTTTTATTATCGGCAGCCATAGCACGTTCTCCTTGTAAAACGTGAATTTCAACAGATGGTTGATTATCAGCAGCCGTAGAGAATATTTGCGATTTTTTAGTAGGGATTGTTGTATTTGCTTCAATAAGCTTTGTAAATACATTACCCATAGTCTCAATACCTAATGATAAAGGCGTTACATCTAAAAGTAATACATCTTTAACATCTCCTGTTAAAACACCACCTTGAATTCCTGCTCCTAATGATACAACTTCATCAGGATTAACACCTTTACTAGGCGTTTTTCCAAAGAATTTTTCTACCGCTGCTTGTACAGCTGGAATACGTGTAGAACCACCTACCAAAATAATTTCGTTAATATCAGATTTTGATAAGCCAGCCGATTTTAATGCCGATTGACAAGGTTCGATAGTACGTTTTACTAAATCGTCAATTAATTGCTCAAATTTAGAACGTGTTAACGTGCGCACTAAGTGTTTTGGTCCACTAGCTGTTGCTGTAATGTATGGTAAATTAATTTCTGTTTGCTCAGAAGAAGATAATTCAATCTTTGCTTTTTCAGCAGCTTCTTTTAAACGTTGTAAAGACATTGGGTCTTTACGTAAATCCATATCTTCTTCAGCTTGAAATTCATCAGCTAACCAGTTAATAACTTTCTCATCAACATCATCACCACCTAAATGTGTGTCTCCATCTGTAGATAATACTTCAAATACACCATCTCCTAATTCAAGAATAGATACATCATGTGTTCCTCCACCAAAATCAAATACAACTATTTTTTGGTCAGTTCCTTTTTTATCCATTCCGTAAGCTAATGCAGCAGCAGTAGGTTCATTAATAATTCTACGAACTTTTAAACCTGCAATCTCACCAGCTTCTTTAGTAGCTTGACGTTGACTATCGTTAAAGTAAGCTGGTACAGTAATAACTGCTTCACTTACATCTTGTCCTAAATAATCTTCAGCAGTTTTCTTCATTTTTTGAAGAACCATTGCCGAAATTTCCTGAGGTGAGTATTTTCTGTCATCAATTTTAACTCGTGGTGTATTGTTGTCACCTTTTACAACAGTATAGGGTACGCGCGAAATTTCTTTTGTTACACCATCAAACGATTCTCCCATAAAACGTTTAATCGATGAAATCGTTTTTGTTGGGTTGGTAATTGCCTGACGTTTTGCAGGATCAC
>JBNKOE010000021.1:0-352067 GCA_050294475.1 Algibacter sp. | reverse complement strand
TGTTGAGCCTACTGCTACTGATAACTGTGCTACTACATTTACATTTACTGGTACGCGTTCTGATAACTTACCTTTAACAGATCCATATCCAGTTGGTATTACAACTATTACATGGGTTGCTAATGATGGGGCTAATAATAGTTTAACTTGTGAGCAAACGGTAACTATTGCTGATGCGCAAGCTCCTACATTCGTTGAAACATTACCAGTTGACATAACTGTTGAGTGTGATAATGTTCCACAACAAGAAGTACTTACCGCTACAGATAATTGTAGTACCGTTACTGTTATACCTTCAGAAGAAAGAATAGACGGTAAATGCCCTTCTTATTATCAATTAAAAAGAACTTGGACTACTACAGACGATAGTAATAATACTACTATACACACTCAAATAATTACTGTTGAAGACACAACACCTCCTGAACTTACTTTACCTGCTAATGTAAATGCAGAATGTAGTGACGATTTAACTCCAATTGCTTTTGGATCTGCTACAGCAACCGATAATTGTGATGCTAATCCAGAAATAACATTTGAAGATACTATAGAAAATGGTGCTTGCACTGGTACTTATAAAATAATAAGAACTTGGACAGCAACTGATGCTTGTGGTAATTTTGCAACAGCTAATCAAACCATATCAACATCAGATATGACTGCTCCAGAATTTGAACAAACTACACTTCCTCAAGATTTAACAGTAGAATGTAGTTCTATTCCAGATGCTGAAACATTAACTGCTATAGATAATTGTGGTTCTGCTACTGTTGAAGTAAAAGACAAAAGAATCGATGGTGATTGTCCAAATAATTATAAAATTGAACGTACATGGACAGCTACTGATGAATGCGGTCTTACTAAGACACATGTTCAAACAATAACTGTTGTAGATATAACTCCACCAACATTTATTGAAACATCGCTTCCTGAAAACATTACTGTAGAATGTGATGCTGTACCAAGTGCAGAAACTTTAACAGCATCAGATACTTGTGGTTCTGCTACAGTAACAGTTAATGATGTTATTACAAATGGTAATTGTAAAAACAATTATTCCATAGCTCGTACTTGGACTGCTACTGATGAATGCGGATTAACTACTAAGCATACTCAAATTATAACTGCACAAGATACTACTCCACCAAGCTTTGTAGAAACATCGCTTCCTGAAAGCGTAACTGTAGAATGTGATGCCATACCAAATGCAGAAACATTAACTGCAACAGATAATTGTGGAGATGCAATAGTTACAGTAAAAGACGAGATAACAGAAGGCGATTGTCCTAACAGCTATATAATTTCAAGAATATGGACTGCAACTGACGAATGCGGATTAATGACTACACATACACAAACTATAACTGTAGAAGATACAGAAGCTCCTGTACCTTCATCAACATTTGATGAAACATTAAACGTAAGTTGTACTGATATTCCTGAAGCACCAGAATTAAAGTTTATAGATAACTGTTCTTCAGATTCAAATATTATAGTAGTATTCAATGAAACAAGTACATATGTTGAAAATGTTTTTGAAGACTATGTAATAACAAGAACTTGGACCGTAAGAGACGAATGTAAAAATGAGGCTGTATACACCCAAACACTTAATGTTGTACTAGATGAAGTTATAATTGATATGGTAGCTCCAGATTTATGTTTTGATGAAGGCGCTGTCGATTTAAATACCCTAACTCCAGATGAACTTAACATTAATGGAACATGGGAATTATTAGAAGGAGATTCGGGTGCTATATTAACTGGAAATATATTCGATCCTACTACCATAGAATGGGATGCAGAAAACGTATTAACTGGTATAAATTATAAATTTAGATATACAACAACAGATCAAGGTTGTATAAGCATAACAGAAATAGATGTAGTCGTTAATTATTGTAAAGTACTTCCATGTGGCGAAAATGATGTTGTAATTTCTAAAGCCGTAACCCCTAATGGTGATGCTTATAATGAGTTTTTTAAAATTAGTGGCATTGAATTATGTGGATTTAGATATGATGTTAAAATATTTAATAGATGGGGAGCATTAATTTACGAAGCCGACGATTATCAAAATGATTGGAATGGTATTGCTCACAAATCATCTGTAGGTGCTGCTGGAAAAGTACCAAATGGAACATATTATTACATAGTAAACATAAAAGATAGTGGATTGAATCCTATTACAGGACCAGTTTACTTAGGAACCAAATAAAACATTAACCTATGAAACTTATTAAATATAACATAATCGCTATTGCATTGTTTAGCTGTACGGTTGGAATTGCGCAACAGTTACCGCAATTCACACAATACATGTACAATACAATCTCAATTAACCCAGCTTACGCGGGAAGTAGAGAAGCTTTAAGCATTGTTGGATTACACAGAAGCCAATGGGTTGGTTTTAAAGGAGGTCCTATAACACAAACCCTTTCTATACATACACCTTTACGTAATGATAGAGTTGGTTTAGGTTTATCTTTTATTGAAGATGATTTAGGTCCAGAAAACTTCACATACCTATATGGAGATTTTTCATATAGTATTCCAACTGGAGTTAATGGGAAATTAGCATTTGGTTTAAAAGGAGGATTTACACAATATAGTCTCGATTCAGAATTCCTAAACGATCCCACAGTTTCAAATGATGATTACTTTAAAGGATATAGTAATCGTTGGACACCAAATATTGGTTTAGGTGTTTATTGGAGCACAAATAGATTTTATGCTGGTTTATCAACTCCAAGAATTTTAAATACAGATAGAAACAAAGAAGAAGGCTATGAAGCTTTAGAAAGATTAAGCTACTATTTTACAACTGGATATGTCTTTGATATATCTAAAAGCTTCAAGTTTAAACCTGCTGCTTTAATTAAAGCAACAAATGGCGCTCCTCTATCATATGACTTAACAGCTAACTTTTTATATAATGAAAAGTTTTGGTTTGGAGGTTCTTATAGAATTAACGAGCAAACTGCTGCTATTGGTGGAATTGTAGATTTTCAAGTATCAAGACAATTGCGTGTTGGCTATGCGTATGAAAAAGCTATTTCAGATATTGCAAGTTATACAACTGGAACACATGAAATATTACTTATTTATGAGTTTAAATTCTTAAGTTCAAAATTAAAATCACCTAGATATTTCTAATTTAAAATTTATATGAAAATTAAAAACTACATATTAGTTTGTATCATATTATTACTTAGCTTTAATTCTTTTTCTCAACAAGGAAAACAAAAAAGAGCTGATACATTATTTAATAAATTTTCTTTTGTCAAAGCAGCTAAAGTTTATAGAGAACTTATTCAGAATAATTATAATAAAGATTATGCTACAAGGCAACTTGCTGATTGCTATGCTTTTTTAAGAGATCCAAAAAATGCATCTCGTTATTATAAAAGCGTAGTTAAACAAGAAAATGTCCCTGTAGAATACTATTATAAATATGCACAAGCACTTCGTGGTATTAAAAAATATGAAGAATCACAAACTTGGCTAAAACGCTTTAAAGATTCTGGTGGTGTTGTTAATGCTAATGATTTTTCTAAAGACATCAATTTCATAACAAGTGTTTTTGGAGCTAAACAACAGTACTTTTTAGATAGAGTGCGTTTTAATTCTAAATTTAGTGATTTTGGAGCTATTGAATATGATGGAAAAGTATATTTCACATCCGCAAGAGATGAAGGTGTTGGAGTAAAACGTTTATATGGCTGGAATGAGCAACCTTTTTTAGATGTTTATGTTACTGATGCTAAATCTAAAAGAAATGTAGATTATACAGGAAAAATAAAAGGAGATGTTAACTCTATTTACCATGATGGACCAATCGCCATTACAAAAGATGGTAAAACCATGTATTTTTCAAGAAATAATTTCAACAAAGACATTGAAACAAAAGACAAAAAGGGGTTAACCAATATGAAAATTTACCGAGCTACTTTAGTAGATGGTTTATGGACAAATATTGAAGATTTACCTATAAATGGTGACGATTTTTCAACACAACATCCAGCATTAAATAGTGATGACACTGTGTTATATTTTACTTCAGACAGACCTGGTACTAAAGGAGGTTCAGATATATGGAAAATTGACATTCTTCCTGATGGAAATTTAATGAATTTGAAAAATTTAGGCGATGTTATAAATACTAAAAGTGCTGAAGGATTTCCTTTTATAAATAATGAAGGCGTTTTATTCTTTTCATCTGATGGGCACACAGGTTTAGGTTTACTAGATATTTTTGGAACCATTAAAAGCGAAGAGAATGAAGATGAGTTTGTTGATGTTATTAACTTAGGTGTTCCTGTAAATTCTAATAAAGATGATTTTTCTTTCACTATGAATTCAAATGGAATTACTGGTTATTTTGCCTCTAACAGAACTGGAGGTCGTGGTAGTGATGATATTTACGCATACCACAGACAACCAGTATTGCACGTTGAAGGTGTTGTAACAGATGCTATTAATGTAAAGCCAATTCCTAATGCTATAATTACATTATTTGATGATAATGATAAGCAAATTGCTTACATGAAAACAGATGAGAATGGATATTATCAAATAAATATTGATAGAGATAAGGACTATAAAATTGTTGCTAGTCAAGATAAATATATTGATGACTATCGCACATTTACATCAAAAAATATTCAAACAGAACTTACAACTATTAAAGCAAACTTATTGTTAAATCCTGTTCAGGATGTAGTTAAACTTGCTGAATTAAACACTATCTACTTTGATTATGATAAGCATAACATTAGAGAAGATGCTGCCTTAGAACTTAACAAAATTGTAGATTTAATGCTTAATGACTACCCTGAAATGGTAATACGTATAGAGTCTCATACAGATTCTAGAGGTAAATTATCATATAACGATAAACTATCTATAGACAGAGCTAATTCTACCTACGAATATTTAATTTCTCATGGTATAGCTCCAGAACGAATTACAGAGCATGAAGGTTTTGGTGAGAGAAGATTAACAAATGGATGTGAAGATGGTATAAACTGTGAAGAAAAAGATCACCAATTAAACAGACGTACACAATTTATTGTTGTTAAAATGGAATAAACATTATCACATTATTTTTTTGTGATAAATAAACATAAAAAGTTACCTAGCTTTTAAAAAAATAACCCCCATGAGACTAAAAAACTACTTACTAGCTTGTATTTTTTCCTTTATCGGATTTAATTCATTTGCACAATATGGCTCGCAAAAAAAAGCTGATAATTTATTTAATAAATTATCATTTTCTGGAGCTACTGATGTTTATAAAGCGCTTATAGAAAAAAATTATAATGCTGAATATGCAACAAGGCAATTGGCTGATAGTTATGCTTTTTTAAGAAATCCTGATAGTGCTGTAGTATACTATAAAAAAGTTGTGGAACAAGAAAACGTTCCTATAGAATACTATTATAATTATGCACAAGCATTAAGAGGTATTAAAAATTATAAAGATTACCGTGTTTGGATGCGTCGTTTTAAAGATGCAGGAGGTGAAATTAACACAGAAAATCTTAAAAATGACAATGATTTTGTTAATTCTATCTTTAATGCAAAACAACAATACTTTCTAACCGATGTAAATTTCAATTCAAAATTCAGCGATTTTGGTGCTATTGAACATGATGGCAAAATATATTTTACATCGTCAAGAAATGAAGGTGTTTCTTCAAAACATATTTATGGCTGGAATGGGGAACCTTTTTTAGATATTTATACTGCAAATAACAGAACAGATAGTCTAATAAATCATAAATCCAAATTAAAAGGATCTATAAATTCTATTTATCATGATGGCCCTTTAACAATTTCTAAAGATGGAAAAACGATGTATTTCTCAAGAAATAATTACATCAAAAACACTTTAGGAAAAGATGATGAAGGTATAAGCAACCTTAAAATATATAAGGCAAGTTTAGTTGATGATGAGTGGACAAATATTGAAGAACTCCCTTTTAATAGTAATTCTTACTCTACTGGTCATCCAGCATTAAATAGTGATGATACAAGATTATATTTTGCATCTGATATGCCTGAAAGTATTGGTGGAACAGATATATTTTATGTAGACATAAATAATGGTTCTTTTAGCGAACCTAAAAATGCAGGAAATATCATTAATACTAATAAAAATGAAAAATTCCCTTTTATTAATAATGAAGATGTTTTATTTTTTGCTTCCGACGGACATCCAGGATTAGGTTTATTAGATATTTTTGGAACAGTTTCAGATAAAAACAACAATATTGTTAGTGTTATAAATTTAGGTGTTCCTGTAAATTCAAGTAAAGATGATTTTTCTTTCTTTATGAATGATGATGGATTATCAGGCTACTTTGCTTCTAATAGAAATGGAGGAATAGGAAGTGATGACATTTATGCTTACGATAGAATTCCTCAATTAAAAATTGAAGGAACTGTTGCCGATTTTGATAATAATCCTATTCTAAATGCAACAGTTGAATTGCTTGATAATAATGGTAATCAAATTGCATATGTTCATACTGATGATGAAGGTTATTATGAAATAAACATCGATAGGGATACAAATTATATTATAGATACTAAAAAAGATGGTTTTGTTGATAATTCTAAACCTATTTCTTCTAAAGGAATTGAAAGAAGTGTAAAAAGTATTACGGCTGATTTTATATTAAATCTTAATAAAAAAGAATTAATTCCAATTACAGAATTGTATCCTATTTACTTTGATTTTAATAAACATGACATTAGAAAAGAAAGTACTGAAGAATTAGATCGAATAGTCAATTTAATGATGAATACTTATCCAGATATGGTTATTGAAATTAAATCATATACAGATTCTAGAGGACCAGCTGTTTATAATGAAAAACTATCTATTGAAAGAGCTGAAGCTACATACAATTATTTAATAAATAATGGTGTTAGTCCAGAAAGAATAACGGAGTACAATGGTTATGGTGAACAAAATTTAGTAAATGGTTGTGATGGCACTATTAGATGTACCGAAGAACAACACCAACTTAACAGACGAACACAATTTATTGTAATTAAGATGGAATAATTTAAAACCACTTATAATATTTATTAAAACCATCAAGAGATTAAATCTTTTGATGGTTTTTTATTTTTGTTAAATTTTGAATTCACTATTCTTTTATAATTGTATTACTAGTTCGTCCATAAAAAAAAATAAACTCTACATATGAAATAAAAAAGTCCTCTCAATTTTGAGAGGACTTTATATCTAAAGCTATAAAATAACAATTAAGTTATTAAAATAACCAAATAATTTCTTCAACGCACAATTTACCATATTGTACTTTAGTAGCTACTAATCAGAAAATTAAAAAGGTTATATTTTAATTACTCTTTTAAGATAAAAGTAAATTTATTTTTTAATAAATATATTAGTGTAATACCACTTCCCTAGTTCATTTTCTTCTGCTGAAATACCAAAGTTTGTATAGTCTCCTTCAATATTAGCTTTATGACTTTCACTTTTTAACCAAGCTCTTACAACAGATTCAGCTGATGTGTAACCATAAGCAACATTTTCTGATACTTTTTTTGCACTGGCATTTGATTTTAAATATTCACTACGTTGATAAAAATTTGCGTGTGATACTTCATTGTTATCAATCATATAATCTGTATGTGTGTGTGCAACAGACCTTACAAGAGTCATATCAGACAAAGAATTAAGTCCTAAAGATAATCGGTGGTTGTTTATAAGTTCTAAAATTTGAACTTCAATAGGTTTTGTTTCAGGTGTTTCGGTTAAATTTAAAGCAATTGCATCTGCTTTATCTTCAAGGCTGTCCGTTGTACACGAAAATAATGTAAACACAGCTAACAGTGCCAATAATGACAGTTTGGTTAATAGCTTCATAAGTAGGTAGCTTTAGATTTGGTATTGTAAAGTTAGCTGACTACTTAAGCAAAAACTGTTAATAAAATGTTAAAATCGATTAAAAACAAGTAGTTAGTCGATTATAATTACATATAATCGATTAAATGTATTTTAAAAACAATTTAAATGGTATTTCAACGGTATTTTATGGAGATAATCGATTTATAGACCAATTATAGTCTTCTTGAAGTTGATATCTAACTCTATCATGTAACCTATTAGGGCGACCTTGCCAAAATTCAATTTCAATAGGTTTTACAATATATCCGCCCCAAGTATCTGGACGTAAAATTTCTTTTCCTTCATATTCCTTTTCTAACTTTAAGAGTTTATTTTCAAGGTATTCCCTATTTGTAATTACTTCACTTTGATTTGAAACTAAAGCACCTAATTGACTGCCTCTAGGACGAGATTCAAAATAACCATCACTTAAATTGTTAGCTATCTTTTCAGCCTTTCCCTTTATTATAATTTGACGTTCGGCACCATGCCAAAAAAATGACAAGCACACGTTAGGGTTAGCCTCAATTGCTTTGCCTTTTTCGCTTAAATAATTAGTATAAAAAATAAAACCTTCATAGGTGAATTTTTTTAACAATACTACTCTATTCTTTGGATAACCATCAAGTCCTAATGTTGAAATTGTCATAGCATTGGTTTCTTCTTCAACAAAAAAATCATCAACTTCATAAAACCATTTTTGAAATAGTTCTATAGGATTTTCTGGCACTTGACTTAAAAGTAACTCCCCTTTTTCGTATGATTTTCTGTAATCACTTAAATCTGAATTCATTATTAAATTTAAAAATTTTAATAAGTTATATGCTTTTATTGTTCAATAAAAACATATAAATTTATGAATTAATTCATAGCAATGCACTTCGAAAACAGTAAATATTCTAAAGAGTTTAAGTACACTAAATTAGAGTTTCCTTTTGGGAATTTTTATTTATGTGAAAAGTTTTTTATTTCAGAATTAAAAGAAGGTGTTCATTTTAATTGGGAAAAGATTCAAATTGTAATGGATAAAATCGTTAAACATTATGAGTTTGGTACTAGTTTAGCTTATATCTCAAATCGGGTTAATTCGTATTCTTTTGATCCTCAAACATGGAAAAAAACTTTAGACACATATAAAATTATTGTTGCTAGCTCCATTGTAGCATATACTAGTTTTACATTTTACAATGCATCGCTTGAAAAAGTTTTTTCTAAAAGAAGTATTAAAAGGTGCTTATCTTTAAAAGAAGCGATAGAATGGTCTTTAAGTTTAAAGGAGTTTAATAATTAAATTCAAAAACTTTTCCGTCTTCACATAATTCTACATTACCAAAAACCTCTTGAGCTTCTTCTTTAAAAGGATTTAAGCTATCATAACGGGTTGAATAATGCCCTAATAACAACAACCCTGCATTTGACAATTTAGCTATTTTAGCGGCTTCTTTTGATGTAGAATGTTTGGTCTTTAATGCTAAGTGAGCGTGTTTTTCTAAAAAAGTGGATTCATGATAAATAACACTTACATTTTTTATAATTGGAACAATATCTTCTTTATAACAGGTGTCGCTACAAAAAGCATAACTTTTAGGTTTTTTACCTGGTTTTGTAACAAGTTCATTTTTTACCAACTCGCCATTTTCATTTTCTACATCAAAGCCTTGTTTTAATTTTCTAAAGTATGCTTTATCAATATGAGCAGCTTCAGCAGCATTAATATCTAATTTGCGATCACCTTCTTTTTCTTTAAACAAAAAACCATTTGTATAAACTCTATGTTCTAAAGGAATCGTGTAAACTTCAACTTTATCATCTTCAAAAATTAACTCAGACTTCTTAGAAGTTAACTCATGAAAATAAAGCTTATAATTAGTCCAAGAATCAGCTAATTTCATTTGTAGTGTAACAACTTCCTTAATGCCTTTTGGTCCGTAAATATGTAAATCGGTTTCTCTGGTAAGCAATCTAAATGTTGAAATTAAACCAACAAGCCCAAAAAAATGATCTCCATGTAAATGAGATATAAATATGTGTTTAATGCGATTAAACTTAATTTTATGCTTACGCAATTGCACTTGGGTTCCTTCACCACAATCAATTAAAAACATATGATTATTAATCTCTAAAACCTGAGACGTCGTGTTATTTAATGTTCTAGGTGTTGCACTATAACAACCTAATATTGAAAGTCTCATGAGTAGATATTTATTGTGACTAATCTAATTTTATACTAATTGTTTATAATTTAGAGTATCAATTACTGAAAATTTACTTTTAAAAGAGAAAGCATAAAGTGTATTTCCATGATTATTAATATAATCTAATCGGTTTTTACATCTTGAAACGTAGACTCATACCCTTTTGATATATACCAAAACGCTATATGTAACATTTTCATTTTACTAAACCATTCCTTTTTTCGTTTAAAAACTTCAATATGACCAGAATTATACGTGTAATTTTGGTCTCCAAACAAAGCCTGCAGTAGCAAGATGAAATTCACTCATAACTAAAGTCCTAAATCGCGTTCTATATCCTCCATTTCAATAATATCGTAAGCTTCTTGCAATGTAGGTACGAGAATAATTTCATCAGGAATAGTCTCTAAATCTACAGCATCTGAAACAATAACAAATGAATGATTTGCTTCTCTATGCATATTTGATAATTGAAGAAATTCAACAATATCTTGAGAACTTAATTTACTTAAAGAAGTTAGAGCAACAATAATGTTATCATTCTTAAATTTAGGATAAAGTGTTTGCAATTTTTTAACTAACTCTACAATTGTAGCTTTTTCTTGGGTAATAATTGATGTATTACCATTGTTATCAATAATCATAGATTTACTGTTTTATTTTAGACGCTAATAAATAGATAGCTGCCATTCTTATAGCAACTCCATTTTGAACCTGATCTAGGATGATAGCCTGTTTAGAATCTGCTACATCACTAGTAATTTCCACACCTCTGTTAATAGGTCCAGGGTGCATAATTGTAATCTCTTTATCTAAAGAATCTAACAATTCTTTATTAACTCCAAACTGTTGTGTATACTCTCTTGTAGATGGAAAATAACTAATATCCATGCGTTCATTTTGAACACGAAGCATATTTGCTACATCACACCAATTTAAAGCTTTAATTAAATCAGTTTCAACTTTTACTCCAAGATTATTAATATACTTAGGAATCAAGGTTTTTGGTCCACAAACCATAACTTCTGCTCCTTGAAGTTGGAGTGCAAATATATTTGAAAGTGCTACTCTACTATGCAATATATCACCAACTATAACTACTTTTTTACCTCCTACTTCTCCAAGTTTTTCTCTAATAGAATACGAGTCTAGCAATGCTTGTGTTGGATGCTCATGTGCTCCATCACCCGCATTTATAATACTTGCATTAACATGTTTTGAAAGAAAGACACCTGCACCAGGATTTGGATGTCTCATAACAACCATATCTACTTTCATAGATAAGATATTATTTACGGTATCAATTAAGGTTTCTCCTTTTTTTACTGAAGATTGTGCAGATGAAAAATTAATAACATCTGCCGACAATCGTTTTTCAGCTAATTCAAAAGATAATTTTGTTCTGGTAGAATTTTCAAAAAAAAGATTAGCTATAGTAATATCTCTAAGCGAAGGTACCTTTTTAATAGGTCGGTTAATTACTTCTTTAAAATGATCGGCAGTTTCAAAAATAAGTTGAATATCTTTTTTGTTTAGATATTTGATTCCTAATAAGTGATTTACACTTAACTCGCTCATGATTAACTAGTTATTTTTCAATTAAATAAACCGAATCTTCATTGTCATGTTCTTTCCAGTTTACCTTTACTTTTTCGTTATTTATAACATCTACTTGTCGTCCTCTATAATTTGGCTGAATGGGTAAATGTCTACTAAAACGTCTATCAATAAGTGTTAAAAGCTCTATTTCATTTGGTCTTCCAAATGACTGTATAGCCGTTAAAGCTGCCCTTATACTACGCCCTGTGTATAAAACATCATCAATAAAAACAATATTTTTATCTTCTACTAAAAAATTAATTTTTGTGCTATTTGCTTCTAAAGGCTTTTCGCTACGTCTAAAATCATCTCTATAAAACGTAATATCTAAATGTCCTAATTGTACATTTTTAACCTTGTAGTCTTCTTTTAAAATTTTAGCTAAACGATCTGCCAAAAATACACCTCGTGGTTGTAAACCAATTAAAACGGTGTTAGAGAAATCGTTATGTTTTTCAATAAGCTGACAAGCCAATCGATGAAGAATGATGTTTACCTCTTTTGCGTTAAGTAAAACTTTTTGACTCATATTTACTATCCAAACGTATTTGGTTTACAAAGGTAATGCAAAAATTTAAAAGTATAGTTTATAAAAATAAGATAAATAAAAAAGCCTTCAATTTCTTGAAGACTTTTTTATGATTTACTTTTCTTAGGTATCTTAAATCCCAGTAAAATCAGTGCTGTTATCCTAAAACTTCAGCTATTTTTTCACCAATTTCAGCAGGAGAATCTACAACGTGAATTCCACATGCTCTCATAATTTTCTTTTTAGCTTGAGCGGTATCATCACTACCACCAACAATAGCACCAGCATGTCCCATGGTACGTCCAGCAGGAGCCGTTTCACCAGCAATAAATCCAACAACTGGTTTTTTACTACCACTAGCTTTATACCAGTTAGCGGCATCGGCTTCTAATTGACCACCTATTTCACCAATCATCACAACAGCTTCAGTTTCTGGATCATTAATTAACAACTCTACAGCTTCTTTTGTTGTTGTTCCTATAATTGGATCGCCTCCAATACCAATAGCTGTTGTAATACCTAAACCTTGTTTTACTACTTGATCGGCAGCTTCATAAGTTAATGTTCCAGATTTAGAAACAATACCAACTTTTCCTTTTTTGAAAACAAAACCTGGCATAATACCTACTTTTGCTTCACCTGGTGTAATAACACCTGGACAGTTAGGGCCTACTAAACGACACTCTTTATTTTTTATATAACTAGAAGCAGTAATCATATCTGCAACAGGAATACCTTCTGTAATAGTAATAATAACTTTAATTCCAGCATCTGCAGCTTCCATAATAGCATCTGCAGCAAAAGCTGGTGGCACAAAAATAATTGTAGTGTCTGCTCCTACTTCTTTCACAGCATCAGCAACCGTATTAAAAACAGGTCTATCTAAATGTGTGTTACCTCCTTTTCCAGGCGTTACACCACCAACAACATTAGTACCGTATTCTATCATTTGACTTGCATGAAAAGTACCTTCGCTACCCGTAAAACCTTGAACTATTATTTTTGAATCTTTATTTACTAAAACACTCATAGGAGATTATTTTTCTTTATTAATTTTATAAAAGCAAATGTAATTTTTTGAATTAAAATTTTAAAACAAAAACCAACATTTATTTTTTATTGCTTTTTATCTTGATTATCTAATTTCTCTAGGATTTCGGGTATTTTTCTAATATAAGCCATTTCTTTAAATCTCTCCCTAGCTTCTGAAGCAGGAGAACCAAAATATGTTTTATTTTCAATTGTTGAATGACTCAAGCCCGATTGTGCATAAAGCTCTGTACCTTTAGCAATTGTTATACCGCTTTTAACACCAACTTGCCCCCAAATAGTTACATTATCTTCTACAACAACACACCCTGCAATACCTGTTTGTGATGCAATAAGACATTTTTTTCCAATAACAGTGTCATGTCCTATTTGTATTTGATTATCTAATTTTGAACCTTCGCCTATTAAAGTATCTGCAGTTACGCCTCTATCTATAGTACAAGCTGCTCCAATATCTACATGATTTTCTATTACAACGCGCCCACCAGATTTTAATCTATCATAACCTTCAGGTCTTTTTTTGTAATAAAAAGCATTTGCTCCTAAAACAGTTCCTGCGTGAATAGTTACATTATCACCAATGATAGTGTCATCATATATACTAACATTAGAATGAATTAAACAATTTTCTCCAATAACAACATTATGACCAATAAAACAATTGGGCTGAATGACAGTTCCTTTTCCTATTTTAGAAGAATCAGAAATTTGTTTTGAAGCTGAAACAAAAGGTCTAAAATGGTTTGTTAGCTTATTGAAATCTCTAAAAGGATCATCACTAATCAATAAAGCTTTTCCATTAGGACAATCAACTTCTTTGTTAATAAGAATAATGGTTGCTGCAGAATTTAGAGCTTTATCATAATACTTTGGATGATCGACAAAAACAATATCGCCTGGTTCAACAACATGAATTTCATTAATTCCTAAAACAGGAAACTCTTCATGTCCAACAAAATCACAATCAATTAATTGAGCAATTTGTTTTAAAGTGTGTGGATTTGAAAATTTCAAGAAAGTCTATTCTTTAACACGTTCTTTATACGTTCCTTTATCAGTCTCAACTTTAATCTTATCACCTTCATTTATAAATAAAGGCACATTAACCTCTGCTCCTGTTTCTACTGTTGCTGGTTTTGTAGCATTAGTAGCTGTATTTCCTTTAACTCCAGGTTCTGTAGCTGTAACTTCTAAAATAACACTTGCTGGTAAATCAACAGATAATGGCATATTATCTTCAGTGTTAATTAAAACTGTAACAACCTCACCTTCTTTCATCAAACCTGGGTTATCTAGAGCAGATTCCGTTAATTGAATTTGCGTATAATCTTCGGTATTCATAAAATGATAATATTCACCATCATTGTATAAGAATTGAAACTTATGTGTTTCTACTCGTACATCATCTAATTTATGTCCTGCTGAAAAGGTATTATCTAAAACTTTTCCGCTAGTAACACTTTTCATTTTTGTTCTTACAAAAGCAGGGCCTTTTCCTGGTTTAACGTGTAAGAACTCTATAATTTTATAAATATCGTTATTATACTTGATACATAATCCGTTTCTAATATCACTTGTAGTTGCCATAAATTTAATTTGATTTAAAATATCCTTTCATAATTCCACGGTGCGAATTCTTAATAAATTGTAATACTTCATCGCGCTCTGGAGTTGCCTCCATTTCTGCTTCTATAATTTCTGAAGCTTGTGTATTATTATAGTTTTTTTGATAGAGAATTCTATATATATTTTGTATTTCTCTTATTTTCTCAGTTGTATAACCACGTCTTCTCAACCCTACAGAATTTATACCTACATAAGATAATGGTTCTCTAGCTGCTTTCACATAAGGAGGAACATCTTTTCTAACTAAAGATCCTCCTGTTACAAAAGCATGATTACCTACAGAAACAAACTGATGTACAGCTGTCATACCAGCTAAAACAACATAATCTCCAATGGTAATATGACCTGCAAGTGTACTGTTATTTGAAAAAATACAATTATTACCAACAATACAATCGTGAGCAACATGGCAATATGCCATAATTAAACAGTTATCACCAATAACTGTTTTCATTCTGTCTGCCGTACCTCTATTAATTGTAACACATTCTCTTATAGTAACATTGTTACCTATTTCAACAGTGGTATCCTCATCGTTATATTTTAAATCTTGTGGTACAGCTGAAATAACCGAACCTGGAAAAATATTACAATTTTTACCAATACGTGCGCCTTCCATGATAGTAACATTACTCCCTATCCATGTTCCTTCTCCTATTATTACATTATTATGAATAGTAGTAAAAGGTTCTATAACCACATTTTTTGCGATTTTTGCTCCTGGATGCACATATGCTAATGGTTGATTCATATATTTTATTTTACTTTTGTAATTTGAGCCATTAATTCAGCTTCTGCACATAACTTACCGTTTGAGTAGGCATAACCTTGCATGTGGCAAATACCACGGCGAATTGGAGTAATTAATGAACATTTAAATATGAGTGTATCTCCTGGAACAACCTTTTGTTTAAATTTAACATTATCCATTTTCATAAAAAACGTAAGATAATTTTCTGGATCTGGTACGGTATTTAAAACTAAAATACCTCCTGTTTGTGCCATAGCTTCTACAATTAGAACACCTGGCATAACTGGAGCTCCGGGAAAATGTCCCTTAAAGAATTCCTCGTTCATTGTCACGTTTTTCTGAGCAATAACATAATTATCGGTAAGCTCGAAAACTTTATCTATTAATAAAAATGGTTGTCTATGTGGTAACATAGCCATAATTTGAGTTACATCCATTAAAGGAGGTTGATTCAAATTTATTGAAGGCACATTATTACGCCTTTCATTTTTAATAAGTTTAGACATTTTTTTAGCAAACTGTGTGTTAACAAAATGTCCAGGTTTATTTGCAATAACTTTACCTCTAATTCTT
This sequence comes from Algibacter sp., assembly GCA_050294475.1. Taxonomy (GTDB): domain Bacteria; phylum Bacteroidota; class Bacteroidia; order Flavobacteriales; family Flavobacteriaceae; genus Thalassobellus. The sequence continues at coordinate 335,820 of JBNKOE010000021.1, read as the reverse complement.
GTACCAATTAGTGCAAGATCTCCCAATACATCTAACAATTTATGTCTTGCTGCTTCATTAGGATGATGCAATGTTAAGTTATCTAAAATACCATTAGGTTTAACCGCAATATTATCTTTTTTGAAAGCTATTCTTAATTTTTCCATGGTTTCTGACGATAATGCTTTATCAACATAAACAATGGCATTATTTAAATCGCCTCCTTTTATAAGACCATGCTCTAAAAGCATTTCAATTTCATGTAAAAAACTAAATGTTCTAGAATCTGAAATATCTTTCTTAAAGTCTGAAATCTGATTTAAAGTAGCATTTTGTGTGCCTAAAACTTTAGTGCCAAAATCTACCATGGTAGTAATTTGATATTCCTTTGCAGGCATCAATAAAATCTCACTACCTGTTTCTTCATCTGTATACGAAACAATATCAGATACTACATACTCTTCTCTATAAGCATCGAGTTCTGTAACTCCTGCTTTTTCAATAGCTTCAACAAAAAACTTCGAAGACCCATCCATTATTGGTGGTTCTGAAGCATCTAACTCTATTATAGCATTATCTATGTCTAAACCTACCAAAGCAGCTAAAACATGTTCTGATGTTTGTATAGTAACTCCATTTTTTTCTAAACAAGTACCTCTTTGAGTATTTGTTACGTAATTGGCATCAGCTTCAATTACAGGTGAACCTTCTAAGTCTATACGCTTAAAAGAAAAGCCAGAATTTGCTATAGCAGGTTTAAATGTTAAGGTTACATTTTTACCAGTATGCAAGCCTACTCCTGTTAAAGATATTTCTTTTTGGATGGTTTTTTGTTTGATTTCTGTATTAACTATTCCCATTCACTTTTTTTTCTAAATCATTAATATTTTTTACAATTTTAGGTAAATTTTTGAAATGTACATACGATTTGTTATAATCGCTTAATGTAATGGCTGGAGAGCCTTGTATTATTTCATTGTCTTTTATATTTCTAGCAATACCAGATTGCGCTTGAATTTTAACATTGTTTCCAATAGTAATATGACCTGCAATACCAACCTGCCCACCAATTTGGCAATTTTCGCCAACCTTAGTAGATCCAGCAACTCCTGATTGAGCAGCAATTACAGTATTTTTACCAATTTCAACATTATGTCCTATTTGAATTTGATTATCTAATTTAACACCCAAACGTATAATAGTTGATCCTAATGTAGCTCTATCTATTGTAGTTCCTGCACCAATATCAACAAAATCTTCAATAATTACATTTCCTGTTTGTGGCACTTTACTATAACCTCCTTCTTCATTAGGAGCAAAACCAAATCCATCGGCACCAATTACAACACCAGAATGTATAATACAATTTTCGCCAATAACAGTTTCAGAATAAATTTTAGCACCAGAAAAAATAATAGAATTGTTGCCAATTTCTACATTATCTCCTACATATACATTTGGAAAAATTTTCACATTTTCACCTAGAATAACATTTTCACCTATATATGAAAAAGCTCCAGCATAAAAATTATCACCAAATTTTGAGGATTCTGAAATAAATGATGGCTGTTCTATACCAACTTTATTTAGCTTAACAGAATTATAATATTCTAGTATTTTTGAAAAGGCTAAATACGCATCATCTACCTTAATAAGTGTTGTTTTAAGATCATTATCTGGCTCAAATGTCTTATTTACAATTGTTATAGATGCCTGAGTTGTATATATATAAGGTGTGTATTTTGGATTAGCTAAAAATGTTAAATCTCCTTCAAAACCTTCTTCTATCTTGGATAGCTTTGAAACTTCTATATCAGGGTTACCAACAACATCCCCCTCTAAAATTCCTGCTATTTGTTGTGCTGTAAACTTCACACTAAAATTTTAATTGTTTTTTATTTAATTACCGCAAAAATAGGAAAAATGTGCTAAAGTTTAACTTTGGGATAACATATATAATATTTAGTTACTGGTTTTGATAAAGCTTTTAGATTTAGCTGGTCTGAAGCTTTAACAATATCTTGAATCTTACCCGACTTATGTAATATGTTAATACCTTGATGCTTTAATTGATACGCTTGATTAGAAATACTACCAGTAAATACAAAATATTCGGCTTCTTTTTTAGTTATTTTATGCTCGACAATTAATTTTTCAATATGTTTTTCTAGACTTTGTTTTTTTATTGGTTTACTTTTAAGCTTTATTTTTAACAAAACTCTATTAATAATCATTTCACATAAGTTACTCAACACAAAATCATTATGATATTGCCACTCTTTCATAGCTGAAATAATGTCATAATCATCTAATTGAGAAAAAACACTCAAAGTCTCTTTATTAAAATCAGCTATAGAAATTTCATTATTCAAAAAATATTGAAGAGGTTTACTTGCATTTAGCGTCTCCCCTTTTATTGTTAATTCTTTTGCGCGTTTTAACACTCTAATTAACAATTGCTCTGCTACTAATCCTGTTTTATGCAAATAAACTTGCCAATACATTAATCGGCGAGCAATAATAAATTTCTCAACGCTATAAATACCTTTTTCTTCAACCACTAACTCATCATCTACTACGTTTAGCATAGTGATTAATCGTTCACTATTTATATTACCCTCAGCTACTCCAGTGTAAAAACTATCACGCTTTAAATAATCGGCTCTATCCATGTCAAACTGCCCAGAAATAAGCTGACACATAAAATTTCTGTGATATTCTCCCTTGAATATTTGAATAGCAAGCGTTAAACTTCCGTTAAATTCTTCATTTAATTGCTCCATAAAAAGCAATGAAATTTGCTCATGAGATACGTTGTTTACTATAGAACGTTCCATAGCATGAGAGAATGGACCATGACCAATATCATGCAGTAAAATAGCAACATACAAAGCATCTTCTTCTTCTTTTGAAATTGTAACCTCCTTAAAACGAAGTACATTGATGGCTTGTTGCATTAAATGCACGCAACCAATAGCATGATGAAAACGCGTGTGATGAGCTCCTGGATACACCATATAAGACATACCCATTTGCGTAATTCTTCTTAATCTTTGAAAGTACTTATGCTGAATTAAATCAAAAATAAGAGAATTAGGAATAGTAATAAATCCGTAAATTGGGTCGTTTAATATTTTAAGTTTGTTCAAACTTTAATAGTTATAGTTTATTAAACACAAATATAATTATTATGAAGTCTAAAAAAAGACTTAAAACTAAATCTAACACTATAAAAGTTAAAAAGCATTTAGATGAATACTATAAAAATACTTTGGGTTGATGATGAAATAGATTTGTTGAAACCACATATTTTATTTCTTGAAAAAAAGAATTATAATGTTACAACATGTAAAAGTGGTTCTGAAGCCATTGATATATTAGATGATGAAAATTTCGATATTGTTTTTTTAGATGAAAATATGCCAGGACTTACTGGTCTAGAAACCTTAAATGAAATAAAAGAAAAACAAAGTAATCTTCCTGTAGTTATGATAACCAAAAGTGAGGAAGAATACATTATGGAAGAAGCTATTGGTAACAAAATAGCAGATTACCTAATAAAACCTGTAAACCCCAACCAAATACTTTTAAGTTTAAAAAAGAATTTAGATCACTCCAGATTAATTTCTGAAAAAACAACTTCTAACTACCAACAAGAATTTAGAAAAATTTCCATGGATTTATCTATGGTTAATTCTTATGAAGAATGGGTTACTCTATATCAAAAACTTATTTATTGGGAATTACAACTAGAAGATATTGAAGATATTGGCATGTTTGAAATTCTAGAATCTCAAAAAAATGAGGCAAACTCTCTGTTTGGCAAGTTTATAGAAAAAAATTATGAAAACTGGTTCAAACCTCATACTGATGCTCCTATCATGTCTCATACGCTATTTAAAGAAAAAATAGCTCCAGAATTAAATAAAGAACAACCTACGTTACTGGTTGTAATTGATAATTTAAGATATGATCAATGGAAAGTTTTTGAACCAATAATTAATAATTTTTATAAGAAAGAAAAAGAAGAAGCCTTTTTTAGCATCTTACCAACTGCAACTCAATACGCGAGAAATGCCATTTTTTCTGGTTTAATGCCAAGTGATATGGAAAAACTATTTCCTGAATATTGGAAAAATGATACTGATGAAGGAGGAAAAAATCTTTTTGAAGCCGAGTTTTTAGAATCACAAATAAAACGCTTAAGCTTAACTAATTTAAACTGTGAGTATCATAAAATCACAAACTTAAAAGCTGGCAAAAAATTAGTAGAGAATTTTAACTCTTTAAAAAATAATGACTTAACTGTTATTGTATACAACTTTGTTGATATGCTATCTCATGCAAAAACAGAAATGGAAGTAGTAAAAGAATTGGCATCAAATGATAAAGCATATAGATCTTTAACACATAGTTGGTTTAAAAATTCTCCTTTATTAGAAATGATACAACAAGCCCAACAATTAGGCTTTAAACTAATACTAACCACAGATCATGGTACTATTAATGTTAAAAATCCATCAAAAGTTATTGGTGATAGAGATACTAGTTTGAATTTGAGATACAAAACTGGTAAAAGTTTAACCTATGAAAAAAAAGATGTGCTAGCTTCAAAAAACCCAAAGAATATACATCTACCCTCGCTTACAATGAATAGTTCTTATATTTTCGCTAAAAATGATTTGTTTTTTGCTTATCCAAATAACTACAATCATTATGTGAGTTATTTTAGAAATACATACCAACATGGAGGCATTTCTTTGGAAGAAATGATTATCCCTTTTGTAGTTTTTAACCTCAAATAATCCATAAAAGACAAAAATCATCGACAAAATGCGTTTTTTGTTAGGTTTAACCAATAATTATTCATATAATTGTATATAAATTTTTTTTACATTGGAAATTAGTTATAGATTAAATGAAGTTGATAATGTTGCTAATCAGTTAATAAGCAAACTTACTTCAAAAATATTATTGTTCTATGGAGATATGGGGTCTGGTAAAACAACACTAATAAAATCTATAGTTAATGCTTTAGGAAGTAATGACGAAGTTAATAGTCCTACATTTTCAATTGTAAACGAATACGAATTAAAGAATGATAAAATTTATCATTTTGATTTATATAGAATAAATGACATTGAAGAAGCTTATAATTTTGGAATTGAAGATTATTTAGATTCAAATCATTGGTCCTTTATAGAATGGCCAGATATTGTAACAGATATTCTGCCAGAACATTTTAACAGAATTGATTTAGTTTTAAATGATGACAATTCTAGAACATTAAAGCTTAAAATTAACCAAAATAATAAAACAAATTTGCTTGAAAAACATAAATAAATGACATATAACACTTCCGAGATTGAAGTTTTACGGAAAAGCCACAGGGCAAATTTTAAAATCAATTGTTTTTAACATAATTTTAACGTTTTCCGAATTTCTTCACGATAGTTTGTAATTATTTTTGAGGTATTAATTAATTAAAATCCCTTAAAATTATGAAAACTAAAAAGTATTTAATTGCAATAGCAATATTTGGAGGAGTGTTATTTACAGCTCAAGCATTAAACGCTTATAACGTAAATGGAATCGAAGCACCAGCACTTAAAAAAAACCAAGTTAGAAAATAGAAGTATAGTTATAGGAAGCATAATAGCTACTTTAATAGCTATAGCTCCTTATATATTCTATCTACATGAAAGTGTCCCAGACGTTGAAGTTTGGGACACTTTTTTATTTAGTTACAAAAGCGTACACTACTCAAGTGCAAGTGTAGCTATTTGGGTACTATTAGGTAAGATTGTGCCTTTATATTTACTTTTTTTGTGGTTTTTAACTTGTAGACATTGGTGGTTTCATGCCTTATTAGTTCCTATAGCTATGTATGCGTATCAAATATTTGAAGTGTTAAATAAAGACACGGAATCACTTGATAGTAATCAACTAATTTACTTAATACCTATCATGGCTATAATTATACCTTCAATTTATTTAATTAGAGCTAGAATATTTAATACTGTAAATGAAGCTAATAAATCAATGCAAGAACTGGAAGACGAATTGAAGCTGTCACCAAAAAGTTTTTGGGAAAAGATAACTCAATATTTTTAATCCTTATTGGTTATTCTGTTTCTTTCAATAACATTAACATCTTTTTTATTATTATTCAATCTATAATTTCCAAACTTATAATTAAAACCTACTACAAATAATCTATTTTCTTTTCTAGAGTTTATTACAATATCCTGATTTAAATACCTGCTAGTTTCAATAAAGTTAAAATCATTAAAAGCGTCTATTATACCTATACTCAGAGAGGCTCTGTTATTCCATAGTGTTTTGCGCATAGAAACATCTAAACTAGAACGCGTACTTACTATTGAAGGCCCTTCTGCCCATGGCGAAATATAAACATATGACAAATCTATATTTAAACTTTTATCTTTAAAAAAAGAAAAATAATTATTTAATTTTAAATATGAAGTCCATTTACTTGAAGTAAAAAGAATATTATTATTTACAAAGCCTTTGAATTGATTATCATAATAAAACAAAGAAGATACCAAGCTAAAATCCCAATTATTAGTTAACTTCTTATAAACACTAAAGTCTATTCCATAAGAGATACTCCTGTCAATATTAGTATTAGCATATTTAATTAAATTATTAACATTATCTTGAAATACAACTAAGAGAATAGGATTAGATTCATTCCTGTAGTATAATTCTAAATTATATTCTTTTTTTAATAAATAGCCAATAATAAACTGATCATCTATTTGTGGTACTAAATTAGGATCTCCTGATAAAAAAGTGCTATCATTAAAAAAATACTTAAAAGGATTTAATTGAGAATAGCTAGGCCTATAAATCCTTCTATTATAATTAACATACAATTCATTTTCATTTATTTTTTTTAATAAATGAAATGATGGAAAAAACTTTAAATAGTCATTCTTATTAATTTCTTTCGTAGATAATGAATTCCCTGAAATATTAGTATATTCAACCCTAAGTCCAGATTTTAAACTCCAAGACTCCCAATCTTTAGCATAACTTAAATACGCTGCATAGTTAGTTTCATCATATAAAAATGTATCAGAATTCAGAAAATCTTCAATCTTTATGTTATTTTCAAAAGTAAACTGATTTAATATACTTTCTGAATCAATATTAGAAATTTTTATCCCTGCCTCAAAAAATGATAAATCATCAAAAGGTAATTCATAATCTACCTGGCTTGTAAAAATTTTTATTTTTTGACTTGTAAAGGTTTGAAACCTATTATCTCTAAAGGAATCATTAGCTTTTGGTAAAAAATAGCCTGTTTTAACATCTTGAAAATTTGAAAAATCATAATTAGTATGATGCAAACTTGTACTTATTAGTTCGCCTTCTTTTTTAAATTTATGCTTATAATCTAAAGTAAAAGCTAAATTAACCGTTTCTTCGACTAAACGATTTGAAGTGTTAAAAATAGAATCTAAAGCTTGATTCGATCCAAATACTAAAGTTTCAGAAGTTGTATTTGTTTTAGTATTATCTCTCGGTTTTAACAAAATATTTGTAGAGAATCCCAAACTATTATTCTCATTAATTTGGTAATCAATATTAGTATTAAGATTTTGATTAGATTTTTTTTTAGTTTCTTTAAAATCCGTTTGCCAACTAGAAAACACCAAATTATCATTGTTTATGAAATTTATAAACTCATTTTTATCTATAAAATCTTTTCTTGGATTTATGTTATAGTTAATATAAATATTTGATTTCTTTGTTTTAAAAAAATGACTTGTTCCCAGAGAATATTTAGGGAACTCTCTACCCTGTTTGTAATTACCAAAAACACTTCCGTTATAACCTGCTATTATATTTTTACTTGTTATAATATTTATAACCGCTCCTCCTTCTGCCTCATATTTAGCTGGAGGATTTGTTATAACTTCTATAGATTTAATATTATTTGCAGGAGTTCCTTCCAGTAATTGCTGAACTTCTTCTGCAGACAAGTGTACTTTTCTATCATTTATATATACTGTTGGAGTTGTATTCTTAACGGTTATCTTATCATTATTAACTAAAACTCCAGGTGTATGTTTTAAAACATCCAACACATTATTATTGGATAATGTAGAATTTTCAACATTAAAAACAATTCTATCAACCAAGCGTTTTACTACGGGGCGTTTTGCAATGACAGTAACGCCATTAAGTTCTTGTGGTGTTTCATTAAGCGTTATTGTTTCAAAATCAATATCTCTATCAAGCTCAACTCTTGTTGTATATTCTTTAAAACCTAAAAAACTTATTTTTAAAATGTAATCTCCAGACTTTAAATTTTCAAGAACAAAACTACCTGTCTCATCTGTAATAGTGCCTTTTATAATATTTATATCATCTAAATCTACTAAAATAGCATTAGCAAAAGCTAAAGGTTGTCTATTTTCATCGTGTAAAATCCCTTTTATACTATAAGTTTGCGAATAACAAAGTGTAGAAAGAAAAATTAAAATTAAAAAAGGTAGTTTTGTAATGCTCATATATAAAATCGTACTTACAAATTTAAATCTTTTATATTAAAATACCTTGGGGTTATCCCATATAATCATTGAAATGATATCTTACACATCAAAAATCAATTATATAAATAGAATTCTGTTTTAGAAAATCAAAAAAATATTCGTAATTTCAATTTTATTAAAAATTACCAAACATGTCGAAACCACTTTCGCCTTTTACAAAGCAACAACTTTTACCACAAGAAGAAACTCTTGAAATTTATAAACGAAAAGGCGAACTTTTTATTGGGATTCCTAAAGAAACTGCTTATCAAGAAAAGCGTGTTTGCTTAACCCCAGATGCCGTATTTGCACTTGTTAGTAACGGTCATCGTGTGTTATTAGAATCTGGCGCTGGTGAAGGCGCACGGTTTAGTGATAAAGATTATAGTGAAGCTGGAGCCGAAATAACTAAAGATACCGCTAAAGTTTTTGCTTGTCCCATGGTACTTAAGGTTGAACCGCCAACAATGGAACAAATAAAAATGCTTAATCCGCAAGCTATTTTAATTTCTGCTTTGCAAATAAAAACTCAGAGTAAAAAATATTTTGAAGCTTTAGCTTCAAAACGAATTACGGCTTTAGCTTTTGAATTTATTAGAGATGCCGATGGTACATATCCTGCTGTTAGGTCACTAAGTGAAATTGCAGGAACAGCTTCGGTTTTAGTAGCTGCCGAATTATTATCTGATAATAAAGATGGTAACGGACTTATGTTTGGGAATATAAGCGGCGTCCCTCCCGTTGAAGTTGTTATACTTGGCGCAGGAACCGTTGGTGAATTTGCAGCAAGAAGTTCAATGGGTTTAGGTGCTAACGTAAAAGTGTTTGATAATTCTATAACAAAACTAAGACGTATCCAAACTAATTTGGGTAGACCATTTTTTACTTCAACTTTACAACCTAAAAACTTAACTAAGGCTTTAAAAAGATGCGATGTTGTTATAGGGGCTGTAAGAGGTAACAACAGAGCTCCTATTATAGTATCTGACACAATGGTACAAAGCATGAAAAAAGGAGCTATTATAATTGATGTTAGCATTGATATGGGAGGTTGTTTTGAAACTAGTGAGGTTACAACCCACAAGCAACCTACTTTTGTAAAACACAATGTAATTCATTATTGTGTACCAAATATTCCTGCAAGATATTCAAGAACTGCTTCAGTTTCTATAAGCAATATTTTTACGCCTTATTTATTAAAAATAGCTGAAGACGGCGGTATAGAAAATTCTCTTAGATTTGACAGAGGTTTAAAAAATGGGTTGTATTTTTACCACGGAATTTTAACAAGTAAATCTGTTGGTGAATGGTTCGATTTAAATTATAGTGATATTAATCTTCTTATCTTTTAATTCAACAGTCTACTCAATATTACTTCTGAACAAAAATATTAAATGAAATTAATACAACGAATTGGCTATTACCTTGGTGGATTTTCTATGGGATTAGTAATTTTAGCTTTTTTTTTAAACGGAAAAAAGGCTTCTTGTAGCTACGGTCCTGATGCTCGAGTTTTAAAAAATATAAACTCAAAAAAAATTGAATATACTAGTGAAGTGAAATCTTATATTTTAAATTATATAAGTGATACTACTAAAATAAATTATGTTTTAAAAAAGGGTGATGTTAATTTTTCTGAAAGCAAAACAAGACAAAAACCTTGCGGCATCTACATTATTGAAGGTAAATACGAAAAGGAAGAAATAATCTTAACAGTACAAAATTGTGATAGTACTGCAACAATAACTAATATCAAAATTGAAAAGCAATAATGTTTAAACGTGTTTTTGATATTTTTTTCTCTGTAATTGCATTACTTCTACTATTACCTTTTTTATTACTAATTTCTTTATTAATTAAACTTGATTCAAAAGGTTCTGTTTTATTTATTCAAGGACGTGTTGGTAAACACAATAAAGATTTCAATATTTTTAAATTTAGAACCATGCGTAAGCTATCTGAAAAAGAAGGATTGCTTACTCTAGGAAATCATGATTCTAGAATAACAAAAGTGGGTTACTTTTTAAGACGCTATAAAATTGACGAATTCCCTCAACTTTTAAATATTATAAAAGGCGATATGAGTTTTGTTGGCCCCAGACCAGAACTGCGTTATTATGTTAATTTTTATACTAAAGATGATATGAAAATATTTAGCGTAAGACCAGGTATTACTGGACTTGCATCTTTAAAATATAGAAATGAAGTTGAGCTTTTAAAAGCAGCAAATAACCCTGAAGACTTTTATATAAACACTATTATTCCTGATAAATTAAAATACAATAAAGAATATATAAAACGACAAAACTTTTTTTTCGATTTAAAGCTTATTTTGATTACAATACTTAAAGTGGTAACAAAATAAATTACGTAAATCTGGTCTTATTTAAGTTTTCTGCGTATTTTTTCTTTCTTTATAAGCGCTAACTCCCTACCTGTTTGTCCTGCAACCGAAGTATTTTCCTCTGCTCGTCTTATTAAATAAGGCATCACATCTTTAACAGGTCCAAAAGGCATGTATTTTGCAACATTATAACCTTTATCAGCCAAATTATAACTTATATGATCACTCATACCATATAATTGACCAAACCAAACACGTTCATCATTATTGGCAATACCTTTTTCATTCATCAATTGCATTAACAAATATGAACTTTCTTCGTTATGCGTTCCAGCAAATAGAGACATACAATCTAAATTATCAAGTACATACTCAATTCCTTGATTAAAATTATCGTCAGTAGCTGCCTTGTTCTTGCATATTGGTGATTTATAGCCTTTCTCTTCTGCTCTTTCATTTTCTTTTTCCATGTATGCCCCTCTAACTAACTTGTAACCTAAAAAATAGTTTTCTTTTTTGGCTTCAAGATATTGTTTTTTTAAAAAAGCTAATCTATCATGTCTATACATTTGTAAAGTATTAAACACTATTGGCTTTTCTTTGTTATACTTCTTCATCATAGCGGTAACCAAATCATCAGCGGCTTCTTGCATCCAACTTTCTTCTGCATCAATTAAAATAGCAATGTCGTTTGCTTTTGCTTTTTTACATACTAAATCAAATCGATTAATAACTTTATTCCATTCTTCTTGTTCTTTACTATTAAGAACTTCTCCTCTACCAAGTTTTTCAAATAAATAAAAACGCCCAAACCCTGTTGGTTTAAAAACGGCAATAGGAATGGATTCTAATTCTTTAGCAAAATCTATAATTTTAAGAACCTTTTGCATGGCTGTTTCAAAATCATTCTCATCATCTTTTCCTTCAACTGAATAGTCTAAAACAGAACTCACTCCTTTTTGATACATTTTATCTATAACAGGTAAACAATCTTCTTCATTTACACCGCCACAAAAATGGTCAAAAACAGTAGAACGAATCAATCCTTCGATAGGTAAATGCACTTTTATTGCAAAATTAGTTGCAGCAGTACCTATTCGCACTAAAGGCTCAATAGATATCATTTTAAATAAAAAATAGGCACGTTCTAATTCAGAATCGCTTTTCAAAGCAAATGCAATTTCTGTATTATCAAATATTCTATTCATACTCGTTTAAAAAAAATTTATGCAAAGATAATTATAGCTAAGTTACCATTTTATCTAAAATCTCCTTAATTTCACAACCTTAAAAAAAGCATAATTATTTCATGAATTCCATCACCACAAAAAACTGTACAATTCATTTTAATGAAAACTGTTATAACTCTATAAATAAACACCTTAAAGAAAGAAAATTTTCTAAAATTTTCATTTTAGTAGATGAAAACACCCATGAACATTGTCTACCTTCTTTTTTAAAAAAAATAGAGACTAATATTTCTATTGAAATTATTGAAATTGAAGCTGGAGAAATAAATAAAACTATTGATACTTGTGTTGGAGTTTGGAATACACTTTCTGAATTAAATGCTGACAGAAAGAGTTTGCTAATTAATATTGGTGGTGGTGTTATTACAGATTTAGGTGGATTTGTTGCTTGTACATTTAAACGTGGTATTTCATATATTAATGTACCAACATCATTGTTATCTATGGTTGATGCTTCTGTTGGAGGAAAAACAGGTGTAGATTTAGGACATTTAAAAAATCAAATTGGCGTAATAAGCAATCCTGACTTAGTGTTAATTGACACTAAGTTTTTAGATACTTTACCTAAAAATCAAATGCGTTCGGGGCTTGCCGAAATGTTAAAACATGGCTTAATTAATGGAGAATCATATTGGAGTAATTTTAAAAATTTATCAAATCTATCATTAAATGATTTAGATAGACTTATTTATGAATCTGTAATTATAAAAAGAAATGTAGTAGAGCAAGATCCTTATGAAAATGGTTTAAGAAAAACACTAAACTTTGGACATACACTTGGGCATGCAATTGAATCATATTTTTTAAGTAACCCTAATAAAACAACGCTATTACATGGTGAAGCTATTGCTGTGGGAATGATTTTAGCTTGCTATATTTCAACTGAATTAGTTGGTTTTCCAAAAGATACAACTTTAGAAATTAAAACTTTATTAATGAGCTATTATGGTAAAGTAGAAATTAGCGAAAATGATTATGATAAAATAATTGACCTTCTTAAATATGACAAAAAGAACAATCATGGCAATATTAACTTTGTTTTATTAGAAAACATAGGAATAACAAAGATTGATTGTTTGGTTGATGACAAAATAATAGTCGATTCTTTTAAATTTTATGCCGAATAATTAATTGTTTTATTAAACAGTTACATATAGACTTACATTTGTAACATGATTAATTTTTTTTCAAAAAAATATTTTTTAAAAGATTTACTAGAAGATTTTGTAGATATACATAACCATATTCTTCCTGGAATTGATGATGGTGCCAAAACAATAAAAGACTCTTTAAACTTAATAATTAAATTAAAAGAATTAGGAGTTAAAGAATTTATACCTACTCCTCATATCATGCAGGATTTTTATCCTAATACCGATGAAACTATTGGGAGTTCTTATCAACAATTATTAGAAAACTTAAACACAAAACTATTAGGCTCAATAACAATAAACCCTGCAGCAGAATACATGTTAGATAATAATTTTGAAAAATTATTAGAAACCGAAAATTTATTTACTCTTAAAAAAAAGTATGTTTTGGTTGAAATGTCATATTTTCAACCACCTATAAATTTAGAAGATATTATTTTTAAAATAAAAACTAAAGGCTATATCCCTGTTTTAGCACACCCTGAACGCTACTCTTTTTATCATAATAATTTAAATTACTATTCAAGATTAAAACAATTAGGATGTTTGTTTCAGTTAAATTTATTATCTCTTTCTGATCACTATGGAAAAAATGTTAAAAAAACTGGTAATTATCTAATTGAAAACAATTTAATTGATTTTGTTGGATCTGATGTTCATAATGAGAGCCACATCGAAAAAATATCTAATATAATTATATCTAAAACTCAATATTCATTTTTACCCAAACTAATAAGGAACACTAAAGATACATTTTCTGTTACCTAAGCTTACTTACGTTTGTTTTCTTTTAAATAAAAAGCTTTTCTTTTCTGGAGTACCATAATAACCATATCTAGCACCATAGCCAAAGTTAGATTCATTTACATTATTAACTACAAGCATCATACCGTTAAGTTTGTTATCGTTATGCAACTCTTTAGCAAAATTTAAAATTCTCTTTTCGGTATAATCTGCCCTTGTTAAATATACAGTATGACCAGCATATTGACTAAATAATAGTGTATCAGTTACTAACATAGATGGTGCTGTATCAACAATCACATAGTCATATTGCTCAGAAACCTTATCAAAAAGCGTTTTCATTCTGTCACTCATCAATAATTCAGCAGGATTAGGAGGTACTTTTCCTGACAATAAAACATCTATTTTATTATCATTAATTTCATATGTATTAATAGCTTCACCAACAATTATAGACTTATCACTTAAGTACTCAGTAAGTCCTATTTTAGAAATTTGATTATTAACTTGTTCATTTATTGAAGGATACGCCTTAGGATTTCTAATATCCGCTCCAATTAATAAAACTCTTTTGTTTGTATTTGCAAAAGTAAGTGCCATGTTCATACTAAAAAACGACTTCCCCTCTCCATCTATAGTAGATGTTACAAAAATAACGTTATTGTAATCTTTAACATTTCTACCACGCTGAACATAATCAAAGTTTGTTCTTATTATTCTAAAGGATTCTGATAATATAGAACGATCGTTCCTCTTAACAAAAACCTCACTTTTTTTGTTATCTAGTTTTGGTATTTCTCCTAAAACTGTAATGTTTTTAATTATTTTCTGTAAATCTTCTTTATTGTGTATTTTATTATCTAATAAATCTTTTATATAAATAACAGAAAAAGGGATACATAAGCCAATTATAATAGATGCCAAATAAACAATCTTTTTATTAGGTGATATAGGTGCACTATTTGGTCTATATGCCGAATCTATAATTCTAGCATTTGGTGATGTAGAAGTTAATGAGATAGTAGCCTCTTCACGTTTTTGTAACAAGTACAAATACAAAGACTCTTTAGTTTCTTGTTCACGCTCAATATCTCTAGATTTTCTTACTTGACCTGGAACTGCATATATTTTTGAATTGATTTTTTGAGAACGATTTTGCAAGCTTGCTATTTGAAGTCTTACACTCTTTGCTGAATTATCTAAACTTTGGCTTAAACTATTCTTAATACTAACTAATTCCTGATTTAAGTTTAATATTATAGGGTTTTTTTCTTTAGTAGACCCATTTAACAAACTATTACGCTGCCTAAGTAAGTCATTATATTTAGTAGTAAGATTATTAATCGCACCATCTGACATTCCAACATTTGAAGGAATAAATTCAAAAGATGAAGTCGTATCACTTTCTACATAACCTTTCATGTAGTTGATTTGATTTAATTGAGATCTAACTTGTGCTAATTCTTGATCCGTTTGAGCACTAGAATTCAAATACAAATCAGCTTCAGAAGTAATATTTGTAAGTTTATTACCTGTTTTAAATTTTTCAATTTGGTTATCTATTTCAGCTAAATCTGTGGCTATTAAATTAATACGCTCATTAATAAAATCAGCGGTACTTTTTGTTTTTTGATTTTTCTCTTCAATAGTAAATTCATTATATTCGTTTATTAAAGTGTTTATTATCTGTTCTGCTCTTAATGCCACTGCATCATTAAGTGAGATATTTACAACTTTAGAAAACTCATCAACTTGACTAATGGAAACCTTGTTTTTATAACTTTCAGAAACTTTATCAATAGGATTGATATTTACATATAATGTCTGCCCAATATATTTTGATATGTCATCAACATTTGGAGTAATAATAATATCACCTATAGGTGTATTAATATTTTTTCCAAAATTCATTTTTTTAAATTCATTTTCCTGTTCAACATTCTCTATTCTATACCCAAATTGGGTCTTAGAACTTATATTAATTGAAAAACTAAATTTAGAATTATAAATAATTGAATCAGAAGCAATAAAATTAACCTTTATTGGAGCTGCTTTACTCGGATAAATTTGTTTGTCGTGTATTCTTCCCTGTGTTTTAAATTGAATATTTAAACCTAATTTTTTAACAACTCTAGACATTAACTTTCTAGACTTTAAAACTTCAATTTCATCTTCTATCTCTTTTCCATCACCTTCGGAAAGACTTTTTAAATCATTTAAAATAGCCGTAGCTGGAGTATTAGTTTCATCACCCAGAAGCATAATTTTAGCATAAGCATTATATTCAGGGGTAGTATATCTTAAATAAAAAAATGCTAAAATTATAAAACAAATACAACTAACCAGAAACCATTTCCAATTTTTAGTATAATTTTTTAAATATTTAGATAAATCAAATGCACTTTCTGAAATAGATATTGAATTATTATCAGTTTTACTAGTTTCCATATCATTCATAATAATACCGTATTTTCTAATTTCTATCTTCTAGTCAACAATATTATTGTTGAAGTTATAATTAATGAAACTATTGATATAGCAGTACTTGTTCTGCGGTCTAAACTTGAAGCACTAATAGCAGATTTATTAGGCTCAACATATACAACATCGTTTTGTGTTAAATAATAAACGGGTGAATTGAATAACTCTTTAGTTGTCAAATCAATTCGTGAATAGGTTTTGGTTCCATTAAAATCTCTAATAACCAAGACGTTTTTCCTTTTACCTTTAATTGTTAAATCACCAGCTAAACCTATAGCTTCTAATATGGTAGCTCTTTCTCCAGAAATTGTATATGTGCCAGGTTTTTTAACTTCTCCAAGCACAGAAACCCTAAAATTAGTTATACGTATATTTACAATAGGATTATCTAAATAGCCTTCAGATAGCTTTTCTTTTAATAAATCTTTGGCTTCTTCTACTGTTAATCCTAATAATTTAATTTTACCTAATACTGGGTAATCAATATTGCCTTCTATATCTATTAAGTAGTCAATATAGGAAAGCCTTGAACCATCTGTACTACCTTTCACTAAGTTAAAAGGTTTTACAGCATTTAAATCATAAGTTGAAACAAATATACTAACTATATCATTAACTTTAAATTTTGGTGCAAATGTATCCGTATCTACTATTGTTTCAAAATTTTTGGCATTTTGAAAGTATACAACATCTTGTCTTCCTTTGCATGAAGAAATAAATAGGGTAAGGCCAATAATTATTAAAAATGTATTTTTTTTTAAAAAAAATAATAGTTCTTTTTCCTTCATTATGAAATAAATTTGGGTAGAAAATAATATTTTTTATATACTAAATATTATTTTTATAAGTTTTATTTGGCTTTTCGGTTAAAGCGCCTTTTACTTTTTTATAAATTTGAACACGTTTATCAAATCGTTCATAATCTGAATTATTTGATTTGTATTCAGGAATTAATCGCTTCATTTTCATAACAATGTTATTGTTTTGGAAACGATTTGTAATACATAATTCTTCAATTTCAGCTTTTATGTTCTCATAATCTAGCTCTCGAGTTTTGCTTATCATAATTTTTTTATGATAAGTAGATAACGTATTTTCTCCATTAGCTAATAATTCTTCATAAAGCTTTTCTCCTGGACGCAATCCTGTTATTTTAATATCAATATCCTCTGGAAAACTTAATCCAGAAAGCTTAATCATATTCTTAGCTAAATCATAAATCTTAACAGATTCACCCATATCAAAAATAAATATCTCACCGCCTTTGCCCATAGTACCTGCTTCCAACACTAGTTGAGAGGCTTCAGGAATAGTCATAAAATATCTAGTAATCTCTTTATGTGTTAAAGTTAACGGCCCGCCATTTTCTATTTGTTTTTTAAATAAAGGAATTACTGATCCGTTAGATCCTAAAACATTACCAAATCTTGTTGTAATAAATTTAGTTTTACTTTCTTTTTGTAAACAGCTAATATACATTTCAGCCATTCTTTTTGTTGCCCCCATCACACTTGTTGGGTTTACAGCTTTATCTGTTGAAACAAAAACAAACTTTTTAACATTATAACGAGATGCCGTGTCAGCCAAAAGCTTCGTGCCATTTACATTAATTTTAATAGCTTCATATGGAGACTCCTCCATCAATGGCACATGCTTGTATGCAGCTGCATGAAAAACCATAGTTGGTTTATGTTCTTGAAAAATATTATCGATTCTTAAACCATCTCTAATATCGGCAACAATTGCTGTAAAATTATGTTTATTATCACGCTTTAAATCTTGTTGAACATCATACAAACAAGATTCTGCTTGATCTACTAATATTAATCGCTTAACATCAAAATGAGACAGTTGTTTTACAAGTTCACTTCCTATAGAGCCAGCTGCACCAGTAATTAAAACTGTTTCTCCTGTAAATTCATTAATTAAATTTGGATTATCTATTTGAATAGGTGCTCTTCCTAAAAGATCTTCTATTTGAACTTGTTTTATCTGTTTAACATTTAATTCTCCATTTATCCAACTTTCAATAGGTGGAACCTTAGTTACCTTTACTTCTAAATTAACTAAACTTAATAAAGTATCCTTGTCAATGTTTTTAGAAGTAACAATAATCTCATCAATATGATTTGACTCTATAAATTTTTGATCAATTTTGTTTTCACTTATAATAGAAATTCCATTAATGGATTTTCCATTTTTTATATAATTGTCATTTATAAAACCTGCTACATGATAACTTTCTTTAACACTATTTATTAAAGCATTGTATGTAGTAATTGCAGAATCATCAACACCATAAATTAAAACTTTTTTAGATAAAAGAAATTTGCATTTTAAATGATTATAAGCCATTTTAAAAATTAGACGGCTTCCACATAGCACTACAAAACTGAATAATGCATGAATAACAATAATTGAACTTGGTATTGTAAATTCAGATATTACATTTAAACTCTTATTAAAAAAAACAAAGACTCCCGTTATAACTGTCATTAATATAATGGCTTTAAAAACATTAACCACATCTGTAAAACCAGTGTGCCTAATAACACTTTTAAATGAACCTACAACTAAAAAGCTAAAAGAAGCTACTATTGCTAAAAATGGCAACTGCATTAAAAACTGAGTAATATCAAATTTTAATGTAAAATTGAATCTTACAAAATAGGCTATAAAAAATGTAGCCAATACAATTAATAAATCTATACTAAAAACAAGCCACTTTGAGGCGTATTTTTGAGAGAGATAGGTAAAGTAATTATTTATCATAAGTTTGGGTTTTTTAATATTTGAGTAATAACTCTATTTAAATCATCTTGACTTAAATTTGAACCACTAGGTAAACAAAGTCCTTTTTCAAAAAGGTCTTCAGATGTACCGTCTGTAAAATGCAAGCAATCTTTAAAAACTGGTTGCATATGCATCGGTTTCCATAATGGTCTTGATTCTATATCGTCTTTTAATAACTCTAGTCTTATTTGTTCTCTTAATTTATATGAATCTGTTTTAATACAAGTAATCCATCTATTAGAAAAGAACCCCTCTGGTTCTTCTAAAAAAGAGATACTATCATATTTATTTAAATTTTCTTTATAAAAATCATAATTTTTTCTTCTAGCCGCTACTCTATCATCAATTACTTCCATCTGTCCTCTTCCAATACCCGCTAGAACATTACTCATTCTATAATTAAATCCAACAGATGTATGTTCATAATGAGGTGCATTATCTCGGGCTTGTGTAGAATAAAATACTGCCTTCCTCTTAGTTTCAATATCACTTGTAACTAATGCGCCACCGCCAGAAGTCGTAATTATTTTATTACCATTAAATGATAATATACCAATATCAGAAAGTGTAGCACATGCTTTATTAAAATAAGTACTTCCTAATGCTTCAGCACTATCTTCTACAACGGGAATATCATACTTTTTAGCTATTTTATTTATTTCATTCGCTTTGTATGGCATTCCATAAAGGTGAACTGCAATAATAGCTTTGGGTTTTTTATAATTTTGTATTCTATCAATTATTGCTATTTCTAATAGTTCTGGAGACATATTCCATGTGTCTTTTTCACTATCAATAAATACAGGTATTGCTCCTTGATAAATTATAGGATTTGCAGATGCTGAAAACGTAAAACTTTGACATAAAACTTCATCACCTTTTGAAACACCTAATAATTGTAAAGCTAAATGAATAGCAGCTGTTCCAGAACTAAGTGCTGCTACGTATAAGTTTTCACCTAAATAACTTTGTATATCTTTTTCAAACCCATCTACGTTAGGGCCTAACGGAGCAATCCAATTTGTATCGAAAGCTTCGTTAACAAATTTTTGCTCAGCCCCTCCCATGTGTGGAGATGATAAATATATTTTAGTTTTTGTTAGCATTTACAATATTTTAATTTAGACACAAAATATCCTTATCGTCACATTGACAATTAATTCTTGTTGAAATATTCTGCATGGTATTTCCCTCTTTGTACATAAAACAAAATCTGTTTAAAAAATAACTTTAAATTTTAATTTGATAGATTATTTATTATAATTAAAAATATTTTTTAATCTAAAATGAGGGTTAGATTAAGTAAGAATTATAATAATATTTTTTATTACCAAATAAACTATTAAATTAATATGCTATTAATCAATTCAATTTTTGTTTTGATGATGTAAATTTAGTAATTGTTTTAATGCAAAAAGGATAGAATTTAGTTATTTCGCTAAAAGACTAATTAAAATCGGTTAACGACCCTTGAGGCTTTATTTTATGGTTAAAGTTTGTAGATAGTCGACATTTATAAAACAAATAAACCAGAAAGGATGAGCTTTCTGGTTTATTTTATAAATTTAATGACATTATTTTATTTATCCACTTGATTAAGAAACTCTTCCAGATCAGTGTAACCATCTCCATCAGTATCTGCTTTACCATCTTTACTTAAATCACCGTAATTAGCTTTCTCCCATAAATCTGGCATACCATCACCATCTGTATCGTAATTTGATGCTCTTATATTCTGCGGAATTTCTGGATAAGCTATCGTACTTCTTTCATCGTAGAAGTTACCTGAATATGAATCATCTTTAATCATCATAATATCAGTTGCATCTTTTGTGTCTTGATAATAGTTTATTGTTCCATCTGCATTTAAAGTTTTATTTGCTCCTACATCATTTAAAACATTTACATAAGCTTCTTTTGCTGACATTATATTATAATTAGCACCGTTAATAGCATATTGAGTATTAGTGAAATATTTATCTGGAACAGGACTATATTCAGGAATATCTGAACCAAAAAAAGCAGTAAACATATCCGAATCGTCTGTTTTTGGTGTTTCTCTCTCACCAACTACTATGCTACCAGAAGCATAAACAATAGGATAATTAATAGGATTATTTTTTACAGATATTTTATGCTGAGCTTTCTTAGTTGAACCTAATCCATACCAAGCTGATTGTCTTAATCCTTTTTTTGAAGGTTTATAATAATTATTTATTAAATTTATTTTACCCCCTTCTTGAAACCTAGACAAACGTGCCTTCCAATTATATACTATATTATTAACAATGTCATAGCGACCTAATCCTTTTGTGTTAGGAAATCGATGAGATATATTACTATAGACATTATAAATAGCTGAATACTCTCCTATCCCTCCATCTACACCCATTATAGATCCAGTTTTACTATCTTGAAAAAAACAACGTTGATAAGTGAAATTAGTTTGAATTCCAGAACTAGATGATATACTTGCTGATTCATCACCTCCATGACTAAAAGTACAATGATCAAAAATAACATTACTCGTATTTATAAACCACTGAGCATCTTGAGTTACACCCAAATTTCTAAATCGAATATATCTAATTATAATATTGTTTACATCCTTAAACATAAACTCTGAAGTCCTTATACTTATACCACCATGGGGAGCTGTTTGTCCAGCTATAGTTAAGTTGTCATAATTACTGCCTTCAATAATAGAATTAAAATCACTTTGACTTGTTGCATCTATTTCTCCACTAACATCAAAGACAATAATTCTTGGTCCTGAAGTTTGTAATGCTTCTTTTAAACTTCCTGAACCAGTCCAGTTTAATGTAGTAACATGAATAACTTTACCACCTCTACCTCCACTAGCATTTGCCCCCGCTCCATAAGCAGTTGGAAAAGCTTTTAACTCAGTAGCAATATCATCCTCAATTTTAGGAACTACATTAATTGTAACTAGAGCAGTATCACAATTTTCTATATTAACAGAATCACACAAAGTATACTCAAAAGTATCAATTCCAAAAAAACCAGGATTTGGAGAGTATCTAATAATGTCATCTACTATATTATCTGGAGTTTCATTATTATCGATTATCACAACTCCATTTGATGGATTTGTATAAGTTAAAGAAAATTCAATTGGAATATTTTCATCATTGACATAAGGAGAAATTACAATAACAGTATCCTCATTTGTGTCATAAATATCATCTTGAAGAACTACATTTTGAAAAACATCTTCATTGTTAGTATTGTTTTCCTCTCCTTTAATAGGTGTTTCTTCAGCAATAAGGCTATCTTCTATAAATAATTCTTCATTGTTACATGAGCCAATAGTAACTATGAATATTGATAAAAATAGCATTGTAGGTTTAAAAAATATTTTCATTATAAGTTTAAGGCGTAAATTAGATTATAAATCTAAATATAAAATTCAAAATCATCGTTTAAAAGTTTATTTTTTAGACAAAATACAGTTAATAAATAAAATAAATCGTTTAAATGTATTTTTTTATCGATAAAATGATTTTTGATTAATTTTTAATTTATATACGATCTAAACATCAATCTTAGACTTAAAATTTTTTAAAAAAAACAAATTAAATGAAATTTATAGTAAAATAAACATTATTGTTAATAACTATCAAAAATGTTAATAACTTAACAGTGAGAAACTTTAATGTAAGTTATTAGGATGAAAAAAAATGTTATTAAACTAATAATTAATCACATGATTTAATTTATTCGAAAACAAAGCTGCACCTTTTTCAGATAAATGAGTAAAATCTTTCCAATTATCTATAGGTGTTTCATCAAAAAAATCAGAAAAATCATAATATTTTATGTTTTTAGATTTAAAAAATAATGCTGTTTGCTTACGTTGTTTTTCATAAACCACATTAAGCGTTGGAGATGTTATGAAAATTAATTCTGAATTATTGTATTCACACTTAGTTTTAATATTATCTACTAGATTGTTAGTTAACACTGATATTTTCATATCCTTAAAAGAATCACCAAAACTATATCTTGCAGTATCCTTTTCTATAATTTTTTCAAATATTTGCTTTTGTTCCACTGTTGGATAAATTGGATCATAACCATAATATAAATTATAATCATATTTAGGTAAAAAATAATTTTTTAAAAATGATAATGCTTTGCCATTATAAATGTAACTATTACAAATTTTTGAATAATATATTTCTTCAGGAAACAAATCATTAATTATCTCTTTCACCCCCTCTTCTCTATTTATTAAATTTATTAATGACAACACATCTTTCCCTTTATAGGTGTCATCAAAAATAATTTTTGGATCTATATGAACAATAATTAATTGTCCTCTTTTTTTTAATGTAGAAATTAAAGCTGCACTATAAGCTATATGTGTTCCATCTACCCCCATATTAAATGAGGATTCATTTAAGACCTTATTATCTATGTGATGATTAGCTCTTGAATTTCCAAATACCAACAAATTTAAAGAATCCTTTAAAGAAAGAAACTGATTAACCTTACCGACACTTTGACCTGTAAAAACTTTTTCATCTAATGCTTCCAACCCATAATAAGTTAATCTATCAGTTATTAGAAAGATTAACAAAAGCATACAAAATAATTGAATTGATTTCTTCATCTAAAATTGAAAATAAATAAAATTGCTAGCACTTGAATAGAATAAAATTATATTTATTAATATAAAATTTGACATAACTAAAAAAGTTAATGTATTAAGTTTTGAGCCAAAAACTTCTAAAAAAATATTTTTCTTGAAAAGATATAAATCAAAACTTAAAGCCAAAATTAATCCATAAAAAAGTTTTGTGAATTGACCTACATTACCTATATAAGGCATTAAGTAGTTTCCATCTAGCAATTTTGAAAAGATTACAATTGAATCATGTAAATTTATTGATCTAAAAAAAACCCAAATCAAACTTACCACTATAAATATTAGAACGTTATTAATTATGTTATATTTTTTTGAAACTAAACCAGCTTTTTTCTCAATACCTAACAACACGCCATGTATAGCACCCCATATGACAAAATTCCATGAGCTACCATGCCATAAACCTCCTAACAACATCGTAATAAAAAGATTTCTATACTGTATTTTAATTCCTTTTTTATTTCCTCCAAGTGGAATATACAAGTAATCCCTTAACCATGTTGATAAAGAAATATGCCATCTTCTCCAAAATTCAGTTATTGAAGTTGAAAAATATGGTAAATTAAAATTTCGTTTAAAATCAAACCCTAATAATTTAGCAGTTCCAATAGCTATATCCGAATAACCACTGAAATCGAAATAGATTTGAAACGAATATAATATAACAGCCATTAAAATACTAGAAGAATTATGTATCTCAGGCTCATTGTATATACCGTCAATTGCTGCACCAATTGCATCAGCAACTACTACTTTTCTAAAAAAACCAATTAATATTTGAAATAAACCATCTTTAAATCTTTTATGACTCCAGAACCTAACATTCTGTATTTGTGGAATTAAATTAGATGCTCTTTCAATAGGCCCCGCTACCAACTGAGGAAACAAACTGACAAAAGTAGCAAAATCAATAATTTTTTTAGTTGGCTTTAAATCTCCTCTATAAATATCTATAGAGTAAGACATAGTTTGAAAAGTATAAAATGATATCCCAACAGGCAAAATAATAGAAACTGTATGCATAGGCATGTCATAACCAAAAACACTCCATAGGTTGATCCAAGACTCAATAAAAAAGTTATAATATTTAAATATTACTAACAAACCTAAATTCGTAATAAGACTTAATATCAAAAAGCCTTTCTTCCTTTTTTTAGCCTTACTTATTTTTAATCCTAAAAAATAATCAACTATTGTAGAAAAAGCTATAAGTGATAAAAATCGCCAGTCCCACCAACCATAAAAAACATAACTAGCTATTAATAATAAATAATTTTGATATTTAAAATGTTTTTTAGGAACTGACCAATACAATAAAAATACTATAGAAAAAAAAATTAAAAAAGCAACAGAATTAAAAATCATATTGATATAGTCAATAGTTTATTTGTTTTTATATTGCGACAATATAAAATTTATTAGTGGAGAGAAAAAATAAAAAGATTCAAGTGCATCGTTTTTTTATAAATTTTGAAATTTAACTCAATGAGCTAATAAATTTGGTTACAAAATCAAAATTTGTTTTAACAAAATGGCAAAAAAAATAAAAATAGGAATTATTACAAATGAAAAAAATAATTTTTTATGGCATTATTCTGTAATTTCTACTTTAATAGATTCAGATTTTGCTGATGTAATTTTAAATATTAATTACAAAGACGAAGACGAAGAATTTCAAAGAGAAGAAAAAAATAATAAATTTCCTTTTTTTTGGAAATATCTTTTAAAAATTGAAAACCGACTATTCAAAATTAAAAATAATGCACTTGATAAAAAAGATTTAAATAAACTAACTAAAAATATTCCTTTTTTTAAAATCAATAAAAATACTGAATCTGATACACTTAAAAATTGGGAAATTGACGTTTTAATAAACTTCACTAATATAGAACCTGACAAAATTTTAGTTAATTCATCAAAATATGGCTTATGGTTTTTAAATCATTGTGACATAGAAAAAATAAACAAAAGACCTTATGGGATTTGGGAAATTCTAAAAAAATCACCAGAAACCTCTGCCGTTTTACGTTATATAAAAAAAGGAATGAATTTACCTAGAACAATAGATCATACTTCAATTTGTACAGATTATGCAAGCTACAAAAGAAGCATAAATAATTTATTCTGGCAGTCTACTACTTTACTAACAAATAATATTTCTCTTTTAGCAAAAAATGAAAAGCTATTTAATGAAAAATTAAAGAAAAAAGAAAATGTATTTAAAAATCCTAATTTAACTATACCCTTTCAACCTCCTAAAAATGGTATTTTAATTAAATTTATAACTTTATTATACTTTAATAAAGTTATAAATTTAATTAAAAGTAAGTTTTTCTTTAACCAGTGGGCAATTATTTTTTTTAATACCCGAAATGAATCAGATATTTATTCATTTAAAAACTATAGTAAATTGCTGCCACCAAAGGACAGGTTTTGGGCAGATCCATTTTTAGTAAAACATAATGATAAATACTATTTATTCATAGAAGAATTAATATATAAAAACAAACTCGGGCATTTATCTGTTATGGAAATTGACAAAGAAGGTAATTATACTAAACCTACGAAAATACTTGAAAAAAATTACCATCTATCATATCCATTCATATTTAAAGACAATGGTAATTTTTATATGATTCCAGAAACAAGTAACAATAATGATATCCAATTATATAAATGTATAGAGTTTCCATTAAAGTGGGAATTAGAAAAAATTCTTTTAAATAATGTTGTTGCTGTTGACACATCCATATATAAATCTAATGATACTTACTGGATGTTTACAAACATTAGAACTCAAAAAGAAGGTTCAAAGCATGTAGAACTGTTTCTTTATTCTTCTAAAAATTTAATTACTGACGATTGGGTACCACACCCCTTAAACCCTATAATTGCAGATATAAAAAAAGCCAGACCCGCTGGATCCTTATTTATTCTAAAAAACAAACTCTACAGACCTTCTCAAAATTGTTCTAATTATTATGGATATGGTTTAAATATTTCAGAAATAACTAACCTGAGTAGTAATAACTACGAAGAAAAATTAATACATGAAATCCATCCAAATTGGGATAAAAAAGTTAATTCTATTCATACTTTTAATTTTATAGACAATTTTTTTGTAGGAGATATTAAAATTAAAAGAAATAGGTTTTTTTAAACGATATCTACCTAAATTTTACAAACCATCTAAAACGCTAATTGGGATTTCAACGAAATTAATTTCCTGTTAGCATAAAAAAATTATCTATTAACTATTTTTATACATATTTGTACAAAAAATACAAATAAGCCCAATGTCTACTAATTTAAATAACAAAAAAAATAGATTATACCATCTTGATTTAATTCGATTTTTTGCTGCTCTTTATGTTGTTTTTTACCATTACGGGTATAGAGGGTTTGCTAAAGATAACCTATCAAATGTACAATATAATATTTTAGAAGATTTTTCAAAATATGGCTATTTAGGTGTAAATCTGTTTTTTATAATAAGTGGATTTGTAATTTTGATGACCGCTAAAAACTCTAATATAATTGATTTTTGCATATCAAGATTGAGCCGGTTATATCCTGCTTATTGGGTTGGAGTTCTATTATCTTCGATAATAATTTTCTTGTTTGGCGGAGAGGTTTTTAAAGTAACTTTTAGTCAATTTATTTTTAATTTAACTATGCTAAACGGTTTCTTTGGAGTAGAATATGTTGATGGAGTCTATTGGTCTTTATTAGTTGAATTAAAATTTTATATATTAATTGGAATAATTCTCTTATTTAATAAGATAAAACATATTAAAAAAATTTCATTATTATTACTAGGAATTTCTTTGTTATTCTGTTTTTTCCCTTTTTCAAAAGTCCCTGAAGTATTAAAAATTATTTATTTTTTTACTTTTCCTAGATGGAGTCCTTATTTTGTTGCTGGTATGTTTTTTTATTTAATAAAATTAGATAGAAAAGTATATACTTATTTGCCTCCAATTTTTATTTCATATTTTATTTCACTGTGGCTTTGTTTTAAAGATATTGATCACCGAATAGTTATTTATAACACAACTTTTTCTAAAATTACTGTAGGTGTTTTAATAACACTATTTTTTGCTTTAATGCTAATAATTAGTATTGGAAAACTTCAAATATTGAATAAAAAGATATTTTTAAAATTTGGCATTCTAACTTACCCACTCTATTTGATACATCAAAATATTGGATTTATTATGATTAACAACTTTAATAGTTTTATTAACAAATGGGTGTTACTTATTTTAATTATTACTTTTATGTTATTATTATCTTTTATCATAAATAAATATATTGAAAAACCTCTAGGTATTTATATTAGAAATAAATTAAAAGAAAACATATTTCTCATTAATATCAAAACTAAAATATTAAAATCATGAAAATACTAGTTACAGGTGCAGCCGGCTTTATAGGGTATTATGTATCTAAAATTTTATTAAGCAAAGGACATCAAGTTGTTGGATTAGATAATATAAATGATTATTATGATGTTAATTTAAAATATAATAGATTAAAAGATCTCGGTATTAATAAAGATACAGCTGCAAACTATAACACCCTTAGCACAAGCATAAAAAACCCCCGTTTTTCGTTTATAAGATTGAATTTAGAAGATCGTATTGAACTTCCAAAATTATTTAATAATCAAGGTTTTGATATTGTTTGTAACCTAGCTGCTCAAGCTGGTGTTAGATATAGCCTAGAAAATCCAGAATCTTATGTAGATTCAAATATGGTTGGTTTTCTTAATATTTTAGAATGTTGCAGAAATTATAATATTAAACATTTAGTATACGCCAGTAGTTCTAGTGTTTACGGATTAAACAAAAAAGTACCTTTCTCAACTAATGATAACGTAGATCATCCTATAAGCTTATATGCAGCCACTAAAAAAAGTAACGAGCTAATGGCTTACACTTATAGTCATTTATTTAAAGTGCCTACCACTGGACTACGCTTCTTTACTGTATATGGCCCATGGGGACGTCCAGACATGGCTATGTTTTTATTTACTGATGCCATAATCAAAGACAAACCCATTAAAGTTTTTAATCATGGTAACATGGAAAGAGATTTTACTTATATTGATGATATTGTAGAAGGTATCATTCGTATTATTGAAAAACAACCTCATGAAAGAATAAAAAATAATGAATTATACAAACTATATAATATAGGGAACAATAACTCGGTAAAATTATTAGATTTTATCAAAGAAATTGAAGCTAACCTTGGTAAAGATGCAAAAAAAGATATGTTGCCTATGCAGCCAGGTGATGTTGAGCGAACTTGGGCAGATGTAGATGAATTAATAAAAGATTACAATTATCAACCTAACACATCAATAAAAGATGGTGTTAAATCATTCATTGATTGGTTTAAAGAATACTATAAATAATTGTCATTTAATCGATGTTTTTCTACCGTTAATATTTTTAAACGAAGTTTATCGTGAAAAACATATACTTGATATAATAATTAATTTTGTATCAATTATTTTTTACATATTTGTTTCGAATTAAATTTTAAACCCCAAATTAAATGAATTTCAGTATTTTAAAAGATAAAACTATCCTAGTTACTGGTGGTGCAGGGTTTATCGGTTCAAATCTTTGTGAAACTTTACTAAACAATAATATTAAAACTATTTGTTTAGATAATTTTTCTACTGGTAAAAAAGAAAACATAAAACCCTTTCTCAAGGATAGCAACTTTAAACTTATTGAAGGTGATATAAGAAATCTTGAAGATTGTCATAAAGCCTGTAAAAATGTTGATTACATTTTACATGAAGCTGCTTTAGGATCGGTACCTAGATCTATTAATGATCCAATTACCACGAATGATGTTAATGTATCTGGTTTTTTAAATATGCTTGTTGCTGCAAGAGATGCAAACGTAAAGAGGTTTGTATACGCAGCTAGCTCCTCAACATATGGTGATCATGAAGCATTACCTAAAGTTGAAGAAGTTATTGGAAAACCTTTATCTCCTTATGCTATAACAAAATATGTAAATGAATTATACGCCGATATATTTCAAAAAACATATGGTTTAGATACTATTGGTTTACGCTATTTTAATGTTTTCGGAAAAAGGCAAGATCCTAATGGTGCTTATGCAGCAGTAATTCCTCTTTTTGTAAAGCAATTTATTAACCATGAATCTCCTATAATTAATGGAGATGGAAGTTATTCAAGAGACTTTACTTATATAGACAATGTTATTCAAATGAATATACTTGCCATTACAACTAATAATAAAGATGCATTAAATACGGTATACAATGTTGCGTATGGAGACCGAACAACTTTATTAGAGCTAACAAGTTTACTTAAAGAGCATCTTTCTGCTTTTGATGATACAATTAAAAATATTGAAATAAAGCATCGTGAAAATAGAGCTGGGGATGTTCCACATTCTTTAGCATCTGTTAAAAAAGCAAAAAAATTATTGAACTACAACCCTAAATACAATATTAATGACGGTATAAAAGAAGCTGTTAATTGGTATTGGAAAAACTTATAATTAAAAATTAAATTATAAAATTAATATCCTTTCTATTATATCAACTTATATGAAGTTATTAATTTTAAAGAGATAATTTTTAATCAAATTTATCGATAAAATGCTTTTTTACCGATAAATTACATGGATTTACATTGTTTAAGTACACTAAAAGTACAACAATTAATTATAGAGAAATGATAATTAATAAAAATTTAAATATTAAACTATAATACCAAATACAAATTTTAATACGATAGCCAAAACTATTAATTTGTTATAGAGGCATTTATAATCTTAAAAAATGAAAGTAACAAAAATTTGCTGTATTGGAGCCGGATACGTAGGAGGTCCGACAATGGCTGTTATTGCCAAAAAAAATCCAAATATTAAAGTCTCAATTGTAGATATTAACCAAGCAAGAATTGATGCCTGGAATGATTCTGATGTTTCTAAATTACCTATCTACGAGCCTGGTTTAGCAGAAATTGTAGCAGAAACTAGAGGAAAAAATTTATTTTTTTCTACAGAAATAAATAAAGCTATTGAAGAATCAGAAATGATATTCATATCTGTAAATACTCCTACCAAAACGTATGGTAAGGGAAAAGGTATGGCTGCCGACTTAAAATACGTTGAGCTTTGTGCTAGAAATATAGCCGAAGTAGCAAAAACTGATAAAATAGTTGTTGAAAAATCAACTTTACCTGTAAGAACAGCACAAGCAATTAAAAGTATTTTGAGTAATACTGGAAATAATGTGAAATTTGATATTTTATCAAATCCTGAATTTTTAGCTGAAGGAACAGCTATAGCTGATTTATTAAATCCAGATCGTGTTTTAATAGGTGGAGAATCTGAAGAAGCTATTGAAAGTTTAGCGACTATTTACGGAAGTTGGGTGCCTCAAGAAAAAATTTTAAGAACCAATGTTTGGTCTTCAGAATTATCTAAACTAACAGCAAATGCATTTTTAGCCCAACGAATCTCTTCTATCAATGCCATTTCAGAATTATGTGAAAAAACTGAAGCTAACGTTAATGAAGTTGCTAAAGCCATTGGAATGGATTCTAGAATAGGCTCAAAATTCCTTAAATCTTCGGTAGGTTTTGGTGGATCATGTTTCCAAAAAGACATTTTAAATCTAGTATACATTGCCAGAAGCTATAACTTACAAGCTGTAGCTGATTATTGGGAACAAGTCATCATATTAAACGACCACCAAAAAAGACGGTTTGCAGACCATTTAATTAGTACTTTATACAATACGGTTTCAGGTAAAAAAATAGGATTCTTAGGGTGGGCATTCAAAAAAGATACTAATGATACAAGAGAATCTGCAGCTATATATGTTGCTGACCATTTGTTAAATGAACAAGCTAATATTGCTGTTTATGACCCAAAAGTATCTAATGAAAAAATGCAATCAGATTTAAACTATTTAAATACAAGATCTGAAGAAGAAAACAATAGTTTGATGCAAGCAACTGAAACTCCATACGAAGCTTTAAAAGATGCTCATGCGGTAGCAATTATGACGGAATGGGATGAGTTTAAAACCTACGATTGGAAAAAAATATATGCCGAAATGAAAAAGCCTGCTTTTATTTTTGATGGTAGAAATATACTAGACAAATCTGAAATGGAAAAAATAGGGTTTGAATATTCTTCAATTGGACAATAATAAATTATGAATACAAAAAAAATTGCAATTATAGGATTAGGTTACGTAGGGTTACCATTAGCACGTTTATTTGCAACAAAATATCCTGTTGTAGGCTTTGATATTAATGATAAGCGAATTTCAGAATTACAACAAGGTAAAGATGTTACTTTAGAAATTGAAGATGATGTTTTAAAAGCCGTATTAAAAGAGAGTCCAGACTCTAATAATGGCTTATATTGTTCTTCTAACATTAATGATATAAAAAACTGTAACTATTATGTAGTAACAGTACCTACACCTATCGATAAAAATAATAGACCCGATTTAACACCACTTTATAAATCGAGTGAAACGGTTGCGAAGGTGCTTAAAAAAGATGATATTGTCATTTACGAATCTACAGTTTATCCTGGTGTCACTGAAGATGAATGTGTGCCTATTTTAGAAAAAATTAGTGGACTTAAGTTCAATGTCGATTTTTATGCAGGCTACTCACCAGAAAGAATTAACCCAGGAGATAAAGAGCATACGGTCGATAAAATTTTAAAAGTAACAGCGGGTTCAACACCAGAAATTGGCATTAAAGTGAATGATTTATATGCCAGTGTTATTACTGCTGGTACACACCTTGCTCCTACTATTAAAGTAGCGGAAGCTGCTAAGGTTATAGAAAATTCACAACGTGATATTAATATTGCTTTTGTTAATGAGTTAGCAAAAATATTCAACCTTATGGATATTAATACTCATGCTGTATTAGAAGCAGCAGGTACAAAATGGAACTTTCTTCCTTTTAAACCAGGTCTGGTTGGTGGCCATTGTATTGGTGTAGACCCTTATTATTTAGCACAAAAAGCACAAGAAATTGGATACCATCCTGAAATCATACTAGCTGGAAGACGTGTTAACGATAGTATGGGACAATATGTAGCTAGTGAAGTTGTTAAAATGATGGTAAAAAAGGATTTAAAAGTTAATGGTGCTAAAATACTAATGCTTGGAATCACATTTAAAGAAAATTGCCCAGATGTAAGAAATACTAAAATTATTGATGTTATTAAACATTTAAGAGAATATGGTATTGATATCACTATTTATGACCCATGGGCAAACCCTGCTGAAGTGAAACATGAATACAATTTAATGACATCAACTGTTTTACCAAAGGGGCTTTTTGATACCATTGTTTTAGGTGTTGCGCATAAAGAGTTTCTTGATTTTAACTTTGATGATTTATTAAATTCAAAAGGTATAATATATGATATAAAAGGTTTTATAAAAAATCCTAATGAAAATTACAAAACCCTTTAATTTAAAAACTGTTTCTTCTGGATTAAAAAATATCCCTGAGATAATGAGAAAATATTTTCATAATCCGCTATTAAGGAATATGATGATTGTGGGCATGGTAACTTTAATTATAAAAGTTATTGCTTTTTATAAAGAAACTATAATCGCTAGTAGTTTTGGTTTATCCGAATTATTAGATACATTCTTTATTGCTATTTTAGTGCCATCTTTTATCCAAAGTGTTTTTATTAGTTCATTAAGAAATATTTTTATACCAAATTACATCAATGAAATAAAAGAAAATGGTAATAAATCTAGTTTTCAATCAGTAATATTACTCATAACTATAGGAATATCAGGATTCTCTTTATTAATTGCATATTTATCTACAGATTTTTTTTTAGAAGTCATATACCCTGGACATTCTGAAAGATATTATGAATTAATAAAAAACCAGCTTTTTATCATACTTCCTTGCTTGTTTTTTTGGGGAATATCATCTGTTTTAAATGGCTTGTTAGAAATCTCTAACCGCTTCTTATTATCTACCATTTCTGCCATTTTCCCATTAATAACCATGATTTTATTCCTTGTTTTTTTAAAAGAAAAATTAGGAGATATGGTACTAGCGTTGGGAACGCTAACAGGAAGTGCTTTAAGTTTTATATATATATTATTAACATCATTAAAACTAAAAAATATTTCATTAAGTAAACCTATAATGAATGAAAATGCATATTTAATGCTACGTCAATTGCCCCCCAAAATATCATCGAGTTTTTTAACAGCTATGAATAACTACATTGATCAATTTTTTGCAGCTCCATTACTTGCTGGCTCAATTTCCGCTTTAAATTACGGAATAAAAATCCCATCATTTACAATTACAATAGTTATTACAGCAATAGGTAATGTGCTTCTTCCTCATTTTTCAAAATTAGTAAACGAAAACTTAGAAGCTGCTTATAAGCATCTTTTCAAAACTTTAAAGTTAGTAATTGGGTTAACCATTGTCTTAACTATAATTGGAATATTTATGTCTGATTGGATTATTGAAATCCTTTTTGAAAGAAACGAATTCACACACGAAGACACTTTAAAAGTCGCTCTAATACAAAAAATCATATTAGCTCATGTTCCTTTCTATCTTTGCACTTTAATAATAGTTAAGTTTTTAACCAGTATAAATAAAAATGCTTTTATGGCTTGGATATCATTATTTAATCTTTTAGTAAATATTGTTTTAAATATTGTTTTGATTAAATATTATGATGTTTATGGCTTAGCATTAAGCACAACTTTAGTACTAATTATAAGTAGTTGTTTTTATTTTGGCTATACTTACAAACAATATAAGGCTATAATTTAATGAAAATACATTTTTTAATTAATTCACTTGTAGCAGGAGGAGCTGAAAGAGTTATGATTCTTCTGGCAAATTATTTTGCAGAAAAAAAACACAATATAACTATTATTACCTTTAATGATCCTGAAGATTTTAGACCTAATGATAAAGTACAGCGTATACGATTACACAATGGAAAAATAAAAAACCATACTATTAGGAGTATTTATAATTTATCAAAACTATATACCAAAAAAAATAACCGACCAGATATCTTAATTCCATTTATGACACATGGAAATTTTATTGGAATTTTAGTAGGTAAATTATTTAGAATAAAAGTAATTTCTTCAGAACACAATAATCATCTAAAAAAAACAGATTCTTTAGGTAATTTTACAAGGAATTATTTATATAGATTAACCGATGTTCTAACAGTACTTACTAATTATGACTATGAGTTTTACAAAAACCGTAAAGTAAATGTCCAAATAATGCCCAACCCTAGTACATTTGACATTTTTAAAGAGCAAAACAGACAAAGAAAAAAAGTCATTTTAGCAGTTGGAGACCTTAATAGATATCATCATAAAGGCTTTGACAACTTAATACCAATAATAGCTCCTGTTTTAAAAAAAAACAAAGAATGGAGTTTAAAGATAGTTGGTGCTGGAGATAAGGGCTATAGATTTTTAAATGAATTAGTAATTAAGCATAATATTTCAAATCAAGTTGTCTTTGAAGGATATTCAACTAAAGTAGCAGAAATAATGAAAAGATCTGAAATCTATGTTATGACATCAAGATTTGAAGGATTACCCATGGTTTTACTAGAAGCCATGTCTCAAGGAATGGCGTGCATTTCTTATGATTGCAAAACTGGTCCATCAGATATTATTCAAAACAATTATAATGGTATATTAGTCGAAGATCAAAACTCAAAATCTATGGCTGAAAATATTAATAACTTAATAAATAATACCGATCTAAGAATTAAATTGTCAAATAATGGCATTAACTCTCTAGACAGATTTAAAATTGAAGGTATTTATGAAAAGTATTTAAAAATATTTCAGCAACTTGAAAACTAAGAATATAAATATTATCTGTTTTTTATTACCATTTGTAATAACGGTATTTAATTTACAAGTTTTTGCTACTCGATTTATTTCAAGTACTCTAGCTCAAATTATTGCATATGGAAATTTAGCACTTTTAATTACAGGAATAGTAATTAATATAAAAAAAAGCGGTAAATTTTCTAAAACAGCTAAGTTATGGATTGTTTTTTACATTGCTTATTTCTCATTTGCTACATTAGGTAGTGCTTTAAATAATAATCCTGCTCAAATTTTGGTTAGTATTATTCCTTTCATTTATGTACTTGCTTTTTATGTATACTTGAGTGTTCCAGAAAATAGAAAATTATTTAGAGAAGTAACATTAGTTTCTTTCGCTACATCGTCTATTTTATGTATTATTTTATTTAAAATGAATTTTGATTTAGATCATAATGGCATATATATTTATAAATTAGACAGAGCTGAAGGTGTTTTTGGAGACGCTAATAACGCTGCTTTGGTTTCTATACTATCCTATATATTTATATTTAAATTATTCAATCCAGTAAAAACAACTTTAAAATATTTTAAAGTTATTTTATTACTATTAATGTTTTACTGTTTAGCACTAACCTTTTCTACTACAGGATTTATGGTATTTATTATATGTAATATAATGCTTAACTATAAGTTTTTTACTCCTAAGCGTATTCTCTTAACTTTTATTATAGCTCCTGCTTTATACATAACATTAATAAATCTAGACTCTTTAACTTCAAGTCTAAATTTAAGACCGCACCAGCAAGCAAAAGTGAATAATATTGTTAATATTTTAACTTTAAATACCAGTGAAGTAGATGATTCTGGTAGAAATGAATTAGTAGCTAATTTACTTAATTATATTTTTGAGAACCCTTTTTTAGGCAATGGTATTGATTTTGCCATTTCACAAAGAGGTCATAATACTGTTGTAGGAGTTTGGGCAGATGCAGGAATATTTACATTATTAATTTTCTTGTTTATGCTAGGAACATATTTTAAAAATGCAATT
Organism: Algibacter sp.; assembly: GCA_050294475.1. Taxonomy (GTDB): domain Bacteria; phylum Bacteroidota; class Bacteroidia; order Flavobacteriales; family Flavobacteriaceae; genus Thalassobellus. Next base: position 298,898 of record JBNKOE010000021.1, on the reverse strand, counting down.
ACAAACCCTCCAAACATTCGTTTTTTTATATTACCCATGCTTATAACAATGTGTATTTTCATGCTTAGCTTACAAAGTGTAATAAATCAACCCTATTTAATGGCTTTATTTGTATATATTGGGTATTTACTAGATGATAAAAATAAACAACTAGTTTAAAGTATTTACATCTCATAATCCAATGCAGATTGAAGTTAAATCATGTCATTCAAAGAATTATTTTGATAACTCTGAAAAGATATGAGATATTTGTTTAGTATTCAATTGAGTATATTAATCCAACCCAAATTAAAATTTATTTATGTTATTCAATTCTTTTGAGTTTTTTATTTTTTTACCAATAATATTCACCTTATACTGGTTTGTAACTAATCAAAATTTAAAATTTCAAAATATTTTAATAATTGCTGGAAGTTACTTGTTTTATGGTTGGTGGGATTGGAGGTTTTTATCCTTAATAATTTTTAGTTCTTTAGTTGATTTTAGCATAGGAATGTTATTAGAAAAAGAAATAAATATAAAAAAAAGAAAGCTTCTTTTATGGACTAGTATTTGTGTAAATATTGGATTTTTAGGCTTTTTTAAATACTACAATTTTTTTATTGAAAGTTTTGTTAATTCATTTTCTTATTTTGGTTATGAAATAAAAGCAAATACTCTAAATATTATACTTCCTGTTGGTATTAGTTTTTATACATTTCAAACTCTAAGCTATACAATAGATGTATATAACAAAAGATTAGAACCGACAAAAGATATTTTTTCATTTTTAGCCTTTGTTAGTTTCTTTCCCCAATTAGTAGCTGGACCAATTGAACGTGCAACTAATTTATTACCTCAGTTTTACAAAAAAAGAAAGTTTGATTACAAAAAAGCAGTAGATGGATTAAGACAAATTTTATGGGGGTTATTCAAAAAGGTTGTAATAGCAGATAATTGTGCACGGTATGCTAATACTATATTTAATAATTCTAATGATTATTCAGGAAGCACATTGTTTTTAGGAGCATTTCTTTTTGCATTTCAAATCTATGGTGACTTTTCAGGTTATTCAGATATAGCAATTGGTATATCTAGATTATTTGGTTTTGATCTTAAAAGAAATTTTGCCTTTCCTTATTTTTCGAGAGATATTGCTGAATTCTGGAGAAGATGGCATATATCTTTATCTACATGGTTTAGAGACTATGTTTATATTCCTCTGGGGGGAAGTAAAGGAGGATTAAAAATGAAAATTCGGAATACTTTTATAATATTTATTGTAAGTGGTTTTTGGCATGGGGCAAATTGGACTTTTATTATTTGGGGAGCATTAAATGCCTTATATTTTTTACCATTAATGTTAACCGGAAAAAATAGAGTAAATACTGATATGGTAGCTAAGGATAAGTATTTCCCTAACATAAAAGAATTGTCACAAATATTGAGTACTTTTTTTATAACTGTTATTGCATGGGTGTTTTTTAGAGCTAATTCAGTAGACCATGCTTTTTCTTTTCTTCAAAAAATATTTTCAAGAACACTTTTTACTAAGCCTGAAATTCTTCCAATTACTCTTTTAGTATTGTTAATAGGATTTATTATTATTGAGTGGATTGGCAGAAATGGAGAGTATGCAATAGAGCAAATAGATTTTATAAAAAAACCATTACGTTGGTTAATATATTTTAGTTTGATTATTCTAATGTTCCTTTTTGTGGGAGAAGAGCAACAGTTTATTTATTTTCAATTTTAATCTATGAAAAAATTTATTAAAAGTGTTTGTGTATTTTTTAGTCTATTTATAATCTTAAATGTTATTATTCATTTTACTTATGAATATCCAGTATATAAAGCAATAGAAAATAAAACACATAAAAATTATTTAAAATGGAATGACATACATAAAAATAAAAACCTATATGATTTGATTATTATGGGAAGTAGTCGTGCTTATACATCTGTAAACCCAATTATGCTAGACTCCTTGATAAATACAAATTCATATAACATGGGTACATCTGCACAAGATATTGCAGAATCTTATTATATGCTAGAAGAAATATATGAATATCAAAATCCTAAATATATTATAATGGATTTATTCTTCCCATCATCCGACAATAGTCATGACTATTATCAAATATTTTCAAATGCTTCTTTTTTAAATTCTTATAAAATAAAATTTAAACTTATTACTAAACCATATGGAGTTTCGGGTATAGCAAATTATACTGTTCCAATGTTGAAATTAAAAAACTATGTTAAACAAGATTTAATTAATTTTATTACTTCTAAGAAAAAACAAAAAAAAATAGAAACTAATTGGAAAAAAGGGTTTTTATATGATACAACTACTGTAACAAAAAAACAAATTTCAAATTTTACTCCAATATCTAATTTTAAAAACACAACTTTTAATAAGGAACGTTTTAATAAATATATAAATAAAATCATAGCCTTAGCCAAAGTGCATAATACTAAAATTATTTGTATAAGAACCCCTTATCCTCCTACTAGATTTAATTTAAGTGAAATCGATGATGAAGGCAAATATTTTAGTGAAGTTATGAAAAAAGAAAACATTCCTTTTTATGACTTTAATGATGATAACAAAAAACATTTATTTACCGACCAAGATTTTTCGGATTATCATCACCCTAATTATAAAGGTGCTGAAAAGCTTTCAAAAGAACTTGTTAAAATAATTACCATAAATAAATGAAAACCGTTTCAAAAACTAAAATAGTTTTCCTTTTACCATCACTAGTTCCTGGTGGCGCAGAAAGAGTTATTTCTTTTGTTGCACAAAATATTAATAAAGAAAGGTTCTCGCCTACCCTTTTAATAGCTGGTTATGAAAAAGAATCAGCATATGATGTTAGCAATGTTAAAGTAAAATATCTAAACAAATCAAGAATTCTATTCGCAATACCCTCTATAATCTTATTCTTAATTAAAAACAAACCAAATATTGTTGTTAGTGCAATTTCGCATACTAATGCAGCTATGTCTATAATTTCACCATATTTTAAGAAAATAAAATTTATTGGACGTGAAGCAACCATTCTAAGTAAAAGAAAAAGCGAAAACACTAAAAAAAGGTGGACTCCAATGAGCTTGGTTTCAAAAAGTTCAAAAAACCTTGATATGCTAATTTGCCAATCAAAGGACATGGTAGAAGATATGATTGAAAATTACGATGTACCAAAAGCTAAAACTTGTGTAATAAACAACCCTATTTCAGAATTACCACCACTAAATATTAACAAACCTAATTCTGGAGTTAAAAAATTTATAACAGTTGGCAGACTCACACCTGTGAAAGGACACTTAAGAATTTTAAAAATGCTTTCACAATTAGACATACCTTTTATTTATACTATTGTAGGAGACGGTGATTATAAAGAAACTATTTTTGAAAAAGCTAAAGAATTGAACCTTTTAGAACATATAAAGCATATTCCTTTCACTTCTAAAGTAAACGAATACATAGCAAATAATGATATGTTTCTTCAAGGATCTTATGTTGAAGGCTTTCCAAATGCATTACTTGAAAGTTGTGTTATGGGTACTCCCGTTATTGCTTTTAATGCTCCAGGAGGAACTAGAGAAATTGTTGAAAATGGTATTAATGGTTTTTTAGTTAATGATGAAGACTCCTATATTAAAATGATGAAAGATACTAAAGAATGGATACCAGAAAAAATAAGAGAATCTGTTTTTATTAAGTTTAATAAAGAAAAGATACTTGGGCAATACGAAAAATTATTTATTGATATTTTAAAAAAATAAATGACAAAATCAAAACAAAACTTAAGCATTCTTAGCATAACTCTAGGAAGTGGTGGTGCCGAAAAAGTAATAAGTCTTTTATTAAAAGAATTAGTACTAAATTATAATGTAAGCTTAATACTTTTTTATAATGAAATCCACTTCAATATTCCTAAAGAAGTTAATGTTATAATATTAAATGATAAAAGTCCGAATCGTCCTTTTTATCTAAAAATTATTGATGCAGTAAAATTTATATTTCAATATAATAACACCTTAAAAAAGCACAAAATAAAGTATGCCATTTCATTTTTAGCATTTCCAAACCTTATCAATGGTATTATTTCTATTTTTAATAAAAAAGTAAAAACTATAATAAGTGAAAGAGGGTTTCCTTCTGATAATACCAGCAGTAAATTATCATTATATATTTCTAAATTATTTTACCCACTTTTTTACAATAGATGCTCTAAATTATTTTCTAATTCGGTATTCATTAATAAAGATCTAAAAGACAACTTTGGTATTAAAATACCAATGGATGTTATTTATAACCCTATTGAAATACCAAAGGCTATTATTACTCCAAGTAATTTAAACAATAATAAAGATAACTTAGAGATTATAACCGCAGGTACTTTAAATACAAGAAAAAATCAAATAATGATTTTAAGAGCAATTCAAAACTCTAAAAAGCATTATAACCTCACTATTTTAGGTGGTGGGTCTTTACGTGAATACTTATCAAATCAAATAGTTAATCTTAAATTAACTCAACAAGTTAATTTAAAAGGTGTAGTGAAAAATGTTAATGATTACCTTGTAGAAAAGGACTGTTTCGTACTTTCTTCATTCACCGAAGGATTTCCTAATGCCTTATTAGAAGCAATGGCAGTAGGCTTACCTTGTATTTCAACAAATTGCTTATCAGGACCTCTTGAACTATTACATGATGGAAAAGATGTTGATATTAAAAAAGGAGATTATTTTAAAGCTACATATGGTATTCTTATTAATAATGATGATCATGTTGGGCTAGAAAAAGCATTAGACTTTTATAGAAACAACCCTAGTGAGCGTGAAAGATATAGCAATTTAAGTATAGAAAGATCTAAAGAATATCATCTAAAAAGTATTTATTCAAAATTTGATCAATTTATAAAAAACTAAAGACCTCAAATATGTGTGGAATAAACGGAATTATAAATAAAACAAGTTGTAGTGAAAATGAAATAACTACAGCCCTTACCAAAATGAATAATTTAATTATTCATAGAGGACCAGATGAAGACGGATTTATAGCTACCAAAGAAGAGGGTTTTTCTTTAGGTATGGCTATGAGACGGTTATCTATTATAGATTTATCTACAGGAAAACAACCCATTTATACAGATGATAAAAAAATAGTTATTGTATTTAATGGCGAAATATATAATTATAGAGAACTAAAAATTAAACTTGAAGAAACAGGTACAACTTTTAAAACAAATAGTGATACCGAAGTCATATTGAAATTATATGAAAAATATGGTGTTGAATCTTTTAAATGGCTTGATGGCATGTTTGGTTTTAGTATTTACGACCAAAATATTAATAAACTATTTGTAGCACGAGACTTTTTTGGAGAAAAACCGCTCTACTATACAAACTCTAATGGTCAATTTATTTGGGCTTCAGAATTGAAATCTATTGTTGATGTTTTAGATGTTAAACCAGAAATTTCTAAAAAAGGATTAAATCTTTTTTTAAGACTAACTTATATACCTGCTCCCTATTCAATTTATGATAATATTCTAAAATTAGAAGCTAATCATTTTATAGAATATGATTTAACAACCCATACTCATAGGATAAATGAAATTAATCAAGACATCATACCTAAAGAGCAAGATATTAGCTTTAATGACGCTAAAAAAAAGGTGAAAGATTTAGTCTATGAAAGTGTTGAAAGTAGGTCGATTGCCGATGTTCCTCTAGGAACTTTCCTTTCTGGAGGTGTAGACTCCTCAATTATTTCATTATGCTTATCTCAATCTGCAAATAAAAAAATAGAAACGTTTTCTATAGGTTTTAAAGAAGCTAAATCTGATGAGACTGACAAATCTCAACTTGTTGCAAAAATGATTGGTAGTAACCATCACGAATTTAAAATTGGTGAAGATGATTTAAAAGATAATATACACGAAATCTTATTAAATTTTGACGAACCTTTTTCTGATACTGCTGCCCTCCCAACCTACTTTGTTTCTAAAAAAACTCGTGATTATGTTAAAGTAGCTTTAACAGGAGATGGTGGTGATGAGGTTTTTGGTGGTTACAACAAATACTATGTTGGCAAAATGAATACACGCTATACAAACATTGTACCTAAGCCTATTCATAAAATGCTTTTAGAATCTTCAAAATATTTATTAGCAACTAAACGAGATAATAGAGGAAAACGATTTAAAATAAAAAAAATGCTAAAAGCTGTTAGCTATGAAGGAGATCAGTATTGGGATATTATTTCTTTAGCTAATACAGAAAAAGAGCTTTCTGAAATCTTATCAAGTTCGGTTTATTTAAATGATTTATTTGATGAATATAAAGATGAATTATATAGCGACAAAGTAGAAACACTTACTGAATTTAGACACGTAGATAAAATATTAAGTTTAGAAGGTGGCATGTTGGCAAAAGTAGACAGAACGAGTATGCAAAACTCTCTTGAATGTAGAGCGCCTTTTTTAAACAAAAAACTTTGGGACTATACTAATACACTTCCTGAAAGTTTCTTGATGAATAAATGGAACAAAAAATATATTTTAAAAGAAGCCTTTAAAGATCAATTTCCAGATCAATTTTTAGAAAAAAGCAAAATGGGCTTTGGATCGCCTGTTGGCAATTGGTTAAAATCTAGTTTAAAAAATGAATTAGAAAGTTATATTGATGAAAAATGGTTATCAGATCAAGGTTTTTTTAATGTTTCAGCCATAACAAAATTAGTAAAAGACCATTTAGAAAGTAAAAGAGATAACACCTTTAGAGTTTGGGCTTTTTATTGTTTTCAGAAATGGTATAAATATTCTTATCTAAGCAATAATTAATCAAAACCCAACAAAAAACATTCATTAAGTTATGATTGAAAAGAAAAGAATATTGATAATTGCATCTGCTGATGGATCCTTAGAGGATTTCAGAGGCGATTATATTAAAGCCTTAATATCTGAAGGCTATGAAGTTTATGCTGCAGCACCAGATATTAGCGAAAGAATACGCAAATTTCTTACTAGCGTTAATGCAATACCTTTAGAATACAAATTACAAAGATCTGGTTTAAATCCGCTAAAAGATATTCAAACAATAAAAGCTCTAAAAAAAATAATTTTAGATTACAAAATAGATCTTGTCTTCCCCTACACTATTAAACCAGTTATTTATGGATCTTTTGCTGCAAATGCTTTAAATGTTCCTGTTATATCTTTAATCACCGGACTAGGATATACATTTAGTGGAATGTCTACAAAAGCTAAAATTTTACAAAAATTTTCTCAAGCACTATACAGAAAAGCTTTGAAACAAAACAAAATAGTGGTTTTTCAAAATAAAGACGATTATGAATTATTTCTTGAAAAGAAAATTTTAACTAAAGAACAAAAATATAGCATAGTAAGTGGCTCTGGAATTAATTTAGAAAAATATACCTATAGAGAAAAAGGAGTTGAAAAAAATAATATTGAATTTGTTTTTGTCGCTAGGTTAATTAAAGAAAAAGGAATTGGTTTATACATTGAAGCTGCTAGAATATTAAAATTAAAATACCCACATGCTAAATTTCATGTTTTGGGTAACCCTCCTTCTGCTTCGCCTTCTGCCATTGATAAAACTATTTTAGAACATGAAAATAAAAAAGGAACCATAATACACCATGGATGGATTAAAGATGTAAAAAGTTTTTTGACCAATTGCCATGTTTTTGTACTTCCTACATTTTATAGAGAAGGCATTCCAAGATCTATACTTGAGGCATTGTCTATTGGTATGCCCATTATAACAACCAGCACTCCTGGTTGTAAAGAGACTGTTTTAAAAGATAAAAATGGCCTATTAATAAAACCAAATGATCTTGATGATTTAGTAAACGCTATTGAATTTTATTTAAAAACTCCTTCTAAAATTAAAGAAATGGGTATAAATAGTAGAAAATATGCTGAAGAAAGGTTTGATGTAAATATTATTAATAATGACCTAATTAAACTAGTTAACGAAACATTAAAGAATTAATATATTTTTCTTTCTATTAAGAATAAAAATGTTAAAAAAAACCTTAAACTTTATAGTTAAACTTATCATGCTCATTTCACTAATAAGCATACTAAGTTCTTATATAAACCTTGGTTTTTTATCCATTTTATTAAGTGTTTCGATACCGCTAATTTTTATTATAAATAGTGTTTTATTTTTGTTTTTTATCAAAAACAAAAAATACTTTTATTGCATTGTGCCTATTGGTTTATTATTAAATTTTAGTCTTCCTTTTTGTATATCTATTAAAAACTCATCTCAATTAGAAAACTCTATAAATTTATTATCCTACAATGTTAGAGCATTCAATTCAGATAACGATATAAAAGAAAAAAATATCCCTGATAAAATTTTAAAATTCATCAATTTAAAAAACGCCGACATTCTATGTTTACAAGAATCATCATATAAAGAAAGTAAAAATATAGACAATTACGCATATAAATTTTTAGGATACAGAAGTAATAAAAAAAAAACATTATTAACTATCTATTCTAAATACCCAATTTTAAATACGGGATATGTTGATTTTCCAAATACACTAAATAATGCCATTTATGCCGACATAAAAATTAGAAACGATACTATTAGAATTTATAATATTCATTTGCAATCCTTTGGTATTGAATTAAACTCTGCAAAACAAAACAATAATAAGTTTAATAATTTTTTAAAAAAAATTAATAATTCGCTAACTAAGCAAATAAAACAGGCTAAATTAGTTAAAAACAGTACTATTAATTGTGATTACAAAGTCATTATTTGTGGAGATTTTAATTCGACTCCATATTCTTTACCCTATAGAATATTAAAAGATAATTTAATTGATTCATTTAAATCAAAAGGTAGCGGTCTAGGAACTACTTATAGTTTATTTAATTACCCTTTAAGATTAGACTACTTTCTAGTAGATCCTTCAATACAAATTGACAATCATCAAAATTTTAATTTAAATTTGTCTGACCATGAACCTATTTTAATGAACTTCCAAATTAATAAAAACTAATGGCAAAATCAGTAATTATAGGAGCAGGTACTCAGGGACAAATTTATGCTTCGTATATGAAAGAAGCAGGCATAGACATTGTAGGTTTTATAGATGACGATTCTAACTTACAAGGTGAAATTGTTACAGGCTTACCTGTAATAGGTAAATATGAAGACTTATTTTTAAATAAGTTAAAAAATAAAGTTCAAGATGTATATTGCCCTATTGGCATTAACGCAATAAGAATAAAATATTTAAAGTCTTTAAAGGATGAAGGCTATAATACACCTAGCTTTTTTCACAGAACAGTTTCTATTGCACCAGATGTAACTTTTGGTGAAGCTAATTATATGCTCGCGGGAAATATTATCATGCCACATACTAATATAGGTAGCTATTTAATGGTTAATATGGGGAGTACAATTGCTCATCATGTTTCAATAGGCGATGGTGTTTTTATGTCTTCTGGTGTTAATATTGGTGCTATTATGAATGTCCAAGACCTAGCATATATAGGAATGGGAGTTACAGTTATGACTGGAGTAAAAAATATTGGCAGGAACTGCCTAATTGGTGCTGGAACAGTCATAATAAAAGATGTACCAGAAAATGCAGTAATGGTTGGAAACCCAGGTAGATTATTAAGATTAAAAGACAATGATTAGAATTAAAAAATAAATAAAACATGTATTACCCAATAATTAAAAGACTTATAGATATTATTGCTTCACTTTTAGGCTTAATTATTCTATCCCCCATACTAATTATAATTATAATAGTTCTTAGTATTTATAATAATGGTACACCGTTTTTTCTTCAAACTAGACCTGGAAAAAAAGGTATCCCTTTCAAAATTATAAAACTTAAAACTATGGTAGATGTTAAGACAGGTAATAAAAATGAAGTTCATAACATGTCTAGAGTTACCAAATTAGGATCGTTTTTAAGAAAATATTCGTTAGATGAGTTACTTCAACTTATTAATGTACTAAAAGGAGATATGAGTCTTGTTGGTCCGAGACCTCTTCTTATGGTATACGTACCTCTTTATAACGAAACTCAAATACAAAGGCTTGATGTTAAACCCGGGGTTACTGGTTGGGCACAGGTTAAAGGTAGAAATGCTATTAGTTGGGATAAAAAATTTGAGTATGATGTTTGGTATGTTAATAATATTTCACTTTCTTTAGATATAAGAATAATATTCCTAACTGCTTTAAAAGTAATAAAAAAAGAAGGTGTTAATAAGGGTGACGATATTACAATGCCCGAATGGACTGGAAATTCATAACATAAAACTTATAACTTTGATGTTATAAAATGAAAACAATTAAGACCAATATAGCTTTATTTAAAACATTTATTAATGATAACCAAAGAAAAAGTTTTCCAACTATACTTTGGGAAGTTTTTGTTTTAACCTTCATAAAAAAAGGGTTTCCTTTCTACTATTTTGGACGATTTGTTTATAGAAAAGAATCTGGGAATTTTAAAGATTATATTTCTACTAAAGAATATTACAACATAATAGAATCAAAAAAATTAAATTGTAAAACATATAACTCAATTCTGGGAAACAAGTTAATATTTCAACTATTCTGTGAGAAAAATAATTTACCAATTCCAAAAATGTTAAGTTATAATTTTAATAAAACATTTTACTTTCAGGGAGAATCGTTTGAAATTTATAATAAAATTCAATTGTTAGATTATTTTCTAAATGTTTTTAAAGTTTTAAAAAAAGAAAGCTTGTTTTTAAAACCTTTTAATGGTAAGGCAGGCAATGGTATTTATTTACTAAATTATAATGAATTAGAAAATCAAATTAATAGCTTTGGTGAAATACTATTAAATAATTTTTACATACACCAAGAAGTTATTGAACAACATTCTGAAATCAATAAGATTTATTCTAAAAGTATAAATACGCTTAGAATAATGACTTATATAGATAATTCTGGAAATACTCAATTTTTAGAAACTTTTATGCGTTTTGGTGTAGGTAATAATGTAGTTGATAATATGGGTGGTGGTGGTTTTTATGTTCCAATTAATATGGATCAAGGTGTCCTATATAAAGAAGGGTATCAAGATTTGAAATATGGTGGAAGAATATTAAACAAAAGACATCCCGATACTAATTATCAATTTAGTGGTTTTAAAATTCCTTTTTTTCATGTAGCTCACAATTTATGCTTAAATCTCACTAAACTTGTGCCTAATAAACTATCTGGATGGGATATTGCAATTACACCTAATGGTCCCTTAATTGTTGAGGGAAATTCTAATCCTGGTATTCTAACTGGAGAAACTCACTATAAAGGTTTTTTAAAACATCCTGTATATAAAAAAATAATATTAGAAAGTTAGACTTGTTTAAAAAAAATAATTTATGGTAACACTATTAGAATATTTACGCAGAATCATGTTTTGGAGTATAGATTATATTAAAGGACAGCCAGTAAGAAAAAACTATTTAGAAATAAAAAAAATATTAGAAAACCCTAATAATCTTAAAATAAAGGAAGTTAGAACAAAAAATTTAGACAAATTATTAAAACACAGTACAAACACAACAAATTTTTATAAAAAATATATAAATTACACTAGTTTAAATGATTTCCCTGTAATCAATAAAAATATTGTATTAGATAATTATGAAGAGTTTAAATCTGAAAAATTTATAAATACAAAATTACACAAAGCGTCAAGCAGTGGCTCTACAGGTATTCCATTTAGTATATATCATAATAAAAATAAAAAAAATAGAAATACAGCTGATACAATATATTTTGCAAAAAAGGCTAATAGTAAAATTGGAGATAAACTTTTATTTTTCAAACTATGGTCTAACAACCATAGCATAAGCAAGTTAACTCTATTTATCAAAAATATTATGCCTCATGATATAAATAAAGCTTCTGATAAAGATATTGTTAAATTAATTTCAAAAATAGAAAAGAGTAAATCAAACAAATACATTCTAGGCTACCCTTCTTTTTTTAATCAAATTTGCAAATATCTTGATAAAAACGATTATAAACCTAAAATAAATAAAATGAAATCTATTATTTCATTTGCAGAAAGTTTAAATGATTATGAAAGAGAAAAGATGGGTTATTATTTTAGTTCACCTGTATATTCAAGATACTCAAATAGAGAAAATGGCATATTAGCACAACAAACTAAAGACAGCAACGGAAATTATAAGTTGAATTGGGCAAGTTATTTTTTTGAAATATTAAAACCAGACTCTAATGAACATGTTAAATCTGGTGAGTTAGGTAGAATAGTTGTTACAGATTTGTTTAATTATTCAATGCCATTAATAAGGTATGACACAGGTGATATGGCAATATATAAAGAAATAAATTATGATAATCCTGTTTTATTTAAAGTTTATGGTAGAAGGGCAGATATAATTTATAGTACCAAAGGTAAACCAGTATCTCCTTTTATTTTTTATGTTGTTTTAAAATATTCAAACGCCAAACAATTTCAATTTATACAAACACATGAAAAAAAGTATTTATTTAAGTTAAATGGACAAAAAGAAAAAACTAAAGAACTTGAGGTTATAGAATATTTCAAAGAATATCTTGGAAGTGATGCTATTATTACCTTTGAATATGTAAATGAAATACCAAAACTCTCTTCTGGAAAAAGGAAAGAGGCTAAAAATGAATACAAAAAAAATTAATAAATTATTATACTAAATCTTGTTCTTAATGCTAAAAACAATTACAAGATATTAGAATATTTACGCAGAATTATCTTTTGGAGTATAGATTATATTAAAGGACAGCCAATAAGAAAAAATTAGAAAATCCTAATAGTCTTAAAATAAAAGAAATTAAAACAAAAAACTTAGACAAGTTATTAAAACACAGTACTAACAATACCTGTATTAATTAGAAAATGAAATAATTATCAAAAGCTTCCCCTAAGCAAAATTATCAATCCAACAACTAATTAAATATATTACTGCAAAGTTATTTTTTAATCATTTTAGTACCATAAACTATGAAAATGGTTTTTTAACTATTATTGTATGGTTTATATTATTAAAAAAAATGATTTATCTATATTTATTTTTTGAACAAACAAATTACTGTTAAATAATAATTATGCATAAATTCAATAATACTATTTCAGATATTTCTTTTATTGGAGCAGGCATTTCAACTAGCTTCACTATATTAAGCTATTTAAAAGAATTAAATAACACAAAAACTATAAACTCTGGAATTGTAAGAATTACCATAATTGATAAATACCCAGAATTTTTTAAAGGGATCCCTTATGGCAAGCGGTCTGGTAATTCTGTATTGTTAATTAATTCATTACGAAGTTTTTTACCAGAACCTGAACGCTCTGCATTTATTATTTGGTTAAAAGAAAACAAAAAAAATTTAATTAATAACTTTTTAGAAACTGGTGGTAATGGAGCTAAACTTTGGTATTCTAATAACTTAGAAGCCATAAACTCTAATAACTGGGAAAATTTATTTATTCCAAGAAGTTTTTTTGGAAAATATATTACCAACAAAGTAAATAAAGCTATTGAGAAAGCTGAAAATAAAAAACTCATTAAGTTAGTATATATAACAGCAGAAGCTATTAATTTAAATCAAGAAAATAACATATATAAAATTAATCTTGATTCAGGTGAAAATATATTGTCAAAAAAAGTGGTCTTAGCTTTAGGCTCATTACCTACAAAGAGTATTTACTCAAATGAACTTTTTGTAAAAAAGGATGATTTATTATTAATAAATGATATTTACCATAATACTATAGATTCTAATTTTAAAGAAATTGAAAATTTTGCTTTAGAAAGGACAAATAAAGAAACTAATATTCTCATCATTGGAGCTAACGCTAGTGGTTTAGAAGCTTTTTATAAATTAAATAATAATAAAATAATTAATAATACAATTACCAATTATATCATTTTATCTACACAAGGTGTCATACCTGATTCTAAAATTAATTTAGAATTAAAAAAAGAATATATACCAAAAACCCTTATTAACTTACAAAAAGAAGAACATTTAACCGCTAAACAAATAGCAGAAGCAACATTTCTTGATTTAGACTTAGCCGATAAAAACAACATAGGAGCTGCAACCAGTGTCAATATTATTTCTAAAGCTTTTAGTAATTTACTTTCTAAATTAAATAACAACGAAAAAGAAATTTTTGCATGCAAATATGGTAACAGTATTGGACGAAGGCAACGTTGTGCTGGAACTCACTATACCGATGTTATTTATAAATCACTAGAAAATAATAAATTAAAAATTATACCAGGTAGATTCCTTGATTTAGAAAAAAACAAAGCTTATAAGTTTAAGTATTTAGATACTAAAACAAAAAAAACTGTTACTTCTCAAAATAATATTCATTTAATTATTAATTGCACAGGTAGTATAAATTTAGAAAGTAAAAATATACCTTTGCTTATAAAAAATTTAATAGATAAAAAATATTGCACTCCTAATAACTCGAAAATTGGTTTTAAAATTAATAGCAATTTAGAAACTAGTAAAAATCTTTACGTTGCAGGTCCTTTACTTGCAGGAAATGTTATTGAAGGCAATCCTGTATGGCATTTAGAACATTGTGGCAGAATTATTTGGACTTCCAATTTAATTGGAAAACGTTTAATTAAACAATAAAAATATTGAGTATAGAAGTTATAACAGATAAAAAAGAGTGGAGTAACTTTTTAGATGATATAGATCAATATGATTTTTATCATACCTATGATTATCACTTTTTATCTAAATCTGAAAATGAAACTCCTGCCCTATTAAAATATACTCAGAATGATATTTTAATAGGATTGCCAATACTTGTTAGGAATATTTATAACACTAATTATAAAGACATCACCTCTGTTTATGGCTATTCTGGCCCTATTAGTAAAGGAATTACAAATAGTTTTGACAACTCGAAATATCAAAAGGAATTATTAAACTTTTTGAAACAAAATAAATTTGTTTCAGCATTTTCTAGATTAAATCCCTTTATAGCAAATCAATCTAAAATTTTATTGAATATTGGCTCAATAACAAAACAAGGTCAGATTGTAAATATAGATTTAACAAAAAGCTTAGAAGATCAAAGACAAGCATACCAACGAAGACTTAAAACATATATTAATAAATCGCGTAGATGTTGCACAATAAAAAAAGCATCAACTAAAGAAGATCTTAAAAAATTTATTGAGATTTATTATGAAAATATGAATCGGGTTAATGCTAAAGATTTCTATTATTTTAACGAAGCGTATTTTGAAAATTTGATCAACACTACAGATTTTAAAAATGAAATTTTATTAGCCATTGATAATGAAACTCAAACCACAATAGCTGGGTGCCTATTTATTATTTCTAACAATATTGTACAATATCATTTGTCAGGAACCAAAACTAAGTTTTTACAATCTACGCCTACGAAATTGCTTATTGACGAGATGAGAAATATAGCGACTAATAAAGGTTATAAATACTTCAATTTAGGAGGAGGATTAGGTGGACGAGATGATGATTCGTTATTTAATTTCAAGTCTGCTTTTTCAAAAGATTTTAAAGATTTTAACTTATGGAAACTAATTATAAATCATGACGTTTATGATGAATTCGTTTCAAAAAATAATATCATAGAAAAATCAGATTACTTTCCATTATATAGGTCTATAAATGACTTAAATATAAAGTTATGACCAATAACAAAAATTTAAACAAAGAATTATATTCCGATGGGCTTTTTAAAGTTTGGGCTGAAAAAAATGATTTATTACCTATAGAAGAATATTTCATAAAAAAATATCTTCAAAATAAAAATGGAAAAATCATTGAAGCTGGCACAGGTGGAGGTAGAATAATTTTTGAAATAGAAAAATTAGGATTTACCAAATTGGAAGCTTTTGATTATGTTGAAAACATGATTAATTTTTGTATTAAAAAGAAAGAGCTATTAAAATCTTCTGTTAACTTCAAAACTGCAGACGCTACAAATTTAGTTAATTATACTAATAGTGATTTTGACTATTTAATTTACCTTCAGCAAGTTCTATGCTTCATTGATAAAGAAAGTTTACCCAAAGCATTAAAAGAAGCTCATAGAATAGGAAACAGCAATAGTGTGTATCTATTTTCTTTTCTTAATTGGGACTCTAAATTTTACAATCCTATTTTAAGCTTATTAGTAAACTTTTTCAGGTTTATAAGATTCGAAAAAATAAGTAAACAGAACCTGCCATGGTTGATTATTGGAGATAAATTTAATTGGAAATTTTTAAATAAAAATCAACCACAAAATGTCTGGTTTAAAGAAAAAGACATCGTTAATATTCTTGAAACTAACAATTTCTCAATACTAGAGGTAAAAAGTAAAGTTAATAATTCTGATAAAGCTGGACAGATACATATAGCTTGTAAAAAAAATAAAATTTAATTATAATACAATCATTTAAAATTAAATGGCAGCTAATAATACTCCCTTCTCTACTAATACATTCCAAAATATTTGGAAAAAACATTTTATTCCGAATAATCAAGTAAGTATCTTTAAGTTTATTGAAGGAGTTAGTTTTTACAAAAACAAACTTGGTATTTATTTTAACGCTGGGAAAAACCTAACAAAAGGAAATACTTATAATATAAATAACCATAACGATTACAAAAACAAAACTCTTATAATTTATGATGTTTTACCACACTTAAATAACGGTAAAGATGATTTCCCAAAAGGATTAAGTGTTTTAAAATCTAAACAATACCCTGGTTTCTTAATAAATTTAAATAAATTTAAAAATATAGAGGACTATTTATTGAATACTTTTAGCAAGAATACCAGAATGAAAATGCGAAAGTTCAATAAACGCTTAGATAAATGTTTTAATATATCAGAAAAAATGTTTTTTGGTGATATTAATAAAGATGAATATGATAAAGTTTTTGAAAGCTTTATGAGCTTACTTACTAAAAGGTATGCCGATAAACAGGTTTCATATAATAATATGCAACCATCTGAATGGAATTTTTACAAAGAAGTTGCATACCCTTTAATCTTAGAAAAAAAAGCTTCTCTTTTTGTTTTATATGACAATCAAACCCCAATTGCTATAACTTATAATTACCATACAGAAGATTCTTTAATAGACGCTATTACTGTTTTTGATATCGATTATTCTAAATTTAATATTGGATATGTAAACAATTTAAAAATACTAAATTGGTGTTTTGAGAATAAATTAAAAACACTAGATTTTTCTAAGGGATATTTCGATTACAAAAAAAGAATGTGTACGCTTGAATATGATTTTGAATACCATATTATATATGATAAAAAATCTCTTATATCAAAACTTAAAGCATATACATATTATAATTTTCTTGAATTAAAAACTTACTTAAGAAATAAAAAACTAGATGTGAAGTTTCATAAACTTACATACCGTTTAAAAAACAAAAACCAAACACAGCCAATAGAAAGAGCTGAAATAATTAAGTTAAGTAACCTACCTAATACTCTTGAATTAAACAAAATAGATATTAAAAAAGATTTAAGTTTTTCTTTTTTAAATAAATATGTAAATGACTTTTTATATCTAATTATTAAATCATACGATGATATTGAAATATTTAAAGTAAACAATATGGTAGAAACATATATTCTATCAAGTGATTCTTTAATTCATCAAATAAAAATTATGAAGTAAAACTCATGAAAAAGTTTATTTTAAAATCTATATCATATGTTATACTTATAATAGTCTCTTTAGAGTTACTAGTTCGAGTTTTTCATTTATACACTGAAGTTCCCGTTAGATACATTGATGAGTTTAAAGTAGAAAAAAGTCTTCCAAATCAAACTGGTTTTGCTGTAACTGGTAATAGAAGGCAGAATTTTTCAGAATACCATATTAACAACTTTGGCTTTAATTCATTTAGAGAATTTAATCCTTCTGAAAATAAAACTGAAATAGCGATAGTTGGTGATTCATTTATAGAAGGAATGCATCAAAACTACTACAACTCTACTGGTAAAAAAGTAGAAGAAAAATTAAATAATATTGAAGTTTATGAATATGGGTATGCTGGTTACGATTTAGCCAACCAATTATACTTAATACAAGCATACAAATCTCATTTTGAAAAGATTGATTATATTATAATTTATTTAAAATGCGAAGAAGATTTAGAACGAGCTGAATATTTACCCGATTACGAAAGAATAGCTTTACTAAAATCGCCTTTATTTAAAATAAGAGATGAATTTAAACTACTCTCCTATGCTTCTGCAGTAGGAATAGTTGATCCTATTAAAAACTTAGCGATAAAGATTATCAATAGAGACAATAAAAACGCTCAAACAAAAAAAACTAGTACAAAAGAAAAGAATATAGAAAGGTTAGAAAATTTTAAAACTCTAATAAATACTTTTGGGTTTAATAAAAATAAAATGGCTTTTTTGTTAAATAGAAATACGACTAGTCCTGTTTTTTTAGAATATTGTGATGAAAATGGATTTGAAATTATAGACTATGGCTCTGCATTTAAATCGTCTAAAAAGACTCCTACTCTAATATATGACCAACATTGGAATAACCACGGAAGAAACTTAATTGCTTCAGAAATAGCGAGTTTTTTAAAACATAAACTATAAAAAACAAAATTTAAAAAGTAACTTCTTTTTAATAATTATATTACAACATCAAAGTTGATTTCATTTATGAATAATAAAGAAATAGATTTTTTAGAATCAATTTACCTACTAAATAAGCTGCCTCAGTTTTATAAAAGTATAACTAGTGATTTATCAAAAACACTTCATTATAATAACTTAAAAAATGAAACTCCTGAAATAAAAGATGGCTATACTTTAATAAAAGATTTACCAGAATATATAAATATTGACACTAAAGATTTACCAAAACATATAAAACAAATTAATATTGAACACTATAAAGGTTTTGCCATTAATTTTGATGGTATAGCTAATGTTGAAGACTATTTAAAGTCTAGGTTTGGTAATAGTAGTCGATATAAATTAAGACGATCTATAAAGAAACTCGAAAATGCTTTTGATATTAGTTATAAAATGTTTTATGGTGATGTAACTAGAGAAGATTACGATTTTATTTTTGATGAGTTTTTTAAAATGCTTGAAATTAGATCTATAGAAAAAGGTATATTAAACAATAGGAATATTCAAAGAAAAGATTTCTATCATAATTTAGTTTACCCACTTATTTTAGAAAAAAAGGCTTCACTCTTTGTAATTTATAATGGAACACAACCCATTGATGTTTGCTTGAATTTTCATGCTGGAAGTTTAATATTTCAATTTATAAGAACATATGACATTAGTTTCTCAAAATTTAATACAGGATATATAGACTTAATAAAACAAATAGAATGGTGTTTAAATAATAATATTAAATTAATAACCTTTGGTTATGGCTCATATTATTGGAAAAAACGTTGGTGTAATTATAATTACGAGTATAATTATAATATATTTTACAACAAGAAGTCATTCAAATCTATAATTAAAGCATTTCTTAAAACTAATATGCTAAGACTTAGACATAGGTTACGAGAAAGCGGATTTATAGATAAATTTCATGAAGTAAAAGGAAATCTACTAAACAAATTAAAACCATCCAAAGAATTAAATATTATAATAAATAATGTAGATTTTAAAAGCACTATTAATACTGCAGAAGAAATTGATATTAACACTAGTAAGTATAATTTTATAAAAAAACACATTTACGACTTCCTTTTCAATTTTAATGAAAAAGAAAAAGACATTAAAACCTTTAAAATATTAAATAAACCAAATGGGTATTTGGTAATAGGTAATAAAAACAAAATTACTATTAGTATTAAATAATTATAATAATACTTTTTGGCGCTTCTTATTAAATAATTGAAATGAATAAACTAAAAATAAGAAGCTAAGTATTACTTCAAAATGTTCCATATTATACCAAGATATAAAAGGTAATAAAAATGCAATAACTAAAAACTTTTTAGATGGAAGATAATCTTTATGCACCCAAAATAAGAAATCATACTTTTTATTATTAGTGAATGAAAAAAACACTAAGCACAATAAAGAAATAATTAAATATATTATTGGATGATACGTTGGGGAAACAAGATTATGGACAGTTAATTCATCTTGATAGTTTATTTCTTTTAATGATTCTGGGGTTTCTATATTAAAAATACGTTGTCCCCAACTAATTTCTTCCATACCTACCAAAAAACAAACAAGAGCAAGTGAAATAATATAAGTTTTTAGATACATGCTCATCTTTTTGGTTAAACATAAAACAAAAAACACAGACGCTACAATAAAAAATATTGATGTTAAATACTCAAATACACCATCTTCTTTAAATAAAGAAACAAATAAACTTTTAGTTAAAAATATTCGAGTAACTAAATAAAGAATATAAAAAGATAAAAAAATAGTGAGAAAAAAAACATGATTCTTAATGTAATCAATAGCTATATTCCTAAAAGATTTATTAAAAGCAAAAAAGAATATTCCTAAAATTAATACTGAAATTATTATAATCGCATATAACTCTATTAAAGCCTGAGACTTCATCTGTAAAACCACTAACATAAAGTAGATATTAACAATATTTTTAAAATATATTATTAATATTTAATTCTGTTAAAAAAAACCGATTAAGAACAAGTATTCACGATTTATAAAAAGCCAAATCAAAATTTCAAGAAAAAATCTATTTAATTTAAATGAATTAAACGCTTTTTGATTCTAATTCCTTTTCAATAGATTTAATTAAATCTCCTACATTTTCCATAGACATCAAATCCATCAATTTAAATTTAATATCAAAAGCTTTTTCAATATCATTAATAATTAACAGATGTGTAACAGATTCCCATCCATCTACATCTTTTGCTGTTGTAGTTTCATTTAATTCAAAGTTATCGTGCTCTAAAACTTTAATAAAAGATTCCTTTATTGTTGCAATAATTTTTTCGTTACTCATCTTTAATTTTTATTAATTCTCTTAATTGATTTCTATCTATTTTTCCGTTTTTATTGTGAGGTAAATTGTCTATAAAAAACAATTTTTTAGGCACCATATAATCAGCTAATTTTAAATTTAAATAAGATAACAAATCTTTAGCATCAAATTTAGAACTTTCAATAACAAGTACTAGCTCATCATTATTACTAGAGTTTTTAACATCAACAACCAAAATATTTTTAGACTTTATAGATTCATGATTTCTAACATGATACTCTATCTCACCTAACTCTACTCTATAACCTCCAATTTTAACCTGAAAATCTTTTCTGCCAATATACATATAATAACCATCTTCATCTCTATAACATAAATCTCCAGTTTTGTAAAACCTTTTTACAGTACCAGAATTTGTTTTATATGAAAAAAAAGAATTCGTGTTTAATTCGTCATTTTTCCAATAACCAGATGTTAATTGATTACCCGACAAACACAATTCTCCCTCTATGTTATTTGCAACCTTTTTACCTTCGTAATCTATGATAATACAATCTACATTTTTAAAAGGCTTACCTATTGATAATACACCATTATGAGATTTATTATTTATTTCAGAATTATACCTATAATACGTAGAACATACAGTAAATTCTGTTGGTCCATAGTGATTTAAGACTTTACTGTTAGGAATACACATTATCCATTCACTAATAACATCTTCATATAATTTTTCTCCACCAAATATTGAGTACCTAACTGTTGGTGCATGTATTTCAGAAAAATAAGGCCTTAGATAATATATTATAGACGGCACCATTTTTAATACAGTAAGTTTATATTTCTCTAAAAGCTTATATATATACAAATACTTTATAGCATTTGATGGAACAGTATATAAACATGCGCCAACTAAAAGTGCTGGCAAAATAGCTGTAAGTGATGCATCAAATGTTAAATCATACATTTGCAAGCATTTATCTGATGCGGTTAATTTATATTCATCATCTAAATCAAGCTCTGTTACTAATGCATTTAAGTTTTTAAAACTAATTGGTATACCTTTTGGCTTTCCTGTACTACCACTGGTAAACAATACGTATGCTATATTTATTTCATTAAACTTAATAGCCTCAAAAACAATGTTAGATTCTTTTACTAACTTATTTATATTTATAATATTAAATGAAGAAAACTCTGAATTATTAGATGAATCAAAAACATATTCAACATCAATTAAATTAAATATCTCTTCATTTCTATCTATTGGAGCATTTGGGTTTACGGGAATATAAGCCTTTCCTTCCATCCATAATGCTAATATAGTAGCATAAGTTTCTAAATCATTATTAGTAACTAAACCAATGTGTTTTTCAGAAGAATTAATATTATCTACTATACACTTTCTTATTTGAGTTATACTTTCTAATAATTGTTTGTAAGTAAAAAAAGTATCATTTATACAAAAAGCATTATTGTCTTTATTATTAACAAAAGAATTATATAAGCTATAAATCAAATTCATAAAAACAAAAATTTAAGTAAAATTGCCATCTCTATCATTAATCATAATATTTTTAAAATTTAAACCTACATCATTATGAACAAGAGAGACAAGAGTTTTAAAATCTGAATAAACATTGATATATCTACTTTTAATTCGGTTTCCTAAATCTCCATTTTCCGTTTGAATTAAAGTACATTTAGATTTTATAACAGATTTTATTAAGGCATCTGCACAGGCATCAAAATTTTCTTCATTTGATAAAAAATATCTTAAAACAAATCTTTTACCTCTAACAATTCCTGAAACAAAACCGATAGGTTGATTATCCTTTTTAACTATAAAACTTAAGTTCTTTATATTTTCTGATATGCTTTCAAGTAGGCATTTAAAATTCAAATTTTTATTATCACCTTTTTTAATCTGTTGATATTGATTATTATCAATCTGCCAATTAATATAATCTTTTGTTTTTGGCACTATATCATTAACACAAAAACTCTCTATAAAAGACCAATCATCATCATTAATTAATGATATATTCTTGCAAGTTATATTTTTGGTTCTTTTCTTAATTTTAAGAATGTTTAATAAAGAAATTATATTACTTGATGCCTTATCTACTAATTTCAATATTGGTTGTACTTTTTTTAAAATTTCTTTTTTAGAAATTAAAAGTCTATGATCTAGATTAAAAATTATAATACATCTAGTTCTTTCAGAAAACATTGTAAAGGGTTGTTTTTCGTAATACGCCTTAGTATCTTCCCCTAAAAACCTTACAACAACTTGATTATTAACCTCTGTTATTGAATTGCTTTTTGTATAAGTAGGAAGTACCGTGTTTTTATATTTAGGCGCAATCCACCACCTTTGGCTCCAAAATATTTTTTTAAAACCGCCATCTTCTTTCTTAATTAAGTCAGGCATCATAGACACAAAAGCTATTAGACTATAATCTTCGTAAGCTAAAATTCCAAAAAGATCGTCATCGCTAGCTCTTTCATTTTTAAGCATCCACTTTGCTTTATTTATTGAAAAAGGCGCCTGATAAGAATCACTCCAAAACTTATTTTTATTAATAGCTGCTTGAAGACTACTTTTTGTTAAAGAAATGATTTCTATGTTACTCATTAAATTTAGAATTAATACTATTAAATTAAATAGCTGTGTAAATTTATAATTTTATTAAACTATACAAGAATTTAAAATTGAAAATAAATAAATGACCTATCAATATTACTATCATAAAACAGTAACAACCCGAATACAACAAAAACATAAATGATAAATCTTACTATTCTTGATTTAA
Source organism: Algibacter sp. (assembly GCA_050294475.1). Lineage (GTDB taxonomy): Bacteria > Bacteroidota > Bacteroidia > Flavobacteriales > Flavobacteriaceae > Thalassobellus. Next base: position 275,029 of record JBNKOE010000021.1, on the reverse strand, counting down.
ACTTAAAAGGTGATCTTTCGTCTTTTCTTATTCGGTATTCATACAAAATAAACAAGCCCAATAAAATAAAATAATCTATCATCCTATACCCATTGGGATGCAAATACATTTCAAACGAAAAATCGTTAAATATTCTTGTAATAAAATTAAAAGCATCATTAATAGATTCAGATCTAAAGAAAATCCATGAAAATGTAACTAAAATAAATACTTTCAAAATTTGAAATACCTCAAGTAAAGAAGGACACATTTTAGATTGACCAACAATAGTATTTTTATATTTTGTGTTTTTACCAACTAAGAATACAGGAATAAATGCTAGTGCATGAAGAGAACCCCAAAAAATAAAAGTCCAATTTGCACCATGCCAAAAACCGCTTACTAAAAAAACGACAATAATGTTTCTTATAGATTGATACTTATTGCCGTAAGAGCCTCCCAAAGGTATATAAACATAATGTCTAAACCATGTAGATAAAGATATGTGCCATCGCCTCCAAAACTCAGAAATACTTCTTGAAAAATATGGGAATTTAAAATTCGACATGAGCTCTATACCAAAAAGCTTTGCTGTACCTATGGCTATATCAGAATAACCACTAAAATCGCCATATATTTGAAAACTAAAAAATACAACCCCTAAAACTAATGTAGAAGCAGGATATGTGCTATAATTTGTAAAAATATCATCTACAATTAATCCAAGAGAATCTGCTATAACTACTTTTTTAAATAACCCCCAAAGTATGAGTTTTAAACCTTCAACAGATTGTTTATAACTAAAAATTCTCTTATTTAATATTTGATGTAACAAATTAGATGCTCGTTCAATAGGACCAGCTACCAACTGAGGAAAGAAACTTACAAATGTTGCAAACGATAGAAAATCTTTAGTTGGCTTTATTTTTTTATAATACACATCAAACGAATAAGACATGGTTTGAAAGGTATAGAAAGATATACCTACAGGTAAAATAATTTTTAAAGTCCAGGTACTTTTAATTGTGTACCCAAACATTGAAACCATATCAACCCATGAATTAATAAAAAAATTTGAGTACTTAAAAAAACCTAGTAAACCTACATTAAAAATAACACTAACCCATAACCATAATTTCCTTTTTGATTGTATTTGTATAGAATAAATTCTATTTGCTACAAAAAAATCTACCACAGTGCTTAATAGTATTAATGATAAAAATCTCCAATCCCACCAACCATAAAAAACATAACTGGCAATTAAAATAAGTATATTTTGAGCTTTTAAATGCTTTGTAAACACAAACCAATAGAGAAGAAATATTATAGGAAGAAAAATAAAAAACTCTAAAGAATTAAATATCATTTTTTAATAACAATTATAAATTAGAGTATCATTAATTTTCAAGGTTCTTTCGTAAAGAAAAATATTTAGTAATAGAATCACTTTCTAAACAGAAAATTTCAATATTATTTTCTTTAATTTGATATACTTTTAAGTGTTTATAATTAACTGAATATAAATATTGAAAATCATAAACTAACTTTCTTAAAAAAGAATATTCATCATTTTTTATATCTATAACTACCCGCTTCTTATTGCTTAAATTATTTTGACTTTGTAATTCTGTAAAAGTATAATTTGTACTAATATTAAAATGTTTATTATGCTTTTCTTTTTTTAAAAAATAATTCCTTAACCTGATAAGAAAAACAAAACGTTCTTTATTCATAACCATGTAAGCGAACATGGTTTTTGTTTTTTTAATCAATAATGCCTTAATAGTTTTACTTAACGAACTTTTTTTATATACAATATAAGATTCGTAATCATAGACTACATTACACCAATAACGTTTATAAGCATAATCTCCATACCTCATGTTTAATCTAGAAAATCCATTATCTATACACCATTCTAACTTTTTTAATATATTTATATTACCTAACCCAAATTTAGAATAATCTATTTCATAAGAACTCATACACCCCTCTCTAATATCTTCAAATAAATAATCTAAACTTATTGATATTGGTTCATTATCTCTTGTAATAACTGAAAGACAAGCTTTTTTATCAAGAATCATTTCATATGCATTCTCTTTATAAAAATCCCAATTTTTAAAATTAACATGAGTCTCTCCTTTTTGTGCAAAGCGTCTCTCAATCATCGAATATAATTTTTCAATCATTTTATCATACTCTTTTTTAGTTATATTTCCATAGTAAGTTTTATAGTCAATATCGAAACATGTTTCAAGCCTTTTTAATCTTGTAACGACTTTCTTTCGTTCTGTTTTACTAAACTGTGTTAGCATATAATCTTCAACTGTTTTTGTGCTAGAGAGATTGCACATAAAACCTTTTAAAAATTTATACTTAAAAAAAGATAAATAGGGCTTTGAATCATTTAAAGTTAATTTAATAAATTCTGGAACAAATTCTATTAAATGTATATCATTTAATAGAGTTTTATTTAATTTGCCATTTGGATTATTATAAGTTTGATTATTAATTTTATATTCAATTTCACTAATGAATTTAATAAACATTCCTTTTTCAAAGAAATCTTTTGTGAAATTATGATTAATTGTTTTCAATAAATTCATTAAAAAGTGAGATAAAAAATATTTTACTTTTTTAGTATTTTTAAAATCAAATATCTTAAAAAAAATCAGCAGCATCAAAATTATTGTTTTAACTGCAATCTAACCTTATTTAGAACTTTGCACTAAAAAACTATTCAGACTCCTCTATAAGATTATTTTTTAAAATACCTTTGTAAACCTGCATTGCAGCTTGTTTATGCCCATAGCATGTCCAATGGCTATCATGATCAAAAGACCAAGTACTATCTAAACTTGAATCTAAAACAATCACTTTAAATCCACTGGTTTTACATTTTTTAATAAGTTCTTCATTTGAATTTGGATGAAAAACCAAAACTTTGTCTTTTATTGAATAATTATCTACAATATAATCTATAAGCTTAAATACCTTATTTTCAACTAATGATTTATTAGAATTATTACTTTTATTTATTACCTTTTTTTTCGATTTTTTAATTGAGTTCATTGGAAACCTATTATAAAAGTAATACAATAGTTTCCAGTTATAAAGTACTTTTTTAAAGAAAGGAGATTTCATTTTACCATAAACTAAACTTTTTGATTTTAAGCTTAATTGTGTAATATCTTCTAGGGGTTTAATTTCAACAATACTCTCATAAAAATCATTATCATAAACATATATTAAGTTTTGCATTGGATTTAATGCTTCAAATTGTTTAGCTATTTCCATAGCTTCAATCAACGAAACACCAGACCTACCAGCTTCTAAAAAATTATAGCCTTTCATATGATTTTTTAAAAACACAGATTGATGGCATTCATTTGGATTCATAAAATTCTCAATGTATGAGTCTCCAATAATAACAAACAATTTATCATAATTCTCAGGAAGTTCACCTGGCCATCCTAGTTTATTAACATTCCATTTATGCTCTCCTCCTTTCCAATAGCCTACTTGATTTGGAATATATTTTTGTATCCCAAATTCATCAATTCTCCTTTGAGGAATATCAGATACAGCATGAGTTAATCTAACAACTATTTCTCCAATAATTATTGAAGCCAAAAACAATAAAATTATATTTTTAAAAAACTTTTTCATATTTAAAACTGAAAATATATAAATTCTTGTTCCTCCCCTGTGAAGCTAAACATTAAAACTATAATTAAAATATAAAAACCCCACCTAAGTGGTTTGTTTAAGAAGTCTATCTTTTGAATCGCATATTCACCAGTTCTACCCAACCACTCAATAATAATAAAGAACAATAACAACAATAAAGTAGTTGTTGGAAACAATTCGAAATTATAAAACAAGGTCTTACTAAATATTTCTTTTAAAAATGAAATTGCATGACTAACACTATCTGCCCTAAAAAACACCCAAGCAATTACTGTAATTGAAAAAGTAATTACCATCTGAAAAAACTCTTTTATACTTGGCAAGATTTTTCCTTGTGCTATTGTATCTGTATTAATTCTATTTTTTCCAGCTAACATTAATGGCAGAAAATATATTGCATTTAATGCTCCCCAAATAATAAAAGTCCAATTTGCACCATGCCAAAAACCACTTACAACAAAAATTATAAAAGTATTTCTAATTTTCATTTTTAAACCTCCTCTACTTCCTCCTAATGGTATATATAAATAATCTCTAAACCATGTAGATAAAGAAATATGCCACCTTCTCCAAAACTCTGCTATATCTCTTGAAAAGTAAGGAAAGGCAAAATTCCTCATTAAATTAAAGCCAAATAATCTTGATGTTCCAATAGCAATATCCGAATATCCAGAAAAGTCACAATAAATTTGAAAAGAAAATAAAAAAGCCCCTAAAAATAGAGTGCTACCAGAATAATCATCAGAATTATTAAAAATAATATTTGCATACTTTGCACAATTATCAGCAATAACAACTTTTTTAAATAACCCCCAAAGCATTTGCCTCAAACCATCAACAGCATTTTTATAAACAAATTCTCGTTTTTTATAAAATTGAGGAAGCAAATTTGTTGCTCTCTCAATTGGCCCCGCAACTAATTGTGGAAAAAAACTAACAAACGCTATAAATGCTACAAAGTCTTTTGTAGGTTCGAGTTTCTTTTTATAAACATCAATTGTATAACTTAAAGTTTGAAAAGTATAAAAACTAATACCTACAGGCAGAATAATATTTAATAAGCTAACCGATAATTCTTTACCGAAAAAACTAAAGGAACTTACTAAACTTTCTATAAAAAAATTATAATACTTAAAAAAACCTAGAAAACCTAAGTTTACACATATACTAATCCATAATAAAATTTTTCTATCTGAATCTTTTTCCCACTTACTTAACAATATTCCAATACTATAATCAATTAATGTACTAAAAGCTATTAATGATAAGAATCTCCAATCCCACCAACCATAAAACACATAACTAGCAATGGCAATAAGTAAATTTTGCCGTTTTAAATTTTTATTGGTTACAAACCAGTATAACAAAAAAACTATTGGTAGAAATACAAAAAATTCAATTGAATTAAATAACATAAAAGATTGTTATAAGTAGTATAATATTATTTTAAAATAATTTAGGGATAAACATTAACTCAATATAATAATATCTTGAAAATTAATATTTGAAATAAAAGTAATACTTTAAGATATATGCGTATCATTTTTTTTTGATATTTAGATAAAACCTATCTAAATATAGATGATTAACATTATTACAAATTATAATTCACGTTAAAAAATTCAAATAAAATGTTATTGTACTTTATTAAACAAACAATTAAAAAACAAGTTAAATACATAAAAAAAGCCCTCATTTGAGGGCTTTTTTTATGTATTTTATATCAATCGATTACATTTCATTAAATATAGAATGCATCAAACGCTTTTTATCGTTAATACTTTCTTCAAGCGATATCATAGTTTCTGTTCTATAAACGCCATCTATATCATCTAATTTGAAAATAATTTCTTTAGCGTGTTCTGTACTTCTTGCTCTAATTTTACAGAAAATATTAAACTTGCCTGTAGTTATGTGTGCAACGGTTACAAAAGGTATTTCATTGATGCGCTCTAAAACAAACTTAGTTTGAGATGTGTTATTTAAATAAACACCAACATAAGCAATAAATGAATAGCCTAATTTTTTATAATCTAATGTTAATGAAGAACCTCTAATAATTCCAGCTTCTTCCATTTTTTTAACACGTACATGAACTGTACCTGCAGATATTAATAATTTCTTAGCGATGTCTGTAAACGGAATTCTTGTGTTATCAATTAACATGTCAAGAATTTGATGATCAATTTCGTCTAATTTAATTTTCCCCATAATTAACTATTCTTAAATATAAAGCAAAATTAATACATTTTTACTAATAATTCCATATTAAACTTGTGTTTTATTTCACCAATAATGTGATTTTTTCATTATTCAATATTACGAAAACGTTTTCGCTACCCACTTTCACAAAAGAATTATACTCATCAAACACCTCTAAGCCATTAGCATCAAATTCTTTATGTCCAAAATAGGTGTCTAATTTTTCAATTTTTTCAATTTTAGGAATAAATTCTATAACTTTATCTATTAGTTTTTCTTGATAAAGAATACCAATATCTACAATTTCACCTTCTTCCCCATTCTTCGCATTTCTAATAATAATATCATAAAAACATTTATCATTCTCTGGGATTTCAGAATATGACTTATAATCACTTCCGTCAATTGAATTTTTAGAAATATAATCAAGAGACTCTAAAAGTGACACATAAATATATTCACGTGTTTGCTCTCTATTGTAATCATTATAATAATGACCTGCTTCAAACAAAATAGTAGGTACATTTTCATTTTGAAATGTATCACCAACACAATTTAAATTAAAAGCATCATCATAAACTCCTACTTGATTAGGAATCAACTTTTGTAAAGCATGATTCATAACGCTAATAACAGTCATAGCTATTTTTCTATTAGGTGTTATAGTACAAGCTTTATCTTGAGCAGGTGCTAAAAAAGAAACAGTAGCAGGTTTATTAGATGTTCCTGCACTAAATATAGTTCGTTGCCCATGTAAGTTATAACAAAAATGAGGTTTAAAGCGTTTAAAGACATCTCTAAGCACTTTACTTTCTGGTTGCGACAAATCTTGAGCATCCCTATTTAAATCAACTTTATTGGCATTTATACGCGTATAAGCTTTTGCTCCATCTGGATTTAAAATTGGTATAATATATAAAGTACAAGTATCTAAAATATATTCTAGACTTGATTCTTTATCGATTAGTGTATTAAGCAAGTCGAATAACGCCTTAGTTGTGGTAGATTCGTTACCATGCATTTGAGACCACATTAATATTCGCTTATCTCCTGTTCCTATTTTTAATCCGTAAATAGAGTCATTTAAAACAGATTTACCAATAGTCTCAACTTCTACATCTGCACTTATGTTTTTTAACAAAGAACTAATATCATCATTAGTTATATATCGCCCTTTTAGGCTAGTTTCTTTATGTGCTAAAAAAAGTGGTTTAATATCTTCTACTTTCATCAAAATAAATTAAGATACAAATGTAAACAAATACTATTTTACATTTGTAAACAATAAAAATGCGATTATTTGTTTACACTAATATACATTTAAAAAGGTTTTTAGACATCTAAATAACTCAAATTATCAAGAAATTTGTTTTTAATAATTAAATAGCTTTATATCAAGAGATTAATATATGTTATATAAAGTTTAAATTTACGCACAATACGCATTATTTAATGTTTTTTATCTCTATTTCACATTATATTGTTACATTTGTAAAACATCAATAACTTGTTACAGTTTACAATGATAAACAATGAAGAATTTACAAAAAGACTACAAAAAGTTATAGATTATTATAGCGAATCCGCTTCCTCTTTCGCCGAAAAAATAGGCGTACAACGTTCTAGTATTTCTCATATTCTATCTGGTAGAAACAAACCTAGTTTAGAGTTTATTTTAAAAATTCTTTCTACTTTTCCTGAAGTTGAATTGTACTGGCTATTAAATGGCAAGGGTACATTTCCTGCTCTAAAGAATACAGAAATTAAAAAGAACAACTTATCTCCTACTTTATTTAATAAAGAAGTGATGCCTGAACAACAGAAAACAGATAACTCTAAAAAAATAGAACGTGTTATTATATTTTATTCTGACGGAAGTTTTGAAAATTTTCAGAATTGATAATTTTCTTTAGTAATTTTGTTGTTCAAATAAACCATATGAGATTCCTATACTTACTACCGCTGATTATTTTAACAAGTTGCTACGAAACCACTCGTAATTGCAGCAATTTTAAAACTGGAGAATTCTACAGTGAAGTGATAATTGATGGTGAGCTATATAAATCTAAATTCAAAAGAGACAATAACATACAAGTAGAAGTTTATAATTCTAAAGTAGACTCTTCAGAGTTACGATGGATAAATGATTGTGAGGTTATTTTTAAAACCATAAAGCCTAAAAACATGGCTGAACAAAAAGATATTCATCTTAAAATACTCACTACTACTGATTCTTCATACACCTATGAATACTCATATGTTGGTGAAACTAAAAAACAAAAAGGAGTTGCCTATAAAATTAAGTAAAACACTTATTCTAAAGGATACAAGAAGGATTCAGAAAGTTCAAAATCAACCGTTTTATCTTCATTAACATAATAACGCAACAAAACCTCTCCCCAAAACTCACCATCTGAAAAATTTGCTATAAGCCATTTGTGATTTAATAATTTTACTGTATTAATCAACATTTTTCTTCCTTCACTTGATACATATGGAATTAAAGGATGCTCACCTTTTACTGTATTTAATTCGTAAAGCGCATCTTTTATAACAGGAATTAACTCATCAACATTATATCCATCATTTTCAAAATAACTAATAGCATCTTCATTATTCTCTAAACTAAAATAAGAGATATCTGCAATATGATTTTGTAATACTAGCACAGAATCTTTATACTTTTCTGATAGATTTTTGTAACCTTCTAATTTACGATCCATATCCTCAAACACTCTTTTTGCATTGACATATTGAAACAATACAAGCAATATTGAAAACACAAACAAATACATGAATATTTTCTTTTTCATCTCTACTATACTTTATAAATTTATTTGCAAACCATCATAGGCCAAAAATACATTTTTTGGTAATGTTTTTTCTACTTCTTCATGAAAACCTAATAAATGACTTATATGTGTTAAATAAGCTTTTTCAGGTTTAACCTTATTAATAAACTGTAAAGCTTCATCTAAATTAAAATGAGAACGATGTGGTTCTAAACGCAGCGCATTAACCACTAATACTTTAACATTTTTAAGCTTCTCTATTTCTTTATCTTTAATAGTCTTCACATCTGTTAAATATGCAAAATCATTAAACCTAAATCCAAAAACCTGCAGCTCTGCATGCTTTGCTTTTATAGGAACAACTTCTAAATTACCTAAACAAAAGGGTTTGTTTTTTATACGATTTGCAATAACCGAAGGCGCTCCCGGATATTTATTCTTAGTTGCAAATACATAATCAAATCTTTTACGCAACGATTTTAATACACGCTTATGTGCATAAATTGGAATATCACCTTGCCTGAAATAAAACGGCCTGATGTCATCAAACCCCATAACATGGTCTGAATGTTCATGAGTAAAAACAATGCCATCAATTTTACTACAGTGAGCTCGTAACATTTGATATCTAAAATCAGGACCACAATCAACAACATATGCATAGTTATCCCATTCTACTAAAACAGAAACCCGCAAACGTTTATCTTTAGAATCTTTACTTAAACAAACAGGATGCGTACTCCCTATTATTGGAATTCCTTGAGATGTACCTGTACCTAAAAAAGTTATTTTCAAAAAAATTAATTATTATTTAGTAAATATATCTTTTGACATAGAATTTCATAAAAACAAAGTGAATTACCAAATAATTACTTAACAATTCACAATATAACTAATGCTTTTTTAATGAAATATATAAAATATTAAATGCAAAACACTCACAAGGTAAAAGTAAGCGTTCTAAGCAACAAAATTAAAGTTATTTTTTTTTTAATTCTATTATTTGATACCTTTGTTTAATACATTTATAACCCAAAATAGCATGGAAATTAGGATTAAAGGCGACAAAGAATTTAATGATATTCCTTCATTAAAATCGAAAGCACTTCGTATAAATTTAAATGAAAATATTTACGGAACATTTGCTGAAATTGGAGCTGGACAAGAAACCTGTAGGCATTTTTTTAGAGCTGGTGGTGCATCTGGAACTATAGCAAAAGCTATGTCTGCTTATGATAAAGATTTTAGTGATGCCATTTATGGAGCTGAAGATGATGGGCGTTATGTAACAGAAGCACGATTAAGAAAAATGCTTATTCATGAAATGAATCTCATGGAAAATAGGCTTACGCGTCAAAACAACCCAAATAAAATATTTTTCACTTATGCAAACACTGTAGCTACTATTGATTTTGCTAAACAATTTAAAGGTCATGGTTGGGTTGGAATTAAATATCAGGTTGAAGCAAATGGCGATTATAATGAAATTATTTTACACCTACGCTTTAAAGAAACAGATGCGCGTTTACAACAAGAAACCCTTGGGGTGCTTGGTACAAACCTTATATATGGAGCATTTTACAAATACAACGAGCCTAAAAAATTATTACGCTACCTATACGATCACTTAGATAAAGATCAATTAGAAATTGATACTATAAATTTTTCTGGCCCTGTATTTAAAAACGTTGATAACCGTTTAATGAGTTTACAACTTGTTAAAAACGGGATGACAGATGCCGTAATGTTTGGTCCTGATGGCACCAATGTTTTACCAGCAAAAGTTTTTTACAAAAAAAATATTTTAGCACTTCGTGGTAGTTTCAGACCTGTTACTAAGGTAAATATGGAAATGTATGAGAAATCATACGATATGTTTACCAAAGAAAGCAAAGTAGATAAAGACAAAACTGTAGTTGTATTTGAAATAACACTTTCCAACTTAAGAGCTGAGGGTGAAATTGACGAACAGGATTTTATAGATAGAGCCGATTTACTATGTTCTCTTGGACAATCAGTAATGATTTCAAATTTCCAAGAATACTTTAAAGTGGTTGAATATTTCTCAAAATACACCAAAGCCAGAATGGGATTAGCCATGGGAGTTAGTAATTTAATTGATATTTTCGATGAAAAATACTACCGACATATAAGTGGTGGTATATTAGAAGCCTTTGGTAAGTTATTCTTTAAAGATTTAAAGGTATACCTATACCCTATGAAGGATGCTAAAACAGGTGAGTTAATTACTAGTGAAAACTTAAAAGTATACCCACGTATGAAAGAATTATATAAATTCTTTAAATACAATGGAAAAGTTATTGATATAACAGATTACGACGAAAGTATTATGAATATATTTTCTCGTGAAATCTTAAGAATGATAACTGATGGTGAAAGCGGATGGGAATCTATGGTTCCAGAAGGAACAGCCGATTTAATTAAAGATTATCGCTTATTTGGATATACCAGAAAACCTTTAACTTTAAAAGGTAGAAGAAAATAATATCTTTATTAAAAAGAAATTAAAAAGCGTTCATTTTTCAATGAACGCTTTTTTTTATTCTAAAATTTGGGCTGCATGATCTTTAGTTTTTACTTTTTCAATTACACGATCTACAACACCATTCTCATCAATTACAAAAGTCATTCTATGAATACCATCATACTCTTTACCCATAAACTTTTTAGGCCCCCAAACACCAAAAGTGTTTATAACTACCTTATCTTCATCGGCTAAAAGCGGAAAAGGAAACTCATACTTATTTTTAAAATTAGCTTGTCTTTTTTCAGAATCTGCACTAACACCTAAAAGCTCATACCCTTGCTCTTTTAATACTTTATAATTATCTCTTAAATTACAAGCTTCGGCTGTACATCCTGGAGTACTAGCCTTTGGATAAAAAAATACAATCAATTTCTTTCCTTTAAAATCACTTAATGAAATAACATTTCCCTGCTCATCTTTTGCTGAAAAATCTGGAACTACATCACCTTGTTTTAATGTTTTCATATACATTTTGTTTTTAATAAGCTAATCCTGAACAATTAACATATTGAATACTTTGATAGGTTTCAAAATATTAGTTATGTTCATTTCATAATCTTAACTTTGATTTTTATCAAAAATACAACTTATGACTAAAAAAGAGAAGGTTAACTTTGTTATAAAAACCTTAAAAGAATATTACCCAACCATTCCTGTTCCTCTAGACCATAAAGATCCTTATACACTTTTAGTAGCTGTTTTACTCTCTGCACAATGCACAGATGTACGAGTGAATCAAATTACTCCAATATTATTTGCAAAAGCAGATAATCCTTATGACATGATTAAACTTACTGTTGAAGAAATTAAAGAAATAATAAAACCTTGTGGCTTATCTCCAATGAAAAGCAAAGGGATTTATGGTCTATCTAAAATTTTAATAGAAAAGCACAATGGAAAAGTTCCTCAAAGCTTTGAGGCTTTAGAAAAACTACCTGCTGTTGGCCACAAAACAGCAAGCGTAGTTATGTCTCAAGCATTTGGTGTTCCTGCATTCCCTGTAGATACACACATTCACAGATTAATGTACCGATGGAATTTAAGTAACGGGAAAAATGTTGCTCAAACCGAAAAAGACGCTAAAAGATTATTTCCAAAAGAATTATGGAATGATTTACACCTTCAAATTATATGGTATGGTCGTGAATACTCACCTGCACGAGGATGGAATCTTGAAAAAGACACCATTACCAAAACTATAGGAAGACAATCTGTAATTGACGACTATTATAAATTAAAAAAGTCCTAACGACCAATTAGAACTTTTTGAAAACCTAGTTTAGAAGCGCTTCAAACTTCAATTTATTATAATCTATAACACTTAAAGCCTTAGAATAATTTAGAAGAAAATTAACCGTTTCTTCTTTCGGTTTTAGATCGTTAATTTTAAAAGATTTTTCAGAGTAAAGTTTTGCCATTTTTATGTTTTAAAAATTAATTCAAAATAAAAACGCAACAAACATCACTTTATTGTATCAATTTGTTAAAACAATATTATGTTTATCAATTATCTTTCTCAAATTTATTAATGCGTAACGCATACGTCCCAATGCCGTATTAATACTAACACCTGTTCTGTCTGATATTTCTTTAAAACTCATATCATTATAAATACGCATCAATAAAACTTCACGTTGGTCATCAGGAAGCTCATCAACTAAACGTCTTACATCATTTTCAACCTGTTCTTTAATAATAGTTTTTTCAGCATTTAAGCTCGTATCACTTAAAACAGAAAATATATTAAAATCACCAGCATTATCAAATTTTGGCATTCTGTTATTTTTTCTAAAAAAATCAATAACTAAATTATGTGAAATACGCATAACCCATGGTAAAAATTTACCTTCTTCATTATAAGCACCACGCTTTAATGTACGTATCACTTTTATAAAAGTATCCTGAAAAATATCCTCAGCAACATCTTTATCATATACTTTTGAATATATAAAACTGTAGATTTTTTGTTTGTGCCTTGTAATAAGAATTTCTAAAGCACTTTCATCGCCTTTAATATAGTTACTAACTAATAGAGAATCTTGAATAACTTCTTTTTGCATAATAATTACTTTTAACGCACAGAAGAGGGCTTCTTTGCTTTTTTGGGGTTACATGTTTAAAAGTAATATTATACTATAGGCAATAAGTTTTTATTATGATTAATAAACCAAATATAACAACAATCATTCCTAAAAAGCAAAAATTATTTTATTTTTTTAACAATACTTTGTGCTAAATCTCATTTTTTAAGCTGATTTACTTATAGTATCTTTGTGCAATTATTCCTCTTAAAAGTCTATGAACACTACTATTTCTGAAGTTAACCCGAAAGAGAACATCATTATTAAAGGAGCAAAATTGCATAACTTAAAAAATATTGATGTTGTTATACCTCGAAACAAATTAGTAGTTATTACAGGTCTTTCAGGCTCTGGAAAATCTAGCTTAGCTTTTGATACCTTATATGCTGAAGGACAAAGACGCTATGTTGAAAGCTTATCTAGCTATGCGCGACAATTTTTAGGCAGACTAAACAAACCAAAAGTAGATTATATAAAAGGTATTGCTCCGGCAATAGCGATTGAACAAAAAGTAAATTCAACCAATCCTCGTTCAACTGTTGGTACAACTACCGAAATTTACGATTATTTAAAATTATTATTCGCTAGAATAGGAAAAACCTATTCTCCAATTTCTGGCAATGAAATTAAAAAAGACACCGTTACTGATGTTTTAAATTATTTAAAAACATTTCCTGAAAGAGAAAAGCTGCTACTCCTCGCTCCTATTCATTTAGAAGAAGGACGCAACATAGAAGACAAACTTAAAGTGTTAAATCAACAAGGTTATGCTAGAATTAAAGTAAACAATAGCATTGTTAGAATTGATGAAGCAAATAATATAAATGAAAAAGACACTATCCTTTTAGTTGTAGATAGAATTATTACTAAAGATGAAGAAGATTTCTTTAATCGTTTAGCTGACGCCATACAAACAGCTTTCTTTGAAGGAAAAGGTGAATGTTTTATTGAAACGCTTTCTGATAATAAACAACGTCATTTTAGCAACAAATTTGAATTAGATGGCATTACCTTTTTAGAACCCAATGTACATTTATTTAGCTTTAATAATCCTTATGGAGCTTGCCCTAAATGTGAAGGTTATGGAGATATTATTGGTATTGATGATGATTTAGTTATACCTAACACAGGTCTTTCAATTTACGAAAATGCTATTTTTCCTTGGCGCGGTGAAAGTATGAGCTGGTATAAAGACCAGCTTGTCAACAATTCTCATAAATTTGATTTTCCAATTCATAAGCCTTATTTTGAGTTAACTAACAAACAAAAGCAACTTATCTGGGACGGAAATCAATATTTTGAAGGCTTAAATTCCTTTTTTGCAGAATTAGAATCTAAAGCCTACAAAATTCAAAACCGTGTAATGCTATCGCGTTACCGCGGAAAAACAAAATGTAAAGCTTGTAATGGTAAACGATTACGTGAAGAAGCTAATTATGTAAAAATAGCTGGAGTAACTATTACAGATTTGGTTGAAATGCCTCTAGACAAGCTAACAAACTTCTTTAAACAATTAGAATTAAACGATTACGACACACAAATAGCCAACAGGCTATTAAAAGAAATAAATAACAGACTTGCTTTTCTTGCCAATGTAGGGCTCGATTATTTAACACTTAACAGACGCTCGAATACTTTATCTGGAGGCGAAAGTCAACGTATTAACTTAGCAACTTCATTAGGAAGTAGCCTTGTAGGATCTATGTATATTTTAGACGAACCTAGTATTGGTTTACATCCAAAAGACACAGAACGCCTTATTCATGTATTAAAACAATTACGTGATTTAGGAAACACTGTAATTGTTGTTGAACATGATGAAGACATTATGAAAGCTGCCGATAGCATTATTGATATTGGCCCTGAAGCAGGAACACTTGGTGGCCATGTAGTAGCAAACGGAACTTTTAATAACATACTGGCTTCAAAATCGTTAACAGCTCAGTATTTAAATGAAACTTTAAAAATTGAAGTTCCTAAAAAACGACGCGAATCAAAATATTATATCAATATAAAAGGTGCTCGAGAAAATAATCTTAAGAATATTGATGTGCGTTTTCCTCTTGGAATGCTTACTGTTATAACAGGTGTTTCTGGTAGTGGAAAAAGTACACTTGTTAAAAAAATTCTATTTCCTGCTATACAAAAAAAGCTAACCGATTTTGGTGACAAACCAGGACAATTTACTTCTTTAGAAGGTAATTACAGTAACATTAAACATATAGAATTTGTAGATCAGAACCCTATTGGCAGATCATCACGTTCTAACCCTGTTACATACATTAAGGCGTATGATGATATTCGTGCGTTGTTTTCAAAACAAAAATTAAGCACCATAAGAAATTACCAAGCTAAACATTTTTCATTTAACGTAGATGGCGGACGTTGTGAAACTTGTAAAGGTGAAGGTGAAGTAACTATTGAAATGCAATTCATGGCAGATGTGCATCTAGAATGCGAAACATGTAAAGGAAAACGCTTTAAAAAAGAAGTTCTAGAAGTTACATTTGCTAATAAAAATATTGATGATATTTTAAACCTCACCATAGATGATGCCATTGCTTTTTTTGAAACTACCGAGCAAACTAAAATAAAAAAGAAACTACAACCATTACAAGACGTAGGTTTAGGCTATGTAACTTTAGGACAAAGCTCTTCTACCCTTTCTGGTGGTGAAGCGCAGCGTATTAAACTAGCATCCTTTTTAGGTAAAGGAAGTAATAAAGATAAGGCTCTTTTCATTTTTGACGAACCAACTACTGGTTTACACTTTCATGATATTCAAAAATTATTAAAGTCATTTAATGCTTTGATTGAAAACGGTCATTCTATTATAGTTATAGAACACAACATAGAACTTATTAAATGTGCCGACCACATAATCGATTTAGGACCGAAAGGCGGAGAATCAGGCGGTAATATTGTTGCTACAGGTACTCCTGAAGAAATTGTTAAAATCAAAACCTCTGAAATTGGCAAATATTTAAAAGAAAAATTATAGCCATTAGAGTTTCTACAAATGTTAAAACTGTTGAAAATAGAGTCTATTTTTCAAATATAAAACCTAAAACAGAAGTAAATATTTATAGTATGGAGCTTAGCTAAAACATTTAAGACTAATAAGAATACTAATTTCGAATTCAGATTTGGTCTTTAGATTGCCACAATAAAAACTTCTAAAAGAAACAAAATTAATAAGATAAAAAGGCAAATGCTCCCAACATAAAAAAGGTTAAAGGCGCAACAAAAGACAAAAATAAAAACGTAACTATACTTCCTTTAATAATGCTTTTAAAAACTCTTTGTTGATAAAAGTATTTTAGAGCTATAATGAGATAAATAAAAGTTGAAATCATAATCAATACATCAATCCAAGCAGGTGTATCTGTAATAAAATTAACACCTATTATAATACTAAAAACTGTAAAAAGAAAAGAGAAATAATAAAAACTAAACACTAAATGATGTGCATATGCTCCTTCTTTTCTAAAAAACAATTTTAATAATAAAGCAAAAATCGGCAACAAAAAGAACATTGCTACTGGTATAGCATCATAAAAGGCTTGTAAAATACTCCCTCCCTTTCTTGTTTTATAAAGTTTTAAAGTCTGAGCAAACAAGCGCTTAGTAAACCAACCTGCATCACTATTCATTCCCATAGCTTCATAAATATCTTCAACTGGTGCTTCTAAAGCTATAAGTGAATCTATTTTCTTATCATCAAACCCTAATGAAAACCCACCTCTTTTATTATAACTATGAGTGTTTTTATTTACTAACACATCTATCTTCTCTTCAGACATGGTCGCTAAAAACTTGTTTTTATTTAAAATTTTCTTCACAATAGAATCTTCTGTTTGTTCTTTAAACAACTTAGCAACTTGCAAAGAGTCATTAATACGAACATCACTCATTGTATCTAAAACGTCTACTTTAGACAATGTTTTTTCTAATTGTTTATCTATGCTTTGTATTTGATTACGCTGAACAAAAGAAAATAAAAAGAAGAACACTACAGTAATAAACAAATACATTTGAGCTGGATGCAAGTACAACAAACGCTTTCCTTCAATGAATTTTGAAGCTAAATAACCAGGCTTAAACAATAAAGGGATAAAACTCTTAAAAAAACGAGCATCAAAAGAGAAATAATTACTAATTGTATTATAAAACAAAACCCTAATGGTTAACTCATCATTAGCTTTTTGCCCACAATGCGGACAAAAATTAAACTCTTTTTTAAACTTTTGTTCGCAGTTTTTACAGGTTTCTAAAGATTTTGCCATAAAATCAATTAATTTTTATAAAAATACTAAAAAGAAACTACTACCACTTGAGTTTATAAAGCCAATAATTAAAAACTTAAGCTTTTAGTACGTAAACAAAAACTAACCTACAAATAGAGAATATCAAAAAAATATAAAATTAAAAACCAATAATTCTAAACATATTTTAATAATTCATCAGATTAAACAAATACATCTAAAAACAAAACAACTTACTAAATACCAATAAGTTAATTAACTCCATGTTTTTTTGGCACGCTGTTTGTAATTACCAAACTGTAGAACATTAAAACTTACAATTATGAAAAAGATACTATTTATAATAACAGCTATTTTCTTTACAGGATTTACTGTTAACGCAGAAACTAACATTTCAGAAAACACTTCAACAATTTACAATAGAGGTTATGGTGACTCTTTCATTTTTGTAGAAAATGGTATTGAGTTTTCAATTTTTAGAGATGGTCAATTCGATTTTAATATTTTACAGGGAAATACGCACTTAAATGTCTCAATAGGTTCTCCTAATGTAAATATTAGTTTTAATTCTGGTTATGATTATAACGCTTACGTACAATATGATGAATTTGGTGCAATTATTCAAATAGAAAACACTCCTATTTATTATGATTATTACGGACGTGTAAATCAAGTAGGAAATGTAAATATATACTACAATAGCTATGGATACATAAATCGTATTGGTGGATTATTTGTCCACTATAATAGATACAATGTATATTCACATTGCTCTGGATATATAAATGTTTATAATAGAAGATATATTTACAGACCATGGCACAGGTTTTACAGTATTCCGTCTTATGATTACTGTGTAGTTTACAACAGACCTTATAGACAATATTACAGACCCGTACGTTACACTTACAACAGACCGTTTTACAATAATTACAGACCTAGAACAGCAATTGCTACAAGACGTGGAAATAATATATATAGAAACAGAAAATACGCTACAGTAAATAGAAGTACTAGAAATGTTACTAAAATAAATAGAAATGCAAATAATAGACATTATGTAGCACAAAATAACTCAAATAGAAACAACAGAAAGTACACTAATGATAACAGAAAAACTACTAGACGTTACAATAATTTCACAGCTAATAATAGTTCTAGAAATACTAATAATGCTAACACAACAGTTAATAGAAGACAAAACACAACAAGCATAAAACCTTCTAGAAACAATTCTCAAGTATATAATAATAAAAGAAGAAAAGAGAACGTTAACAGAACAATAAAACCTAATACTAGTACAAGAACAGTAACCCGTAACAGAAATAATACGGTTACACAAAAACCAAAAAGCTCAAACACTCGTACATATAATAGAAATGATAATAACACTAGAAACTACTCTCACCGTGTAGCTACAAAAACAGTAAAAAGCAAACCAAGAACAACTACGCAACGTACTGTAACACGATCTACTCAAAGTAGACCAAAAGCAACACAAAGCAGAAGCAGTTCTAACAACAATACAAGATCGACAACACGTAGACGATCATAATAACTTTGGTTGGTTAGTTAAGAAATCCCTTCGGTAAGTTCGCCTCAAAGCAACACCGAGGGGTTTTCTGTTTTTATCTACTTGCGATTTATCACCTTGTTTATAAGCGCTGAAATATCATCAGAAAAATTAAACTTAAAGACTATATACACATAAACAATCGTGATTAATAATGTTTTCAAACCAATATTTATAATTGGATGAAACGGAAACTCCCAAAAATAAAATAAAATAGCAATTGCTAATATTAGTAACCCTATTTTTAATGTGTTGAGTGTAAAAGGAAGTATTTTAAAGAATTTGTAAACAAAAAACAACTTAATAGAATTATATGCAAATATAGCAATGAATGTTGCTATAGCAGCTCCATTTATACCATATAACGGAATAAAAATCATATTTAAACTTATCATTAATACCACCAAAACAACTCCCAAAAACAATACAACTCTATAATAATCACTATTAAATAGAATAGCATTATTACTACCAAGTAGTGAGTCATACAGTTTTGCAAGACTAATTAACAATACTACAAACAAGCCTACACTATAATCTTCAGAAATAAAAAGATATAATTGATTTATATTTAGAATAATTAATAAAAAAATAAAACCTCCAACAATTAATAGATTTAACGAACTACGTTTGTACAAATCATCTAAAGCATTATAATCCTTTTCATTTAAATATTTAGCTGTTAGCGGTAAAAGTATTTGATGCATAGAACGCTGAGGCACAGCAATAACGGCTGAAATAAATATAGCTACATTATAATAAGCTATATTATTTATTGGAATATACTTTCCTAGCATAACCTTATCAACATCTAAAAGAATAGTAGCTACTGAGCCTGCTATAATTATTAAAAATGAATATTTTAAAATACTGCTTAAATTTTTTAATTTTTTAAAAGTGATAACCGGAAATTTAATACTGAAAGCGTATATTTTCATCACTAGCATTCTGCATATATAAACACTTACTAAACCTACCATAAATTGCTCAACATTCAAAACTTCAAAATGTAACATAAACAATAAAAGCATCGTTCCTACTCTATGAAACACCTCTTTCATAAAATTACCAAAAACCGTTTGCATCTGTACTTTTGCCCAAGCAAAGAATACTTCAAAATAAGCTAAAGCAATAGCAACAACTATTGTATGCCATAAATATTCTTTAATAATGGCATTTTCTGTAGACAGATAATCCCCAATACTTTGATGACATACATAACCAA
Source organism: Algibacter sp. (assembly GCA_050294475.1). Lineage (GTDB taxonomy): Bacteria > Bacteroidota > Bacteroidia > Flavobacteriales > Flavobacteriaceae > Thalassobellus. The sequence goes on along the minus strand of JBNKOE010000021.1, from coordinate 254,671 downwards.
TAAAACTTAAAGGAATTATTATAAACAGTGGCAAAAACAACATGAGTGTCAAAAAACTATTTAACGAAACACGTGTTTTAAATGACGAATAAAACTTCACTAAGGTATTATTAACCCCAAACGCCATTAATGGCATAATTACATAAGCCAAGGAAAGCATAAAGCCAACCATACCATAATAATCGTCACCAAGAAAATTAACATATAAAAACAAAGTATTAATTGCCCCAATACCAAACCCTAAATAGGTAGATATTACATTTTTAAAAGATTGAGAAGCAACTAACCCCATTATATTAACTTAGATAAAGATTCTGTTAATGCCTTCCTATGGTATTTTTGCAAGCCTATTGGATGCGTTTGTAATGTTTTATTTTGAAAAGCATTATAATGCTCTAAGATAATTTTTTTTAACGAGTCATAATCATCATAATTAAAGTAGTTTCCTGTGTTAGTTTCTTTAATTATTTTTTGAACATCAGAACCTTTTGGACCTATAGCTAAAATAGGTCTGTTAGAAACAATATATTCAAATAACTTACCAGGAATAATACATTTTGTGTCTTCTGAATCTATTTCAATTAACAATAATAATTGAGATTTTTTTTGGAATTTAATAGACTCAATATGCGAAATATAACCTACATTATTTACATAATCACTTAAATTATTGTTTTTAATAGAATTAAGCACATCTTCGCTAACTGACCCAACAAATGTAAGCTGAAAATTTTTCGCAAAATCATTATACTCATTCACTAATTCTGATAAAACTTTCCATAGAGCCTCTGGGTTTCTTTTTGATAAAAGCGAACCAATATGAGCTATTGAAAATTTAGAATCAAGCACTACACTTTCTGCTTTTTCATCATCATAGCCATTTGTAATAACTTCAATAGGCTTATTTGTTATTTGCTGAAATTCTGTTTTAGTAACATAACTCGTAACCAAAATTTGATCGGCTGTTTTTAAAACCTGAGCTTCTAATACTTTATGCTTTTCTTTTGAAGCCTCGGTAAGCTTTAATTGTTTATGATAACCTATGGTTGTCCATGGATCTCTAAAATCGGCTATCCACTTCACTCCTAACCTTTCTTGCAACTGTAAACCTATAAGATGTAAACTATGTGGCGGACCAGTAGTAATAATAGTTTCGATATTTTCCTTTGAAATATATTCTGAAAGAAAATCAACAGATGGTTTTACCCAACTTTTACGGGCATCAGGAATAAAATAGTTACCACGAATGTAAAGCATCCATTTTTCAACAACACTTTGCTTCTTTTGTTCTGGAATTATGCCTTTACTAATAGTCTTTGATGCCTTTTTTGAAAATAATCTCGCTAATTTATATGGTTCTTTGATAGTTTTTTTCAAAACAACAACATCACTCGATACTTCATTTAATAAACTCTCATCAAGAATTGGATAATTAGGATTTTCTGGAGCATAAACAATAGGCTGAACATTAAATTCTGGCAGATATTTCACAAACTTTAACCAACGCTGCACTCCTGGACCTCCCGCAGGTGGCCAATAATAAGTTATAATGAGTACTCTTTTTTTATTCATGGTTTATTCCCTCAAAGAAGATAACCTTTTTAATTCAAGTTTCAATCACGAGGTTTTATTTCCTTATTTTTAAACTCATAAAACAGACCACCTAACAATAACAACCCAAACAATACCGAACTCGCTAAAGCAATTGAACTACCTGTTTTAACAACATCAGGATCAAACCTAAACTCAATAATATGTTTTCCTGCTGGAATTGACATACCTCTTAGCGTATAGTCTACACGCATATGCGTAGTTTCATTACCATCTATAAAGGCTTTCCAACCATTTCCATAATATACTTCAGAAAACACAACAAATCCATCATTTGAATTATTAGATTCATATTTCAAATAATTAGGTTGATGTTTTACTATTTTAATAGAAGCTAAAGAATCTACAATATAACTATTAGAAAGCGACTTAGTTGAATTTACATAAATAGCAACATTCTTATTATCTAAACTATCTAATTGTTTCATTTCTTCATTTGCATTCTCTACTTTTTTCAACTTTTTAACAAACCAAGCAGCTCCATTTGCAGAATCGTTATTATAAGTAAACACAGAACCTTCTTTATCTTGCGCTATAATATATTTTGTGTTAAACATATTTAACACATTAATATTATTTCTCGAAATATACCAATCAAAAACTTCACGATAACGCTTTAATTCAGCTGCATTATAACCATTAAGCGAATTATGAAAGTACGATGGTTTTGAAGGTCCTGAAACTAAATCATAAACCCTATAATAAGTTGTATCTTTTAAAATTTCTTTATCAGCATCGGTAGCTTGAAAAGGTTTATTTACTTGAATAGCAGATACAAAATCATCATTATTTACGTAACGTCTATCAACACCAATTAAATCAAACATCAAAAGAGTCGCAAAAGCAACAATAACCCATTGTTCTTTTAACTTTTCTTTTAAAAATATAAAAATAGTACCCGCAGAAAGCAATACTAAAATTAATGTTCGTATTGTATCACTTGTGTAAAGTGATTTACGATCTTTAATTAACGCATCAACAAATGCTTGTCCATAACTTTGACGATAATACCCATCGTTTATACCTGCAAAATCAAACAACGAAGACTTAAATAATAGAAAAATAATTGCAAGACCACCTGTTATAGCAGCACTGTATTTTAAAGCTTTTAGCTTTTCTTCTTTCTTTTCAAAATCGTTAAACAATCTTACAAGTCCGAAAATAGCTAAAGCAGGAATACATAATTCTAAAATAACCTGAATAGAACTAACCGCTCTAAATTTGTTATAAAGTGGCACATAATCAATAAAGAAATCAGTTAAAAACCCAAAATTCTTTCCATACGACAATAATAGTGACATAATTGTCCCTCCAAGAAGCCACCATTTCAAACGTCCTTTTACCAAAAACAAGGCAAACACAAATAAGAATATAATAACAGCACCAACATAGGCAGGAGCCTCAACAATAGGTTGGTCACCCCAATACATGGGCGCATGTTTAGCTTGTTCTGCTGCTTGCGTGGTTGTTGCTCCTAATCTTCTAAAAGCATCATAAGTTGCAGAATTTTTACCTACATCTTCTCCATTACCACCGCCCATAAAACGTGGAATAAACAAATTGAATGTTTCTACTATTCCGTAACTAAACTGCGTAATATATTCTTTATCTAAACCAGAGGTTACTTCTTTAGGCGAACCGTCAGGATTAATAGTAAGCTCGCTTTTACCTCGAGTACTTTCTTTTACATATTCTTTAGTAGCTAAAATATTAGTAGCATTTAAAGCTACTGAAAGCACGACTGCCACAGCCAAAACTCCAACAGATTTAAAATAACGAGGTAAAACTTTCTTTTTATAAGCATCAATCAAATAAACAATTCCTAAAACAAAAACCAACAACATAAGGTAATAAGTCATTTGAAAATGATTTGCCACCAACTCCAAGCCCATAGCAAGCACCGTCAGCAAAAAACCTTTTATATATTGCTTTTGAAATGTTAACAAAATACCACTTAAAACTAACGGCATATACGCAATTGCATGTGCTTTACTGTTATGACCTACTCCTAAAATAATAATAAAATAAGTTGAAAACCCAAATGCTATAGCTCCCAGCGCAGCAAGTTTAAAGTCTACTTTCAACACCAATAGCAGTATATAAAAACCTATAAAATACAAAAATAAATAATCAGCTGGTCTTGGTAAAAAACGCAATGCTAAGTCTAGCTTTTTTATATAATTATGAGGGTATTTAGCTCCTAATTGATAGGTTGGCATACCAGCAAAGGCACCATTGGTCCAATAAGTTTCTTCGCCAGTTTGTGCTTTAAAATCTTTTTGCTGCTTACTCATACCTATATATTGCATGATATCGCTTTGAAAAAGCTGTTTCCCTTGTAAAACAGGATTAAAATAAGCTAATGATAAGACAACAAACCCTACAAGAATTAGGATATGCGAAAGTATTCTTTTTATTGAAAATTGCATGAAAATGTTTTAAAAACAACGAACGTGAAAATATGAATATTTTTTCAAGAATTATATAAATTGAAAATAATATATTAAAATAAGGCGTTTTTTCCTTTCACAGAAATAAAAACACCTCTATTCTACTTCTTCATAATCTACATAATCACCAACATCTTTATTAGAAGTTTTAATGTTTGGCATTTTATCTATAGTTATTTCTCCTTCCTTCTTAGAAGACTCTTGCTGACCTTGGTTTTTATATTGCCCAAACTGATCTCCAAAACGCTCTTCAGCCTTTTTTGCAGCGTATTTTAACATAACAGGCGCAAAAATTCTTGAAAGCACTTTTATAATATAATAGACTACTACAATTATAAGTATGGTTCTTATTAAACCCATAATTAAAACTTAATTTTTAAATTTAAAACAAAAATACAATTCTATACGTTTAAAAAAGATTGAAAAATGATAAAAAAAGTATAAAATATCTATATTTGATAACCTTTTAAAAACCTTAATAACAAAAATACAAAATCAACCTATTCATTGATAAATCTAATTTTTTAATATGATCCCAATTAAATCTACCTTATTCACATTACTCACCTTAGTTTCAACTCAAGTTTTTAGTCAATATACAGATGTTATAAATTCTAATAGACCTGGCGTATCTAGAAGTGCCTTTTCTGTTGGTACTAATGTTGTCCAATTCGAGGTTGGGCCATATAATGTAAATGAAAAACATTCCTTATTAAAATATGATGTTTCTGGATTAGGTCTTGATTTCGCAGCACGTTATGGCTTATTATTTGAAGAACTAGAATTAAATATAGAAGGCACTTATCAAAATGATACATTCACAAATAATCGTTCAACAATTTCCTCAGAAAACAAACGTTCGAATTTTAAATATTTAAGTATCGGTGCTAAATATTTAATTTACGACCCTTATAAAAACTCCGAAAATAATAAACCAAATTTGTATAGCTGGAAAGCAAACCATAGATTTAAATGGAGCGAGCTAATTCCTGCAATATCAGTTTATGCAGGTGCTAATTTTGATACAAAAAACAATCCATATACAGTAACAGGTGTTGAGGGTTTTAGCCCAAAAATAATGATTGCAACACAAAACAATTTTGCTGGCGGCTGGGTATTTGTTATGAATTTAATTAAAGACAGAATAGGCACAGATCAATCAGATTTTCAATATATTTTAACACTAACTCATTCTTTCAATCCAAAATGGGTGATTTTTGGAGAGACACAAGGGATTAAAAATGATTTTTATGCTGACAACCTTTTTAGATTTGGAGGTGCTTATTTATGGAATAAAGATTTTCAATTAGATACTGCTTTAACTTTTAATACAAAAGATACACCATCTGTTTTTAGTGTTAATTTTGGAATGTCATATCGATTAGATTTTCATAAAGATAAAGAAGTTGATAATGGAACATCTGCTGAAGCTGAAGATGCTAGAAGAGGATCAAACAGAAGCAATAGAAAAGCAAAGAAGAAAAAAAACAAAAACACTAGTGACAACCCAATAAAAAAACAAAAACGAGATGACACTGATTTTGGCAACTTTTAAAAGCTTGAGATTTATAAATTATATATGATTAAACTAAAAGAAGTACAAACTAAAAAAGACTTAAAGGCTTTTGTAAAATTCCCCTTTAAACTATATAAAGACTCAGAATATTGGGTTCCTCCCATTATTAGTCAAGAAATAAAAACATTTAACAAAAAAGAAAATCCTGTTTTTAATGATGCCGAAGCTAGATTATTCCTTGCATATAAGGGAAATGAAATTGTAGGTCGTATTGCAGCCATTACAAATTGGTTAGAAATAAAAGATCAGAACCTAAAAAAAATGCGATTTGGATGGTTTGATTTTATTGATGATCTTGAGGTTTCTAAAACTTTATTAGATAAAGTAAATGAAATTGGCAAAGACAAAAATTTAGAATACATTGAAGGACCTGTTGGCTTTTCTAATTTAGACAAAGTCGGTGTTATGACTGAAGGCTTTGATAGTATTGCCCCTATGGTTACTTGGTATAACTATCCATATTATGTTAAACATTATGAGGCTGCTGGTTTTAAAATTGAAAAATCTTATTCAGAAAGCAAGTTCCCTTTTAAAAACGTAAAACCCGAATTCTTTCACAAAGCGCAAGAACTCATAAAAAGACGATACCAACTTAAGGCTCTTAATCTTACTAAAACAGAAGAAGTTATGCCTTATGCTGATAAAATGTTTGATTTATTTAACGAAAGTTATGCGTCTTTATCATCATTTGTTGCTATTAATGATATTCAAAAAGAATATTTCAAAAAGAAATTCATCAGTTTTATAAACCCAGAATACATCAAATTCATTGTAGATAAAGATGACAAAATGATAGGTTTTGCCATTGTTATGCCTGCTTTTGCCAAGGCATTACAAAAGATTAACGGTAAACTATTTCCTTTTGGTTTCAGACATGTTATGCATGCAAAAAAGCATAGCAAAGATGTTATTTTCTATCTAATTGGCATACATCCAGACTATCAAAACAAAGGGGTTCACGCTATTATATTTAAAGAATATTATGAAACCTTTAAAGAAAAAGGAATTGAAACCTGTTTTAGAACTCCAGAATTAGAAGATAATATTGCTATTCAGCAAATATGGAAGCATTTTAATCCTGTAGTTTACAAACGCAGAAAAACATTTAGAAAAGATATTTCATAAAAAAAATCCGATTCTTAATTGAATCGGATTTTTTTGTTTTATAAATAAACTTATTATTATTCACCCATAGCTGCTAACACAGCCGCAGATAAACGTTTGTAAGTTCCGTTTTCTAATCGATCTCTAATAGCTTCAAAAGCTGCTAAAGTTTCAGCTACATCTTCTAATGTATGTGTTGCTGTCGGAATTAATCTTAATAAAATTAATCCTTTAGGTATCACAGGGTAAACCACTATAGAACAGAATATTCCGTAATTTTCACGTAAATCTCTTACCAAAGCCATCGCTTCAGGAATACTTCCTTTTAAGTATACTGGAGTTACACAACTTTGAGTCGTACCAATATCAAAACCACGTTCCTTTAATCCAGATTGTAAAGCATTTACATTCTCCCAAAGTTTGTTTTTAAGTTCAGGCATTGTTCTAAGCATATCTAAACGCTTTAAAGCACCAACTACTAGTTGCATTTGCAATGATTTTGCAAACATTTGAGAACGTAAATTATACTTTAAATAATCAATAATTTCTTGATCTGCCGCAATAAAAGCACCTGTACCCGCCATAGATTTTGCAAATGTTGCAAAATACACATCTATATCATCTTGAACTCCTTGCTCCTCACCTGTACCCGCACCAGTAGCTCCTAGTGTACCAAATCCGTGAGCATCATCAACAAATAATCTGAAATTAAACTTCTTCTTAAGTTCAACTATTTCTTTTAAACGTCCTTGCTCACCACGCATACCAAACACACCTTCAGAAATAACTAAAATACCTCCTCCTGTTTGTTCAGCCATTTTAGTGGCTCTTTCTAAGTTTTTTTCTAAACTCGCAACATCATTATGCTTGTAAGTAAAACGCTTACCCATATGCAAACGCACACCATCAATAATACATGCATGTGCATCAACATCATAAACTATGATATCATCTTTAGCTACCAAAGCATCAATAGTAGACACCATGCCTTGATACCCGAAATTTAAAAGATATGCTGCTTCTTTACTAACAAAAGCTGCTAATTCATTTTGAAGAGTTTCATGTAAATCTGTGTGACCAGACATCATTCTTGCTCCCATAGGATACGCAGAACCGTATTGAGCTGCTGCCTCTGCATCAACTTTACGTACTTCTGGATGATTTGCTAAACCTAAATAATCATTAATACTCCAAGTAATTACATCTTTCCCTTGAAACTTCATTCTGTTAGAAATCTCTCCTTCTAGTTTTGGAAACACAAAATATCCTTCTGCTTGTGACGCCCATTTTCCTAATGGCCCTTTATCCTTGTAAATCTTTTCAAATAAATCCTTCATTTATAAAATCTTGTTGCTATTAAATTTAAGACAAACCACAGGAGATTAATTACTTTCTTAAAGATTAGCAAAAACATTATTTTGAATATTTTTGCTAGTTTAATTAAAGTTTTTTAGCCTTGGTCAGTTCTTGCAAAATTAAATATTTATATTGTTTGTACATAATTTTTAGCATTCAATTATTGATAAAATAAAAAAAAGAGATATTTAATGTTATCTCTTCTTTTTATTACTTTGAATACCTAGTTATATACACACTATTTTATGTATTGAATACTTTCTGAAACCTCATTTTTACTATCAAAAAAGCCTTGATCTTCCATCCATTTATCGCTATAAACCTTACTCATATAACGTGAACCATGATCTGGGAATATAACAACAATATTGTCATCCTCTTTAAACTCACCTTGTTCATTTAATTGTTTTATAGCTTGCATTGCTGCTCCAGATGTATATCCAACAAAAAGCCCTTCTGTTCTAGCTAATTCTCTAGCTGTATGCGCACTCTCTTCATCAGTTACTTTGATAAATTCATCAATAACATCAAAATTGGTTGCAGTAGGAATTAAATTTTTTCCTAAACCTTCAATTCTGTATGGATAAATTTCTTTTTTATCTAACTCTCTTGTTTCGTGGTATTTTTTAAGAACCGATCCATAAGCATCAACACCAATAACTTTTATATTAGGGTTTTGTTCTTTTAAATATTTTGCTGTTCCTGAAATGGTTCCTCCAGTTCCACTACATGCAACTAAATGAGTTACTTTACCTTCTGTTTGTTTCCATATTTCTGGACCAGTAGATCTATAATAAGCGTCAAGATTTAACTGATTAAAATATTGATTGATATAAATAGACCCTTTCATTTCGCTATGCAGTCTTTTAGCTACTTCATAGTATGATCTTGGATCATCTGCACTAACATGAGCTGGACAAACATAAACTTTGGCTCCCATGGTTTTTAGCATATCAATCTTATCAGGAGAAGATTTTGAGCTTACTGCCAAAACACAATCATAACCTTTGATAATACTTACCATTGCTAAACTAAACCCAGTATTACCAGACGTTGTTTCAATAATAGTATCTCCAGGTTTTAAAATACCTTGTTCTTCAGCTTGTTCAATAATATAAAGGGCAATTCTGTCTTTACAAGAATGACCAGGATTAAAAGCTTCTACTTTACTAAAGTAATTACCTTTTAAGTTCTTAGTTATATTATTTAATTTTATAAGAGGTGTATTACCTATAAGATCTAATACACTATTGACTACTTTTGGATTTTCTTCCATAAAATGCTTTTTGTAAGCTACAGTAACATTAATTAAATTATTTGTAACCTAAAACCTGACAAAAATAAAACTTTTTTTTTTATTACCCATGAATTCCTTCTAAATCTAATAAAAAAGCATATTCTAAGGCAACTTCTTTTAGGCTTTCAAATCGACCTGAAGCCCCACCATGACCAGAATCCATATCAATATGAAGCAATAATTTATTTGTATCAGTTTTTAACTCTCGAAGCTTAGCTACCCACTTAGCCGGTTCCCAGTATTGCACTTGTGAGTCATGCAAACCTGTTGTTACCAACATATTTGGATACGATTTAGCTTCAACATTATCATATGGAGAATAAGACTTCATATAATTATAATACGCAAATTCGTTAGGATTTCCCCACTCATCATATTCTCCTGTTGTTAAAGGAATAGTATCATCAAGCATCGTAGTTACTACATCAACAAAAGGAACTGCTGCTAAAACACCATGATATAATTCTGGATTCATATTAATAACGGCTCCCATAAGTAAACCACCTGCAGAACCTCCATAAGCATATAAATGCTTGTTTGATGTATAATTTTGTTCTATTAAGAATTTTGAACAATCAATAAAATCGGTAAACGTATTCATTTTAGTTAAAAGCTTTCCGTTTTCGTACCAATTTCTACCTAAATATTCCCCACCACGAATGTGTGAAATGGCATATATAAAACCTCGGTCTAACAAACTTAATCTTACTGTTGAAAATGATGGATCTATAGTTGAACCATAAGAACCATATGCATATTGTAAAAGTGGATTTGTTCCGTCTAACTTAATTCCTTTTTTATAAACCAACGATATAGGTATTTTCACTCCATCTCTAGCTGTTGCCCATATACGCTTAGATTCATAATTCTCTTTATTAAACTTCCCTCCTAATACCTCTTGTTCTTTCTTTATTTCGCTCTGCTTTGTTTTTAAATTATAATCTATTACAGAACTTGGTGAGGTTAATGAATTAAAACCATAGCGTAATACATCACTATTAAAATCGGGATTATTACCTATATAAGCTGTGTAGGTTTCTGAATTAAAAGGTAAATAATAATCTTCATTACCTTTCCAGCTTATAATTCTTAATTTGTTTAGTCCATTTTCACGTTCGTTAACAACCAAATAATCTTTAAAAATTTCAATATCTTCTAATAAAACATCTTTTCTATGAGGAATCACTTCTTTCCAATATGCTATTTCAGTTGTATTTTCATTAGTTTTTAAAAGCTTAAAGTTAGTTGCTCCATCATTATTAGCTATAATGTAAAAACAATCATTATAATGCGCTATACTATACTCTAGGTCTTTAGTTCTTTTTTGAAATATCTTAAACGAATCATCGGGTGTATCGGCATTTAAAATTTGATATTCTGATGACAAAGTACTAGACGAACCAATAATAATATATTTCTTAGATTTTGTTTTATAAACAAAGGTGTTAAAGGTTTCATCTGCTTCATAATAAACCTCAACATCTTCTTTATTATCACTATGCAATTTATGTTTAAAAACTTTGCATGAACGTAACGTAACTTCATCTTTCATTGTATAAAACAATGTTTTATTATCATTTGCCCAAGTAGCACTACCTGTAGTATTTATAATTTTATCATCATAAATTTCACCTGTAATTAAGTTTTTAATTTGAATTGTGTACTGCCTTCTGCTAACAACATCGGTTGAAAACGCAGCTAATTTATTATCTGGACTTATAGAAATACCACCTAAATTAAAATAAGCATGATCTTTTGCCATTTCATTACAATCAAATAGTATCTCTTCTGGTGCATCTAATGTTTCCTTTTTTCGAATATAAACAGGATAATCTTTTCCAATTTCATAACGAGTTAAATACCAATATCCATTTAATTTATAAGGAACTGTTGCATCTTCTTCCTTAATTCTGCCTTTCATCTCTTCAAACAAATCCTTTTGAAAAACCTCTGTATGCTTCATAGCATCTTTAGTATAAGCATTTTCAGAATTTAAATACTCGATAACTTCAGGATTCTCTCTATCGTTTAACCAATAATAATTATCAATCCGTATATCTTTATGCTTTTCTAATTTCTTTGCTATTTTTTTAGCCACAGGAATTTCTGTAGTACTTAAATTGCTATCCATTTCAATATTTTTTTTACAGGAAACGGCAAAAATAGAACTTAACAACAAAACAATAGCTAGGTTTTTCATTTTTCATCACTAATTAAAATTAATTTAACGTAAAATTATAATAAATTTGCATTCAACAATTAAAAACTAAAATATATGTTTGGAGATATGATGGGTATGATGGGAAAACTAAAAGAAGCCCAAAAGAAAGTTGAGGAAACTAAAAAGCGATTAGATACAGTTTTAATTGATGAAGCTAGTAATGATAAGAAACTTAAAATTACAATCACTGCTAATAGAGCCATTAAATCTATTGATATTAATGATGAATTGCTTGAAGATAAAGAACAACTTGAAGATTATCTTATTTTAACTTTGAATAAAGCCATTGAAAAAGCAACCCAAATAAATGAAACAGAACTTGCTGCTGCTGCAAAAGATGGTATGCCAAATATTCCTGGAATGGATATGTTTAAGTAAAACTAATCATTAAATTATAGACACTGAAGGGTTTCTAATAACTTTTCATGCATTATATTAGTATAATCTAAATGAGTTACCATACGTAACTTACCACCACCCATTCCTATAATGTGAATATTTTTATTGGCTAATTTTTGAATAAAATGCTTTTCGTTAACATCCTTATTAAGTTCAAAAATAACGATATTAGTTTCAATGGGTTCAACTGTTTTAATTATTGATAGTTTACTCAGCTCTACTCCTATTTCTTTTGCTTTTTGATGGTCCATTTTCAATCTTTCTACATTATTATCTAAAGCATAAAGTCCCGCAGCAGCTAAATAGCCAACTTGCCGCATATTTCCACCAAATATTTTTCGAATTCTAATAGCATTTTGCATCATTTCAGAATTGCCAACCAAAATAGAACCTACTGGACACCCTAAACCTTTACTTAAACAAACTGAAATGGTATCAAAAACTTCTCCATATTGTTCTGTAGTTTCATTTTTTTCAACTAACGCATTCCATAAACGTGCACCATCTAAATGAAATCCTAAATTGTTTTCATTGCAAACGTTTCTAATTTTTATTATTTCATTAAAATCCCAACAAGCGCCACCTCCTTTATTAGTGGTATTTTCAATTTCAACTAAACTAGTTTTACTGTAATAATAAGCATCCGGATTTATAGCTTCTTCAACTTGTTTTGCAGTAAACATACCTTTGTTGCCATCAATTAGTTTACAGGAAACACCACTGTTAAAGGAAGCTCCTCCAGATTCATAATTATAAATATGAGCATACTTATCGCAAATAACCTGATCACCTGGGTTTGTATGAAGTTTTAATGCTGTTTGGTTAGCCATTGTACCACTTGGGAAAAATAACGCTTTATCTTTTCCAAACATTTTAGCTACTCGCTCTTCTAACACATTAACAGTTGGGTCTTCTCTAAAAACATCATCGCCAACTTTAGCTTGCATCATAGCTTCAAGCATCTGGTTTGTTGGTTGGGTTACGGTGTCACTTCTTAGGTCTATAATCATCTATCTTTTATAAAATTAGGATTTCTAAAATTAAGAATAAAAAACTCAACTTTTTATAAAAAAAAGCGACATAAAATGTTTTAAGTATAATACTTATAGATTAATTAAAGATGAAATTTCTTTGAAGTTGTTAACTTTATATTTGGGTAAAAATTCTATTGGTAAATCAAAATTTTGATTATGAATATTTACTCCTTTATCTAATAAGCAAATTGTAATCCAGTTAAGCTTATTTGGTGAAACAAAATCTTTTTTAACATTATCTCCTATGTAATAATATTGTACGTCGCCAAATTTATCCTCAAAATATTTAAAATTATTCATATTTGGTTTTTCACTACCAAATTCTTCCGAAATTATAATTTCTGAAAAATAGCCTAATACATTTAAAGCTTCAAGCTTATTTCTTTGCTGATTACTTCTTCCATCAGTAATAATACCCATAGATATCTTTGATGTCTTTAAACTATCTAATAATACTTTCCTTTCTTTTGTTAAAAACAAATTTGGTTTATGGTTTCGGTAAACTTTAATTAAATCTGAAACTTCATATGAAGACTTATATTTCTTTAAAATTTCATCAAAAGAATTTAATCTTTTATTGTAAAAAAACAACATGTCATTTAAAATGACATCTGATTCTACATTTATTTCTTTTGAAATAGTTTGAGCAATTTCATTGTATGCAGACTTTAAGAAGTCTATTTCGTTGTAAAGCGTATCATCTAAATCAAAAACTACAACCTGTTTACTCTTCATAATTTTCAACAAAAACTTCTCCATCAAATCTTAGCATCAATAAATTATCTTGCCAATCATTAAAATAAGTCAACTCTTTATTTGAAAAATATTCTTGAATAATCCATTTAGGAAAATTACCACCTGCAAAATAAGATAAAGGAAAGCCTCCTCCAAACCTAGCATTAATCTCAATACCTTTTATTTTATTGGTTTGTTTATGCATAAAAACTTGAAAAATTATACAGCCTCTAACGCCTTTAACAAAACCAAAAGCTTCTTCTATAAATTTTTTAATTTCGTTTTTTCTTGTAACACCTTTACTAACCTCTCCTCCTCTTACTTCAATACGCTTTCTTGGAATAACACATTTCAATTTACTATTTCTATCATAATACAAATCACAAGTGTACTCATCATAAAGATTATGGTCTAAATATTCAAAAAACCTTAAATCCTCATTATTAATATGATAATCAGTTATTTGATTTTCTTCATGAATTATATAGTTGTCTACACTGTTACTTCCATTTATTGGTTTAATAAATAAAGGTAATTTATAATCTGTTTTAGAGTAGACTTCAGCAGTATCTAATTTATAATCCTTAAAAAAACTGTGAGTATTAATTTTACTCTCACAAATTTCAATAAAATATTCGTCCGAAATAACAATATCAATATTATGCTTTAAAAACATTTCTCTATTTCTAGAAAGTAATAAAAGCTCTGTATCAATAGTTGGAATAACTAAAGCAATGTTGTTTTCTAAACATATAGCTAACAATTTATCAATATAATTCTTGTCTGTTACCATTGGTACTTTCACAAAGCTATCAGAAATTTGAGCTGCTGATGAAAGCATAGGAAAAGAATCACTTACAAATACTTTTCCATTGGGAACAATTTTCTTTAATTCTTTTTGAAAAGCTTTTACTAAAGAAACGCGTCTTCCACCAGATGTGATTATAATATTACTCATTGATATGTTTAAGCTATTAATTAGATAATAAATAATCATAGTTTATTTATTCAAACTATGATATTCAAGAAACAAATATAATTTTTAATATTCTATTAAAGTAAATTGAATTAAGAAAATCTATTATCGACAAATAACATCTTTAAAATTAAAACTAATTAATAAATTAAGACTCTAAAAAAAATCAAAATTCACATTACTCTTTTTAATTTACAGACATCAATTATTCTGTATTCATTAAAAAAATTAAAGTATAACACTTTTTACTTGTATCATTAAATCATATTTTTGTTCAAAACAAATTTTACAATGATTACATCCGATCAAATTAAAGATCTTAATCCCCGCCTTAACGCAATTAGGCACTATCTTTGACGTAGACACCAAACTTATAGAAATACAAAACGAAGAAGAACAAACCTTCGACCCTAATTTCTGGAACGACTCTAAAGCTGCAGAAATTGTAATGAAATCGCTCCGTGTTAAAAAGAAATGGGTAGAAGATTACAATAAAGCTAAAGCACAATTAGAAGAATTAGAGCTTCTTTATGAATTTTATAAAGAAGGTGAATATACTGCTGAAGAAGTTGAAGAACACTACACTAAACTTATAACACTTCTTGAAGATATCGAGTTTAAAAATATGCTTTCTGAAGAAGGTGATAGTTTAAGTGCCGTTTTACAAATAACAGCTGGTGCTGGTGGTACAGAAAGTTGTGATTGGGCAAGTATGCTTATGCGTATGTACTTAATGTATGCCGAAAAAAGCGGATTTAAAGTTAAAGAACTTAACTTTCAAGAAGGCGATGTGGCAGGTATAAAAACAGTAACCTTAGAAATTGAAGGTGATTTTGCTTTTGGTTGGCTAAAAGGCGAAAATGGTGTACATCGTTTAGTACGTATTTCTCCTTTTGATAGTAATGCGAAACGTCATACGAGTTTTGCTTCTGTTTATGTGTATCCCTTAGTTGACGATACCATAGAAATTGAAATTAACCCTGCCGATATAGAGATTACAACTGCTCGCTCTAGCGGTGCTGGAGGACAAAATGTAAATAAAGTTGAAACCAAAGTACAACTGGTTCATAAACCAACTGGTATTCAAATTCAATGTTCTGAAACACGTTCGCAACATGATAATAGATCTAGAGCTATGCAAATGCTTAAATCGCAGTTGTATGAAATAGAACTTCAGAAACAACTAGCACAAAGAGACGATATTGAAGCTGGAAAAATGAAAATTGAATGGGGAAGTCAAATACGTAACTATGTTATGCAGCCTTATAAACTAGTTAAAGATGTAAGAACAGCTTATGAAACAAGTAATGTTGATGGTGTTATGGATGGACAAATAGACGGATTTTTAAAAGCATACTTAATGATGATGGGACAAAAAGATGAAGATCCTAATACATTATGAGTAAAATAAATACTATTATTTTTGATTTAGGAGGTGTTTTAATCGATTGGAATCCTGAATATGTTTTTCTAAATGCTTTTAATGGTGATAGAGAAAAAATGCAATGGTTTTTAAATACTATTTGCACCATGCATTGGAACGAAAATCAAGATGCTGGTTATCCTTTAAAACAAGCTACTGAAGATTTAGTATCAAAATTTCCAGAATACAAAAAGTATATTAAAATGTATTACGGCAAATGGGAACAAATGCTTGGTGGAGAAATTACTGGAACCGTTAAAATTTTAGATGCTCTTATAAAATCTAAGGAATATAAAGTAGTTGCTTTAACAAATTGGAGTAACGAAACTTTTCCTATTGCGCAAAAACATTTTAAATTCCTAAATTGGTTTGAAGGTATTGTAATTTCTGGTGTTGAAAAAACAAGAAAACCTTTTAAAGAGATTTATAAAATTACACTTGATAGATTCAATATAAATCCTGAAAAAGCTATTTTTATTGATGATAACATAAGAAACATTGAAGCTGCCAATGCTCTTAAAATCAATGGTATTCATTTTAAAAATCCAGAACAACTTAAAAATGAATTAAAAACTTATAATATTTATATATAATGACAAAAATATATCATAACCCTCGTTGCTCTAAATCTAGACAAGGCTTAGAAATACTAACGAAATCAGGAAAACCTTTTGAGATTATTAAATATTTAGACGATAATCTTTCAGCGAAAGCTTTAAAGGAAATCATAGCTCTTTTAGGCATTAAACCTATTGATTTAGTAAGAAAAAATGAAGCTATTTGGAAAAGTGACTTTAAAGGTAAAACTTTAACCGATTCTGAAATTATAGAAGCAATGGTTAACAATCCTAAACTTATTGAGCGCCCCATAGTAATAAACGGAAAGAAGGCTGTTATTGGTAGACCTCCTGAACTAATTCTTGATATTATTAGTTAACGCCACTTATTTAATTAACTTTTATTTAACTATTTGCGCTTTAAACCATGGTTAATTTTGCAAGTCTAATAACGAAAACCTAATCATGACCAAAGCCATAATTTCTATCTTTATCTTTTGCATACATATATCTTTTATCTATGCGCATCCAAAAAATGACAATTTTACACCTGAAAAGAATATAACAATTACAGGGAAAGTTATTGATAAGGATACAAAAGAACCTTTAGAATATGCTACTATCTCATTTTTTAGCAAACAAGAAAAAAAGATAATTGACGGTTGCATTACTGATGCTAAAGGCGCATTTAACATTCAAATTTCAAAAGGATTATATGATATATCTATTGAATATATCTCTTATAAAAAAATAACTCTATCTAATAAAAAATTAGAATCTGATGAAAATATAGGAGTCATAGCATTAGAAATTGACATGGAATCTTTAGGAGAAGTTGAAATTATTGCAGAACGTACCTCAGTAGAAATTAAACTCGACAAAAAAATATATAATGTTGGTAAAGACTTAACAGTAAGTGGCGGTAATGTTAGTGATGTTTTAGATAATGTTCCATCGGTTTCTGTAGATGCAGAGGGTAATGTAGCTTTAAGAGGAAATGATAATGTTAAAATACTAATAAATGGAAAGCCTTCGGGGTTAGTAGGTTTAAATTCTACCGATGCACTACGCCAACTACCAGCAGATGCTATTGAAAAAATTGAAGTAATCACCTCTCCTTCTGCCAGATATGAAGCCGAAGGAACTGCTGGTATTTTAAATATTGTTTTACGAAGAAGTAAACTATTAGGGTTTAATGGTTCTGCCACGGCTAATATAGGTCATCCTGATGCTGCTGGTATTTCTGGAAATATTAATTACAGAACTGGTAATGTTAATATCTTTAATACAACGTCATATAGATACAACGAATCTATAGGACATTGGTATAATAATGTCTTGTACAATGATATTAATACTCCAGATTTAAATGAAAAAAGAAATTGGACAGATACGAGAAAAGGAATAACAACAAACACTGGTGTAGAATGGTATTTAAACGATTCAGCTTCGTTTACAACAGCTTTAGTTTATAGTAATAATGATAACAAAAATAACTCAGTAAACAATCTAGTTTATACCAATAAAATTAATAATACAACTAATAAAAATGTTAGATTAGATCCTGAAAATGAAGATAGTGAAACCATTCAATATTCATTAAACTTTACTAAGAACTTTAAACAGACCGACCATAAATTAACTTTCGATTTTCAATATGAAAACACGAATGATAATGATTTTTCTTTAATAAATTCTAATGGCATTGATACTGAAATTGCCTCCAATTTTGAAGATCAATCAAATATATTATTACAATCTGATTATGTATTACCTATAGGAGAACAGAGTCAAATAGAAATAGGATATCGTGGTGATTTTAATAACCGGTCTACCGACTATATTGTTGAATTAAAGAACACAGATACTGGTAATTTTGAAGTTGACAACAATCTTACAAATATTTTCAATTTCAAACAATATATAACTGCCGTTTACACACAATTTGGCAGTAAAATTGATAAGTTTTCGTGTTTACTAGGCGTGCGAATGGAAAATACTAGAACCACTTTAGATCAACCTACAAGTGGTGATTTTAATAAGAAAAACTTAACAGGAGTATTCCCGACAATAAATCTAAATTATGAAATCACAGAAAATGAAAGCATAACACTTGGATATAATAGAAGATTACGAAGACCTCGAGGTTTTATGCTAAATCCGTTTCCTTCAAGATCTAGTATAACTAATGTTTTTCAAGGAAACCCTGACTTAAACCCTACCTATACTGGTAAATTTGAACTTGGATATTTAAATAAGTTTGGAAATTTTACTTTAAGCACAGCAATATACCAGTCTCATTCAACCAATGTCATGACTTTTGCTAGTAGAGAAACAGGAGAAATAGTTGTCATTGATGGAGAAAATTTTCCAGTTATAGAAAGAGGTCCGCTTAATTTAGCTACTGATAATAGATATGGTTTTGAATTTAATCTAAATTACAATCCAACACGAAAATGGAGAATTAATACCGATTTTAATCTGTTTAAGCTAAAAAGAGATGGTGCATATAATGGTATTGATTTAAGTTCTAATGTAACTACATGGTCTGCTCGTTTAACAAATAAACTTACTTTACCTTATAAAATTAATTGGCAAACTAATATGAATTATAGAGCACCAAGCTCTGATGCTCAAAACAACAGAAAAGGAAGGTATTCTATAAATGTTGCCTTTAGCAAAGATTTGTTTAAAGATAAAGCCTCAATAGCATTTAATATTAGAGATTTACTTAATAGCCAAAAATTTAAAAATTATATTACAGCAGATACGTTTACAACCGATCAAGAAATTCAATTTAGAGGTGGTCGCACTTACAATTTATCATTTACTTACCGTTTTAATCAAAAAAAGAAACAAGAAAGAAATGGTGGTTTTAGCGGCGGTGATGTAGAAATGTAATAATTAAAACGTTTTAATTTCATTAGATTTATAGCAATAGTATTATTGCTATTTATTAAGTCGCTAAACTAAAAAAGGGAAACCATATTAATAGTTTCCCTTTTTTATATATCAAAATATATTTTAAGCTTGACGCTTAGCTTTCTTTTCTTCTCTAATTTCTTTTAACCTTTCTATTATAGATCCACCTATCCAATAAGGTATTACAAAAGTTAATAAAAATATCATTAACCAAAATCCTAATGTTAATATGGTTAAAAATGCTAAAAAGCCTAAATATTGGTCAAAATCAAACATAATTATAAGTGTCTATTATAAATCTTTCGCAAAGATAATGTAAACACACTTGTTATACAATATCAAATTAAAATTTATTAACAGAGTTTTAAACCATTTTAATTTATTAAAAAAACTTAAAAAACTGACACATGTCATACTAATAGAAACCATAAAACAATTAACTTTACAGCTTTAAATTTAATCATTATTAAGATGAGTTTTAGAATAGAAAAAGATACCATGGGCGAGGTAAAAGTACCTGCCGATAAACTTTGGGGAGCACAAACAGAACGCTCTAGAAACAACTTTAAAATAGGCTCTTCTGCGTCTATGCCTCTTGAAATAATTTATGGATTTGCTTATTTAAAAAAAGCAGCTGCATATACTAATTGTGAATTAGGTGTTTTACCAATTGAAAAACGCGACCTAATTGCTACAGTTTGTGATGAAATACTAGATGGCAAGCATGATGACCAATTTCCTTTAGTTATATGGCAAACAGGTTCTGGTACACAAAGTAATATGAATGTGAATGAGGTTGTAGCTAATAGAGCTCAACAATTAGCTGGAAAAATTATTGGTGAAGGTGAAAAAGTAATTCAACCGAATGATGATGTTAATAAATCACAATCTTCTAATGACACCTTCCCTACTGGCATGCATATTGCTGCATACAAAAAAATAGTTGAAGTAACCATTCCAGGTGTAAAACAATTACGAGATACTTTAAAGAAAAAGTCTGAAGATTTTAAAGAAGTTGTAAAAATTGGCCGTACCCATTTAATGGATGCAACGCCTTTAACACTAGGTCAAGAATTATCTGGATATGTTGCACAATTAAATCATGGTTTAAAAGCATTAGAAAACACATTATCGCATTTAAGTGAATTAGCTTTAGGTGGAACTGCTGTTGGTACAGGTTTAAATACACCAAAAGGCTACAGTAAACGTGTTGCTGAATATATTTCAGAATTTACAGGCTTACCTTTTGTTTCGGCTCCTAATAAATTTGAAGCACTTGCTGCACACGACGCTTTAGTAGAAACACATGGTGCATTAAAACAACTGGCTGTTTCTTTAAATAAAATAGCAAACGATATTAGAATGATGGCATCTGGACCAAGAAGTGGTATTGGAGAAATTATTATCCCAGCAAACGAACCGGGAAGTTCAATTATGCCTGGAAAAGTTAACCCTACTCAATGTGAGGCTTTAACCATGGTTTGCGCTCAAGTTCTAGGAAATGATGTAGCGGTTTCTGTTGGTGGTTTACAAGGACACTATGAGTTAAATGTATTTAAACCCGTTATGGCAGCAAACGTTTTACAATCGGCAACATTAATTGGAAATGCTTGTGCTAGTTTTGAAGAACATTGTGCGATTGGTATAGAACCTAATCAAGAAGTTATAACAAAGCTATTAAACAATTCGTTAATGCTTGTTACAGCTTTAAATACTAAAATAGGTTATTACAAAGCAGCTGAAATTGCAAATACAGCTCATAAAAACGGTACAACCTTAAAAGAGGAAGCTGTACGTTTAGGCTATGTTACCGCAGAAGATTATGATGCTTGGGTTAAACCTGAAGACATGGTTGGAAGCTTAAAATAAATATTTCTTTAAAATACATTATATAAAAAAACAGGTAAATTAATTTACCTGTTTTTTTTGGTTGGTTAGCTATCAATCCTTTATGTCTTCATATTAAAAGGAAATCAATCCAAATATATAATTTTAGTTACTCTAATTTGTTAACAAATGTTAATAACTCATATTTTTTTTCTAATTCTACTCAATTGTACTGGAGTAATACCCAAATATGAAGCAATATGATACTGAGAAATTTGCTCATCTATTTCTGGGTTTTGCTTTCTTAATTCTAAATAACGCTCAGTTGCATCCATAGATATTAACTCTACTAATCGTTTTTCATATTTAGCATATAGAATAGCTAAAACATTGTTATGCAAATCCTTAAGTACTAAATTGTTTTCACAAAGTTTCATTAACTCATAATAATCTACTTCATACATTTTACAATCTGTAAGTGTTTCAAAAGTAAACGCTGAAATCTCCTTTTCTCTTAAAGCTGTTAATGCACCAACAAAACTCGTTGGCATATAAAAACTTTTATTAAATTCTTTTCCTGACTCTGTTGATATAAAACATCTAACTACTCCTGAAACAAGCATATAAATTTTAGATGTCATTTCACCAAACTTCACTATTTGTGCTCCTGCAGGAATTCTTTTAAATTCAGAAATACTTTGTAGTTCTTCAAAAGTTTCTTTAGAAATCTTTGAAATAGAATTTAGAAAATCGAAATTTATTTGCATTCTATTTATTGACTAGATAGGTTAAATGATTATGTAAATGGTAGTAATATAAAAAATGGAATAGAAACACATATTTCTTTAAAAAAAATATAATTTCTATACAATTTAAAAATAAACCTTCTAACCTATTTAGCATTAATTTGTCTATTATTTGCAGATAAACTTGTTTAGATGCATCAACAAGCTTTCCTCTTTTAAATTCTGTACAAATTATCTAATATTTTTAATTATAGTGTCACGTACTAATAATAGCTTTAATTTAATTATTCAAACCTTTTATATTTTAATATATAACAAAAAAAAGCCTCAAGTTAATAACTTGAGGCTTCACAATTAATTAAGTGTTATAAACATTTCTATTATTTCAAAGTAAACTCTGATGTTGAAACTAAATCTTTTTCATTAAATACATTTACTATATAACGCCCTTTTTCAAAGCTACTATTACCCTTTGAAGCAACAAACTCACAAACATTTAAACTTGAGTTTTCATAATTAAACTTACTAATAATACTATAGTTTAATGTTTTTTCCTCAAATTGAACTTGTTCGTTTAAGCCTAAAGTGTTGTTTTTAGGATCGATTACTTGTACATATAATTCTTGCTCTCCCTCTTGCACTAAAGTATTTTTAGCAACTGTAAAACAAACTCTAATTTTATCTGTACGACTTGCTCTTTCTGTTGGGATTAATTTTCCAGAAGTTCTTTCAATAACTCCAAAACCTTTTAACCCTACTGTGCTTAATAATGAAGCATTTTCAACTACTTCTGCTAATGCAGTATTTTGTACTAATAAAGAATCTGTAAACATATTACGCTCTTCTAAACGTACACGTGTACTATCTAAAGATGTTGCTAAATATGAATTTTCAACTCTTAAAGAATCATTTTGTGCTAATAAAACATCCATTTCTTTTTGAAGCGATGCATATTTTTGTTTGTATCTCCATAAACTTTTAACATTGGTTTCAGAAATTTTTAAAGAATCTATTAATCCTTGAATACGTTCTCTAGCCTCAACCAAATTAGCATTAGCAACTGTATTTTCGCTTATAGCTTCATCATATTGCTTAGCCATAGCGTTTAAATCGTTCATTACTAATTGTTTTTCTTCTGTTAATTGTTTTTCAGTATCATTACTTTTCTTATACAAATTCATTGTATAAAATGCTGTTCCTAAAAATAAAACTAAAGCTACTCCCAAAGCTATTTTAAGTCCTTTACCTTTTGTGTTGTTTTCCATAATTACTTGTTTTTTAATTCTAACGTTATTTAATCCTTAATACTTGTTTTTTTATAATGCTATAAATAAATAATGATGTACTTTTATTATTCAAAATTATTTACTCTTATGGATAAACTTGTTTTATTTAATAATACCACTCGAGATAAACTATTAAACAAACGCTCTGGTGAATCCAAATTTGGCGAACATGTTAAAATGTTAACCAGCATTTCCAATATATACGAACAACTTAATAATTTGGATGTTACACATGTAATAATTGGTTTTCCTGAAGATGTTGGTGTGTTTGCTAATTACGGAAAAGCAGGAACATCAAAGGCTTGGGAAGCTACTCTTAAAGCTTTATTAAATATTCAAAGCAACCAATTTACCAATGTTAAGAACGTTTTAATTTTAGGGCATTTAGATTTTACTACCGAGTTGTCTAAAATTTCAGTATTAAAACAATCTAGAAAAAAAGATATTGAAAAAGCTAGAAAACTAGTTTCAGAAATTGACACTTATGTATCACATATTATTCATCAAATTGTTTCGGCGGGTAAAATACCTATTATTATTGGTGGTGGACATAACAATGCCTACGGAAATATTAAAGGCACTTCTTTAGCTTTAAACAAACCTGTAAATGTGGTAAACTTTGATGCACATTCCGATTTTAGACCCGAAGAAGGTCGCCATAGTGGTAACGGATTTAGTTACGCTTACGCGGAAGGCTTTTTAGAAAAATATTTTGTTTTCGGTTTACATGAAAACTATACTTCAGATACATTACTTAAATCTTTAAAAAAATTCAAATTTATTAAATACAACACCTTTGAGTCTATTGAAATAAGAAAGGAATTGAAATTTAAAATGGAAATGGAACGTGCTTTAAAACATATTGAAGGAAAATCTTTTGGTATTGAAATAGATTGTGATGCTATACAAAACATACCAAGTAGCGCTATGACACCTAGCGGTTTTAATGCAAATAAAGCACGAACCTTTGTAAACTATTTTGCAAAGCATAAAAACGCAAGCTATTTACATATTTGTGAAGCTGCTCCAACAAAAAAAACAAAACAGCAAATTGGTAAATTAATTACTTATTTAATTACAGATTTTATTAAAGCGCATGACAATTAATATTATTCCTTTTAGTATTATAGTCATAAATTTAAAATTGAGCATCCATAACACCATCTAAATCATCACAGTACTCAATATCTTGAGAACAAAGAATACTTAAAGTTTCAATTAATAATTGATTCAATTCTTTATTATCTGATTTTATATTATATGCCAAATTAAATTCTGAATAAGCTCCTAAAACATTATTCGACAATAATCTTTTCTTACCTGAATTCAATAAAAAATTAAAGGCATCATTGTCTTGTTTTAAGGTATTGCTTTCTATTAATTCTGAACGCTCTTTTGAATATGAAATAAATTTTTGAGTATAATTTATTACGAATAAAACACTTAAACCTATTAATAATAAAGTAAGTAAACCAAGATAAATATTATTCTTTTTTATGTGTGGTTTTAAACTAAAAGTTCTTGTATAACTATAAAGCGGTGTAAAAGAAGGCACTTGTCCTCTTTTAGTAAAAGGTTTTCTAGGTCTCCTTTTATACAACCAACTTTGCATTCCAAAACCCATGTAACCAGCCATGATAAATCCTTTATATTATAAGTATATAAAGAAACATATATGTTACAAGAAATTTAACTAATTAAAGTAGTATTTATTTTTAAAAATAAGCATGAGAATTGAAAGACAACTTTCAATCACAAAAGAGATTAAATTTTACCTAGTAACTCCACTAGCCTTCAAAGAATCAATTTGTTTTTGCAACCGTTCTATAGTTTCTGCCTTTTCATCTACTACAGGTATAATACTAACGGAATCTTTTTGTGTTTCAGGTAAATCAATCTCTTTTGTTTCTTCTACAAAATAATAACCAATTTTTTCACTAGAACGCCATGCTTCATTTAGTTGGTCGTACACCGTTTTATCCCATTGGCTTGGGTGTTTTACATCTATCCAAACTACATCTCTATATTCACTATCAATAAGTGCTAAATCAGGCGTAGCTGAACCGTCAAAGTTATCTGAACCTTCTCGAATTGCAGAAATAGTTCCTAAAAAGAACATACGCTTTTTTCCAGCTATATTTTTAATGTATGGTCTAAACTCAACTGGTTTATTAACGCTCCAATCAAATTCTTTACGCGATTCTATTACCTTTAAAGGCATTGCAGAAACCCCTGCATATCCTTGTTTTTTTGAAGCATGATCGTAATAATATAATTTGTCTGTTCCATCTGAGGGTATAAAAACACTGTAAGTTAAACTAGTACGCTCATCGCCTACTGGTTCTAATCCAAACCAATGATATAAACCGCTGTATGCATCGGTGTCTGTATCTGAAAAATCAAAATCGGTTACAAAAGGTTGCTGATTTTGATCGTCTGGCAAATTAGGAATTTTAACGGCTGTTTCCATATTCCACGGTAGTGGATCTGAGAATCCGCCAATAAATTTTAATGACTCTGCTTGTAAACGAGATACTTTTTCAGACAAAGTATTTTGACGCGTTAAATAAGGATGGTTCTTCATCTCTTCTGGACTTATATATGTACCTTTTCCTATTAAAATACGTTCTATATAATCGCTAAAATCGTGTTCACCATTTTCAATAATCATAACACCTCCAAAGGTTGGATACGGAAATAAAAAACCTTTCCATTTAATTAAACTTACAACTTCTACCCACTGCCCTGTATCATTCTTCATATAAAACGTATCACTTGGTTCATAATTAAATAACATCCAAGGATTAAAACGTTGTACTACGGCATTGTATGTGTTTCTGCTAAACTTTAAAGATTCTCCAATAGAAAACGTTACGGGAATTCTATTTTCGCTAGAAAACCTAGGAAAAGGTGTGGTACTAGATACTGCGAATACCTCTTCGGTATTATCGGTCATTCCCTGCCAAACATACTTTTCAGTAGGCTGAATTGCCATAGTCCATTTGTTTTCATTTTCAATTCGTACCAAATGAGGTAACGATACATCTTTAGTTTCACCAACACTTTCATTCGCCATTGAAAATACGTTACGTAATGGCTGAATACGTTCGTTTTGTGTTAATGGTAGTTCGTTAATTTCAACTTTATTAAGATTGTTATACACGTTATATGTTTTCATATAATCGTACATTTTAAAATGCCAACCGATAGTATATAGAATTCCGAAGAAAACAACTAATAACGCAAGAATACCCAATCGCCCTCCTGTAGTTGCTGATTTTCTAAATTTTCTTAAGCCCAAAAATAACACCGTTATACTTAATAGGATGATAAAAATGAACTTTCTAACAAACAATAAAGCCGGTTGATAATCGTCACGCATTACAAATAACACGATTAACAAAATCAATAAAACAACGATAGTTATTGTTTTTTGCTTCTTACCTTTATTCCAATAATTTTTAATCATTTTATTTTTTTTAACTGAATATTGATTACAAAAGTCCTTTATCTTTCAATCGTTCTCTAGCACTCTTTTCTTCTTGCTTTGGAGCTTCTTTAGGTTCTTCAATAACTTCTGCGTCTTTGGTTTTTAAATCTTCAATAAAGTCTTTTCCTTTTTCAATAGTATCATGTACTATATCTTCTAAAGAATCACTTTTTTCTTCAATAACTTCAGAAGACTTAAATATAATATTAGCTAAATATGTACCAGCTAATGTTCCTACTATCATAGAAGCAAATATCGATATCGTTGCAATATCAATAGGGATTAAAAAACGAATAATGATAATTCCTATTAAAAATAAAAAACCAATAAATACCAATCGGATAATAAGTTTTTGCTGATATACAAAACCTGTTTTATCGGTTGGTTTCATTTGTAATTCTTTGGAATACATTAATTTATTAAAAAAGCGATATAAACCATTTCCATTGGATTCTCTCCAATAAATTAAGGCTCCAAATAATATGGATGCAATAAATACAATAAGTTCTAGTGTCATAAGCTTGTCTGTTTTATGTATTCTCCTCCTTTTTAAGGAGGAGTGGCTTTCGATTTCTTAAAATCGGAAGACGAGGTGGTTATTTACCCCCTTTCGTATTTAATTCTTTAATAGAATTAAATACACCTTCCCTTATTTAGGAAAAAGAATTTATTTATTACTTTATATAAAGTTAATCTATAATTTTTATATATTGTTACTAATTGTTTCAATAGCCCAATCTTTTAACGAATCATCCCAAGTTTTAAAACATTCATAAAATGCTTCTTTATCATACCAATACCAAAACAACACATCTTTAGCTGATACATTTACTAATAACTTCCATATTAAATCTTGATGTTTTGCATCTAACGATGAATGGGGTTGATGCAAAGCTTCAAAAAGTTTAAAATCGACAATATCTGCTATTTTAAATTGATTACTTGTTTCTAACTTTTCAAGGTAACGCTCTACACTCATTACTCTTTTACGCGATTCTATATCTAATTTGTTTAAATAACTTTTATATAAGATAGGGTCGTTTAAAATATCTTTTATAGGATGTTGTGTGTTTTTTAAACATTGAGACATTTCAAATTTTTTGATACGCTCATACCGTTTTGTTTTAACAACTGCTTCTAAATTATACTCGATAATCACGTGGTCGCGTAATTTATCCATGAGTTCTGGTTGCTCTATATAATAAATTAACACCTCATAATTAGTGTCTTTTATTGCTTCTTTATACCATGTTTCATCTTCGAAAACAACAATAGGCGTTATAAAATCTCGTAATACATACACACCACCAAAAGCTCTAGTATAAAAGGAAGTGACAGAAAAATCTAAAGCTGGTAATTCTAAATTTCTATGACGTAAATCTCCATACATTTTAGCTGAATTTAATAATTCTGCATGTATACCTTCATCTATAAAATTATTTCCTTGATTAAATTTTTCTATTAACTCTAATTGTTCATTTTGTTGATGATACAAATTATCCATTAAATGAAAATTTATATGAACTGTTTTATATTTTAACACATCTAAAGGTTCGTAAAACGCATCGATACCTTGGTCAAAATCTATACAGATTGCTGAATCTCTAGTAATATCTTTAATTTTATCATTATAAACCTTAAATATTTGTTGCATCATATCTCTATCGAATGTATGATATGGCAAATAAACTGGTTTCCCTTTTTGCAAGGGTGAAATTATAATACCGTGAGGATTTGCTTCTCCGTTATTTAAGTAAAGAAGTTCTTTTTTTTCTTCAGCAATTTCTGGACTCCAACCTATGCCATCAATAGAAAAAGATTTTAGCTTTGTTTCTGTAAAACCAAGTTTCACTAAGCATTTATTATAACGCTCAACAAGTTTTCCGCTAACGGGAATAAGTTCACTTCTGTATAAATTAGCTTCTTTTAATTTGTCCATTATCTAACCTAACAACTTATGAATCTGTGCATATTGCAACAACACAATGGTTCTTGTATCTTGAATGTCTCCATTATTAAGCATATCTACAGCTTTTTCAAAAGGAATTTCAAGGACTTCAATATCTTCATGTTCGCTATCTAATCCGCCACCTTCATTAACTTTCATATCATCAGTATATTCACCAATAAAAAAATGCATTTTTTCGGTCATAACTCCTGGCGACGAATATGCTTCATATACTTTTTTTACTTCTTTTAATCTATAACCAACTTCCTCCTCAGCCTCTCTAATAATACAAGCTTCTGGATTATCTTTATCTAACATTCCTGCAGCAACTTCTACCAAAAAGCCATCTTCATTACCATTTTGATAGGTAGGCATCCTAAACTGTTTGGTTAAAATAACCGTTTGTTTTTCTTTGTTATAAAGCAAAATACCTGCACCATCACCTCTATCATAAACTTCTCGAATTTGGCTTACCCATTCGCCACTACGCATTAAATAATCAAAATTTATTCTATTAAGAATGTAGTAATTATCAGAAAGCAGTTTCTTTTCTATATTTTTAATATGATTATTACTCATTTTCAAATACTTTTCTTGCTTCTGTTTCTATGTTTAATTGATTTACTCTAGCATCTACTTTTCGTTTAAAATCGGTATCAGCAATGGTTGCCACATTATCTAAATAACGCACAACTTCTTGACGACGAATTTCAGAAAAATCCAGCCCTTTCATATTCGCACGCATCAATTCTTGAAGCATATTAAACTTCGTGTCATAGTCTTGTTTAAAATATATTTCAGGATTTTCAAACCAATCTTCTTCCAAATCAAAATCGGTTAAACGTAACGAAACCGTACTTTGAATGTTTCTAACATCACGAGACGAAAAGAACGGAAATGCCTTTTGCATCTCCTTATACAAATTAGCATAAAACAAATGTTGGTTGGTTTTAAATTGTTTTTCTACTTTATCATAAATATCGTGAACACGTTCTTCGGTTGGTTTACCACTTACATTTAAAATTTCTCCCATATTTTTAGCTAAACCTTGATCTTGCAGGTACGCATAATTTTCAGGTCCTTGCATGTTTACAAAATCGGGCATCGTTTTATCCAACTTACGCCACCATAAATGATCCTGATCTAAAAAATCATGCTCGGTTCGTGCACCATCAATTTTAAAACGCCCTTGTACTCTTGAAATTACCGCCTTATCTAACATCTCAGGCAAATTGGTAAATAAGCCAATAGAACTATTACCGTAATTTACAGCATAAGCCCCTTCAGTATATCTTAAAAATACACCAATAACTTCTTTTACACCTGCCGAAACACCTTGTGATGTACGTTCTTGCAAATTATTTTCGGCATCATCAATTGGTGCGAAGATAAGTTTTGTAGGATCTTGTAAAGGTTTCATCCACTCTACCATTTTTTCGGCAGAACCACCTTGAAAGGTACTAATTAAAGTATCTGGCATTGGGTGAAATAAAAACGGAATATCTAACGTATCACAATGTTCTTTTAAACGTGTGGCAATAGCAGCTATAAGCATACTTTTTCCTGTTCCTGGAATACCATAACCCATAAAAACAGGCATAAAACCACCAAGTTCTTGAAACGGATTTTTTTTAGCTGTAAAATCGTAACTCAGCATACGTTCGGTTAAACGACGTGCAAAATGCTTTGCATCTCGGTTTCCTACTATTTGTTCAAATTTAATTTTATTGAATTCGATGCTTTGTGCAGTTCCTTGAAATACATTATTCCAACCCGAAATAGCAAACTCAGAATTTTCTAGCTTATAGGTTCTATCTTCTATACTAGTAGTATATTCTAATGAACTTTTGCGTAACTGAATTTCATCAATTAACGCTTCAAAATAAACCACCGTAAAATCAATAACATCTTTATCAGACTTTATAATTTCTGGATGACCTAAATACTTATCATAATAAAATAAACTACATGAAAATCCTTTTATAGGCGACATAAAAGACAACTCTGGAATGCCTGCAAACTTTTGCTTCATTACCGATAAATCATCAGACGCGTGAGGTTTTAAGTCATTTAAAATTTTATAAGAAGCAGCAAATAACATAAAGGCTGTTGCTGTATGCATTTTACTTTCAAATTCGCGTTTTCCATTAGTATCAAGTGCCGATTTATTTTCATTTAAACTTGATAAACCAGATGCATCATAATAACTATCTTTAATCCAAATACCCAATGTAATACCTTCTTGTACGGCATAAAGTGTTTGATTTAAGTAAATAGGAATAGCTACCGAATCTGGTAATAATCGTTTTTTTAAAGCTAAAATAGTTTTTGAAACCGAAGTTACTTCAGTAGAACTACCATTATTAGCTCGTGACAAGTACAATAAAATAGATTCGTCCTTAGCGTCTTTATCTTTATTCCTAGCACGAGAACCTTGCTCCCATTGGATGCTTTTTAAATATGACGCTGCCTCATCACGAAGCATATCTAGTTCGCTTAATTTTATTGGGAATGTTGAGTTGTGTTCCATTTTTTTTGGTGTTCAGTATTAAGTTTGCATTACTATGTTTTGCAACTACTTACTTCTTTAAATCTATTTTTAAACCCGCTATTTCAATAGGTTCTTTGGCTAACCTATTCAGTATATCAGGTGTTTTATTGTATAATAATTGAATAATTCTATGCGGAGCAAAAACATACTTTTTATTAAAAACGTCGTTCCATTTTTGAAGGGTTTGCTTATTGAAAAAACGACCTTCTTTAAACTCGCTCCCTGACTCTACTTCATCTATACTAAGTGAAATGGCATAAGACTCTAACGGAATTTCTTTTTTAGTAATGCTTTTTAAAATTGCATGCGTTACCTCGTTTTCATCTTTTGCAAATACATTATGCAAAGGTCCTAAATCAATTCGTTTTATAAACTTTGGCGATACTTTTGGTAATCGTTTATCAATAATATAAGCCATGGTATCTAAATTCATGTCTCTATCAGACGTGTTTTTTAAAACTTCGTAAATTTCACCTTTATCATCATTTATGTGATTTCCATCATAATTAAAATACATAAAGCAAATAAAAGGTCGGTTATGAGACACATCATAAAAACTCCAACTAGTCATAAAATCTGCTGGAGAACCTGTTGGTGCATTTATAATTTTTCCTTGTACAAACCTGTTAAATATATATTCTTTTTTTACCGAAGAATAATACACAATAGAAGAAGCTTGAAACAACTTACTCTTTTTAATTGGCTGTTTTTTGTGCATTAAAGTTTCTAAAAACTCTTCTTTTAAAGTCGCAATTGGCGTTAATTTACCTAAATACTCATCACGCAATTCTAAATCGTTAAACAAGTACCTAAACTCTAAATAATTAGGAAATCCAGATTCGGTTAAATCTACCTTCATATTATCCTCTTCGTCATACATATATTTAATACGCATGGCTTCAACAGAATACAAAAGTAAATCGCAATATTGCTTGAATAATAACACTTCTTGTTGATTACAAAGTTGTTCTCTTTGTACTGCAACAATCAATTCTTTAAAAGCAAAATCTATCATTTCATGATAAAAAACATAATGCTCTTTGGAATCGAGAATTGCGGAATCTAAAGGTGTTACAATACTATTTATGGACATGAATTCAGTATTCTGTTGCAGTATTCTGTATGCAGTTTAGCCACGAATACACTAATATTTAAGTTAAACTTGTTGTTAGTAAAAAGACCTGCGTTAAGGATTGAGGCATTTGTTGGAGCTCCTCGCAGAGAGCGACTGCCGAAAGCCTGACCCCGATTAAATCGGGGTAACGCCATAATTTATTTAGGACAACAAATCGTCGTCGTTTGCCTCTGGTTTTGGTTTTCCTTCTGGCTCACCATCATCTCCAGAAGGCGCGTTTCCATCAGCTTTATAGTAATCTTCAAAAATTTCTTTCATATCGATACCATAACGCTCAGCAAAATTCTTTTGAATTTCGCCATCTTTAGCACGAATTTCTTGTAAAGCCTCAGCATAACTGCTATAAACACCTTGCATCACTTTTTCATGTACAGGAATATTGTCCATCATATCTTGACGTGCTTTTGCACTTGCTGTATGCATAGATGCTAGAGTTTCTCCAATATGCTCATCTGTTTTAACGCCTAAATGCTCTAAAATAGCTGCAAATTCTTGGTCGGTTCTTGCTTTTAAAGCTACAACGTAACCATCGTAATATTTAAGACGCTCTTCTGTATCTGATTTAAGTTTTGCACGATGCGTTTGTAAATTGCTTCGCAAAGATGTTAATACTTTAATAGTTAAATTATGCTTATGCACAAAGCTATCTTTACTGGCAGCCAATGTTGTATAAGCATTTTTAAGACCTTCTAGCTCTTCTACTTTTTGCTCTATAGCAGTCATTTTTCCAATGGCCTCAGAATATTCGGTAGATTGTTTATCGGCAATATCTTCTAATTCTTGTCGTGCTTGCTTTAATAAAGCATATTGCTCTTCTAGCTTCGCTTCTACTTCTTTCTTCTTTTCTAAAGCTTTCGTATGATTTTTAGATGCTTCAACAATAGCATCTTTTAGTTTTTCTTCTACTTCTTTAATTTCAACTTCTCTGTTTTTTAGACGTGTAACAGCAGCTTGACTTTTATAAGATAACTCACTTAAAAGTGTTTGTACATCGGCACTTTCAATACGCTCTTGAAACATAGCTTTTGCTTTACTATCGGCTCCAGCTCTTACTTTTTCTGCAGCTTTATATTCTTCTTGCTCTTTTTTAATTTTACTTTTACGTCCCCAAAGATTGTTCCACCAAGTATCGGGTTTAGCTTGAGCATCTTCTAACTCAATTCTAGCTCGTTCTAAAGCTTTTTGAGCATCGTCAATTACTTTTTGCTCTGTAGCATTAAGCGATGAGAACTTCTCAAACATAATACCTACTTCATCTTGATAATCGGTTAAATCTTTAATCGCATCTAAAAGTGACGTCCTGTCCTTTTCTGCCATATGCACGACATCATCTAAAGTCGCGTTTAATATTTTTTGGCGAACTTCTGGATCGTCTTCTTGAGACAATTTAGATTTCATGGTGTCAATGGCTTTTCCCCAATTAACATCTACTTTTTCGTTTTTTTCGTTTGAATTTGAAGAGGTTTCTAATAAATCAAAATCGTCTGACATGCTGATACTAGTTGTTTAAAGTTGAACATATTTTATGGTAAGCAATTTCGTTAAAAAATATCATTTCTAAAAGCAAATAAATATTTACTTTTTAAATTATATTACTTAATCTATTTGTATAATAATATTTCAAAATGTTACATTTTTATTAAACACTTTATTTAATTATCTAATAATCTTTCCAAGACCACAAAAACATAAAAATTTTCTTATTAATTGTGTGCTAATAAAAATATAGTATATTTGATTTGTTATTAACCCTCATTAATACATTTATGCTAATTAACTACTCTCCTTTATCCATCCTACTTATAGATCAAGTAACAATTGTGGTTTTATTAGCTATAGTGACCGCTTTTTTTACTATCATATTGATTTTAGGAGTTAGAAAATCATACTTATTAAAAAAGGAAAATAAACGTCTTGATGAAATAAGCGAAAAACTAATTAAAGAAAAAGAAGAATACAAAGATTTTACTGATGGCCACATGTATGGTGGTAATTAAAATTTTATTTATAACACACAAAAAACCTGTTAATACAGGCTTTTTTGTGTGTTCAAACTTTAAATATATTATCTAACTAATTTCTTATACTTAATTCGTTTTGGCATTAAATCGCCTCCAAGACGTTTCTTTTTATTTTCTTCATATTCACTAAAACTACCTTCAAAGAAATACACTTGAGAATCGCCTTCAAAAGCTAAAATATGTGTACATATTCTATCTAAAAACCATCTATCATGCGATATAACCACCGCACAACCTGCAAAGTTTTCTAAACCCTCTTCTAAAGCACGCAATGTATTAACATCAAGGTCGTTAGTAGGTTCATCTAAAAGCAACACGTTACCTTCTTCTTTAAGTGTCATTGCTAAATGCAAACGGTTACGTTCGCCTCCAGAAAGCAATTTAACCTTCTTGTTTTGCTCACCTCCAGAAAAATTAAAACGACTTAAATAGGCACGAGAATTAACTTCTTTTCCTCCCATTAAAATCAATTCTTGTTCGTCACTAAAATTTTGCCAAATGGTTTTCTCTGGATCTATATTAGAATGTTTTTGATCTACGTATGCTAATTTTGCTGTATCCCCCACTTTAAATTCACCTTTATCGGGTGTTTCTTCTCCCATTATCATTCTGAAAATAGTAGTTTTACCAGCTCCATTTGGACCAATTACACCAACTATTCCTGCTTGCGGTAAGTTGAAATTTAAGTCATCATAAAGTAATTTGTCGTCATAGCCTTTAGCAACACCAATGGCTTCAATTACATTGGTTCCTAAACGCGGTCCGTTAGGAATATATATTTCAAGTTTTTCATCAAGTTGTTTTTGATCTTGACTCATTAACTTATCGTAATTTTTTAAACGCGCTTTTTGTTTAGTCTGACGTCCTTTTGCCCCTTGACGTACCCATTCTAACTCTCGTTCTAATGTTTTTTGACGCTTAGAAGCTGTTTTGCTTTCTTGAGCCATTCGTTTAGATTTTTGATCTAACCAAGACGAGTAATTTCCTTTCCAAGGAATTCCTTCTCCTCTATCTAATTCTAAAATCCAACCTGCAACATTATCTAAAAAGTATCTATCATGCGTTACTGCAATAACAGTTCCTTTATATTGTGCTAAATGATGCTCTAACCAATGTACAGATTCTGCATCTAAGTGGTTGGTAGGCTCATCTAATAGTAATACATCTGGTTCTTGTAAAAGTAAACGACATAAAGCTACTCTACGTTTTTCACCACCGGAGAGCACTCCTATTTTTTTATCACCATCAGGCGTACGAAGCGCATCCATGGCTATTTCTAATTTAGTATCTAATTCCCAGGCGCCAGCGGCATCAATTTGATCTTGAAGTTCAGCCTGACGGTTCATAAGCTTCTCCATCTTATCTGCATCAGAATACACTTCTTCTAAACCAAACATGTCGTTAATTTTGTTGTATTCATCAAGAATAGCAACCGTTTCAGCAGCTCCTTCTCGAACTACTTCCATAACCGTTTTATCATCATCAAGTTTAGGTTCTTGCTCTAAGTAACCCACTGAATAATCTTGTAAAAAAGTAACATCTCCTTGAAAATTCTTATCTACTCCTGCTATTATTTTAAGCAACGTAGATTTACCCGAACCATTAAGTCCTAAGATTCCAATTTTAGCTCCATAGAAAAAGCTTAAATAAATATTTTTTAAAACAGGCGTATTTGCCCCAGAAAATGTCTTGGTTAACCCAGACATTGAAAAAATAACTTTCTTATCGTCACTCATAAATTTAACTTGTTGTTATTAATTGATAATTCGTAGAATTTTATGCCAAATTTTTAATAATAAAAGTCTGCAAATTACTACTGAATACTGTTAGTTGATTAAACTCTACCTTTTAAAGCATTAAAAACCCATGCAATGGCAAAAAAGCCAAAACCAACAGCTGCAAAACCCCAACCAGCTACTTCTTCATATTTAAAAGCACCCATTGCTATTAATCCTAATCCTACTATAATCATAATTGTTGTTGCCCAAGCCAACACAGTATTTTTATTCATTGCCATAATCGTTTCTATTTTTTTGATGGTTAGTCTAAACGCAAATATCGTGTTTTTAAATAAAAAAGCATCCAAAAAATGAATGCTTCTTTTTAAATTTAATTTCTATTGATTCTTTTAAAAACTCATTGGCACTTCAATAAATAATAAACTTGATTCATCTTTCACTTTAATTTCAAACGAATTTGTGTCTAATATTCCAATAGCATCTCGAGATTCTAAAACTTCACTATCAATTTCTATTTTTCCAAAAATATTCATGATATAGACACCATGCTGTTTACTTTTTAAAGTATAATTGAAGGTTGCATCTTTATCTAAATCTATTCGAGATATAATAGCGTCTTGATGAATTTTCAAACTACCTTCATGGTTTTTATCTATTGAGGTTACTAAAGTTTGTAGTTTGTTTTTTCTATCATTAGCATCAAATGTTTTTTGGTCATATCTCGGTGTTACGTTTTGTTTATCAGGCATTACCCAAATTTGAAACAAACCTAAATGCTCATCTTCAGAACCATTAATTTCAGAATGTTGTATTCCTGTACCTGCTGACATTATTTGAACTTCATTTGGAACTACAGATTGCCATTCATTATGCATAGAGTCTCTATGCTTAAGCACACCTTTTAATGGAATGGTTATAATTTCCATATTATCATGCGGATGCGTTCCAAACCCCGTTTTTGGTGCAATAATATCGTCATTTAAAACACGTAATGCTCCAAAATTCACTTTTTCTGGGTTATAAAAATTTGCAAAACTAAATGAATGATTGGCCTGAAGCCATCCATGGTTTGCAAACCCTCTACTATTTGCTTTATGTATTACTTTTTTCATTTTATTTACCTCATTTTATCTAGCAGATTGCTTAATTGTTCTGCCTCTTTTTCAGTTAAATTCTTTAATAAATCTTTATTAAAATTATTAGGTATAGACTCTAAAAGTGTTTTACCTGCCTTAGTAATTCCTATTTTAACAACACGTCTATCATGTTCGCATGGTAAACGCTCAATATAATTTTTAGAGCATAGTTTATCCATTAAACGCGTCGCATTTGGAGAACGTTCTATCATTCTATCTTTTATAATCTGAACATTTAAAGGTTCGTCTGCTCCTTTTAATATTCTTAATATATTATATTGTTGAGGTGAAATTCCGAAAGACTTAAAAAATTCATTTTGATGCCCTGTTATCCAATTTGCTGTATAAATAATGTTTAACAATGCTTTAATGCGATTATTAGCAAATTTTGAATTTATATCTTTTGAAAAATCACCCATAGTCTCCTAGAATAAATTTTAAATTATAATGCTTTTTGCAAAAGTTCTACTTGAGTTTTTAATGCTGAATTTAAAGCTTCATTAGTTATCTTTCCTTCTGAAAAATTCTCTCCAAATGAAGGTAATGAAAATTCTGAAACAATGTTACCTCCCATAAAAGGAAAACGTCCTTTAGCAATTTCTAAAACTGTAGAACCTCCTCTTGCTCCTGATGATGTTGCCATTAATAACATAGGTTTATCACTCCATAGCTTACTATCAATTCTAGACATCCAGTCAAATAAATTTTTAAAAGCTGTTGCATAAGCACCATTGTGTTCTGCCAATGATAAAACAATACCATTTGAAGATTTTAAAATATCTAAGAATTTCTGTGCATTATCTGGAATTCCATGAGCTATTTCATAATCAATGCCGTAAAGTGGTAATTCAAAATCATTTAAATCTAAAACATTTACTTGTACGTTTTCAACTAAACTAGCAGCATAAACAGCTAAATTTTTATTTATTGAATTTTTACTATTACTTCCTGCAAAAGCTATTATGTTTTTCATTTCTTATTATTTAATAGTACAAATGTAAATAAAAAATATTTATATTCCAAGGAAACTATTTCCATGTAATGTTATTTGTAATTTCATTAACAAGTATTGAAAAAGCAACACTCAAATAACAAAATTCTTATTTCACAGGAATGACAACTTTTGTACATTAGCAACAAACTATTACTAAATGGATATTAACTTCAATAAAAACGAAGATCATAATAAGCTTTTTATTTCTGAACTCAATAAACGTCTTGCAAAAGTGAGTTTAGGAGGAGGAAAAAGTCGTATTGAAAAACTACATAGTCAAGGCAAAATGACTGCTAGAGAACGCATTGATTATTTATTGGATGCCAAAACAAAATCAATAGAAATTGGAGCTTTTGCAGGAGAAGACATGTATGAAAACCATGGCGGCTGTCCTTCTGGTGGTGTCGTTGTTAAAATTGGGTATGTTAAAGGAAAACAATGTATTGTTGTTGCCAATGATGCTACCGTTAAAGCTGGCGCATGGTTTCCTATTACTGGAAAAAAGAATTTAAGAGCGCAAGAAATAGCTATTGAAAACAAGTTACCAATAATATACTTAGTAGATTCTGCTGGTGTGTATTTACCAATGCAAGATGAAATTTTCCCAGACAAGGAACATTTCGGACGTATTTTTAGAAATAACGCCATTATGAGTAGCATGGGCATTACGCAAATAGCTGCTGTTATGGGAAGTTGTGTTGCAGGCGGAGCCTACCTTCCTATTATGAGCGATGAGGCTTTAATTGTTGATAAAACAGGGAGCATTTTTTTAGCAGGAAGCTACTTAGTAAAAGCAGCTATTGGTGAAACTATTGATAATGAAACTTTAGGAGGTGCTACCACACATTGTGAGATTTCGGGTGTTACTGATTATAAAGCTAAAGACGATAAAGATGCTCTTGATACCATAAAAAATATTATTGATAAAATAGGCGATTACAATAAAGCCGGCTTTAACAGAACAGATGCTAAAAAACCCTTAGAAAATCCTAAAGATATTTATGGTATTATTCCTAAATCTAGAGCAGATCAATATGATATGTATGATATCATAAAGCGATTGGTTGATAACTCAGAATTTGATGAATATAAAGCAGGTTACGGACAAACCATTATTACCTGCTACGCTAGAATTGATGGTTGGGCTGTTGGTATTGTTGCCAATCAGCGAAAACTTGTAAAAACTAAAAAAGGCGAAATGCAATTTGGTGGTGTTATTTATAATGATAGTGCCGATAAAGCTACTCGATTTATTGCCAATTGTAACCAAAAGAAAATTCCCTTAGTGTTTTTACAAGATGTTACGGGTTTTATGGTAGGTAGTAAAAGTGAACACGGTGGCATTATAAAAGATGGTGCTAAAATGGTAAATGCAGTTAGTAATTCGGTAGTACCTAAATTTACAATTATTATTGGTAACAGCTATGGTGCTGGTAATTACGCTATGTGTGGAAAAGCTTATGACCCAAGACTAATTGTAGCATGGCCAAGTGCAGAATTAGCAGTTATGAGCGGAAACTCTGCAGCCAAAGTTTTATTACAAATTGAAAAAGCATCTTTACTAAAAAAAGGAGAAGAAATTACACCAGAAAAAGAAACGGAATTATTCAATAAAATAAAAGATAGATATGATAACCAAATATCTCCTTATTACGCTGCAGCTCGTATTTGGACCGATGCTATTATCGATCCATTAGATACTAGAACATGGATAAGCATGGGTATTGAAGCAGCTAATCATGCGCCAATCGAAAAACCTTTTAATATGGGTGTCTTACAGGTCTAATTTTTACTATCTCGCTAATTTTTTGTATCTTATATGATTGAAACATCAACAACTTTTATCATGGATACTATTAAAACTCTTAACAAGTGGGCGAATGCACATTCTTATCTACCTATCGATTTGGTACGGATTGCTTTAGGTGCTTTTTTATTCTATAAAGGCATTAACTTTATGTCTGACAGTATGATGCTCGTAGAACTCTTAAAACCTATACAAAGTTGGGTCGGTGGCATGCTTGCCATTCATTATATAGCTCCTGTTCATTTTATTGGCGGACTATTAATCGCTTTTGGTTTACTAACCCGATGGACGATTTTAACGCAACTCCCTATTTTAATTGGAGCTATTGTTATTAATTTTACAGGAGAAATGCATACTGGTAATTTAATTTTAGCTACAGCAACTTTACTTGTGTGTGGTTTTTTCTTAGTATATGGCTCTGGAAAACATTCGCTTGATTATTATTTTAAAATGCAAAAATAAAAAATAAGCGAACCCGTTTTAAAAAATTAAACGTGACCTTATAAATATTAGATCACGTTTTTTAATACCACTGGTTGCTTAAAAGTGTATAATACTATAAGTTCTTATATGAAGATACTAAACGTATAAACTCTGCTCTATAACCATCATCATCTTTTCCTCTTCCTGTTTTAGCCAAAGCAATAACATCTTCTATTTTTGAATTGTTATGATATTTTGACTGTCTCAATTGCATTCCAAATAAAGCAACTGCAGATGCAAAATTCAAATCTTTTGAAGCTTCTGTAATTTCATCTTTTTGAATGTGAATCATCTCAATACTTTTATCACCATTTGGCTTTTTATATCTAAATTTTACAGTAAATAATTCATCAGAGTAATTTTCAGTTAACTGTGGGTTTGTATATTTCAAATTGGCTACATCTTTTAAATATACACTTTCAACTCCAACAGGTATAACTTCATACAAAGCAGTTACAGTATGCCCGCTACCTAATTCGCCTGCATCTTTGGTGTCATCAATAAAATCTTCATCTTCTAACATTCTATTTTCATAACCTATTAATCGATATGCTTGAACTTTATTAGGATTAAATTCTACTTGAATTTTCACATCTTTTGCAATAGTAAACAAAGTACCTCCAAACTCTTTCCCAAAAACTTTTTGAGCTTCTTGCATATTATCTATATAAGCATGATTACCATTGCCTTTATCAGCTAAAGTTTCTAATTTTGAATCTTTATAATTTCCATATCCAAATCCTAATACAGATAAAAACACACCAGATTTACGCTTTTCTTCAATAAGTTTTGCCATAGCATTATCGTCAGATTCACCAACATTAAAATCTCCATCGGTTGCCAAAATAACACGATTATTTCCTTTTTTCTTAAAGTTTTCTTCGGCGATTTTATATGCTAATCTAATACCCTCGCCACCTGCTGTTGAACCTCCTGAATTTAAATTATCTAAGGCTTTAATTATCTTTTCTTTATGTTTTCCTGAAGTAGGCTCTAGTACAACGCCTGCTGCTCCTGCATACACAACAATAGATACTTTGTCTTGTTCCCTTAATTGATTAACCAATAATTTAAATACCGATTTTAATAAAGGCAATTTGTTTTGACTACTCATTGACCCAGAAACATCAATTAAAAATGTCAGGTTTGATGGAGGCAATTCGTCATTAGCATATGTTTTTCCTTGAATTCCAATTTTAACAATTTTAGTGCTATTATGCCAAGGTGTTTTGGCTACTTCTGTATTAATTGAAAACGGATGTTCATCATTTGGTTGCGGATAGTTATATTCAAAATAGTTAATCATTTCTTCAATCTTAACAGCATCTGGTTCTATATATTCACCATTATTTATCATACGTCTTATATTACTATATGAAGCTTTATCTACATCTATAGAAAATGTTGAAAGTGGAGACAATGATGTTCTTTTAAAACTATTTTCTTCAATAACCGCATAGCTTTCATTATTGTTAATTCTAAAATTACCTTGATGGGTAGTTATAACAATACAACCACTTTTAGCTATTTTGCCAAACTTCTTTTTTGCCTCTGTTTTATTATATCGTCTTTGTTTTTCAATATCAGCTTTATTTAAACTCTCTATAATATAATTATTTTCTTTTTTTATCGCTACACCATCAACTATGTACAAAGGTTTTGAGGAAATATTTTGTATGCTGTTTTTAGTTGAAATGAGGATTACTCCATTAGAAGCTCTATTTCCATAAATTGATGTAGCATTAGCTTTTTTAAGCACACTTACATCTATTATTTGATTAGGACTTATAGTTTCTAGCTTATTATAAGAAGTTATCTTTCCATCAATAACTACTAAAGGTTCTTTATCTTGAGAGATTAAAGATGTTCCCCTAATAACAATATGTGAATTTGAGCCTGGATTCCCTTTATTAGTATTTATATGCACACCTGAAGCCTGACCTTGTAATGGTTGTATAATTGGTGTAGATTGAATTTGACTTGCTAATTTATTATGATAAGCTTTTTGTTTTTGGCGTTTGAGTTCTGACTTAGAAACAGAATGAGAACTTACTGTTGATACATAACCCGTTAAATATGATCTCCTAGTTGTTCCGTAACCAACTACAACCACTTCATCTAATTGTGCTACATCTGCTTGTAATACAACAGAAATAGTGCTTAATTTATCTACTTTCC
Source organism: Algibacter sp. (assembly GCA_050294475.1). GTDB lineage: Bacteria > Bacteroidota > Bacteroidia > Flavobacteriales > Flavobacteriaceae > Thalassobellus. Next base: position 211,669 of record JBNKOE010000021.1, on the reverse strand, counting down.
TCTCTTCTGTTATGTAACCAATATAGGCAAAAATTAAAATATCTGAATCTTTTGCTCTTATTTGATAAAGTCCATCCAAATCTGTTATAACTCCTTTAGCTGTTCCTTTAATTAATACAGAAACTCCTGGAAGTGGCACTCCTGATTCGTCTGAAACTTTCCCAGCGACTAATCTTTCTTGTCCATAAATTTGTATTGAAATTGTCAACACAAAAATAAATTTTAGTAATACTTTCATAATAGTTGGCTTTAAAATTTAACATAAAACTAAAAACAACTAATATGATATAAAATCACCAATGAGTGAAGTCCCTTTTTGAATGAGTGAACGCATAAAAAAAGAGATATTTATAAAAACATCTCTTTTAAAGTTATCGAAATTTCTACTCTAGCAGTAATTTATTATTTAATATCTGTACCAAAAGGAAATAACAATTGAACACCTTTTTTCTCAGACATCCTTTTTACTTCTTTAAGCATCTTATAATTTTCTTCTCCTATCTCTTCCTTTAAAAGTGTTTCTTTAGCTTTTACTAAACCAAAATCTTCTAACATTTTATCTAGGTCTTTTTCAAAAACAGGAAATTCTTTTATTTTATAATCGCTTATTTCGGCTGCTTCGGCTGCATATTTTAAAGCTAAATCTAATCCACCTAATTCATCAACTAAACCAATATTTAATGCATCAGTACCCGTCCAAACACGTCCTTGGGCAATTTTCTCTACTTGTTCTCTTGTTAAGTTTCTTCCTTCAGCAACTCGTCTTGTAAATAAATCATAAACATCTAAAATACCTTCTTTTATAAATGCTCGTTGTTCTTCATTTAAAGGTTCGAAAAAACTATAAGTCACTGCATTTTTATTTGTACTTACTTGTTCTGCATTTATACCCATATTATCTGCTAGTTGCTTTCCGTTTGGCAACATACCAAAAACACCAATACTTCCGGTAATGGTTGTTGGTTCTGCTATTATTTTATTAGCATTTGTAGCAATATAATAACCTCCAGAGGCGGCATAATTACCCATAGAAACAATAACTGGTTTTACTTTTTTAGTTAATTCTATTTCTCTCCAAATAAGCTCGCTTGCTAGCGCACTTCCTCCTGGGGAGTTAATACGTAAAACAATAGCTTTTATCTTATTATCTTCTCTAGCCTTTTTTAAAGACTTACTCATGGTACCTTGTCCAATATTATTCTCATTGCCTTCTCCATAAATAATATCACCTTCAGCATAAATAACAGCAATCTTATTTTTACTAGAATTTACTTTTAGTTTGGAAGCTACAACTTCAGCATAATCAACTATTGACACCGTTTTCACATCATCATCTAAATCGATACCTATAGCTTGTTTTATATCGCTTATATATTCGTCATGATATGCTACTTTATCTATAAGACCTGATGCTTTTGCTAAATTTGAAGTTCTTCCTAACAAACTATCGGCAATAATGTTTAATCTTTCTTCGGAAATATTTCGACTCAAAGAAACATCATGTTTTATTTCATTCCAAAGCGACTTTAAATATGCTGTAATTTGCTCTCTGTTATTATCGCTCATTTCGTTAGCTAAAAAGGGTTCAACAGCACTCTTATATTTCCCTAATCTGATAACTTCCATTTTAAAGCCTGTTTTATCCTGAAAATCTTTAAAATATAAATGCTCAGAGTGCAAACCTTTAAATTCAAGCATTCCAACAGGATTCATATAAATAGTATCTGCTACAGAGCTTAAATAATAATCCTTTTGAGTATAAATATCGGAGTAAGCAACAACAAACTTACCCGAATCTTTAAAATTAATTAAAGCCTTTCTTAATGCTTTAGTTTGCGAAATGCCTGCGTTAATAAAATTATTATCTATTGATATCCCTTTGATTTTATCATCGGTAGCTGCATAATTTATAGCATCAATAATATTGAAAAGTCCATTTTTATCTTCATGGTTTAAAAATGGATATTCTTCAAAAACAGTTTTTCCTGCGTAGTCTTTTATAGGGAAATCTAATTTTAATTCTAAAATAGAATTGTCTTTTACATGAACCAGTTCTTCTGAATCTGAACCAAATAAAGCTCCCAAGAAAATTAACCCTAGAATACAGATAACAAGAAACAAAAAGATTCCTGTAATTGTTGATAATACACGTTTAATAAAATTCATAATCTCTATTTTCTATTTGTATCAAAAAAGAATAAAATGTTACAGTTTTAATTTAGAATTGATGGCTTTCAACGTTTTCTTTCTATGAATTTTACCTGAAGATGTTTCAATAAACTTATCTATTATTAATATATCTTTTGGTTTTTCATATTTTTCTAAGCTATCAAATATTGAAGTATCTAAATTATTTGATTTACTTTCTAAAACTAATACCAACTTATCGCCTAAAGTATCATCAGGTATTGATGTTATAAAAAATTGTTCTTTTATTTTACTTCTAAGTTTCTTTTCTATTTGTTCAGGAAATAATTTAATTCCTCCAGAATTTACAACATTATCAAAGCGTCCTAACCATTCAAAACTAGTATCTGAATGAATTTTAACTATATCATTAGTAACTATTTTTTCTTCAGAAAGATACGGTGCATCAATAACCAAACAATTTCTTTCATCGCTTGAAACTGTAACATCTGGTAAGGTGTTAAAACTTGAATTAAATTCAAATTCTGAATCATCAAAATTATTTAACTTTTTAACTGCTATATGGGTTACTGTTTCAGTCATACCATAAGTTTCATAAATATGAGGCTTTTTATCTTTTATAGATTCTATAATAGCTTCAGATACTTGACCGCCACCTACAATAACCGTTTTAATGCTCTTTAAGTATTTTGCAAAATTTTTAAGTTGCATAGGTGTAAATGCACAAAAAGCATAATCCTTTTCATAATCTATTGGCGGAAGTGCTAATGGTTGTACCATATCTAATTCTAAACCTAAAACAATGGCTCTTACAATCATCATTTTACCAGCAATAAAATTTGATGGTAAACAATTTAATATTTTATCTCCTGGTTTTAGCTTAAAAAAATTGCCTGTTGCTATAGCAGAATTAACCATAGCCTGTTTCTTGATTTTTATTTTTTTAGGTTTCCCTGTAGATCCTGAAGTTTTAACTATAATATAATCATGTCTATCTAACCAATCTAACAAAAAATTACCCAATTCTTGCTGATAAGGCAAGCCTTCTTTTACATAACTATAAGCAACTTCCATAAGGTCTTCATACTTATAACTTAAATTATCTAGCTTAAATTTTAAATGAACATTGGTGTAATTTGGTATCATATTTATATAATTTATTACTGAAAATCGCTTCCTATTTCGTCAATAAATTTATAGTTTTCTTTTGGTGGTTCCACTACATTTCCAAATAATTTATCTTTCCAATTGGTCCATTTATATATTTTAGAAAGAATAAATAGTAAAATTGGAAAAACAACAAAAACAGGAACAAAAATTTCAGAAATCCCCATTTCTGATGGATCAGACATATCTTTCAAAACAGAATGTGTTTGAAATGCTGTCCAATCTGCTGTTACTAAGAGTGCTGTAAACAAATTGTTGGCTGCATGAAACCCAAGCGAAAGCTCTAAACCTTCATCCATTAAAGTCATAATTCCTAAAAAGAAACCGGTACCTATATAATAAACCATTATTACAGGTCCTAGCTTTTCAACTTCAGGATTCATGATATGCATTAAGCCAAATCCTATTGAAGTAATAAAAAGAGGTACCCATTTATTTTTAAATATAACTCCAAGTCCCTGCATTAAATATCCTCTAAAAAAATATTCTTCAAAGCTTGTTTGCAGTGGTATTAAAATAATAGCAATAGCACAAAGTATTAAAAAGGGTTGCAAATTAAAATTCCATTGAAAATCTTCTGGTGTTACATAATATTCAATTAACACAAAACCACTTGATATAATACCCCAAGCTATAAACATAACCCAGAACCGCTTCCAATCAATATTTTTTCTGGATGTTGTTAAACTTGTTATGGTTTGCTTATGAACCAATTTTGAAGAAAGAAAAACTCCAAGCAACCCAAAAGCAAAAGAAAGGAGCATTAAAAACAAAAATAAATTATTACCCAAGGCTTCACTCATCTGCGGAATTGTAGTTGGCATCTCCCCTGTTTCAAAAACCTTAATTCCTAAAACAAGACCTAAAGGAACCATACCTATAAGTTGCCAAGCGAAAAATATAATAATCAAACCTATTAAATAACGCCACCACTCATGTAAACCTTTAAACGCTTGTGCTATATACATATTTTATAAATTAAATTTCCAATTACTATTATTGCTGTACTTAAGTGCACCTTTTTCAACCCCTAAAGGAGAATCAAAATTATTGGTAAATAATCCGCCAGTTCCTAATCCTTGAGGTAATTTACTTTGCTTCATATAAGTATATTGAGCAATAGCATTAAGCCCTACGTTACTCTCAAGAGCACTTGTAATCCACCAACCAATTTTATTTTTGTCTGCTATTTCAATCCACTCATTACTTCCATTAAAACCACCAACTAAACTAGGCTTTAGAATAATATATTGCGGCTCTATAGTTTGTAGTAATGTTTCTTTACTTGTTACAGTAAAAACTCCAATTAATTCTTCATCTAAAGCAATTGGTAAAGGTGTTTTTTCGCATAAACTAGCCATAGTTTCTATCTGGCCTTGCTTTATAGGCTGTTCAATAGAATGTAAATCAAAATCTGATAATATTTTCAATTTTTCTAGAGCATCAGAAGGAAAAAAAGCACCGTTGGCATCAACACGCAATTCAATATCTTTTGAAGAAAACTCTTTTCTAATGGATTTTATAAGATTAATTTCTGTTTGAAAATCAATGGCGCCAATTTTCATTTTAATACAAGAAAAACCAGCTTTAATTTTTTCTACAATTTGTTGCTTCATAAAAGCTTCGGTTCCCATCCAAATAAGTCCGTTAATTGAGATGGAATCATTTCCATTTGTGAATTTTGAAGGAAATATTTCAAATTGATTTTCACTTTCTAAAGATTTGAAAGCCATTTCTAAACCAAATTGAATACTTGGAAATTCTATTAATTCATCTAATAAAACTTCTAAACCTAAATTAATGTTTTCACAAGTCCATTTTAGCTTTTCTTCATAATCTGGTCTATCATCAACAGATAAACCTCTAAACAAACCACATTCTCCTACTCCCTGTTTTTCTTTATCATTTAGAAGAAGAAACCACGTTTCCTTTGTTTTTAGTATTCCGCGAGATGTACCGCTAGCTTGTTTAAAATTAAGAATGTATTTTTTATAAGAAGCCTTTATCATTTACAATTCTATAGAGTCTCCAATTTTTAAAAGCATTAAATCTTTATTTTTTTCGAAGAATTTTCTTTTAGCTACTTCATGATCTATTTCAATATATCCAAATGTATCGTAATGGTAGCCTAAAACCTTATCGCATTCAACAAAATCACTCGCAAGCATAGCATCATCTATACCCATTGTAAAATTATCGCCTATTGGCAAAATAGCTAAATCTAGCTTTGTTTGCATGGGAATCAACTTCATATCAAAAGTTAAAGCTGTATCGCCAGCTATATAAATATTTTTATGCTCACCTTCAATTACAAAACCTCCTGGTTGACCGCCATAAGTACCATCAGGAAAAGATGACGTATGAATAGCATTTACATATTTAACCGTTCCGAAATCAAAATCCCAAGTACCACCAAGATTCATAGGATGTCCTTCCAGTCCTAAATTACCATAATGTGTTACAATTTCATAATTAGAAATAATAATAGCATTTGTACGCTTTGCAATCGCTTCAACATCTAAAATATGATCTTGATGCGCATGAGTTACAAGAATATAATCGGCTTTAAGTGTATTTATATCAATACTTGAAGCATTAGGGTTTCCTGTAATAAAAGGATCTACAAGAATATTAACATCATCTATTTGAATACCTAAACTAGCATGACCATAAAAAGTAATTTTCATAACAATGGAATTAAAAGATTAAAATGTGATAACTAATATACTATAACAAATGCCCAATTCCCATTAAAACAGCTAATAAAACTGTTGTAAGTGCCAATTTTTTTAATTCAGGGTCTAATAACTTAGGCTCTGTATTATTATGCACCTTTTTTAAGTGAATTAACAAAGGAACATAAGCAATAACAAAAATTAAATTATATGGAGACGTATAATATAAAAGCCCAAATAAAGTAGAAAGTACCATTGCTAAAACAATTAATATTTTATGATATAATTTAGCATTTTTACTACCCAACTTTACTGCTATAGTAATTTTATTTGCTTTTGTATCTGAAACAATATCTCGCATATTATTAAGATTTAATACAGCTGTACTTAATAAACCAATAGTTAGTGATGGTAAAAAAACTACATGATCTATTTGTTTAGCATATAGCACATAACAGCCTATTATACTTACTAAGCCAAAAAAAATAAAAACAAAAACATCGCCTAAAGCCTTATATCCATAAGCACTATTACCTACAGTATAACGAATAGCAGCTATAACAGAAAAAGCCCCTAATAAAAAAAACAAAAGTGTTAATAATAAATGTTTTACTCCAAAAGCACTAAAAATTAATGCTACTGATAAACCTATACAAATTAAAACGTTTATTTTAATAGCACTAAACATTTCGTCTGGAGTAATCTTTCCAGATTGCAAAGCGCGCTCTGGTCCTATTCTATCTTCATTATCTGTTCCTTTCAAGCCATCACCATAATCGTTTGCAAGGTTGGACAGTATTTGAAAACTTAGTGTAGTTAAAATGGCTAAACCAAAAACTTTTAAATCAAAAACTCCATTATATTTAGCAAAACAAGAAGCAAGAATAATACCTGAAATTGATAAAGGCAACGTTCTTAATCGCATTGCCGAAATCCAAAGAAAAATATTTTTCACATCCATACTATGGAATCCATTTTTTTACAAAATTAGGCTTGCGTTTTTCTAAAAAAGCATTTCTACCTTCAACAGCTTCATCAGTCATATAAGCTAATCGTGTTGCTTCTCCTGCAAACACTTGCTGACCTACCATACCATCATCTGTTAAATTCATTGCAAACTTAAGCATCTTGATTGAGGTAGGCGATTTTTCTAATATTTCTTGAGCCCATTGATAGGCAGTACTTTCTAACTCTTCATGAGGAATAACAGCATTAACCATACCCATTTCATATGCTTCTTGTGCAGAATAATTTCTTCCTAAGAAAAAGATTTCACGTGCTTTTTTTTGACCAACCATTTTAGCTAAATATGCCGATCCGTAACCACCATCAAAACTAGTAACATCTGCATCTGTTTGTTTAAAAATAGCATGTTCTTTACTCGCTAAAGTTAAATCGCAAACCACATGCAAACTATGTCCGCCACCAACAGCCCAACCAGGAACCACTGCAATAACTGCTTTTGGCATAAAACGTATTAAACGTTGTACTTCTAATATATTTAAACGATGATAACCATCTTCTCCAACATAACCTTGATGCCCTCTAGCCTTTTGATCGCCACCGCTACAAAACGAATAAACACCATCTTTTGTTGAAGGGCCTTCTGCAGAAAGTAAAACAACACCTATATTTACATCTTCATTAGCATCATAAAAGGCATCATAAAGCTCACTTGTTGTTTTTGGTCTGAATGCATTACGCACATCAGGTCTGTTAAAAGCTATTCTCGCAACGCCATTACTTTTTTTATAAGTAATATCTTCATATTCTTTAACTGTTATCCAGTTTACTTGCTCCATTTTGTTTATTTTAGCCAAAAATAAATTTTATTTTATTAATAGTTGCTTTTAATTTTAAATTTAAGCTTAGAAAAACTTTATTTTAATAGATTTTTAATGATTTAATCTCCTCCAAATGAAACAATATTTTATCAATTTTTTATTTTTATTATCTACACTTTTCCTTTTCTCTCAAGAAACTAAAACTCAAAACATATCGATTCCAGCTGAAGAACAATATGAATTTACACCTGTAATAGATATAAAAACTTCTGCTGTTAAAAACCAAGGAAGAACTGGGACATGTTGGAGTTTTTCAACATCTTCATTTATTGAGTCTGAAATTTACAGAAACTCAAAACAAGATATTAATATTTCTGAAATGTTTAATGTAAGAAAAACATATGAAGACAAAGCATGGAATTATGTTATGAGACAAGGAAAAACTCAATTTAGCGAAGGCGGATTAGCTCATGATGTTATTAATTCTGTAAAAAAACACGGACTAGTTCCTGAAAGTGCATACAATGGTTTTGTTAAAAATGAAAACAGATACGATCATTCAAAAATAGTTCCAACTTTAAAAATTGTATTAGATGCATACATTAAAAATGGAAAAAACTCTAAATACCCAAATTGGAAACAATCTGTTGATTCTATTTTAGATATTTATATTGGTAAAACTCCAGATAATTTTATATATAATAATCATTCTTATACACCAAAATCATTTTTAAAAATGACAGAGTATAATCCTGATGGTTATATAACTTTAACATCATTTACTCAAGTTCCTTTTTACTCAAAATTCATTTTGAATATTCCCGACAACTTCTCAAATGGCTATTATTATAATTTACCTTTAGACGAATTAGTTGAAGTGACAGACTATGCTCTAGAAAAAGGTTACACAATTGCATTAGATATAGATGTTTCTGAAAAAACCTTTTCACAAAAACATGGTGTAGCTGTTATTCCAGAAAAACCAGAAAATAACAAAAAAGCATTAACTTTTATTGTTACAGAAAATAATATAACCCAAAAATACAGACAAGAAGAATTTGAAAATTACAATACTACAGATGACCATTTAATGCATATTGTGGGCACAGTAAAAGATCAAAACAACAAAGTGTATTATAAAGTTAAGAATTCTTGGGGTCCAATAGGTGATAATCAAGGTTTTATCTATATAAGTAAAGCTTATTTTAAACTTAAAACTATTTCTGTTTTATTAAAAAAGGATGCTCTCCCTAAAAAAACTTATAAAACTTTATTAAAATCATAAAAACTATTAGCATAATTTAAGGTATTAACATAAATAAAAGATAAGCATAACTACTTATTGTTATGTAGTCTTTTTTTTAGTAAATTTGTACTATTAATTATTTTACTTGACAAGTAATTGCATTTTGTCGATAATTTATGTATTTTAGCAAAATTAAATCCCAAAGCTATGCTATTAACAATTACTATTTCAATTACAGTTCTGATAGCAATCAATTTTTTACTTCTAGCATTTAGTTGTAATAAAATTGAAAAAAGAATTAAAGTTGACAAAAAACCTGTTATACTTAGACCTGATTTAAATATTGAAGAAGAACATCGCTTAGCTCCTACTGGAAGTTAAATTTATTTTGTTAACTACTCTTTTACTAACTTATCTCTTATATATCTATTAACAATAGACATATGCAAAATTTTTAGCTCAATTTTTGAAATTAATAATATATTTTATTTATATAAATATTGATGTATTAATTCTATTACCAAGATACTAATTCTTTACCTAATTCTTTTAAAATCGCATTTGTTTTACTAAAACACTTATTACCAAACCAATACCCTCTATTTGCGCTTAACGGAGATGGATGTCCACTACTTAAAACATGATGTTTAGTTATATTTATCAGTTTTATTTTTTTCTTTGCAAAACCTCCCCATAATAAAAATACAATATTTTCCTTTTTATTACTTATAATTTTAATAATGGCATCGGTAAATTGTTCCCAACCTTTTTTTTGATGACTTCCAGCTTCATGAGCTCTTACTGTTAATGTTGCATTTAATAACAAAACCCCTTGTTTAGACCATCGTGTTAAATCTCCACTTTCAGGATACGGTATATCTAAATCTAACTCAAGTTCTTTAAATATATTTACCAAAGATGGCGGATGCTTAACGCCTGGGTTTACGGAAAAACAAAGACCATTGGCTTGACCAAAATCATGATACGGATCTTGACCAATAATAACAACTTTAACATCATCAAAAGAACAATAATTAAACGCATTGAAAAGATCTTTTTTAGGGGGAAAGCATTGATGATTTTCATATTCATCTTCAACAAAACTTAATAACTCTTTAAAATAAGGTTTATCAAATTCATCTTGTAAATAATGTTTCCAGCTTGCTTCTATTTCTAGATTCATTCTTAAATTTTAAAATCAATCTAAAATAATACTATCTTTAATGCCAATAAAATATTTTCGATTGAAAAAAATAAAATTCCCTACTGCGCAAACTATATTAATTATAATTGCAGGCTTAGTTGCTATCTTAACATGGATTATTCCTTCTGGTAAATTTGATTCTTTAGCTTACAACAAAGATGAAAATACGTTTACCAAAACCAGTTTAGGAAAAACAGTAACCTTAACGGCAACTCAAAACACATTAGATTCCTTGGATATTAAAATTCCGTTAGAGAAATTTACTAATGGCGATATTTGGAAACCTATTAGTATTCCTAACACCTACAAGGAAGTTAAAAACACCCCACAAGGCGTTGCTGCATTTATTCAATCGCCAATAAAAGGTATTATTGAAAGTGCCGATATTATTTTTCTAGTCTTGTTTATTGGTGGTCTTATTGGCATTATGAATTATACTGGCGCTTTTGATGCTGGTATTTCATGGTTAGCCATTGCATTAAAAGGTAAAGAATATTTATTAATTATTTTGGTAACATTACTAATTGCTATTGGAGGCACAACATTTGGTTTAGCTGAAGAAACCATTGCCTTCTACCCCATTCTTATTCCTATATTTCTTGCAGCCAAGTACGATGCCATGGTTGCGCTTGCAAGTATTTATATTGGTTCTTCAATAGGAACTATGTGTTCTACAACAAATCCGTTTAGTGCTATTATAGCTTCAGATGCAGCTGGTATTAATTGGACAACAGGTTTAACAGGACGATTTGTTATGCTTTTTCTAGGAACACTTATATGCATTATTTACATCATCAGATATGCACAACGAGTTAAAAGAGATCCTTCAAAATCTATTCTTTTTAATCAAAAAGATGATATTGAAAAAATGTTTGGCAGTAATACCGATTCATTAATCACATTAACATCACGTTTACGTCTTATACTCTTCATTTTTATTATGTGCTTTATCATAATGATATTAGGCGTATCACAACTAGACTGGTGGTTTATAGAAATGACATCTGTTTTTTTAGTAGGCTCAATTTTAATTGGCTTCATTGCTAAAATTAATGAATATACTTTTATTGAAACTTTTATTAAAGGTGCTAGCGATTTATTAGGCGTTGCTATAATAATAGGTATTGCCCGAGGTATAACCGTTTTAATGGAAAACGGACAAATAAGCGATACCATGTTGTACTATGCGAGTAATGCCACAAATGGTATGAATAAAGGATTATTTATAAATGTGATGTTATATATTTATGGAGGTTTGTCGTTTTTTATTCCTTCATCTTCCGGAATGGCAGTATTAACCATGCCAATTATGTCACCACTAGCTGATGGTGTTGGTATTGGAAGAGAGTTTGTTGTTAATGCCTACCAATACGGTCAAGGTTTGTTTGCTTTTATAAATCCTACAGGTTTAATATTAGCATCCTTAGCTATCGTAAAAGTGGGTTATGATAAATGGTTGAAATTTGTTATGCCATTAGTAATTATACTTTTAGCATTTACTATGCTAGTACTTACGGTGTCTGTATATCTGTAAATATTTATGCAAGAATCTTAACAAGTAATTCTTTTAATAAATCGCCTTGAGGAACGGCATTAGAACCCACACCTTTACTTTTTACATCAAACTCACGTAACGTTGAAACTACCATACTCACTTTTCGCATCGGGAAATTTCTAGCAGCTATAATATATTCATTTACAAAATACGGATTCACCTTTAATGCAGATGCGACACTCCTAGGCGACTTATCTTTTAATCCATGAAAGTGAAGTAGTTGAGAAAAGAAATTAAAAAGTAAAGACACCGTTACTACCATCGGGTTATCCTTTGGATTATTAGCAAAATAATTAACTATTTGATAAGCTTTAATAGTATTTCGTTCACCTATAGCTTTTCGTAATTCAAAATTATTAAAGTCTTTACTAATACCTATATTCTCTTCAATAACTTCTGGAGTAATCTGACTTCCTTTTGGTAAGATAATTTGAAGTTTTTCTAATTCATTATTAATCTTACTTAAATCGGTTCCTAAAAATTCCACAAGCATTTGGGCTGCTTTGGGCGAAATAGTATAATTTTTAGGCGATAACACACGACGAATCCAATCGGCTACCTGATTTTCATATAGCTTTTTACTCTCGTAAACAACTCCTGTTTTTTTAAGCGTTTTATACAAGGCTTTACGCTTATCTATTTTCTTGTACTTATAATTAAAAACAAGTACCGTTGAAGGTTGCGGATTTTGCGCATAAGAAGCTAGTTTTTCAATAGTACGCGATAATTCCTGAGCTTCTTTAACAATAACCACCTGATATTCTGCCATCATTGGGTAACGTTTTGCATTCTCAACAATATCATCAATCGTTACATCACGCCCATACAAAACCATTTGATTAAATCCGCGCTCCTCTTCACTTAAAACATTAGCTTCAATATAATCTGAAATTTTATCAATATAATAGGGTTCTTCACCCATTAAAAAATAAATAGGTTTCAGCTTTCCTTGTTTTATATCAGTAACTAACTGTTTTACTTCGTCCAAATCAATAAAAATTTCAAATTATAAATTCCAAAACCCAACATTTTTAGTTTGCTACTTGGTTTTTGGTTTATGTAGTTTAACTTTGAAAAAAAATAAGTGTGCATACATGCAAGTATTAAACTTTCCTAAGTTTTCATTTCGATTCAAAAATAGCGAAAATAAAGTTTCTATTTTTGATCCTATTCGTAAAAAGTTTGTGATTTTACAACCCGAAGAATGGGTGCGCCAACACTGTGTTTTATATTTAATTAAAGAGAAAGGTTACCCTAAATCGTTAATAAATGTTGAAAAAGAACTCACCATTAACACCTTAAAAAAACGATACGACATTGTAGTTTTTAATACAGATGGAAGCATTCATCTTATTGTTGAATGTAAATCGACTAAAATTAATATAGATCAAACCACATTCGATCAAATCGCACAATACAATTTAACCCTAAATGCCAGTTATTTAATGGTTACTAACGGATTAAATCATTATTATTGCCAAATGGATTTTGAAAACGAACGCTATCAATTCCTAAAAGATATTCCAGATTACAAATCATGAAATTTGCCATTGTCATATTAAATTGGAACGGAAAAAAACTACTAGAACAGTTTTTACCCTCGGTTATTGCCTATTCTAAAGAAGCCGATATTTATGTTGCCGACAATGCATCTACCGATGATTCAATCGCTTTTCTAAAAGCTAACTTTCCTGAAGTAAAGATTATTAAAAACAAAGAAAATGGCGGTTACGCCAAAGGCTATAACGATGCCTTAAAACAAGTTAAAGCCGATGTGTACTGTTTACTTAATAGCGATGTAGAAGTTACCGAAAATTGGTTGTCGCCAATTAAAAACACGTTTAAAAACAACACAAACACAGCTATTATTCAACCTAAATTATTAGATTATAAAAACAAAGCGTATTTTGAGTATGCTGGAGCAGCAGGTGGTTTTATAGATAAATATGGCTATCCATACTGCCGAGGCAGAATTTTTAACACCATTGAAAAAGATTTAGGACAATACAATGACACTACCGAAATATTTTGGGCATCAGGTGCTTGCCTGTTTATTAAAAGCAAAGTATTTCATGAATTACAAGGTTTAGACGAATACTTTTTTGCACACATGGAAGAGATAGATTTGTGCTGGCGCGCTAAAAACTTAGGATACTCTATAAAATACGTAAGTCAATCAACCATTTACCATGTTGGCGGTGCTACTTTAAATAACACAAACCCTAAAAAAACATATTTAAACTTTAGGAACAGCCTTTATACACTTACAAAAAACGCAAAAGGCAATATAGTTTCCATAATTTTTATCAGACTTATTTTAGATGGTATTGCCAGTATTAAGTTTCTGTTCGAATTTAAATTTAACCACATTCTAGCTATTTTAAAGGCACATGGTAATTTCTATTTGCATCTAAACCATCTACTAAAACAAAGAAAACACTCAAAAAACAAAATTAAATACTATCAAAAAACATCTATAGTCTTTGACTATTTCGTATATAAAAAAGACAATTACAAAAATTTATAAAAAGTTAGCAAAAGTTTTGTTAACTATGTTAAAAACGGTTAATTTTTATATATTTTTGTTATAGTTTAAAAATTTAAAAGTTAATCCTATAATAATTATGAAAAAAGTTTTATTACTTAGCCTATCTGCAATGATATTATTAAGTTCTTGTGTATCTAAAAAGCTTTACACAGATCTTCAAGCAAAACAAAAAGAAACTCAAGATTTACTTAACTCTGCAACTGTAAAATTAAACTCTTGTTTAGAAGAAAGAGCTTCAGCTACAGCTAAAGTAACACTTTTAGAAGGTCAAGTAGAAGATTTAAAAAAGTATAACGACAATTTACAAGTATTATCAGCAAAAGGCGCTTCTAACGTAGAAAAAACATTAGAAAGCATCAAAGAAAAAGAATTAAAAATAACACGCTTACAAGATGCCTTAACTAAAAAGGATAGTGTAACACTTGCGGTTGTAACTAGCTTAAAACGTGAAGTTGGAATTAACGATCCAGATATCGAAATTAATGTAGAAAAAGGTGTTGTATTTATTTCTATTGCCGATAAATTATTATTTAAAAGCGGAAGCTACAATGTAACTACAAAAGCAAAAGAAGTATTAGCTAAAGTAGCTAAAGTTGTTAATAGCAAACCAGATTTCGAATGTATGGTTGAAGGTCACACAGATAGCGTTCCTTACAAAAAAGGCGATGTTTTGTTAGACAACTGGGATTTAAGTGTTAAACGTTCTACATCTATTATTAGAGTATTACAAGATTTAGATGTAAATCCTGCACAATTAATTGCTGCTGGTCGTAGTTCTTACGTGCCTTTAGTAGATAACGATACTGCAGAGAACAGAGCTAAAAACAGACGTACACGTATTGTTGTATTACCTAAAATTGACCAATTCTATGATATGGTTGAAAAAGAAATGAAAAATCTTTCTGCTCAAGACTAGTTAGATTCTCAATATAACATTAAAAGCTCAACTGCAAAGTTGGGCTTTTTTTATGCTTAACATTTTGGCGTTCCCCTATCGGGTCAGGCTATTCGCTATATCTTTTGGCTGAAAAAGCCAAAAGGATGCCGCTGCTATCCTTAACGCGGGCTTAGTAGCTAAATTATTTTATTTATAATCAATAACTTTTGCAATAAATATTGGTCTTGGAAATAACAAACCAGATCTTTTGAAATGGATTTCCTATTTTAATTCTTACAGAAATCAATTAGCACACGAAGGATCTAAAAACAAAGGTATAAACAAAAAAGAGGTTGATGAATTGAAGGTGATTTATGATCACTTCTTTAATAAAAACTAAGCCAGCAAATACATACCGTTAGGCATTGTAATGTAAAACCCAAACCCTTTTCGAAGTAACACCAAAAACAATTAAAATTCATTTAATAATATTCCTGCCTGCGCAGGAATTTAGAAAATCTCCAAACTCCCCTTACCTTCTCTAACAATAATAGGTTCGCCTTCAGATAAATCGATAACGGTAGATGCTTCATTATCGCCATAACCACCATCAATAACTAAATCGACTAGATTATCCCATTTTTCAAGAATAAGTTCTGGGTCGGTAGTATATTCTAAAACTTCATCTTCATCACGAATAGAGGTTGATATAATAGGGTTCCCTAGTCTTTTAACAATTTCTAAAGCAATATTATTAGAAGGCACACGAATACCAACCGTTTTTTTCTTTTTAAACGGATTGGGCAACGATTTAGATCCTGGAAGAATAAAGGTATAAGGTCCTGGAAGTGCTCGTTTTAATATTTTAAATGTAGAGGTATCTATTTGCTTAACATAATCGCTTAAATGACTTAAATCGTGACAAACAAATGAAAAATTAGACTTCTCAAGCTTTACTTGTTTAATTCTAGCAACACGCTCTAGTGCTTTTAAATTAGTAATATCGCAACCTAAACCATATACCGTATCGGTTGGATAAATAATTAATCCACCACGTTTTAAAACAGCCACAACCTCTTCAATGGCTTTCGGATTAGGGTTTTCTTCGTATATTCTTAAAAATTCAGCCATGGTTTTTCCAACTAACAACTAACAACTAACAACTAATCTACCCAATAACTTCCAACTTAGCAAAACGTAAGAGTAATTTCTTAACGCCACCATGTTGAAAATTAATTTCAGCTTTAATATCTGCACCTTTACCTTCTATTTTTAAAACTTCACCTGTTCCAAAACGAATATGCTTTACAAGATTGCCAACGGTTAACGTATTATCAAATAAATTGGCATTAGCAGCATCATCAGAAGTAGCTGAAACACGTTTTAAATTTTTAGGTGTAGTTACTTGAAATTTAGGTTGCTCCTGCTTTATAGATTTTGTTGGCTTTTTTAAAACGGCCTTTTTTGCAGGTTTATATCTAATTTTATTAGGTGCTACATCTCCAAAAATATCGGCAGACAACATCGGGTTTATACGTCTTTCGTTTGCTGGTGTTACATTTTCAACAAACTGTTCGTCTATTTCTTCAATAAAACGACTTGGCTCAGAATCGACTAATTTTCCCCAACGGTAACGCGATAACGCATACGTTAAATAAGCTTGCTTTTCAGCTCTGGTTAAAGCCACATAAAACAAACGGCGTTCTTCCTCAAGCTCGGTACGCGTGTTCATACTCATGGCACTCGGAAATAAATCTTCCTCTAAACCAACAATAAACACCTGATTAAACTCTAAACCTTTTGCTAAGTGAATGGTCATTAACGCCACGGCATCTTCATCTCCCTTTTCGTTATCTAAATCGGTTGCTAAAGCCACATCTTCTAAAAACTCCGCTAAATTGCCTGTGGTATCGGCTATTTCTTGTTGACCTTCAACAAAATCTTTAATACCATTAAGCATTTCTTCTACGTTTTCTAAACGTGTGACACCTTCAGGAGTGCCATCTTTATTAATTTCACGTATTAAACCAGTTGCTTTCACCACATGTTCGGCTAATTCAAACGCTGTTGCTGTTTGATTCATTACCTGAAAACTTTCTATTAAAGTCACAAAGTCTTTCAACTTGTTTTTTGCGCCACTATTTATATTAATATCTACTTTATCAATATTTTGAAGCACTTCAAAAATGGTTCGTTTATAACCATTTGCAGCTACCACTAACCTATCGATGGTCGTTTGCCCAATACCTCTTGCAGGATAGTTTATAACACGTTTTAAAGCTTCTTCATCAGCTGGATTTAATATTAATCGCAAATAAGCAATTACATCTTTAATCTCTTTTCGCTGATAAAAACTTAATCCGCCATAAATCCTATAAGGAATATCACGTTTTCTCAGCGCATCTTCAATAGAACGCGATTGTGCATTGGTACGATATAAAATAGCAAATTCACTATTATGTAATTGCTCTTGCATTTTAGCATCCCAAATGGTACTTGCTACATATCTACCCTCATCTCCATCGGTTAACGAACGGTGTATTTTTACTTTAGGTCCTTCTTCATTGGCTGTCCAAACAACTTTATCTAACTTCGTTTTATTATGCTCAATAACTGAGTTTGCTGCACCAACAATATTTTTAGTAGATCGGTAGTTTTGTTCCAATCTAAAAAGCTTAACATCATCATAATCTTTCTGAAAATTTAAAATATTATTAATGTTTGCCCCACGGAATGCATAAATACTCTGGGCATCATCACCTACTACACAAATATTTTGAAATCTATCGGCTAAAGCACGAACAATTAAATACTGACTGTGGTTTGTATCTTGATACTCATCTACTAAAATATATCTAAATCGATCTTGATATTGTGCTAAAACATTAGGAAAACGGGTAAGTAACTCATTGGTTCTTAATAATAAATCATCAAAATCCATAGCACCTGCTTTAAAACATCTGTCTACATACTCCGCATAAATATCTCCCATTCTTGGTCGGCGTGCCATGGCATCGGCCTCTTTTAATTCGGGATTATTCATATAAGCTTTTACAGTTATTAAACTGTTTTTATATGATGAAATTCTGCTATATACCTGTTTAGTTTTATAAATATCTTTATCTAAGTTCATTTCTTTTATGATAGACCCCAAAAGCTTTTGAGAATCTTGAGTATCATAAATAGTGAAGTTACTAGGAAACCCTAAATGATGTCCTTCAAAACGCAATATTTTAGCAAAAACCGAGTGAAATGTACCCATCCATAAGTTTTTTGCTTCGCTTGTACCAACTATTTTAGCAATACGCTCTTTCATTTCGCGAGCTGCTTTGTTAGTAAATGTTAATGATAATATATTAAATGCATCAACACCTTGACTCATTAAATAAGCAATTCTATATGTTAGCACACGTGTTTTTCCAGATCCAGCTCCTGCTATAATAATCATAGGACCTTCTTTCTGTATTGTAGGCTCTAATTGTGCTTCGTTTAACTGACTTAAATACTTCTCCAAATTAATTTCAATTTTTAAAGGTTAAAAATAACCATTGTGTAGCGGTTAACGACATGTAATTATCAATAATTATAAACAATTAATTAAAGCTTTGGCTTTATTAAAATTTAAATATCTTTAGCATTCATTTTTAAAAATTAAAAAATTCTATGTTCGGTTTTTTATCAGATATTGCTTGGTGGGGTTGGGTTTTAATAGTGCTAGCTATTGTAGCTTTTCGAGATATTTTTCTTCAAAAAAAGCATACCGTAAGTCATAATTTCCCTATTGTTGGGCATTTACGCTACTGGCTAGAAAGTATCGGACCAGAGATGCGACAATATTTTGTGGCAAATAACAGAGAAGAATTGCCTTTTAATCGTATTGAACGTGGTTGGATTTATGCTTCGGCTAAACACGAAAATAATTATGAAGGCTTTGGAACCGACAGAGATATTTATGAGCATCAACACATATTTATTAATAATGCAATGATGCCTTATAAACTTCCTGAAAATCACCCTAATAAAATTGATAAAACGTTTTTACCATGCGCCAAAGTTATGGGTGCATACAATAAAAGAAAAAAACCTTTTAGACCAGGTTCTGTAGTAAACGTATCTGCCATGAGCTTTGGGTCGCTTTCTGCAAAAGCCATAGAATCCTTAAACAAAGGTGTTAAAATAGCTAGTGCTTATCACAACACTGGTGAAGGCGGATTATCGCCATATCATAGTCATGGTGGCGATGTTATTTTTCACATTGGAACAGGATATTTTGGAGTTCGCTCTAAAGATGGTGGTTTTTCTATGGAAAAATTAATAAAATTGGTTGAAGAAAACCCTTTTATTCGTGCTATAGAAGTTAAGCTATCGCAAGGAGCAAAACCAGGAAAAGGTGGTGTATTGCCTGGTGCCAAAATAACAAAAGAAATTGCTGAAATTAGAGGCGTTGAAGTTGGCAAAGATGTATTATCTCCTCCTAACCATAAAGCATTTTCCAATGTACCTGAAATGGTTGATTTTATTGAAAAAATTGCCGCAGCTACTGGCTTACCTGTTGGTATTAAAGCGGCTATCGGTAAGCTTGAACAATGGGAAGAACTAGCCGATGTGATGCTTAAAACCAATAAAGGCCCCGATTTTATAACAGTTGATGGTGGTGAAGGCGGAACAGGTGCTGCTCCTCCAAGTTTTGCTGACCATGTAAGTTTACCATGGGTTTATGGGTTTAGCGATTTGTATAAGCTATTTAAAAACAAAGGATTATCTGAACGCATTGTATTTATTGGAAGTGGTAAACTTGGTTTTCCTGCTAAAGCTGCAATGGCATTTGCTATGGGAGCAGATTGTATTAATGTAGCCCGTGAAGCCATGATGAGTATTGGTTGTATTCAAGCGCAAGTATGCCACACAAATAGGTGTCCTAGTGGTGTTGCAACGCAAAACAAATGGTTACAAAACGGTATTGACCCAACTTTAAAATCGGAACGATTAGCGCAATATTTTAAAACCTTTAGAAAAGAGTTTATAGAAATTACACATGCTGCTGGTTACGAACATCCTTGTCAGTTTAAAATGAGTGATATTGAAATTAATGTAGCCGACCATACCCTCTCAAAAGAATTAAACAGAACTTACATGTATGAGAAAACAGTTGTTCCTTTTAAATCTATGCAAGACCTAAAAGATTGTTTATATTTGGGAGGAAAAAATTAACAGAAACAGCTTTTTTTAAAGACACATACTTAACCAAATATACCTATTATGGAGCCTAACAGAATTATAGACCTCTTTCTTTTTGCCATTCCTTCGTTAATTACAGGAGTTATTGCTTTTTATTTTTTTAAAGAACACACTAAAAACGAAGATGGCAGAAGACGATTTATGCTAAAAAAAGACTTGCAAGTAAATGCTATGCCATTACGCCTTCAAGCCTACGAGCGAATGGCTTTGTTTTTAGAACGACTAGCACCTTCAAAACTTCTGATTAGAATACATCCAACATCTTCAAATAAAGAAGATTACGTTAACCTCCTTACACAAAGTATTGAGCAAGAATTCGAACATAACTTATCGCAACAAATCTATGTTAGTGAAAAGTGCTGGAACATTATTACTACTGCAAAAAACGCAACAATTCAACTAATTAGAAAAGCTAGCATGTCTGAAAAAACAGATACAGCCAATAAGCTTAGAGAAGTTGTTTTAACCGAAATGATGGAACGACTATCACCAAGTGATGCCGCATTATCTTTTATTAAAGAAGAAGTTTCAGATTTATGGTAATTCTTCTATTCTTAATTCATTAGAATGTGCTTCTTTATATTTTTCTTTAGCATAATTATAGCCTTGATCCCACCAAGACGTCATTAATTTTTTATTAAATATTAAAGAATTCTCAGTTAATTTTGATGGCGTATAATACAGGTTTAGTTGTACACCTCTATTCTTTGCAGCCAACTTGCCTATAGTTATATCATTACGCTCAACCTGATCTGATAAATGGCCAAACAAATTAATCATTAATGAAAATGGGTTCTTCCCTAAAACTTTATTATACTCCATTGTTTCAGATTCTAAAACTATCGCATCAATCTCTGTTGCTCCTCTTAAAATAGCCTCTCGAATTGGCACCACACACCCTAATCCGCCATCGGCATATTCAAATTCATTTTTCTTGACTAAAGACATAAATGGTATATAATTACATGAAATCCAAATCCAATCGCAAAACTCATCATAACTAAAATCTTTAATAGACTTATACTCTACTCTATTTTTTGATAAATTAGAAACAGTAACCACAACATCATGCTTTGTAGTTTTTATTAAATTATACTCTTCAATGGTAAAATGTTTTTTTATATAATGTCTTAGCGCTTTACTTTCTCCAAAAGTGCGTTTCATTTTAATAAACTGCCAAAGAGAATTTAAAAAATCTATTGACACATACTCCCGGTTTCCTTTTTTTCGAATCACAAAAGGATTGACACTAAATATATTATGTTGATTAACATTTGTATATACCTGCCGTATTTTATCAATTTTTCCTGCCGCTAAATGTGGTACTAGCAACCCTCCTGTAGAAGTTCCTAAAAACATATCGTAATCACGTCTTTCTTCCTGAATTAAATATTGAGCAACACCACCTGCATACGCTCCTTTACTTCCTCCGCCTGAAATCACTAATGCTTTCATATACTAATCTTCTAATTGGCTAATTTCTTGATTCTTAAATTTAGCAAAATTAAAACCATCTTGCCACCATTTTGTCATTTTTTCTTTATCGAATATCAATGAATTAGTTGTTAAAATAGTAGGAGCATAATAAAAATTAATAATCGCATCATGGTGCGATGCAACAAATTTACCAATCTTAATATTTTGATTTTCAATCCTATCTAACATAAATCCAAAAATATTGGTAATTAATGAAAAAGGATTTCTTGAAGACATTCTATTTAACTGATTAACTTCAGTTTGTAAAACAATAACATCAACCTCTGTAGCACCTCGTTTAATCGCTTCCTCTATAGGCACCATATTCCCCATACCTCCATCGGCATATTCACAGCCGTTTTTTTTAATCAAAGACATAAACGGTGTGTAATTACAAGACACCCAAATCCAATCTATAAATGCTTCGTAATCAAACTCTTTTATAGATTTATATTCAACCTGATTAAGCGACAAATTAGATACAGTAACAATAATGTCTAAATTGGAATTTTTCAGTTCTAAAAACTCATCTTCTAACAATGTTTTTTTAATCAAACTTCTCAAATTATAACTTTCTCCAAAGGTTTTACTGCCTCTAATAAAATTTAAAACAACTGCTAAATGTCTTATTCCTATATTTTGAGTACCATGCCTTTTTTTAATTACAAAAGGACAAACATCAAAAATATTATCATTTGTAACGCTGGTATACACCGATTTTATTTTTTCAATTTTATTTAAGGCTAAATGAGACACTAATAAGCTACCAGTAGAAGTACCTATAAACAATTGATATTGTCGTTTTAAATCTTCAATAAGGTATTGAGCAACTCCACCTGCAAAAGCGCCTTTGCTACCACCTCCTGAAATTACTAATGCTTTCAAAACAAAAAAGTTTTTATTTGTAAATATAATCAACTATCTATAGAACATGAAAGATTAATCCTCCTTGTTGGGTTTTAATACCTAATTATTAAATATTTTATAGATAATAAGGAATTTAAATAGCTTTAAAATACTATTACTTTAAAAATATATATTCTAGTGAAAGATACTGACCTAATTACCTTATATGAGGAAGAATTATTTTCTTACCATATTGTTATTTTTTATAATTAGTGTTTCAATTTTTATCTTTAATAAAACTGACATTAATAAAGAGTACTAAAAAACGAACCTACTCAATATTAAATATTGAAGCCTCTCCTCTAACTGCCGCAACAATTTCTGGCACTACACAAGATTGTAAAGACGAAAGTCCTGCTCTGCAAATAACGTTTACTGATTCTAACAACACAGTTAACATAAACGCAAGTATAGAGACACACTATGAATCCCTATTTCGTTCCCGAGTCTGTCACCTATAAAAGGTGACATTTGCATCTATTAAATAAAAGCAAAAACATGACTATTAATGAGAAAAATAAATGTTAAATATCAGGTTTTACATCTTTTTATCCTCAAATACCTTACACAGTATTAATAAAATATTATTTTAGCATGAACCAATGTTTACTAAACACTTTACATGAATAAGACTTCCTTTCTAACTCTTTTATTTTTTTTAATAATCATTACTTTTTTTGGCTTAAATAAATTAGATAAAAACAATAATTATAATACTCTCAATTTAACTACTCCACTTACTAAATCTCCTACAATCGATTTTAGTTTTAATAATGATGGTGCTTGCTCTGGTACACCAATTACATTTACACCAACTATTACAGGAGTTGCTCCTTTTACCTACGTTTGGGATTTTGGAGATGGAACAACATCAAGTGATAGTAATCCTATACATACATTTACGGCACTAGGCTGTGGATTTCAAAACAACAATATAAAATTAACAGTTACTGATAATGATGGAGATACAACCTCCATAACTAAAATCATTTCTATTCAACAAAAACCAGATTTAGAATTTACAAACTCAAATGCACCTACAGGTTCTATAACTCCCTTTGAAAAATGTGGTGATAACAATACTGACCTTGAATATACAATTAATGTGAGTAATAATTCTAATTTTTCATCTTGCATTACATCATACAATATTGATTGGGGTGATGGTAATTCCGAAACCAATGTAACATTTCCTACACCTCATACATATATGCAATTAGGATCATTTAATATGGTTATAACTGGAATTAGCAATAGTGGTTGCAATAATTCAATTACTTATGTGGTAAAAAACTCTAACAATCCTATTGGATCATTAATTGCCCCTGGAAACACCACTAATTTATGCACACCAGTTCCTGAAATAGATTTTGCTATAGGAGATTGGGCTTCAAACCCTTCAGATACTAATTATCAAGTAAATTACGGAGATGGTACCATTGTCAATTATACGCAAACACAATTAGAAAGTTCTACATATTACAATACAGTAAACCCGCCTGCATCACAAGATTTTCCAATACCACATACGTTTACAAAATTTAACTGCCCTAGTAAAAGCACTGTTACATTAACAATAACGACATCTTGCGGAAGCACATACCTTTCCGCAGGACCTATAATAATTTTAGAAGCTCCTATAACCAACTTCAATGTAAGCGATATTGTATGTGCAAACACTACAACTTATTTTAATAATACTACCATTGCAGGATATACAAATGACTGTAATACAGTTGATGTATATACATGGGATTTTGGAGACGGAAGTGCTATTTCTAGAGACGTAAACCCAGGTCATGTTTACACAACACCAGGGACTTACACTATTACTTTAAAATCAGAAACCCCTTGTGGCAAAGGTAGTACCGTTACAAAAACTATATGTGTAGAGCCTATATTAGAACCAAACTTTACATTTAAAAATGCATGTGTTTCAACACCTTTACAAATAACAAATACTACTGATACAAGCTTAGGCTGTGGAACAGAAACTTATACTTGGGATGTAACATCTTACCAAGAAGCGTATTGTGGTGAGGAACCTCAAAGTTGGAATTTTGCTAATGGTACTAACAGGAATTCTAAAGAACCATATATTTCATTTAACACTCCTGGTATTTATAACTTAAGATTAACAACACGAAACTCTTGTGGAATTAATAGATCTATCACAAAACGTATTGATGTAAAAAAACCTCCAGTAATAACTTTAGATCCTATTTCAGATTTTTGTCAATCTGCATCTATATTCCCTAAAGGTTCTGTGGAAGAAACATGTTCTCCAAGTTCTGAAATCACATATTTATGGAGTTTCCCAGGAGGAACACCTTCTACATCAACATCTTTGACCCCAGGTAAAATAGACTATTTGGTAAGTGGAAATTATACGGTTACATTTAGCGTAACTAACAGTTGTGGCACAACATCTAAAGAAGCTGATTTTTCCGTAGACTTAGTACTCTCTCCCATTATATCTTCAAAAACTCAAGAAATTTGTAGTGGCGATACTTTTACTATAAACCCTACTAATACTAGCACAGATAATATCCCATCTGGAACAACATACACTTGGGGAGCACCTGTAATTTCTCCTGCTGGAGCTATTAGTGGAGCTTCTAGTCAATCTTCTCCAAGAACCAGTATTAGTCAAACATTAACCAATACAACAAATACCTCAGCAACAGCAACCTATACAGTTTCACCAATAGCAGGAACATGTCCTGGTCCAGATTTTACGGTTACTATTACCGTCTACCCTACTATAAATGTCTCTCAAGAGGTAAGCCAAAGCACTTGTTTTGAATCTGATGATGGCGCTATAGATATTACTATTACAGGCGGTATTCCTTTTACAACTGGAAATCCATACACCATATCATGGACTGGACCTAACGGTTTTACAAGTTCAAATCAAGACATTTCTAAATTAGAAGTTGGATCATACTCCCTAAATATTATAAGTGATGATGGTGGGTTTTGTCCTTTTAATAAAACATATTATGTAGGTGAACCAGGAAAATTTAGATTTAATAATAATACCTCAAGTGATATTACCTGTTTGGGGAAAAATGATGGACAAATTAACTTATCTGTAACTGGAGGCAACCTTCCATACACCTATGTTTGGACAAAAGACGGAAACCCCTTTACTTTTACAGGAGAAAACCCTAATAATCTTGAACGAGGAAAATACGTAGTAACAGTTACTGATAATAATAATTGTGATACGCTTACAGATTCATTCACAATAGATGAACCAGAATTACTAGAAATCACTTTAGAATCAGACCCTGTTGATACAATTTTATGCTATGGCTCTTTTTCTGGCGTTATTGAAGTAAGTGCTAAAGGAGGCAGACCATTTGGAGGCACTAACTACATATGGTCATGGACCGGGCCGAATGGCTTTAGAAGCAATAGTCAAAACTTAAACAATATAGAGTCAGGAACATACAATTTAACAGTTACAGATCGTTCTGGCTGTACAGATAACTTGCAGGTTTTTGTACCTCAAAATCCTCAAATTAAATTAGATTATACAGTCAAACCATTAACATGTTACAATGATGATAGCGGAGCTATTACTGTGAATAATATTTTAGGAGGTATTCCGCCATACGAGCCTTTAGTTTGGAGTAATTTAGGTACTGGGATGTCTCAAGATAATTTATCTGCAGGTACTTATATAATAACAGTAACAGATGCTATAGGTTGTTCTCGATTATTCACAATTCCCGTAAATAACGCACCTGTATTTGAAATAGATCCATATATTAAAGACGTTTCTTGCTATGGAGAAAATGATGGAAGTATAAAATTAAACTTAGTTGGAGGAGAAAACCCCGTAACTATAATTTGGAGTGATGGTTCTACTGCAGGGAATGAAAGAAACAACATTGGTCCTGGTAAATATGAAGTAGATATTACTGATGGCAATGGGTGTACCATACAAGATAAATTTATAATTAGAGAACCTCAAGAATTAACTTTAATAAGCATTCTAACAGATGCGCTAGATTGTGATGATGTGAATAGCGGATTGATTGATTTGGAGATAACAGGAGGCACATTACCATTATCAATCGTATGGAGTAATGGCGAAACAACAGAAGATCTTATAAATATTCCCCCAGATATTTACAAAGTAACTATCACTGATGCAAATCAATGCGAAATATCAGATAGCTTTGAAATAAAAAGATTCAACCCACTCTTAGCGCCTTTTGAGGTTATTACTAATTTTAATTGTACAACTAGAGAGATTGATCAAACCTTTACCGCTAAAGTAGAAGGTGGAGTGCCACCTTATAACCTTAGTTGGTCTAATGAAGATTCTCCATTTGCAACAATTAGTGGTATAAATAATGAGATAATGAATACCAACGAAAATGGTCTAGTTATTTTAACAGTTACAGATGGTTTAGGATGCATTAAAAACTTCTCTATTCAAGTAGAAAAACCTGTACTGGATGATGCTCGTTTCTCAACAAGTTCATTTGGAAAGAGCACCTATGACGTTTACTCTATAAAAGATCCCATTCTATTTACCAATGAAGCCTTGGGTAGTATTGAGAATATATCTTGGGATTTTGGGGATGGCAATTTCTCTAGTGAAGAAAACCCTAATCATAGCTATATAAACCCAGGCACATATACCATTACCCAAACTGTTACCTATCCGTTTGGCTGTATATACAGCAAAAGCATTACACTTGTTATAGAAAAAGGGTATAGTTTAATAATGCCTAATGCCTTCACTCCTAATAATGATGGATATAACAATACTTTTGCACCTGAATTTATTGGTTTAAGCGCCATGAAACTTGATATTTATGACACTTGGGGAAATATTATTTTTTCTGAATTTGCAGATAAACTTGAAGGCTGGAATGGTAAAATAAAAGATGATAATGCTGAAAACGGTAATTATTATTATAAATTTTCAGCTAAAACATTTTACGGAGATACTATCACAAAAGAAGGTGTGCTAACCTTATTTAAATAAAGAATTGAACTTAGATAGATGAAAATAAAAATATTATTCCTTATTACTATTAGTTACTTTAGCTATAAAGCAAATGCACAAGACCCTGTTTTCTCTCAATACTTTTTAGTTCCTGAAACCATAAACCCTGGTTTTTCTGGCTTTGAAGAAGCTTCTTATTTAGGAATAATTCACAGAACGCAATGGCCTAATCTTGGCTTAAGAATAAATACCGAATATGCTTTTTTCAACTCTTTCATTGAAAATGTTGGTGGCATTGGTTTTAGTATTTTAAATCAGCATGAAAACAAAACCAATTACAACCACTTACAAGGTAATCTTAACTTTGCTTACCATGTTAAACTAAACAACGACTGGTTTTTTAGACCAGCTATTGAGGTTGGTTTTGGAACAAAATCATTTAATTTTCAAGGTTTAGTGCTATCCGACCAAATAAACATTAATAACGAAACCATAAGCGCGAACACATCCGACCCATATGCAATAAATGCTAATAGAAACATTTCATTTATAGATTTTACTGCAGGTTTTGTTTTTGATAAAAAGAATACTCGAAATGACACAGATTTATGGTTAGGCGCAACAATTAAGCACTTAAACAAACCTAATATTTCATTTGTAGAAAATAGCAATGTACCATTAAATATTTTTTATTCACTGCATGCCAACTATAAGTTTCCTTATTTTGATAGAAACGACATGCTTATCTCTGCTAACTATATGCAACAAGGAGCATATAACAGATTAGATATTGGCACGACAGTTAAACTAGAAAAACTTATGCTAGGTGCTATGGCTGTCACTAACCCTGCAAAAAACAGCAATAATAGTCACTTACTAACATCCATTAATACTTTTATAGGATTAGAAATGGAACAACTACGCTTTGGCTTTTCTTATGATATTAACACTACAAATATTGGTAGAACTGATGGGGTTTACGAACTCTCCATCACCTATTTAACAGGCTGTTTAATTTGTAGAAATCCAGCAAACTTAGAACGCAGAAAATAAGTTATTAGTTCTTCAACATCTCTTTTGCATATTTTGAAAATTGCCAATTATGATGTGTTGTGGCTTGCTTTAAATTTTCTTTACATTCGTCTGCACAAGCATTTATCCATAATAAATACTGAAACGCATTCATCCTTACTGAATAATCGTATTTAGGGCTTGTATAATCGTTTAATTCTTCAAAATAAAGCTTTTTATTTTCAGGTTCAAAATCATCAGTAATTAAAGCAAGCGTAAGCCAAAGAGTTCTTATGTTTTTATCATTAAAACCAATAATACCTTTAGTTTTATTTAAATATTTACTTCTATCTACTAAGAAATTATTCCATAAATTAAATAGAGCCATTTCAATAGTAATATATGATTTATCATTTAAAAGCAATTCATAATCTTCTTTTAGCTCTAAGGGAATCTTTTTCAAAGATTTTGCAATGGTTTGACGAACTTTAAGACTATTATTAAATGTTGATTTTGATATTTTTTCTGGAACTAATTCTATAATTTTTGATTTAGATTTATCCGATATATTTGAATCTAAAGAAAAGTCACTTTTAAGTTCTTTTCCTTCATAATCTATCTTTAAATACTCATTTATAAGACTGTTTTTTTTCAAATTTGCAATTGCATATTCATAATTAAATGTTTTCTCATGCAACCAAGTCTCAACAAAATCAGCTAAATCTACCCCACTCGCCTTTTCAACTTCACTTATAAAATCTTCTGTTTCTACATTTTTAAATTGATACTTTTTTAAATAATTCTTAACTGCTTTTTTAAAGACCTCATCTCCTACTCGTTCTCTTAACAAATGCAATACCAAAGCTCCTTTTTTATAAAATGTGGTGCTACTCGATTTCGGATTTAAAAGCGATGTACTTGCTCCTGATTTTTGTTGCTCTAAAAGTTCTTGAGCGTATTCATAGAGTTGCCAATAGTAATAATCATCTCCAAACACGCCTCGTTCTGCTAACAACGCATAATAAGTCGCAAAACCTTCTTGTAACCAATGATGTGTTCCTGAAGTTTCAGTTACTAAATCTCCAAACCATTGATGCGCTAATTCATGTGCATTTACATTTACATAATTTTTATCTACAAAAGCAATAGAATCAACAACAAAAGCATCCGAAAAAACAGTAAGACTGGTGTTTTCCATACCTGCATACAAAAAATCTTTGACAGGAATCTGCTTATAATTTTGCCACGGATATGGAATGCCTATTTCTTCTTCAAGAAAATCGAACATTTGCTTTGTATAACGGTATGTAGGTTCAACTTTTAAAGAATCTTCTGGATAATAATACATTTCTAAAGGAATACCACTTTTAGAATACTCCACTTTTTTAGCGTATTTTCCAATTACTAAAGCCACTAAATAACTCGACATAGGCTCTTGCATATCGTAATGCCAAGTAGTGGTTGATTCGTTTATTTGTTTATTCGCTAATTTTCCGTTTGCAATGACTTCATAATTTTTGTCGAATGTAATATTCAAATCAAATTCGATTTTTTCATTCATATCATCAATAGATGGCAACCAATTACTAGTGTATTTACCTTGTCCTTGCGTCCAGATTTGCTTGTTTCCATCTTCATAATCCCAATCGACAAAGTACATTGCTTTTTTAGGAGTCGTTTCCCAAACAATCTCTAATTTATGCTTACTACCTGCTTTAAAAAAATGTTTTATAACAAGTTGTTTTCCATTATATAAGCTATCTTCAAACTGCTCGTCTAGCCTATACCTAATTTTATCATAATTATTGGCATCAATAAAAACAGAATCAACATCTTTTAAAATTTCAAATTCATAAGAAATTATTCCAGATACTTCTTTTTTGGTTAAATCGCCAAAAACTATTTCAGCTTTAGCCGTTTTAAAATCAACGTACTCCGTTTGCTGAGAAAACCCAAAACATGTTATAAGTAAAAAGAAAAGTGTTTGCTTAAATTTCATGTGGTATACTATTTGTTTTTATGAGACACATATAGCTTCCATAATAGTCTTCACCTTAGATATCAAACACTTGTTATGGAAGTTTCATGCCATTAATATAGCAAACTTTAAACCAAAACATTTAAAACTAGAAACTATGAAACTCTATTAAGTTCGCTTCATAATATTGATCTCCTAATTTTGATAATAAATTTTTAATTACATTACTATCGCCATCAATTGCTATTGCAGAATATCCTGTATCGTTTAGTTTCCCTAATCTTAAATCTATAATATTAATGTGCTTTGAAGCTAATGCCGACAATAATATTAACAACACACCAGGCGCATTATGATGCTTAGTCAAAATAACTTTTTCGCTTAATGCTAAGTTTAATTTAACACCATCCATTTCCAATAAATAAACACCTTCGCCATAATAATTAGGCAATTTAGCATTTTCTTTATAGGTTAACTTATTAAAAAGACCAGCATCTGTTCCGTTTATAAATTCAATAGCACTTTTGATATTTTCATTACCTCCATCAATTGACAAAAAAGCCATCGCTGTACCATCATTATTTGATTTTAAACGTGCTGTTTCAACATTAATACCTTCGGAAGCCAACGTATTAAAAAGTGAAGAAATAACACCAGGCTCATCTATATGTTCAGAAAACAACCCATTCACTATTTTAGTAGTTAACTTAGGTATTTCGTTAGTAACGGTAATTGATTTTCCCCATTTTCTAATTCTAATAGCATTATAATCTCCCATTCCTGTTGAGTTTTTATAAATATCTATAAACTCTAAAAAATCACCTCCAAAAGAAAAATCGGGGATAATTCTTCTTTGATTACTATCTAAACGCTGATTCAAAAGCTCAATACCCTTATTTAATACCGTATACTTTACTTTCAATTCATGATCGTCAAAAATGGTACGGTTTTCTGGAATTAGTTTTGAATAACTTACATAGCTTTCATATCCTGCCTCCTGAATATACTCTAAACTCTCTTTATAATTTAATCCGTAATAACGCACATGATGCGTATCGGTTCCAACGCACACAGGGATTTGAAGCTCATTGGCTCTTCTTAAAATACTTTGTGTTGGATATACGCCAACGCCTTTAAACTTACCAGCCATATTAACATCTAAAGACAAATTTCTATCGGCAATAAGCTCTAAAAGCGTTCTAAACTTATTTGCTAACGGATGTGAACTAGTTTCAAAATTAACCAAGGCTTCAGGCATATCAACATTCAGTTTTGGCAAATCTATATGACCAATAATTTGAATCATATCACCAAAACATTCAATCATTTGAATCATTTCATTAAAATACCCATCCCAATATGCTTCCAGACTTCCGCGAATTTTTAATAATTCTTGCGCTTCTTCTTTAGAGCCATCATATGGTAAACCTTCTGGTGCAAAATGTACCGAACCAATCACATAATCGGCATCTTCTGCTTGAAATATTTTAGATCGACTCCACTGCAAGCCTAAACCAGGTCCCATCCATTCTAACTCAACGCCATATTTTATATTAATCTGTCCGTCGTATTTTTCACGAAGATTAGCAATACGCTTCGGATAATTTAAATATGATTTATTACCTCGAATAAACTTAACATTCGTATCTCTTTCTGCTATATAACGAAAACTTGTTAATCTAGGTGAGTGAATTATAAACGTAATACTTGGGTTGCCAGCTTCAATAGCTTTGTCAACAATATCCTCTAACTTATCAATACCATGTTTTACATGGTCTTGTTCTGTACCTGCATGAATACCATGTGTTTCCCAAATAAATTCGTTGAGTTTTCTCATTAATCAATATGATTTAAATTTGATTTAAAAAAATCAAATTTAACCATTGAAATAGAATTATTCACTAAAAAGTGATTGTTTTCAATATTTTTCAAAAGAAATCTTTATTCTCAATAAAAATATTTAAAACTAAAGCTGTTTTTATGAATTCAACAAAAAAAGCAATGAAGCATTTTTATCAATTAACAACCTCAAAGTAATTACACATACAAACTTCGAGGAATTAAACCCTAAATGAGCTATTAAAATTTTAATTGAATTGCTTAAATTCGCCTTTATGTCTATTAACCTTCAAACCCCCATAGATTATTTAAAAGGTGTTGGCCCTAATAGAGCCGATTTACTTCGTAAGGAGTTAGGCATTTATACGTATCAAGACTTACTAAACTTATTTCCAAACAGATACATAGACCGTACACGTTATTACAAAATAAACCAACTACAGCGCAACAATGCAGATGTGCAAGTTATAGGTAAAATAACAGCCTTTAAAGAAGTCGCTCAAAAACGAGGCAAACGTTTAGTAGCAACCTTTCAAGATGATACAGGAACTATGGAATTGGTTTGGTTCCGTGGGCAAAAATGGATTCGAGAAAATCTAAAACTAAACACCGCTTATGTTGCCTTTGGAAAAACCAATTGGTTTAGCGGAAAATTTAATATGCCACATCCAGATTTAGAACTTTTAGTAGAACATGAAAAGAATCTAAGAGTTGGCATGCAACCTATTTATCCTTCTACTGAAAAATTATCAAATAAAGGAATCAGTAATCGGGTAATGAGCAAAATTATGCAACAATTGTTCATTGAGAGTAAAGGTAAATTTGTTGAAACATTATCTAATAATTTACTTTCAGAATTAAAATTAATCAGTAAAAAAGAAGCGCTTTTAAATATTCATTTTCCGAAGAATTCTGAGCTACTTTCTCGAGCTCAATTCAGATTAAAATTTGAAGAATTATTTTATATTCAATTGCAATTAATTCTAAAAAATCTTATCCATAAATCAAAAATTAAAGGCTTCCCTTTTGAAAAAGTTGGCACCTATTTTAACACGTTTTTTTCAACCTATTTACCCTTTGAATTAACCAATGCACAGAAACGTGTTTTAAAAGAAATTCGTGCCGATTTAGGAAGTAATGCGCAAATGAATCGACTTTTACAGGGCGATGTTGGTTCTGGGAAGACCATAGTGGCGTTCATGTCAATGCTCATGGCACTTGACAATGATTTTCAAGCTTGCTTAATGGCTCCGACTGAAATTTTGTCAGTCCAGCACTATAACGGATTACTTGAACTATGTAAAAACCTAAATATCAGTATAGAAATACTCACAGGTTCAACAAAAACTTCAAAAAGAAAAAAAATCCATGAAGCTTTAGAAAATGGCGAATTACAAATACTAATTGGTACGCATGCCCTACTTGAAAACAAGGTGAAATTTAAAAATTTAGGGCTTGCAATTATTGACGAACAGCATCGATTTGGAGTTGCACAAAGAAGCAAATTATGGAAGAAAAACACGTCGCCTCCACACGTTTTAGTCATGACAGCAACACCTATTCCGAGAACCTTAGCCATGTCTGTTTATGGCGATTTAGACATCTCAATAATTGATGAATTACCTCCCGGAAGAAAGTCTATAAAAACGGTTCACAGATACGATAATAATCGCCTAAATGTTTTTAAATTTATTCGTGATGAAATTTCAAAAGGCAGACAAATTTATATCGTATATCCGTTAATTCAAGAAAGCTCTGCTATGGATTATAAAGATTTAATGGATGGCTATGAAAGCATTTCTAGAGATTTCCCTATGCCCGAATATCAAATCTCTATTGTTCATGGAAAAATGAAACCTGCGGATAAAGAATTTGAAATGCAACGCTTCATTAAAGGCGAAACACAAATAATGGTAGCGACTACAGTTATTGAAGTTGGTGTAAACGTTCCTAATGCTTCGGTTATGATAATTGAAAGCGCAGAACGGTTTGGATTATCGCAATTACACCAATTACGTGGTCGTGTAGGTCGTGGTGCCGAACAAAGTTATTGTGTTTTAATGACAAGCCACAAACTTAGTAGCGACAGCAAAACACGCTTAGAGACTATGGTTAGAACTAATGACGGCTTTGAAATTGCCGAAGTAGACTTACGCTTACGAGGCCCTGGAGACATTATGGGAACACAACAAAGCGGCGTTTTAAACTTAAAAATAGCTGATATTGTAAAAGACAACGATATTTTACAGAGGGCTAGATATCACGCTAAAAAAATTCTTAATCTTGACCCCAGTTTAACTTCAAAAGAAAACGAGCTCATTCTTAAAACTTATATTTCTTTAGGAAAATACAAGAATATCTGGAACTACATTAGCTAACTTACTTTTGGCTTTTAAATTATAATTACATTTGTCTCGATAAATTATTCACAAAATCATGCTTGGATTAAAATTAGCAACCGACCCACGTTGGGTAAACATAGTAGAGTCGAATATTGAAGAAATTTTAACCGATCATGCCTGGTGTGAGCAAAAAGCAGCAACCAACGCTATTACCATTATCACTTTAAATTCTGAACACACCGATTTAGTTACCGATTTACTAGCGCTTGCTAAAGAAGAACTAGAGCATTTTCAAATGGTACACGACATTATTAAAGCACGTGGCTATAAACTTGGTAGAGAACGAAAAGACAGTTATGTGAACGAACTTTATAAGTTTATGAATAAAGGCGGAAACCGCGTGCAATGTATGGTGGACAGACTATTATTCTCTGCAATGATTGAAGCTAGAAGCTGTGAGCGTTTTAAACTTTTATCTAAAGAAATAAACGACCCTGAACTTTCTAAATTCTATCACGACTTAATGATTAGCGAAGCAGGACATTACACCACTTTTATTGGGTTTGCTAGAAAATATGGTCAAGATGTTGATGTAGACCGACGCTGGCAAGAATTAATTGATTTTGAAGCTGAAGTAATTAAAAACTACGGAAAATCTGAAACTATACATGGCTAAAAAAGCCCATCCATATTCTAAATGATTGGACAATATAATCAATGCTTATTTTTTATTAGGATCTCCTTGCTTATTACTCTTTAAAATCTCCACACGTCGTCTTCTAGCTGTAGACTCTCCTTTTATATCTCCAATTTTCATATAACCAGATCTCACTTTTTTGGGTTCAGTTCTTATTACACTATTACTATTTGATGATTGACGTGTTGATTCTCCTTTTATATCCCCAATCTTTAAATAGCTAGCCTCGGCGTTTATTGATTTATTGTTTTTTATATCACCTATTGATTTAGAATTTTGATTTTCTGTTTCCTGAGCAAAAGCGATTGTTGTAATCATTAATAATGCAATACTTAAAATCGTTTTCATAATTGATAATTTTAAATTAATTAATATTTGTTATTCATACTTATATCAATTCAAAATTTAAATTGTTACCCTTAAACTCAAAAAAAAGCCCAACTAAATAGCTGAGCTTTAAAAACTGTTTGTTATTTGATTGATAATATTTTACATAGCTTCTAACTCTTTTAGAAGCTTTTCTGAATTAGCTTTCACATTAGCAGGTGGATTAAGGGATAATGATTTTTTTAAGTTTTTAATTGCATTCTTTTTATCTCCCATTATTTTATAAGCTTCACCTAAACTATCATAACCATTAGGATCTTTAGGATTATTCTTAATATTAAGTTTAAAATATTTTAATGCACGATCATAATCTTTAAAATTCAACATTTGATACCCTAAAGTGTTCAACTGTCTTTTATTAGCCATCGAAGAAGCCTCATCCATTAACTGTGCATATTCTTGAGTTTTCCCTAATTTATTAAGTATTTGACCTTTAATAGATAAATTATTGAATGTTTTCTGACTAAAAAATTGTCCTTGAATTGCTTTATCTATCCAAGATAAAGCCTCATTTAAATCACCTCCATTATTTAACGAAAATCGAGCAGCTTGCTCCCAATTCTGTCTTGTAAACCCTTTTTCTCCTTTAAAAGCCTCTCTAAAATCATTTAAAACAATATTAGTAACATCAAACTCCACTTTAAATGGAATTTCTTTCTTCTCCCAAATTAAAGAAATTATAGCATAATTTGGTTTCACATCATTAACCTCAAAAGTTAATAATTCTTTGTGCGGAACAATATTGGTTTTAACATTGGCACGCAAAGCGTCTCTAGATGCATCATAAAAAAAACTTCCCCAAGCATCAGCATCATATGATAATATAATTGTAGCTGTATTATCCTCGTTTACCTCAACATGAAACCCATAAGTTCCAGCTTTAATCTCTTTACCTTCAACTTTAGCATCATGAGAAAAAGTAATCGTTGTGTTTTCATTTGCTCCAGCACGCCAAGGAGCAGCTGTAGAAGTTCCAAATCCTAAGTTGTTTAATCCATAAGGAACAAGTTTTCCCCACACTTCTCTACCTTTTACGCCTGGTCTTGAATACGTTACCGTTATATCTGAAATACCAACGCGTTGAGAAACCGTAGCAAATTGACTTCCGCGAGGAGTATTTAATTGAGCAGACACACTTATACTTACAAAAAGCATGAAGCACACAAAAAATAATTTAATGTAGTTGTTTTTCATTTGATTGTTAGTTTAATAATTTGATTACCAAGGTATAGACAAAAACTTATTGTAAATGTTAGCGTTTTGTTAAACAAACCTCTAAAACTGTTAATTAACTAATTTTTAAGAAGACTCAAACAGTTTAAAATCATCTCAAAGAGAATATGTAACTTTGCATTTCCTATTTTTAGATTTCAAACAAAAGAATGATACACATTCATCAAAAAACATTACAAGATTTAGAATTCCATACTGTTTTACAACAAGTGAGCGACCACTGTATTACACCACTTGGAAACGAAAAGGCTTTACAAATTTCTCCATATAAAAATAAAGAAGACTTACTTTTTGCTCTAAAACTCACCAACGAATATCTATCTTCTTTTTATAATGATAATAGAATTCCTAATCATGGTTTTGACACCATTGCTAAAGAATTAAAATTATTACGCATTGAAAACACCTATCTAGAAGTTCATAGCTTAAAAAAAATAGTCGCAATTTCTTTAACAACCAATGAAGTAGTTAGCTATTTAAAAAAGTTTAAAGAGTATTATCCTGCACTTAACGACCGTGCTTTTCATATAGAAGTAACTAAAATTATTATTGAAAAAATTGACAGTATCGTCGATCGTTTTGGCGATATAAAAGATAATGCTTCAAACCTACTTTTCGATTTACGCCAATCTATAAATCGAGTAAAAGGCAAAATTAACGCCAGTTTTTCAAGTGCTTTAAACCAATACCACAGCCTTGAATATTTAGATGATATTCGCGAATCTGTAGTAGAAAACAAACGCGTACTCGCTGTTAAAGCCATGTATCGACGCAAAGTAAAAGGTTCTATTATGGGAAGTAGCAAAACGGGCAGTATTGTTTATATCGAGCCAGAAGCTACACTTCAACACTCTAGAGAGCTTAATAATTTAGAATTTGAAGAAAGCGAAGAAATTAACCGCATTTTAAAAGAAGTTACCAATTTTATTCGTCCATTTTTACCGCTTTTAGAAAAGTATCAAGACTTTTTAATAGATATAGATGTTATTTCCGCGAAAGCGAAATATGCACGCTCCATGAATGCTATTCTTCCTGAAATTTCAGAAAACAGAACCATGTATTTACGCGATGCCTATCATCCGCTACTGTATTTAAATAATTTAGAAAAGAAAGAAACCACCTTTCCGCAAACTATAGAACTAAAAGATGACAGTAGGATAATAGTTATTTCTGGGCCAAATGCAGGCGGAAAAAGTATTACCCTAAAAACTGTTGGCTTATTACAAACTATGTTACAAAGCGGAATGCTTATACCTGTACACGAACGCAGTAATGTTTGTTTGTTCGACAGAATTTTAAGCGATATTGGAGACAATCAATCTATTGAAAACCATTTAAGTACTTATAGCTACCGTTTAAAACAGATGAATTACTTTTTAAAGAAGTGTAACAAAAACACGCTTTTTTTAATTGATGAATTTGGAACAGGAAGTGATCCTGAACTTGGTGGCGCATTAGCTGAAACGTTTTTAGAAGAATTCTATCATCGTGAAGCCTTTGGTATTATTACCACACACTACTCCAATTTAAAAATATTAGCAAACGAATTACCATATATGCTTAATGCTAATATGTTGTTTGACGAACGTACTCTAGAACCATTATTCAAACTTGTTATCGGTCAAGCCGGAAGTAGTTTTACTTTTGAAGTCGCTCAAAAAAACGGCATTCCATACAGCTTAATAAACCGTGCTAAAAAGAAAATAGAACGCAGCAAAGTACGTTTTGATGCCACCATTGCTAAACTTCAAAAAGAACGTTCTAAGCTTGAAAAAACAGGACAATCTTTAAAGCTAAACGAAAAGAAAAAAGGTGAAGAAGCCGATAAACTTGAAGAAATAAATACCAAAATTCAGAAGAAATTAGAAAGCTATCAAGAATTGTATGACAGCAACCAACGTCTTATTTATCTAGGTCAGAAAGTAAACGATATTGCCGAAAAATACTTTGAAAACAAGCAGAAACGAGAGTTAATGGGCGAATTATTTAAATTAGTTCAAATTGAAAATTCTAAGCGTAAAAAAGTTTCCGCAAAAGCGAAAAAAGCCATTAAAGCTAAAGAAAAACAAGTAAAACAAGAGGTTGAAAAGAAAGTTGAAGTAATAAGAGAAAAGAAAAAAGAAGCCAAGAAAAAAGCCATTGTACAACCTAAACCTAAGGCTATAATTAGAATTGGAGACCGTGTTAGAATGGAAGACGGCAGAGCCATAGGCACCATTGATAAAATTGAAAAAAACAAAGCTGTTGTAAATTATGGTATGTTTACAACTAATGTAAGTATTGACCAACTAGAGTTGGTTGAGGCTGTAAAAAAATAAGACTATTAATTCCTTAAATGGTATCTTTACCATATGAATTTCGAGTTGCCAAAAAACAAAAAACTAATCTTATTTGATGGTGTTTGCAACCTCTGTAACAGCAGTGTACAGTATGTTATTAAACACGACAAAAAAAACCTGTTTATGTTTACCGCTTTACAGAGCGATATAGGACAAGAAATTATTAATAACTACAGTATAGATACTTCTAAAATAGATTCCATCCTACTCTATACACCAGAAAGAGGCATCAATTACAAATCCACAGCGGCTTTAAAAATAGCACAACATCTAGGATTCCCCCAAAATTTAATGACTGTGTTTTTTATTATTCCTGCATTTATTAGAAATTGGGTTTACGATTATATTGCAAAAAACCGTTACAAATGGTATGGCAAAAAGGATGCCTGCATGATTCCTACTCCTGAATTAAAAAGTAAGTTTTTATAGTAATCGTTTTCATGGCGCATCCCTATCGGGTCAGGCTTTACACTGTATCTTTTTGCTAAGTAATTACAAACTTGTTTTAAAATCTTTTAATTAAACAGCCTTTGGTTTGTAATAAAGTTAAAGTACAAAAATTCGCAAAAAGGATGCCGTTTCAATCCCTTGCGCACTTGCTCGCAGCAACAGTAATTACAGCATAATGTATATAAACTTCCAAACTAACAGCTAGCTAATTATATAATTTCTCTCTGCGTTCGAAATGAGGGACGATT
The DNA here is from genome assembly GCA_050294475.1 of Algibacter sp. Classification (GTDB taxonomy): domain Bacteria; phylum Bacteroidota; class Bacteroidia; order Flavobacteriales; family Flavobacteriaceae; genus Thalassobellus. The sequence goes on along the minus strand of JBNKOE010000021.1, from coordinate 171,352 downwards.
AAGACATCTCATAAAATCCTATAATCTTCCTTAAAAAAAACATAAATACACGTTTAAACTTAAATTAAAGTTTGTCAATTCGAGTGAATATCACGATTGCAAATGAGTAATATTAGTATCGAGAATCATATTTTTGATTTAAAGAAAAGTTCTCGATACAATTTTCTATTAAAAATCACTCGAACTGATATAGAATTAATATACAATTAGTCAAAATACTACTCAGGCTTAACTAACTCTAAAAACCACTTTACAGCTAAAATAACAGGGTTTACTCATTTTAGGTTTTATACCTTCCTTTAACACGATAGTTTTATTAAAAAATTAAAACCAACTATCATGAAAAATCTTCTATTCTTTTTTCTATTAGCAACAAGTATTTGCTTCTCAACAAACCAAAAGCCAACAGCTACATCTATTAATGAAGTTACAGTTTATGTTAACGGTGCCCAAATTACTCGAATAGCAAAAATCTCACTTCCTGCTGGCACTTCAACTTTTAAATTCAATAAACTTTCACCTAATATTCAAGAAAGTAGCATACAAATTTCAGGATTAAAATTAGCATCCGTTTTATCAATAAATTATAGTATTAACTATTTATCTAAACAAAACAAATCTGAAAACATTGCAGCGCTACAAAACCAAATAAAAGCAATTAAAGATAAGATTCAATTTGAAGACGATTTAATTTCTGGTTACGAAGAAGAATTAAAAGTCATTCATGATAACAGACATATAGGAAACGAAAACCAAGCTGTTACACTAGAAAAACTACAGCAATTTGCCGATTATTACAGAAAACGCATCACTAAAATTAAAAACCTTATTCATACAGCATCAAAAAAGAAACTAGAGTTTAACGAACAAATTACAGACATTCAAAAACAACTTATAGAGTTTAATGTTGACGATAAAGTACAAACAGGAGAAATAACAGTAAAACTAAATTCAAATCAAGCAAGTGAGTTAAACTTAATTATAAAATACAATGTAGACAATGCTGGATGGTTTCCTATATACGATATTAAAGCAAACAAAATTAATGCTCCATTACAACTCGCCTATAAAGCCCATGTTTACCAAAGCACAGGAAACAATTGGAATAATGTTAAACTAACACTATCTACAAACGACCCAAACACCAATAACGAAAAACCAGAAGTAAATCCAAAATACTTAAATTTTATAAGCAAATACAGTAATTACAATAGTACCCGAGCAACAAAAAACTATAATTACAAATACAATCCGTTTATACAAACAGTAAGTGGTATTGTTACAGATATATCAGGATCGCCGTTACCAGGCGTTAATATCATGATTAAAGGCACTAGCAAAGGAACACAAACTGATTTTGATGGCAATTACGCTATTCAAGCCAGCGGTGGTAAAGAACTGGTATATTCTTACGTTGGTTTTAATACAGAAACATTACCTATTCATTCTAGTATTATGAATATAAATATGAATGAAACTATGGAACATTTAGATGAAGTTGTAGTCGTTGGTTATGGTACACAAAAAAGGAATGATTATGTAGGAAGCATATCTTCTATCAATATGGAAACCAAATCTAATAATTACAGAAAGAAAGAAGAAAACCAAACCTCCAATGGCGATATTATTGAAGAAGGCATTACCAACCAAAGGTTCGAAATAAAAAAGCCATATACCATCGCAACAAATGGCGATATTACCGTTATTGAAATAGACAACTATTCTATTGATGCCAGCTTCTCTTATTTTGCTGCGCCAATAATTAATGAAAATGTATTTTTAACAGCTAAAATGGGCGATTGGGAACAATACAACTTACTACCCGGAGAAGCCAACATATACTTTGAAGGTAGTTATTCTGGAAAAACAAACATCAATCCGCAAGCCACAACAGATAGCTTAACCGTTTCTTTAGGAGTCGATCCTAATGTGGTTGTAAAACGAAACACCATTAATAATTTTAAGAAAAACAACTTTACAGGAAGCAATAAAATAGTAAACAAAACTTTTGAAATTGAATTAAAAAACAACAAACAATCATCTATAAGTTTAATATTGATGGATAGAGTTCCTGTGAGTCAAAATAAAGATATTAAAGTAGATGATGTTGAAACTGGCACTGCCAAATACGATTCTAAAAAAGGCTTGCTAGAATGGAAAATAAATCTTAAACCAAATGAATCTAACACATACAAAATCTCATATACTTTAAAATACCCCAAATACAAACGGGTTAATTTGTAGACTAAGAAATAAACTGTAACTGTCAAAACTTTATATGTAAACATTATATTATATGTCGATTTTCAAATTTTAAAATTCTAAATTCGCTTATCTGTGCTGAACTTGTTTCAGTATCTAGTAGATTTAAACCTTTAAAACGGGTTCTTATCCTAGTAGTTAACAAACATAAAACAAGACTTTAATGAAAAAATTTATTTGTATTTTAATCTTCGGAGTACTAATAATCTCTTGCAATAATTCATCAAAAGAAAAACATAAAATTGATTACCAATCAATTAATAAAAAAATCTCATTAGACTCAATAAAATCTGATATTAAGTATGAATCGATAATGACAAGTAGTTCAAGTTTTGAACCTGCAAAAAACATTACTGTAAATGGAATTGACTTTAAAGTAGTTGAGAAAGAAAAATTTAATGTAACCTTTTGTTTGACAACAGACAAGAAGTTTAAAACTCCTGAAGGATATAGTATTGGAACAACATTAAAAGATATTTCAGAACCAGAAAAAAATCAAATATATAAAGAAGCTGGTTTTGGATATTTCATTAAACTAAAATCTGGATGGCAATTAGCTTTTTGTGAAGGAAAAAGTTGCACAGACTCTTTTCCAAACGAGAACTCTACTGTAAAATGGATTATGCATAGAAAATAAACTCTAATTTACCCCTTCACAAGACTGATAAGCGTAACTGCCAAACCCAAACTATTCCTTCACACCAAACTTTACCTACTAGTACTCTTTTATGATACGTGTCGATTCTATTAAGTTACAATTAATAAAAAAGCTTTTAGAAGTAGTGCTACTTTAAAAGCTAACTAATATATGTGATTTCTCTCTGCACTCAAAATGACTTATAAATCACTATTAACAAAGGTTAATCTCGTCGAAATAAAGTACGATTGAGACATCTCATAAAAACTAAGAAAGCATACTTACTTTTTAACCACATTTTTCAAAAACCTATTCTTTTACCAAACTCCCCCACTTGGTCCATGAACCATCATACACCGAAATGTTCTTATAACCTGAAATTTCAGCACCTAAAGCTAAAACACAGGCTGTAATACCAGATCCACACGAAAAAATAATGGGTTCGTCTTTTACAGCGAGTTCTTTAAAAGCGTTTTCTAAGTCTTTTTTAGGTTTTAGCACGCCATGTTCTAACAAATTGGTAAACGGTAAATTAACTGAGTTTGGAATGGTTCCCATACGTAAACCTTCACGCGGTTCGGGTTCTACACAATTAAAGCGTCCTGATGAACGTGCATCAATAATAGTATGTGTGTTGTTTTTTGAAGCTTCTTTTATATCCTCAAAAAATTTCATAGTTTCTGGTTTATAATTTGCTATAAAATTACCTACAACACCTTTGTAAAGCTTCATGTGTTCGGTTTCATATTCTGCTTTTAACCACGCAGGAAATCCGCCATTTAAAATAGCTACGTTATTAAAACCAAAAGCTTTAAACAGCCACCAAACGCGAGCACTAGAATAAATTCCTTTATCATCGTAAACCACAAGTACACTATCAGTATTAATACCAAGCTCTCGTGCCGATTTTTCAAATTGTTCTGAAGAAGGAAACGCACTCGGAAACGGATTTAACACATCGCTAAATTTCTTTTTTATATCAAAAAGGCGTGCATTAGGTATTTGCTTTAAAGATGCATCAAATACTTTATTAATCGTGCCATCTAAAATAATTAAATTTTTAACACCTAAGTTTGAATACAGCCATTCTACGGAAACTATCGGAAACTCAATGCTTATGTTAGAATTCATAAAATACTATTTTACAGCATCGTAATTATCATCCCATTCTTTAGGTTTTGGCTCGTGCAATTTCCCTAACGATTTTGCAACTAACATAGAAACCGTAGCATCACCAGTTACATTTACAACGGTTCTACACATATCTAAAGGTCTATCTACCGCAAAAATAAGCGCTAAACCTATGGGTAATAATTCAGCAGGAAAACCAATAGATTCTAATACAATAACCAACATAACCATACCTGCACTTGGCACAGCAGCACTTCCTATAGACGCTAATAATGCTGTTGCAACAATAACCAATTGGTTTGTAAAGGTTAAACCTTCAGGCCAAATAACCTGCATAATAAACACCGCTGCAATGCCTTGATATAAACTAGTTCCATCCATATTTACGGTTGCACCAACAGGTAATACGAAACCAGATACTTCTTTATCGACACCTAAATGCTCTTCAACACGTTCCATGGTTACAGGTAAAGTTGCAGCACTACTACTGGTTGAAAATGCTAAAAGTTGTGCTGGACTTATTTGCTTTAAAAACCACATAGGTGATTTTTTAGAATACACACTAATTAAAAGCAAATAAAACCCTATCATAATCATTAAACCACCTACTACACAAAATGCGTAATACAGTAATTTAATTAAGATGTCTGCATCATCAAAAGCAATAATAACGTTTGCTAATAATGCAAATACTGCATACGGCGCAAAAAGCATAATTAAATCGACCATTTTCATGACAACTTCATTAAGCGAATCGAAGAAATCGACTAATGGTTTTGCTTTCTTTTCGCCAATTAGCAATAAGCAAACACCAACAAATAATGCAAAAAAGATAACCTGAAGCATAGAAGCCTCTGCAAACGATTTAAAAATATTACTAGGAAAAATATCGACTAACGCCTGTAATGGTCCAGCATCTTTTTGCGCTGATGCCTTAGTTAGTTTATCCATTACTCCAGCATCATTAGCGTATCTTAATTTTATTTTTTCAATGGTGTCTTGTGGCATACCATCACCTGGCTTGAAAGTATTTACAATAGTCAAGCCAATAACAATGGCTACTAGCGTAGTTGCTATATAAATACTTATGGTACGCAAGCCCATCGATTTTATTTTTGAAATATCTTTTAAATCTGAAATCCCTTTTATTAAAGAGGCTAAAATTAAAGGCACTGCAATAAGCTTAAGAAGATTGATAAAAATGGTACCAAAAGGCGAAATCCAATCGGATACAAAGCCTTTTCCGCCACCAACGTTATTCATAATAAAACCAAAAATGATTCCGAGAATCATTCCTATAATAATCTTCCAATGTAATGCTAGTTTTTTCATAAAGTTACTCCTAACCTCTCTAAAAGAGGGTAATTAAATAGTTTTTAATATTACGAGAACAAGATAAGTATTTTTGATTTGTTTTCTTTACTTGATTTAAAGGCTACTAGAAACAAACTAAATTTTAATAATTTTTAAAGTGGATTCTTGCCTTCTCAAGAATGACAAAATATAGCAGATAGTTTAACCATGATTGATGCCCTTCAACTAGGCTCTGTATAAACTCTTCCTTTTTGCAAAAAATCACACTTAAAACTTTCTACATAAACTAAAAGTTAGTTTATAATAAAATTACCGAAACTATTTCTGGACTGCTTCGCTAAAAGATAAACTCCAAGCGGGAAATAGCTTTTAACTATAAATCTTGTTTATTAAGTAAAAATCGGCAATAACTAAGGCTGCCATAGCTTCTACAATAGGTACGGCGCGAGGCACCACACATGGGTCGTGACGTCCTTTACCTTGCATTTCTACTGTGTTTCCTTCTTTATCTATGGTTTCGTATTTCTGAATAAGTGTTGCTACAGGCTTAAATGCAACATTGAAATAAATATCCATGCCGTTACTTATACCGCCTTGAATACCTCCTGAGAAGTTCGTTTTTGTTGAACCATCATTATTAAATGCATCGTTATGATCGCTTCCATACATGGTGCTTCCATGAAATCCGCTACCATACTCAAAACCTTTTACAGCATTTATAGATAACATGGCTTTTCCTAATTCGGCATGTAATTTATCGAAAACAGGTTCGCCCAAACCAACAGGTACATTTTTAATAACACAACTAACAATGCCTCCAACAGTATCGCCTTTACCACGTACTTCTTTAATATAAGTTTCCATTTTTGCTGCCATGTCTTGATCTGGACAACGCACAATGTTCGATTCTACTTTTGTAAGATCTAATTCATTATACGGTTTATCTAATTTCATGGTACCAACACCCGAAACATAAGCGGTAATTTCGATACCTTTAAGCATTTGCTTTGCAATAGCTCCAGCAACTACACGACATGCTGTTTCTCGTGCAGAACTACGTCCGCCACCACGATAATCGCGCACACCGTATTTTTTATCATATGTATAATCGGCATGACTTGGTCTGTAACTATCCTTTATATGCGAATAATCGTGAGATTTTTGGTTGGTATTTTCTATAACAAAACCTATAGAGGTTCCTGTTGTTACGCCTTCAAAAATACCTGAATGAAATTTAACGGTATCGGGCTCTTTACGTTGTGTTACGATAGCTGATTGCCCTGGTTTTCTTCTATTTAATTCATTTTGAATTTCGTCTAAATCCAGTTTAATTCCAGATGGACAACCATCAATAACACCGCCTAAAGCTGGTCCATGAGATTCTCCATAAGTAGTTAGATTAAATAGTCTTCCAAAGGAATTGCCCGCCATAATTACAATTTTTGGCTAAAATAAAGCTTTTTTAGAAATCTGCGATAGTAAAAAAAGAATGTTATAATGGTTTTATCGATTTATTTTCAAGGCAAAACAAGAAACATATAACACTAATTTAACAAAATTCTCATAATTAATTAATTGTATGTTAATAATTAAGTAATACAATAAGGTGTTATTTGTAATGAATTAATTACTTCCTTTTTTTGAAAATAAAAAGAAAAATAGAAATTGCCGTAATATCCGATGTTCATTTAGGAACCTACGGCTGTCATGCAAAACATCTACTCACCTATTTAAATAGTATTGAACCTAAAAAACTCATTTTAAATGGTGATATTATTGATGTTTGGCAATTTAGCAAACGTTACTTTCCGAAATCGCATTTAAAAGTCATTAAGAAAATCATGGATATGGCTGCTAATGGTGTTGAAATCATTTACATTACAGGAAATCATGATGAAATGCTTCGTAAATTTAGCAACACAACTATTGGCAACATTTCTATTGTAGATAAAATGATTTTAGATTTAGATGGAAAAAAAGGTTGGTTTTTTCATGGTGATGTTTTTGATGTTTCTATACAAAATGCAAAATGGCTAGCTAAACTTGGTGGTTATGGTTATGATTTATTAACCTTACTTAATCGGGCTTATAATTGGTATTTAGAAAAACGAGGTAAAGAACGTTATTCCTTATCTAAAAAAGTAAAGAATGGTGTAAAAGGCGCTATAAAATATGTAAACGATTACGAAAAAGTAATTACTGATTTAGCCATTGAAAATGGTTATGACTATGTAGTTTGCGGGCATATACACCAACCAAAAATGGAATATATTGAAAACAAACATGGCAAAACCATGTATTTGAATTCGGGTGATTGGGTTGAAAATTTTACTGCCTTAGAATACCAATTTAAACGTTGGAAAATATACAATTTTAACAACGACAAACTAGCACCTTTTATCCTTGATGAAGATTTTGACAATATGGAAGTAAAAGACTTAATTGCAGCTATAACTATAGTTGACAAGCATTCAAAATAAACTCTAGAAACTAATTACTAGCTACTTAAAAGAGCTTCCTTTAAAATTGTAATTGGGTGTTTAGCTTCTCTATTAGTCCCATCTTTAATTTGATGTCTACAACTGGTACCATTTGCTGAAATAATGGTGTCCGCTGAAGCTTTTCTAACTGCAGGAAACAACGTTTGTTCTCCAATATTCATACTAACTTCATAATGTTCTTTTTCGTAACCAAAACTTCCAGCCATACCACAACAACCACTAGGAATAATAGTGACTTTATAATTTTTAGGTAAATTCAATACAGCAAAACTTGAAAGCTGATTACTCATAGATTTTTGATGACAATGCCCATGAAACTTAATAGTTTTAGCTTCTAGAGTAAATTGTTCTGGTTTAATATTTCCTAATGCAATTTCTTGCTGAATAAACTCTTCAATTAAAAAAGTGTTTTTTGCAATCGCTTTCGCTGAAGTTTTATCGTCTGCCAGCTTTATATATTCATCTCTAAACGTTAAAATAGCAGAAGGTTCAATACCTATTAAAGGTGTTTCATTTGAAACTTTATCTTTAAAAATTTCAATATTTTTATTAGCAAAATCTTTAGCTTGTTCAAGCAATCCTTTTGATAAAAAAGCACGACCAGATTCAGCGTGTTTAATTAATTTTACATCGTAATTTAAAGCAGATAAAAGCTGAATAGCATCTATACCTATTGAAGTATCTAAATGATTTAAAAATTCATCATTAAAAAAATAAATTGTCTTTATTTTAGTTTTTACATCTAATTTATTTTCAATTAATTGAAACTGTTTAATCAAACTTTTATTTGAAATTAATGGTAAGTTTCTTTCTTGCGCTACACCTAACGATTTCTTTAAAATTGAAGCTATTATTTTATTAGAAAAAACAAAATTTGTAAACTTAGGGAAACTGCTTCCAAAATCGTTCAATTTATTATTATAAGTAAACAATTTAGTGCGTAAAGACACGCCGTTTTCCTTTTGATATTGGTACAAAAACTCTGCTTTCAAACTCGCCACATCTACACTACTTGGGCATTCACTAGCACAAGCTTTACAGCTTAAACATAAATCGAAAACCGTTTTTAATTCTTCATGATTAAACTTATTTTCTTTATCAGAGTTTGTTAAAAATTCACGCAATGCATTGGCTCTTGCTCTTGTGGTATCTTTTTCATTTCTGGTTGCTCTATAACTCGGACACATGGTACCACCAAACTCTGGTAATTTTCTACAATCACCCGAACCATTACATTTTTCAGTTTCTCTTAAAACACCTTGTGATGCCGAAAAATCGAGAAGTGTTTCTATTTCTGGTTCTACTCGATCTATTTCATAACGTAAGGATTTATCCATTGGGAATGCATTAACAATTTTCCCTGGATTAAAAATGCTATCTACATCAAAAACAGCTTTTATACGTTTCAGAATGTTATAATTTTTTTCACCTATCATTAATGGAATAAATTCGGCTCTCACGATACCATCACCATGTTCACCACTCATAGAACCGTTGTATTTCTTCACTAAATGTGCTACATCGGTTGTAATTTTCCTGAACAAAGCAACATCATCAGACTTTTTTAAATTTAAAATAGGGCGTAAATGCAATTCGCCAGCACCAGCATGTGCATAGTAAATAGCATCTTGTTTGTAAGCTTTCATCAACTTAGAAAACTCTGATATATAATTAGCCAAATCTGGTAAAGCTACCGCTGTATCTTCTATACAGGCAGCCGATTTTTTATCACCAATCATATTACCAAGCAATCCTAAACCTGCACTTCTTAAATTATTTGCTTTATTTACATCATTTCCTATCAACTTAGGATACGCATAACTCAATCCTGAATTTTCAATTGCTTTTACTAGGTTGTCTGCTAAAACGATAACATCTTTTTTTGAATTAGCTCGAACCTCGCACATTAAAATAGCTTGCGGATCACCTTCTATAAAACTTCTATTTTCTTGTTGTGTTTTATTATGTTTTGTACAATCTAAAATGGTTTTATCCATCATTTCGCAATTGTATAAATCATGCTCCATAGTTAATCTAACCGCATTTAAACAACTTTCAATACTATCAAAATGCGCAGCTACCATAACAGATTCTTGAGGTGGCAACTTGTCTAATTTTAAAGTAATTTGAGTTGTAAATGCCAAAGTACCTTCACTACCAGAAAGCAGTTTACACATATTAAAAGCTTCAGAAGATTCTGTAAACACATCAGATTTTATCAATTCATCAATAGCATAACCTGTATTTCTTCTATGAATTTCTGGTTTCGGAAAATTATCTATAATTTGATTTTGAATTGTTTCTGAACCTAATTCAGAATAAATGGCTTTATAAATTTGTCCTTCTAACGAAGCCTCTTTTGTTTTTTGTTGAAATGCTTCTTTAGACAATTCACCAAACACCACTTCACTCCCATCACTTAAAATGGTATGCATTTCAATAACCTTGTCTCTAGTAACGCCGTATTGAATAGATGTTGTTCCAGACGAATTATTACCTACCATACCTCCAATCATACATCTATTAGACGTTGATGTATTGGGCCCGAAAAATAATCCGTAAGTTTTTAAATAATTATTTAAAGCATCACGTACTACACCTGGTTGTACTGTAATTGTTTGCGCCTTTTTATTAAAGTTAATAATTTCTGTAAAATATTTAGAAACATCAACCACAATACCTTTTCCAACACATTGCCCTGCTAGAGATGTGCCAGCTGTTCTAGGAATTAATGAGGTTTTATGAGTTTTAGCAAACTGAATGAGCTGCTTTATATCGTCTTTGTTTTTTGGATAAGCGACTGCCAAAGGCAACATTCTGTAAACAGAGGCATCGGTTGCATATAAGGCTTTTATTAGGTCATCAAAAAATAATTCTCCAGATATTTTTTCTCTTAACTCCTGTAAATGTGGGCTTAATGACATATATTGATAAATAAGTTTATAAAACTAACCAAATGTTAAATATAAATACAATTTTGGCGTTATTTTTGTAAAATAATTCATCGAACAAAAAAATGGTCTTTTTTAATAAAACGACCGTATATACATTAAATTAAAACTTTTAAAATTTATGAAAAATTTATTTTTATTATCGATTGCTGTATTCGGATTTGTATTTTCCTCAAACGCTCAAGACATTGCTGATAATGCTATAGGATTGCGCTTAGGGGATAGTGATGGCTTTGGAGCTGAAATATCTTACCAACGTGCCTTAGGAGATAATAATCGTTTGGAAGCCGATTTAGGTTGGAGAACAGGAACTGGTTATGACGGATTTAAACTTACTGGTTTATACCAATGGGTTATGCCTCTTGATGGTAGTTTCAATTGGTATGTTGGTGCTGGTGGTGGTATTGGTTCTTACAGTTTTGATACACCTTTAATAGATGATGAAACTTTTATATTCGCAGCTGGTGATATTGGAATTGAGTATAATTTCGATATTCCTTTACAACTTTCTATAGATGCGAGACCAGAATTAGGTTTTGGAGATTATAGAGATGATTTAGATTTTGACATAGCATTAAGCATACGTTATAGATTCTAAGCTTTGAAAAGCATATACTTAAAATAAGAAAGCGCCTTTTTAGGCGTTTTTTTTGTTTAAATAAATTGAATATTAAAGTTTAAAAAAATATTATTTCATTTCTACATCACTATACTTTGCATTAACTACAATAGTTTTATTACTTTCTAAATTATTATTTGAAAACGAAGACACATTTTCTTTAGAAGACTTTTTAGGGTGAGAGAAATGAGAACGCGTTCCTTTATACTGTAAATTATAGCCCGTTTTTGGAAGCATAATAACAGCATTACTATTTTGAATGATGACATTTAAATTAGTAAAAGTGTCATCTATTTTTAAAATTTTTAAATCCCCAATACTTCCATCAATAATAGCGTTACCAAACAAATTACCTACAGTAATATTTGAAGAATTAGAGGTTAAAACTAAATTCTTTACATTATCTAAATCAGCTTCTTCAACATACTTTAAATTTAATTCACCTAAATTCCAATGATTTACATGAATTGGTGAATAGGAAGCATTAATGGAAGTGTTACTTCCATTAATGCTATATGCTTTAAACTTTGTGTATGATAAATTTGCTTTTAAATTATCTATATTAGAAGCAAATTCTAGTTCGCCATGACGCACATTTATTTTTAATTTAGCTTCTTTTGGTATTTTTATTCTAATCGTCTTTTTAACTTTAGATTTAGATTCTTTACTAACAAGTTCCTCTACCTTTACTCGTCTTTTCTCTGCTAACTTTTCACGTTCTTTAGCTAGTTTTTCACGTTCCTTAACTTGTCTTTCACGAGCCGCTATCATTCGCTCTCTGTTTTTCTCAGCTAATTCGCGATACTTCTCTGCGCGTTCAGCATGAGCTTCTGCTCTTTCAGCTTGCTTTTCCATTTGCTTTGCAAAACGCTCTCCCCATGCTTCCATTTTTTCGGCATATTTCTCTCCCCATTCTTCTTCAAATTTATCACCCCATGCTTCCATTTTTTCAGCATATTCCTTTCCAAAAGTAGATTCGAATTTTTTAGTGTACTCTTCTAAATACTTTTCACCATCTTTTCTATAGGCTTCATAATCAAAATGGATCTTATTAATACCTTCTGGTAATTCTGGCAACTCAGGCATTTCTGGAGCTATTGGCATTTCAGGTAATTCTGGCATTACAAAATCAATATCTGGTATATCTGCTATTACAAATTTTAATTCATCTAAAACAGCATCTTCAACATCATTATTATCATATGTGTAACTATAATTCCATACATGATGTGAATTTGACTTTGTAGAAATTGATACATTATCTATAGAAGCATCAATATCTACTTCCCATGATTTTAAAGCTTTCTCTAGTTCTTCTTTACTTAAATCTTCTCCTTCTATAAAAGCTTCAATTTCGACAGTTCCTTTATTCCAAGTATCAAAAATAATATTAGTATAACTGGTATTTAAATCGACAACAACATCTTTATTTACCTTAATTACTTGAGACACTTTAGTTAACTTTTGTTGAGAAAAAACACTTCCCACAATAAGAAAACTTAAAATAAATAGTTTGATTTTTATATTTGAATTGTTCATTTTTTGATTTTTTAACTAGTTTGTTCTACTTCTTCAACATTGGTTTCAGAAGTATTAAATTCTTTTAATTGTGATCGTAAACGGTACAAAAGATTTAAACGAAATTTCAAGTTATCTATTAGCGCATTAATGGTTAACTCCGTTGGACCAGACTCAGTTAATTCAAATGATAAACTTTTATATTCTTTATCTAACTCATTTAACTGTTGCAAATACCCATCAAAAATATCTTTGGTTTCGGGTGTGTATTTCATTTTAGATAGCTCTAAACTAATACTTGCTAAATAATAATCTTCAACTTTTTTTAACCCAGGAGAAACATCGCCAAGTGTTTTGGTTTCTATTGTTCCATTAGACACAACTTTTGGTGGTATTTCTATATTAGGCTGAAAATAATGATACGCGCCAAAACCCAAACCTAAAAACAAAACAACACTAGCTGCAATACGTAACCAATTAAAAGGATTCTTTTTTGTCTCGACAGGCAAAGCTTCATCCAATTTTTCAAGAAATCGTTCTTGATGATTTTTTGGCATAACTTCATAAGCCACGTTATCAGCTTTAAATAAGTCTCTAATATCTTGTGCCATTGCTTTTCTGTATTAATAGTTCTTGTAATTTTGTTTTCCCTCTTGATAACTGCGTTCTCGATGCGACTTCAGAAATATTCAATATTTCTGAAATCTCTTGATGATCGTAACCTTCAATTAAATAAAGCATTACTACATATTGATATTTTTCCGGTAATTTATCAATAGCGCTTTTAACTTCAGTAATTGTAACAGTATCATCTACTAACCATTTGTCATCACCTTCGGTATCAATTACTTTAAGGTGCACCTCTTCCAACTCTACAAGTTGTTTTTTAGATTTTAAAAAATCAATACTTTTATTAACGACAATACGTTTTAACCAAGCCCCAAAAGTAACTTCTGCCTTATATTGATGTAATTTGGTGAAAGCCTTTATAAAAGCTTCCTGAACCACATCTTCAGCATCATGAGCATCTTTTAAAAACCGTTTAGCTACAATATACATACCATCGCAGTACTGGTTGTACAACTGCACTTGTGCTTTTCGGTTGTTTTGTTTACATTTTTCTATAATGTCAACTTGAAACATACTCGGTTTTACTTTTGGTTATAAGTTAGTTCGTTTTAAAGACGATTAAAAAAGTAGAGTGTTGCAAAAAAAAGATTTTTTTTTACGACTTATAACAAAACTAAAGAAATCTGCGTTTCAATTTTATTAATTATTACATTTTAAAGTATCTTTATACCTTAATTAAATTCTTTGTATGAATACCTTTTTAAAACGCATTTTAATATTCTTATCAATTATAGCTCTAGGCTTGTTTTTATATTCAACTTTTGTTGAAAATATCTTCGAAAAAAGATTAAGCCCTAAAGACACCGTGAAGTTCGAATTAAATGATTTAAAATTAAAAGTATTTTATAATAGGCCGTACAAAAAAGGACGTGAAATATTTGGAGCCTTAGTTCCTTTCAATCAAGTTTGGAGAACAGGAGCTAACGAAGCAACTACTTTTGAAACTAATAAACCTTTAGAAGTTGCAGGTATGCCGTTAGCTGCTGGAAAATATACGCTTTGGACTGTTCCAAAAGACTCTGTTTGGACCGTTATTTTTAATTCTAAACAGTATTCTTGGGGTGTAGATTCTGAAATGAGACCAATGTGGGATCCTAATTACGATGTGTTAAATGTAGATATTCCTATTGAAAAATTAGACCACATAGTTGAACAATTTACTATTGCATTTGACAATTCTACTGATAAGTTATTCTTAACAATGGCCTGGGATGATGTAAAAGTTTCTGTTCCCTTAAAATAACTTTGTATATTGCGACAATGAAATTATCTCTTTTCCCTAAACGTTTTTCTCTACTAAAAACATTCATTTTAATCTTTATTACACTATCTTCTTTAGTGCGATTAATATTTTTTATATGGAGTTTTTCTCAAGTAGACAGCTCAATTCTTAATATAATAAGTACTTTTTTAATTGGATTTTTATTTGATATTGGTACCGTATCTTTTTTCACCATACCGTATATTATATATTTATTACTTGTTCCTAGTAAACTTCATGGAAGCATACTAGATAGAATAATAACTTATTTTGGCTTTTCATTAGGAATCATCATTTTTCTATTTTCTTTTTTTGCTGAAATTACATTTTGGGAAGAATTTGAACGTCGATTTAATTTTATAGCGGTAGACTATCTTATTTACACTTACGAAGTAATAAATAACATTAACGAATCTTACCCAATACCACTGCTTGTTGGCATTATTTTATTAGTTCTTCTTGGTATTATAATACTAATTAAAAAGAAAGGTATTTTCAAAGAGACATTTACTAATTCAGCGTCATTTAAAGCAAAATTAAAGCCTTCTATAGTTTTAATTACTATAGCATGTGTATTTGCATTATTTATAAATAATAAAAATGCTGAACAATTTAACAATAGATATAATAACGAAATTTCTAAAACAGGTATTTACTCCTTTTTTGCTGCTTTTAGAAATAACGAATTAGCTTATACAGAATTTTACAAAACTATTGATAATAAGGAAGCCTTTAATACTGTAAAAAAAGCAATTAAAGCACCTAATACTAACTTTGTTAGCGAAACAGAAAATAAGATTAAAAGAATTATTAAAAATTCTGATAGCTTAAACACACCACTAAAACCAAATGTTATTTTTATTTGCATTGAAAGTTTAAGTGGAGAATTTCTTAACACTTTTGGAAACACTCAAAACATAACACCTAATCTAGACTCTTTAGTCAACAATAGTGTGTTCTTTAATAACCTTTTTGCTACAGGTACAAGAACCGTAAGAGGCATGGAAGCAATAACACTTTCAATTCCACCAACACCAGGAAGAAGTATTGTTAAACGAAAAAACAACCAAGATCTTTTCACTATAGGTGAAGTCTTCAAACAACAAGGTTATGAACGCAACTTTTTCTATGGAGGTGATGGGTATTTTGATAATATGAATTCTTATTTTGGTGGTAATGGCTTTAATATTATTGACAGAGGTCGAGGATTTTTATTAGATTCTAATATAAAAACAAAACGCACAAATATTGAAGATGAAGAAGTAACACACGAAAATGCCTGGGGTGTTTGTGATGCCGATATTTATAATAAAGTTTTAAGTGAAGCAGATAAAACATATAATGAAGGTCGACCTTTTTTCGATTTTGTAATGACAACTTCTAACCACAGACCATATACATATCCAGATAATAAAATAGATATTCCATCAGGTACTGGCAGACAAGGCGCTGTTAAATATACTGATTATGCTATTGGTGAATTTATAAAAAACGCCAAAACTAAACCTTGGTATAATAATACTGTTTTTGTAATTATGTCAGATCACTGTGCGAGTAGTGCTGGTCGTTGGGCTTTAGATGTTAAAAATTATCACATACCAGCTTTAATTTACAATGCACCAAATACCGAAGCAAAAAAAATTGACAAATTATGCTCTCAAATAGATTTGTTTCCAACACTATTTGCTTTATTAAATTGGGATTATACAAGTAATTTGTTTGGTGAAAATGTTTTAGAAATAAAAGGAAATGGACGTGCTTTTATTGGTAATTACAGAAAACTTGGATTACTTAAAGATAATAAATTAATGGTTTTAGGAGATCAACTTCAAACCGATTTTTATAATTGGAATAGCTCTGATAATAGTTTAAATGAAATTCCTTTAGAAACAGAATTTTTAAAAGAAACCATATCATATTATCAAGTAGCCGATTATTTATACAGCAATAATGAACTTAAAAATTAAAAGAATAATTATTTGAAACATATCCATTTTATTGTTAACCCAATTGCAGGTTCTGGTAATAACAAAATAAACAAACCCTTACTTCACAAACAATTTAATGAGGAGGATTATACACTGGTTATTAAACAATCCAATTACAAAAAACACGCCACTGTACTTACTAATGAGTCCATTAAAGAAGGCGCAGATATTATAGTAGCCTGTGGTGGCGATGGCACTATAAATGAAGTCGCTACTTGTTTAGTAAATACAAACATCATTTTAGGTATTATTCCTTTTGGCTCAGGTAACGGCTTAGCGTCTAACCTAAATATTCCCAAAAACATTGATAAAGCTATTGCTTTAATTAAAACAGAAACTGTAAAGAAAATCGATACGGGTTCTCTTAATAACGAATATTTTTTCAGCAATTGCGGTATAGGGTTTGACGCCCAAGTAATTAAACATTATGAGAACTATAAAACTAGAAACCTCTCTACTTATATTAAAGCGTTTTTTAAATCGTTAAAAAACGATAATAATTTTGACGAAGTTGATATTGAAATAGACAATAAGCAAATTAATATAAAGCCATTTATGGTTTTTATCTCTAACTCAAACGAACTAGGTTATAATATAAGCTTAACACCTAAAGCATCTTTACAAGATGGATTATTAGATGTTTTAATCGTACCAAAAGCAAACCTATTTAAAGTTATACTACTAAGTGTTTTAATGCTCTTTAAAAAACATAATTTACTAAAAGACGTTCAGTACCTTCAAACCAAGCACATTAAAATATCTCAAAAGAAGAGCAATAAATTTCAAATACAAATAGATGGAGAATCTCATAGCATTAACAACAATACTATTGACATATCTATTTTAAACAAAGCATTACAAGTTATTTCTTAATAAATCTTTTTAGTAAATAAGTCCCCAACTTATAAAATAGAACACCAGAAATAAATCCAAAAGTTAAGCCACAAATTATGTCTAAAGGATAGTGAACTCCAATATAAATTCTACTATAAGCAACAATAAGACTAATTAAAACTAATATATAAACAAGGTTTTTATAATATGGTCTTAATAACAAACCTCCAAAAATAGCAACAGCCATAGAGTTTGAGGCATGACCAGAAAAGAAGCCATATTTGCCACATCTAATAGCAATAAAGCGCATCTGATCAATTATATCGGCATTACCACAAGGTCTAGATCTAGCAAAACCCCGTTTAAAAACATTGGTTATTTGATCTGTAAACGTAATCATTAACGCTGTAACAAGAATTAAAATTAATAACGCTTTTAATCCGAATTTTTTATAGAACAATGTGAACAATATAATTCCTAAAAGACTCCCAAAATAGATTTTGTTGGTTATAATTAACCACAAACCATCCCAAGTTTCAGTTCCAAGATTATTTAAAAACAAAAAAAGTTCTGTATCGTATTTTAAAAGCTGATCAATCATTTACAATTTATTTTTGAAAGTTACCCTACACGATAGCTATCGGAAGAGTCGGATTTTTCGTTTTAATCTTTTTTATCTTTCCTCAAAAAAAGGGTTTTTACTGCAATTCCTAACACAATTTATTCTTCATATTTAGCTATTTCATTATCATAAAAATCTGTAGCCAGTTTTATAGCATTTTCAGTTTCCCTTTCAAGCTCTTTTTGATCTTCTTCATCAAAATCTTCAAACCATTCTACTTCATCATCTTCAAGATTTATAATAAATCTAGGAAATTCGGTATGTATAACAAAAATTGCATTTGGAAATTCAGTATTATCACCTAATATAAATTTTGGAAGTGTCATTCTTAATGTTAGTTAGTTATTTGTTAGACAAAATTAACTTTTTAGTTAAATAATTAAATCGAATATACAATAAAATAGCTGCAGTTGTTAAGCCAGAAAGCAATCCTAACCAAATACCAAAACTGCCATATGCATCTTCTTTTCCTAAAAACCAACTTATAGGAAAACCAATAAGCCAATATGAAATAAAAGTTATTACAGTTGGTATTTTAACATCTTGCAATCCTCGCAACGCCCCCAAAACTAATACTTGTATACTATCGCTTATTTGAAAAATGGCTGCTGCTAGTAATAATTTAGAGGCAATATTTACCACTTCTGTATTATCAATTAAATTTTCAGCATCATCAAAATCTACATACACTTTAGGTAAATATTCATGAAAAACAAAAAACAAAATAGCAAAACAAGTGGCTAAAATAACGCCTAATAGAAAAATTGAAAAGGCAATTCGCCTCAACTCAACATAATTTTTTAATCCTTTTTGGTTTCCTACTCTAATCATAGATGCTACACTTAATCCCATAGCCACCATAAAGGTCATAGAAGATAAATTTAAGGCTATCTGATTTGCCGCTTGTGGATTTTTACCAAGCAAACCACTTAACCATATTGCAGCGGTAAAAATAGCAACTTCAAAAAACATTTGCATAGCACTTGGAGCTCCTAAACTAAGTAACTTTTTAAGCTGCAATTTATCTAAAACAAAAAACTTAATATTGGTAACATAAGCCTTCGATTTTTCTTTATTTTTTAACAAAAACCATAAATACCAAACCATTATTATTCTTGAAGCTAAAGTCCCATAAGCAGCACCAACAATACCTAATTCTGGAAAACCAAATTTCCCAAAAATGAGTACATAATTTAAAACTATATTAATAATATTCCCTAAAATAGTAGCATACATAGGATATCGTGTCATAGATAACCCATCGCTAAACTGTTTAAAACCTTGAAAAACAATTAAAGGAATTAATGAAAAAGCTACCAAATCTAAATATGGAATGGCCAATTCAACAACCTCTGTAGGCTGCCTCATTAAATACATAATAGGTTTTGCAAAAAACACTAATAAAAACAACAATAAGCCCAATAGTGAACATAAAAACAGACCGTGTTTAAAAAACGATTTGCCTTTTAGGAAATTTTGAGCTGCGTCTGCTTCAGCTATTAAAGGTGTTATAGCTGTTGAAAAACCAATACCTAAAGACATGGCTATAAACATAAAACTATTACCTAAAGACACTGCTGCAAGTTCGGCCGTACCTAACTGACCAACCATAATATTGTCTACAAAACTAACAAATGTATGACCAAGCATTCCCAACATTACTGGAGCAGCTAGTTTCCAATTGTATTTAAATTCTTTTGTATAATTTGTTAATTGCATTTGGCAAAAGTAACTTTAATAGTTTGCTTATTATAATTTATAAATGGACTTTTAACTATTACTTAATCTTATAATTGTTAATAACTTTAAATAACTACTCGTAAGAAAACAGTTGTCTTTTCATACATTTGTTCAGCCTTTAAAAAGGCAATCTCTAAAAACGTAGGTAGCACATATAGAAACACTTAGCTTTTAATTTATTAAGGGATTTAAATATTAAAGTTTATCGTTTCGATATTAAAAAGGAGGAAATTAATTTCCTCCTTTCTTACACTATAATATATTGAAATACATTTTTATAAGAGAGAAATACTTGCTTTAGCTTCTTCAAACTCTTTCATAATATCATCAACAATTTGTGCAACAGGTTTTATATCATGTATTAATCCTGAAATTTGACCAATCTCTAATTCACCTTCAACCAAATCGCCTTCAAACATCCCTTTTTTAGCTCGTGCTCTACCTAAAAGTTCTTTTAGCTGCTCTGGTGTTGCTCCTTCTTTATAAAGTTGCTGAACATCATTATAGAACTTATTCTTTATTAAACGAACAGGTGCTAATTCTTTCAAGGTTAACTGTGTATCACCTTCTTTAGCACTAACTACAACTTGTTTAAAAGCTTGATGTGCTGAAGATTCTTCACTAGCAACAAATCGACTACCTACTTGTACACCATCAGCCCCTAAAACCATACAAGCTAACATAGCTTTTCCTGTTGCAATACCTCCTGCTGCTATTAAAGGAATTGTAATTTGTTCTTTTACCATCGGTATGAGAGTTAACGACGTAGTTTCATCTCGTCCGTTATGACCACCAGCCTCAAAACCTTCTGCAACTATAGCGTCTACCCCAGCCTCTTGAGCTTTTAATGCAAATTTTACACTACTAACAACATGAACAACAATAACACCTCGTTCTTGCAACCATGATGTCCAAGTTTTAGGATTTCCAGCAGAAGTGAAAACAATTTTTACACCTTCTTCTATAATAATATCCATAATTTCCTGAAGATTCGGATATAACATTGGAACATTAACTCCAAAAGGTTTACTTGTAGCTTTTTTACATTTTTGAATATGTTCTCTTAAAACTTCAGGATACATAGAGCCTGCCCCAATTAATCCTAATATTCCCGAATTACTTGCTGCCGAGGCTAGTCTCCAACCACTATTCCAAACCATACCTGCCTGAACGATAGGATATTTTATATTAAATAGCTCTGTAATTTTATTAGTCATTTAATTTTTAACAAGTTTTATTGTTTTTGAAAAATTTTTGGATTCAATTTTTGAAATATAAATACCATTAGCAAATGATGATAAATCAACTTGATTATTAACAATTGTAAGTACTAATTCCTTTACTTTCTTACCCAAAATATCATAAATAGTTATGAATAATTCTTCTTCATTATCAGGAAATTTAAAAGAAATACTTCCCTTAGTAGGATTGGGATATACTGTTAAAATACTACCTCCTTTATCATCATCAACATCAATAGATAAAGCTGTATTAAGTGCTAATTGTAAATTAGGAATACCATAACCTAAAAAGTAATCGGGATTATTGTATTGCGAAGCAGATTCTCGAACTAACTGCATAATTTCAGAATTAGTCTTATTAGGTAAAGCCTGCCACAAACATGTTATGCCTCCAGCAATAATTGGAGAACTAAATGAAGTACCATTTAGTGTTCCTATGGCATCATTTGGGTTAATTACATAACTTTCTTGACCTTGTGCGACAATATCTGGCTTTTGACTTAGTTGTATAGCACTACCTACCGAACTAAAAGAAGCATAATCACCATTAGAATCTACAGCACCAATTGATAATACATTTGGTGAGTCGGCAGGAGCATTAATACCAGAGCTCCCTTCATTACCTGCTGAAACAACTACCAATATACCTTTTTCAAAAGCTATATTAGCAGCTTTTGTAATATAAATTGTTTTACCATCAAAATCAGAAGCCGAATAATTATAATTAGTATTATTATAAAAACTACCATATCCTAAAGAAGTATTTATAACATCAACCCCCAAACTATCAGCACGTTCTGCTGCTTCTACCCATAAGCTTTCTTCAAGAGGGTTCTCATTTTCAACATTTCCTGTAATTCTAGTATCTTCAGTTATAAACAAATAATAGGATGCATCTGGTGCTGTACCTACATACTCATTCTCTATATAACCTGCCATAGTACTTAGTACCCATGTACCATGACTATTTTTAGTATCTAAATACACATCATCTTCTCTACGAACAAAATCATAATTACCTAATATGTTTCCTGCATCTCTTAACCTTTGAAATGACGTCATTGTATTCACATTAGGAAACCCACCATCTAAAACAGCAACAGTCATTC
Organism: Algibacter sp.; assembly: GCA_050294475.1. GTDB lineage: Bacteria > Bacteroidota > Bacteroidia > Flavobacteriales > Flavobacteriaceae > Thalassobellus. The sequence goes on along the minus strand of JBNKOE010000021.1, from coordinate 148,994 downwards.
CTGTTCCTGTATAATCTAAAAGATGTAATTGATCTCCATTAAACATCTTAATTTGATTAGCAACATTAGCGTTACCGTAATTAAAAATTGTAAAAGTTTCTTGAAATTTCGTTGTCTTTTTTTGTTTAACCTGCTTAGATGTATTTAAATTTTTATCGGCAAATACAATAGAATCAACAAAACCTAAACTTAAAAGAGCATTAATACTTGCTTCTGTTCCTCTTACATGAATAGCATTGAACCATTTAGATTTTGCTAATACGGTAATACCTGTAGCATTTTTAAGTTGCGTAATATAATTTTCATTTACAGGAACATCACGAGCATCAATGGAAACGCCATGAGCAGATTTTCTATCAATTGCCTTTTGTGTAAGAATAGAAATAGGATTTGCGATTGAAGATGCCACATTTTGCTTATCTGCTAAATAAACCCAGGCATCTTGTTGAGCAAAAAGATTTAATTGGTAACATATAAGAAATAAAAATAGTAGGTTTCTTTTCATCTTTAAAAGATTTAAGTTATTGCAAGTTATGAAATTACTCCCGAACCTACTAACTCATCTTCTATATACCAAGCAGCAAACTGACCTTCTGTTATAGCGGATTGAAAGGCTTCAAATTCAACATACAAGCCATTTTCAACTTTATGTAAAGTTGCCTTTTCTAAAGATTGTCTATACCTAATTCTAGCCATAACCTGCATGGTTTCATCTGTTTTTAAAGCTAAATCTGGTCGAACCCAATGCAATTCTTCATTAGTAATGAATAACACTTTTTTATATAACCCTGGATGATTTTTTCCTTGTCCTGTATAAATAACATTTTCTTTTACATCGGTATCAATTACAAATAATGGTTCTATGGTACCGCCAACTGCTAAACCTTTTCGTTGACCTTTTGTAAAGTAATGAGCGCCTTGATGTTTACCAACTACTTTACCCATATCTACTTTATAATCTATCTTACGTGATAAATATTTTAATTTCTCTTCTTCCGAATCAAATTGAGGAGTTACTTCATTAAAAATATCTTGCGTACTTGGAATTTCGACAATAACACCTTCTTTTGGTTTTAATTGTTGTTGAAGAAAATCTGGTAATTTTACCTTACCAATAAAACAAAGTCCTTGAGAATCTTTCTTTTCAGCTGTAACTAAATCTAACTCCATGGCGATTTCTCGTACTTGAGGTTTTGTTAATTCCCCTATTGGAAATAATGATTTTGCTAATTGCTCTTGTGATAGCTGACATAAAAAATACGATTGATCTTTATTATCATCAACTCCTGCTAATAACTGATATATTTCTTTTCCATCTTTTTCAAAGGTTCCTTTTCTACAGTAATGACCCGTTGCCACATAATCTGCTCCAAGTTCCAAAGCTATTTTCATAAAGACATCAAATTTTATCTCTCTATTACATAATACGTCTGGATTTGGTGTTCTTCCCTTTTCATATTCATTAAACATATAATCAACAATACGTTCTTTATATTGTTCGCTTAAATCAACCGTTTGAAAAGGTATTCCTAATTTCTCTGCAACCAACATTGCATCGTTACTATCATCTAACCAAGGACATTCGTTTGAAATGGTTACAGAATCATCATGCCAATTTTTCATAAACAAACCTATAACCTCATAACCTTGCTGTTGTAATAAATATGCAGCAACACTAGAATCTACACCTCCTGAAAGTCCAATAATAACTCGTTTCATTTGTTTATAATTTATTGTCTTTTAATTATCACATGTAACATCTATAACAACCATTACTTTGTATTATTAAGTTAATAATAATGATATTTCATTGTAAAAAATTAGAGTGCAAAGATACATATAATTAGCTTGTTTATATATGAAAACAGGATACTTTGAATCTCTTAAAACAATATTTTGTTTAATTATTTTTTAAAACAACTAAACATTATTTAGCTTTTTGTTTAATTATTTTATACATTTGTTAAACAATAAGTAAAACTAAATAAAAAATGCTATGAAAAAGTTAAAAAAATTATTCATTTTACTACTGGGGTTAATTATGTTCACTTCATGTAATGACGATGACGATGTTATCGAGTTTGTACCAACTAATAATATTGTAGAGTTAGCTCAAGCAACTCCACAGTTATCAAAATTAGAAGCAGCTCTAATAAAATATCCTGATTTAGTAAACTTACTAAGTGGCAGTGGTAACTTTACTGTATTTGCACCAAATAACAATGCATTTGATGATTTACTAGCTGCTATTGGTCAAACTGATATAAATGATATTCCTGAAGATGTACTTAAAAACGTTTTACAATATCATGTATATGCAAGTGCAGCACTTGAATCTAGTATGGTAACAAGTGGAACAATAGAAATGGCAAATGGAGAAGATGCTGTTGTAGTAGCAGATAATAATGGTGTTTCTATTGCCAATGCTCAAGTTATATTAGTAGATGCCATAGGTACTAACGGTGTAGTACACATAATTGATAGCGTTATGGTTCCTCCTTCAATTTCACCTATAGTAGGAACAATAGTTGCACCTGCTTATTTTAATAAAGATTTTACAACTTTAATAGCTGCTGTACAAGCTGCTGACCCTAGTATCTTAGAACTTCTGTTAAGCAACGGGCCAAATGATAATGGTTTAACTCTGTTTGCACCAACTAATGATGCCTTTACTGCTGCTGGTATCACGGATTTGTCAACCGTATTAGACATTGTAGATGCTGTATTGGCTTATCACGTAATTGATGGAACTGTAATGGAAGATATGCTACCTACATCAGGTATTGCTGCTAAGGAAGTAACAACTTTAGGAGGAAAAATTTATATAACTAATGCTGGAGGTGCTGTTTCTATAAACGGAACTTCAACTGTAGCAACAACAAACATAACAGGTTCAAACGGTGTTGTACATGTAATTGATAGAACATTAGTGCCTCCTACACAAACTATAAATGAAATTGTTGCTGGATTTGCTTCAGGTACACCTGGCGAATTTACATTATTAGCTGCTGCCTTAGAAAGAGCTGGTTTAGCTGATTTCTTTTCTGAAGATGGACCTTATACAGTATTCGCTCCAACAGACGCTGCTTTTATAGCTGCTGGTTTAACCGAATCTGTTATAAACGAAACAAATCCAACAGCAGTTGCTAATATTTTAACTCATCATGTGGTTAAACCCAATGCATATGTTTTTTCAACTGACTTGTCTGATGGATCAATATCAATGTTAAATGATCAAAATGTTACGATTAGCTTAGGGAATTTGACTGTTCAAGACGCAGCAGGCACTAACCCACCAGCAGGATTAGTACCAAGTTTATTAAATGTATTAGCTACAAACGGCGTAATACATGTTGTAGACCAGATGTTATTACCTGCTAATTAATAAGAATCTAATTTGTTTGTTTTTTGAAAATTATAGATAATTATTAATTCCCTGTTAAATTGTCTATGATAAAAATGGCTCTTTAAGAAATTAAGGAGTTTTTTTTATTTACTCTTCTTTATATATTTAGGTTTATAAGTAAAATCTTTTTCTTCTTTTAAAACACCATTTTCATAATATTTCCAAATACCATCTTTTTTTCCCTTCTTATAATTACCTTCTGCTAATAAAACACCATCGACACTATAATATTTAGACTTTCCATGTAATTCACCATTAACATAAAAAAACTCTTTTAGAATGGTATTATTTTTTGAATATAAAATAGATACTCCTTCTTGTTTTCCTTCTTTATAGAACTGTTTCTCTGCTATTTGTCCGTTATCATAATAAACAAAGCGTTCTCCATCAAGTCTGCCTAAGTCATCAAAATGTTCTAAAATTAATAACTCATTTGAGTCTTTTTGATAATATTTCCAAGTACCAATATATGTTTTACCATCCATTTGCCCTTCACTAATAAGTTTACCTCTAGAGGTGTAAAACTTAGCAGTTGCAATCGAATTTGCTTCATTAAACTGTCTGGTAGCAGCTAAAACTGCTTTATCATTTATATTCTTATAAAACTTAAACAAACCAACTTCTTTACCATGTATAAATTCACCTTCATATCTTAAGACTTTGGTTTTATTAAAGTACTTTTTCCAAATACCATGACGTTTTCCATTTGCATCAAATTGGTTAATATCTTGAGCTGTGATTGAAAAACTAACTAATAAGAATAAAACGACATTAATTTTAATAATATTCATAAGCTAAATTTATTTTGCTTTCGCAAGAATTATATAAAACTATAAACGACAATGTTTTCACTTTCTTATAACAAAAAAACTGCCAAAATGATAATTATGACAGTTTTTAAAAAATTATAAGTAAATAATTATTTTCGTTTTTTCTGTGCTTGTTTTTGTTGCTCTGCCTGCTCCATCATTTCAGCCATTTTCTTCTGAAATTTATTTTGCTTTTTAGGCTGTTTCTTTTTCTCTTGAATTTGAGCATGAATTTTATCCTCATCAAGAATATAATTCTTAATAACTAAGATAATTCCAATACTAATTAAGTTAGAAATAAAATAGTATAAACTTAATCCTGAGGCATAGTTGTTAAAGAAAAACAACATCATTATTGGAGAGAAGTACATCATATACTTCATCATTTTCCCCATATCTGGCATCCCTTCCTGTTGTGGTTGAGATTGCATATTTTGCCCCGTAGTTAAACGCATGTAAAAGAAAATTGCTATAGATGCCAATAATGGAAATAAACTTACGTGATCTCCATAAAGTGGAATTTTAAAAGGCAAATTAACTATAGTATCATAAGAAGATAAATCTTCTGCCCACAAGAAACTTTTTTGTCTTAAATCGAAAGCTGATGGAAAAAACTGAAAGAGTGCATAAAACACAGGCAATTGTATTAAAGCTGGCAAACAACCCGCCATTGGGCTTGCTCCTGCCTTAGTTTGCAACGCCATAGTTTCTTGCTGCGCTTTCATTTTATTGTCTTTATACTTTTCGCGAATAGCGTCTAATTCTGGTTTTAGAATTTTGAGTTTTGCTTGCGACAAGAATTGCTTATACTGTACAAAAGACATTAAAAGTTTTATAGAAATTGTCATAACTATAATAGCAATTCCATAAGGTAAAAACCCTCCTAAAAATGCAAAAAATGGCATAAATAAGTATCGGTTAATAACACCAAAAATACCCCAACCAAATGGTACTATTTCATCTAAATTTCTATTGTAAGCATTTAAAGTTTTGTACTCATTAGGACCATAATACAAATCCATTGTTTGGTTAATCTCTCCACCTTGTAATTCTAATGGAATTGAAGCAGCAAAACTTTTAGTATAAAGTGTATCTACATCTGCATCTTTCACTAAATTTTCCGCCTTAATATTTGCTTTTTTGAAAGGTGTATCAGTTAATAAAACTGAAGAAAAGAAATGTTGTTTAAACCCAATCCAAGAAACATCTTCTAAATCTTTATCTGCATCTCTTGCTCCTGTATAATCATCCTTATCTTCTTCGTAAGCATAATGTATATCTGTATACCTATTTTCATAAGTAATACTTTTTGCGTGACGATATCCTTTAAGATTCCAATCTAAATTAATTGCTTGTGATGGATTTATTATATCGCCTAAACCTTGAGAACGTATGGCAAAATCCATCATATAATTACCTTCTTTTATCTCATAACGATATTCTAAAAACTTTGTTTCTGATGCTTTTAACTTCATAGAAACTATTGTTACATCACCTTTTTTAGTTACAGAAGGTATAAATGGTAAATCTTTAGTATTTAAGATTCGACTATCGGTAGTTCCAAAATTAATATTGAAAGATGCATTATTATCTTTTATTAAATAAATAGGAACAGAATCGTAATTTACAAACTGTTTTAACTTTACTTCAGAAAGATAACCACCTTTACTATTAAATTTTAGAGCAAATAAATCGCTTTCTACTACTGTTTCTTCATTCGTTGAATGTATTGCTGAATAAGCAAAAGCACCTAATTTATTTTTCAATACAATTTGTTGAAGAGAATCAACCTTAGATCCTACTACAAAATCATCAGTAGTAACAACTTTTGTTTGTTCTTGTACTTTATTTTTTTGTTCGGCTTCAACCTGTTCTCGCTTTGCTTTTTCTTGAGCTTCAAGTTCTTCTGGTGTTGGCTGATTCTGCCAAAGCATATAAGCTAAAATTCCAAAAATAAGTACGAAACCTATTATTGAATTAAGATCTAATTTCTTTTCTTCCATGTATTTCAAATTTTAGACCTGCTAAGTATTATGAAACCTAACAGGCCTTTTTAAATATATAATGTTTAGCTTATGTCAAAAATGTGTCCAATTTTATTTTTGTGACATTCTGGCATTTGCATGTTTATTTTTATAAGTTAAAGCCGCTTTAACAAATGCAACAAATAATGGATGCGGATTTGCTACTGTACTTTTATATTCTGGGTGATATTGAACTCCAACAAACCACGGATGTTCAGGTATCTCTACTATCTCTACCAAACCTGTATCTGGATTTAAACCTGTAGCTAATAAACCTGCTGACTCCATTTGATCTTTATAGTCACCATTAAATTCATAACGATGTCTATGACGCTCTTTAATGCTTTCAGCTTTATAAATATCGTGTACTTTACTTCCTTTCTTTAAATCGCAAGACCAAGCACCCAATCGCATCGTACCGCCCTTGTCTGTAATTGTTTTTTGGTCTTCCATTAAATCAATTACTGGGTTACTTGTGTTTTTGTCCATTTCGGTTGAATTTGCATCTTCAATATTTAAAACATTTCTAGCAAATTCTATAACTGCCATTTGCATACCTAAACAAATTCCTAAAAATGGAATATTATTTTCGCGTACAAATTTAACTGCTGTTATTTTCCCTTCTATACCTCTTTCTCCAAAACCAGGAGCTACTAAAACACCATCTAAATGCCCTAATTTTAATTCAATATTATCATCATTCAAATATTCAGAATGAATAGACTCAATTTCAACATTAACCTCATTTTCGGCACCTGCATGAATAAAGGCTTCTAAAATAGATTTATATGAGTCTTGTAATTCTACATATTTACCAATTAAACCAATAGTTACATTAGTTTTCGGGTTTTTATAACGATGTACAAACTTATTCCACCTAGAAATATCTGGTAACGAACTATTTAAACCTAACTTTTTAAGAACAACTTTATCTAAACCTTCTTCTAACATTAAATTTGGAACGTCATAAATGGTAGACGCATCAATAGATTGAATAACAGCTTCTTCCTTAACGTTGCAAAATAAAGCTAGTTTTCTACGTAAGTCTTTTGGTAAATTATGCTCTGTTCTACATACTAATATATCAGCTTGCACTCCACTTTCCATAAGTGTTTTTACACTATGCTGAGTCGGTTTGGTTTTTAACTCGCCTGCGGCAGATAAATATGGTACTAATGTTAAATGGATAACAATCCCATTTTGTTCACCTAAATCCCAACGTAATTGACGTACTGCTTCTACATATGGTAAGGACTCAATATCACCAACGGTTCCTCCTATTTCGGTAATAATAATATCATAATCACCAGACTTTCCTAATAATTGGATACGTTCCTTTATTTCATCTGTAATATGAGGTACAACCTGTACAGTCTTGCCTAAAAACTCACCACGTCGCTCTTTATCAATAACACTTTGATAAATACGACCTGTTGTTACATTGTTTGCTTGACTTGTTGGTACATTTAAAAAACGCTCGTAATGTCCCAAATCTAAATCAGTTTCAGCACCATCTTCCGTAACGTAACACTCTCCATGTTCATAAGGATTTAAGGTTCCTGGATCTACATTTATGTATGGGTCTAATTTTTGAATGGTTACTCTATAACCTTGAGCCTGTAATAGCTTAGCTAGTGATGCTGCTATAATGCCTTTTCCTAAAGAAGATGTAACCCCACCGGTTACAAATATATATTTTGCTGTATTTGTCATGTTGCGCTTATAAACGCAGGCAAATTTACAAAATTAAAACAGTTATTACAGAATAAGTTTTTAGTTATTTAACTGAGAGTTGTTAACAAAAAACAAACTCAATTATTTTGCGTTTTTATGTAACACTAAGTTCATTTGATTTTAAACTTTAAGCAATTATTTAGGATACTGTTTTTTAATATTATGAATTAACTCTTCTAATCCGTTTAATTTAAGTTCATACACTTGTTTAAGCATATCACCTAACTTTCCTTTAGGAAATCCTTTTTGATTATACCAAACTACATAATGCTCTGGCAAATCTATTAAATAACGGTCTTTATATTTACCATAGGGCATTTTGGTGTGTGCTAAGGTAATGAGGTATTGTTTGTCTGGAATCACAACTTATTGTTTAACCTCAACAATTGCTAAATCATCATATTTAACTAAATATACGGTATCATTATAATATCCTCCAACTAGCTTCTTTTTGTAAGCAAATTTATTTTCAACATATTCGGTTAAAGGAGCGTTGTTTACTGAAGCATATAAATCTTCTGAGGAAACTAAACGTAATACAACATCCATAGTTAAATCGAAACCTTTTACAGCCCATTTATTAGGCGTGATATTATATGAACGATTATAGCTTTTTACAAAGCTATTATTATCTGTTTCACTATAAGCTCTTGTTGTACTCGCAAAATGAAACTGTAATTTTGATAAATGCTCGTTAGAAACTTCATCGTCTTCAAATGCTGAATTCATGTTAGTAGTGACCAAAATTATATCGATGGCTTCTATTTTTCTTGCTTTATTTCCCTTTTGAATTAAAGAGGCTAAAACGCTGGTTACATTAGATACTAAACCAGGATTTTCTGTTTCTAAAAACACAATATTTTTTCCAGGTTTTAGCACATTTTTTATATCACCAACCGATACATAATAATTATCTTCCCCTGTTTTTTTATCTTTTCTAGACTCTATTAAAGTAGCAAAATTGAATTCTCGTTTAATACTATTTGCTACGTCTCTATACTTACTATCAGAAATAGCTATAACATGTTTTACCAAAGTATCCTTTCGAACATAATCTATAACCTTACTTTTTAATAAATCATCAGAAGGTCTAGATTGAAACACATTATCATAGAGTTTTAAATCTGTTCCTATTGGAGAAATCACTGGTATATGATACTTGCGTAATGCTGAAGATGCTTTTTCAAAATTAAGAGATGTTAATGGTCCTATTACAGCATCTACATCTTCAAAATCATGATTTTCAATAATACTTGATACTTCCCCCTCTTCTCTTTTAGTATCATACACATCAACTTTTAAAGAAACACCTAACTTTTTCAAAGAATCAATTGCGAATAAAACACCCGAATGAAAATCTAAAGATGCATTTAAATAAGGATCTTTTTTAATACTATGCTCAGTATCTACTTCCGAATCAAAATCCACACGGTTTAATCTAAAAGGTAGCATAACTGCAATATGCTTGGTATTAAAATCGATAATACTATCAACTAAATTAATTCTATCAGAATCAGCTTCAATAATACCATTAGCTAAATTTGAATATGGTATTTTTAAAATCATTCCATTTTTTAGTCCTGTCTCTTTTAACTCAGGGTTTAAAGCTTCTAATAAAGACTGCTCTAAACCTAATTTAAGTTTTAATCTATAAAAACCTTCTTTTGGTAATACTTTGTAGTAGCTATATTGTTCGTCAACTACTTTCTCTTCAGTATCTTCAAGATTTGGTACATTAATTTCTTGTCCTTCTTTTAGAACATCTCCCATATCTGGGTTTAACACTTCAAGCTCTTTTATTGTTATGCCAAATTTATAAGCTATACGCCACTTACCCTCTTTGGGCAACACTGTATATGTTTTAGTAGTTGCATGTTCTTCAACAACTTCAGTAATCTTAAATATTGGTATTTGTAGTCTATCTCCTTTTCTAAGCGGGTTTTCGTATAAAAACTTGTTATATTTTTTTATATCACCTTCACTTACGTTATACTGCTTAGATAAACTATATAAAGTCTCTCGCTTCTTTGTTTTATGATTCTTAAACCCCTGTAACTCTTTATTAATAGTAACTTTTGGCTTATTAGCTTTAGAAATAGGGATTATTAAAACAGTATTAGGTTTTAGTCCTTTTTTAGCATCAGGATTTAAATTATAAATATCGATAGGCGTTACATAATAACGTTTCGCAATACTTTCTATAGTTTCTCCTTTTTTAACTTGATGGGTGCTAAAGTTTTGTGCATTTACTGTATTAAAACTAAATAACAGTACTAAACATAAAACGGAAAAAAATTTAATCATCTAATTATTTTTTTTATTGCGTTAGGGATGACAGTGCCATCCTTTTATTTTTTTACTATTATAATGAATCATATAGTATGCCAAAAATAAAACGAACAGCCCACCAATATTTTTAAGTTAACATAATTTATATACGTTAATATTGTAAAAATAAGTCTACTCAAAAATAATTAATATAGTTTGTAAATAATTGAAACTCCTAAATACCTACAACCAATAAGACCCAAAATAGGTTAAAAAGTCACCATATATACTATTCCCACTCAATTGTTGCTGGTGGTTTAGAACTAATATCGTAAACTACTCTATTAACGCCTTTTACTTTATTTATTATATCGTTTGATGTTTTTTGAAGAAACTCGTAAGGTAAATTTACCCAATCGGCAGTCATTCCATCGGTACTTTCAACTGCTCTAAGTGCCACACATTTTTCATAAGTACGCTCATCTCCCATAACACCTACACTGTTAACAGGTAATAACATAGCACCTGCTTGCCAAACTTTATCGTATAAGCCCCATTCTTTCAATCCGTTAATAAAAATAGCATCAACTTCTTGAAGCATGGTTACTTTTTCGGCAGTAATATCTCCTAAAATACGAATTCCTAATCCAGGTCCAGGAAAGGGATGACGACCTAAAAGTTCTGGATCAATCCCTAATGTAGCTCCTACACGTCTAACCTCATCTTTAAAAATAGCACGAAGTGGCTCTACGATTTTAAGTTTCATAAAATCAGGTAACCCACCAACATTATGATGACTTTTTATTGTTGCTGAAGGACCACCAGTTGCCGATACACTCTCAATAACATCTGGATAAATAGTACCTTGAGCTAACCATTTTACATCTTCTAACTTATGGGCTTCATCATCAAAAACTTCAATAAATGCATTACCAATGGCTTTACGTTTTTTCTCAGGATCTTCAATACCTTTTAAAGCGTCTAAAAAACGGCCAGAAGCATCAACACCTTTAACATTAAGTCCCATGCCTTCGTATTGTTTTAAAACACTTTCAAATTCGTTTTTACGAAGTAATCCGTTATTAACAAAAATGCAATATAAATTTTTGCCAATAGCTTTATTTAAAAGTACTGCTGCTACGGTAGAATCTACACCTCCAGATAAACCAAGTACTACTTTGTCATTCCCTACTTTTTCTTGTATAGCTAATACGGTTTCTTCAACAAAAGAATCTGGTGTCCAATCTTGATGCAAACCAGCTATTTTAACTAAAAAGTTTTCTAATAATTGTTTTCCATCGGTTGAATGATATACTTCTGGATGAAACTGAATAGCATAAGTAGTCTCATTTTCTATTTTATAAGCTGCATTTTCAACATCATTTGTACTTGCTATTAAAACACCATTGGTTGGTAATTCTTTAATAGTATCACTATGACTCATCCAAACTTGACTTCCTACATTTATATTAGCAAAGAAAGGTTCTTCACTTTTTATAAACGATAAATTAGCACGCCCATACTCTCTTGTATTAGATGGTGCTACGTTACCTCCTGAAAAATGAGCTAAATATTGTGCACCGTAACAAACAGCTAGTGTTGGTTTTTTACCACGTATTTCAGATAAATCTGGATGTAAGGCATCTTCACCTCTTACAGAGTTTGGACTACCTGAAAGTATAACAGCTTTATAGCTTTCTATATTTGTTGGAATTTTATTGAATGGATGTATTTCGGAATATATGTTGAGTTCTCTAACTCTACGGGCAATAAGTTGTGTGTATTGCGATCCGAAGTCTAAAATTAATACCTTATCATGTTGCATGCGCAAAAATAGTAATTGATTTTATATTGACGAATTTGGATTCGTGATTTTTTGAATTAATTTTTATTTCATAGAATCTAAAATCATTTCTATATCTTTTTCAGTAGTATCTGGATTTATAAAACAAAAACGAGATACTGTTTCAAAAGTATCACCAGATTTCCATTTAGTTGGTGTTACTAAAGCAAAACCTTTTTTGTGATTTTCATATGTCCAATGTGTATAATCCTCTGGCTTCCATCCTAATCTTCTATATAAAACACAAGATAAACTAGGAGTTCTAACCAACTCAACATGAGGATTTTCTTCTATCAATCTGCCAGCAATTTGAGCTAATTCAAGACCGCGTTCTACAGCTTCTTTATACCTATCGGTACCATGCATAGCTAAAGAAAACCATAAAGGTAATCCTCTAACTCGACGCGTCAATTGTATTTGATAATCGGTTGGATTAAACCCATGAGCTCCTTCATCTTTAAAAATATCTAGATAAGAACCTTGTTGTGAATGTGCTCTTTTTGCTAATTCAGGTTCTTTGTAAATAACAGCTCCACAATCATAAGGAGAAAACATCCATTTATGAGGATCTATAGTAATACTATCGGCTTTTTCAACACCATTAAACAAATGTCTTACAGAATCGGCTGCCAAAGCCCCTCCTCCATAAGCTGCATCTATATGAAACCATAAATTTTCTTTTTCGCAAATAGTTGCAATCCCATCTAAATCGTCAATAATACCTGCATTGGTAGTTCCTCCAGTTCCAACAACAGCAAATAAACGTTTGCGTTGATGTTCTGTTAATGAATCTATAGCCCTTTGTAAATCTTCTCCATACATTACATCTTCGGTATCAACTAAAAAAACATCTACATCAATAACTTTTGCCATGGCTTTTATAGACGAATGCGCACCAATAGATGTAATAATAAGTCCTTTTTCTCCTTTAAAGGCTTCATTTTCTCTCCAATGTTCACGAGCTGTAACCATTGCCGAAAGATTTGCTGCTGTACCTCCACTTGTAAATACTCCAAAAGCACCTTCTGGAAGTCCTGTTAAAGATACAATCCATTTCATGGCTTCGTTTTCACAAAAAATTCCACCAGCTCCTTCCATCCAATATGCTCCATGGATACTGGACGCTGAGGTTACCAAATCGAACATAATAGCTGCTCTTGTTGGAGATGCTGGTACAAAGGCTAGATTTCTTGGATGGTCTACAGAAACATTAGCTTTCATTAAATGCTCTTTCCATAATCCTAAAGCTACTTCACCTCCAATTCCTTTAGGTGTAACAGTTTCTCCAACCAGGGCTTTTAAGTCTTCCGTTTTCCTAGGAATTCCTATTTCTGGATTGGTTATTGATATTCTATTGATGGCATATTTCATGACATCCATCGTCATTTCAACTAATTCTATATCTATCTTATGCATTGGCTATAATGTTAATAATAAAAACTCCCCTTTTAAAGGGTTTAAACTTTTTATAAGGCTTGGGATTAATTGATCTCCATATTCTAAATAAAATTCTGAGAAGTTTGTATTTCTTTCTTGTAAACTTCCACTTGGGAATAACTCATTTTGAAGATCTGTTATTCTTAAAACTTGATTTGTTAATTTCTTTTTTTGGGCTTTCAATAATCGCTTTTCAAGATTATCTATTCCTTTTAATTGTTTTATTTCTTGAGCCTTTACAGCTCCTAAAAATGATTTATCGGTTTGTTTGGCTAATTCATACAACTCTTTAAATTGTTGTTTTAAATATGCCTTTTGTGAAGAAAAATCAATTTCTATATTCGATATTTCTCGTACTCTTTTATTAATAAAAGCATCTCGTTTTAAGAAAATATCTTCATTAGAAATATTTAATTTCTTTAGTTTTTTAAATTGCTTTTCTGTTTGAATTAAAACCGAATTTCTTAAAAGTAATATTGGAAATGGTATATCTGCCCCCTTATTAAAAAACTGCTTTAATTGAAACCAATAAGCAATTTCACCACCACCTCCTATATAACATAAATTTGGTAAAATAACTTCTTGATACAACGGGCGCATAATAACATTAGGAGAAAACCTTTCTGGCATCTCATTAAGATGTTTTAATATTTCATTCTTACTCCAAACAATATCTGAATTAAGTACTTTATAAACGTTATCTTCAAAAACTATACGCTCTCTTAAATTTTCTTTTAAGTAGAATAAATTTATTTCTCTAGGGTTTACCTGAATTCCGTAAGGTTGATTTGATAAATCATTAATTTTTTGATTTGTTTCTGAAACATTTTTAAAAGATGTTTGATTTAATAATTCATCTTTAACAAAAGGAATAAATTGTTTTTTTAAATTTTTATCATTAGCATCAATAATAACTAATCCATAATCTTTAAATAATTCATTAGCTAAAAAACGGGTAGCATCAGCCAAATTTTGATGCTTTACATAAGTATTCTCAAAAAGTTTTTTTAAATAATCAGCATTTTTGGTTGTTCCTAATTCATGTGACAATAAATTAAAAACGTCTTTTAATCCTTCAGTAGATAATTCTCCAACTGCTCCACTTGATTCTCTATTCCAATAAACTTTCTTTCCTTTAAAATTAAAATAATTTATTTCTTCAAAATCATGATCTTCTGTTGCCATCCAATAGACTGGCACAAAATTGTAATCTGAATATTTAGCTTTTAATTCTTTTGATAAATTTATTGTTGATACAATCTTGTATAAAAAATAAAGTGGCCCTGTAAATAAATTTAATTGGTGACCAGTTGTTATAGTGAATGTGTTTTCTAAACGTAAGTTTTCAATATTTTTAAGAGTTAAATCAGAAGCATCAATACTATTATATTGTTTTTTTAAACTTTCAACTAAAACAGTTCTTGATTGGTTTTTAAAAGATGCTTTTTTTTCTTCTATCTGAAATTTAAAATTTTCAAGATTAGGAAAATGATTGTAAAACGGTTTCAATTGAGGGGATTCATCTAAATAATCGCATATTAATGATGAAAAATAACCTGTTTTAGAAAATGGAATATGATTTAACTGCATATTTTTTAAATATCATGCAAAGATACAGCTATTCTAATTTTTGAAATCTAAAAAATAAGTTAAGAATTAAATTAAAATCAACTTTAAAAGCAAATCGCATTTTACAAATAACATTAAATTAAAATTAGCTCTACATATTAACATTCATTTAATCTTGTTAACCTTAGTGTTACTCAAAATTAATCAAACCAACTTAATTGCTTAACAAGTGTCTTGAATTCAAATTATAGTTTTGATGAAAATTAATTAACTAAAAATTATAATTTTATTATGAACAGATTACTTAAATTATTTTTACTGCTTTTTGCTTTAACTTCATCATCAACTATATTAATTAGTTGTGATATTGAGGATGGAAAAGATGGGAAAGATGGCATTAACGGTATTGATGGAAAAGACGGAGAAGGTTACCCTATGGCAGAATTCCCTCCATTAAAAGCATCTAAAACACCTCTTTTATTAAAAGTTAATCCTGCTTTTTCTTCCATTACTGTAACACCTATTTTATCTTCTGAAGATATAATTGAAGGAACTCCAGATTTTGTTTACGGATCTATGGCAGATGGTAATGGTTTATTAGCTGAAGCCGATGGTACTTTTACATTAATAAATAATATTGAAAATGATTACTCAATTGCTAGAATTAAATTGAATAAAAATTTACAACCGGTACATGGAGAGTACATTGTAAACGCATTTGCTACTGCATATACAGCACAATGTTCTGGAACCTTAATTACACCTCAAGAGCATGGCTTTGGCCCATTATACCTTTCTGGTGGCGAATGGGGTGGTGCTTCAAAAGGTGTATTTGCTACAAACCCTTATAAATCTGTTGATAATGCTAGTTCTGCTATTATGTTACCTACATTAGGACAATGGTCAACTGAAAATGCAGTGCCAATTGGTAAAGATGCTTATCCTAACAAAACAGTTGTTTTTATAGGTGATGATCATGCTAACAACTCTGTTCCTTCAGGACAATTAGGAATGTATGTTGGAAATAGAGGCGATTTAAGTAACGGTAAATTATACGGTTTAAAAGTTACTTCTACAGGTGTAAATTTTGAAATGGACATGATTGAAGGAACTGAATATGAAGCTACGTTTGTTGAATTAGAAGAAACTGAAATAGATTTATTAGATGCTGAAGCTAAAGCTAAAGGCGTTATGGGATTCTCTAGATTAGAAGATATTGATTGGAGAAGAGGTTCTGCTGCTAACCAAAGAGAAATTTATTTTTGTGTTACAGGTCGTAATAAATCAGATTTAATTGGAAAAGGATCACTTTTAGGTCGTGTTTATAAAGTTGTATTAAGCGATACAGACCCAACAGGTACTGCTAAAATAACTTGTGTATTAGATGCTGATAAAAAAGGTGGTAAAGCAGATGGCTTCCACTCACCAGATAACATTGTAGTAACTGAAAACTATGCTTACATTCAAGAAGATCCAAATGGATATGCTTCTTTAAACTCTAACATTACTGGTTATGCTAAAATGTACCAATACAATTTAACAACTGGAGACGTAAAAACAGTTTTAGAATGCGATCAAGATAAGGCAGCTACCTTAGGATATGGCAACACTAATAAAAATTGGGAAATTACAGGAATGACAGATATTACAGATGTTGTTAACAACGGTAAAAACACATTCTTATTAATTACTCAAAATCATGGATGGGAGAATGATGAATTTACAGATCCAAAAGCAAACTCAGCCGACAACTCTGCTAAAGAAGGTTCTGTATTACACGTAATTACTGGTTTAGATAGATAAAAAACAAAATGAATAACATCTTATTTTCAATAAGAGCTAAGGCATATACCATTGGTATATGTCTTTTGCTTTTAACAAGCCTAGCTTGCAAAAAAGAAGTAACAAAAACACAAACTACTTCAACAAGCCAAAGAATAGAGAATTTATACACTAAAGAGCTAGACACTTGTATTAGCTACCTAGATTCTTTATTGATTTCAAAAAACACAAAAAACAATATTGTAATTTATAAAAAAGCCAGACAACATTTTAAAACACTTGAACCTATTTTAGCTTTTACAGATCAAAATAATTATAAATCTTTAAACGCTCCTAACTTTTTACAAATTCAAGAAGAAGACCCTACCGATATAAAAATAAGAACACCATTTGGTTTTCAAGTGATTGAAGAATTACTTTTTGAACCAGAAATAGATATTTTAAAAGTAAACGAGATTGTTGCTATTACTAACAGTCGATTAAAATTGATTAGAAAAAATGTTCATATCAAATTTAAAGATTACCATATTATTTGGCTACTAAGAAACCAAATTGTTAGAATTGCAACTACAGGTATTACTGGGTTTGATTCTCCTATATTGGGTCAATCTTTACTTGAAAGTCAATATGCATATAAAACACTAATTAAGCTGTTAGACATTTTTCAAAATAAGTTTACTTCTAAACAAGCTTATAATGATTTAAAAAAGGCTTTTCAGGTTTCAATAAATCAATTAAATCATGATTTTGATAGTTTTGATAGATACGAATTTATTAAAACAAATACAGATGTTCAATTAAAATTATTGACTAAAGTTCAGAAAGATTGGAACGTAAAATTCCCTTTTGAAATGGCTTTATCAAATAACATGACTGCTCTATTTAGTCCAAATGCTATTAATGTTAACTATTTTACAGATTATAAAAGTGATACTACTAGTTTAAAACAAAAAGTAAAACTGGGAAAAATGCTTTTTAATGATACTCGCCTTTCTAGAAAGAAAAATATGGCTTGTGCATCTTGCCATATAAAAGAAAAAGCTTTTACAGATGGCAAAACCACTTTTAGTAGTAAACAAACAAGAAACTCGCCAACACTTCCCTATTCTGCATATCAGCAATTATATTTTATGGATGCTCGCGCTGGAAGTTTAGAAGGACAAATTATAGGTGTTGCCAATAACCATGACGAGTTTAATCTACCAATGGATTCGATAGTCAAAAGAATCAATAATGATAATGAATATAATAGATTAATAGACTCATTATATTCTATAGAAAAAGATAATTTTAATGTAAGACATGCTATTGCTTCATACATAAGAACTCTAAATCTTTTTAATTCTAAATTTGATAAAAACATAACAAACAAAGAGACTTCTTTAAGCAATGAAGAAAAAAAAGGATTTAATTTATTTATGGGAAAAGCAGCTTGTGCAACCTGTCATTTCCCTCCTTTGTTTAATGGAACTGTTCCTCCAAATTTTAATGATTCCGAATTAGAAATTATTGGAGTTCC
Organism: Algibacter sp.; assembly: GCA_050294475.1. Classification (GTDB taxonomy): domain Bacteria; phylum Bacteroidota; class Bacteroidia; order Flavobacteriales; family Flavobacteriaceae; genus Thalassobellus. The sequence continues at coordinate 130,603 of JBNKOE010000021.1, read as the reverse complement.
TGATACAAAAGAAAACAAAGAATTGGATGATGATTTAGGGCGCTATTATCTTTTTAATACCAAAGCAAGAAAAGGCGCTTTTAAAACTCCAACCATTCGTAACATAGAAAAAACAGCTCCTTATATGCATAATGGAGTTTACACCTCACTAGAAGAAGTAATAGACTTTTATAATAAAGGTGGTGGCGCTGGATTAGGGTTTAATTTACCTCACCAAACCTTACCCTTTGATAATTTAAATTTATCTGAAGAAGAACAAGCTAGCATTATTGCATTTATGAATAGTTTAACTGACGAAGAATACAAAAACTACCATAAATAATTACAAAACAACAACTTACAGTTAACTTTAACTTAAAAAACCTCATTTTACGAGGTTTTTTTTGTACCTTATTACTTTCTTTTTAAAATTAAAATCATGAAAACGAAGCACAATATATTATATGCAACACTTATGGTTTGTATTGTTTTTTTATGTGATACAAATTTTATAAACGGACAAGAAACATCAAGTTTTTTTGAAATTGAAGGTATTGTAATTGACCAGTCTTCAAAAAAACCTTTAGTTTTTTCAGACTTGGTTATTAATGGCTCCAATATTAGCACAGTAACAAATAATGATGGAGAATTTATTTTGAAAATACCTCAAGAATTTTCAAATAGTACTCTAATTGTTTCTTACTTAGGTTATGAAAAAAAAGATATTAAAATTTCAACACTAAATAATAAAAAAAATAAAATCGCACTTAAACCTGCTATTACCGAATTAAATGAAATAAACATTTCAACACTACGATTAAGCGCAAAAGAATTGGTTATTAAAACATTAAATAACAAAAGTGCTATTTACAATAATGACAATACATTAATGACTGCTTTTTACAGAGAAACTATAAAAAAGAGAAGAAAAAATGCATCTTTATCTGAGGCTGTGGTAAAAATACATAAACAACCTTATAGCAATATGAAGAAAGATCATATTGAATTAATAAAGTCTAGAAAAAACACAGATTACACTAAACTAGATACGCTAGCACTAAAATTACAAGGAGGTCCTTTCTCTAACATTTATACAGATATAGTAAAATATCCAGAGTATATTTTTACTAAAGAAGATATTGAACTTTATAATTTTAGCTTTGATACATCTACTAACATAAACAAAAAACTAGTTTATGTTGTAGATTTTAAACAAAAAAAGAATGTAACCCTCCCTATGTATTATGGTAAGTTATATATAGACGCTAAAACCAAAGCGCTTACCAATGCTGTTTATCGTTTAAATGTAGAAAACAAAGAACTTTCTAGCCAAATGTTTGTTAGAAAAAAACCTAGAAAAGTTGATGTTTACCCAACTGAAGCTATATATAAAGTAAACTATAGAACTAAAAACGGAAAATGGCATTATGCCTACAGTAATATTCTATTAACGTTTAAAGTAAATTGGAAAGGAAAGCTGTTTAATAGTGTTTATACTTTAAATAGTGAAATGGCTATTACAGATTGGGAAACGAGTAATGATAAATTTACTAAAATAAGAAAAAACACCATTAGACCATCTACAATATTAGCAGATGAAATTTCTGGATTTTCAGACCCTAAATTTTGGGGAGAATATAACATTATAGAGCCTGAAAAATCAATTGAAACTGCAATTAAAAAAATACAGAAACAACTAAAACGCACTTAGTTAATTATTTAAACAAATAATTATGTGGTTTTTAAAATTAAAATATTAATGTAAAACACTATATTAATAGATTAACACGTTTAAAAACTACAATACTAAACATTTAGCTAAAGTATCTTCATAAATTGCTTCATATTGAGGTACAATGGCATGTAAATCGAATTTTAAAGCTTCTGTTCTAGCATTCTTTTTAAAAGTGCTTAATCGTTCAGAATCTCTTAAAATATACAAAGCATTTTTAGTCATATCATCAATATCTCCAACATTACTTAAAAAACCAGAAACACCATGCACATTAACCTCGGGAATTCCACCTGTATTACTTGAAATAACAGGAACACCTGAAGCCATAGCTTCTAATGCAGCTAAACCAAAACTTTCTGTTACAGAAGGCAATAAAAACAAATCGCTAAAACAAAGTATTTTATCTATTTCATTACTTCTACCAAAGAAAATCACTTTATCTAAAATACCCAGTTCTTGACAACGAAACTCTATTTGTTCTCGTTCGGGACCTTCTCCTACTAGCATTAACTTTGCGGGCATTTCTTTTTGAATATTATAAAAAACAGAAATGACATCTTGAGCTCGTTTTACTGGTCGTAAATTACTAATATGGGTAATTATTTTTTCATTATCAGTTGCCATCATAGCTCGCTGACAATCTTTAAAATGATGATTATACTTATCTAAATCTATAAAATTAGGAACAACTGTTATATCATTCTTTATATCAAACAAACGTATGGTATCGTCTTTTAAACTTTGTGAAACTGTTGTAACAGCATCAGATTTATTAATACTAAAAGTTACCGCAGGCTTATAAAACGGATGATTTCCAACTAAAGTAATATCAGTACCATGTAAAGTCGTAACTATAGGAACATAAATATCTTCTTCAATCAACATTTTTTTAGCCATATAAGCTGCATATGCATGCGGTATTGCATAATGTACATGTAATATTTCAATTTTATGAAGCTTCACCATATCTACCAACTTACTCGATAAAGCTAGCTCATAAGGTTGATAATGAAATAATGGATATTCTGGCACATTTACTTCATGATAATGTACATTATTACTTAATAATTCTAACCTTACAGGCTGATTATAAGTAATAAAATGAACTTCATGACCACGTTTAGAAAGTTCTAAACCCAATTCTGTTGCAACAACTCCACTACCTCCAAATGTTGGATAACAAACAATACCTATTTTCATATTTAATTCTTAAACACACTAATTTACAATTACTTAAAATTTATTTTTTCAACTTTAAGCATTTCTAATCTTCAATCGCTTCATAAATTAAGCGTTGTATTTCTGTTCTAATATTCTCTTTTAATAACAAATTTTTTCCTGCGTTTGGATAAGTTCTATTTGCTAAAAAAACATACACAATATCTGCTTCTGGATCTGCCCAAGCATAAGTACCAGTAAAACCAGAATGCCCAAAACTTGTCATTGATACACATCCACAAGTTGGTCCTTCATTACTTAATTGAGGTTTATCAAACCCTACACCTCTTCTATTATTATTTTTACAAAAATAACAAGTATTAAATTTGTCAATAGTTTGCGATTTTAAATACTGTTTACCTCCATAAAATCCTTTTTGTAAAAACATTTGCATAATTTTAGCTACATCATTTGCATTACTAAATATCCCTGCGTGCCCACCAACTCCGTTTTGCATGGCAGCTCCCATATCATGTACATAGCCATGTACTTCTTGGTGTCTGTAATAATCGTCTACCTCCGTAGGTACTATCTTTTTATTACTTATTTTTCTATAAGGATTATACATTGTATAATTTGCTCCTAATGATTTATAAAAATGACTCTGTACTAACTCATCTAGAGATTTGTCGTAATGTTTCTCAATAAATTTCTTTAAAATATAATAAGGAAAATCACTGTAACGGTATCTTAGGGTTTCCAGCAAATCTGAATCTTTAATTATTTTTTGTATGGTATCCTGATAATCAGTGCGTAAATATAAATTTTTAGATACTTCTATATTAAAGGCATCACTTCTTTTACTTCTGTAATATTTTTGACTTGGAAGCTTTGTTACTGAATCTAAAGTATGATAATAAAAGGGTTCCCAAGGTCTTAATCTAGCATAATGAGATAACATTTTTTTTATAGTAATATTCTCTTTATTAGAGCCCTTATAGTCTGGTAAAATTTTAGATAACTTATCGTTTAAAGAAACAACACCTTGCTCTTCTAACTCCATTAAAAGCGGTAACGTTGCTAATATTTTAGTTAAAGATGCAACATCATATATGTCATCAAATAATACTTCTTCTTTCCCTTTATAAGTATGTTTCCCAAAATTCTTATTGTAAATAACTTTGCCTTCTCTAGCTACTAAAATCTGAATACCAGGCGTCATTTTTCTGCTTATAGCAATTTTAGCAATAGAATCTATTCTATTTAATTTTTCTGAATTCACTCCCACACGCTCAGGTACGGTATAACCTAAACGTTTTATTCCAAAAGAAGGAATGCCTTCGCCTTGAACAAAATCATCACCTGCCGAAACTGGTAAAACTCCTTTTGCTGCAATAGCCCCAAAAATAAGTTGTGCCGATTTTTCTTGAGCTATTTTACTATTTTGGTAACTAACTATTATGCCTTCAATATTCTCCGTAGTTTTCAAGTCCATTAAAGCATATGGTTTTGCAAAAACATCTAATATAACAGTATGTGTTCTTGCAATTTCATACAACCAAACAAGTTCTTTATTAGTAAACTTATAACCTTTCCAAGGGCTTGCATTCGATTTATGGAAACCAATAATAACCGTATTATAAGTTTGTAATCTACCTATTAAATCGTCTAAATTATCAGCTTGAATTTGATGAATCTTAGTATATTTTTTAAGTTCATTAAAAAAGGCATCTCCAGAATCATCACCCAGTTTAACATATGCAATGCTTTTGTTTTCTAAATCTCTTACAGGCAGTACACCTCGCTTATTCTGTAAAACTGTTAAAGCGTTTTCAATGAGCTCTTCGTATAATATATCATCTTTTAGTCGGTTTAAATCTTTAACTAAATTATGAATACCTATAGGTTCGTAATTGTTTAACCCAACTTTATACTTGGCTTGAAGTATCTTTTTAACCGAATGAGATAAACGTGCTTCAGTTATATCACCTTTATTATAAGCTTCTATAATTTTTGAAATACCAACACCAACATCTTCACTCATAAGCATAACATCGTTTCCTGCTTCAAAAGCTGCCAGATCAATTGCACCTGTTTCACTAAAATCGGCAGCTCCTTTCATAGTTAAAGCATCGGTATAAATAAGACCTTCAAAACCTAATGAATCTTTTAATATATCTGTAACAATATGCTTTGATAATGATGATGGATAACCTTCACGAGATTCTAAACTAGGAACATTTAAATGCGCTACCATAACACTTGAAAGTCCTTCTTTAATTAATTTTTTATAAGGATATAACTCTATAGAATCTATTCGTTTTTCATTAAAGTTGATAGTTGGTAGTGTTTTATGTGAATCTTGATCGGTATCTCCATGACCAGGAAAATGCTTAGCATTAGCTAATACACCAGCACTTTGCATCCCTTTCATAAAAGCTAATGCCTTTTCGGTAACATTATCTCTATCTTCTCCAAAAGAACGATTACCAATAATAGGATTAAGCGGATTTGTATTTATATCAACTACTGGAGCGAAATTAAAATGAACCCCTAAGCGTTTACAATGCTCTCCTATTTGCCTTCCTGTTTGCTCAACAAGCTTATTGTCTTTTATAGCGCCTAATGTCATATTCCAAGGAAATGCATAGGTAGAATCTAAACGCATGCTTAAACCCCACTCTGCATCCATACCTATTAATAAAGGAATTTTAGAAAGTGCTTGTAATTCATTATTTAATTTAGCCTGCTTAACAGGACCTCCATTAGAATAGATAATACCTCCTATATGATAGTCATTTATAAGTTTAATAATTTTGTTTTTAGAAATATTATCCTGATTAGACATGACTTGCACCATATATAATTGCCCTACTTTTTCTTGTAATGACATAGATGAGTAAACACTATCTACCCACTTTTGCTGCGCATCAAAATCTTTAGTAATTAAAGGATTACTATTTGTTTGAGCAACTGATACAAGTGTTATAAAAAAGAAAAATAAAGTATAAATAAGGCGCATAAGCAAGTATTAATTAGGCATGATTATTAGTAAAATACTTTATACAAACAATCATGCCAAAATAACACTTTTACCAAGAAGATAAAAAGACTTTAAGATAGATTTATAATAAGGTTGTAAACAAATTTAATCCATTACAAACTTAAATCCTGCCGAAATAATACCTGCAGTTAACCCCGTATTTCTTTTATAACTATTATATTTTAAATCGATACTTTTTAAGCCAAACTTCGAGATATGCATTTTAGCAAAAATATCGGTATAACTTACACCAAACCCATACTGATTGGCATTAAACTCAGACAAATCATAATCTGAAGTATAAAACTCACTTGTAGACACATGAGCTTCATAAGGTGCAAAATAATCGGCTGCTGTTTGATTATAATATCTATAAGAAGGATACAATGTAAATTTTCTAGAAATTTTAATTGGCAATTCTACCTCTGCTGTGTGCGATTTAACGCCCCAATCGTCTGAATAATAACGATAATACGTTCTAAGTGTAAATACTTCACTTAAATAATAATTAAGGCGCATGCCTACTGGTATTTTAAATCGTTTGCTTGGTAAACGCTCAATGTCATCTGCTAATTGAAATACATCTTTATTTAAAGGTGTATCATAATTAATAATATTTATATTATTTGCTCCTGGATTACCAATATAATAATTATCAACATCTCCAAAATAAACCCTTTGCATTGGGTTTGACAACCAGCCATCTTGCTGAACTAAATCAAAAAACAAAGAAATTTGCGCATTCTTACTTAATATTTGAGAAAAACTAAATGAAAGCGAATACGAATTTCTAGCTTTATCGTTTATAAATGGTGAGTTAATAGGCTTCCAGACTGTGCTACTTGACTTATCAATAGTGTTACCACTTTGATCTAATATAGGAACATTATTAAAAAAACCTGCATTTAAATTTTGATTTGCTTCGTAATAAGAATCAAGTTCTGTAGGATATTTTGGTTGCCAAGTATCTAAATACACTTTAGCACTTACATTTAAGGTTGTATTTTTCTCATTAAAAAGCTTGGTTATACCACCACCAAAACCAATTGAAAAATAATCAAACTCGTTCGCAAAAGACACATCTGCATTAACAATGGTGTTTCTATCATCTGAACTATGACTATAATCGGCACTAACACTTGCCCAAACATCACCACTGGAAGCTCCTGAAGAAGCTGCCCATGGCGTTGGTGCAGAAACTGTTGTATAATTAGTGTTAGTAGTACTTCGTGATCTTGAAGCTCCAGAAACAACAGTTGTAGTACTTGTAGCTACTTGTTTTGTTCTATCAAATGGATTTAAATTACTTGAAGATGCTGACGAATATGCTGAAAACCCTGCATCAACGGTTAAAACATCATCATCATTTAACGGCACACTTACCACAAATGTTGGTGTAAAATCGGTTAAATGTTCATCACCCACACCACCAGTTACCGAAGCATTATCGCCATCTTGTGAATAGTAACTTGTTAAAAAATCTACTTCCGTAGTTTCTAATACACGTTTCTTGTAAGTATTTGTTTCTTCTTGAGCAAATCCTATTACTGCAAAAAATAAAATTGGGACTATTAATATCTTCTTCATCTCTTCTACTTAATTACAACCACAACCTCCACCAGATTTTCCTCCATTAGCACCAGATGCTGCTTCCCTATATACTTGAAAGTTTGTTATAAACCTATCTGATCCTTTTTTTGTTAAAGCCATATCTGGATCGTTTATATTTACTTTTTCATATTCTTTAACAACTGTACAAGAAGTAAATGAAATAACAATTAACAATACCGCTACAAGTTTCTTCATATTAATTAATTTGATGATTTATATTTATATTTTTTGATGTTATAAGCTTATTATTTTTATCAACAAGAATACACTCTACACCTTTTAACTGATTTATAAAATCTAATCCAACATCTACTCCCATTACAAAAACAGACGTAGCTAAAGCGTCTGCTAATTCAGCATTGGCAGTAAAAATAGTGGCACTTAAAATACCTGTACTTGGATACCCAGTTCGAGGATCAATGATGTGTGAATACAAAACATCATTAAATCTTACATACTTTTCATAATTACCAGATGTAACAACAGCACCATTACTTACAGGTAACCACGAAAAAACTTTTTCTTTATTTAATGGATTAATAATAGCAACCATCCAATCTTTTCCATCTGGTTGTTTTCCCCAAGCATTCAAATCTCCTGAAGCATTTATAATACCACCTTTAACACCCTTTTTTTGTAATAATGCTTTGGCTTTATCGGCAGCATAGCCTTTTCCTATAGCTCCGAAACCAATTTTCATATCTTTTAACTTTAAAAAGACTGTATGTTTCGTGTTATCTAAAACTATATTTTTATACCCAACTTTAGCAATTGATTTTTTTATCGCTTCCGCGGAAGGCATTTGCGTCATACTACCATCAAACTTCCAAATTTTATCCATGGATGCATAAGTAATATCAAAAGCGCCTTTAGTTAACTCTGAAATTTTAATAGCACGTTTTATAAGTTGAAACAATTCATTATCAACCACAACAGGTTTAATTCCTGAATTTTGAATTATTTGAGATGTTTGTGAATTTGGATCCCAAGAAGAAATTAGTTTTTCTATTCTAGAAATTTCATTAACTGCTAAATCAATATAAGCATCACCTTCTTCTTGTGTATTTGCTACTACCGAAATATCAAAACGACTTCCCATCAATTTAAGTATTCGTGTATATACTTCCTGAGAAAAGCCAGAAATACTTACTGCAAGAGTTAAAAAAAGTGTAAATGCTACTTTATTTTTCAAAAGCTGTTAGTTTTTTAAAGTAAGCTGATGGCGTTATTTTTTCGTAACCTGTTTTCCCTAAAACATCACCTTTAGCATTTAAAACAACAACCAAAGGAAAGTAACCTTGACTATTATAAATTGCCGCTAATTTTGCGTTTTGAGCTGTTAAAGCTTCTGATAATTTATTGGCTTTCCTTCTAGGAAAATCTGCTTGAAGCATTACAAAATGGTCTTTAGCTAACTTTTGAAATTCTTGTGAGCTCCAAATTTCTTTATCCAACTTAATACAAGGTGCGCACCAATCTGAACCCTGAAATACCAAAACTATATTTTGATTTTTAGATGATGCCAGTTGTTTTGCTTCGTCAAAATTGGTAATCCAATCTTGTGCAAAAGTTGATACACTAAATAATAAGAAGAATAAACTTGAGTAATAGATATTGTTCATTAAAATTGCTTTAAAATAAGGGTAAATTACTTTTAAATCTGATAATAACTTTTGTTACTTATACTATAAACAACTTAAGTCTCAAAAAAACGCAAAAAATTACACAATATTTTTTAGTACAATAGAATTAACAATTATTTAGGTAAAAAGCGACTATGCCAACTTTCGCTTGCAGGCACTTCCCAGTTTTGATTAAATTCAGCAATATTATTTACTAAATTATTAAATACAATAGTATTTTTTGAAATGGCTTTATCTTTAGCCATCTTTCTAAAATCGGTGAGGGTTTTATAAGCAATGTATTCTCCTTGTTTATAGGATACATTCATTTTATCCATTAAATCAATATTGTATTCTTTTTCTAACTGTTGAATAAAATGTACAGAAGCATCAATAGAACATCCTGTTGCTTTATTTAAATCTTGATTTAAACCTATTACAATAAAACGCTTGTATTTTATTAAATAACCAGCTTCTAAATCGCCACCATGAGCAGTCCAATTAGCTATAAAAATTTCTATTTTACCTTGTATTTCTTCTATTTCTTGTTCGGTAAGAGATCTGTTTGCTTGGTATATCCAAACACGAGATTCTTCTGGTAATGTACTAAAATCTACTAACATATTTTTAATTAAGTAATTCTAGGTATTTAACAACTTTCTTTTTCACATACTTACGCACACTCAAATCAAATAAATCTACTTCTTTATAATAAACTTTAAAATACTTTTTAAAATTTGACTTCTTTAGTAATTCATAACCATCAAATTGTTCATTTATTAAAAATATATGAGATTTATTAAAATCGTCTGTAACCTCAAAGTTTGATATAACATCGTTATTAAGAGCAACTAATTGCGCTTCTAATTGAAGGTCGTTCTCATTTTTTGCCACAGGAGGTGGCGGTGGCGCATCATCATCTATAAATTCAGCCAACTGGTCATTAGTAAATATTTTCATAAATTCTACACCACAAGTAGAAACCATTTTTAAACCAACTTCTTCTCCAATAGCTTCAAAAACATCCATCCCAGCATTCTCTAACTCTTTTGATTCACTTTTTCTTTCATTAAAGCTTTTCATTAAGCATAGCCCTAATGCTATTTCTTTTTGGTTTAAAGTTTTTTCTGAAGTAAATGAAGTTTCATCATTCTTTATACATTCGCAAGTATCTTCTGCAATTAATTGTAAAACCTCATCTCTAGTTTTATCTTGAGAAAAAACATTTACAGTAAAGCATAAAGAAAAAAATAAAAGAAAAATGTATTTAAGCATATTATTGATTTTATTTTTTATAAATCTTGAGCATTAACAATTAATTCGGCAACATCTAAAACAGTTACTTCTGCTTCTTTTTCTTTAAATTTCACACCATCGGTTATCATAGTGTTGCAATATGGGCAACCAGTAGCTATAACACTTGGCTTGGTTTCTAATGCATCTTCAGTTCTTAAAACATTAATTTCTTTATCACCTTTTTCGGCATCTTTAAACATTTGTGCGCCTCCAGCACCACAACACAATGCTGTTTTTTGATTACGCTTCATTTCAACCAATTCTACTCCCATAGCTTTTAATAAAGTTCTTGGAGCTTCATAAACACTATTTGCTCTACCTAAATAACAAGGATCATGAAATGTAATACGCTTACCTTTAAAGGTGTTTTCGCTTGCTATTTTTAAACGTCCGTTATTAATTAGTTCTTCAATAAACTGCGTATGGTGTTGTACTTGATAATTTCCACCTAATTGTGGATACTCGTTTTTAAGTGTATTATATGAGTGTGGACACGCTGTTACAATGCGCTTAACATTGTAAGCATTTAAAATTTCTATATTGGCTACGGCTTGCATTTGAAACAAAAACTCATTTCCTGCGCGTTTAGCTACATCGCCTGTACAGCTTTCTTCGGTTCCTAAAACAGCGAAATCTACATTAGCATTGTTTAATATTTTAACAAAAGCTTTTGTTATTTTTTTAGCTCTATCATCATAACTTCCTGCTGAACCTACCCAAAATAAAATTTCTGGTTGCCTGCCTTCTGCCATACATTCTGCCATGGTTGGCACTTTTAAAGCTTCACTCATGTTTTTAATTTGTTAAATTATTGTTTCCTGCATTAGGAATTACTCATCCTTTTTAATTTTATTAAATCGGAAATCATGAATATTCATTTGGGTAATTGTTGAAACTCCTCTTTTCGAGAACGACTTATGAAAGCCCTACCCTTTTTGAGGAACGCCCAAATTATTATTCTATTCGTCTTTCCAGTTTAATCTATCCATTTGGTTATATGGCCAAGGTGCTCCATTGTTTTCAATGTTAGTCATCATGTTATTGAGCTCTACTGGTGCTGCACTTTGCTCCATTACCAAATAACGACGCATTTCTAAAATAATGGATAAAGGATCTATACTTACAGGACAAGCTTCTGTACACGCGTTACAGGTTGTGCATGCCCAAAGTTCTTCTGGTGTAATATAATCGCCTAATAATTGTTTGTTATCAGGCTTAAATTCACCATTATTTGCATCAATATTTTTACCTACTTCCTCTAAACGATCTCGGGTATCCATCATTATTTTTCGTGGCGATAGCTTTTTACCCGTTAAATTTGCTGGACATTCACTTGTACAACGTCCACATTCCGTACAAGTATAAGCGTTTAATAATTGCACCCAACTTAAATCTTGCACATCGCTGGCTCCAAATTTTGCTGGCATGTCTGTTTCGGCACCTTCTGCTGGTGCCGCAAATGGATCGATATTTGGATCCATCATCATTTTAACTTCTTTTGTAACAGCTTCTAAATTATTAAATTGTCCTTTTGGTGCTAACTTTCCATAATAAGTATTTGGAAAAGCTAATAAAATATGAAGATGTTTTGAAAAATAAAGATAATTTAAGAATACTAAAATACCTGCAATATGCAACCACCACGCCCATCTTTCTATAAGATGAAGTGTGTTTTCTGTTAAACCATTGAATAAAGGTGTTAAATATTGGCTAATAACATTTCCTGAATTTAGGTATTGAAAATGCATATCTGTAGCATTCATAACTAAAAACAAGGTCATTAAAACCATTTCGAAATACAAAATATTATTCCCATCATTTTTTGGCCAGCTAGTCATTTCACTTTTCCAAAAACGTGCTAATTTTATAACATTTCTGCGAATCCAAAAAACAGTAACAGAAACAAATACTAAAACAGCTAAAACCTCAAAAGCTCCTATTAAAAACCCGTAAACAGATTGTGGTAACACACTTAAACCAATTCTATGCGTACCAAACAAACCATCTATAATAATTTCTAGAACTTCTATATTAATAATTATGAAGCCAACATATACTATAACGTGCAAGAACCCCGCAATAGGACGACGTACCATTTTACTTTGCCCTAGCGCAATCATAGTCATGTTTTTCCAACGTTGCGATTTGTTATCGCTAACATCTACATCTTTTCCTAACTTAATGTTACGAATAAGCGACTTTACATTTTTAGAAAAATAACCAATACCCAGAATTAGTATGATTGCAAAAACAATATTTGGCAAATATTCCATTTAACTATTAATTAGTTTGTTCCTCTTGATAAGGAATTTCTTTTTTAGACAAAATTCTAAAATATCGTTTCGGGTGTAGTTTTATATCACGCAGAAGTTCTTCCATCTCTTTTGTAGCGCCTTCAAGATTCTTATATAAACCTTCTTCTTTCATTAGCTTACCTAAAGTACCTTCTCCACTATCAATTTTAGCTAATACACTATTTAAGTTGTCTAATGTTTTGTTTAAAGATGTTACTGTAGATCCAACATTTGCTTCCTTTAATTCTGATGTTAAAACTGCTAAGTTTTCACTTGTTGTTTTAAATTTTTCTAAAATAGCAGTAATATTTCCATTATTGCCAGAAATAAAACCATTAACAGAATTTGATGTGATTTTAAATGATTTTAAAGTTTCGTTTAATTCTGCTATTGTTTGCTTTAATCCTTTATCAGATTCATCATTAACAAGCTTATTTAAACTTGCCATTAACGTATCGGTAGATTTTAAAGTCGAATTTAAATCGTTGCTTAATCCAGAAAAGTTTTTTGAAAGGCTTGTTACTAAACCCACTTGAATAGTCGACTTTAGTTTATCTCCTGGCTTTGCAGGCTCGCCCTCTTCACTAACAAGTAATGCTAGTCCGTTACCTCCCATTAACCCAGTTTCGTACATTTTAACAATACTGTTCTTTGAGAATTTTAATTCTTCATTTACAAAAAACGTAACAATGGTTTTCCCTGTTTTATAGTCATATTCAATGTCTTGAATTTTACCTACCTGATTTCCTTTAACTGTTACAATTGAAGACTTTGATAACGCATTGTAATCAAACTCTGTATAATAAACATTGTTAGGAACTAATAAATTTTCTCCTTTCAAATAATTAAATCCAAAAATGACAAGGATTATTCCAGAAATAACTAATAAAGCAACTTTAACTTCTTTTGATATTTTCAAACTCTTTATTTTTAGTTGTACAAATTTAAAATAAATTTAAAAAGAACTTACTTAATTAGTAGTTGTTTTTAAAGCATCGGTTAGTGATATTTTTTTGCCATCTTTAAAAGCGACAATAAAGCTGGTAGCATAACCTTTACTTTTAGCATCATCAGCTAATTTTTTGGTTTCATTATAATTTGGAGTGCTTCCATAAAAATACTTATATAAATTTCCTTCTTTAAATCTAGATATATCGCTTAATCCATTAAAATTATAAGGTTTAGTTTCTAGTTTTTTTGAGCTTGCTACAATTTGAATTTTAAATGTAATGTCATTAAAAACTTGTTCTGTTTCATTAGGAGTTACTATATCATCATCATCATCACTTTCATAAACATAATCGCCTACATTATTATCTAAAGACGCCTTATATTGTAAAATAGACTTAGTAATAGATTTTGAAATTTCTTGTTGTCCTCTTTTCGAATTTAAATAAACACCTTCTTGATTGTTTGTTAAAAACCCTAACTCAATCAAAACACTTGGCATTGCTGTTTGATGAATAACCCACAGACTAGCTTGTTTTACACCTCTACTATGTCTTTTTAAACCTTTTGTAAAATTATTTTCTATAATACTAGCTAGCTGAATACTTTGATCTGTATATTCTTCTTGTATCAATGCTAAACCAATAGCTGTTTCTGGGGAGTTAGGATTAAAACCTTCATATTTTTTCTCATAATCATTTTCTAGAAAAATAACTGAATTTTCTTTTTTTGCTATTTCAAAATTACGTTTTGTATTAGCAACTCCTAAAACAAAAGTCTCTGTACCTGAAGCTTGTGTGTGATGAGAATTACAATGTATTGAAACAAACAAATCTGCCTTCGCTTTATTAGCTATTTTAGGTCTTTCCTTCAAATCAACCGCCACATCTGTTTTACGTGTGTAAACCACTTTTATATTTGGGTTTTTCTCAAGTTCTTTCCCAACAGTTAAAACCACTTTTAAAGCAATGTCTTTTTCTTTGTATCCATTTCCTAAATTGCCTGGATCTTTTCCTCCATGCCCTGCATCTAAAACAACAATGAATTTTTCTCTAGCAGCTAGTTCATCTTCATTTACAAATGAAGAAAATGTTAATACTATCACAAAGCATACGAAAAGTAATATTGAATTCGTTTTCATCTTGGTATAATTATTGTTTTTAATCGAAATTATGCTACATCAAATATTATTATATTTTTGCCAAAAGAATATGATAATAGTGATGAAGAATTAGTGTTTTTACAACTAAAAAACTCGGTTTATTTTAATTTTAAATTTTTAACTGAATAATAAATCAATCACAGAAAAATATATGTAATTTTGGCTTTTCAAAAACCGAGCCATACTTTTACAAAAATACATTTAAAAGCGTTGCATACAAACAACTTTAAAATACTTTTTGCATTAAGTTTTACAGTGTTTATTAACACGTTAAGCTTCTCTCAAGATATTCGAAAACCAACGGATTCTATTAAACCTAGTGTTAAGGATACTGTTATTCTAAAAACTTCAGATAGTCTTATTAGTCCAATTGTTTCTGAAAAAAGTCAAGATTCAACTCTTACCGACTCAATAAAGCCTAAAAAAGAACTTTTAGAACATATTGTTGATTACCACGCAAAAGACACTACTAAGTTTAACAGAAAACAACAGAAATTATTTTTATATAACGAAGCCAAAATTGATTATGGCGATATGAAAATAGAAGCTGGTAAGATTATTATTGATTATACTAAAAACACTGTGTATGCTAAAGGTATTATCGATTCTACTAAAGGTTACACACAAAAACCCGTATTTACTCAAGGCACAAATGTTGTAGAACCAGACTCCATTATTTTTAATACCGAAACTAAAAAAGCACTTATATATAATTCTAAAACAGAACAAGGAGAAGGTTATGTTATAGCTTCTATCACTAAAAAAGAAAATGACTCTATCTATTTTTTAAGAAATGCGAAATACACAACTGCTGAAAATCAAGAAGACCCTGAATATTATATAAGACTCCTAAAAGCTAAAATTGTTCCTGGTAAAAAAATTATAACAGGTCCTGCTGGTTTATATATATATGACATACCAACACCCATTTGGCTGCCTTTTAGCTTTTTTCCACAATCTGAAAAACACACTTCTGGTATTTTATTCCCTAGTTTTGGAGAGCAAAACGAACGCGGATTCTTTTTACAAAATGGTGGTTATTATTTTGCTATAAATGATTACGTAGATTTAGCTATTGTTGGAGATTACTATACAAATGGAAGTTATGGAATTAGAACAGAAAGCACCTATACTAAACGTTATAAATTTAGAGGTAATTTAGCCTTTAGGTACGAAAATTTAATTACTAGTGAACGTGGTTTTCCTAATTATGTAAAAAACACCATCTACAATTTACGTTGGTCCCATAGTCAAGATTCTAAAGCAAACCCTAATTCACGTTTTTCTGCTTCAGTTAACTTAGGTAGTAGTAAATATTATAGAAATTCTATTAACCAAATAAACTCTGGATCCTTTTTAAGTAATACCCTAGCATCTTCGGTTTCCTATTCTAAAACATTTCAGGGCGAACCACAAGTCAATTTTAGTCTTACTGCTACACATTCTCAAAATACAAACACCAAACAAATTAACATGACGCTACCTACTTTTCAAGGAAGTGTTGGTAGAATGTATCCATTTGCATCTAAAAACGGAACTAAAAAAGGTATCATACAAAATATAAATTTACAATATAACTTAAGAGGTGAAAACAGAATACAAACAACAGATTCTCTTTTCTTTAAAAAAGAAATGTTTGATGATGCAAAAGCTGGTTTTCAACACACTATACCTTTAACTACCAATTTTAAAGTATTTAAATATTTTAGTTTAAGTGCAAGTACCAATTATAATGAAGTTTGGACTTTTAAAACAATTAAAAAAACATTTGACCCCGTAGAAAGAAAAGCAGTAACAGAAACTATAAATGGTTTTGATTCTTATAGAACTTATAATTTTAGTACTAGTTTAGGTACTACAGTATACGGAATGTTTAATTTTGAAAAAGAAGGTGAAGACCGGAAGATTAAAGCCATAAGACATATCATTCGTCCTTCTATAAGTTACAATATAAACCCTGCTTTTGATAAGTATTATGATACTTATGAAGTAGTTAGTGCCGATGGGCTTACAACAAGTGATGTAGATTATACGCGTTTTGAACAAGGTGTTTTTGGTGTACCTGGAAAAAATTTCTCAAGCTCTATTGGTATGTCTGTTTCAAATAATATAGAAGCCAAAGTACGAGATAAAGATAGTACCGCAACTGAAGCTAAAAAGATTATCCTTTTAAACAATTTAAATTTTTCTACATCATACAACATTGCGGGAGACTCACTTCAATGGAGTCCAGTTAGAATGAGTGGTAGCACTCAAATTCTAAACAACAAAATGAGTATTAATTTTGGTGCAACTTTAGATCCGTATGCACTAGATAACAATAATAATAAAATTGATAAATTTAATATCGATAACGGTGGTAGTCTGTTTAGATTAACCAGTGCTAATTTAACAACTAGCTATTCTTTTTCTAGTAAAAAAGAAGGTAAAAAGGATAACAAAAATGAAAATCTTAACCAACCTGAAGATTACTTACCAAAAGATTTAGACTTTACAAACGACCAAATTAACACTTTAAGGAGTGAGGAAGAAGAAGATGATGAAGACAAAACACCTAGTGAATTTTACAATTACAAAATACCTTGGAGTTTACGTATTGCCTATGCGGTAAACTATTCTAACTCTAGACGTCAAAATGAGATATCTTCTCATTCTCTTATGTTTTCGGGTGATATTAGTTTAAGTGAAAAATGGAAAATTGGCGCTTCATCTGGATACGATTTAAAAAACGCTGGCTTCACTTATACACAATTACGATTTGAACGTGATTTATTAAGTTGGCGCATGAATTTTAGTTGGATACCTTTTAGCACAAGAGCTTCCTGGAATTTCTTTATTGGTATAAAATCTAGTATTTTACAAGACTTAAAATACGAAAAACGCAATCAACCAGATATTCGACTTTAAGTTGAATAACAGCATACATCATTATGAAAAAAATTATTACAACACCCAATGCTCCTGCTCCTATTGGACCTTACAATCAAGCTGTACTAACAGGAAATACATTATACACTTCTGGACAAATTGCTTTCAATCCAGAAACAGGCGTATTGGTTTTAGATGATATAAAAACTGAAACAGCACAAGTTATGAATAACTTAAAAGCCGTTTTAGAAGCTGCAAATATGACTTTTGAAAACGTTGTTAAATCATCTATATTTATTAGTAATATGGATGACTTTACAAAAATAAATGACGTTTACGGAAGTTATTTTAACGATGCTACTGCACCAGCAAGAGAAACTGTTCAAGTAGCACGATTACCAAAAGATGTAAATGTTGAAATTAGCATGATTGCTGTAAAATAATTTACGCAGAAGCATCTTTTCTATCGGCATATTTTATCAATAAATCTTTAAGCTTAACAACATCTATTGGTTTTGCTAAAAACGCATCTATTCCAGAACGTTTTGCTTTGGTAATATCTTCTTCAAAAGCACTTGCAGATACCGCAATTATTGGTGTATTATTTATTTTATATTTCTCAGTATCTCTAATGGCTTTTGTGGCTTGATACCCATCCATATCTGGCATGTAGATATCCATAAATATCATGTCGAAATCTAAAATTTTATATAACTCTACAGCTTCAATACCATTTTTTACAAACGTACAATCGGCTCCCTGTTTTTCTAATAAAAACTTAATAACCTTTTGATTCATTCTATTATCTTCTGCAACTAAAACACTAAACTTTTCTTGTAATATTGGAGCAAGTTCTTCATCTTCAGTTTTTATATTAAGCGTCTTTTTAAGCTGTAAACTAAAATAAAAAGTAGATCCTTCATTTTCTTTACTTTCAAGTTTTAACTCACCACCCATTAAACTTACAAGTTGGCGAGAAATAGACAGTCCTAAACCACCTCCTTTATAATCCTTAATTACAGATGGGTTGAATGTTGTTGATGTGTTTAAAAAGTGTTTCACTTCGTTTGCATGCATACCAACACCGGTATCTTTTATATAAAAAGTAACTATTTGATCATCATCTATACTAACGGTTTGATCTATAATTATTGATATTTTTCCTGAATTTGTAAACTTAACAGCATTGTTTATCAAATTAATAATAACCTGTTGAATTCTAACTGAATCACCTAAAAGCAAAAACTTTCTATTCTTTTCTTCAACTAAAAATTTAAATTCAAATTCTAATCCTTTTTCCCATGCTTGATATTCAAAAACTTTAAATAGATTTGATAAATCTGATTCTAAATCTAAAGCCAATAAATTCAATTCAACATTACCAGAATCAACATCAGCATTATCGGTAACCAAATTTACTAGTTGCAGTAAATGTTTTGAAGAAAATTCAGCAATTTCAGCTTGTGCTTTTTGGTCGTCATCCAGTTCTGTTTGTTTCAACATGTTCAACATGCCTATAACTGTATTAAGTGGCGTTCGTATTTCATAACTCATGTTAGCCAAATAAATAGATTTATGTTCGGCTACTTCTTTTGCTTCTTTAAGACCTTGTTCTAAAGTTTTAATTTGGTTATTAAAATTTGATACTATTAAATCATTCTTTATTTGATTTTTAAAGAAATACTGTAACGTTAAAACTTGAGCAATAACTATTACAAATAGAAATAATGCGGTTATTTCCAAATCAATTTTCTTTTCAATAAAACCATATCCTAAAAAAAGAATTATAGCTATTGAAAGAAAAAGAAGTATCGATAATACTCTTCTTTTTTTTATAGATTTAATATTCTTTGGAAGAAATTTCATTTATTAGGATTGTTTAAAACAAACTTATTTATAAATATACGAATTAACAAAACTATTATTTTCATTATGTATAAATAGTTATTTGAAATTTATTATTTTTCAAATTCTTAAATTACACTATCATACTAAAACAATCTTAATTAACATGAGAATAGAATACGATATAAAACTGGGATTTAAAGATGTCATGATTCGTCCAAAACGCTCAACATTAAAAAGCAGATCGGAAGTTAGTTTAAAACGCGATTTTAAATTTCTACATAGTCCGTTAACTTGGTCAGGAATTCCAATTATTGCTGCAAACATGGACACTGTTGGTACTTTTGAAATGGCTCAAGCATTATCTAAAAAAAATCTATTTACTGCTATACATAAACATTATTCTGAAAAAGAATGGGCACAATTTATTTCAAACTCATCAAAAGATGCCTTAAATTATATTGCAGTGAGCACAGGTATAAGTAAACAAGATTCTATAAAATTAGCAGCTATAATTTCAGCAAATCCGCAAATAAAGTTTATATGTATTGATGTTGCTAATGGCTATTCTGAACATTTTTCAAACTTTGTAAAACAAACACGAGAGCTGTATCCAGAAAAAGTCATTATTGCTGGAAATGTTGTTACAGGCGAAATGGTTGAAGAACTCTTACTTTCTGGTGCCGATATTGTTAAAGTTGGTATTGGTCCAGGTTCGGTTTGTACAACACGAGTAAAAACTGGTGTTGGCTATCCGCAATTATCTGCTATAATAGAATGTGCTGATGCTGCTCATGGTTTAAGTGGACAAATAATTAGCGATGGTGGTTGCTCCTCTCCTGGCGATATAGCAAAAGCATTTGGTGCTGGAGCCGATTTTGTAATGCTTGGTGGCATGCTTGCTGGTCATGATGAAAGTGGAGGTGAAATTATAGAACGTAATGGAGAATCATACCGTAAATTTTACGGCATGAGTTCATCTACTGCTATGGAAAAACATGTTGGTGGTGTTGCTGATTATAGAGCTAGCGAAGGTAAAACAGTTGAAGTTCCGTATAAAGGTTCAGTAGAAAATACACTACAAGATATTTTAGGAGGTTTAAGAAGCACCTGTACTTACGTAGGTGCAGCACGATTAAAAGAACTTACAAAGCGCACAACATTTATTAGAGTTAATGAGCAAGAAAACAGAGTTTATACTAAGTAGTGGTTACTATAAAATGATTTTTTTAGTAAAAATATATTACTAATATTAAAATTACTTCCACTTAAAATCATTAATTCATCATTTTATACAAGCTATATTTAAAATCTTATAAATATTTAAAAGTTAGTATTCTCTTTTAAATCTATAAGGATATTTAACTATAAAAATAATGTATTTTTATAATTAAATATTTAGCATAATAGCTACTAAACAACACAATTTATGGCGTTAAAAATTGTAATTTCTCATAAAACAAAATACAAATATGATAGACCTGTATCTCTATCGCCACATATTTTCAGATTAAGACCTGCACCACATAGCAGAACGCCTATAGAAGCTTATTCTATTAAAATAAAACCTGAAAACCAGTTTTTTAATTGGCAACAAGATCCTTTTGGAAATTATTTAGCACGACTAATTTTTCCTGAAAAGACAACAGAATTATCTATTGATGTCGAAATTATAGCCGATTTAAAAACCATTAATCCTTTTGATTTTTTTGTTGAAGAGTATGCTGAAGAATACCCGTTTACTTATAAAGAAACTACTAAAAAGGAACTGCTACCCTATCTTGAAATTACCGATAAGGGTAAATTACTAGAAGACTTTATTAAAACTATTGATTATACGCCAAGAAAAACCATCTATTTTTTAATAGATATCAATAGAAAAATATATGAATATTTAAACTATAACATTAGGATGGATCCTGGTGTACAAAGTTGTGAAGAAACCTTAGATATAAAAAGTGGTTCATGTAGAGATTACGCTTGGTTATTTGTTCAAACATTGCGCCATTTAGGTTTTGGAGCGCGTTTTGTATCTGGTTATTTAGTTCAATTAAAATCTGATGAAAAATCTTTAGATGGCCCTTCTGGTCCTGAAGAAGATTTTACCGATTTACATGCTTGGGCAGAAGTCTACTTACCGGGTGCTGGCTGGATAGGTTTTGATGCCACATCTGGTTTATTAGCTGGCGAAGGTCATATTCCACTTGCCTGTACACCTTCATTTGAAAGTGCAGCTCCAGTTTCTGGCGCCACAGATATTTGTGAAACAGAATTTGAATTTGAAAATTCTGTGAAACGAATTTTCGAATCGCCTAGAGTAACAAAACCATATACTGAAGAACAGTGGAACGCTATTTACAAACTTGGTTTTAAGGTTGAAAAACAACTAGAAAAAGGAGATGTTCGTTTAACCATGGGTGGCGAACCTACCTTTGTTTCTATTGATGATATGGAAGCTCCTGAATGGAATACAGATGCCGACGGGCCTCACAAAAGAGCCTTGGCTAAAGATTT
Source organism: Algibacter sp. (assembly GCA_050294475.1). Lineage (GTDB taxonomy): Bacteria > Bacteroidota > Bacteroidia > Flavobacteriales > Flavobacteriaceae > Thalassobellus. Next base: position 108,528 of record JBNKOE010000021.1, on the reverse strand, counting down.
ATCTACCAAACTCTATGACGAATTTGCCAAAGGTGGTATTCTCCATCAAGCACAAGGTAAATGGTATCCAGGAGAACCTTTACCTCGTTGGTCTATTGAATTATGTTGGAGAAAAGACGGTAGAAACATATGGCACAATAAAAATCTATTCGCATTATTTTCTGAAAATACTAAGATCCCAGAAGATGCCGATAAAAAATTCTTAGAAACACTTACTAAATATCTAGGTATTACCGACAAGCATTTAGTACCTACCTACGAAGATGCTTTTTATTTTATGTGGGAAGAAGGTAAATTACCTGTAGATATTGATCCAACAAAAGATGATAGTGCCTTATTAGTAAAAAACAAGTTAAAAGATATTTTAAATGATGGTAAATCTAAAACAGTTGGTTATGTATTACCACTAAACAACTCAATGGGTACTTGGTATACCTGCGATTGGAGTTTTAGAAGAAATCATTTATTCTTAATACCAGGTAACTCTCCTATTGGTTTACGATTACCTTTAGATTCTTTAATTAGAAATCCCGAACACGGAGAATTCCCTAAATACGACCCCGATAATTTTTCAATAAAAGGAAGGTTACCTAGCTTTAAAAAAACAGCTAAAAAACGCTACCAAGATATTGAAACTAATGGTCCAAAAGACACTAGTAATAACTATTTTATAAGAACTGCTTTATGCTCAGAAATTAGAGATGGAAAACTACACTTGTTTTTACCACCTTTAGATTCTGCTGAAATATTTTTAGACTTAATCGCTTCAATTGAAGCCACTGCTAAAGAACTTAATATTCCTATTGTTTTAGAAGGTTATGATCCACCTAAAGACCATAGACTAGAATCTATGAAAATAACACCAGATCCTGGTGTTATTGAAATTAATGTACATCCAGCAAAAAACTGGAAAGAACTTACGCATAACACCTTAACACTATACGAACATGCTAAAAAATCACGTTTAGGAACAGAAAAATTTATGCTTGATGGCAAGCACACAGGCACAGGAGGTGGAAACCACGTAACTCTTGGCGGATTAACTCCTGCCGATAGTCCGTTGCTTCGTAAACCTAGTTTATTACGAAGTTTACTTACCTTTTGGCAACATCACCCAGGACTTTCTTATTTGTTTTCAGGAGCGTTTATTGGTGCTACTAGTCAAGCTCCTAGAATTGATGAAGCTCGTATGGAAAACCTATACGAACTAGAAATTGCTTTTAGTCAAATACCAAAAGATGGTGAAGTACCTTTTTGGTTAACCGATAGATTGTTTCGCCATTTATTAACAGATTTAACAGGGAATACTCACCGCGCAGAATTCTGTATCGATAAATTATTTTCACCCGATTCTTCTTCTGGAAGATTAGGCATTTTAGAGCTTCGTGCTTTTGATATGCCACCGCATCCACAAATGAGTTTGATGCAAAACCTTTTAGTTAGAACATTAGTAGCTTGGTTTTGGAAAAAACCATACGAACATAATTTAGTACGTTGGGGAACCGAATTACATGATAAATTCTTAATTGAACATTATGTAAGAGAAGATATAAAAGATATTGTAGAGCAACTAAATCGAGCTGGCTATCCGTTTAAAGAAGACTGGTTTAATCCTTTCTTCGAATTCAGATTCCCATTACACGGCATGGTTGAAATTAACAATATTCATTTAGAATTACGTGCTGCTATTGAACCTTGGAATGTTTTAGGTGAAGAAATGACAGGTGGCGGTACAGCAAGATATGTTGATTCCTCTGTAGAACGCTTACAAGTTAAAGTAAATCATTTTATTGAAGAACGTTTCGTACTTACCTGTAACGGTGTTAAAGTACAATTAAATAATACAGGTGTTAAAGGCGAATATGTTGCTGGAATACGCTATAAAGCTTGGAATCCATATTCATCATTACACCCTACTATTGAGCCAGATACACCTTTAGTTTTTGATATTGTTGATACTTGGAACAAACGCTCTATTGGTGGTTGTACTTATTATGTGGCACATCCTGGTGGTCGCTCGTACGAAAGTTACCCTATAAATAGTTTTGAAGCAGAATCTAGAAGAATCAATCGTTTTTGGGAGTTTGGTCACACACAAGGTAATATTTCTGAAAAAGAAATCATTAATCAAGATGCTTCGGGTCCAAAATCTGTGGTAAAACAAGAAAGTTCTAAAAAGTTCAGCTATAAAGAGCTACCAGTAAATTATGAATTCCCATACACACTTGATTTAAGAAAAAAATAGTATATCTTTATTAATGTATGATTGCAGATAGTAATATATTATTTAGAAATTATTTTTCTAACGCTAAAAAGTATGATGAGGTATTAAAGGCTGATATGTCCATTAATTCTAATTGGGAACAACTACTTAATAACCTTAAGCAAATTGGTAAAGAAAAATTATTAGCCAAACAAGAAGAAATTAATTGGCTCATGGACGAAAACGGAGTTACATATAATGTATATAACGACCCGAAAGGCATGCATCGTACATGGGATTTAAACATTGTACCTTTTCTTGTGCATCAAAATGAATGGAAAACCATTGAAAAAGGGATTGCCCAACGTGCCGAATTAATAAACTTAATTTTAAAAGATATTTACGGCAAGCGTGAGCTTATAAAAAACGGTATTATACCACAAGACGTTATTTTTGCACATCGTGGATTTTTAAGACAATGTGATCAAATTCAATATAAAACATCTAAAAATTTACTCATCTATTCGGCAGATTTAGCCAGAGGACCAGACGGACGCATGTGGGTTGTAAACGACCGTACACAAGCTCCTTCAGGCATGGGTTATGCGCTAGAAAACAGATATTCATTAAGTAGAGTGGCTCCTAATATTTTTCAAGATATTAATGTAAAACAGCCCTCTCAATTCTTTTATGAATTTAATGAAATGCTTATTGAATCGGCGCCACAAAACAAAGACAACCCTAATATTGTTATTTTAACACCAGGACCTCATAACGAAACCTATTTTGAACATGCTTATATGGCATCATTTTTAGGTTATCAGTTAGTTACTGGTAACGATTTAGTAGTTAGAAACGGTAAACTTTGGATGAAAACCTTAAAAGAACTCAAACAAGTTGATGTTATTTTAAGACGTGTAGACGATGTTTTTATGGATCCGTTAGAACTTCGCGAAGATTCTTATTTAGGAGTTGCTGGCTTATTAGATGTAGTAAGAGAACAGAAAGTAGCCATTGTAAACCCCATAGGTAGTGGTATTTTAGAAAATTCTGGTCTCATTCCTTTTATGAATGTTATTTGTAAATATTTCTTTAAAGAAGATTTAATATTACCACAAATAGCCTCATGGTGGTGCGGACAAAAGAAAGAACGCGATTATGTTCTAAGTCATTTAAAAGATTTAGTTGTTAAACGCATCGATCGTTCTAATAGAGAAAACATCTTTTTCTGTGAATTTTTAGATACAAAAGCTTTAAATAACTTAAAAAAGGAAATTCTTTTAGCGCCTTATCAATTTGTAGCTCAAGAAAAAATATCATTCTCTACAGCTCCAAACCTTGTAAAAGATACTTTAGAGCCTCGAAAAGTTATGTGCCGAACCTTTGCTATTGCAAAAGATGATAGCTATAGTGTAATGCCTGGTGGTTTAGTTCGAGTTGCTCCAGAACGCGAAAATTTATTCGTATCTAACCAACGCGGTGGTATTAGTAAAGATTTTTGGGTTATTTCTGATGATACACAAACCAATATTCAAAATTATTCATGGGATAGTTCTTGTAGAATTTCTATTTCAGATATAAATGATTTACCTAGTAATACTGCCGAAAACTTATACTGGTCGGGACGTTATTTAGGTCGAGCACTTGTTACGGCACGTTACTTACGTATGGTACTTAACAGAATGAATAATGTAGAATATAATGACCGTAACGAATCGGAAAGTTTAGTGTTCTTATACCAATCTATCACACATATTACATCAACATTTCCTGGGTTTGTTGGAAAAGGTTCTGAAGAAGTCTTAAAAGCCCCACTTAAAGAAATAATTTCTTTAATAATGGACGAAAACAGACCTGGAAGCTTTGCACAAACCTTAACTAGCTTTAACAATGCGTATTATTCACTTAGAAGCTTATGGTCTAAAGATATGTGGCGCGTATTTGATGGCATTAAAAAACAATGGAGCAAGTTTAAAGAAAACGATAATTACACAGTAGCCGAACTTTCTAAATTATTAGACCGTATTATTACGCGCTTAATTGCCTTTATGGGACTTATTGAAGAAAGTATTTTAGTTACTCAAGGTTTATTGCTATATTTCATTGGCTTACAGTCTGAACAAGCTATGATGAACGTTGCAAAATGTCGTTCACTACTTGTTTTTAACCTCGATGAACATATACAATACGATATTTTAGAATCCTTACTTACAAGTCATGAAAGTTTAAATATTTATAGATACAGTTACCGCTCATATTTAAATATAGAAAATGTTATTAATTTAATTTTATTAGATAAAGAGTATGCTAAATCTTTAACCTATCAAATAAGACGCATACAAAAAGATATATACCGATTACCAAATTCTGAAAACTCAGACAGTGTTCATATTTGCAAAAAATATATTTCTGATGCCTATTTAAAAGTTAGAAGTTTTAATATTGAAACGCTTTTAGAATTAAATGACGATAAAACCTTAAGACAAAACCTTGATGATGCTTTAGCAGAATTAAGCGATTTATTACACGAAACCTCATTAGCGGTTTCCGATACGTATTTCAATCACGCATACCAACAAAAACAATTGGTTAATCAAAATTTCCCGCTTTCATAACATGACCTTTCAAATATTTCATACAACCAGTTATAATTACGAAAGTGGTGTTACTTTTTGTCATAACATAGCAACTTTAAAACCTAAAGATATGCTTGGGCAAAAGGTAATTGACTACCGTTTAGAAATAAGCCCTACACCTACCGAGTTTTCAGAAAAATTAGATTTTTTTGGTAATACCATAACACGGTTTTCTATACAACAACATCATAAAAAGCTAGAAGTAACCGCTTTTAGTAAAATTGAAAGAGATTCTAGTTTAGAACCTAATATTGAAACATCTGAAACAGGAAAAAGCATCACGTTAAAAGAAGCTTTAGAGGCTTTAGAAAAAACAGACCCAGAATTATTAGATATTAAGCAGTTTATATTAGAATCCATTTTAGTAGCTAAAATTACACCAGAAATTAGGGACTATGCCGAAGTATCATTTAAACCAGATCGATCCATTTTTGAAGCTGCTTACGAGCTTATGCAACGTATTTATACCGAATTTGAGTTTAACACCCAAGTAACTAATGTTGCAACGCCCATACACGATGTTATAAAGGAGAAAAAAGGTGTTTGTCAAGACTTTGCACAAATTGCTATTGCTTGTGTGCGTTCGGTTGGGTTGCCTGCCAGATATGTAAGTGGTTATATTGAAACCTTACCGCCTCCAGGAAAAGAAAAATTAATAGGTACCGATGCTTCTCATGCTTGGTTCTCCTTATACATACCAAGTTTTGGTTGGGTAGATTTTGACCCAACCAATAACCAAATACCAAAAGACCAGCACATTACCGTGTCTTACGGACGTGATTATTACGATGTTCCACCACTTAAAGGTGTTATTTACAGCACTGGTAAAAGCAAAATGCATGTAGCGGTTGATATTAGGCCTGCTACTGATATTTAAAAAGGAAATTTTATTTGTTATATACGCATGTTGCACATAGGCTTATTAGGCAAATACTTCATAATGTGTTATATTTCCAGGAAAATCTACTAAATATTGTTCATCCTCTTTGTAAGATACAGCCTGTTTAAAATTTGGTCCCGTAAAATTTTTAATGGTGTCTAAATCTGTCCAAAAGGTCAACAACTTGAAATATGTGAATTCATTGTCAGAGCGTTTAAGAAAGGTTAGTTTTATAAATCCAACCGTTTTTCTGTAATCAGGTATATCTCGTTCCTCAATAATTTTAGCATACTTTTCCGAATGTTCAATTTTAGTTTTTCCTTCCCAAACTCTTGTTATCATAATGATTATTTAGTGTTCATTTCCATTATAAATCCACATTGGCATTGTTTCTCCAGCTTTTTCAAAACCAACCTTTTGGTAAAAATCGATTGATTTTCCATCAGCAGTTAAAATTTGCATATGGAAATTTTTATATTTCTCTTGGAACTTATCCATTATCATATGACCAATTCCTTTTCCCCGATATTCTGGATGAACTAATAAGTGTGGATAATAAACGACCAAATATCCATCGGATATTGCATTTCCAAGTCCAACTAACTTTTCATTGTCCCAAGCCGTAATTAATGAATGAGAATTTAATAAAGCATTTCTTAACTCAGTTGGCTTTTCAGAAGAACTCCATTCATTGGCTTTATATAGATTAACAATTTGGTTAATACTAATTTCCTTTGTTTCTGAAAGTCTAATTTCCATTTTATATTTTTCAAGCTTGTATACAACAGTTTTGGCTATGAGTAGTGAGTGGATTAACGATTAACTTCACAAGTACACACGAAGTTAAAAATTCTTGTGGAATTTTCAAAGTAGAAAAGAACAAGCAATTACTTATAGTTAATGCTGTGTGTAGTTTTTTATTCGATTATTCTTTTTTTTAAATCCATTCTCTCATGTAAAATCCTAGTGATTTCAACATAGTTTTCGTTTAAAGTTCGATAAAATATAATATGTCTATTCGTTTTCATACCAAGCAAGTTTTTAGTAATTCCATCATATTTTTTTCCTAAAAGCGGATTTTCAGTAATCTCTTGACAACTTGAAATCAACATGTCGTAATATTTGTCAGCTTGATCTTCAGACCAGACTTCAAATGTATATTCCCAAATTTTTGATAAATCCTCAACAGCTTTATTAGTCAATCTAAATTCAGCCATTTGAGTTCTTTTTTGCTTTTAGAGACTCAAGATGTTTTTTAGGGTCAAAATCGTGAGCAATTCCACTATCAATTCCATCTTGAATTGCGTTTCTCAATGCAATTACTTTATTTTCTTCTTCTTCTAAAAGTCTTAATCCAGCGCGTATAACTTCGCTAACATTTTTAAATCGTCCTTCTTTTATTCGGCTTTGAACAAATTGGTCAAAATAATTTCCGAGAGATACAGATGTATTTTTGTTCATTTTGATAATATTTACTTCAAATATACCAAAAATTGGTATAAAAACCGAATTCTCAAATTACACACAACATGTTTCTTTTGTTTGCAATAAATAACTTTATATAAAAAAGTGAAGAACTATAACGTATGTCAGCCATACAGCACGATAGTGAATTGCACTTATATTATAAGAAAAAGTTAACTGAAGAAAAAGATAAAATGATTGCAGTAAACCATGTTAAGAACAAACTTATAGCAAGAGGTTTTGCTTTAGTTAAACGAGGAACTCCGTTCGTGGTTCTTCAACAACATACAGCATAATAAAAAATAATTTTTGTTAGAATTTTATCTTGGAATACCCTTAGAACCCGTTTCATCTGGCACTAACTCATAAATAAAATCTGGTTTAAGAAGCTTTTCTTCGTTTCTATGCGATACGTATAAAATAGCTGTGGTACTTTCGGTTGCTATTTTGTTTACTAATTCTGCAAATATTTCGGCATCAGAATCGTCTAGTCCGTTAGTTGGTTCATCTAAAATAAGTAATGGCGGTTGCTTTACCATAGCGCGTGCAATTAGCACCAAACGTTTATGTCCATCAGATAAAAATTGAAAACTCTTATTTTTTATATGATACATGTTTAATATGCGTAACCACTGGTGAGCAATTAGAATCTGTCTGTCCGACGGAAATTTATAAAGCCCAATAGAATCTAAAAATCCAGAAATAATCATATTCTCAATAGTATCTGAACGCATAAAACCTCGTAGCATTTCGGAAGAAAAATAGCCAATATTTCTTTTAATTTCCCAAACGCTTTCGCCACTACCCTTTTGCATACCAAACAACACCATATCTTGCAAAAAGCCTTTTGGGTTATCGCCAGTTATGAGGGTTATTAAAGTACTTTTTCCCGATCCGTTTGGTCCTATTAATTGCCAAAACTCACCTGGTTTAATTTCCCAACAAATATTATTTACAATAACGCGTTCGCTATAAGTTACTGTAACATTACTAAGTTTTACTAAGGTTTCAAGGTTAGTATCAATAGGATTGTATGGTGGCGGTAAATCTTCTATGAAAATCTTTTTTTGTTTAGAAGTATCTGTTTTATTAAATGATTCGAGTTTTCCTTCTTTCCAGTGGTATACATTATTTATAAACGGTAACAGGTCACGTTTTCTATTGCTAATCTGAATAATAAAAGTGGATTTGCTTAAATCTTCTAAAGTATTTTGAATGGCTTGTTGAGCATTTACATCCAGACTATCAAAAACATTATCAACAATAATGTATTCTGGATTTTTCGCCATAATATGTTTTAGCAAAGCTTTTTTTCGTTCGCCTTGAGACGAATTTTTTAAACTATTTTTAGTTTGCGTAGTGACATCAAAATGTCCGTGACGTGTTTCCTCTAAAATAAATTTATTTAAAGCTATTTCTGAAAATAGTGCACCTTCTAAATTTGTTAAATCGCCCACTAAAGCTTGCGATTGAATACTTTCAAGAAGCTTATGCTTATCGTCGTTATTAGAAATATAAATAGCTGTGTGTGTTTTCAAAAAAAATAATGTTTTTATTTCATTTCAAATTTACAAAAACAAAAAAACCTCTAAGCACGAAACATGCTTAAAGGTTTTATTTATATCAATTGATTTATATTATAAATCTTTAGTATGAAAAGCGACTAAACCTTCAATAGGTCTGCGCTCAAAATTTCCAACAGTAAAGCCCATTTCTTCTGCAACTTGTTTAATTTCTTCTTGAGCAAAATAAGCAATAGAACCCGCAAAGTGTACAGGTACCGTTTTAAGTTCTTCTTTGTATTGAAAAATCATGGTATTTGCGAATAAACGAATCCCTTTCTTGATAAGATCAATAGTATATTCTGAATCTTTATGTAAAAACATAAATTCTGCAAAATTTGCTAAATAAGCATTAGGATTTGGTTGTTTATATAAATTGTACTTTATATAATCAGATTCCACATTAAACTTACTACTAAAAGCAATTTTTACATCTTCTGGCATCTTATTGAAATAATAATCTCTAATAAGTTGTTTACCATAATAGTTACCAGAAGCATCATCCATAAGCGTATATCCTAAAGAGTCAACTCTTTGGTGTACGACTTCGCCATCATAATAACTACAATTAGAGCCTGTACCTAAAATACAAACAACTGCAGCTTCCTTAGGATGGTTAATTGTTGAGTAAACAGCAGCTAAAGTATCTTCATTAACTTCAACATGCGCATTAACAAAAATATCTTTTAAAACCTCGGTTAATAATTCTCTAGGTTTTTCAGTACCACAACCAGCTCCGTAAAAAAAGACATGTGTAACTTCTTTCCTATGTGATTTTAAATGCTTCTCACTTTTAATTATTTTATATAGTTTCTTTTCAGATAAAATGGCAGGATTAAGTCCTTTTGTGCGCATTTTTTCTAATAATTGGTTTCCATTATTATCTACTGCAATCCAATCAGATTTTGTAGAACCACTATCAACAATTAAAATCATATGTTTTGAATAAAAAAACTCCACAAAATATACAATATAACGTATATTCTTGTGGAGTTTTAAATTAATATACTATTATAAAGAACCGATATGTTGAGCTAAATCAACTAATTTAGTTGAATAACCAAACTCATTATCGTACCAAGATACTAATTTTACAAAGTTGTCATTTAATGCCATACTTGCGTTAGCATCAAATGTACTTGTTTTAGGCTCAGATACGAAATCTTGAGAAACTACACCTTCTTCAGTATAACCTAAAACACCAGCTAATTCACCTTCAGCAGCTTCTTTTAAAGCAGCTTTTACTTCATCCCAAGATGCGCTTTTTTCTAAACGACATGTTAAATCTACAACAGAAACATCAACAGTAGGAACTCTAAATGCCATACCAGTTAATTTTCCGTTTAATTCTGGAATTACTTTTCCAACAGCTTTTGCTGCTCCAGTTGAAGCTGGTACAATATTATTTAAAGAAGCACGACCTAATCTGTAATCTTTTCTAGATGGTCCATCAACTGTAAATTGAGTTGCAGTTGCGGCGTGAACAGTTGTCATTAAACCTTCAACAATACCAAATTTATCGTTAATTACTTTAGCAAGTGGTGCTAAACAGTTAGTTGTACAAGATGCATTAGAAACAATAGTATCAGCAGCAGTAATTTGTTTATGGTTAACACCCATAACAAACATTGGTGCATCAGCAGATGGTGCAGAGATTGCTACTTTTTTAGCACCTGCAGTAATGTGTTTTTGAGCACCTTCTAAGTTTGTGAAGATACCAGTACAATCTAAAACTACATCAGCTCCAACAGCATCCCATTTTAAATCTTCTGGGTTACGTTCTGCTGTAATTCTTATTTCATTTCCATTAACTACTAAATTACCATTATTTGTAGAAATGGTTCCATCAAATTGTCCGTGAACAGAATCATATTTTAATAAATAAGCTAAATGATCAACATCTAACAAATCATTAATTCCTACTACTTCAATATCATTTGGTCTTGAAGCCGCTACTCTAAAAGCGATTCTACCTATTCTACCAAATCCGTTAATTCCAATTTTTAATTTTGACATATTCTTGTGTATAAATGTTAAGTGCTCATAATATCTGAGACACGCAATAATTCTAAATTTATTTTTGTTTTCCCTTTGATAGCATTATCTAAAGGAGTTAATTCCATTTTGTTATTTATAAGTCCAACCATATAATTGGTTTTACCTTCTAGTAAAGACTCCACAGCTTTTACGCCCATTCTACTAGCTAAAACACGATCGAAACATGAAGGCGAACCTCCACGTTGCATATGACCTAATACAGATACTCTAACATCGTAACCTTCCATGTTTTCATCAACATAGTCTTTAAGTTCAAAAATATTTTTACCTATTTTATCACCTTCTGCAACCACTACAATACTAGAAGTTTTACCAGATGTTCTACTTTTATCTAAAGAATCTACAAGTCTATCTAAACCTAAATCCTCTTCCGGAATTAGAATTTCTTCAGCTCCTCCTGCAATACCAACATTGAGAGCAATATGACCTACATCGCGCCCCATAACCTCTATAAAAAATAATCTGTTATGTGAACTCGCTGTATCTCGTATTTTATCTATAGCATCAACCACCGTATTTAAAGCAGTATCAAAACCTAGTGTATGCGAAGTTCCAAAAATATCATTATCAATTGTTCCTGGAATTCCCATTACTGGAAAATTAAATTCTTGATTAAAAATCATGGCACCAGTAAAAGTTCCATCACCTCCAATTACTACTAATCCATCTATTTCTGCTGCGACTAGTTTTTCATATGCTTGTTGTCTTCCTTCTTTCGTTTTAAAAGCTTCAGACCTCGCAGATTTTAAAATAGTACCACCTTTATTAATGATACCTCTAACACTACGCGCATCCATAACTTTAAAGTCGCCTTCCATTAAGCCTTCATAACCTCTGTATACAGCAAAACATTCTACTTCGTGATATGCACACGTTCTAACTACAGATCTTATGGCTGCATTCATTCCTGGAGAATCTCCTCCAGATGTTAAAACAGCAAGTTTTTTTATTGTTCTTAACATTAAATTTTAATATTTATAGGGTAAAATTACTAAACAAAAACTATAAAACGATAGCATTTGTCATATTTTAATATGACATACAAAACTATAACGTTTTAGTTAATAAAAAAAATGAATTATTGAAGTATTGGTATAAAAACCAGACTTAAAATAATAATTTATTTATCTGAATCGGTCTTTGTAGTTACAAAATTAGGGAGTGCACTTTCACTTTCTTCTGCAGGTTTTTTTTGAGGTAATTCCTCTTTTTTAGATTTTTTAAAAAACGCTTGCAATAATTCTTTAAACGTATCGAAATCTACATTATATGAAAGTCCGACACCTTGTGTATATCCAATAGCTTCTCCAAAATTTCTGATGCTATTTTCTCTATTAAATACTTTTGCAGTTAGCGTTCCTTCTTCATTTAATAAAAAATCAATTTCAACATCGCCAGCAACAACAGTTTCGCTTGCTCCTCCTACTGGAACGCCTACTTTTCCATTAATAATAACACGATCACTAATTTGAGTTTGCAGTGTTACACCTACTCTATCATCTGTTTGATAATCAGGTCTGTTTTGTCCAGCTTCATAATTTAAACCTACATTAAATTTTCCATCGCCATTTGAAAATATACCATTTACAATGCCATTTAAACGTTCGGCAATAGTACCTGAAAAATTAAGTTCGTTAAGTCCTCCAGAAAACGAGCCCGTAGACACTAAATAAAGTGCTTGATTTTGTCTATCATCTGGAGATTCTAAATGATATTGAAGCTCTGATTTTATGGTTGAATTTACATTAGGGAATTCGAAACTAAATTCTGGATTAGGCTGCTCTAAATCGCCTGTTAAAGCAATGTTTAATTCCACAGGAATACTTCTATTAATAGGGTTATCAAGCAAGGGTGATGGATTAGCCTGAGTTTTATAAATGGCTAACATATCTATTTTTGCTTTTAAAGGATCGCCTTCCCAAGCAATAGTACCACCGGGTTGTACTATAAATTCTTTCTGCACCAAACCACCATAGGCAAAATTATAAACCCCTTCAAAAACAGAGAAATCGCCCCACATATTAAATTTTCCATTGGTATTTATTTCTACTAAAAGCCCACCTACACCACGTCCTTTTAAAGAATGTCCTGTGTTTTTATCTATAATAATTTCTACTTCGGCATCTTGTGTTACATCCAAGTCAAAATCTAATTCTAAACCTCGTATATCATTTATTATAAAATCAGTGCCTTGTTTTCTAGCTAGTTTTTGCTCCTTAGTAAGGAAATTTATAAATGTATTATCTCCAAAAGACTCAGCATCATTTAAAGGTATTTTAAATACTGTCCCTTTTTTTGTTTCTCCTGCTACACTAATAACAAGTTGATCTGTTGGACCATAAATACTAGCTCTACCTCCAAAAAAACCAGTACCATAATACAAAGCGTCTTCTACTTCTTTGGTGTCTAAAATTAATAGCCTTGGTGTTCTTAAATCTAAACCTAAACTCCAGTTAGAAAAATTAACATGACTAAGTGCTCCTTTTAACTCTCCCTTTGTTCTGTGCTTTGTATCGGTTAATTGTATTTTATTAAATATAAAGCTTTGTTCTTTTAATGTTACCGAAACGTTATTAGCAAAATCGTAATCTACATTTAAATATGGTATACCTAAACCCGACTTGTTTAAAACAAGATCTCCATTTATATCTGGACGCTTGAGATTGCCAATTACATTTACTTTTCCTGTAACCTCTCCTCTAATATTAGATAGTACATCTCCTAGTAATGGATTTAAAGGAAATAAATTAAACTTATTAAATTCTATGTCAACATCAATATTTGCCTTCTTACCAATAATACTTATGTCTCCTTTGGCTGAAAAAGACTTTGAAACATCGTCTTTTATATTGGCATCAACATTATAGGTTGTTAATGTTTTATTTCCAGTAATGGTCGCATCAAAAGACCCTAACGGAAAATCATTGACTTCAAAATTGTCAATTACAATAGTAGAATTAGGCAAGTAACTACCATTTTTCTGTAATATATCTAACTTACCATTAACTTTTCCTGCTAAGGACAAACTATCTATATCTGGTGTAATATGGGCGAGATCTACATTTTTAAAATTAAGTTTTAAATCTTTTTGAGTAGAATCCTTTACAAAACCAGACAACTTAATTTCTTCATTTTTATGATTTACTTTGAAACCATCTATTTTGAAAGAATTTAAGGCCTTATTGAACGATATTTTATTCAATCGATCTTTATCCTCATTAATATGCCACTTATTATCTTTTAAAGTAACATCAGATTTTTTAAAACCAATTACTGATTCATTATCTGGATTAATAGTATGGTAAAAACTTAAATTAAAAACATCATTATTACGTTTTCCACCTTTAAACTCAGACCTCATAAATAAGGTGTCGTTTACCGTTACGTTAATTAAATTAAACTTAGAAACATTATAGTATTTTGTGTTTAAACTATCTATTTCTACATAGGTATTAAAAAGTGGGTTGCTGTTATCTACCTGAATTTCAATGTTATTAGCGAAATTATCTGCTACTTTAATTTCGGGAGACCTAAATGTAAGCCTAAACTTTGTTTCGTCGCTCTCTACTCTTCCACGAATAAATGTGTTCTTTCCTAACTGAATTTCAGGGTAAATAACTTCAATAATTTTATTATAAATTTTGAAATTAAAATCGATACTCTGATTGGTTTCAACATTATGCGGTACGTAATTTGTATAAATATGCCCAAGAGAATTTTCGAAAAGTTTCTTTAAATCTTTAAAACGAAAACGCCCTTTTAAATCACCTTCAATAATATCAGGAGAATTAATTTCAATAAATCTTAAATCTTCATTAAATCGAGATGAAATATCAAATTCGTTAAAATAATAGGTATCATTTTCATTTTTATAAGATGTCTTTCTAAATGATATTTTACCATAAGCGTCATCATAGCTACTAGCATTCATATTCATTTTTACAGTACTCTTAAAAATTGAAATGCTATCTTTTTTAACAAAGTTTAAGGCATTTAAATTAGCATAATCAACCTCAGCTTCAAAATCATATTTATTTACTTGTTCTGAAAAATCTACCAAGCCATTAAAGTTTAGCTTTAAGTTTCTGTCGTTTGCAATTAAATTACCATCAAATATATTATTACGAACATTTCCAGCTACTGTAATACCTTTATAATTATAATTATTATATTCTATTTCAAATACATCTCCTCTAACTTGGGTATTTATATTCTCTGTTAAAAACCCATTTCCTTTTACATCTAAATTTAAAGAAGCAATCCCAACATTTGGATCGTTTAAAAAAGTGCCTAAATCGAATTTTTCAAATATAACACAGCCTTCATATTTGGCATTGTCTATATCATTTATTTTATCTATTTCTAAATTAGAATCAACAAAACCTAAATCGGTATCAATTTCAATATCAGCAATAACTTTTGATGATGTTACTTGCGAATTTCCAACAATTGTAAAGCGTCCTACTCTATCAAGTGATGTTGGGATAGCCTCACCTAAAACATTAGGTAATAGCGATTTTAAATCTTTATATGTAGAGGTTAGATTGTTAAAATCGCCATTCATATAAAAATTATTTTCTTCTTTATTAAATAGGTTCTTAAAATCTATATTACCGTAAACCTTAGTATTTCTACTGGTATTTAACCTTAAATGATTTACATGTAAATCGTTTAAGGTTCCTGTTAAATTAGCACTAAAATTTGCTTTTTGGTTGGCACCAAACTCATTATAAAAAGTATTTAATTCGTCAAGCTGAACACTTGAATCTTTAAAATTAGCAACTACAGAAACTTTGTCTGTAAAAAACTGTAAATCTACACGCTTGTATGAAAACTTTAAATCTCCTTTTATAACCGATTTGGGTGTTTCTATATCAAGATTTTCAAACGTCATGTTTGTAGGTGTATATGAAAAATTAGTCATTAAATTTTTCATAACTAAACCTCTACTATCTTTAAAAGCTAAAGTATTTACTCGCATACTTACATCGCTTCCGTTAATTAAAAAATTGGTAGCATTAATATTTAAATTAGAAAATTCTAATAGTTTAACTGTTTCTCTATTTTCATCAATAAGTCTAAAAACACCATTATAAATAGAAACATCGCTGGATGATAAAAGAAAACTACTTTTTCCTGTTCTAGGATTATCATCTTCAAATCGATTAACAAAAACATCTAAATTAGTTTCTCGAGTACCTTTATAGGTTTTTATATTAAAAACTAAATCTATAATATCAATATCGCCAAAAGTTAATTTCCCATTCATTAAATTAGGGATATTAATAATAGACGTGTTTAATTCAGCAATATTTATAAGAGTGTCTTTTTTATAATCTTCAATATAAATACTCTTTAACTCTACATCTCCATTAAATTGTAAGCTAACTTTATCAATATTTATATTGGTTTTAAAATCATCGTTAAGTCGCTTTGTTAGATAATTACCAACACCTGTTTGTACAAAAGGTATAGAAAGAACCAACACCAAAATGATGAAAAGTAGCAATAAAATGCCAATTACTTTTGATGCTATTTTTAAGATTTTTTTGATACTTTCTAAAGTTATAATTTTATTAAATCTAATTTAAATTACGCTTTCTATTTATATTTCATTACAAAAATAAATGAGTAGTTTTGTAATTACGAATAAATAGTATTCACAGATGTTATTTAGTTTTCAAAATTAACAATTATTATGCCTAATTTTCATTAATGGCTTCACAAAATATTTATATACTAGGAATTGAGTCTTCATGCGACGATACAGCTGCTTCTGTAATATACAACGGTAAAATTTTAAGCAATGTTGTTGCTAGCCAAAAAATACATGAAGAATATGGTGGTGTTGTACCAGAATTAGCTTCTAGAGCTCACCAACAGAATATTGTTCCAGTAGTACATCAAGCGCTTAAAAAAGCAAATATTACTAAAAAAGAACTAAATGCCATTGCCTTTACAAGAGGCCCAGGTTTAATGGGGTCTTTGCTAGTTGGTACGTCTTTTGCAAAATCATTGGCTTACGGATTAAATATTCCGCTAATAGATGTAAACCATATGCAAGGACATATATTAGCACATTTTATTGATGAAGCAGGTTTTGAAAAACCGCCTTTTCCGTTTTTAGCTATGACCATTTCTGGAGGACATACTCAAATAGTAAAAGTTGAAAATTATTTTAACATGACCGTTATTGGTGAAACTATTGATGATGCCGTTGGAGAAGCTTATGATAAAAGTGGAAAAATTTTAGGTTTAGGATACCCTGCTGGTCCTGAAATTGATAGACGTGCCAAATTAGGAAACCCAAAAACTTATCAATTTACAAAACCAAAAGTAGATGGTTTAAACTTTAGTTTTTCTGGTTTAAAAACAGCCATTCTTTATTTTATTCAACGAGAAGTTAAAGCAAATCCTAATTTTATAACTGACAACTTAAATGATATTTGTGCTTCTATTCAACACACCATTATTGGAATTTTAATTGATAAATTAAAATTGGCTTCAAAACAAACAGGCATTAAACACATTGCTATTGGAGGTGGTGTTTCTGCTAACTCTGGCATTAGACAAGCTTTAAAAGACGGGGAACAAAAATTTGGATGGACCACCTACATTCCTAAATTCGAATTCACAACCGATAATGCTGCTATGATTGCTATTGTTGGCTATTTAAAATATTTAGATAGTGATTTTGCTAAACAAGATGTAATGGCTTCGGCTAGATTAAAAATTTAGTATTAAGCTAAATTATAAACAACATTTTCTTAAAAATTATTTTCCCAACACTACCATATTATTTTAATACTGTTAAATTTGACATTAAATTTAAAAACCTACTTATGCGTAAACAATTACTTAACTTATTATTTATTGGCTTCTCTTCTATTTTAATCGCACAAAATAGCACAGAAACTGAATTAGAAACCATTGAAACTTCAGAACAAATTAAAAGCTATTTAGAAACTAAAAAATCTAAAAAAAATAAATTAATTACTTTTAATGAAGAAAAGCATAAAACACTATTAGCAAAAGCACTTTTTAAAATGCATGTTGGAAGTACAAAAGTAAATGAAAACGAATTTGAAAAAACGTATTACAAAATAATAAACAAAACTAAAAAAACATATTACAGAGTATCATATATTTATCTAGATGGTACAAAATATAATCTTGAAGAAATAAATAATTTAAGAACATTAATTATTAAAAAATATAAAAATGGTGCCTCTTTTAATTTCTTAGCCAAACAATATTCAATGGATAATAATGCTAATAAAGGTGGCGATACTGGCTGGTTTTTAAAAAACACTATGCACCCAGAATTTGAAGCAAAAGCACTTAATGAATCAAATAAAATAAATAGCATTTTTACCATAGATATCCCTTCTGAAAAATGGTATTACGTTGCTTTAAAAACATATGAACCTAAAGAAATATCTGAAATTGAAGTTTTAAAAATTGTTGAAACCATTAAATAATGCAGCTTTTTTACAATCCAAATATAAACGATAACACTTCGCAATTTACTTTCGACAAAGAAGAAAGCAGACATATTGTAAAAGTACTACGTAAAAATATTGGAGACACCTTGCATATTACAAACGGTAAAGGCTGGTTGTTTGATGCCGAAGTAACAATTCCAGACATAAAAAAGTGTATGGTTACCATTGTTTCTAAAACATTTCAAGCTAAACGAGATTATAGTTTACACCTCGCTGTAGCACCAACAAAAATGAACGATAGGTACGAATGGTTTTTAGAAAAAGCTACAGAAATAGGTATTGATAGCATCACTCCTATTATTTGTGAGCATAGCGAACGTAAAATAATTAAACCAGAACGTTTTGAAAAAATTTTACAATCGGCAACAAAACAATCTTTAAATTGTTATATGCCAAAACTTAATGAAGCCATACTGTTTAAAGACTTTATAAAGCAAGATTTTAATGGCGATTTATTTATCGCACATTGCGAAGAAACCGATAGAAAATCTTTAAAAAACGAACTAAAGCCTAAAGTAAACGTTACTATTTTAATTGGCCCCGAAGGTGATTTTTCTGTTAAAGAAATAGAAACAGCCATTAAAAACAAATTTATTCCTGTAACTTTGGGAGACACTAGATTACGTACTGAAACTGCTGCTATTGTAGCTTGCCATAGCGTCGCTTTTATAAACGAATAATTTTATATGAAGGTATTTTGCATTTTTATGTTTTCACTTTTATCCTTTAACCTATTTTCTCAAGAAATAGCGCTTTTAAAATATCAAGGTGGTGGCGATTGGTATGCAAACCCAACGGCGTTAAAAAACTTAATTAGTTTTTGTAATGAAAATATTAATACTAAAATAACTGCAAAACCAGAAACTGTTGAAACAGGAAGTAGCGATATTTTTCAATATCCGTTTTTACATATGACAGGTCATGGTAATGTGTTTTTTAGTGAAACCGATGCCGAAAACCTTCGTAATTATTTAATCTCTGGTGGTTTTTTACATATCGATGATAATTATGGTTTAAAACCTTATATCATCAAAGAATTAAAAAAAGTATTTCCGAATAAAGATTTAGTAGAATTACCTTCAAGTCACGAAATTTTTAACATCGCTTATAAATTTCCAAATGGCTTACCAAAAATTCATGAGCATGATGGTAAACGCCCACAAGCTTTTGGTATTTTTAATGAAAACAGGCTTTTATTATTATTTACTTATGAAAGTGATTTAGGAGACGGATGGGAAGACCCTGAAGTACATAACGATCCTGAAGATATTAGAGAAAAAGCACTTAAAATGGGCGCTAACATTGTTAAATATGTTTTTGAAAACTAAATATAGTTATGAAGTTATATTATTATTGTAGTTCCCAATCTTGTAAAAAAACAAATTCAATTAAAGTTAAATCTAGTAATAGATATGATTTAAAAGATGAAATTGGTATTGAAATAAATGAAAGATGTAAACATTGTGGAAACCACACTAAAAGGCACATAAACAGATTACATGCAGAACCAAACAATTTAATAATAATTGCGGGTGTAATTGCAGCAATTATTTTTACCTTTTTATTCTGGGAATTAGGGTTTATTACTACTTTAAGCGGTACTGTTCCAATAGCTATTTGGTTGAGTGAAAACAAAAAAGCTAGTGCTTTTAACAAAATATTGATTAGAGATTAGCTAACAAATAAACACATACACATAATATTGCAGCTCAACCACTACAATACTAATTTTAAATCTAAAAAATTTCCAATCACATTAGTTTGCGATAATGTTACTAACGCACCAAATATTGGTAGTCTATTTAGAATTGCTGATGCTTTTGGCGTAGAAAAACTAATCCTATGTGGCGAACACATTAGTATTGGACGAAAAGTAACAAAAACCTCTAGAGCTACTGAAAAAGTGGTTGATTATGAAATATGTGAATCTGCTTCAAAAGTTATTAATGATTTAAAAAATGACAATTACCAAATCATTTCATTAGAAATAACAAGCAAAAGCAAACCTATACATAATTTTCTGTTTACAATAGAAAAACCCATTGCATTAGTTATTGGTGATGAGAATTTTGGTGTGTCAGAAAACATATTAAACATTTCGGATGCGATAATTCATATTAATATGTTTGGACAAAATAGCAGTATGAATGTGGTTCAAGCAACCAATATTGCCTTATATGAGATAACCAAGCAAGTTCTTTAATATTCTCCTTTACAACTCTAAAAAGATTATTGAAGTCATACTTACTTGATACCTACAAATTATTATATTTACTAAATGAATTCTAAATCAATTTCTAACGGTATTTTAAGAGCTGTCGGTATTATGCTTGGCATTGCCTTAGTATTATATTTTTTATATCAAATACAATCTGTTATAGGATATATTGCTATTGCTGCTGTTATCTCTTTAATAGGAAGACCTATTGTGCTTTTTTTAGAACACCGATTAAAATTTAAAAATACCATTGCTGTTATTGTTACCATGATTATTTTACTTAGTGTATTCTTTGGTTTAGTAGGCTTGTTTATTCCTTTAGTAGTAGAACAAGGCAAAAATTTATCACTTTTAAATATAAATGAATTACAAGGTAATGTCGAGAATTTATATGTTGAAATTATTGAATATTTTAACATCCATCAAATTGATATTGAAGAGTCTTTAAAAGAATCGAACCTCCTATCTAAAATAGATTACTCTCTTATACCAGATTTTTTAAACTCAATTATTGGTGGACTAGGAAGCTTTAGTATTGGATTGTTTTCAGTACTTTTCATTTCCTTTTTCTTTTTAAAAGATAGCAAACTATTTGAAAGTGGCATTATAACTTTTATACCAAAAGATAAAGAATCTCGTTGGAAAAAATCTTCTGATAAAATTAAAGATTTATTATCCAGATACTTTGTTGGATTAATTTTTCAAATACTTATTTTATTTATTATTTACACCATTGGGTTAGTTATTATTGGAGTAGAAAATGCTATTGTAATTGCTTTTTTATGTGCTTTACTTAATTTAGTGCCTTATGTTGGGCCTTTAATTGGTGCTTTTTTAATGCTTACACTTACCATGACTAGTAACCTAGGCGAATCGTTTAGTGATATTATTTTACCAAAAACTTCATGGGTGTTTGTTGTATTTATAATTGGACAACTCGTTGACAATTTTGGTAGCCAACCTATTATTTTTTCTAAAAGTGTAAAATCTCATCCCCTAGAAATTTTTCTAGTCATTCTAATAACAGGTATTTTATTTGGCATTATAGGTCTTATTCTTGCTATACCAGCTTACACCGCAATAAAAGTTATTTTAAAAGAGTTTTTATCTGAAAATAAAATTGTTCAAAAACTTACCAAAAATCTGTAGTTTCACTTGAATAAATCTTTATTAAATATTGAAATACAAGAATTCATAAACAATAATTTAAATTCTGATATTTCATCACTTTTGCTAAAAGGTTCCAATTTCAACTCGGTTGAAACCAAAGAAATAATTGAACAAATTGAAGCTAAAAAACGTTGCGAAAAGAAATTACCAACTTGGTTTCATTGTAAAAACATATACTATCCTAACAAGTTAAATATTGAGCAAACGTCCTCGGAAATTTCAGCAAAATATAAATCAAATTTAATATCTGGTAACTCTATAATAGATTTAACAGGTGGTTTTGGTGTAGATTGCTTTTACTTTTCAAAACACTTAAAAACGGTTGAACATTGCGAAATAAATGAATTGCTTTCTAATATTGTTAATCATAATTACAAACAGTTAGAAGTTAAAAATATTACAACCATTCACACTAATGGTATTGAATATATACAAAACGCTAATAAAAACTTTGATTGGATTTATGTTGATCCCTCAAGACGACATGATAGCAAAGGAAAAGTATTCTTTTTAAATGATTGTTTACCCAATGTACCTCGACATTTAGAATTACTTTTTAAGCACTCTAAAAACATCTTAATTAAAACATCTCCTCTACTCGATTTATCGATTGGGATTAATGAATTAAAACATGTTAAAACCATACACATAGTAGCTATAAATAATGAGGTAAAAGAATTACTCTGGATTTTAGAAAATGGTTTTAAAGAAGACATTTCTATTGAAACTGTAAACATCAAAAAAGACCAACATGAATCCTTTATTTTTTCTTTTGAAAACGAAAAGTTAATAAACTCAAAATACAACAAACCTCTCACCTATTTATACGAGCCAAACAGCGCTATTTTAAAGAGTGGTGGATTTCATTCCATAACAAACCAATTAAGTGTTTTTAAACTACATAAACATTCTCATTTATATACAAGTGAAACAAAATTAGAATTCCCTGGTAGAAGTTTTAAAATTGAACGCATTATAAACTACAATAAAAAATCTGTTAAAAAACTTAATATTACCAAAGCCAATATAACCACTAGAAATTTTCCTGAAACCGTTCAGCAAATTCGTAAAAAATTCAACATTAAAGATGGTGGTAATTGCTACATCTTTTTTACTACTAATATTAATAATGAAAAGATTGTTATTATAACCACTAAACTGTAATAACCAAAAGGCTTAAATGATTTACCATGTATTTCACTTATAAATTACATTAATTGTTGCAAAATACTCAACAAATCTTCCCTCTTAAACGGTTTCTCAAGAAAAGCATCCATACCGCTATCCATACATATTTCAACATCCTCTTGAAAAGTATTTGCAGTAGTTGCAATAATTTTAACTGGGTCTTTGGTGTTTAATTTTTTTTCTAATTTTCTTATTTTTAATGTAGCTTCCACACCATCCATAACAGGCATTTTTATATCCATCAATATAACATCAAACTCATTCTCTTTAAAAAGATTAACTGCTTCTAATCCATTTCTCGCAACTTTAACATGGTTAGACAATTTTCTCAACACTATTTCAGCTACTTTAATATTTATTAAGTTATCTTCTACTATAAGAAACTCTTTATTTTTTAAACTTAATAAATGATTATCATTCTCTTCACTTTTAAATACTTCTTTTGCCTGCGGTACTCCAAAAACCTTTAAGGTTACATTTAATAATTGGTTCATTTTAATTGGCTTATTAAGCCCTGTTTCAAAACCAATATGTTTCAATTCTGATGTTGATAAAGCATCTGTTATTGATGATAATAAAATCAATTTCAAATTACTTAATCTTTCATCTTTCTTAATTCTTTGTGCAAATTCTCTACCGTCCATTCCTGGCATATGATAATCAACAAGAACCAAATCAATTAAATTATCTGAATTATATTCATTCTTTAAAAAAGACAATGCTTCAATTGCGTCTTTAAATTCAGATACCTTTACTTCCCAAATTTCAAGATATTTCTTAAATATTAACCTATTGGTTTCATTATCATCAACAATAACAATGTGTTTTCCACGAAGTTGCTTTTTACTTAAAAAAGATTTATTGCTTTTAACACCAACAGAAGTATTAAATTTTGCTTTAAAATAAAATGTAGATCCAGAACCAGGAATACTTTTTAAAGACAATTCTCCTCCCATTAAAGCAACTAACTTTTGAGAAATTGCAAGCCCTAAACCTGTACCTCCAAACTCTCTTGTTGTAGAAGCATCTACTTGAGAAAATGATTTAAATAATTTTTTTTGATTTTCTTCTGTAATTCCAATACCAGAATCTTTAACATCAAATTGTATGTTGTGAATTCCATTAATAATGCCTACATAACTAACATTAACAACAACTTCACCTTCAGAAGTAAACTTAATTGCATTATTTACTAAATTAGTAATAACTTGTTTTAAACGAACATAATCACCACCAACATATTCTGGCACTTCTGGATCTATATAAGTTAAAATAGCTATCGATTTTGATGTAGCATGTACAACATGAATATCAGCTACTTCTTCTATAACGCTTCTAATATTAATAGGTACAGTCTCTAACTCCATTTTTCCAGATTCTATTTTTGAAAAATCTAAAATATTGTTAATTAATGACAGTAAGGTTTTTCCTGATTTGGTTATAATATCTAAATATTCTTTTTGAGTAGCATCAAGCTGAGATTTACTTAATATATCTGCCATTCCAATTATACCATTCATAGGTGTTCTAATTTCATGAGACATATTTGCTAGAAATAAACTTTTTGCTCTATTAGCTTCTTCTGCTTTTGCTTTTGCTTTTTCTAAATATTGTTTAGTTTGTTGTACCAAAGTAACATCATGAGAAATCCCTGCTAAACCTATAATTTTAGAAAACTCATCCTTTATTGGGACTTTAGTTGAAGAAATCCAAATTGTTTTGCCTTCAGAGTTTTTTAATTTTTGTACTTCGTCTATTATTTTTACATCATTCTGTATAACTTCGGTTTCTTGTTTATGAAACTTATCTGCAATTTTCTTTGGAAAAAAATCTAAATCAGACTTCCCAATTATTTCATTTATATCTGTTTTATAAACATCTGCAATTGATTTATTTACTCTAATATATTTTAAATTCGTATCTTTAAAATATATATAGTCTGGAACATTATTCATCATAAAATCCATCAATTTCTTTTCTGCAAGCAGCTCTTTTTTTGCCAAATACTCGTTAGTAATGTCTCTCGTAATGCCTACTAAACCTATACACTCGTGGTCTTCATTTATTAAAGGTACTTTGGTAGAAAGTGCATGCCTTTCTCCCGTAATAGTTTTAATACGATGTAACTTATTTACTAAAGGAATACCACTTTCCATTAAAGTCTGTTCTTCGTCAAGTATTTTCTCACTCAATGCTTGATCAAAAAAACAAGCGTCCGTTTTCCCAATTGCTTCATTTGGATTGTTTATTTGTAAAATTGATGCTTCTGGTTCATTAATTTTTGTATACCTAGACATTCTA
Source organism: Algibacter sp. (assembly GCA_050294475.1). Taxonomy (GTDB): domain Bacteria; phylum Bacteroidota; class Bacteroidia; order Flavobacteriales; family Flavobacteriaceae; genus Thalassobellus. Next base: position 83,343 of record JBNKOE010000021.1, on the reverse strand, counting down.
TCCTTAAAATAAATAGCATCAGGTAAATTATTCATTAAAAGTTCTAGAAGTTTTTGATTACTTAAATTTTTAGGTCCTTTATTAATATTACTGGCTTGAACTCCTGTTAGTGAGGATATATTTTGACCTATTATATTTAACTTTGAAAACAAATTAAATACACTTTCTTTATTTAACTCATCTGGTAAAAAATGAATGTCTTTATTTTTTTTAGGTATGCTTTTAAGCTTTCTAGAGATAATAATAGTTTTATTATCAATTAAATCTAAACATGCTGAAATTTCACTATTAAACTCTACAACATCAAGAAATAAAGCTTCTGGATTCAGTTGCTTTATTGCAGTTTTTAGTTGTTTTATTTCACTAAAGAAGTAATATGTTAATTTATTTGTTTCTGGTAAAATGTTAACCAAAAATTCAAAATTATCTTGGCTATAAAGAAATATTTTTTTCATTTGCAATCATCAATATCACCCCTAAATATAATAATATTTTTCCTGAAACATAATACTATTTTTCCTATTAAATTTATTTCTTCAAAAAATCAATTTTTAATTACTTAGTATTTTCATATCATAATTGATATAACAAAACACGGTGAAAGTTTATATAAACAAGGCTTCTCAAAAAAATATTAATAACAATTACGTATAAAAATAGTGCAGTTTTATGACCGAAGATTTTTCGCAAGAAAATAAAATAAGAAAGACCAAATAATACGCATCAATCTTTAAATTAAGGAATAAACTTACGCATTGTTTATATAATGCTATGCTTTTATTGTTTTTAATGTAATAATTTTTATACTAGCTTTAAAATAGATACACTTTGGACACTCAATATGTCTCTCGTCACAGACGAACGCTAGCGGAATTGATGAATAATGTATCAAATTCACATTTAACTTAATTACTACATAAAAGAAACGAGCATACTAGATTGTACACTCGCTTTTTTACTTTGTGCTTACTCTTGCTGCCACTAGTTTTGGAAACTAGCGGTAGCGCATACTAGGGAACAGCGGGGAGACACTCTTAACGCCACTAGTCACAGACTAGCGGTAGTAAAGGGTAATTACTACTTTTATTCTCACATAAAATTCAAGACCGTTTATTACAAAACAGAACGCTGTTTTTTTAATGTTATTTGCTCACTCTTAACGCCACTAGTTTTGGAAACTAGCGGTAGCACATACTAGGGAACAGCGGGGCTCTTTACTATGATTTTTTTACATCTTACTATTGACGCTACGAAGTCACAGACTTCGCAGAGCGGGTCAACAGTACACTTTATTAGTTACAAATTGGCGGGAGATGGTAAATTATCGTTTTTTACGTACACTTCCTTTTCAAAATATATCTTTCTTTCTTCTCTTCTAATAATATCTTTATTATTTTCATAATATTCTAAAATATATCCTCTTATGATTTTTTTTCCAGAAGTTTTAAATTTTTTACCAAAAACAACTGTATAATTAGGATTGTTGTTTGGAAACCATTGTTTATTTTTAATGTCCCTTTTTAGATTGAAAAAAGTATCTAGTCTAATTTTACCATCATTAGCGAAATTTTCATCAAAATTCACTTCATCTTCATATGGAAGACAAACAATTGCTTGTGAATTTTCCTCTTCAAAAAGAGGAACATATAAATAGGCAACTGCTCTAAAGGGCTCTAACAAAGAAATAGTGTCTTTCACGATATCAATTTTAGAGAAATTACCACCATAGATAGTATCTCCTTTACCATTTAAATACCATGATTGGTTTAAATATTGCTCACCATTAATAATTTTGTATTCTCTTATTATATCCAACAAACCTTTTTCATTATAAAAATTCCATTTACCAACAGCTATGTTTTCTTTGTTAATAAATCCTTCTTTTTGAATGACACCATTTTCAAAGACTATCTCTTTTATACTGTCATTATTATAATATCTTATAAAATCGATTTTTGAAGAGATCTTTTCATCATAAAATAATGATGAATCAATAAGTTTTCCATTCTTATAACTATGTAATAATTTTAAATTCCCATTAGAATAGTATTCTTTATAAGTACCATCATAATTTGAGTTTTTTAAATGGTATTCTCTTTTTATTGAGCCATTATCATAAAATTCCTTTTTTATTTTACTACAGGAACTTAAAATTACAATAACAACAAGCAACATATTATACGTCAAAAATCTATTTGTTTTCATATTAATATCCTAATCCTTTACGTTCTTCAACTGTTACAGAATCTACAGTCCCTCTATTCATGAAATTTATTGAGTCTTGCTTTGTCTCAATACGACTAGTCCTATTTTGAACACTGACATTTTCTCCATCCCTATAAGCCCTTGTAGTATAGCCAACAGTCGTTGTTACAGGACTGGTTGAAACCTCTCCAGTATTATTAGTTGTACTCATTGAACCACCACTACTTGTTGCATCATTTATATTTTCAGCATTAGGCACTAACTTTTTACCGTCTCCCATTCCTTTTTTTAAATTCGTAACGATAGTTTTAGCCGTAGAAGCGGAATTAGTTGTAGACATTGGTCGTCCAGTGGGTCCTTTATTTCCAGTTTTAACTAGACCAGCAATTTTAACAACATCATCAGCTGACGCCTGTTCCGTAGCTGCATTACCTTTATCCATTAAAGATTGGTCTCCTTGACTATTTTTACTTGTGTAAGCCACTCCTGTACTTCCATCTCTACCACTATCACTTGGTCTGCCAGAAGGAGCATTAAAACTTTCTCCATTATTATAAAAAAAGTCTGCGACTGCATCTGCACCATTACTAATAGAATTAGAAACACTTTCAAGTCCAGAGCCTACCCAAGATAAAAAAGAAGTCGCTTGTTTCTTAGCATACCCAACAGGGTCTGGAGTTCCCGCTGGCGGGTCTCCCGGACCATAAGGCATCATACCATCAGGGTCTATAAAATATATAGGATTATCAAACGCATAATTATATGGACTATGTCTTCTCATTTGCTCCGCCAAAGGGTCAAGGTTCATCCATCTTCCTATGGCAGGGTCATAATTACGAGCTGTAATATCGTACCAATCAAGACCAAGCTCGTCTTGGAACTCTTTGCCACCGAACTTTCTCTTAAGTGCGATGTTAGTTGAAGTTACTGCATTATTGTATCCTTTGTGTTTGAGTCCAAATGGATAGTAGTTGTTTTCCTCCAGTATTTCAAGTGTACCATTGTTATCTTTATAACTCAACCTTACATTTCCTAAATGGTCTTTGTATTGGTACACATAATCATAACCACCAGACCCGTCAGGCTCCACATAACCTTCAGGCTGGTTAAAGAATTTCAGCTCATCACCAGAGCCTGTGTTCTCATAAACATAGTTTCCTGCATATATGGTTGAAGTTCCTGTACTCACTATTTTTTTTAGTTTTACTCCCGTGGCATCGTAAATATAGGAAATATTTCCGCCCCCTATATTTACACTCGTAGGTAAATTTAAGTGATTATACAAAATATTCGAGGTAATGCCCTTGTTTAGATCTTTTAGCATATTTCCATTGGTGTCATAGACATATTCCTCATTAGTTTCCGACCCATCAACAAATCCTGTTACAGCACTAGAAGCTACAGCATCATCTACAGATTTAAGTTGGTTGCCTTGATAAACATAAGTTAAATCGTCCATAAGACCAAAACTGGTTACGTTGGTATTTGTATGCCCTTGCCGTTTTAAATGCTTAATATTACCGTTTTTATCGTAATCTATTAAATTAAGATTATAATTTGGATTACTAGCATTTACTGCAGACACTATTCTATTTAAGGCATCATAGTCGTAAGTGTAGGTATTTGACACTGGATTTGATGTGTTATTCTCATTCGTAGTTTTCCAAAGGGTTTGGCTTATGCTTCCATTATACAACGCCGTTCCCGTATTGGGATTGTTATAATTTATTTGGAAACCAAATAAATCATCTGCTCCAAGAGTTATAGAATTATTACTTTTATTAACATTATTAATTCCTTTAAGCCAGCCTCGAATATTGTAGGTGTAGTCTACTTGCTGCAACCTATTGGTATTGGACTCTTTTCCTCCAACACCTTTAGATTCTAATTGTCCTAACTCATCATAAGTATTTTTTACAATTATCTCTGGGTTAGTGCTATTATTAATATTTTGTTTTTGTGTTTTAAGTCTTCCCACATGGTCATACTCAAATGTATCTTCGATAATAATTGCCGCTTGATCACCTTTTGTATGGGTTGATATAACTTTATCTGCTTTTCCAGTAAAATCTAGTTTACTCATTACTATATCTTTAGTAGCAAGATAGGTGTTGTTACTAGCTACATAAATAGGTCGCTTTTTGTTATCATAACCAGTAAGCGTGGTTATCCAATTTGTAGTTTCTAAAACATAAATTTTGTTACCTGTTTCTAAACCTTTAGTTAATAACTCATTAGCATTGTTGTAATTTATAATGTCCTGCTCCTCTACACTGGCAGGCAAACTTAACTCTTCCTTATCAAAAGAATAATTATCATAATAATTAATTGTATGCAAAACAATATTAGTATTCGGGAAGTTTACATTAGTATAATATGAATTTGCATAACCTGTACCAGACGAAACCTTTTCTTCATAGAGTGCTGTTTCTATATTGTTTTTACTATTTACATGATCTTGCAGTTCCGTCCTTGTAGTGTAAATTGTATTTGTATGAATTCCTGTATAAATCACCCTACTAAAAACATCGTATTTAGTAAACAACCATTGATTTTTGGCTCTTAAATTAGCATCTTGAGTCAATACAGGTCTATCTAACTTATCGTATATAATATATTCCCAACCTTTACCTGGAATCTTTTTTTCTACTAAACGATTTCTATAATCATACACATATTTATAACATAGACTGTTTATAATGTTATTACTAGCTCCCGCTCCATTAAGGTCTATTTTAGCCGTAAAAGTGCTCCCCTTTTTCGCATGGAAACCTGGTTTTAAAGTAATAGAATTAAAGGCTTGCAAAACTTTTGTTTTGCCAGAAGATATAACTTCTTTAGATATGATGTCTGATAACATAACTTCTGCACTGTTTTCTTCTATAACCGTGTTATTTACCAATATATCACTTGCTTTTGGAGGTATTACAAATGTGAGGTTATTATGATTATCATACACATAATAAGTATCATGCTTTATACTATTATTATAACTCCTTTTTAATATAACACGTCCCCTTTTGTCCTTAAACTCTTCTGTTGAGTGATCCAACCCAGAGGTATAATTTTCATCATAAGTGATTGTTTTGTATAATTCGTTTGCTACATAAAAATTACTTACACTATTTGATCCTATTTTCAAAGTAGGCAAAAAGGTTATAACATTATCTATAGTTTCTTTATTAAGCTCTACATCATAAAACCTTACCTCATCTGCAATATTAGCAACATATTCCATTTTGATTTCATGACCGCTACCCATTTTCCAGTCTTCTCCAGGTGCCGCTTGTTTTACTACACGACTAAGCGGTGAATTATCAAATGTCTTTTCTGAATATGGATTGGTTGTATTATCGTATTTTTGTGTACTATAAAAATCTATTCCTCCACTAAAACCATTGTATCTTAGACTTCGATTTCCTCCACTTGACTTTTCTGGCACATACGGTAGAAAATCTCTAGTTTGACGTCCTATATTATCATAATCTATATGAGTAATAATATCTTGTTCTGTAGCACTTTGCGAAATACCAACTTGTTGCACAGGGCGACCTAGACCATCAAAGTATGTTACCTCTTTTATGGCATCTTTATTCTCACTTAATTCTGAAATATCTTGAATGGGAATTTGTGGTGTAATAGTATATATATAATTTTCATTGCTTAATTCATTTTTAGTATATATGGGGCAACCATTATTTTCTTGCAATCCGTATTTACTAGGACAATTGTCATTAGCATTAGATACAAAATTCTGGGGTTGAGTACAACTTATCTTAACTTCATTTGGGTCTCCAGATCCATCAAGATCTCTGTCCGCATACCATGTTTCCCCTCCCGTATCACCCAAAGTTAAATATACACTACTAGGATTACTCCATACTCCATTTTTTAAAGACCGTATATAATGTACCCCAGATGTTGATACTGTAAAATTATTTGTTGCAGGGAAATCTGTACTTTCCCCCCTACTAGAATTTTGCCAATACCACATCTCTCCTACAGGAATGTTCCCTGTTTTTTGAAGTATGGCAGAAGTACAATCTTCACTTAAAACAGTAGGACTTGGTATAGGCTGTATCCCTGTTGAATTAACAGTTAAGGAAACAAAATGAATATATAATCTATCTGAAGAATTATTTTCTATAGGTTGAATCAAGTATGCTACTCTATTTCTAACAGATTCAGTCCATTTTACTATAACCACTTCTTCTGTTTCATTGAGTATTTCACCTCCTGTCACTCTCCATACTGCTTTTTCTCCAGTTTCGACTACTAAAGCATTTATTGTATATGTTTCTATTTGATTTAAATCAACAGTAGTGTTTCCTTGTATTTGTAAAACTGGTTCACTCCCAAGAGATGAACCTCTTTGAGCGTATAGCTCATTAACAAAACCTAGAAGAAGAATAGTTATTATTTTAATATTATTCATAGTCGAATATGTTTTTAATAAACGTCTAAAGACTTTATATTTATTTATTATTTATAGCATGGCATGGACAAAAATCAACAACTGTATCCGTTTCTAGACCAGCATAGTATCCCTCATCATTCTTATCTGAATAAACCCTAACAAAAGTAGTTTTATCATATGCTTTATACCCTGAAGTATTGGCTTTGAAAGACATAACATCACTTTTGTATGTATAACTGGGAGTAAGTAGTCCACCTCTCTCTTTTTCTAAAATTTTTGTATCTCCATTATATATTTCACAAACAATTCTTCCCAATGAGTTATTTAAGCAAGAAGGGATAAAGAAAACTTTATTAAGTTCTTTTATTTTTGGTAAAGGATATTTCTTACCATTAAGCTCTATACTCCAAGTAATTCTTGATTTATCATTTAAGTCTAAACTATTTAACCCATTAATTTTATAAGAATATCCATATCTATAAGCTCTTAAGTGAGGAGTGTAATCTGATAATACTCTAGGAAGTAAATTATAGCCTCCTTCTATCTCAGGAAGTGTATCAAATAAATAATCTTTAAGATGGCCATCCGAGATTGCAAGCATATTAAATTGTCCAAAATATATATTTTTATGATAACTACCACTTTCATTTTTTGGAATTCTACACCACCTATAAAGGTATGAGTCTTCCAATATTCCATAATACACTATTGGAATAGCATATTGTTGATAGCTACCTATTTCAATACTTACCGCTGAATCATCGATATTCCCAGTATTTGCTTCTTCACAATCATTAACAAGTTGTCCTTGATAATTATAACAATAGCGTTTTAAAATATGCCCATCTTTGTTTTTTATCACTTCTAGTCTGTTATAAGAATCGTATTCATAATATACCGTTTCAGAATTGGCATCTGTAATACTAGTTACACCAATTAAGGGGTCATAAGTATACGTTGTTACCATGGCTTGGGGCAAGGCTATTCTTAAAGCATCTAAATCACTTCTTAATAACCCTTCATTACCTTCGTAATTTTTAGTTCTATCATCATCTGCATTAGACTTTAATTGCAAATTAGTAACATAGCTGGCAATTTGGCTATAGGTAGCATTTTCTATTTTTGCTATTGGAGTAGTTTCATTATATCCCCATATATAAACAATATGGATTCCATCCTTTTTATGAATCTCTTGAATATTGCCATTGGGATAATAATTTTTAAATATAACCCGTTCTTCAAAACCGTCTTCTTCTTTAGACGTTCCTATTGAAAGTGGTAAAACATAGTCATTTCCCCAATCTTTGTAATTGGTTCTGTTCGAGTTTATCAACTTATTATTAACTCTGTTTTCAGTCTGTATAACCGTCGTATAGATATTATTATCTATTAATTTAGAAATAGCAGTATCATTAATCTCATCTGGATAAAAATAAGTCGTGGTAAGCTCTTCATTTGCATTATTAATTTGACTTTGCTCTTTTGGCACTTGATAAGTTGGATGATATATAGTTTGCGATTCCGTTTTAACTTGTTTAGTTTCATTCTCAAAAAACTGAATGTTTTTTTCGTATGTTTTTAAATATCGTTGAGATACATAGTCATTTTTTTGAATAAAATCGAATATTCTCCCTTCATTATTACCAGTATTGATAAAATCATTTTCGCGCTTAATTTCAACAAATGGAAAGATTTCAAACACCTTATTTGTATATCCTATCTCTTTTGTCTCTACTTTATAACCTAAAGCATCGTAAATTGTTTGTTCTTTAAGCTTGCCTCTAAATATACCTTGACTCACAGACAAGTCTCCAAATCCTCCATTTTTATAATAAAAATGAGCTCTTGCCATCCAACTTTCTGAAGTAAAATCTAACTCTGTTAATACACTTCCTTCTTTATAAGTTATATCATCTGTTTTGTAAACTTTTGCTTCTAGATTTGGAAAATCTTCAGAACTTGTATACGTATTTTCTACATAACCATTGTTAACACCAATATCTTTAGATTTAACTTTTGAATACCCTATATAACTATCATCTACAATTTCAGTCATTGACCTTGAATTTGTATAAATATCAAAAATAAGATTAGGCAAACTGAAATCTGTTGTGCTTTCTTTTATAGTTTTTATATTCCCATAATATGGTATATTATTTAATCTTCCTGATGATTCTCCACTACTAACCGTATAGAAGTAATCCTTACGTTGTTCTCTTCCTAACCCTGTTAGATCATAAATATGTTGGCTCTTTATTCTTAAACCTCCTCCTTTTATTTCTTTAGAATTCAGCATAAAACTATTGAGCTCATAATCAAACTCAGTAACTGCTCCTGTTGGATATTGAATTTTAGTTAATATGCCTGCTTTTGTGTATTCCAAATTAGATTCTAACGAATAATCTCCAACTAATTTGGTATACTCATTACCTAAAGAAAAAGGAACTAGAGACATATTTCCCTTATCTGGAGCATAATATAAAATAGGGGTTTTGTGATTAAATGTTTGTTCACCTTTTTCGGTATTAGCATATCCTAAAAAATCTTGATTGTAAGCATTTCGCTGTGGTAATTTTGTTTCGTTATAAGTAAATTTATAATTTGGAGATTCAACTCCATTCTCATCAAAAAGACTTATTTTATCTAAACGTAGTCGTTTACAATTAGGATCATTGCAATTGTCGCCAGAAATAAAATAGTCGTATTCTAAAGAAATTGTCCGTACTATTCTTTGATTAAAATCTTTAATAATAATTTGTGTTAATGCTTTATCTCCAATTAAATCTAAACGATCCAAATTATATACAAATTCAACCGACCCTTGCTCAAACAATATTTTTTTTAATCGATTTAATTGAGGAAAAGCATGTTGCCTCTGTAGATAAGAAATCCCATAAGGCCTTGACACATTAGGTTCTGAAAAGTATCTTCCCTCAAATTGAGTAACCCAAAATCCTAAATCAGTCACATCATCTAAAGCATATTTTTCATATTCAAATGTGACTTCTTTTTTTGATAATGCACTTTTTATCTTTGATAAATGGTATGTATCCACTTGGTCATAAGGATATACAAAATATCTATTCTTTCGATAAACAGGAGAACTTTCAATTGGAGAAAAACTAAGACATGCATTTTGAGAAATGTCTAATTCAGAAAATGTATAACCAAACCCTTCTGGAGAAGTAATTTCTATATTATTAATGCATCGTATTTTTCTTAAACCTCCCCATCCATCTTGAAAGTCGAAAAAATCAATGGTATTGGTATTACCAAAACTAGTTTTAATAGAATTTCCAATAGCGTTAATTTCCCAAGGTGTTTTGTCTTTTTTGTGAATAAAACGGCTATTTAAACCTGGAGCATTTGCTATAAAAAGATCAGGTTTTTTATCATTTTTGTGCTTGGTTTGAGATTCGTAAATATCAAATGGGCTAAAATTAAATTCCTGATTAGCATTAAGTAAAAAGGGCAATGCTTCTTGAATTATATTTTTAAAATTAACATTGTTTTTTTGATCATCAAGATAGAACCAACCTAGAGCTTTAGCCGTATAATAACCTAAAACATTAGAATTGGGAACAGTAGAATTACTAGGTTCTGAAGATTCTGCTAAAAAATTAAAATCTTCTCTGTCTTTTACTATTTTGCTAACATTTCCTCCCGCATTTAAAGACCAATTGCACCCTACTGAAGAAGGAATATCATTTACTTTTACTCCAGAAGTGTTATATGAAAGTGAAATAGGAACTGTGATATCACCAGATTTTACCTCATATAATGGTATGTTTATTTCAGCACGTCCAGTATACTCGTTAGTTGCAATATTATTTACCTTTTGAAAACTAGTAACATTAGGACTACTAACATTATAAGCATTCATAGATCTATTTACAATATCTTGTTGATTAGTATTTACAATATTTTGTTGATTAGAGTTAGTTTGTCTTTGGCCTAAACCTTTTTTACTTATAAATAATAAAATAAAAATAAAAATGTATTTGTTCATATTTTTTAGTTGTGAGTATTAAAAAAATGTGTAAAAATCATTCACTCAACTAGATTCTTCTTATTGAATGGTTCTCCTTATTCATCTAATTTTTTTATAAATTTTCATGTATAAATATTTTCTAAAAATAAAAAATGGAAACAGAAGGGTATTAAGGTTTCTCCTTAAAATTAGTAATGCAAAAACCTTTTTTTTATAAGGTTCTCCCTTATAGTTTTGCTTTTAAAACTGGAGTGGTTTTTAACCCGATACACTGCTAGACTTAAACATTGGAAAATACATAGCGATAAATATCTCTTTTACTAAAGCAGGATCAAGTCAAAAAGTTATGGGATTTACGAATTAGGCAAAAACAGATGTAAGCCTAAACAAGAAGAATTCTATATTTCTCATACCTCTGAATTGTGCTCTAAAAACTTAGATTTTGGCATTGAAAGATTCGGCAGAAACGTTTATGCTTCTATTGTCAAAAAAATTGAGTATTAAAGGAAATCACAACCTACAAACTATCTTCAAAAAATCTATTGTCATTGCATTTTACTATAAATTTTTCGCAATTTCATCGATTCAAAATAAGTAAAAAACTATAGCTTATAATTCCAAGTACACGCGTTACAATTTACCTCTCTTAGTGATAGTGAAAGTTAAAAGTTGAAAAGTTTTTTTCAAAAAACAAAACCACCATTTGATATATATATTCTTCTCAGTAGAAACGATGTTTCAAAAAAAAACATAAAACATCAAAAACCCTTTAAACATAGTGTTTAAAGGGTTTTCTTTTTTATTGGTTTTTAAAAAGCACCTAAAAGTGCAAAGTTTAGTTACCCTATTGCAACTAGCAGGCTATTATTTTTCTCTATCTAAAAGATAATCTGTAAAATAATCTCGCTTTCGTCTTTCAAAGTAATCATCATAAACTCCGGTAAAATGATGCCCTTGACCTGGAATTACCAATAAATCAAAATCCTTATCTGCTTTAATCAATGCATTTATCAATTTATAGGTATGTGATGGATTTACATTCTGATCGCTCTCTCCCGTCACCAAGAATAGCTTTCCTTTCAAATTTGACACCAATTCCATAGGAGTTTTGACATTAAATTTTAAATCTTCTCCTATACCCTGATAATGTTCTCCCCAGTTTTTATGATATATCGTATTATCATAATTACCGGAAGAAGCTACGGCAACTTTATAAAAATCAGGATACGTACTAATTGCTGTAACTGCCATAAAAGCCCCTCCTGAATGCCCTAGAATTCCAACTTTGGAAAGGTCTATAAAAGAATATTTACGGGCTAATTGCTCCAATCCATACTTATCATCAGCCAAAGGATAATCTCTTAGATTTCCAAAACCATAAGAAAAATAGGCTTTATTTCTTATAGGTGAGCTCCCTCTATGACCAAAACACACAACAATAAAACCTCTTTTAGCTAAAGCTGTATTTCGATATTTATCCAATACGGTGAATTTTGTCCAAACAGTTTCTGTAAACGGCCCTGGATAGACTTGAGAAATAACAGGATATTTCTTATTTGGATCAAAATTATCTGGTTTCCACATAATACCATATAAATCTGTTTCATTATCAGCTGCTTTGATTTTGAATTGTTCTGGAAAATCCCATCCATAATCCAATAAAGGCTGAATATTAGGTTTCATAACCGTATCTATTAATGTGCCATTGCACTCTCGGGCCACAATGAGTGGATTACTGTCTATTCGAGAATAATTGTCGATTATAAAATTCCCTTTCGTATTAACATACGCATGATGATCTGCATTTTCCGGAGTCAACAATTTTAGGTTAGAACCATCCAATTTTACCTTATACAAAAAGGAATAATTGGGATTGACATTTTTATCCTTCCCATATCCTTGAAAATAAACTTCTTGTTTTTCTGAATCTACAAATAAGATTTTGCCCGCTGTCCATTCTCCTTTTGTTAAAGCATTTAGTAGCTTTCCTTTTTTATTGTAATGATAATAATGTCCCCAACCTGTTCTATCTGACCAAAAAAGGATGTCTTTCCCCTTGTTTAAAATTTTACAATTAAATAAAACATCATTAATATTCGGAGTGAATTTCTCTGCAATTATAACTTTAACCTCACCCTTATTATCTAGGGAACATAACTCCAATTCATCATGAGTTCTCTTTAAACGCGTAAAATAAAACAAATCGGGATTATCACTTTTGATTTCTAAAAAATCCTGATCTTTCCATTTTTCAACCTCGATTTTTCTTAATGACTTGTTTTTAACATCCCCTAAAAACAATTCTTGTTTTGTTAGAATGGTGTCTCCAGGAATTGCTTCTTTATAGTTTCTTACAAGAGGCACTTTGGTTGTTGAATTGATAACTGTTAAATGACGAACATCCTTATCATTTTTACGAGATACTATAAACTGACTACCATCACCTAACCATTTAATACCAGGTAAAAAGTACAAATTATTTTTATCTCTATCAAATGTTAATTGTACCTGGGTAGAATCTTTTAAGTCTTTAAGATAGATATTATGGTCTATATAAATAACCCGATATTTTTTATCTGGTGATATCCCAAATTCGACAGACTTATTAGTCTGCGCATCTTTAATAATCTCTTTACTTTCAGGTATGTATGTATATTTATCTCGGTTATTACTAAAATTAACTCCAATACCTTCACTTGTAAAAGTGGGAGTAAAAGTAACTCTGGTTGTATCTAATTTCATAGACAGCATAACAGAATCTAGCTCCTGCTTGATGTACAAGGGATGCGTACCAGACTCTCTATCAAATGCATAATAGTTCGCCTTCTGATTTGCTTTTTTATAATTAAAATAAAACATAGGCAGATCAGGATGGAAACAAGGAACTATTTCAGGCTGATCAAACCTATTAACAAGATTTTTGGCGTCAAACTTCTCATAATGTGGATCATTCCCATCTAAAAAGTAACGGAAATAGTTTACCAGATTTTTATTCTTATTACTTAGAACTACTTTTCGCATCAATTCATAAACTGCTGAAGTACGTAATTCTCTAGAATTGAAATTCGTTGCAAACAAATCAAACAAAAGATTCTGGCTCTCCTTAGAAAAATCGCTTATATTGTCTGACAAAAGTTGAATGACTAATGGTTTATCTTGTTTGCAAAAAGCTTTACAAACATCCATCAATACCAGTAATTGAGTTTTTGAAGGTAAGTTAGGTATTGTGTTTATCTTTTTTTGAAAGCCATCAAAAACCTGAATATCAACACTATCATTTTTAAAAAACTTCTTTCTAAAAACAGCAGAAGCAATTCCCTGATAATTTTGGGCTATTCTTTTATAAACAGTGGAGTCTGGAATATGCTTTACAAATTCTGACCAATGATCTATAAGGTAATTACTATTAGGGCTATCATACAGAGAGAGATAAACACTATTTTTATGTTCACCAAATAAAAACCAATTTTCAGGTAATGTTTTTTGCTCTGGAGTTAAAGAATTTAAATACTCATTTGCGATTTCAACTGCTTGAGAATTTTCCTTACGTGTAAATTTAAGTTTAATGTATTCTTCCATAAAAGCGGCAGATCTATTTCCGCTCTCATACTTTACATTCATGGAATAATAAACATTATCTGAATTAAGCCCTTTTTTAGCTTCTTCAATAAATTCAGAGGCCTTTGCCTTGGCTCCTACAAACTTATAAATCACATTACCCGAACTATCAAGAAACAAATACGTTGGATAGGCTCCCACTTGATACTTTTTGCCTAACACAATCCCCTCTTCTGTCTCCATATCTATTTCAGCAGAGACAAAAGACTTGTTAATAAAATCTGCAACTTCATCCTTAGTAAAAATATTTTTACTCATAAACTTACATGGCCCGCACCATGTAGTATAACAATCAATAAAGATATTTTTTTTAGTTGCTTGAGCTTTTGTTTTTAATTCTTTAAAAGATAAATGCTCAAATTCAATTTTCCTATTTTGTGAAAATGCTACACAACTAAATAACAGGCAACATAATAAAAGTGTATTTACTGTTTTTAACATAACAAGGGTATTATAAAGTTTTATTGAAATATTCTTTATTGAAGCGCAATAAAATAAATTTACAATTACTTTTAACTTTATCGCTAACCATATCATTATTCATCAGTTTTTCTACTGAATCACGTACTTGCAATAAATAGAGCTGTATTACCGCATTTAAATCGTTTACTTTATGATTGATGTTATTGGCATTGGCTAATTCTATAAGAATATTGGCCATGTTAATTTGAGTGCTCAATTGTATGTCTGTTGGCTCATTTGAAACATCAAAATTTAGAAAGACTACCCTATTTGTAAAAGCAAACAAATCATCACATGTAAATGCTTGTTTACCATTCTTTTGCTCTGCGTAAATTAAAGCGGATAACACTTCACTTTTAAACAGGCGTAATAAAATATTTTTAGACATATCAATATGAAACTTATCCATATCAATAGGATTATGCTTCAACAATTCTGGATTTGCAAGCCAATCCAATTTTGCAGAAAAGACATGTTCTTCAAGACTTTTTAATGCTTCTAATTGCTTTTCTTTACTCACAAAATCAACCATGACTTCATTTTCACCTTTGACTACATCACGTTCCATCATACCGCCAATCAACATAGATTCCTGATTTACAAAATATTGATACAAGAAAAAGCTTTCTGAAATGAATTCCGTGAAATCTTCATTTAAATCGGCATCATGGTTAAAATCGTTAAGTATACCAGGTATTTTTGGATAAGTACTTTTCAATTTTTGAATTCCAATTTCGCTTGCTCTTATTAAATCATTAGATATAAACGAAGTTTGAGTGGTTGGGTCTAGAATATTCTTCTTTGCATAAAAAGTAGCTCTCAATGAAGGTGAGCCTACACGGTTGCCATATAAATAAGCTATGGCATCACGATCATATATAGACACTTTAGGCAATAAATATTTTGGTAAAATATTATTCTCTTTTAAAGCAACATAGTTAGGCATACTTGCACCCACAACTGTTGCTGACGGCCCCCATTTTTTCAACCATTCATTGTCTTGCAATTGCTCGATAGAAAAGGCTGTTACTGCAGGGTAATTTTCTTTTATACCCAATATTTGGCCTATAACACTGGCTAATTGCTGTGTCAATACATCTTTTCTTTTTTCCAGACTATTAGGGTTCTTTATTATTTCCGGATCATTTTCTCCACAAAGAAGCAAATATTTGGTCAAGCTTCGTTTGGCAGGTGTATCTAAAAAATTAATTCGGGCTGCTATTATTTCTCCTGTAACTTGATTTTCCACAACGCTATATTCCACTTCACGCTCTGAGGTTCCATTTCCCCAATAGAAATTAATTTTTTTATAGGCCTGAGTTTCATCATTAACTATTTTAAAAACATTTTTCCAGCCAGCTTCTTCAAGTACTGTCTCCCATTGTGCTAAAGCTTGTTTTACACTTTCAACAAAAGGAGCTGGGGTAAGTGGGCTTATCCATACTTTAATAGGAATTTCTGGAGCTACCGTTATTCCTTTTTTATACAGACGAGCCTCTTTAGCTTTTGGAGTTAAATTCCACCTTTTAATATATTTTTCAACGGTTGATTTGTAATTTTTAGTATCATACTCCATATAATCTACAGTATTAAAGCCATACGCTAAATTATCTTCCTTTGGTTCATGAATATGACTAGGAACCTTTTGAATAACCATTTCAAACTCATGTGCAGAAATGTAATTAGCATCTTTTCCCCCTATAGAGCGTCTGAATGAACTTTCTGTAGCATACCCTTTAAAAACAACGCCATCATCTGTAGCCTTATATGATTCTAAACCAGAACGTGAAGGATCTGGAGCATTAATGGGTCCAGGCTTACTGAGACTAAAAATACCTCGTGTTGCGGTTAATTCCTGAGTTAATTCAATAATAAACGACTTTTCTTTTTTGCCTGTAGCTATTATTGGATAGCTTTTATATGCTGGAACAAACCCTGATTTTTCAATAGCCTGGATCATATCATAATCTAAACTATCTTTAGAAAAAGTTCTGGATCTATTTTGATATAAATCAAGCTGATTATTTCTCCCTTTTTGAAAATGATAAATACCACTTTCTGAAGAAACATAGGCTGAATTTCCGTTTGTTGTTTGTGCAGAGATAAACAAATCTTCTTCTAATATCTGCTCGGGAATTTCTATAAAATAATGATTGTTGATAGAGTATATATTGAAATAACCCTTTTCAACTTTCATTTCTTTAGGTTTGTAAAAATCATCAAAAGATTTTGGTTTATTAGCATCCTGAGCCTGTACCAAAACTCCATTGAAAAGAATTAGAAGTATCTGTAATAAAACTATTTTTTTACGCATTAGTTTGTTTTTTCGTTAAAAGTGTTTAAAATTTTTGATTGCCTTGCTCCCAAATTTTTATAGAATTGAGCAGTCCTAAATAATGAGCTTTAGTCAAAGAATCAGTATTTAAAATTTTCTTTTCGGCAAAAGCTTTAATCTTATAGATTTGAGATTGTATAGTAAGCGTATTATTATAGGATACGCTATTTTTATTCTTGATATTTACACTCAATTGAGATAAATAACTACTCTGCAATCTTTTTTCAAATTCTGAAAGTTGTTTGTTTTTCTCTTTACTTAGAAACAATTTCTCAAACATGAAATCTAGAAGTTCCCCACTAGTTAAAGGATTATCATTCTTGATTTTAGAATTATTAAATGCTAATCCTTTAATTACTAACTGATAGACATAATTGTCAAAATAGCTATATTTATCTTCTCCTAAATCAATTTTATTTAAAAATGGAGCTTGGGTCAACCACTGAGGTTCCTCTAAAGCATACTCTTTTAAAAACTGCAGTGCGCGAATTTGGTCTTCATAGGAAACTGGTTTATACTCTTTTACATAATTTTGATTCTCACTAAACGTATTGTCTATATAATAGGCTCCTATAAATTTCAGCACATGTTTTACATACCTGTGATATTGTCTTGCTAGATATAAATACCTCCGTTTTAGCAATATATAATCATCCTGATTTTCTGTCCATTGCTCTATATGATCCATTATATACTTAACGTTTTTCATTCCAAGCCTGCTGGCATAAACAATATCGTCTCCGCTATCTTCAGATTGAACTCTGGGATCAGATGATTTTTCATCTAAAAAACCAATACCTCCTTTGCTTATTTCCTCTTTAACAAAGTTGTTTAGCTTTTCTGTAAGGATTGAATTTTTTACAGTATCAGGATAATACCGATATCCCCATTCAATTGCAAACATATCATAGGTTCCAAGTTTTGGTATTAAATTTTTTTGTTTTACATGATCTTCTGGCTGCGCTATAAAATTAAATCGTTGATAATCCATAACAGAAGTACCAAGACCATTTTTTTCTATAAAATCATTACTCCTTAAACTATCTACTGGGTAAAATGAACTTCCCATGAAGTTGTGGCGCAAGCCTAAGGTATGTCCTACTTCATGAGTAATTACGGTACTAAACAACTTACCCATTACATCTTGATTTAAAGGATATTCCCTAGCCATAGGATCAGAAGGGCTGGACATCACAAAATAACTCATTTGAATCAAATCGGTCACCGCATGAAAAATAGCAACCTGAGCGCTAATAATTTCCCCTGAACGTGGGTCTATAACTTCAGAACCATAGGCATTTGCAATTGGCGAAGCTTTATATGAAATAACTGAGTACCGTGCATCATCTGATGAATAATCTGGATTTTCTTCTTTTGTAGGTTCAGGCAATGCATATATAGCATTTTTAAAACCCGCTTTTTCAAAAGCCTTTTGCCAACGTGCAACTCCCTCAATCACATAGGGAACCAAATGGGCAGGCATATCTTTATCTATATAAAAAATAATTGGTTTTTGAGGTACAACAAGCTCTCCTTTCAAATAGCGTTCAACATCTTCAGGTTTCGGCTCGAGACGCCAATGTTTTGCTATTTGAAACACTTCATTTTCATTTCCTAATTGTCCAGTAATGTGGTTAGAAAAATAACCAACTCTTTCATCAAAAGGTCTTATTTTCAATGGCTTTTCTGGAAGCAAAATCCATAATGCCCCTACTTCCCAAATGCTATTTGAATAGGTGCTTTCATTTGGTTTAGAATCTGTATAGGTTCTTACTGAACGAAAACTAATATTAGTGGGAAAGCTAACTATTTCTGTAGGATATGAACTTGCTTTGATATAATTTCCTAAGTCCAGTTCGCTTTTTGAACCTTGTAAAGCAAACAACTCACTATCTCCTAAATAATAATCTGTTATATCTATCAAGTATTTATTGTCCGACATAGCAACTATTGGAAAATTCTTGATAGTTGGATTAATCAAACTTTTATAAAACGGAGCATACATAAAACTATCGTCTTCTATATGATAAACACGAGGACTTAGTAAACTTATTACATCATCTTTCTTCTCGAAACGAACCATATTTTCGGGCATGAAATCATCGCCATACCCAAATCTTTTATTGAACTTTCGATCATTCTTTTGTACTCCTTTTAGAATAGTTATGGTTACAAGTATATCCCTACCTAGAGTGGTTTCTGGAATCTCAAGTAAAAAATGATTATTTCTTTCATAAACATTCATAAAACCAGAGCTTGTTTTTATTACATCACCCTCTAAATATTGAGAGATGGAAGGAATTGTATCCCTACTACCTACACTAAAATCTTTTGCAAACAATTGTAAGCTTAAAAACAAACTACTAAGAAATAGTACAACTTTCATATTTATTTATTAATTATAATTTGGTATAAAACCTTTTAATCACTATTGGACTTTCAACCCAAGGTTCAGGGCTAACAACTTAAAGATTTCCCTTGATCTTTTCTCAATTATTAAATTTACAGCATCCCTTTTGTGGATACCTGATAACGAATGAGATAGTCGTTGACTATCTCATTCGAAGGTAAGTATTTTAGAAAGTTAAGACGAAATGCGCTAGCACAGTTTTAACTAATATGGGAGTTATAAAACTCCTGATGTATTTAAACATCTAGATAATTAAAGTTTAAAATTCAATTATTATTTCTTTTCCCTATTCGTATATAGTATTACCGATTTGTTGCAAATCAATATTATAATTATCGATATAGAATTGACGAACCATATCATAACGTTTTTTCAATAGTCCACTTGAATCTTTTAAAGGTGAAAATATCCCCTCCCATGAAGTTTCTTTGGTATCCCACTCATTAACCGTAGTCACCTCTGCATTTAAATATGCTTCTGAATAACAAATCATCATAGTTACAAATTGTTTCCAATCTTTTTCGGGAGATGCCGAATAATAAGGTTGTAAAATACCTATGGCCCATAAATCGGTATTCTTATATTTGGAAGATGCAAGAGAATAATTAGCCGATTCACCAAATATACCTGTAGGATTTAATTTACCTTGTCCATACATGCAATCTACAAAAACATGATTAATGCCTTTCTCAAATGCTGCTTCTTCTTCTGTTGTTAAGTTTAAAACTTCTTCTTTAGCATACGAAACACAAATATTATCGTAGTTATAATAAGCAGCAACGTCTGCTCCTTTTATTTTAAAAGGCCAAGAAGAAAAATCAAAATTACAGTATTGAACTTGTGAACATAATAAAATTTTCACTGGTAAAAATTCATCCAAAAACTCAGGGGAATAGTGATTAAACCAAGTTCTGTTTAGTAAATCCAATTGCGGCTTAATATAATTTTCATCAGGTGCCAAATATATAAATCCTAACTTCCCGTCACTTTCATCTGAAGATGGTTCACCGTTTGTCCATTTAGAAGGCGTCCAATACGCATCCTTATCAGTAAATTGATACAATAAATAAGAACCGTAATCTTCGTAAAATTTTACAATATCGTTGTCAAAATCATTGTTGCCCTGTGGTACTATATAACCAGTTTCAATTCCTGAAGACTCAATTGCACTATCCCCTGTATCAGAACAAGAGGATAAAGCAAAAAGACTTAAAAAAATATATAAATATGTAATTTTCATTGTATTAGTTTTTAATTATTAATAATATGATTTTACCAATACTGAACTTATCTTGGATTTTGTGATAATTCAGGATTTCTTTCCATTACATTATAAGGAATTGGCAAAGCATAAAGTAAATCACCTGGTGCAAGAGAGTACTCAATTGAATTACCATCTGCATCTATAAAAGTATGGTCAACACCTAGATTTAAACGTTTTATATCTCCCCATCTTAACCCCTCTTCTAAACACAATTCTCGTCTTCTTTCTTCCAAACAAAAATCTAGAAGTGTTTGGCCATCTGTAATATCCACAGGGCTATAAGTATCTGTATCATAACGTGTTTCACGCAGCGTATTTAAATCTTGCAGTGCTTTTACTCTATAATCTCCCATTCCTGTTTCAAGAAACAACCTACAGTATGCCTCTGCTCTATTAAGATAAACTTCTGCATTTCTAATACCTCTATCTCCATATTGATTGTTACTTATACCTATTTTGTTACTCACAGAATTATACTTAGAACCACTATTTGTAGCTTTTGTGAAATAAGCCTCAGATCTTAAATCATCAGTATCATATAAAGACGTTAACAAAGAAGACACTGAATATGGTGTTTTCTTGTTTGCTATTGGATAAAGAGGCCAATAATTTGCAGATCTTATTGATGAAGTACCATAAATCCATATAGGTTCATTGCTAATATCAATATCATAAACCCCTTTAGAATGAAATTTTGTACTAAATGAAGTCAAATAAGTTAAAGATGGTTTATTTGAAATTACATCAGTACTATAATCTATGATACTCTGTAAGTCCTCTTTACTATTTTTATAAATATAAAAACGAGTTAACATAGCCTCAGCTGCTAAGTATCCTACTCTAAATGGATTAGGAGCAGTATAATTTTCTTTTAATAAAGTTACTGATGTTTTTAAATCAGCTTCAATTTGATCAAAAGTTTCTTTTAAAGTATTACGCTTAGGATAAATATCTTGAACATTCATTGTTAATACTAAAGGCACGCCTAAAGCTTCATCAGGATTTATTTGATCAACCGAATAAGGCTGACAATAAATTGTGGCAAGCTTAAAATAATAGTATCCACGTAAAAATAATGCCTGTCCTTTCAATGAATTAATATCTTTCTCTGGAGCCGTAATATTTTCTATATGGTCTAATACAACATTACAACCTTTAATTTTTTTATAATACAACTCCCATGAGTTAGCATCATTTGGTATAATGTAGCTTCCATCAAACATTGTTTTTGTATACGTATATATTGGCATACCATTTTCAAATTTGGCTTGATAACTATCTGTTGTTAACCCATTAGACTCCATTTCATCTGTTAATAGATTTAGATAGACATCGCCATTAAACAAATAGGGATATGCCTCACTATACATGACTGCAGATATATCTTCAAACGTTTCGGGAATAATTTCATCCTGGCTAGTCTCCTCTAGAAAATCAGAACAAGAGGTTAAAAACAAAGCTGAAATACTAAATAATACGACTATATTTAATTTTAAGAATCTCATTTTTTTAAAATTTAGAATGTAACATTTATATTAAAAGTATAGGAGCGTGTACGTGGCTGACTACCTCTGGCTACCTCTGGATCTCTTCCATGAAAATCTTTACTTACAATTGAAAAAACATTTGAAGCACTTAAGCCCATATTTAAAGATTTACATTTTAAATTTTTACAAAAATCACTAGAAAAATTATAACTCGCACTCAGTGTGTTTAATCTTAAACTTGATGCGTCAACAACTCTATCTGTACTATAATTATACATTTGATATAAAGGTACATAAGTCATCGTTTCACCAGGCAAAAGAATTGGATTAGTTGCAGCATCCTGATCAGGTAATCCTGGTAATTGAGCTGATGTATTTTCAGGTGTCCATCTACCATTTAATTCTGATGTTAAGTTTTCATATTCATTAGGCAAAATAGCCGTTGGATATGCAGATTTCAAGAATTTCTTACCTCCCAGCTGAAGATAAAAGTTAGCTGATAAGCTAAATTGCTTATATCTAAAGGTGTTACCAAACCCAGCTGTGAAATCAGGATCAGCTTTTCCAACATATTCTAAGTAAGCTGTTGGATCTTCATCTGGAAATGCTCCATCTTCTACTGATAAGTCAATTATTGGGCGTCCAGTTTCAGGATCTACACCATCGTATTTAAAAGCCCAAAAAGAAGATAGCGCATAGCCTTCTTTTAATAAAGTGCCTTGTATAGCTGATTGCCAACCATTATTTTGAGTTCCAACTTTGGTTACTTCATTAAAGTTTTTGGACGTATTCATTGTAACAGACCAATTAAAATTATTAGTACGTATAGGTGTAAAACCTACTGTCAATTCATACCCTTTATTTTTTAAACTACCACCATTTACCGGCATAACATCTATACCATATTCAGCAGGTAAACTAAGAGGTGTGATTATATCTTTACCAAGTTTTACATAGTAATTTCCTGTAAGGAAGATTTTGTTTTGAAACAAGCCCATATCAAAACCTAAGTTATAGCTCGTTGTTTGTTCCCAACGCAAATCTTCATATGGTAAACTTTTAATTTTAAGAAGGTATTCTCCTGTATTTACATCATAAATACTAGATGAAGCAGTTGAGCTTGGAATTTGAACAATCAAACTTGGGCTAAAGTTTACAGCCATATTACGTTGATATCCAAAAGTACTTCTTACACTTAAACTATTTATCCAATCAATATCTTTTATAAAATCCTCATTACCAGCATTCCATCTTAGACCACCTGCCCATACAGGATTGAACTTCTCATTTGGAAATTGTCCAAAGCGATTTGAAGCATCGCCTCTTACACTAAAATTTAATACATAACGATTATCATAAGTATAATTTAAGGTTAAATAGTACCCTAAAGTATTGGTTTCTCTATCTGTAATAGAATTCGAGAATTTATTACTATCGGCAGTCCCTGTATATAAAGAATTTGCAAGAACAGTAGTTCCTGATGTAATTGTAGGAGGTACTAATGCGAATGATCTTCCTCTATTATGTAAATATCCATATGTAGTTGAATTAGACCCATCAAATTTTAAACTATGAGATTCAACTCCAAGTAATGCAGAAAAATAATGAACCTCATTGAAAATTTTATTGTAACTCAAATTAGTGCGTAAATTCCAATTAACAGATTGATTGTTATCTGCATTAAAAACTCCTCCAATAGGCAACTTAGAACTTTTGTATAAAGGATCTCCTGAAATTACACTTGCATATTCATACCCTCTAATATTGGTTATTAAATTCGTTGTTTCAGTTGCATAAGAACTCCCCATTGTTGAAGAAATGTTATAACTACCCAGAACATTCAATTTCAACTCAGGTAAAATTTTATAAACAATATTTAAATTAGAATTAAGTGATTGAACCGTATTGGAGTTACCAGACTCATTTCTTTCATTTATATAGTTATATAGAAATCCATTTGATACATCATTGTAATAAAACAAGCTTCCATCCTCATTGTATGCAGGAATTACACGATTTATTTTTGTTGCATACTCATAAGGTGTTACCAAATTAAAACCATTCGTTTTAGTTTTACTACCACTTAAACGAAAACTAACAGATAATTTTTCATTCAATTGGCTATTTATACCTAAAGAGGCATTTAATGAATTGCTATTATTACCTATAGCAGTTCCTTGACTATCAGTATAACCTATTGATGAATAAAATCTTATTTTACTGCTACCTCCACTTAAACCAATATGATGTGATTGACTAAAAGGATTACGGTATAAAATATCAAACCAATCGGTATTTACACTTTCCATTTTTGCAACCCTACCATTAAATTCATCATAGGATATCTCTCCAAATAAATATTTGTTTAATGCTCCCGCAAAACCTATATCATTATTGGTTTGAGATGCTATTAAGCCTCTTTCAAAAATTTCTCTAGAAACAGCTACTCTTTCCCTAGAATTCATCAACTCTAACTTATCATAAGTCACCTTTTCTCCAAAATTAAAGTTTGTAGAATATGTAACAGACAAAGGACCTTCCTTCCCTTGCTTTGTATTAATAACAATAACTCCGTTTGCAGCTCTAACACCATAAATAGCAGTTGCTGAAGCATCCTTTAATACAGTAATATCTTGAATATCATTTGGATTCAACCAAGAAATTGAATTCCCTACGTAGTTTCTAATAAAATCAAAATTATTTTCAGTAACACCTCCATTATTATCGAATGTTTGTGCACTAAAAGGAAGTGGGTCTTCCTGAATAATTCCGTCAACTACCCAAATAGGTTCCTGATTTCCTAAAAAAGTAGAAGTTCCACGAACTCTTGATTTTTGACGAACACCTACCTCACCAGTAAGGTTTGTAACATTTAAACCTGCTACTTTTCCTTGTAACATTTGCTCAACAGTACTAACCCCGTTTACATGTAAATCTTTGCGAGATATACTCGTTACTGCACCAGCAACTCTCTGTTTTTCAATATTTTGATATCCTGTAGATACTAATTCAACTGCTTCCAGTTCTGTCACATCATCTTCAAGAACAACATCAATAATAAGACTATCGCTCACCAGAACCTCTTTGTCTTTAAACCCAAGCGAATTGAATACCAAAACGTTATTAGTAGATGCTATCGCAATCTTATAGTATCCATCTTCATTGGTCGACACCCCATTAGTGGTGCCCTTAACCCGAACAGAAGCATAAGGAATAGGATTCCCACGGGTATCAGTAACAGTTCCCGATACACCTATTTGGTTTGTCAACCTGCTTTCTTCTATGATAATGTTATTCCCTTCCGACAAAACTACTTTGAATCTGGATTTTGGAATACTTTGCTCAATGAGTTTGTCTACTTTGATTAAACCTTTAATCAGTTTCACTTTAGGTAAACCTGAAAACAAGCCATCTGGATACAGAAAGTTATACTCAGTCTGTTCTGTAATTAACTGAAAGACCTCGTCTACAGTAAGTTCACTGGATGATTCAATGCTTACTTTGTCCTGTGCAAAACTATTGTCTGCATTAAACCCTAAAGCCGTGGTAAAGAATAAAAGTAAGAATGTTCTCATGACTATCAATAAGAATTGCTTTCTGGTCCTAAAAAAATGTTCAGGACTACAGACTTTTAATAATTTAATTTTCATAAATTTGGAATGTATTGGTTAATATTTGCTTTAACTGATCAAATTAGATAGGGACGAAGTTTGAACCTGCGAAAATTTGAACTTCGCTCCCTTTTTATCTATATAAATTTCTTGTTTTTACAAAATTGATTTTTCTATCTTAAGCGTACCTGCTTCTCATTAATTTCATAGTTTTTTATAATACCGAAGTTTTTAATTCTATCCAGTATTTCGGTTATCTCCTGATCTTTTTGAATTCTACCTACAAATTTTACATCCTCTAACTCCTTATCCTCAAAAATCACTTCCATATCGTACCAGCGACTAAGAACCCTCATAATTTGTTTAAGATTTTTTTGCCTAATAATAAACTCTCCTTTTACCCAACCTATCTCCTCTCTCAAATTCACCTTATGAATTGATAACGCATAGGTATTATCATTTAGAATTGCTTGCTGTTCTGGCTGAAGAGTATGCTTTTCTCTAGGTGTATTAATCTGAACTTTTCCTTCCGCCAGCGTGGTAAACACCTTTGTTTCCCCAGAATAGGCTTTAACATTAAACTTAGTACCCAGCACTTGTATCTCCTGCTCTTTATGAATGACCTTAAAATCTGCTCCTTGATGTTTGACACTAGGAGAAACTTCAAAGAAAGCCTCTCCATAAAGAAGCTCTACCACACGACTTTGAGCTTTGGGAAAATGTACCGGATATTTTAGCTTAGACTCTGAGTTTAACCACACTTTAGTGCCATCGGCTAGTTTAACATAAAACTGACTACCCCGGGATACGGTTAAATAATTATAGGCAATTTCAGTATCTGTATCTGCCACAGCACCTTGACTATACTCAAGTCCCTCCTTATTGCTCACCGCATTTTGAGTGTGTAATGCACTCCCTTCCTGCAGGGCTACCTCTTCACCTGTTTCCAAAAGTAAAACGGCATTGTTTTTTACAGGTTTGATTTCATTATTAACAACTACTGGCACAGTATCGTGATCCAAATCTTTATCCAATAAACTAGAAAAGGAAACAATTATCAAAATAGATGCTGCAACCCCAGAAATGCGAGCCCATAATTTTCGAACCTTTTTTTGTTGTTGCATTTTACGAATTTTAGAGAGAAAATCTCTCTTTTCTTGCTCCGTATTAAAATCTTCCATAATATGATCTATAACATAATCAATTTGCACAAAAGATTTGAACTCTTGAGCATTAACAGGATTTTTAAGCCACTGGGACAACTCATCTAATTCTTCCTCTGAGGCCGACTGGTTTAAATAATTTACAATAAAATGTCTGAATTGAGACTTCATTAAAATTCTATTATGTTAAACATATTAAGAACGCCAAGTCAAATACCCCTAACGTTTTAATATTTTTTTTAATATTTTTTTTTAATCTTTGCATAATTAACAAAATATTCGCGTAATTAACAAAATATCCTCTGCAAAATGAAAGAGAAAGCTCAAATACCTTATAAAGATGAAGCTGTGTTAATAGCAGCTTTACGAAAAGGTGAAGAATCTGCTTATTCGTATCTCATGGATAGTTATCACCACAAACTTTGCCTGTATGCTTATAGCTTTTGTAAGGATAGAAATTTAGCTGCAGATATGGTTCAGAATGTAATGCTCCGTTTATGGAAAAAAAGAACTTCTCTTAAAACCAATTTAAGCCTACGCAGTTTTCTTTACCGCTCTGTATACAATGAATTTTTAGATCAGTACAGACACCGTAAATTCATTCTCAATCTTGAAAAAGAATACATGACTGCAATTAACACCTTGATAGAAGATGATGAGCACAACTTAGATCGATTGATTCAGCATGTCAAAAAGGAAATCGATAATTTACAACCCAGATGTAAGGAAATATTTTTATTGAGCAAATACGAGGGATTAACTAATACAGAAATTGCTAATTATCTCAACCTTTCAGTTAAAACCGTTGAAAACCAAATGACCCGGGCTTATGCGCAACTGCGAGATAAAGTAGACAAAAAACTTCAAAGTATTCTGTTTTTATTGTTTGGAATACCAAAAGAGGCATAAAAAAACAGCCTTAATTTATTTAAAAAAAGAATTCTAATAAATCTTAAACCAATCTTTGGTAATTTCTTTTTCTATGTTGCTGCTGCTTTTATGGATAAACTCATTTTTCATTGAATCATAAGTGTAAGCTTTCTCCCAATCCTTAAAGTTGTTTGCTACGTCTTCAATGGCATTGCAAATAAATTCTACTTCAGTATTAGTCATTGTTGGGTGTATGGACATTCTAACCCATCCAGGTCGCTCATTAAGACAACCTTCCAATATTTTTTGTTCTATAGCTTTAGATGTAGTTTGATCTACATGTAACAAATAGTGCCCATATGTTCCCGCGCAAGAACATCCACCACGAGTCTGGATACCGAATCTATCGTTTAGAAGTTTTACAATTAAATTATAGTGTACATCATCAACAAAAAAAGAAAAAACCCCTAACCTATCGGTATGATTTGGAGCCAAAATGTGTAAATTTTCAATCTTGGAAAGTCTTTCAAAAACAATGGCATTCAATTCATGTTCCCTATCCAAAATATTTTGCACGCCCATTTTTTCTTTAAGCTGAATGGAAAGCGCAATCTTTATGGCTTGTAAAAACCCTGGTGTACCTCCATCTTCCCGGGTTTCTATATCATCAATATAGTCGTGGTCTCCCCAAGGATTTGTATAAGACACTGTACCTCCTCCTGGGTTATCTGGTACCAAATTTTTATATAGTTTTTTGTTGAAAATCAACACACCCGATGAACCTGGTCCTCCTAAAAATTTATGTGGCGAAAAAGTGATTGCATCTAAATACGCTTCCTCATCCTCTGGATGCATATCTATGTTAACATAAGGTGCTGAACAAGCAAAATCTACGAAACACAATCCATTATTTTGGTGCATTATTTTTGCAATGCTATGGTAAGGAGTTATAATACCTGTAACGTTTGAACAACCAGTAATAGCTGCTATTTTTATAAGTCTATCCTTATGTTTTTCCAATAAGCTTTCAAGACTATTCAAACAGGGTAAACCTTTCTCATTTGAAGGGATAACTATTACGTTAGCAATAGTTTCCAACCAAGAGGTTTGATTAGAATGGTGCTCCATATGTGAGACAAAAATAATAGGACGTTTACTATCAGGAACCTCTGTATGGTCTTTTAAATTTTCGCTAAGTTTAATCCCTAAAATACGCTGAAACTTATTAATAGCTCCTGTCATACCTGTTCCTACCGTAATTAACACATCTTGATTTGATGCATTCACATGCTTTTTAATAATATTTCTAGCATCGTGGTACGCATGCGTCATAACACTTCCTGTTATAGAAGTTTCAGTATGGGTATTAGCAACAAAAAGACCAATATCATTCAACATTTTTTCCTCTATAGGCTTATATAATCTGCCACTGGCTGTCCAATCGGCATAAATGATTTTTTTATTCCCATATGGTGATTCGAATTCTTTTTCTATTCCAACTATATTTTGTCTAAAGGGTGTGAAGTAGTCTTCCAAAGTTATTTGTAGTTTAGACTTAGATTTAAGCATACTATTAAGAGCTAATTTTATTGTACTCATTTTTAATTTTCAGCAAAAAAGCCTAAAACAGATTAAAAACACATTATTCTAGATGTCTAAAGTTTTTAACAAATCTTTTAACTCGTTACTTGAGGGTCTTGGAGCATTCGCATCTACAACCATACCTTGCGGATCTATTAAAATAAATCTAGGAACACTGCTTACTGAATATGCATTAGCAAATTTTTGATCTTGCTTAGCATACAACTGAACGCCTGAGAGTTCCTTTTCTTCAACCATAGTTCGCCAAGCTTCGTGATCCTTTTGACTATCTATCGAAATGGCTACAAACTCAATTTTCTTTCCTTGGTATGTCTTTTCTACTTCTTTAAGAGAAGAAATTTCTTTCTTACAAGATCCACACCATGTTGTCCATATATCAATGTAAACGTATTTTCCTTTCAAATCTTCTAATGATGTGGTACCACCTAAATAATTCTCGTAATTAACAAATTTTGGAGATTCATTTCCCTTCAAGGAATATAGTCTTTGGTTATCCATATACTTCTGAAACAACTGATTCTCGGTTATTCCAAACTCTTTCTTTTGATTTGCAACAAAAGTTAAATCTAAATTTTCAGTTACACTTAACATCTTTTCTAAAGCTTTAGTATTAGCTTTTACTTTTTCTAAAAATGCTTTTTCATCTAAAACTAAAAGTGCATCTAAATCCATCATTTTCTCTTGAAAAACACTTTTTTTGGCCAAATAGTTATTGGCTTCAGCACCAGTTCCTGTATAACTAATAGTTTCATCAAACTTTTTTGCGTCAATAGTCATATGCAAATCAAAACCATTTTTTAAATAGATGTTAATTGATTCTGTTCCATCAAATAGATTATAGACTCCCGCTTTCACTTTCAAAGTGTCAGAAAAGATTCCATCTTTATCCACTTTTATTTTTTTAGAATAAGTCTTAGAACAAACAATTAAGGAATCTGAATTTTGACTGGTAATTGTTCCCGAAAAAGAAATATAATCTTTTGAGGATTCTTCTTTGCAAGATACAAGTACCAAAGTAATGATTGTTAAGTAAATTAAATTCTTCATTGTTATATATTAATTGACGCTTTTCTTTTTAAAAAGAAATTTTTAACTACCTGTTATATAATTACTTACAAAATGCTTTAATAAAAAGAGGACTGCTTCTAAACACCCCTCTTTTCTCTGTTTTTGCTCAAAATTGAGTGACAAATTCAAAAACTTAAAAACAAACTATTAAAACAAAGTCTTTTTACTATATTTATATACATAAAACGAAGTATTAAGGCTTACCCCCTATTAATATTTTGTTAAATTTTAATATTTTCATGAAAAAGCAATAAAACTTTTATGACATATAAATAAACTGGCTATATATTTTATGAAAAAACAAATATGAAGAATATTGTAATTTTCACTTTCAATAAATAAATATTCTCTTTTAATTTATAAACATTAACTATATTGTAATACAACAAAACTTATTTCTTACTCTACTACTGAATTTAGTTCTATAATTAATAAAACAAAAATAATTCTGTTGATAAGAGTGGGTCAATAAGTGACTTTTAGAGGCTTTAACATGAGTCTGTAATTATATTGACAATGGTTATTTTCAATCGTTTATTCTTCATCTTTTCTCATAACTATCTTATGGTTTTAACATAAAAAAGGGAACTAAAAAAATAGATTCCCTTTCAATATTATTTAAAATTTCTCTATTTAAGACAAGTAAATATACAATCCTATAACGGCTGCAACAACGGCATAGCCTACAGGTTTTAAGAATTTCCAAGGTGTAATATCTACTTGTTTGGTGTACTCTTGTAAGTAATCTGTTTCTCTTGGGTAAAACTTACTCACTACAAACATAATGATAACCACCATTACAAAAAGCATTCCCATTAAGTGCAAGAAATGAGGAAAGAACGTACCCGATTCAATACACATTGGTCTAACCACATACAGTAAAACCAAGTAAACAATAGCACTAAATAAAATAGCAATATTAGCTGCTTTTCCTGAAATACGCTTAGTGAAGATACCCACAACAATAATGGCTAAAATAGGCACACTGTGCGTTCCGTTAAGTTCTTGAAGATATGTAAACACACCTCCTTGCACTCCATATAAAAGCGGTGCAATAGTCATGGAGAACAATGCTAAAACAATACCAAAGGTTTTACCTGCTTTTACCACCTGCTTTTCAGTAGCGTCTTTATTAAAATATTCTTTATAAAAATCCAATCCAAATAGTGTAACCGAACTATTTAATGCACTGTTGAAAGAACTCAAAATAGCACCAAACAATACCGCTGCAAAAAATCCTATAAATGCCAATGGCAATACCGCCTTAACAACCATAGGGTAAGCCTCATCGGCATTTGCCAAATCACCATTAAAAATATAGAAGGCTATAATACCTGGAAGCACTACAATAAATGGCCCAAGAATTTTAATGAAAGCCGCCAATAAAAGCCCTTTTTGACCTTCCTGTAAATTTTTAGCCCCAAGTGCTCTTTGTATAATGGCCTGATTGGTTCCCCAATAGTAAAAGTTAACGATTATCATTCCTGTAAATAGAGTCCAAAACGGCACATCTGAATCTGGACCACCAATAATATTGAATTTTTCAGGCAACTCCGTAGTCAGGATTTTTAATCCATTCAACACACTTCCGTCACCAATTTTCATTAATCCAAAAATAGGAATGAGCGAGCCTCCAACTATTAAACCAACAGCGTTAATCGAATCGGAAACTGCAACAGCCTTCAAACCACCAAAAATTGCATAGATACTACCAATAATACCAATAGCCCAAACCGTTATCCAAAGGGTTGCTTTTGGCCCTGTACCCAACATTTCTGGAATATCAAACATGGTATTGATGGCTAATGCCCCAGAATACAAAACGGTTGGCAACATAGAAATGGCATAACCCAATAAGAATAATAACGATACAATGGCTTTTGTTGACTTGCCATACCTATCCTCCAAAAACTGCGGAATGGTAGCAATACCACTTTTTAAATATTTAGGCAATAAAACAAAAGCAGTAAACACCATGGCTATGGCAGCAATAACCTCATAAGCCATAATAGGAATACCATCTCTAAATGATACACCATTCATTCCTACAATTTGTTCGGTTGACAGGTTAGTAAGTAACAAAGATCCTGCGATAACTGGTCCTGTTAAACTTCTTCCTCCTAAAAAATAGCCATCTGAAGATGTTTCATCTGTCTTTCTTGTAGACCACCAAGCTATTACTGCAACCAAAAGTGTAAAGGCTGCAAAAGATATCAATCCCATAATTTAATTCAGTTTAGTTAATTAATAAGATGCCAATATTAAAATTAAATTGTGAAATTTTATAGAAAACACTTTTAAAGATATGCTGAATAACACAAAAGCCACCCTAATACAACACATTTAGTATTCATTTTATAAAAGACAACAGGTTGCTTGAGGGTAATTCTCTTTTTTAAATATCAATAATATAATTCACAATTAATATTCCTTTTATTCAACTGGATTAAACTCCATAATAAAACCATAACTGTAAGGTTTATTTCCTTCAATAGTATACTGGTTTAAAGTTCTTGCACCCCAAGAATCATTACCACCAACGCCGTGGATATTTAAATCGATGTTTAAATTTATAAAATCCTGATGTGGTATTTCGTAAGGGTGTTTGGCTTTTTCAATATCCTTTTCGGTATATGGCCAAATCCGAAAATTTAAAGACTGCAACCCCTTTATAACAAGTGTACCTATGTTCGAATCTGACAGAGAAAACCAACGTACATCGCTACGGTTTGCATTATCCTGAGGATTGAAATAATCTGTTTTAAAATGTGTCAATTTTAATTCATTTAAACCAATAAAACTACCAGTTTTACGATCGGGATAATTTTCATAAGAACCACGTCCATACCATTTTATGGTGCTTAAATTTGAAGGTAATTGCATTCTCATACCAAACTTTGGCATTAAAGGGATGTCTTTTGCTATAGGAAGGTAAGATGCCTCTACCTGTATTTTTCCTTTGCCATTAATTGAGTAGATTAGCTTATAGGAAGCTCCTATTTCAGATAACTTCATAGTAAATGTTACAACGGTCAAACCTTTATGTTTAACAATATTTATGTGCTCTACCTCTCGATTCTCTGCCGCATGTTTCCACTTGCCTAAGCGCTTATTATAATCGTTTAGCTTTTGGTTATCGTTGGCTGGTTTCCAAAAATAAGGCTCTAAACTATTTTTTAATAATTCAACATCATTTAATTTCCAACTGGTTAAAGCGCCATTCTTTTTATTAAAGCCATACTTAAAATCAGCCGCTTCAATAGTAATATTAGTGTTGGTTTCATTCACTAGGGGCGCATTGCCCTCTGGATTCATTTTTACAATTTCAGGACGCTTTAAAACAAATTGTTCCTTAGCTACAGTAAACCCAGGGTTCCCCCATAAAGTTGCTTTTTTTAATTTGGCATAAACATTTAAAATAATTTCATCTTCAATGGTATAAATATCTTCTGGTAGATAAACCAAAGCATTTCCAGATTTACCAGGAGAAATACTCGGACATTCTATAATGCCCGTTTTTATAATTTTTCCATTGGAAAGCAAATCGAATATAAAATCGAAATTACTGGTATTGGTAAAATCATATTGGTTTATCACCTTAATAGTATTGGAATTTTCCAATTTAAAGTCGATGTATTGATATACTTTTTGAACTTCATAATAATGTGGGTGTGGCACCCTATCTGCAGCGATTAACCCATTATTACAAAAAGTTCCATCATTAGGATAATCACCAAAATCGCCACCATAAGCCCAAAACTCATCGTCTTCCAGTTTTAATTGCGATGGATTTTCACCCAGTCTCATCTTAGATCCATCTATTTTTTTGGCAATACCTTGATCTACCCAATCCCAAATGGCTGCACCTGCAATGCTGGGATCGGCATTAAAAACATCCCAATATTCTTTTAAATTCCCAACTGAATTACCCATGGCATGGGCATATTCACGCATAAAGAATGGTCTATCTGTAATTTCTTTAGCCAGTTTTTTAGCTGCTTCTGGTGATATATAGCTTTCATCATAAAGCTCAGAAAGATCTCTATCGGTATCAGAAAAAACAGGTCTTGTTAGGTCTATCTTTTTAATAGACTCCTTCATGGCAGTGAAATTTTGACCACGGCCACCTTCATTTCCTAAAGACCAAATAATAATACTAGTATGGTTTTTATCACGTTCAACCATCGATACCGCCCTATCTTCATGTGCTTTTTTCCAAGTAGGGTTATCGCCCAAAACAGTATTACTTAAACCATAACCATGAGATTCCTGATTGGCTTCATCCATCACATAAATACCATATTTATCACATAATTCATAAAACAATAAATCGTTGGGGTAATGACTCAAACGAACCATATTAATATTGGCTTGCTTCATTAATTCAATATCTTTGATAACAGTTTCCCTATCGACATACTTACCAGTTCGTGGGTGATGTTCATGACGATTCACGCCTTTTAACTTCACAGCTTTCCCATTTATATAAAAAACTTCACCTCTAACTTCTACTTTCTTTACTCCAAATTGCCAATTTAAGGTTTCAAGAACTTCCTTTTCATTGTTCTTTAATTTGAGACTTAGCTTATATAAATTGGGTGTTTCGGCAGACCATAAAAGTGGGTTTGAAATATTTGTACTAAACTCCAATAAATTTTCTGAAAGGTTTTTTAAAACCCCTACCTCTTTAGATAAATGAATATCGACCAGTTTTCCAAATGTAGAATACCCAGAAATGAATGCTTCAACAGTAAAATTCTTAAGATTTTCTTCAGAACGGTTATCGATATTCAACTTCACACTAACAGAAGCTCTATCAAAATTTTGATTGGGTTCTGCCACTACAGAAAAATCCCTTATAAAAGATTTTGGTCTGGCAATAAGATCTACATCCCTAAAAATACCGCTTAATCGCCACATATCTTGGTCTTCAAGGTAACTGCCATCACTCCACCTATAAACCTCAACGGCCAATGTATTCTTCCCTGGTTTTATATACTTAGTAATATCAAATTCTGCAGGGGTCATAGAATTTTGGCTGTAGCCAACTTTGTTACCATTTACCCACAGGTACATGGCCGAACTTACCCCTCCAAAATTTATAAACACTTGCTTGTTGTTTACCCAATTGTCTTTTACTTGAAAGGTTGTAATATAGCTTCCTACTGGATTACGGTTTTTATAAGCCGTAAAATTTTCGGGTGGTTCACTAGTTACCTTTGGCGCATCCTTTTTAAATGGATAAGTAATATTGGTATAAATTGGCGTTCCAAAACCTTGAAGCTCCCAATTGACAGGTACCAGAATATCGTCCCAATTTTCGGTATTATAATTTGACTCATAAAAAGTTGTTGGTCTGGATTGAGGATTTGGAGACCATTTAAATTTCCAAACTCCGTTTAAGGAAACCACATTTGGATTACTGATTTTATCATTTGAAAGAAAAAGAAAAGCATGAGGC
Organism: Algibacter sp.; assembly: GCA_050294475.1. GTDB lineage: Bacteria > Bacteroidota > Bacteroidia > Flavobacteriales > Flavobacteriaceae > Thalassobellus. The sequence goes on along the minus strand of JBNKOE010000021.1, from coordinate 47,379 downwards.
TTTTCTTTATTTATACCAATAACTTCTGGATTTTCCCAATCATGATTTAATTGGGCATGAAGCCATGTACTTGGCAACAAACAACATATGAGTAAAGTATAAGAAATTAATAAGTATTTTTTCATGTGTTTATATCAATTGTTTTTCAATGGTCACATATAACATCCATATAATTATTTCGCCGTGTGACAAAATTTTAGTCATAGATGTTTCTTTCAAATTTTGATTTCCTTTTAATTAATCATAATAACACCTGTAAAAAACATCGATTCCTACAATAGCCCTCTTACTTTCAACCATTTACTACACGCCTCTGTCCATGTGGATACCGTACCTCCATACTTGCCTAAGCCATAACCATGTCCGCCATGTTCATAAATATGAAGCTCACAAGGAATTTTATTTTTTTTCAGTGCTAATGCATATTCAATACTGTTTTCTACAGGAACAGTACCATCATCCATAGAATGCACCATAAATGTAGAAGGTGTCTTGTCTGTTATTTGCAATTCATTCGAAAAATGTTTTACCATTTCTGGTGAAGGATTATTTCCAAGTAAGTTTACGCGCGAACCTTGGTGTGTGATACTCGAATTCATAGAAATTACTGGGTAAATTAGCAATGAAAAATCAGGTCGAGCACTAATTGTATCGATAGACTCATATACCTTTTCATCAAAGTGAGTGGAAACTGTAGATGCCAAATGTCCTCCGGCAGAAAATCCCATAATACCAATTTTATGAGAATCGATGCCCCATTCTTTAGCATGACGACGAACCATACGAATGGCTTCTTGTCCATCCTGTAAAGGAGCTATAGATTTATCTTTCATAATGGCATCATCGGGTAAACGATAATGCAAAACAATGGCAGATATTCCCAAACCATTTAACCATTCAGCTACTTCAATACCTTCATTTATAAAAGAAACCCCATAATATCCTCCTCCAGGACATACCACTACTGCAGTTCCTGTATTTTTGTCAACAGGTGCAGGATATACTTGAATAGCAGGTTTAGTTATAAATCTCAGTTTAATCCAATCAGTCGAATCAACTACTTGCTTATAACTGGGATTAGGTATTGAACCAGGAACTTTTCCACCCCAAAGTTCAATAACTTTACTCTGTCCAAAAAGATGGGTGTTAACCATCATTAGAACTATAACCATAAATACCATTTTTTTTAAACCTAAATCTCTCATGTTCTTTAATTAAACTTTTCGTTTTTACTTGTTTTTTCAAAATCTTATGCTCTCAAATTGATAGTAACCCTAAGTTCTCGATTCGGTTTGATATCAATCGTTACAGTTTGCCCTTGTTTATTATACTTAATTAATTTTCCACTTTTATCTTCCAATGTAATACCTCGAGCTGTTTTGGGTAATTGGAGCTTAATTCGTTGTTTCAGGGGAGACTCCAACCGAACGATTACTTGACTATTATCCCATTTTAGTTCCTTAACCTCTACCTGATTTCGAGCCAAAACTCCCGAAATGGAGCCGGTTTCCCATACAGGAGGCTTTGCAGGTAAGATAGAAATGTATCCCGGTTCTGAATAAATTAATGCCTTAATGATAACAGACTGAAATCCACCGCTCAAATCCATGTTGAACAAACCGTTAGGGTCATGGAAAGTGGCCAACGAATTAGACCAATACTGCGCCGACAACCATGATATAATATCCTGTGTCAGTTCTGGATCGCCCAGATTTTCAGCAACCCAAGCCATTTGCACCAGACCAAAAACCATGATGCCTCCTTTATCGTTCCTGCGCACTTTCATGCGTTCTTCCACAGCTTTACGCACACCGTTCCATAAAATCGAATCGGTTTTTAAATCAGAATCAATCATATCGTACATCCCATACAAGTGAGACACATGACGGTGGTGGTGGTTTTCTTCATATCCAGGCCATAGCCATTCGCGAAGGACACCTGCCGAATCGACTTCATATTCCGGCATTTTAACCAACATAGCTTCCCATTTTCTCAATTGGCCTTTACTTTCATTAAGTATTTTTCCTGCTTTAATCAAATTTCTCAACAACTCTTTAGCAAGCATCACATCCATGGTAGCATTTACCACTGCCTGCGATGGATTGTTGGCTGGATTGTTCTCGGGAGAATATGAAGGATTAAACACATATTTACCATCGTCACCTATGGTCAGGAAATCTTCGTAAAACAGCGCAGCTTCTTTCATAAACGGATAGGCTCTGTTCATTAAAAACTCACTGTCGTTGGTATACAACCAATAGTCATAATAGAAATGCGCCGCCCAAGCCGCCCCTCCAGTCCAAAAATTCAAACACCAAATAGGTCCGTAATTTTGATTGAGTCCATGTGAGGAACTGTGCGAGGGTACCATAATACCTCTGCATCCAAAAAGGTTTTTCGCATTAACCTGGTAATCATCCAAACGTGCATCGTGATAATCGAAATAAGCGTTTATTAACTCAGGCATGTTTGCACATAGGTAAGATGAAACGGCCACTGGCAAGTTACCATCATGCGTATAGTCCGACTGCCATGGGGGCTGCCACAAACTGCCCCATATTCCTTGAAGGTTGGGTGGATTTTTACCTGTAGCGCTTAAAATGTTGTAACGTGCTGCATAAAACTGCTTTTCAACAAATGCTGGTGAAAATCTGGTTTTAGCTTGATTCATCATTATTTCGGCATCCATCTCCGCATCAGCAACACTTCCGTCCAAGTTAAGTTGCACCCGATTAAACAATTCGGAATGGAGCGCTACATGATTTGCCAATACCTTATCATAATCATGCTCCATGCTTTCGAGCATGGCCTTTATCTCATCCGTTTTAAAAGACTGTCCAGTTTTGTGAGTTTCAATTTTCACAATCAACATGACATCTGTAGTACTACTTACCACAACCGCATTGCCTTCTGTTTTTGTTACTCCGTTTTGAGCAATAACCTCACCAACTCCCTCATAACTTGCTATATTACCTTCCCATTGATAATTGAACTCACTTTTGTAATGTAAATGGTTTCCGTTAGCATAATACTCTGTTCGTTTTATGTGTTCATTGATATACTTCCATTGATTCCAATGTACCTCCCTTCTGTCGAATGCAAAACTGATATTTATTGGCTTTTCTGATTTTATCCTAATCACCATCACACTATCGACTCTAGAGATAAACTGGGTGCGTTCAATGGCGTTACCATTTTGATTCCATCTTACATACGCCACGCCTTTTTCAAAATCTACACCTCTCTTATATTCCGTTACATTGTATGCTGGATTGGTTTTAATTTTAATATCGAAGGCTGGTATGAAAGGGTCGGTTGCTAACTTACCATTAAAACCAGCCTCTTTGCATAACGCAATAGGCACCTTCTCTGCCTCGGTACCATTGCCCTCAAAAAGCAAATCTTTAATTTCACCCAAAGCCTTATATTGCTCAATAGGTTGCTCTGGAATGCGTAGCGGCATGTACAAATCGGCATGATTTAAAATAATAGTCTCATTGTGAGGCAAACCATATACCATAGCTCCCATTGTTCCATTACCGAGCAATAATGCATCATTGGCTGATGCAGCAGGCAACCAACTGGTAAAGCCTTTAGTATTAGTACTATCTGTTTGGGCAATAATTGCTGTGCAATAGCTGTACAGCAACAATATTAATAATGATTTTTTCATACTTTTCAATTAAAAATCGGATTTTCATTACTGATAATCAATACTAATTCTCTCTTTTATTAGTTGTTTTTTAACATATATTACTTACATCAAACCATCTTCAAATTCACCAATAAATTTTGTTCCATTAGCTAAAGTTAGAGTTCCTTGTCCATTTAAACGATTATCTTTCCTTTCTCCTTCCTCGATACCAGCTTTTAGGATTGCTTTTCCTTGACCATTGGCTTTTCCGTTTATAACATATCCTTTGTAGTAGCCACAATTATTTGGAAAAGGGCAAATAAAAATAGAATCATTTTTGGTTTCTGAAGTTGTGTTGTTTTGAATTATTGAATTTTGCGCATTGCAAATAATGCTAATTAATAAAAACAGAAAAGTGACATTCTTCTTCATTTTTAGACTCTTAAAATATTTACAATATTCTTTTATTATTTCTATGTTTTCGTTAACTGCAACTAATAAGAAGAATTTGTTTTCCTTTTTTTAATTATCTGAAAATGCGCTGGACAAAAAGATATAGATTGTTTGCCCACTCAGTATCGTCATGACCATTGCCATCCACATGCCAAATGTGTGGTATCTCTTGTTCTTTTAAATACTGATGCACAGCCTGACTAACACTAATCAAACCATCCTTATTTCCACAACCCAGCCATAGTAGCTTAAGCTTCTTTTTAGCTGCCGTCAAATCTGGCAATAGTTTGGCATTAGAAAGCCCCCCAAATTCATTGGTATTCGGGGCAGATGACATTCCTCCTACATAAGCAAACATATTAATATGCGAAAGACCAATGTTTAGGGATTGACCTCCACCCATAGACAATCCTGCTAGTGCACGATGTGCACGATTAGTATAGACCGAATAATGAGACTCTATATATGGGATGATATCTTTAAGCAAATCATTTTCAAAGGACACACCATATCCTTTAAATTCTCCTTTTCGTTCCTCTTCTTCATCTGGTTTAGGATTAGCTACAGTTATATTTGTATTACAATTAGGAAAAACTATAATCATCGGTTCAATCTTACCGTCTGCCAACAGATTGTCTATAACATAATCCGCACGAACCCAGTACGGCCATTGACCAGCATCGGAATTGAGACCGTGTAGCAAATAAATCACTGGATATTTTTTGTCAGGCGAATAACCTGGAGGTGTATAAACCAACATCTCCCGAAGTGTACCGAGTGTTTTAGAGTCATATTGAACAGCCTTAATGTTGCCATGCTTTATATTGTCTCGCTTATCTCTAAAACTAGCTGGTGGATCGTTGAATGCAGGCTTGTCGTCAGGTCTCAATTCAATCTTTCTGCCAAAATCGCCTTTGCGGTCCTCCTGATTCTTGGCATTAAACAGAAAACCGTTTGCTTCAAGCCACTTGCTACAGGCTCCAGACCATGAAGATTCTGTACTTTTGGTTCCTCCAAACCCATATCCATGTCCGCCCGATTGGTAAATATGAAGTTCGCTTGGAATTTTATTTTTTTTCAATGCTAATGCATATTTAATACTATTTTCTACAGGAACTGCATCATCATTCATAGAATGTACCATAAATGCAGGTGGTGTTTGCGCATTGACCTGTAGCTCGTTTGAAAAATGCTTCACCTGTTCTGGCGAAGGATTGTTGCCAATCAAATTCACGCGCGACCCCATATGGGTAATTGTCGAATCCATGGAAATGACTGGATAAATAAGCAAGGAAAAATCGGGTCGGGCACTGGTTGAGTCATCTGATTCATAAACCTTCTCATTATAATGAGTTGAAATTGTAGATGCAACGTGTCCTCCCGCAGAAAACCCCATAATACCAATCTTTTCAGGATCAATCCCCCATTCCTTTGCATGACGGCGAACAATGCGTATTGCCCGTTGTCCATCTTGCATTGGTGCGATTGATTTGTTCTTCATTATGGCATCGTCAGGTTGACGGTATGTTAATACAAAAGCGGTTATACCCAAACTATTGAACCATTGAGCTACCTGTAATCCTTCGTGTTGAATTGCCAGTCCGAAATAGCCTCCTCCCGGACAAATAACAACGGCCGTACCTGTTGCCTTTTCCTTAGGAGCAGGATAAAAATAAAGGTTCGGCTTGACAATAGAATGTTTATCGACCCAACCTGCAGTTGTATCAATATTCTGCTTGAATTCGTCACTTTGAATGGCTCCAGGAACCTTTCCGTTCCAAATATCAATCACTTTGTTTTGAGCTGAAATACTCCCGATTGTGGCAATTACGCAAATAAATGCCCCTACTAATTTTTTAAATGCTAACATTATTCTCAATTCTTGTTAAAATATGCTTTCATAACATACCATGCCTTTTTCTTCTTTCCTTTTTCAGATATCAATCCTTTTCGATTATAACCATTCTGGTAAAGCTGGTTCAATCTGCTCAAGGATTTATAATCGAACAAAATCCACGGACACACACCCGCTAAATTAGGTATGGTCTTAAACATCTTAACTTGGTCTTTATATATTTGTTCTTGGTATCCCTCAGTCCAATTAAAAGCTTCGTCTGAAGGCAAATCATTGTTTCCGTATAATGCCTCTCCTCCAAACTCGGATATAAACACAGGTTTATTTGGAAAATCAATCTTCCATTTGGTATCAGATGGGTTTCCTTGCCAAGGTATATACCATCCTATATATTCATTAATCGCAACAATATCTGAGTATTTATAAAGCGAATCATGAACCGTAAAAGTATTGTCTCCATACCCCTGTGTATTAATAACATGGCTTATTAAACGCGTTGAATCTATCGCTTTGCATTTTTGCGTTAATGAAATGAGTGCTTCATTTCGGTTGGGTGTATTTGGATAGGTTTCATTGGAAAGACTCCATATGGTCACTGCCGCACGGTTTTTATCCCTAGTCACCATTTCCTTTAGCATTGTTTCCATTTTCTTAGGAACAAGACTGTCTGAAAATTGAATATGTTGATATATAGGAAGCTCATCCCAAACCATGAGCCCCATTTTTTCAGCTTCCTTAATCGTATTTTCACTATGCGGGTAGTGTGCCAAACGCACTAGGTTACAACCCAATTCCTTCGCTGCATTAAGCAGAATTTTTGCATCTTCTTTTGAAAAGGCTCTTGTTCCCTTAATTGGATTTTCTTCATGAATATTGACAGCTTTCAAGAATATAGGCTTCTTGTTCAGAAAAATTTCACTCCCTTTAACTTCAATATTTCTAAAGCCAATACTATCCTCAACAGCATCCGTTTCACTTTCTATAACCACCTTATAAAGTTTAGGATTTTCTGGAGACCAAAGTGTAAACTTTGAAGCAAACTCTATATTGGCAAAACCCTCCTCGTCTGTTTTGGTTTTATATTTCAGATTTAACTCTGGAATTTTAATGGTGATTTTTTGATTTGTCTTGGTGCCATTTAATTGAACCCATCCTAAAACGTTGTTTAAACTTCCTTTCTTTAGTTGAATAAAATAATCTTCAATAAAAGCATCATTCGTTTCAATTAAACCAACATCTCGGGTTATTCCCCCAAAATTAAGCCAATCGTAACCTGCTCCAGGCAAACCGTTTCCTTTGCGCTGATTGTTAACCTTAACAATTAAAGTATTGTTACCCGCTTTAACTTTATTAGTTATCTCAAACTGAAAAGGCGTAAAACCACCTTCATGACTACCTATTTTTTCACCGTTCAAATACACGTCTGCTAAATAATTAACAGCTCCAAAATAGAGGAACAATCTTTTGTCTTCCTTCTTTGTATGACTAAATTGCTTTTTATACCAAACCGTTCCCTCAAAATAAGTGAGTTCGGGCATTTGAGTATTAAAATCTCCTGGTACTTCTAATTCTGGTCCACCTTCAAATGAATACTCAACAAAATCGGTTTTTTTTTGAGGCATTTTTTCTTGCCAAACCTGTCTCCAGTTTCCAATGCCAGTTGGATCGATTATAACTTTCCATTTGCCATTTAAACTTTTAAAGTTTCTAGCTTGGAAATTAACCATAGCTGTTTGCCCTTTAACATTAATTAAAACAAAAAGAGCAGACAGCAACAATAATTTCTTTTTTACTGATATTTTCATGTGTTTATTATCAATTGTTTTTCAATAGTCACATGTAACATCCATCATAATCATTTCTCCTTGTGACAAATTCTTAATCATGGATATTTCATTAAATATATATTTTACTAATTTTTAGGATTGATAATTATTGCAAATCCACCACCGTTAGCCATATTTACTGGTAACTTATCGGTATTGGTAACATCAATAATTTCTCTTTTATAATCTGTAGGGTCCTTATCCGCATTAGCCCCATCTCTAAAAATCTCAGCAGTGTAAACTCCTTTATCTAAAAAAGATAAATCTACTGTCATCTCTCTTGATGACCAATTACTTAAACCTCCTACATACCATGTATTTCCCTTTTTTCTAGCAATTGCTACATATTCCCCTACTTTTCCATCTAAGGCAACTGTTTCATCATAGGTAGTAGGAATTTTAGAAATAAAAGTTGTACTTTCTTGCTCTTTCATATACGCTGTAGGACTATCGGCCATCATTTGTAATGGAGCTTCATAAACAACGTACATACCTAATTGATGACATCTTGTTCCCTGACTTACAGGCATAGAATTACTTGGACGAAAATCTGCCTTTGTTGCATTACGCATAGCTCCTGGTGTATAATCCATAGGTCCCGCTAGCATTCTAATAAAAGGAATACAAGTAGCATAATATGGTGTATCATCATTTGCTGTCCACTTAACATTCTCTAAACCTTTTACCCCTTCAAAATTAACAACATTTGGAAAAGTTCTTTGAATACCAGTAGGTTTATACATACCATGGAAATCAACAAGAAGTTTATAAGAAGCAGCTTTTTCAGCAATATTATAAACTGATTTTACCATTTTTTGGTCATCACGATCTAAGAAATCTATTTTAAACCCTTTCACCCCCATTTGGGAATATTTAGTAAAAGCATCGTCTAAAACCTCATTAATAGCATACCATGAAGCCCAGAGAATAATATCTACATTTTTTTGTTTTCCATAGTTAATGAGTTCTTCAACATCCATACTCGGAGCAATTTTCAACATATCGGTTTCTTCACTCCAACCTTCATCCAGTACCACATACTCAATGTTGTTTTTAGAAGCAAAATCGATATAATATTTATAAGTTTCAGTATTGATTCCTGCCTTAAAATCGACTTTCGATATATTCCAATCATTCCACCAATCCCATGCAACTTTACCTGGTTTTATCCAACTTATATCATTGATTCTAGAGGGAGATGCTAGCTTTTGCACCATATCATTGTTCAATAAATCTTTATCACTTTCACCTATTATGATTGCTCTCCATGGAAATTTTCGAGTACCATTCGTTTTAGCGATATAAGATTCTCTTTCTGCTACCATATAGTTCATGTTATTGTAGCCTCCCAAACGTTCTTTCTTCGGATAATGAGCAAAAGCTCCTTTTAAACCTTGCTTTGTTTGGCTATCACTTGTTAAGAACATACCTGGATAATCCTCCAGATCTGCCTCTATAATAGCAGCTTTTTTCCCATTTTCTAGATCAACAAGTAACGGAGAAATAGCCAACGAATCTTTTACAAATTTAGAAATAGGAGTCTCAACATAATCACATTCAAAAGCGAATGAATACATGTCATTTTCTCTTAAATCGCGCACGTAAGGAACATAGGCCTTATAATCCTTACTAAAGTTAAAATTTGCTTCTTCAGATTCAACAATAATCTGCCCCCTCTTTTTTGTTAAAAAACGATAAGCTACACCATCATTATAAGCTCTTAAAATCAAACCAAAGCCTCCCTTAAACTTGACCTCAACCTGGTTGTATTCATCAACTACTGATTTCTTTTTATAGATAGGTGTATTAAACACTGTGTTCACTTTTGAATCTTTAGCACTAATTACCCGCGCATTGTTTCCTAAAACCTCGCCGTTGCTAAGTGTTAATGATATAGCAGAAGGCTCTATAATTTTTGTATCCCCATGTTTTACTGACCAAGTTAGTTTTGATCCAGGTTCCAGAGCCATATCTATCTTCCCATTTGGAGACTTAACATGAATTGTTTGAGCCATACCAGCACTTGTGCAAAAAAACATAGTGATGGTTATGTATAAAAAAAATCTTTTCATTTGATACTTGATTTTATAATTATTAATTAGTTGTTTTTATGTTTATTTCAGTTTGTTTCAATTCGGGGGCGGTCACTGACAATTTTATATCACCAGCATCATGTGTGCTTTTTATCACCACCAATGCCTTCCCTTTCCATGCCTTTCGTGTATTGCCTATATAAAGATCAGTATCTTTTATGTTAGCATTGTCAACTCCTACAATTACACCAGATCCTTCAATTTTAAAATGAAGCCTATTAGTGGCGTTAGGTTGGAGTACACCATTCTTATCAGTCAATTCAACGGTTATATATGATAAATCCTGACCATTAGCCAAAATCTCTTTTCTATCAGCTGTTAATTTTATTCTCTTTACATCTCCAGCAGTTTGTAAAATAGTTGATTCAATTTCCTTGCCATTCTCTACACCTACGGCTTTTAATTGACCTACTGAATAAGGTATTGTAAACGTTGCTTTATATTGCTGTTCTTCTGTAGATGCCTGTTCAGCAATAAGCTTGTTATTGAGATAAAGCCTCACACTAGGATATTTAGAATAGACTTCAACCTGAATATCTTTTCCCTCAAACCCTGGCCAAGTCCAGCTTTCCCAAGTTGGCCATACCGACCACCATGTTGTTTTGATTTCCAATGGCTCTGGTTCTGGTTCGCGAACGGCCATGTATAATTTTTCGTTATCGTTATACAACATACTTCGATAGTGCGAAATGGGTTTTCTCCACCCTATCAAATCAATATCTCCGCAATAAGCAGCATGAATAGGAAACATATCATTATCCCAGTTTTCGCCAGGTGTTTCGCCAGAATAATACGTTCTACCAATACCGGCTTCTCCAAGATAATCTATCGCCGTCCATACAAAATCACCGATAACGTAATTGTTTTCCTGTACCAATTTCCAATTATCATAAGCATCTTTTGGATAGGATTCTGTGTGAACAATCATTCTTGTAGGCACTCTTTTATGATCATCTGGCGCACTATGCAGATGGTAATTATAACCCGCCACATCATGTACCGCCATTAGCGAATCCATTATGGTCCAATCCTTACCACTTTCAACAATAGCCGAAGTTACCGGACGGGTAGTATCCATTTTTTTAAGCGCTTCAATAAGCATAATCGCTGTTTTCACAGCTTCAGGTTTTCCACGTTCTGGTATTTCGTTACCAATGCTCCACATAAAAATGGAAGGATGGTTGCGATCACGCAATACCATTGCGTCCAAATCGCGTTGCCACCATTCATTGAAATATTTAGAATAATCATTATTGTTTTTACCAATTTTCCAGCAATCGAACGACTCGTCCATAACCAGTAACCCTAATCTGTCGCAAGCATCCAGAAATGCTTCGGATGGTGGATTATGTGACGCTCTAACTGCATTAAATCCTGCTGTCTTAAGGAGTTCTACTTTACGTTCTTCTGCACGGTCAAAAGCTGCAGCCCCCAAACAACCGTTATCATGATGCACACAACCACCATTTATTTTTACGGTTTTCCCATTTAGTTGAAATCCGTTTTCAGAAGTAAACTTTATAGAACGGATTCCAAAACTGGTTTTTGTATCGTCAAGTACCTTTTTATCTTTTAATATCTGAATTTGAGCCTGATATAAATTAGGGATTTCAGGTGTCCAAAGTAAAGGATTTGATACATTTATCTTTTGAGTAATTTCTTTTTCACTATTGGCAGGAAGCTCAACTTTTACTTCTCCATTTCCAATATTTGTAGAATTATTATTACAAAGTATGGTTTTAACAACAATACTTTGCGTTGACGAAGTTTTATTTTTAACCTTTGTTTTTAACGCTACAACAGCCTTTTTTTTAGATACTTCAGGAGTTGCAATTACTACTCCCCATTGTGCTACATGTACCGGATTGGTAACCATCATCCATACATGACGATAGATGCCCGATCCACTATACCATCGGCTGTTCATTTGTTGGGAATTATCTACCCTTACTGCAATAACATTTTCTTTTCCAAAATTCAGATAAGAGGTAAGATCATAACTAAACGATGTATAACCATACGGATGAATTCCCAGCGATTTTCCATTAATAAAAACTTCGGAATTCATGTAAACCCCCTCAAAATAAATAGAGATGTTTTTTTCTTTCCATTCATTTGAAACATTGAACGTTTTTCTATACCATCCTATTCCTGCAGGGAAATAACCACCTCCATTCCCAGTAGAATTTTTAGGGCGTACTTGTCCCTCAATACTCCAATCGTGTGGAAGATCCAAGCTACGCCAATCATTATCATTGAAATCTACAGAGCTAGCCTTAGAATCACCCAAAAAGAATTTCCAGTTGTCATCAAACAGTTGTTTCCTTGGAGTACTTTCCTGTTGCTGAGCCTGAACTGACAAGCCATTGATAAAAAGTAAAAAAACTATTAATACCATTTTCCAGCTTAGTTTAAATTTTTTAAAACCTATTGGTTTTTGTTCTATAGCATAAGTCTGGTAGTTTGTTAAGTTGGATAATCTCATAAATATTTTTTGATTTTAAGACATTTCATTATTTATTAAGTCTATATTCATCGTTCATACTGGAAACCATCAATCAAAAGAGTGAAACCAATCGCCATTTGTTCTCCTTCTTCACTTTAATCTTTAATAGCCCAATTGAGACAGCATTTCATCTGCATATCGCTTTCCTAAGATTCTATACCCCTCTGAGTTAAAATGGGCAGCATCCTTTCCTGCACATCCATCCGAAGAAATGATATGTGCTGTGGGTATTGTTTCTGGCAACTTATTAATTATAGGATTCATCCATGTGCCACAACAATTCTCATCGCCCGAAAACACTTCTCCTGCTAAAAGAGGAACTGAATTGGCATTTAACGAAAGATCGGTCAACATTTCATCATAAACTTTTTTTACATATGATGGCCAATTTGAATCACCTGTATTTGCCTCTCCTTGATGCAAAAGAATACCTTTAATAACTCCTACTTTTTGTGCCTTTTTAGCCAAATCAATCAATCGTTTACGCGGATTACCATCATACGCCCTTATTTTTGACTGATACCACTCTTCAGGATAAGTAGAAACATAATTCTGGTAAAGATCTTTGTCAAACAACCTAATGTCAGATCCACCAACAGCTACATTTATAACTCCAACAGTAATACTATCTGGAAGATTAGCCACCATTGTTCGTCCAAAATAATCGGCTGGTGACAGACCTGTATCACATTGACACAATGGAGGAATGGCAGAATACCAGGTTCCTATATTCCGACCAGTACATTGAACTGCTTGAAGAACCTTAAAATGACTATCAACAGTCTTATCTTGCGTTTCAATTGCTCCTTGACCTTCCATGTTTGATTGTCCAAAACAAAGAAAGATATAAAAATTAGGATCTACTTGAGCAACAACTTCGTTCTGAGAATCCTGTGATACTTTAACCTGCCGTTGAATCTCTCCATTATTCAAGGAAATGCTCAATGTAGTGGAGCGTGTTGAACCTGTGTTATTTAGTCCTGCTGTCAACTGAATTTCTATGTCTCCGCTATTGCCACTAGTTTGGTTTAATTCCAACCATGATGTTAAACCATCAATACTCCAGTGGGCATTACTTGTTATTGTTATATTTTCTGTCCCTCCTTCTACTGGTATGGATATTAATGTTTTAGAAACATCTAGTAATGGTTCTTCATCATTATTTGTATTTCCACATGATATTGTGGTAACCCATAAAAGAGTTGCTAACATTGTTATGAATAAGAACTTGGTATTCATTATAATTGTGTTTTTCATGAATTTTCTTAGTTGTTAAAATTTTCTTTTAATCTTAAATACTACTGCTATATCATTTGGTACGTCTTTAGGTTTTTCAATGACCAAGACACCTTCTTTTTGTTTCCACTTAAGTTTTTCATTACTGCCAAGCATTTCAATCTTTTTTATTTTGAAATCCACTCTGCTTTTACCTAATGATTTTATGATGATATCCTCCATGGGAACCCCGAACACCGTAGCATAAAGAATCTTCCCTTTTTGATTGAATCGGATATCTTTTGCTGAGAACTGAACTTTTCCTTCATTAAATTTCCCATTATCCAAAGGATTGGCTGCATCTGAAGCTGGTCCCTCTCCAAATGTTGTCCACGGACGGGTATCGAAAATACTTTCTTTATTTATTTCCATCCAATCAGCAATTCCCTCAAGTATGACCACTTCTTTATCATCAATAGTACCATCACCACGTACAGGTATGTCTAGTAAGAGGTTACCGTTTTTACTAACAACATCTACTAAAGTATGCACAACGGTTTTAGCTGATTTATAGCGATTTTCTTCATAAAAAACTCTACTATAGTGCCAGTCACCAATACAGGTACAAGTTTGCCACGCTTCTAGCTGTCCTTTATCTGGTGCTCCTCTTTCTACATCCCATACCATACATTTCTTCTGATCGTCGGTTAACACTTTTCCAAACAATACGGCTTCAAGTTTACCATTATGAGTCGAGATGTTGTGGTTATAGTAATGAGCAGCTAGTTTCAAACCAGCGTCACTAACTGGGTAAAGCGGTAAAGCCGTATCATCAAAATAAATTAAATCTGGATTATATTTATTGATAAGATCCATGGTACGGTTATAAAATCTGTCACAAAATTCCTGATCGGGTATAGACGCTCCATTACCCCAATCCCATTGTTGCCAAAGAGCAGTAATATCCTCTTCACTATCTTTACTTAACGAATGGTTTTGTGCATACAGTTTCTGCGGATCAAGACCTTCCCACCAAGTACCTTTGCCATCCTCTTTAGTAAGCTTTCCATCGTAGGAGACACCAGCTAGAGATCCTTTCTTGTCAGAACGTTGGGAGGTTTCAAACCATGTCCATGCATGGGCAGCATGTACACTTATCCCAAAGGGCAAGTCGTGTTTTTTTGCCGCTTCTGCCCAACCCGTCATGATATTTTTTTTAGGCCCCACACGTACAGAATTCCATTCTTGATATTTACTATCCCATAGATCCAAATTATCATGATGATTTGCCATAGCAAAAAAGTACTGCGCTCCTACTCTTTTATAAAGAGCCACTAGTTTATCTGGATTCCAATTTTCAGCTTTCCAGTCATGGATAACGTCTTTAAAGCCAACCTTAGAAGGATGCCCATAATGTTCCAAGTGCCATTTGTACTGAGGACTACCTTCATCGTACATAAGCCTGCCGTACCAGTCACCTTGCTCGGGCTGGCATTGTGGCCCCCAATGTGCCCAAATACCAAACTTAGCATTACGAAACCATTCTGGTGTTTTGTATTGTTGAAGCGACTCCCATGTTGGTTCAAATTTACCTTTTTCTATCGGCTCTTTATCAGTATTGACAATAACCATATCATCTGATTGTGCCAATAAATCAATATTAAATAAGGCAATTAATACTATTACTGTATTACTTATTATCCTCTTCATTATAATTTAGTTTTATAAAATATTTTTTTACACTTTTATATCTCCCTCAACCATTAGATACATGGCTTTATCAAACCAAACAAAAAAAATAAACGTACTTTCTGATGATTAGTAATTATCCCTAACCAAAAGCATCATTACAACAACATATTAAAGTCTGTGTTTTTTATTAATTGAAAGTCTCCCTTTATTTTATCAATAGTTATGCCATCATGCAGATGATGGCTAACTCCTTCATACAATTTCTACTGCTCAAATTTTAATAAAATATTAAAAAACAGTCTCTTTTAATTGAACATCTCATTATAATTAGCATCAATAAAACAGTAACTAAGAATTAATAATTAAATTTCCATTCGTCAAATACAAAATCTTTTCCATTAAATACAAAATAGATATTCTCCTCTTCCTTTTTTATTTTCCGTTCTACTTTCTTTGACAGCGTAGTCCATTCGTCTTCATTACATATCAACGAAACAAGAGGTGTTCCTTTTAGATTATTCACATAGACATCTATTTTACCTTTTCCTTTTACTCTAGCTTCAAATTTTACAGGAATTTGTTTACTAAAGTCAGCTCCTCGTACCATGATACATTGTTTGCCCTCTTTTCCTTTAACAATCATATTACCTAGATTACCAGCAGCTTCAAACTGAACTTGTCCCGAAGTAGCAGCTGTAGTTTCAGCTTGTTGAACTACGAATGGATTCAATGGTTTAAGTTGTGAAGGTCCTTTAAAAGTCGCCTCTCCCATGTTAATGTGCACATTTTCTTCATCCACCTTTATTTCATCGATACTTACATTTCGAAAACCTCCCTTTGTACCTAAATAATCCTGTAAATACATAGAGTGATATGCTAAATAGTATTTCCCTTTAAATTGGAATAGATGTGTGTGATTATTTGTAAAAGGCCCCACTTTGTAATCGCCAGGATTCTTAAAGTAATTATCTCTATACTTCCAGCTACCTGAATCTAAAGGAGTTTTACTTGTCATATAACACATACTACATTGGGTAGGTTTGTCAATATTGTTATAAGGCCATTCCGTACGCGGCTTCCAGCTTGAATTAAAAGTATAAACCCAGGTTCCATTTATAAAGTTAAGCTCGCTTGCCTCAAAACAATAAGGAGCAGGTATCTCAGCAATATCACTAGCAAGACTAATCATATCTTCTCCTAATTTAACAATACGAGAATTACCTGGCATATATTCCGTTTTAGGCGTTCCCCCTCCAAAAGCTAGCCAACCAATACCTTGGTCATCTATAACTACTCCCGGATCGAATGGAGATTCGCAATTTACTCCAGGAACAGAACGATCAACTATATTTTTTCCTAATGGATCGCTCCACGGTCCAACTGGAGAAGTAGCGGTAAGCATGGCTGTTCCTATACCACTATTGGAATAGTACAAATAGAAATGTGTTTTACCATCTGCTTCTAGTCTGGATGTAATTGAAGGCGCCCATGAATTCTGGGTCCATGGTGAAATTTCCGCTGTATTTATAAGACCGTGATATGTCCAGTTTACCATATCGTCGGAAGACATCATAACCAGTGAACGAATAAGATGATATGTGTTTTTCCCATCTTTACCTACATTTTCGTACTGTTGATGATCATTGGTAGCATAAACATAAATCCTTCCTTCATACTCCACTGCTGTTGGATCAGCAGTAAACATAAAGTCCAATAAAGGATTCGCATTTTCGGAGCTAAGCTTCGGCGAAACATCTGCGAATTTTTCTGTTAAGTTTTCCTTAACCTCATTCGTATTATTTGTGTTTGACTGAGTTTCTTTGGATTTACATCCAATCAAGCACGTAACTAAAATCGTACTTAAAACTATTTTTTTAATATACATTCTTTTATTTTCTTTAAAAAAGAGGATTTTCATTAATAGTTCTTTCATAGATTTAAATAACAATCTAGCTACAAGAATTTGATAAACCAAAGCAGTACGAAGTATATCTTTTTTGCCTTCTGGGTTTGACCTTAACCATATTTCCTTATACCCTCTTTTTTTACATATTGTCCTATTGAATTAAAACAAATTCAATTACTAAAATTTTCCTGCTTCAAAAAAAAATCTTTTGATTTTTTTATTTATCATGACTATTTACATTGTAGTAATCCCCGACACAAGTGCCGGGGATTCTATCAAATTATTCTTTGAACTACTCTACTAAAAACAAGAATATTAACCCTCATTCATAATAGTTTATGTTTATAAGCTTAATTACTGCCAGCTATAATAGCATCAATACTACGTTGGTCTTTCACAGTATAGTCCTGTCTATCCACTGCCTCTCCAATATCCCAATAAAAAGGAATCAAACCGTTGTCAAGAGCCTTTTTTGTTACATACGTCAACCAGTAGTCCACAGAGTCATTGTGCAGGTCTAGCTCCATAGGTACAAATTGGTCATTATCTCGTCTATAAGCTCCATACTCTCCCATGATTACTGGGACTCCATTGTCTACAAACTTAGCTTTTGCTAAAGCCATAGATGCATCTACCGCATCTTCTTCTCCATAAGTGGCATTACGGTCTGGTTCAATCGTTGAATGAAATCCATTCCCCCAATAGAAAGCCATTTTTCCCCAATCTACGTCTTCTTTCAAGAAACAGAATTGAGAAGGAGAATAAAAATGAACCTCAGCCATCAAACGTCCTTCTATCTCATCTTCAGGCATATCCATTAAATCATTACTTTTTTCAATATTCGTACCAGGCCCTTGAACTACAAGCACTCTATAACTGTTTTTTCCACCAGTAGAACGAACAGCGTTAACGAAGGTCTGATGATATGAAGCCAACACCTCCATCTGAGCAGCATCTTCTACAGCTGGTTCGTTGGCACTAGCAAACATCAAATGCTCATCAAAGTCTCTCATTGCCGTTGCTATTTGCTCCCAGTAAGCTCTCTGTTTCTCATTTACCGAATCTTTCTCATCAGGAATACAGTTGTTTTCTAGCCAACCGCCATCCCAATGGATATTAAGAAGCACATACATATCATTATCAACACAGTACTGTACCACTTCTTTAACGCGATCCATCCATTCTTGATCTATTTTTGCGGTCTCTTCATCTGCATGCCCATCCCAGGAACATGGAAGACGAACAGCATTAAACCCTAAACTTTTAATAGCCGCAACATATTCATTTGTGATGTTAGGATTACCCCAACCGTTTTCGCCTCCAGGAGCCTCTAAGGTATTACCAATGTTCCACCCTAAATTTATTTTGGCCGCCAGTTCAACGGCATTACTGCTCATACCACTAGCATCTGCAGGAATAGGATCTGTATTATAATCAGGATATAAACTACCTGGTTGTTTCACCGTAATTTGTCGTACTGTACCGTCACTTAACACAACTGATAGTACTTCAAAACGCGAAAGATCTGAGCTATTACGTGTAGCAGTAATCACCAAAGTTCCACTACCCCCAGTTGTTTGATCTGTCTGTATCCATGATGTTGTATTGGTAAGGATCCATGTATCATTAGTTGTAATTTCAATTTTATCAGTACCTCCTTTTGCCTCAAAATTAATTTCAGTTGCAGAAACCGTTAAGGTCAAATCTTCACCTCCGTTATCACTTGAAGAACATGACATAAATGCTCCAATTACGGTAAGTAAAAGCAAAAGTTTGTATAAATGTTTAGGTTTTTTTTTCATTTTTTCATTTTTAGTTTAATTATCATTCAGATTAATAACCCGTGGAAATTCAATTTTCATTGCATCCCACAGGTTATTTTTAGCTATTAAAAATAGTAGCTTATTACATTAATTGATTTGTACAATTCTTATATTATCCATCCCTGCACGGAAAGATGTTTGCTCACTCCCCTCATTAAGGGTATAAATAAGCATCGAGCCACTTCCTGATTCGCCAAGTAGTTGGGCCAAGGTTGAAGGTGATTCATCTGAAGCATCCTTGAATTCAGTCAATGGTATTGTTATTGTTACCCATTTTCCTTCTGTAGTAAAATCGGCTGTTTTAGTCTCGGATATTTTCCACGGCTGGTAACGTAATTTATAACCATCAAAATTGTAATCTTTAAGAATTATAATTGACATACCGTCGTTATCTGATTCTGGAACATTAAATTCAAACTTAAGAGCAAATTGGCTTACATCTAGGCTTAAATCTGTTGTTGGAACCCATTGCACACTGTTGAGGTTAATGCTTCTTCCTCCGCCCCACCAAGTACCATCATCAGGTGCTAGGTCAGTAGAATCAAAAACAGCAAAAGTACCTTGATTACCTGGAAACTCGGCACTATCACTACTTAATCCTGTTCCCCAAGCATAAGTATTTACATTATCGAAATTACAAAGTACATCCGTTGTATAATTATTGACATTAAATACAGTTGAAAAAGTTCCTGCTTCTGTAGTTATTGATAGAGGCCCGCTTGTTGTACTATTAGGCATTACAAAACTTATTGAAGTCCCATCATCGGCCGCTGCAAAATCTGTGATTTCTGTACCACCAAACAGTAACTCATTGATAAGAAATAAATTTGTTCCATAAATCATAACAACATCTCCTTCTGCTGGGTTTTCGTTTGAAATACTAGTAATTGATGGCTGACCAGGGACAACAGTGAAAGGAAAAACCACTGATCCTCCTTGGGTAACATATGTAATAGTATTGATTTGACTTTCGGGTACAGATGGGAAAGGTATAGCAGATGGCACCTGAATAACAGCATGTGTATCTGAAAACAATCCAGGACTGAAATCTACAGGTACTCCATCAATTAATATTTTAGTACCTTTTTTTAAGTTCATACCTGTTATTACAATCCATTGACCAGGAACTATCCTATCAACAATAGTATCATTTGGAGAAGCTTCATAATTTCGTATCTCCGTAATTACAGGAGCATTTGCATTTGCAATACCTTCATCATCATCATTATTACAAGATGTAAATAGTGTAATAATTAACGTCATACTGAAGACCAGTAAAAATGGAATACGTTGTTTATTTAATATATTTTTCATGTCTTTATTTTTATGTTATTGATAATATGGTACTGCTGGTTCAGCCAATTTAGGATTAGCAATTATCTCTGTCGAAGGCAATTGCAAAGTAAACGTGGCTTGGGTAGCAGATTCTATAGGGGTAAAAGGGTCATTAGGATCAGCAACTCCTGTAGCACTATCATAATTGAATGTAACCCTTTGTTGGTTATTAAGAAGATTCACTGCTTTTACAGGATTATAATAAGACAATCTTACCAAATCGTACCAGTATTGTCCTTCACAGGCCAATTCTATTCTTCTTTCATTAAAAATAACATCCTCATCAAGTTCTGTAACTGGATCCACACCTGCACGCTCTCTTATCATATTAAAATACAGCAAAGCATCCGCATCAGTTGTAGAAGAATTATTTCCAAGAATAGCCTCAGCATACACTAAATATACATCAGCTAACCTTAGTAAAGCATTATGCTCTATAGAACCAAAAGTATGCATTGCTGGAGTATTGTTATCAGTCTCATTACCTATAATATGCTTCTTCATGACCGATTGGTCAGCAGTGTAACCGCCCCCAGCTTCGTTTAACTCGGCATAATAATCACCAGGCAGCATAAAGCTCACTTTTCGTCTTATAGAATCTTGCTCAGTATAAGCTGTGTATAAATCATAAGTTACATTTATACCACCCCAAGCGTACTGTTTTCCTGGGTTAATATCAGTACTCGGAGATTTTGTTAATAACATATTACCAGCCAACCAATCTGACGTAACCCCCCATTGTAAAGCAAACAATGATTCTGGGTTATCATTAAATTGTGTTCTAAAAAGATCCTTATAACTAGGAAATAAAGTTAAACCACTATTTTTGATTACATCCCCAGCATAGCTTTTTGCCATATCTAAATATTGCTGGTCACGTGAACCTCCAGATTGCCCCATTCCAGCCATTGTTAAATACACTTTACTTAACAATCCTTTCGCAGACCAACTTGTCACCCTACCTGTTTCATCAGTAGGCGGAAGGTTTTCTGTGGCAAAAATTAAATCTTCGGTAACAAATCGGTAAACATCTTCAACCTTATTTTTATTAACCAATGGATCTGTTACTAGCGAAACGTTATCTTCTATAATTGGAACCTCACCCCATAGCAAAGCAAGATTATAATATGCCATGGCACGGATAAACTTTGCTTCTGCAATGCCACCATTTTTATCAGCCTCATCAACTGTTGCTGGTGTTCGTTGTTCAATTGCATTTATAGTGGCATTACAATGTGCAATGATACTATACCATGATTTCCAACAGTCTTGTAAAATACCATTAGATCCCGAAAGCGTAAACGTATTAAGTTGTACTCCAGCTTGACCTTGATACGGTGCTACTAAATTACCACTTAATATATCTCCTATTTGAAGGTATGCACTATAATTCCAGTTTCCCCATATTATACCACCATAAAGTGCCGCCGTGGCTAACCGAATTTCTTCTTTTGTTTGATAAAAATTTCCTGTACTTATCAGAGACTGAGAAGGACGATCGAGAAAGTCTTTCTGGCAACCAGTTAAAACCAGTATAACCAAAAGAGATAACATAATTTTTCTATATATTGATTTCATAATTTCTAATTTTTATTTAGTTAACCCTATATTAATCCCTAATGTAAATGTTCTTGGCTGTGGATAAAATCCATTATCAATTCCAGCCTCCAGCGGATTCCATGACCCTACTTCTGGATCTAGCCCTGTATACTTAGTAATAAGAAAAGCATTGGTTACATTAGCAAATACCCGTAAAGACCCCAAATGAATCTTTTCAACAAGACCTTCAGGGAATGTATAGCCCAATGTAATGTTTTTACATCTAATAAAAGAGCCATCTTCAACATATCTGTCTGAGAAACGGTTGTTATCATTAGCATCGTTGTTTTTAAGCCCAACAATAGTTGTGTTTGGGTTGGTAACATACACGTTATTAACATTGGAAGCCGAACCATTAGGATCAATTAAAGCCACCCTCGCATAATTTTTCAGTGATTTAAAGAAGCTTTGCGATGTTAGAGGATTGTCACCTATAATTTTCATTCCATTTATTACTTCATTACCAACATTTGCACTAAAAAAGATATTCAAATCAAAACCTTTATAGCTAATGGTATTACCAAGACCTAATTGAAAATCAGGAAGCGGAGAGCCTAATTTTTTTTGATCATCTTCTGTGATACGACCATCGGGAACACCGTTAGGACCACTAATGTCTTTAAACATAAGGTCGCCATACCAAACCCCACCTGTATTTGGTGTAATAGGTAAAATACTACCGTCTGTATTAGTAGGTAGTGCATGATTTGTAAAATCGCTTGCCGTTGCAAACACACCATCGACCACATAGCCATAAAAATCACCTATAGATCCCCCAACTTTTGTTTGGGAAACTAGTCTTGAAACACCTTCACTATTATCATAAGACCCAGGCAACGAAGCACCTTCTGTATTCAACTTAATCACTTTATTTTTGTTATGAGATAACGTAAAATTTGTACTCCAAGAAAAATCTTTGGTAGTAATGTTTTTTGAACTTAGGCGCAAATCTATCCCCTTGTTTTCAACAGCTCCAATGTTTACATAAGGTGCACCAATTACCCCTGGATGATAATCACCAGTATCTGTTCCTGAGTATAATGGCAATGG
Organism: Algibacter sp.; assembly: GCA_050294475.1. GTDB lineage: Bacteria > Bacteroidota > Bacteroidia > Flavobacteriales > Flavobacteriaceae > Thalassobellus. The sequence continues at coordinate 24,392 of JBNKOE010000021.1, read as the reverse complement.
AATTTGCAATAACAATCCGTCTGTTTTACGTCTATAAACATCAACAGAAAGGTTAAATTTCCAACCAAAAAGCCATGTATCAAGTCCCACATTACTGTATTCTGTTTTTTCCCACTCCACTAAAGGATTCCCTAAATCTTTCGTTAACTGTGAATTACCAGCTAAACCTGTCGTAACTGCGGTTAAAGTTGATAAATAAGCATTTTCTCTAATGTTTTGGTTATTAGTCAAACCATAGCCTATTCTTAACTTTAGTTCATTAATACCTTTTACATTTTTTAAAAAGCCTTCCTTATTAAGCTTCCAAGAAAATGCTCCTGAGTATGTAGCTACCCATCTGTTATCAGGTGCAAATTTTGAAGACCCATCATAACGAGCATTGGCTGTTAACAAATACTTATCGTTATAAATAAAATTAAGACGACCAAAATAACCTTCTGTTGCACTATCACCTCTTGAACCCCCATTTTCAGCTGTGTTTTTATCTCCACTACTTATATTAATTACATTATCGGAAATAAAACCTCTTCGTGTTGCATAAATGCTTTCGTTTTGGAACAACTGTGCTTCATGCCCTGCCAAAACGTTAACATTGTACTTATCATTAAATACTTTTGCATACGTAAAGAAACTTCTAAACGTAGTATTATAATTTTGGCCATAGGAATATCTCGCACTATTATCTGGTTTTACAGCTAATCCAAACTCGTAAGACGGATAAAACTCATCCCCTGTATTAAATGAAAAATTCCCTGAGACTTCATTTCTAAAAGACAAATCTTTTGTAATCTTCATATCTGCATATAAATTAGCAAACAACTGATTTCTTTTAGGATTGTTTCGGTTGATCAATGCAAGCGCATACGGGTTTACACGCTTTTGAATCCAGCCCTCACTACGTTCCTCCCCAGCATAACTTCCATCAGGGTTTCTTACAGGTATATCTGGAGTTTGACTTAATGCTTCTCGAATAACATTTGATCCTGTTGTATTTACATCCTCATCAATATGAGTCAACTGTAAGCTAGTACCTATTTTCAACCAGTCGGTAGTTTTGTTATCTAAGTTTAATCTTACTGATGCTCTCGTAAACTCAGATCCCAGAGCAATACCTTCCTGTTTTAAATAAGTTCCTGACAATAAATATTGTGTTCTTTCGCTACCTCCACTTAAAGTAAGCGAATGACTTGTTGACATCGCAGTTCTAAACAATTCCTTTTGCCAGTTAGTTCCTTCGCCTAAATACTTAGGATTAGCAAACTCTGATCTTTCATCAAAACCCCAAACCTCTGATCTATCGTTAATAAACTGAGCGTATTCTCTTAAATTCATCAGCGGATACTGCTTAACCAGTTCTTGCACTCCTGTTTTTAATTCGTAAGTAATTGTTGGAGCTCCCTCTTTACCTCTTTTTGTTGTAATAACAATCACACCGTTTGTTGCTTGCGATCCATAAATAGCAGTTGCAGAAGCATCTTTAAGAACATCTATAGATTCAATATCTGAAGGATTTATGGCTGCCAATGGATTGGTACCGTTACTAGTACCATAACTTTGACCTATAATAACTCCATCAATCACATACATTGGTGAACTACCACCAAAAGAAGATATCCCACGTATTTGCACATTAGCGCCCCCTCCTGGTTGACCTGATGTTTGCTGTACCACTACTCCAGATACCTTACCCTGCAAAGCCTGATCAAAGGTAATAGGTTGCGATTTACGAAGCTCTTCTCCTCCAATAGAAGATATTGCCCCAGTAACATCTCCTCTTTTCGCTTTACCGTAACCAATTACCACAACTTCATCTAAAGAACTTATATCTTCTTTTAGGCGAATTTCTAATTGATTACTAGTAATTTTCACCTGTTGGGTCACAAAACCCAAATAACTCACCGTTAGTGTTTCTCCTATTTTAGCTTTAATAGAAAAACCACCGTCAAAATCTGAAACAGCACCTTGCCTTGTACCAGTTAGTAAAATATTAACCCCTACAAGTGGTTCACCGCTCAGTTCATCCAATACAGTACCAGTAATTTTTCCTGTGGAATTTTGAGCTGATACTAAACCAACCGAAAAAAATAGTATTGCTATAATTGCATACTTTTTTAAAAGGGTTTTAGATAACTTTAGAGCATATCTAATGACATGTTTTTTATTCATAATTTAGTTAATTTAATTTAATTTAGTTTTAATTAATAGTCGAAAGCTTACCTTACAATTATTCAAAATTTACAATTGGCTTGCTTTTATAATTTTTTAAGTGTTTTTTAATAATCATTTAATCATTCATTTTTGCTTTTTTTTTAATGTTAATATTTTTCAATTAAAATACAATCTGTTTTCATCCTTACCTTATATAAAGGGTTAAACTAAGAATGTAAACTTATCAGAAATTTTACTAATCTATAGGGCGGTTTTGTATCGAAGAACAGCTTGATTTGTTGCAATTACTATATTCACTGTGTTCAACTGCGTCTTATGTAATAGATTTTTTTTATTTATTTAGGTGTAAAATGGAATTAAACAAACTATTTATTTTAGTTGATTGGAATAAAATTTAAATATTATAGAAAAACTTATCTCGAGTTAATTACACACACTAATATATTATTCTTGTTCTTTTAATATACGAACATATTCGGATGGCAATACACCAAACTCTTCCCTAAAATATTTTGTAAATCTTTTAGGAGAATTAAATCCTACTTCATAAGCTATTTCTGAAATCTGTAATTGACTTTTTTCAAGTAGCTGACGCCCTCTTTTCAAACGTATCGTACGTATAAATTCTGCAGGCCCCTTACCCGTAAGAGCCATTAATTTTTTATATAAGTGACCCCGACTTAATCCAACAGCCGTACTTAATGTTTCAACAGAAAACTCGGGATCACTTATATGATCCTCTACAATATTGATAGCCTTCTCAATAAGTTTCTCATCTAAAGATGTAATGGTGATTTCTGCTGGTGCAACATCTAATTTTTGACTAAAAATATTATGGCTTCTCTCGGTCCATTCAATAAATTTCCGTATGCGTAGTTTAAGAAACTTAAAATTAAAAGGTTTCGTAATATAATCGTCTGCACCTATTTCCAATCCTTCTATCTGATACTCATCTGCCGTTCGTGCCGTCAACAAAATAACTGGAATATGAGACCAATTAATATTGGTTTTTATTTTTTCACAAAGCTCTATTCCGTTTATTATGGGCATCATAACATCGCTTACAACAATAGTTACATCTTGCTTATTCAATTGTTCTATTGCTTCTTGTCCATTATTAGCTATTATTACAAAAAACTCATCTTCAAGATTGTCTTTCATAAAACCACAAAGATCTTTGTTATCATCAACAAACAACAATACTGGCTTATTAATAACATCTTGTTTTTCAACATCTTGAACAACACCTTCTTTCGATATGTTTTTTTCATTTAACATTTCTGTTGGACTAATTTCCCTGATTGGAAGCTTAATGGTAAATACACACCCATGAGGAATATTATCTTTTAAAGTAATTGTACCTCCATGCAGATTTACATATTCGTTTGCGATATGCAAACCGATTCCACTTCCTGTTTTTTCCTGTTTTTGCTGTGCTTGATAAAATCTTTCAAAAACAGCTCCTTTTTCTTCTGCACTAATTCCTGGTCCCGAATCAGATACAGATACAAAAACATAGTCATCCTGACTATCAATATGAATATTAATAGTCCCACCATCAGGTGTATATTTAAATGCATTTGAAAGTAAATTAGTTAATGTTTTTTGTATTTTATCTTGGTCAAATCTCATCAACAGCGTTTCCGTTTCATTTGAAAAAGACAAATTAATGTTGCGTTCATTAGCATAAGTACTGAACGTTATATAAATATCCTTAATAACAGTCACAAAGTCTCCCGACTTTAAATTAAGTGTATCTATACCAACATCCAATTTACGGAAGTCAAGTAATGAGTTAATTAACGAAAGTAATTGTTGGGCATTTTTGTATATGCTACCCAATTTTCTCTTCATGTTTTCTTCATTTACCTCATTAAGTAATATTTGCAATGGTGTTATAATAAGCGTTAGAGGTGTACGTAAATCATGGCTTATGTTGGTAAAAAACTTTAACTTCATTTCGGTTATATGCATTTCCTTTTCACTATCCATTTTAATACGTTGCTGCTCTAACTTTAAAAGGTGACGCTTTTTTGAGTTTTTAACAAAATAAACAACTATAGCAATGGTAACTAAAACATATATGATAATTGCCCAATTCGAAAAATAAAAAGGAGGCATTACTTCAATATTTAAAACTGTTGGTTCATTGTTCCAAACACCATCACTATTAGCTGCTTTTATTAGAAGCTTGTAATCTCCTGGGTGCAATGTAGATAGCGCTATTTTGTTTTCATGAGTTGGTATCCATTGAGTGTTAAATCCTTCTATTCGATAGGCATACTTCACCTTATCAGCATTGAGTAAATCTCCAGTTGTGAACTGTAAAGTAATAAGCTTATCGTTATGTTTAAAAGTTAAGTTGGAAGTCAATTCCATAGTACGTTTAAGTAATTTACGCCCTTTATAAATTGAATCAACTTCAATTTTTTGGTTACCAATGGATAAACCTGAAAATACAACTTTTGCCAAAGGGCGATTCTTCTCAGTCATTTTGTTTGGATTTACAACTGTATAACCATTTTTATTTCCCAAGAGTATGTCCCCATTTCTCATTTTACTAATGGAATGACCATTAAAATAATTGTCCATCAAACCATCCTTCACCGAATAGTTTTTACTTGTAATATTAAGCTTGCCATTAAAATCACGCTCAACCGTCAATATAGAAAACCCATTACTTGTTGTGACCCAAATATTATTGAGATTATCTCCTATAATACCATTTACGGCATTATCACATAACCCTTTGGCTTTATTAAAATTGAAAATAGTATCCTTTTTTTGATCCCAAATATCCAAGCCTCCACTATGTCCAAGCCATAAAATATCACGATTATCTTTATATACGTTAGAAAACCTAAACTGCTTAAATTGCTGGGTTCCTTTTTTGTTACCGTAACATGTAACCTTTTTGTTGTTTGTTATATCAATTTCCCAAAGCCCATTAACTGTAGCAATAAAAATTTTATCGCCTCCATCATAAAACATATCCAGTGCATGTACATTTTCATCAAAAGGTGACAACAAAGAATCAAAACCCTCTGATTCTGATGATAAAAGATGTATTCTTCCTCCTAGAGTCCCTATCCATATATTCCCATACCTATCTTCTTTTAAACCCCAAATATCGTTATTAGATAATTTACTGTTATCTGTAGTGTATTGTAACATTTTACCATTCTCATAACAAAACAGCCCTTTTTGGTAGGTTCCTATCCAAATACGATTATTCTTATCTTCTAAAATGCAAATAATAGCCGTATTGGGTACTGGCAATTTTTTAAGATTGTTATTCGAGTCCTTTGCTTTAACAAACAATCCGTTACCATCGGTTCCCAACCAAATATTCCCTAAATGGTCTTCCATTATTGCACTAATATCAGTACATTCCGGATGTTCAAAATTCATAAAATTCTTAAAACTTTCGTTATAAAATGAAAGTCCCTTCTTAGTATGCCCTATCCATATAGTTTCATTATTATCACGATATAGGCAGTATATATTATTAAAGGCAAGGGACCTATTATCATTAGGGTTATGGACAATATTTGTTAAAGAACCTTTCATTTTGTCGTATACAAACAATCCCTTATGATCTGTACCTATCCAAATTTGGCCTGGTTTATTTTCAATAATGCTAGTTACTGAATTAATAATCGTTTTTATTTCCGACTTTAACTCTATGATTTTCCATTCCTGTTTGTCATTTTCTTTATAAAATAACTCATGTGTCTTATAAAAATAAATCCATAAACCTTTGTTGCTATCAACATATATTTTGTTAGTATAATTGCCTATATTTTTTATAAAAGTATTAGGAGATTTAATACTGATTTGAATACCTGTATTACACCTTAATTGCCAGCATTTTCCTGAAGGATCAATAAAAAATAAAGAATCCCCATCATCAGATATACCTATTTTATCTGGGTTATAATCTAAAGGCTTTTTTAATTGGTATGAGAATACATCCTTCTTTTCTATATTGTAACAAAATATTCTTTCTTTATTCAACACCCATAAATTTTGCCTCTTATCTACATAAATCTTACTGTTTGCTTCTGATTGAATTCCTAAATCTTGCAAAACCTGCTTTATGTTCGAGATAAAATTGTCTTTATTCCTGTTATACACCATATAGGTATACCCTAGGTTTACCCACATATTGCCCAAACCATCTTCTTGCAAATCAACAATATTATTGGATTCCAATGTATTTGGCTTTCCCGATTGCATGGTATAAACTTTGAAGCCATATCCATCATATCTATTCAAACCAGATTCTGTACCAACCCAAAGAAAACCATACTCATCCCTTAGCATCGATCTTATATTGGAATTTGATAAACCATCATTTGTATTTAAATGGTGGAAAATATATGAAGACTGCCCTATAATACTTTGGATAGCAATCATCCAAAACATTATAGTTACATAAAGCAAACTTTTATTTTTATTCATATTTAAAATAGTTTGTATCAACTCTTTTGAAAGACCAAAATATTGAATAATCTTTGATTTTAATTATTTCTTTTTCAGTGTTTTTTATCATCATGTGGATGGTAATTGGTACCTACAAACAATTCCTGTACATTTTAAGAACAAACCCATATATAAAAATCAAACAACTTACAATAAGTTTTGTTTAATTATTGTTTTTCGTTTTTTTATAAATTATAGTTTGCATCATTTCTAAGTAAATATTTAAACCTTTTGTTATGATCCACGACAAGCTAATAAAATGATTTATTTTTTCAAAAAAACACATAAAAAATGTATTCTTTTGAAAGTGCTAAACCAACTCAAACAAAAGTAGATACTTATTCTTTATATTATTGGGACGGTAACGAAATTATGCTTTATTATTTTTATAAAGCATAATATAGATTCAGCTATAAACAACAAGTGTCTTAAAGAATATGTTTCAGCTTAAGTTTTTTATTTCAGTTACAATACCAAATATACCTTTTAAATCTAATTAAGGGTGATAGGAATGTATTGTATTAGGGATGTAAATGTGTCCTTAAACCCGATATGCAATTCACCTACAACCCCTGTAATGACACATCTTAACAACTTGTATACAAGTTGTTAGATATATACAAAAGCATTAACAGCATATAGGTTATACGGTATAGACAACTTTTTCCTTGTAATTAAAATCTGAGGTAAGTACTTCTGTCCATTTTCCATAAAACTTTACGTGTAAATGCACACCACTATTTATACCTAAATAGGATATCAAAATTAATAATATCAAAAACAAAATTATAGGTAAAAGAAAAATAGGTCTATTCTTTCTAGCATATAAATTGTAATATCTAATACTGCAAATGTGGATTATTAGTCTCTATATTTAAATACCCATAAGAAAACACCTGTTTTACGAACTCCAAAGAGATAAATGGGCCATTGCGTGTTGTCAATTGGAATACTCAAAGGAACTTTTTTTGAACCATTATGGCATACAATCCACCATCGACTGTATAATTAATATCTTCAAAATAAATCAAAAAGGTATGAACTATTTTTTTTGTCCTTCTAGGCATAGGCATTGGTTAAATTGATTCCTATGGTTAAGATAGCTAATACTAAAGCTAACCTGTTTTATTCATTAGTTTTTCAAAATTCTTAATTCGTAAAATCTAGGGGTTGGTCTTCCATTGTTAGAAATGATTTTTACGTTCACAAGCTCTTCATCGCTTAATTTTATTCTAATAATTTTGTTTTCTGTTGAAATAATTTCAGTTGGTTTTTCATTAATAGAAATTTCAATAGCATCTAATTTTAATTCGTCTAATGCTATAATATCCAAAAATTTACCTTCTAAATTTTTATTAGATAGTTGGTAAGACATATAGCCACGAGTACTTCTCCAAAATTTATCATCACTATAGCCAGAGTTGCTTTTTTCTCCTTTATATAAATGACCGACTTCTGGTTGTTGTTCACCACAGTTTACTTTATCAATTGTTTTTGCTTCAAGAACTGCAGCTGCCATTTCTTGCTGCTTAAGTATAGCTTGTTTTTCTTTATACTCCTCATTGCTATATGTTTGAAAATACATTTGGTAACGTGCATCGTGCACTTCAAAAAATGGCTGAAGTTCTAAAGAATCTAAACTAAAATGAAGTTTTCCTAAATCTTTTGGTTTAGAAAGGTAGCTATCTTTATCACCAACTAAGGCGTAAGCTTCATTTAATGGAAAGTATCTACCATGTGTAGCATGCCCCATACGGCTATCATCTGCAAATAACCCATCTAAATCTTCTGTTGAGGTTTTGGCAGCTAAAACGATAGGTCCATCAACATAAGCAACCCAATTAGATCCATCGGGTAGATTTTCTAAATGTGTTGAGGTTTTAAATCGAACAGTTATTTTATCACCAGATTTCCATTTTCTATTTATAGCTATATAACTAGATGGCTTTTCTTGTATTTTTTGAATGCTTCCATTGACTAAAATTTCAAAATTTTCCGCCCATTTAGGCTGACGAATATTCACTGAAAATTTTTGTTTCTTTTTAAGTTTTAAAATTATTTCTGATTCATTTTTATATGGAAACGTTGTCTTTTGAGTTAAAAAAACTCCTTTTTCTTTCCAATTTAAAGTAGAAGGAATAAACAAATTCACAAATACATCATTTTCGTTATGGCTATAAATTAATTCTCCATATTTAGTGTGGTTTTCTAAACCAGACCCCACACAACACCACATACTAGTATCTGGTTGTGAATATACTCTGTAATGGTTAGGACGAATGGGCGTGAAATACACAAAACCACCTTTTTCTGGATGCTGACTTGATAAAATATGATTGTAAAGTGTACGCTCATAAAAGTCTAAATAACTAACATCATTATTATCAAGAAATAATGCTTTACTTAACCTTACCATATTGTAAGAGTTACAAGTTTCTGGTCCTTGATTTGATTTTATCATACCACTAAAATCATCAACAGGATTAAAATGTTCTGCCACACTGTTGCCTCCAAAAGCAACACTTCTAGTTTGAGCTACATCTCTCCAAAAAAACTTGACCGCTTCCGATAGTTCTTCATTATCCGTTAACTCTGCTACTTTTTTGTAACCAATAATTTTAGGTATTTGAGTGTTTGCATGCATTCCTGTTAACTTATCTTCTTGATGTAATAAAGGCTCTAAGAAATTTTTATGAGTTAGTTTTTTAGCCGTTTTTAGGTATTTTTCATCCGTTGTAATCGTATATAAATCAGCAAAAGATTCTGTAATACCGCCGTGCTCTGTTCTTAAAATATTTTGTATTTGTTCTTCAGATAATGGTTCAATCAAATCAATAAACCAATCGCCTAATTTCATGACTATAATTTTAGCTTTTTCACTACCAGTAAAACGATAAGCATCAATTAACCCTGCAAATAATTTATGGATATTATAAAGAGGAACCCAAGTATTATTTAAACCAAAACCACTACCATCTATATCACCTTTGTGAATGCGTTCCCAAAATATTTTTCCTTGCGGAATGCCACCAACATAACCATTACCATTTTTGTTTTGGCAACGTTCCAATTCTGATAGCATGTAATCCAAACGTGTTTTAAGCTCTTCATTATCTGTAGAAGCATATAGCATAGCCAAAGCTGATAAATAATGCCCTGCTATGTGTCCGTCCAACCCTATACTTTCCCAATTGCCATAACGGTCTTCTTTTGGTGTGAATCCAGCATCGATTAAATATGGAGCTAAAAGGCGATCAGGTTCTAAATCAAGAATGTATTGCATATCAACATCTTGAGCATTTTTAAAAGGCCCTTCTGTAAGTCTTACTTCTTGTAATTTAAAAGTTTGCATTTGAGCAAACCCAGTATAAGAAATAAGTAAAAAAAACAAATAGATTGAATTTTTAAATAGAAAGGAAATAGACGTTTTAAAATATTGAAAGCTCATATAATTATGTTTTTAATTTAATTTTTAATCTATTATTCTCTATTTCATAACAAATATATATGATTTACCTTTTTGAGTTGGCATATCATACAAAAATGTTTGTTTTAATTGTAATGGCTGAATATCAGATGCTTCTGATATTATAGGTTCTTTAATCTTACTCACTTTGAAAAAATTATTCGGATTTTCTCCAGAGGCTATTTTAAGTTTTTTTCCAGATTTAAATTTCATTTCATTAGGGGTTCTTAAACGAAGATTACCTCCTAAAGTTGATGTAATTTTTACTGAAATTAATTCCCCGTTTTCCCAAGTCATGTTATTAATTGTAAATCCTCCTCTTGTTTTCAATCCACTAACCATGCCATCTTTAAAATTATCTGGTAAAGCTGGTATTAAATGTACTGAGCCATCATTACTTTGCATCAACATTTCTGTAATCCCCGAAGTACATCCAAAATTACCATCTATTTGAAAAGGTGGATGCGCATCAAAAAGATTATTGTACGTACCACCACCGACACGAACCGTACCAAGTGGCATTAATTGATTTTGGATTAATTTATAAGCATGATTGCCATCTTGCATTTTTGCCCACCAATTGACTTTCCAGCCCATACTCCAACCAGTAGACACATCGCCTCTCTGTAACAAAGTATTTTTTGCTGCTGCGAAAAGTTTTGGGTTTCTATATGGTGAAATTTGGTTTGATGGATATAATCCGTATAAATGAGAAATGTGACGGTGATTATCCGTTGGGCTATCAACATCATCCAACCATTCTTGCAATTGATTGTGTTTGCCAATTTGCATTGGAGGTAATCTTTTTTTCAAGCCTTCTAGTTTCTCGATTAAATCTTTGTCTTCGCCAAGTGCTTTAGCAGCGTTAATAGTTGTGTTAAAAACATCAAACACCAATTGATTATCCATGGTCGATCCAGCAGTTATTGATGCTCTTTGATGCTCTTCAGGAGCGTTTTCTGGTGAATTTCCAGGGGCAACTACCAACCATTTATATTTTGGATGTTCTACTAAAAAATGAGCGTAAAATTGAGCAACTCCTTTTATGGCTGGATAGACAGACTCTAAATACGTTTTATCTCCTGTATATAAATAATGTTCCCATAAATGTTGACTTAACCAGCCACCGCCACCATTCCAAATGCCCCAAAAGGAACCATCAACAGGTCCATTTATTCTCCAGATATCAGTATTATGGTGTACTATCCAACCATCGGCACCATACATAACTTTTGCCGTTTCCTTTCCAGTTTCAGAAAGTTCCATGATCATTTCTAAAAGAGGCTCGTGCATTTCAGAGAGATTTGTTTTCTCTGCAGGCCAATAGTTCATTTCTGTATTAATATTGATGGTATATTTACTATCCCAGGCTGGCATCATATTACCATTCCAAATGCCTTGAAGATTTGCTGGTTGACCTCCTGGTTGTGATGAAGAAATTAAAAGATATCTACCGTACTGATAGTATAATGTTACAAAAGAAGGATCTGATATATTTCTAAAATTTCCCAGTCTTTCATTGGTTGGCAATTTACTAGCTTCAGTAGTTCCCAAGTCTAGTTTTACACGATTAAAATATTTTTGATACGCAGCTATATGAGCAGCTTTCATATCATCAAAACTTTTATTAAAAGCTTTATCCATGTAGTTTTTGGCACGTTGATATTCGTTACCACTCAAATCGTTATAGCTATTGAAATTGGTCGCAATTGAAACAAATATCACTACAGAATTTGCGTTTTCAACCACTATAGAATTACCATTTTGAATTAAATTACCACCATTTTCTTTAATTCTTGCCAAGGCATTAAATTCAACCTTTCCCTCTACGCCCTCGTGGTTACTGGTTTTGCCCCAAAGTGAAATTTCATCATTTGAGTTGATTTTAATTTCCTGTTTTTCATGTGGTGTGGTTAACTGTGCAGAAAATGAGATTTTATTCGATTTGTCAGCCGAAAGACGAACTACCATAACCCTATCTGGAAACGAAGTAAAGGCCTCACGAGTATATTTTACGCCATCTACGACATAAGTAGTTTTAGCAATAGCTTTTTCTATGTCAAGTTCTCGGTAATAATCGGAATAATTATCATGTCTCTCAAAACTAAGTTCAAGATTGCCAACGGGCTGGAACATTTGACCGTGGGATTTTTTGGTAATTATTTTGGCGTTAGCCATGTCCTCGGCCGCTTTATATTCGCCATTAAAAATAAGTTTTCTAACTTCTGGTAACGCTTTTAAAGCGTCGGGGTTATCATTTCTGTTTGGGCTCCCACTCCAAACCGTATGTTCATTTAGCTGAAAAATATCTTTTTCTACATTTCCATAAACCATAGCTGCTTGAAACCCATTACCAATAGGCAATGCATTTTCCCACACATCACCTGAAGGGGTGTTGTACCAAAGTTTTAAATCTTCTGTATTTTGGCTAAAAACCTGAATATAAAAAAGAAAAAAAACAATTTTTATTAGTACAATAATGTCTTTAAACATTGGCTTATATAGAAGTCATCTTGACTTTTTAAAATAGATTTCAATATTTCAAATTTAAAGATATTATTTAACACTTATTGATTTTGTTAAAAAAATATAAGTTAATAACCTGAATTTGAAATAATTGTTTCGTACATAGCCCTTCATGAAAACATTGGCTTAATTGAATCACTCCAATACTTATTTTCGATTTGGTACTACTCATTTTACAAACACATTCTTTTTTAACTTACCATCAAAATATTCATAATACGTATATATATCCACCTTACCATTACTATAAAAGGCATATTAAATCCTTTTTAAATCTTAAATTCATTTATCAATTCAAACCCGAATTAGTACAAAAAAATCCATACTTATCACTAAGTATGGATTTTTTATTGATTCTTGAAATACTATCATTCGTATTTAAATGATGAAAGTATAGAATTTCTTTGCAAATTTTTCTATTTATTTCCCCTCTAACATAATAACTGAGAACGGAGGGATGATTACCGTAAGCTTTCCTTTTTTAATTTTAAAATCTTTATACTCTACAGATTGTATTTTTGTTGGATTATCAAACGAGTTATAGTCTTGTAGTTTTTTAGAGGTAATAATTTTTCCCGACACATTTTTAACTCCAAGTTCTTCTAAGTTTATTTCAATGTTATTTTCTTTTTTGGAATCTACATTAACCATCGAAACATGAACCAATCCGTTACTATCTTTCGAAGCAGAAACAGACAAAGCAGGAAGAGATTCTCCTTTAAAATGATATAAAGGAGATTCAAACGTAATTGGAATTAACTTAGCATCTTGATGCACCTTATACATTTCCATAACATAATATGTAGGAGTTAAAATCATTTTAGCTTTATTCGTAAGAATCACTGCTTGTAAAACATTAACACATTGCGCTAAGTTAGCCATACGAACCCTATCGGCATGATTGTTAAAAATATTCAGCGTTGCTCCTGCTAAAACAGCATCTCTCATGGTATTTTGTTGATAAAGCGAGGCTTCCCCTTCTTGAGTATCATACCAACCTCCCCATTCATCTACAATCAAATCTATTTTATTCTCAGGGTCATATTTATCCATAATAGCCGAATGCTTGGTTACCAATTCCTCCATTTTTAAAGCTTCGGTCATAGTTTTAAAATACTGATCTTCCGTATAGTTTACAGCATCTCCTTTATCAGCCCAACTAATTACCGCATAATGGTGTAAAGCAATACCTCCTAACAAACTTCCTGGAATATTTTTCATAAGTGTTTCTGTCCAGTTATAATCATCACTAGCTGCTCCAGACGCGATACGCATAAACCCATTTGAACCTTTCATAAAGGTAGCGTACTTTCTATATTCATTAGCATAATAATCTGCGGACATATTACCTCCACATCCCCAAGCTTCATTACCTACACCCCAATATTTTACGTTCCAAGGTTTTTCTCTACCATTTTTTCTTCGCAAATCACTCATCGGGCTCTTACCTTCAAAATTAGTATATTGAACCCAATCTGCTAGTTCTTGAACCGTACCACTTCCTACGTTACCAGAAAGATATGGCTCTGCCCCCAATAATTCACACATATTCAAGAAATCGTGAGTACCAAAACTGTTGTCTTCGGTTACACCACCCCACCATTGGTTTACAATGGTTGGCCTTTCCTCTTTTGGACCAATACCATCTTTCCAATGATACGTATCAGCAAAGCAGCCTCCAGGCCATCTTAAATTAGGGATTTTTAAGTTTTTCAAGGCTTTAACTATATCGTTACGAACACCATTTGTATTTGGTATTTTTGATGTATCTCCAACAAAAAAACCATCATAAATACATCTTCCTAAATGTTCTGCAAAATGACCATAAATATTTCTATTTATTATTGGAGCGTTTTCATCTGCTTTTATTGTTACTAACGTACCCTTTTCCTGAGATTGCACACTAATAATTGAAATAAAAAAGACAACTAAAAATTTTAAAAACCCTCTTTTAACTCTAAACATTACTTTTATTTATTTTTAATATTCTGAAATAAAATTTCACTAAAAATCAATTATCAAACGTATACTTTACTCCTGCTGTTATCACACTCCAATTATCAGTTCTAAATGGAGAAGCAGGGAAATTTTCGTCATTATAAAGATTACAGTCACCAGCATCATCAGCCCATCCATAATGAACAGCTACTGGGTTTTCTACATCAACATTGTAAACCACCACTTTATCTCCATCAATATAAGCCTTGGCATAATGAAATTTTTTGTTTGAACCTGCAATTTCAAATCCCTCAAGATATCCATATTTATTAGGCGTCATCAATCCACTACCTATGTTATCAAATGTCAAGATGATTTTATTACCATCTATAGTCATCGATTTATAAGTTGGTCCATTAAAAATCACATCCTTATGATAAACATTATTTAAAGCAATAGCAGCCAATCGTTTACCAACATCTTGTTTGTTTTTTGGATGTATATCTAGAGCGTTTCCTATATCTGTAGTCACAGCCATACCTGTATTTTTCACAGTTTCCAACGTGTAACTCTGAGCTTCTCTTAACTCTGCCCAATTACTACCTACCTTACTATTACCACCAAACTCATCAAAAGATGATAATTGCACAAAGTAAAATGGAAAATCGCCTTGATGCCATTTTGCCCTCCAATCAGCAATCATCGTAGGGAAAGCTTTTTTGTATTGTTCTGCACGAGTTACATTGGCTTCTCCTTGATACCATAACACACCTTGGATTGCATAAGGAATTAATGGATTAATCATGGTATTGAACAATAAACTCGGGTAGCTATTTGGAGACATTCCTATATTTACATCAACAACTTGAAACTTCCATGCTCCATTTAAAGGAATAACAGTACTACCACAAGTGAGTTTCAAATCTGTTTCATCTCCCCAGATACCACCTCCGCCAGTATAATCGATAATCCTAACAGCAATACTATTGCTGCCTTCTTTTAAAACTCCAGCAGGAACATTATAAACCCGTTTTTTATTATAGCCAATAGTTGTACCTACCTCAACACCATTTATATAAGTAACATCATCATCGTCAATTTTTGCCAATTCCAAGGTGGCTTCTTTACCAGCGTCTTCTTTTGAAACAACAATCGACTTTCGCATCCAAACCACACCATCTAAATTGGGAAATTGTTGGTGTTCCCACAATTTTGGGGCTTGCATTTCAGGCCAGTTGGAATCATCAAAAGCAATATCTTTAAAAGAAGATTCCTTATCAAGGCTTGGTTTTGAACCTTGGATGCTTTCTATCTTATCTAGAATAGTCTTTTTTTGCTTTTCAGCAAGCGAATTCATATCTATTTTTGTATATTTTGAAATCATATCCTTGAACTCATCACTATTTTCAAACCCCTCTCTGCTAGTCCATGTTTCAACACACGTACCTCCCCAAGAAGCATTTATAATACCAACAGGAACTTTTAATTCTTCATATAATTTTATAGCACAAAAATAACCTACAGCAGTAAAATTGCTTACTGTAGCAGGACTAGATGCCTGCCATTTTCCAGATTTCAATTTTTCTTTAGGTGTAGAACTCATCTCCTTTTCTACCAAAAACTGACGAATCATAGGATAATTAGAATTCTTAATTTCTTGTTCAGCATTCACGGCCTGACTCACTGAAAATTCCATATTAGATTGTCCACTACATAACCATACCTCACCTACTAAAACATCTTTTATGGTAATCGTATTTTTACCTTTTATGATTAATTCATATGGACCTCCTGCAATTTCTGGTTTTAAACGAACAGACCATTTTCCTTTTCTATCCGCTTTTGTTTTTACAACCTGCCCCTTAAAATGAACTTCAATCCTTTCATTGGCTTTTGCCCAACCCCAAACAGGAATAGGTTTGTTTCGTTGCAAAACCATACCATCATTAAACAATAGCGGTAATTCTACATTAGCATTTGCATATATGCTAACTACAAGGGCAAGAAGTGTTAAAATTTTTCTCATTATTATTATTTTATCAATTATATTATTTTGAAGCCTTTACGCTTCCATTACTATTTTGTTTCAATCTTAATTACAAAGAATTTATTGTACTTTTTCAAGTTTAAAATCTGTGCAATCATTTTTGTAGATTATTCCTTCCATACGGTTACGCCACCAGGTGACAATGTTTCAGAACCTATCAATATATTGGCACTTTTTGGTATGTCTAAACTATAATCTTTTGATGAATAGTTTACCGCCACCCAAAAGCCATCACGCCAATTCACGTAAACCCCTTCTGGGTAATCTTCTATAAAAATCTGTGCGTTGTTGTAAACCCCTTTTAAAATATCTTTTTCAAGCTGGGCATCATCTGTATCTACGCCAATATAAGTCACCGTTCCTTTTCCTATGTTATTCGTTACCACTGCCGATTTTCCTGCATAAAATTGGTTAGTATAAGTAGCCAAAACATTTTCAGCCTTATTCGCATTCAGCAAATCGGCCCAATTATTCCAGTAATATTCTTTATCATTACTTTTAATTGTGCCTTTCATATATGGCAACAATTGATCGAAATAATCGATTTTAGCATCAATCAGCGGATATATTTTTTCTCCCCAACCAGAATGATATAAATGACCATTTTTGTCTTTTACGCCTGTTCTTACTGTCAACACAAGATTACCGCCTTGCTTCACGTAATCCATCCATTTAGTAATAGTAACATCATCAACCTGTTCAAAAGCAGGAGCTATAACTACTTTGTAATCATTTAAATCATCATTTTCATAAACAATATCGGTTGGTGCTCCAAACGATTTTATTATCTCTAAATATTTTTGGAAATACTGCAATGTATTCCATTGGCTTGTTTGCCCTTGCCTGCCCATACTCCAAGCATTGTCATAATTCCACAATAAAGCCGTTTTACGTGCCTCAATTGCTTTGGGCTCTTTCGCTTTAAAGTTATAAGCTTTTCGCAACTGCTTCATTTCTCCTATTGCCTGCTTGTAATCTTTACCTCCTTGAGATAATGTTACACCATCAAGCGTTGTAATACCACTATGATATTGCTCTGCCCCATAATTAATTTGTCGATAACGGTAAGAACACGCAAACGACATATCTTCGGCAAAACAATGGTATAACCACATACGCAATGCCCCTGGTTGTAATAACGGATTTACATTTCCCCAGTTGGTAGGCCCAGGTTGAAGTTCCATTACCCCCGAAATAGCATTCTTAGTTTTAAAAAAGTCTAGAGCAAAAGAAAGCTCTTTTGGGTCTCCCAAACGAAATCCCTTATCTCCAATATTAGAATACCCTTTATTCAAATAGCTAGTGAAAGAATTGAAATCTAATTTTTTTGTTCTTCTAGGATCTGCATTAGGTGTAGTAGCTGTATAATTAGTTGTAACAAACTGTTTTTTAGAAATTATAGGACGAAGAATACTTGCTTGATAATCTAAAAATTCTGCTTGTGTATCTGCTGTATAACGTTTAAAATCTAATAAAGCATGTGGATTGGTACCCCACCAACCAACATGATCTGCATTATGGATTTTAATTTGGTTGAAATCACTATATACTTGATTCCAAAATTCTGTGCCCCAAGCATTATTGAGAGCATCTATATTTTTGTATTTGTTTTTTAACCACGTTCTAAAAGCCTCTTGGGAGGACGGACTGTAGTCTTCTTTAGCCTCAGGCTCATTGTCCAATTGCCACCCCATTACATTTGGGTTATTCCCATAGCGTTCCCCCATTTTTATAATGATTTTTTTAGCAAAACTTCTCCAAACAGGGTTGCTTAATGACTGTAATGCTCTAGTACCATGTTCTCCTCTTTTATAATTAGATCCCATCAAATAAATTTCTGGGTATTTAATCCCCATCCATACTGGAGAAATAGCAGTAGGTGTTCCTAAAATGACTTTTAACTTATATTTAGCTGCAAGGTCTATAACCGTATCAAGCCATTCAAATTTATATACCCCTTCCTGAGGTTCCATGTCAATCCATGCAAATTCAGCTATATGGATAAACTCAAAACCTATTTCAGAAATATTTTTAATATCTCGTTCCCATTCACTTTTATCCCAATGTTCAGGATAATAATAAATACCCATGGACATTAAATTTTCTTTTGGAAAAAAATCTGGAGCATCTTGTGCCTGAATACCTAATGATATTAACAAGAACAAAATTAAAAATCGTTTCATCATACTACATTTACTTTTTGGTCACAAAAACATACTCTAAAAGACTACACTTTCTATGCTTAAAATTTAAATAAAGGATTCCTGCTTGCTATTAAACAAACAAGAATCCTTAAACTAATTATAATCTATCAAAAATTGTTAATTTATTGATTTTGGCTGTGACGAACCAACTTTTCCTAAATTACAGTAAGAAAGTTCGTAACACATTTTACTCTTTCTTTTAAATGAATTGATTCTTCAAATTTATTATATATATATATTTAAATCAATTTATTTTACTATTAATTTTCGTGTAATAATACCCTTTTCAGATTGTACTTTAACCACATAAAATCCGTTGTTAAGCTTTGAATTTACTACCAGTTGTTCTTTAGCATTATCAAACTGCTGATAAACCAATTTACCTCGAATATCAAAGATCACAATACTTACTTGCTTTCCTTTCCATGGATTATGCAATTGGAAGCTACCATCTTTAGATGGATTCGGATAAATGAATACATCACTAAAGGTCTCTTCAGTATCAATTGATGTTTCAGATTTTGCCAAGGTTTTCTTTGCTGAAGAACTTCCTGCCGTTGCATAACGAATATATCCACTACAGTTTAGCCACTCGCTATTAGAGCCTCCACAACTATTGTCCTGCCATACACCCGTATTGGTAGATTGATTTTCTGACTGATAAGTAACTCCTCCTATGTTTACGTAGTCAATCTGTACATCCCTGCCACTACCGTCGTTAGTAAAATGAACCTCTACCACTCCACTTGCCGATGCCTTGTAATCTGCAAAAGATGTAGTAAGTGTCCAAGTACCCACCGTATTGCCATCTACCCTCAAATCGATGGTTTCATCTCCCTTGATTCCTTTGGCTCGTACCACGATTGATCCAGGAGTGTAAGGCGAAAGAAAGCTTCCTCCAATTACCTGCTGTTTAATGCCAGGACCTTCCCAAGCTACCGCCACGTTATCTCCGCCTTTACCTTCTTTGTGAAGCACTTCTACATAATATTTCTTCCCAGCAGTAAGATTTACTGACGCAGACTTCTGTGTAGTGTATTTACTCCACTCCCTAGAATTAGTCCAGCCATTAACATAAGCGATGCGTGTAGCATTCGCAGGATTGGCATCGGTACTCAGGTACAATTCGGTGCTATCATCACCAGCTAGCCAAAATGTATAACTGCCGCTGGTGGTTGGGTGGATGTAGCCGCGTATTCTTGTTCCATAATTGTCGGCCCAATTCGTTGGTCCTTCCAAACTGGTAAGCTGTCCATTCCCTGACGAATTATTAGGGTAATTGGCATTGGAAGTTAGGTTGCTAATACTTGTTCCGCTTATGCCTGTCCAATATTCTCTCAAAATGGTACCAGTGGAAGCTTTTACAGTCACTGTAAATGTTTGAGAGCTTTTACATCCTCCGTCATTGGTGTATGTAGCAATATAGTCGCCAGCCTGATTAGTCTGTATATTAGAAATAGTAACTTCTCGTGTAGTAGCACTAAAACTATTAGGTCCGCTCCAACTCCATGATCCTCCTTTAGTAGGTTGAGGGCCAAACTTAACACTACCACCTGCGGTCACAGAAGCGTTGGCTGTTTGCTGCCAGTTATCACTATTAATCTTTACGTATGGGGTGATGGTAGAAGGCGTGCAGGTAGCAGGAGTTCCATATACGATACCACGACCTGCTGTACTCATATATACTCTCCCAAAAACATTCATGTCTCCACGCACAAATTGTCCGTTAGCTGGCCCGCCATATTCGTGTGCAGCGTCATTTACACGCACCCATGAAGCTCCCTGATCTGTAGAGCGGTAAATACCTTCAACATTGTTTATAGTACCCCAAATGAAAATTGTGGGATAATTTGCCCCAGAAGCAGCTTTCCCAAAACCAACGGCTCCACATTTGCTAATACCACTTATGGTAGAAAATGTTTTCCCTGAATCGGTAGATCTCGTCAAACCATTGTTATATAGCGGTATCCAAAGGTCTCCTTCTCTACCTGGCACAATACCAATATTTTTTGATCCATAGCTTGATACTGTACCCTGCTTAGAAAATGAAGATCCACTATTAGCACTTACCATTACGGCTCCATCTTTTGAATTGTAAGCATAAAACTTAGTGGAGTTGACAGGGTCGCCAACAGGTCTTGCTTCATTAAAACTTAAACCGCTTACTTTAGACCACGAAGCCCCATTATCTGTTGACCGATAAGTATCGGAAGATTTTTCTGGCGAATGCAGAACAGTTTTGCCGTCGGCTGACAAAGCCACTTTACCTTTGGTTCCATTCATGCTACTTTGAGCCCAGGAAACGCCCATATCAGTAGAATAGTACATTTTGGCTCCTACCCGAAACATTTTTTTTGTGTCTTTAGCGGCTACTGTCAGCCCCGTGGTAGTTCCCATTTGCGGATTATGGATTGGCCCATATTTGGTATTATCGGTATGCCTGAAACCATCATAATCGCCTATAACAGAAATTACTGGTCCATTAGGTATACTCACCAAATCATATGCCACAGTCTCTTCAAGCCCCTTCACCATAAATCGCCACGTGTCGCTAGAGCTAATTTTATCATTTACAAAAAGGCCATTACCCGAAGTAATCAAAACTCTTTCTGTATTAAAGGGATCGAATTCTATCGAACCAGCCCAATGGATGCTATGTCCGTAAATCCAGGTTACTCCATCTGTATCCAAGGTAAACCCCCGATCTACCACATCAACCCAACTAGAACCTCCGTTAGTACTAAGAAATATCCGGTCACCATATACACTATTTTTATTTACATCTGTTATGTTTTTATTATGATATTGAGTCCAATACGCATTGATGGAACAAGCTACTAACCTTTCTGGATTATTAGGGTCTACTGAGATGCCTCCAAATGCCCTACCAAAATTTGAAGGTGTAACATCAGTCAGCGCACCATTAGAAATTTTGTATTTCCATATCTGACCTTTATCCATAGCTTCTGTCTTCGAGGTATTAGGACCGCAACCATTACCATAGGTGACATACAGATCTCCATCGCTTGCTAAAGCTGCCCTGTGTGGCATATAGTCAGTGGTAGCACCCGATACAGCATTAAAAGACACACCTCCATCATCACTTCGGTAAAGATTTGTACTTCCACTACGAGAAACTCCAACAATCAACCGTTGGGTAGCTCCGTTTGAAACGCTACTTCCGTCTAAAACTACAAAGCATATTCCATTTCCATTCGTAGTAGTTTTTACATCAAGTGAATTCAGCCTACTCCATGTAGAACCTGCATCGGTACTTTTAAACAACCCATTTTCTCGAGTACCACAGTATAAAATGTTGCCGTTATTAGGATCCACAGCAAGTCTTTCGCCGGCTTGCCGCCCCATGCCATTGCCATGAGCCTTGAACTGGCTGGTTACATCTATTACGGTAAAGGTATTACCATAATCGTCCGAACGAAGAATGGCTGTTTTCCCATTATTGAAATAAGACGTTCCTACTAGCATATAAAGTTTCTTGGGCGATTGAGGATCAATGGCCAAAGCTTCAACACCTTGATATCCCAGCTCATCATCCGAACACCAGTCTAACAAAGGAATCCAGGTTGAAGTAGAAGCATTCCATCGATAAGCCCCACCGACATCCGTCCGAGCATATATCAGATTTTTCTCTTTTTTACTAGTGATTATTGCAGACACAAATCCGCCACCGCCAATTGATAAATTATTCCACTCATACGTCTGAGCCTCGACCTTGTAACCCTGAAACGAAAAGATCAAGGCAAATAAGCAGAGAAAGGTAAGAACCTTTTCCTTGTAGGTGTCTTTAAAATAATTAACTTTTTTCATAATTTTTAGTTTAGTTAAGTTTGATTTGGTTTAATTTAAAATTGGTTAATAAATATTTT
Source organism: Algibacter sp. (assembly GCA_050294475.1). Taxonomy (GTDB): domain Bacteria; phylum Bacteroidota; class Bacteroidia; order Flavobacteriales; family Flavobacteriaceae; genus Thalassobellus. The sequence goes on along the minus strand of JBNKOE010000021.1, from coordinate 1,670 downwards.
ACGGCTATAGTGTTATCATGTCTTTTCTCTAGAAGACCAAAGTTCAGACCCAAAAATCCTATTGCCTTTAAGTGAATTAATCCCTCAAAATTTATATTTTATCTATTTATTTTACTATTAATTTCCGTGTAATGGTATCCTTTACAGATTGTATTTTAACAACATAAAATCCATTAATGAGTTTTGAATTCACTACTATTTGTTCCTGTCCTATTTCAGATTGTTTATAAACCAGTTTACCCTGAATATCAAAAATTGAGATATTAACCCTCTCATTCTTCCATGAATTATGTAACTGAAACGCTCCTCCATGTGATGGATTTGGATAAATAACTACCTCGCTCAAGATTTTTTCCGTATCAATTGATGCTTCTAATTTAGCAGAATTCATCTTTGCTGAAGAACCGCCAGTACCAGTACAAGTAATAATATTTTGTGCAGGTGCGTACGTTAATGAGCTATGTGTCACATTATCTACACAAAAATCTACAGTAACATTACCCTTAGCTGTTCCGTTCGTTACTAAAGTTACTGTACCACTTGAACCTGTAATTCCTGAAACAGTTTCATTGAAGTTTCCAAAGAATGTACCAGTAACCGTAGCATTACTAACAGTTTCTCCCAAATCATTATGAATAGTAACCGTGGCTATGCCATACTTTTTGCCCTTTCCTGCATTTTGAGTATTAGTTATTATCGATTCTACATGTAAGTCATTTGCTCCACCTCCTCCGCTTGTAAAGATAGCGGTGATGGATTTGTTGCTATCCATCGTGATAATAGCTGGATTTGTTGCCCCACTCAAATCACCGCTCCAACCACTAAACTGCCAGCCTGAATCTGGGTTAGCCGTTACCGTAATCTCTGTACCAACTGCATACGTGCCTCCAACAGGATTTAAGTTAATAGTACCAGAACCATTTGTAACGGTTGTTAACGTATAGTTGTTGGTGCTTGAAATAGGATCCCAATAAATTAAGCCTCGAGCACCACCTGGGGCTTGGTACACTCTTCCTGCAACATTCATATCCCCTATAAGGAATGGTGCTCCTCCAAACTCATGAGCATCATCATTTATCCTGAGCCATGTAGCGCCTTGATCCGTTGATCGGAAAAGACCTGTAACCCCTGACACTGTCCCCCAAATAAAAACAGTAGGATAACTAGCTCCCGACATTGCCTTTCCAATGCCAATTGATTTGCAGTATGTTACAGTAGAAAGGTTCGTATAAGTAGATCCATGGTCTGTAGAATATTTCAATCCATTGCCGCCAAGAGGCACCCATATATGCCCTTCAAACCCAGGCACTGTTCGGATTAATGTTGGACTCCAGGGATGAAATGCTGTTGTTCCGCCTGGCGTACCTGCCGCTGAAAAACTAGCACCCTTATTGGAGCTTACTAGCATCTGTCCGTTAGTTGGATTATATATATATAAATAATTAGCATTTACCTGATCTGCAGCTGGCATAGCATCACTAAATGTTACCCCAGAACAGCTTAACCAACTTGCCCCATCATTAGTTGTATACCATGTGGTAGAAGACCCCCATGGGCAGTGTAGGATAGTTCCACCGTCTGCGCTAACAGACACTCTTCCTGCTGTTCCTTTATTGGTAGCAGATGCTGTCCATGAAGCACCCATATCGTTAGAGTAGTATACAACATCT